>NZ_MYFL01000004.1:140317-586345 GCF_002193035.1 Delftia sp. K82 | reverse complement strand
AGGTGTTGGGCGTGCAGGTCGCACTGGCCACGTTTGCGCCGGTCGGCACGCCCGTGATGCTGATACCCGCAGGCACAAGGTCCTTGATGGTCACGCTGTTGGCAGGGCCGAAGGCACTGGCGGCGTTGGACACGGAGAACGCGTAGTTGAACGCAGTCCCCACAGCCAGGCTACCCGGGTTGGCCTTGGTGACTGTCAGCGCTGGCGTACCCGGCGTGACTGGAGTAACCGGCGTGGAAGCGCAGTCTGTTGTGCACCCTGCCGTCGGATTGACCGGGCTGATGCCGCCCGACGGATCGTAGGAAGCCGTGTTCGTGCTCGAGCCCACAGCCGTCGGTACAGCCGGCAGATTGAAGCTGGTGTTGCCACCGGCCGCCACTGCCGCAGTGAAGTTCACCGTACACGTCAGCACGGAGCTGCCATTGCCCGCAAACGGGAAGGTGTTGGGCGTGCAGGTCGCACTGGCCACATTTGCACCAGTCGGCACGCCCGTGATGCTGATCCCCGCAGGCACCAAATCCTTGATGGTCACGCTGGTGGCAGGGCCGAAGGCTCCAGCCGCATTCGCTACCGTGAAGGCGTAGTTGAACGGCGTGCCCACGGCCAGGCTGCCGGGATTGGCCTTGGTGACTGTCAGCGCAGGAGTACCAGGGGTCACCGGCGTGGAAGGCGTCGATGCGCAATCCGTCGTGCAACCTGCCGTCGGATTGACGGGGTTGATGCCGCCCGACGGATCGTAGGAGGCCGTGTTGGTGCTCGAACCCACAGCCGTCGGAACAGCCGGCAGGTTGAAGCTGGTGCTGCCACCGGCTGCGACCGAGGTCGTGAAGTTCACCGTACACATCAGGACGGCGCTGCCATTGCCCGCAAACGGGAAGGCGTTGGGTGTGCAGGTCGCACTGGCCACGTTCGCACCAGTCGGCACGCCCGTGATGCTGATGCCTGCAGGCACCAAGTCCTTGATGGTCACGCTGGTGGCGGGACCAAAGGCACTGGCCGCATTCGCTACCGTGAAGGCGTAGTTGAACGCAGTCCCCACAGCCAAGCTGCCGGGGTTGGCCTTGCTGACCGTCAGCGTGGGCGAACCAGGGTTGACTGGGGTGGCGGGCGTCGACGAGCAGTCCGTCGTGCAACCTGCCGTCGGATTGACCGGGCTGGTACCACCGGACGGATCATAGGAAGCCGTGTTCGTGCTCGAACCCACAGCCGTCGGAACAGCCGGCAGGTTGAAGCTGGTGGTGCTGCCCGCCGCCACCGGTGTGGTGAAGCTCACCGTACACGTCAGCACGGAACTGCCGTTACCCGCAAACGGGAAGGTGTTGGGCGCGCAGGTCGCGCTGGCCACGTTTGCACCAGTCGGCACTCCCGTGATGCTGATGCCCGCAGGCACCAGGTCCTTGATAGTCACGCTGGTGGCAGGGCCGAAGGCTCCAGCCGCATTCGCTACCGTGAAGGCGTAGTTGAAAGGCGTGCCTACAGCCAGGGTACCGGGGTTGGCCTTGGTGACCGTCAACGCTGGCGTGCCAGGCGTGACCGGTGTGGTGGGTGTCGACGCGCAATCCGTCGTGCAACCGGCCGTCGGATTGACCGGACTGATTCCGCCCGACGGATCGTAGGAGGCAGTGTTCGTGCTCGAGCCCACCGCCGTCGGCACAGCCGGCAGGTTGAAGCTGGTGTTGCCACCCGCTGCGACCGAAGCCGTGAAGTTCACCGTGCAAGTCAGCACGGAGCTGCCGTTACCCGCAAACGGGAAGGTGTTGGGCGTGCAGGTCGCGCTGGCCACGTTTGCACCAGTCGGCACGCCCGTGATGCTGATACCCGCAGGCACCAGGTCTTTGATGGTCACGCTGGTGGCGGGACCGAAGGCACTGGCGGCGTTGGACACGGAGAACGCGTAGTTGAACGCAGTTCCCACAGCCAGGCTGCCCGGGTTGGCCTTGGTGACCGTCAGCGCTGGCGTACCCGGCGTGACTGGAGTCACCGGTGTGGAAGCGCAGTCTGTCGTGCACCCTGCCGTCGGATTGACGGGGCTGATGCCACCCGCCGGATCGTAGGAGGCCGTGTTGGTGCTCGAGCCCACCGCCGTCGGAACAGCTGGCAGGTTGAAGCTGCTGTTGCCGCCAGCCGCCACCGGCGTGGTGAAGCTCACCGTACACGTCAGCACGGAGCTGCCATTGCCCACGAAGGGGAAGGTGTTGGGCGTGCAGGTCGCACTGGCCACGTTTGCACCGGTCGGCACACCCGTGATGCTGATGCCTGCCGGCACCAGGTCCTTGATGGTCACGCTGTTGGCGGGGCCGAAGGCACCGGCAGCGTTGGACACGGAGAACGCGTAGTTGAACGCAGTCCCCACAGCCAGGCTACCCGGGTTGGCCTTGGTAACCGTCAGCGCAGGCGTGCCTGGCGTGACCGGAGTTACCGGTGTGGAAGCGCAGTCTGTCGTACACCCTGCCGTCGGATTGACGGGGCTGATGCCACCCGACGGATCGTAGGAAGCCGTGTTGGTGCTCGAGCCCACCACCGTCGGCACAGCCGGCAGGTTGAAGCTGGTGTTGCCACCGGCCGCCACTGCCGCAGTGAAGTTCACCGTGCAAGTCAGCACGGAGCTGCCGTTACCCGCAAACGGGAAGGTGTTAGGCGTGCAGGTCGCACTGGCCACGTTTGCGCCGGTCGGCACACCCGTGATGCTGATGCCTGCCGGCACCAGGTCCTTGATGGTCACGCTGTTGGCGGGACCGAAGGCACTGGCGGCATTGGACACGGAGAACGCGTAGTTGAAGGGCGTACCCACAGCCAAGCTGCCAGGGTTGGCCTTGGTAACCGTCAGCGCAGGCGTGCCAGGGGTTACCGGCGTGGAAGGCGTCGATGCGCAATCCGTCGTGCAACCGGCCGTCGGATTGACGGGGCTGATGCCACCCGACGGATCGTAGGAGGCCGTGTTGGTGCTCGAACCCACAGCCGTCGGAACAGCTGGCAGGTTGAAGCTGGTGTTGCCACCGGCTGCGACCGAGGTCGTGAAGTTCACCGTGCACGTCAGGACAGTGCTGCCATTGCCCGTGAACGGGAAGGTGTTGGGCTTGGGCGAGCAGTCCACACTGGACACGTTCGCGCCTGTCGGCGCACCCGTGATGCGGATCCCCGCAGGCACCAGATCCTTGATGGTCACGCTGCTGGCAGGACCGAAGGCACTCGCTGCATTCGCTACCGTGAAGGTGTAATTGAAGGGCGAACCTACGGCCAAGCTGCCCGGGTTGGCCTTGGTGACCGTCAACGCAGGCGTGCCAGGGGTCACAGGCGTGGAAGGCGTCGATGCGCAATCCGTCGTGCAACCCGCCGTCGGATTGACGGGGTTGATGCCGCCCGACGGATCGTAGGAGGCTGTGTTCGTGCTCGAACCCACAGCCGTCGGCACAGCCGGCAGGTTGAAGCTGGTGTTGCCACCGGCCGCCACTGCCGCAGTGAAGTTCACCGTACACGTCAGCACAGAGCTGCCGTTACCCGCAAACGGGAAGGTGTTGGGCGTGCAGGTCGCGCTGGCCACGTTTGCGCCGGTCGGCACACCCGTGATGCTGATGCCTGCCGGCACCAGGTCCTTGATGGTCACGCTGGTGGCGGGACCAAACGCTCCAGCCGCATTCGCTACCGCGAAGGCGTAGTTGAAGGGCGTGCCCACAGCCAGGCTGCCGGGGTTGGCCTTGGTGACTGTCAGCGCAGGCGTGCCAGGAGTGACTGGAGTCACCGGTGTGGAAGCGCAGTCTGTCGTGCAACCAGCCGTCGGATTGACCGGGCTGATGCCGCCCGACGGATCGTAGGAGGCCGTGTTCGTGCTCGAACCCACAGCCGTCGGCACAGCTGGCAGGTTGAAGCTGCTGTTGCTGCCAGCCGCCACCGGCGTGGTGAAGCTCACCGTACACGTCAGCACGGAGCTGCCGTTACCCGCAAACGGGAAGGTGTTGGGCGTGCAGGTCGCGCTGGCCACGTTCGCGCCGGTCGGCACTCCCGTGATGCTGATGCCTGCGGGCACCAGATCCTTGATGGTAACGCTGGTGGCGGGACCAAACGCTCCAGCCGCATTCGCTACCGTGAAGGCGTAGTTGAACGGCGTGCCCACCGCCAGGCTGCCTGGGTTGGCCTTGGTGACCGTCAGCGCAGGAGTACCAGGGGTCACCGGCGTGGAAGGCGTCGATGCGCAATCCGTCGTACACCCCGCCGTCGGATTGACCGGGCTGATGCCGCCCGATGGATCGTAGGAGGCCGTGTTCGTGCTCGAGCCCACCGCCGTCGGCACAGCCGGCAGATTGAAGCTGCTGTTGCCACCGGCCGCCACCGGCGTGGTGAAGCTCACCGTGCAAGACAGGATCGCCGTGCCATTGCCCACGAAGGGGAAGGTGTTGGGCGTGCAGGTCGCGCTGGCCACGTTTGCACCAGTCGGCACGCCCGTGATGCTGATACCCGCAGGCACCAAATCCTTGATGGTCACGCTGGTGGCAGGGCCGAAGGCTCCAGCCGCATTCGCTACCGTGAAGGCGTAGTTGAACGGCGTGCCCACGGCCAGGCTGCCGGGATTGGCCTTGGTGACTGTCAGCGCAGGAGTACCAGGGGTCACCGGCGTGGAAGGCGTCGATGCGCAATCCGTCGTGCAACCCGCCGTCGGATTGACGGGGTTGATGCCGCCCGACGGATCGTAGGAGGCCGTGTTGGTGCTCGAACCCACAGCCGTCGGAACAGCCGGCAGGTTGAAGCTGGTGCTGCCACCGGCTGCGACCGAGGTCGTGAAGTTCACCGTACACGTCAGGACGGCGCTGCCATTGCCCGCAAACGGGAAGGCGTTGGGTGTGCAGGTCGCACTGGCCACGTTCGCACCAGTCGGCACGCCCGTGATGCTGATGCCTGCAGGCACCAAGTCCTTGATGGTCACGCTGGTGGCGGGACCAAAGGCACTGGCCGCATTCGCTACCGTGAAGGCGTAGTTGAACGCAGTCCCCACAGCCAAGCTGCCGGGGTTGGCCTTGCTGACCGCCAGCGTGGGCGAACCAGGGTTGACTGGGGTGGCGGGCGTCGACGAGCAGTCCGTCGTGCAACCTGCCGTCGGATTGACCGGGCTGGTACCACCGGACGGATCATAGGAAGCCGTGTTCGTGCTCGAACCCACAGCCGTCGGAACAGCCGGCAGGTTGAAGCTGGTGTTGCCACCGGCTGCGACCGAAGCCGTGAAGTTCACCGTGCACGTCAGGACAGTGCTGCCATTGCCCGTAAACGGGAAGGTGTTGGGCTTGGGCGAGCAGTCCACACTGGCCACGTTCGCACCTGTCGGCGCACCCGTGATGCGGATACCTGCAGGCACCAGATCCTTGATGGTCACGCTGGTTGCAGGACCGAGGGCGCTCGCCGCATTCGCTACCGTGAAGGTGTAGTTGAAGGGCGAACCTACGGCCAGGCTGCCTGGGTTGGCCTTGGTGACACTGAGGTTCACCACGCTCACAAAATGAATTTGTGCGGCGCTTGGCGAATACGCGTTTGCCCCCACGGTGAACGTGCCACCCAGGGTTCCGGCAGGAATGCTGGTGGCGATGCTGTAGGTACCACTTGCTGTGCTGGTGGCAGTGATCGAGCAGATGCCCAAAGTTGCGCCGCTTGTTCCAGTGGTGCAAGTGGCTGACGCGCCGTCCGCGCCACCGTTCAGCTTCACGCCGGGAGTACCGGCAAAGGTCACGACCTCGCCGCCCTTGGGGTTGCCACCGGCATCGCGCACATACGCTTCCACCACATCGGTTGCCGTGCCATTTGCAGCCGCGTTGTCGCTCACGACACGCAGGCCCGAATTGCTTGCCGAGGCATTGCCGGCGACAAAGGCCATCGATTGCGGGCTGTTGCCGATGGCAACTGCCCCCACCGTGGCGGCAGCCGAGTAAGTCGATGCGGTCACGCTGGTGAACGACACCGAGCAGGTCGCCGCCGCACCAGCAGTCGTGCAGCTGGCGGTGGCAGGTGCCGCTCCGGCGGGCGTCACGCTGAAGTTCACGGCAACGCCGGTGACCGGATTGCCGAACGCATCCTTGGTGACCACGGAAACGACGTCCTGGCCGCCGCCGGCTGCCTGGTTGTTCACATCGACCGACATGGTCGAATTGGCGGGATCGACGGCACCTGCCGTAAAGACATAGGCAGCCGTCGCACCGTACGTATTGCCACCGGAGCTGACGCCGCTGCCGCTCAATGCGCCGCTCGCGATGCTTGCGCCGGAAGTGTAGGAACCCGCGACGGTTGTCTTGGCGGTGACCTGGCAGGTACCGGCCGCATTGGTGGTGCAGGTACCGCTGAAGGTGATGTTTGCGGTGGGAGAGAACGTGACAACGCTTCCGACCACCGGATTGCCGTTGACATCTCCCACAAACGCTTCAAGCACATCTGTCGCCGAGCCATTGGCCGTGACCGGACTGCTGACGGTACGCACCCCCGACCTGGCGGGGTCGGCGGCATTGGCCGTGAAGTTGATCACGGCCGGACTGCCATTTGCCACGCTCTGGGTGGTGGTGCCGTTGTTGTCCGTGGCTGTGAAGCTCGCCGCACCCGCCACGGTGGATGTCACCGTGATGGAGCAGCGCGCTGGATTCGCATTGGCCGCAATCGTGCAGGAAGTTGCCGACGGCGTGCCGGCGCCGGTATGGACAAAGCCGATGGTGTGGGCGACCGTATCGACGGTTGCATTGCCATTGGCGTCCTGCAGTGCAACGGTCACCGTGCCGGTGCTCGTACCGTCGGCCATCACCGAGAGCGGCGTAGCACTGAGCAGATTGCCACTGGCTGTATTGCTGGGCGGCCCGGCAATGAAGTTGACCGATACCGGACTGCCATTGCTCACGGCCGTTCCATTGTCCGTTGCCGTGAAACTTGCGGTGCCAACCGTGGCCGATTTCACCGTCACGGAGCAGGTGGCCGGATTGGCGTTGGCCGCGATCGTGCACGTGGGTGCGGCCGGCGTGGTCGTGCCCACGCCCGTTTTGGTGAAGACAATCGTGTGCGCCACCGTATCCGTGGCGGGATTGCCATTGGCATCGCGCAGGGCCACGCTGATCGAACTCGTGGCAGTGTTGTCTGCGAAAACGCTGAGCGGACTGGCACTGATCAGGTTTCCATTCGCGCCATTGCTGGGCGGGCCGGCCGTGTAGTTCACCACAGCCGTAGCCGTGGCGGCCGAGCCATTGATGGTGAAGCCAAAGGTGCCACTGCCGACTGCGGTAGGTGCCGTGACGGTTGCCGTGTACACCCCTGCGCTGCACGACCCCGCGCCGACCGCAGGCGAGCCCTGTGTTCCGCTGTTCAGCGTGAAGGCCACCGTATTGGCACAGGTCGCAATCGAATTGCCTGACGCATCCTTGAGCTGCGCCGTCAATGTGCTGGTTGCGGTGCCACTGGCAATGATCGAGGTCGGACTCGCAACGATGGTCGAGGCGCTGGTACTTGGCGGACCCGCCGTGTAGCTCACTGAAGCCGTAGCAACTGCGGCAGAGCCGTTGATGGTGAATCCGAAGATCCCGCTGCCGACGGCCGTGGGCGATGTGACGGTGCCCGTATAGATGCCGGCGGTACATGAGGCCGCACCCACATTGGGCGTTCCCTGCGTTCCGCCGTTCAGGGTGAATGCCACGGTGTTCGTGCAGGTGTTGATCGGATTGCTGCTGGCATCGACCAGTTGCACGCGCAGCACGCTGGTGGAGCTGCCGTTGGCCACGATCGATGCCGGTGTGGCGACTATCGTGGATGCACTCGTGCTCGGCGTTGCAGCCGCGTAGGAGACCGTTGCGGTGGCAACAGCCGCAGACCCGTTGATGGTGAACCCGAAGGTGCCGCTGCCGACCAGCACCGGCGATGTCACCGTCCCCGTGTACATGCCGGCACTGCAGCCCGTGACGCTGACGGCAGGAACGCCTTGCGTCCCCGCATTGAGGGTGAAGGCCACCGTATCGGTACAGGTGGTGACAAGGTTGCCTAAAGCATCCTTCAACTGCACGGCCAAGGTGCTGGTGGAGACGCCGTTGGCCGCAATCGATGGCGGACTCGCGGCGATTTCAGACCCGCTCGTGCTGGCCGGCAGCCCGGTGAAGCTGTAAGCAACCGGCGAAGGCTGATAGGTCACTGCGCCAGATACCGGACTTCCACCCAATGGAAGATTGGAGAACGTGGCACCAGCGACTGACGACGACAAGGTCACGGGTGTCGTGAATGTTCCGGCGACACTGCTGCTGGCATTGATGGGAGACGCGCACTTTCCGCTGGAGTTGGTCGTGCAGCTGACTGCGGCGGAGCTGCCATTGAACGTGACACCTGCAGGCGGCGCTGCGAAGGTGACGGTGTCACTGCCCCCCGTCCAGGCATTGCCTTGGCCGTCAACAATGTAGACCTCCAGCAAGTCGCTGCTGCCGACAGGTTGATTGTTGGTCGTCGCCAGAACGCCGGATTTCAGGGCACAGGGAAAACCGGTGACGCTTGCAGCCGTTGAAAGCTGCGAGGTCTGGGCTCCGCCGGAATTGCTGTCCGTCACTGTGACTCGCACCTGGCCGCTGAGATACGAAGGAACGGTCAGCGTTCCCGAGGCTCCGGCCATGGTTTCGGAGCCCAGATAGACCTGCGCATCGTTGACGCCCGCGCCGGTCGGCGACCAAAAGGCTTCCACCGTATACGGTGCCGGCTCGCTCGCATTGGCATTTGCCGTGATATTGAATGTCCAGGTGCAGGCGGCAGTGTCACTGGCGCCAACGCCAAGGGTGGGGGTCCATCCGGTTTGTCCATTGGCCGTCGTCAGCAAACTGATGCCTGAGTTTGCAGCCACAGGCACGGAAAACAGCGTGTTCTGAGAAATCTTGAAGAAATCACGCGTAGTGATACGGATGGCACTTCTCGACTGGCTTGTCATCTTGTTGTTGCCAATCAACCCTGGTGCCGTACCCGTACCACCGATATTCACCCCGTCCCCGCCGCCAGTGAAGTTGTTATCGGTCACCGTCACTACCTGCGTCGTGCCTGAGGCTGCCGTATTCACCGTTGATGCCGACACATGCATTGGCGATGAAGCGGTATAGGCGGCAATAGGCAGCGAGAAGGTATTACCCGTCACGGCAAGACCGATTCCATTGTCTAGGTTGATCGCTCCATCAACCGTCACCACGGCCCTGGGCGCATTTCCACCAGTCGGGCTCAGTGCGATATTCGAATTTTTGATCGTCAATCCGTTGACGGTCATGTTCGACATGACCTGGAAAAACTGCTCGAGCTGCATTCCCCCGATAGGGTTGGGCAGATTCGTTACCGTGAAATTATCGACAACGATGTTGGAAACCGTGCCTGTACCGTTGCTTGCGGCAACGGAAATGGCCGAGCCCCTGTTATTGCCGAAATTTCCATTCCATATCGCGGAATTGATCGTGCTATTGGTAAAGAATACGTTTTGTGCGCCTTGATGAATCTCCGCGTACAGCTCGCAGTTGAACGGCGTCCCCTCTCCCGCAGGAGTTGGAGCCACATTCACCAGGCCGACGCGATCAATGGTGACATTGTTCGCCGGGGAGCCAACGACGAATACTGCTTCGCCACAGGTCATGTTGGGCGAATTGGTGAGCGTGATGTTCTTCCCACCAAGATAAAAAGTTTCCCAGGGGGAGTCCGCCCAGTTCTGGACTTGTATGACTCCCCCGAAATCGATGGTCAATGAGCCCGTGCCGGCTGGCACGGTGCCTTTGAGCCAGTACCAGGCACCACCGGCACCAGTGGTGGTGCCCGTATCGCCGCCGCTGATCATCTGGGTTTGACCACAGGCATTGGTGGCTCCCGTCACGGCGCCGGACTGAGCGCCGCTGACGAATGTATTGGCACAGCGCACGTAAACCGTCTGATTGTCGACATACGGATGGAGGTTTCCCGCCGCATCCTTGGATGTCCCGCTCTGTATGGTTCGCACCGACGTGGTCAGTGTCGGTGCAAAGACGATGGAAACATCGGCACTCGGATCCAGCGTTTGCAGCGTGTAGTTGGCTGCCTGAATGGCCGCTCGCAGCGTACATGCGCCAGCAAAGGTACCCCCCAGCGTGCTGACACAGGTGGTTGGTGTCGTTGCATTGGCATTTGGAGCGTCGCTGTTGTCGGTGACCGTGAAAACGATGGTCGCCGCGAGTGCCGTGGATGAAATACCGGCGCACGAAAGCAGCAGCAACGAGAACAAGTACCTCGCTGCACGCCATTTTCGTAAAAACACCGAACCAAGCAGGCGATCAAGAACGCGCATGATATTCCCCATTTTTTCAAGGAAATCAGACAGGAAAATATTTTCCCCAATGGCAATGGCCATCAGTTGTACCCAGCGCATTTGCATCGCCGCACCTCGGATAGTTCTATTTGAGTCAAGAACTCACAACTCACCTTGCAACCGGTGACATTGGAAGTAACAGGGTTTCGCGCAGATCCTGCGCGTCAATCAAAAAAGGTGGATTTCCATCAGCGCTTGCGCACTGCTCCATTGCCCATTGAGCCGGGCACACCTTCAGCCGGGTTTGCGATGCAAATCATTTTTTTCCTCCCTCAACGAACCATATTCACCGTGCTTGTATTTTTTCCAGTGGCGGGCCAGTTTCCATAGACCTTCACCTGTGCAACGGTAAGTCGCCTATCCGACAGATATACAACCCATGGTTACCCCATGGAGGTTCAATCGATCAGAACATGCGCTGTCAAACCACCACACATACCGATAGGCTAAATCATGTTTTTTTCTATTTCAATAGTTTTTTTCATGAGCCCGAAGGTTTACACCAGCGTTACGAGGGCGGCTCTTGAGCGAATTAGGGAATACCCTGAATCAGCCACACCACATGCAGGTGGCAACTGGTGATATCCCCAGTACAACTGGAACTGGCTCCGCAAGCCACATAGAATCGCCCCTGCAGGAGAGCAGGCGGGCACCACGGTGCCGAGCCTCACCGAAGGCGCAAACTCCCATACACGCTCAGGTTCCGTACTGCAAACACAACATGCCGTCTGGAGAGCCGCCGCACGCAATATGCGGCGCACCGAAGGAGCAAGCCCCGTTCCCATGGACGGCGGTGAATCTCTCAGGTACCAAGGACAGGGGGAGCGGCAGCTGCGTCACGACGGACGCAGGCTGCTTGCTATTGAATCCATAGCTACCAGCTTCCGCGTGACCGGCACATGCCTTTGAAAGGGCATTGTCATGCGCGTCATCGTTCTCGGAGCCGGCCTGATCGGCACCGCCTCGGCCTACTATCTGCAATCCCTGGGCCACGAGGTCACGGTCATCGACCGCCAGGCTGCGCCCGGAGCCGAAACCAGCTTTGCCAACGGCGGGCAGATCTCGGTCAGCCACGCCGAACCCTGGGCCAACCCCGGCGCACCGCTGAAGTTGCTGGGCTGGCTGGGCCGGCAGGACGCCCCCCTGCTGTTTCGCCTGCGCGCCGACATGCGCCAGTGGCTCTGGGGCCTGTCCTTCCTGCGCAACTGCACGCCCGCGCGCACGCGCCACAACATCCAGCAGATCGTTCGCCTGGGCACCTACAGCCGCGAGGCCCTGCAGCAGCTGCGGTCGGACACCGGCATCCAGTACGAGCAGCGCATGCAGGGCATCCTGCACTTCTACACGAACGCCCGTGAGTTCGAGGGCGCTCTCAAGCCCACCGAGCAGATGCAGGCCCTGGGCTGCGACCGCCGCCTGATTGACGCCGACGAAGCCGTGCGCCTGGAGCCGGCCCTGGCCCATGTGCGCGGGCAGATAGCGGGCGCCACCTATACGGCCGAGGATGAATCGGGCGACGCCAACCTCTTCACGCGCGAGCTGGCACGCATTGCCACCACCACGGGCGTGCAGTTCCGCCACGGCCACCACGTCATGGCGCTGCGCACCACGGGCGCAGGCGCCAGCCGCCATATCGACCATGTGGAAGTGACCAATGCCGATGGCCGCTACGAACGCATCCAGGGCGACGCCTATGTGCTGGCCATGGGCTCGTTCAGCCCGCTGCTGGCCCAGCCGCTGGGGCTGCACCTGCCCATCTACCCGGCCAAGGGCTACTCCGTGACCCTGCCGGTGCTGGACCCCGCCAAGGCCTACCAGGTCAGCCTCACGGACGATGAGTTCAAGCTGGTGTTCTCGCGCTACACGGGCGCGCAGGGCGACCGCCTGCGCATTGCCGGCACGGCCGAGTTCAACGGCTACGACCGCAACCTGGACCCCGTGCGCTGCGAGGCCATCGTGCGGCGCGTGCAGCAACTGTTCCCAGGCGCCGGCGATACCGGGCGCGCCCAGTTCTGGAGCGGCCTGCGCCCCGCCACGCCCAGCAATGTGCCGCTGATCGGACGCTCGCCCATCGCCAACCTGTTCCTGAACACCGGCCACGGCACGCTGGGCTGGACCCATGCCTGCGGCTCCGGCATGGCGCTGGCCGACCTAGTCAGCGGCAGGCAGCCGGCCGTGGATTTCGATTTTTTGGGGGCCGCAGCCATGGACCCGGATCGCAGCGCAGGCACGGTGCGCCCGCGCGCGGTCTGAGGTGCAGACGGTGTGTACCGTGTGTACGGCGTGTACGGCGTGTACGGCGTGTACGGCGTGTACGACGCCTAAGCAGTGAACACCGTCAACACCCCGGCGAAGCGGTGCAGGCGGGCATCCATGATCTCGGCTTCGGCGACGAAGCCGATCAATGGCACATCGCCCAGTGCGTGGCGCAGGGTGCGCAGTTCGGCATCGGGGCCGCCGAACAGGCCGCCGCCGCGGCCCCGGCAACTGATGTAGATGGCGCCACGGATGCGGGGCTGTGCCTCGCCTTCGGGCGCCGCCTCCTCGGGCTCCGCCGCATCGCGCAGCGCAGCGCCCAGTTGCAGCAGTTCCTGGCGCGCGACCTGGGCCTGGCGGCGGCAGAAGATCACCGAATGCCCGGCCTCCACGGCCGATGACAGGGCCACGCCCTGGCGCAGCGGGTCCAGCCCGACCAGGGTCAGTACCTGGGCCTCTTCGGTGAGCACGCCGTGGGCCATGCCCCGGCCCGGCGGCGCAATGGCCGCCAGCGTGCTGCGCACCGTGGTCAGCGCGGGCTGCCAGTCGCTGCCTTCCAGCTCCACGCCCAGCAGTTGCAGCAGGCGCTGCAAGGCCGGATCGCCATTGAGCCCGGTGACCAGGGCGCCGCGCGCCTCGGTGATCTCCAGGCCCTCGCCCAGCGGCACGCAGCCCTGGGCCATGCCCGTGATGCAGGGCACGCCCGCACCGAAGGCCACGCCCGAGAAGCCTCCGCTAAAAATGCCGCGCGCATCCGCATGCTGCGCATGCAGGTCCTCGGTGCGGCAGGCGATCTGCACGCCCTCCACGCCATCGTCCCCGTCATCGCCCACGCCGCCGAACAGCAGGCCGGACTCGGTGCGCTCGGACAGCTCGTACAGCAACTCGGCCAGCTCGGGCTGGCCGCCTCCGGCATGGACCAGGGCCGAATGGGCCGTGAACCCGGCCTCGCCGCCCGGCGCATGCAAGGGCGCCAGACCCGAATACAGGCGGTAGTGCGCGGCCGGCACATCGAGCAGCATTACCGCGAGCGCGGAGCCGGACAGGTATTCATGGGACATGGCCAGCACGCCACCGGCCGAACAGCCAGCCCAGTCCGCCACATGGGGCAAGGCCCTGGCCAGATGCTGCAGCAGCGGTCTTGCATGGGCGGCATGCGCGTGGGACAGGTACACCAGGCCCAGTCGAGGGCGCTGCGCGTGGCCCGGATCGGCCATCTGCGAGCGCAGTTGCAGCAGCACCGCATCGGCCGCGGCGCGCCAGTCGGAATGGCTGGCATGGCCTACAGGAAACAACGACATTCCAACCTTCTTTCTAGCCCTGCCAGCGCCCGGCTTGCGGAGGGCTCTAGACCATCCATGGGAGCCGCCGTCCCGCTCAGCGCGGTGGCCGGCTCTTGGCCGGCGCCTTGCCTGCGGCCGGTGCCTTGGCTGTTGTCTTTGCGGTGGTCTTTGCCGCCGTCTTCCTGGCCGCTGCCTTGGCTGGCGCTTTGGCTGGCGCTTTCGCAGGCGCCTTGGCGGCTCCGGCCGGGGCCTTGGCCGCCGGTGCAGCCGCCTTGCCTGCCTGCGCGGCGAAGGCGCCAGCCTGGGCCGTCATGCGGTCCATGGCGGCCTTGGCGATGTCGCCGGCCATGCCGGTGGCGCGCTGTGCGGCAGCCACGGCCTCGGGGGCCATGGGCTCGGCCATGGCCTTGGCGGCGATCTGCTGGAATTGCTGGGTCAGTGCGCCCCACCATTGCATGGCCTGGCCCATGGCGGCGGCCTGGGCCGGCTCGTCCCTGGGCGCAGAAGCTTCAGGGCCGGAGGCCTTGCTGCCGGCATCCGCGGATGCAGCGGCCGCAGCAGCTGCAGGCGGCTCGGCAGGGGGCTGTGCGGGCGCGGCCTGCGGCTTTTCCTGCTTGCCGGCCTTGCCGGCGGAGGACATGGGCCAGTCCGAGTGGTCGGACTGCCCCGCGCTGGCGGCGCCTTTGCCCGCAGTGGCTGCAGCAGCGGTGGCGGCTGCAGCGGCGGGGAACTGGAAGGCCTGCGCCAGTTCACCCATGCTGACGTTCATGCCCTGCAGGGTGGACAGCGTCATGCGCTGCACTTCCAGGGCCTGGATGGTGGCGGCCAGCGCCTTGCCATTTTGGTCCAGCCAGAATTGCACGGCCTTGAGTTCGGTGATGCGCTTGTCCACCTCCTCGATGCTCACCGTGGGCGCCACCCATTCGGGCAGGCGCCCCAGGGGCCGGGCGGTGGCCGATCCCGCGCTCTGGGCCAGGCCCTGCAGGAAGTCGAAACCGGGGATGAACTTGCCGAAACCGAAGGAGGACGCGTCACTCATGGCAGCACTCGCTAGGACTGGGTTGGAAGAGCATGCCGGCGAAGGATACCGGCCATGCTCCCAGCTTAACCCAGGCACACGCCAAGTCCACGGCAAGTCATGCGCATGCGGCTGCGCACAAACCCGGTGCAATGGCGCCGGCTCAGTGCGAATGGCCGGCGTGGCCGCCGCCGTGGCCCGCTGCCGGGCCAGCCGCCGCGCCAGGCGCCATGGCGCGCACGGGGACCTGCAGGCTCAGGCGCGAGGTTTCGCCCTTGGCATCCTTGAACACCAGGGTGATGGGCACCTGGCTGTCCTTGAGCAGCGGGCTCTTGAGCTGCTGCAGCATGACGTGGTAGCCGCCGGGCTTCAGGTCCACGGCCACGCCCTTGGGCAGGTCCAGGCCGTCGATGGCGCGCATGCGCATCACATCGCCTTCCATCTTCATTTCATGCACCTCGGCCACGCCGGCGGCGGGCGACTCCACGCCCACCAGGCGCAGCGGCTCCTCGGCCGTCAGGCGCATGAAGGCGCCCGTGGCCTGCTGGCCCGGCACGCTGGCACGCGCCCAGGCGGCGTCGGCCTTGACGTGGGCGGCATCGGCATGGGCATGGGCCAGACCCATGGACAGGGAGGCGGCGATCAGGAAAGGGGTGGTCCATTGACGCAGTGTCATCACGGTTTCTCCAGAAAATTCAATACGTTGCAGCACGGTCTGTGTGCATTGCAAAAACAAAAGCCAAGCGAAAGAGGCAGGGATTGAAATGGGGAGTCACCGGGGCGGGGCGCGGGCCTGCGGCAAGGCCGGCATGGCCACGCTGTGGACGGAGGCCGGGTGCGCCCGTGGCTGCGCATCTGCCATCAGCGGTGCCGGGGCCGCACTGCACCGGGCGGGCGGCGGCGCCAGCGGGGGCAGGCACAGCGGGCAGTCGATGCCGTGGCTTCCGGCAAGGGCATTGTCCTGACCGGCCGGCGATGGCACCCAGACCGATTCGCCAGCGGCCGAGCACAGGCGCTCCCAGCCCGAGGCACGCGCCAGCGGCGCAAACGCCGATGCCAGCGCCACGCACAGCCACAGCCCCAGCACCCAGCGGGCGCAGGCAGCCAAGGTGGAGGGCAGGCGAAGCGGCATGGCGCCATTCTAGGGGTCTGCCCCAGTCGTCATCTCCGGGACCGCGCCATGCCCTGCCCGCCCCTACCATCACAGGCGCGCACCCTCGCCTTCACCACAAACAACCCAAGGAGACACCCATGCTCACCCTGTGCGGATTCGCGGCCAGCAACTACTACAACAAGGTCAAGCTGGCCCTGCTGGAAAAGCAGCTGCCCTTCAACGAGGAACTGGACTGGCTGGGCGAGACCGACATGGCACTGTCGCCGCTGGGCAAGGTGCCGTACCTGCGCATCGACGACGGCCGGGGCCTGTGCGAGTCGGCCGCCATGGTCGAGTACGTGGAGACGCTGTCGCCCTCGCCGGCCCTGCTGCCGGCCGACGCCTTCGAGGCCGCCAAGGTGCGCGAGCTGTGCGTGTACCTGGACCTGCACCTGGAGCTGGTGGCGCGCATCCTCTACCCGCAGGCCTTCTTTGGCGGCCAGGTCAGCGACTCCACCCGGGAGCGCACGCTGGCCCAGCTCGACAAGAACGTGGCGGCCTTCGCCAAACTCGCGCGTTTCTCACCCTTTGTGGCGGGCGACAGCTTCACGCTGGCCGACTGCTGCGCCATCGTCCACCTGCCCCTGGTCAGCGCGGCCAGCAAGATCGTTGGCGGGCGCGACGTGCTGGCCGACCTGCCCGTGCGCGAGTACCTGGCGCGCATGGCCGAGCGGCCCACGGTGCAGCAGGTCAATGCCGACCGCAAGACCAATACGGCGCTGATGATGTCCCGCTACGCCAGCGACAAGACTCCGGCCTGAGCCGCCGCCCTGCCCGCCTCAGTCCTGCAGCCAGCGCAGCAGCCCGCTGGCGCGCTGCGTGGGGCTGCCAACGGCCGAGGCCAGCAGGCCCGGCACCTCGGAGAACAGCGAGAAGGCCTGGCGGGCGCGCGTGATGCCGGTGTAGACCAGCTCGCGCCCCAGCACGCTGCCGCCGCGCGAGGGCAGCACCAGGGCCGTGTGCTCGAACTCCGAGCCCTGGCTCTTGTGCACCGTCATGGCGAAGGCGGTCTCCACATGGGCCAGGCGGCTGACACCGACCGAGCGCAGCTCGTCACCCTGCAGGAAGTACACGCGCAGCGGCTGCCCGGGCCCACCCTGCGGGCCCCCCTGTGACCCGCCCTGCGACCCACCCGGCAGCGCAATGCCGATGTCGCCGTTGAACACGCCCAGCTGCGCATCGTTGCGCGTGACCATGACGGGCCGGCCCGCATACCATTCGCCGCTGCGGCGGATGGCGCCCTGCGCTTCCAGGGCCTGCTCCACCGCCCGGTTGAAGCCGGACACGCCCCAGTCCCCCTCGCGCACGGCGCACAGCAGCCGGAAGCGCTCGAAGGCCTGCAGCACATCGACCACCCAGGCGCGGTGCGCGGCCTCGTAGCCGCCGTCCGCAACCGGCCTGTTTTGCAGCGCCCTGGCATACAGCGCATAACTGGCCAGGCCGCCACGCCCGCGCACGGCCAGTTCGGTCACGGCCTGCACGCCGCCGCCCTGGCGCTCCCAGAGTTCGGAGTGCGTACCGCCTTGCGTGCCGGCATCGAGCAAGGCCTGGGCCTGCGCGGCGTGGCCGGCATTCACGGCGCGCGCCAACTGGCCGATGGGACCACCGAAGCGCCGGCTTTCGCGCAGCATGACGGTGTGCTGCGCAAGAGCCGGAGGCCGGTCGCCTGCCGGCGCCGCGAACTGCGGCGGTACCGCCTGGCCGGCCACGCGCAGCGCGTAGTCCAGCGTGTCCGGCAGGTAGCGTCCGGCCTGGGCATCGCGGCACAGGTCGCCCAGCACGGCGCCCGCCTCCACCGATGCCAGTTGGTCCTTGTCGCCCAGCAGCACCAGGCGGGCGCCGGCCGGCAGTGCCTCCAGCAGCGCCGCCATCATCTCCAGGTGGACCATGGAGGCCTCATCGACGATGAGCACGTCCACGTCCAGTTGCCGGCCCGCATGGAATCCCCAGTGCCGCGTATCGGGCCGCGCGCCCAGCATGGAGTGCAGGGTGCGCGCCGCGCCCATGCGCTGCACCAGGCCCGCCAGGTCGATCTCGCCGCCCATGCTGCCCTGCAATTGCAGCAAGGCCCCGTCAATCGATTGCTTCAGGCGCGCGGCCGCCTTGCCCGTGGGAGCGGCCAGGGCCACGCGCAGCTGGCCGGCGTCGGGCGCCGTGGCAAACAGCAGGGCCAGCAGCCGCGCAGCGGTATAGGTCTTGCCGGTGCCGGGGCCGCCCGTGATCACCGACAGCCGGCCGCGCAGCGCCAGCGCGCAGGCCAGCTTCTGCCAGTCCACGGGGCTGCCTTCCGCCGCAGGCGGGAACAGGCGGTCCAGCCAGTGGCGGGCCAGGGCTTCGTCCAGCGGCTGGCCGACCACGGCCTGCGCCGCCGTGCGCTGGATGACATGGGTGGCCACGGCGCGCTCGTAGTCCCAGTAGCGGCGCAGGTACAGCAGCGGCGCGGGGCCGTCGGCACCGGCCAGCACCAGGGGCTGGCCAAGGTCCTCGCCGCCATCCTGGCCCGCGTCGCCGATCACACGCACCACGGGGCTGGCACCCAGCGCCGCCACCCAGCCGGACAGGCGCGCGGGCAGCATCTGCCACAGGGCCTGCTGGGCGGGCAGCGCCTCGGCGGGCCAGGCCAGCACGTCGTTGGGGTTGCCGGCCAGCGGCGCCAGGGGCAGGCAGCTGTGGCCGCGCCCCTCCATCTGCGCCAGCAGTGCGGCGGCCACCAGCAAGGCGGGCCCGGCCTGCGCATCCTGCCCGGCGACAAAGGAGGCCAGCGCCGCATCCAGGCGCCGCAGCAGGCCGGCATCGGCCCAGCGGCGCAGCAGGGCCAGCACCTCATTGGTGTCTGGCGGCACGGCGCTCGGCGGTTTGCCACCCGGCTGTTCATCGAACAGGTCCAGCGTGGCCGTATCGACGGTGCGCGAACGGGGGCGCGGGCTCATGGCAGTTCCTCCGCGTTGGCGTGGCCGGGGCCGAGCAGTTCATCAAGCGCATCGAGCAGGGGCAGTTCGGGCGCCATGGCATGCATGCCACCGGCCGGGCCATCGATGCCGCGCAGAAAGTAGTACAGCGCGCCGCCCAGCTGGCGCTGCGGCTCGTAGGCCGTGCCCAGGCGGCTGCGCAGCAGCCGGTGCAGGGCCAGCAGGTAGAGCGCGGCCTGCACGTCGTAGCGGTGGTGGAGCATGGCGCGAGCCAGGGCCTCCTGGCCGTAGGCGGCGCCGTCCGGGCCCAGGTGGTTGCTCTTGTAGTCGAGCACCCAGTAGCGGCCCTCGTGGCAGAACACCAGGTCGGCAAAGCCCATGAGCATGCCGTGCAGCGAGCGCTGGGGCAGCGCGGGCCGCTCCTGCCCCGGCAGGATGAAGCGCCGGCACAGCTGGTCGATGCGCTCGGCCGGCAGCTGGCGCGCGGGCAGCCAGAACTCCATCTCGGACAGTTGCGGGCCCAGCGTGGCCAGCGTGACATCGAGCGGCGCCAGCGGCTGGTGGACCACGGCCGTGAGCCAGGCCAGCAGGTCGCGCGCCTGCTCGCCACGGCCCGCGCGCTCGCAGCGGCGCACCAGGCGATCAGCGAGCGCACCCTGGCCGTCCACGGGCAGGGCAAAGTCTTCGCCGCCCAGCCATTCAAGCTGGTCGTGCACGAAGTTGCCGACCACGGGACCGCGCAGAAAGCGGTGCCAGACCGCAGGCCCACCGGCCGGTCCATCCTGCAGGGGTTGCAGGCCCGCCAGGCCGGCAATGTCCGCCAGTTCCGGCGATGGCGGCGGCTCCAGCGCCTGCTCATCCTCGGCCGGGCGCTGCACGGCCACGGGCAGCACGGGCAGGCTGGGCGCGGCCATGGCACGCACCAGGGCCGAGAAGCTGCCGATGCCCCAGCGGGTGTCGAAGCGCGCGTCGTAGGCCGGGGCATCGTGCAGCGGGGTGGCGCCGGCCGGGGGCTGCCAGCGCGTGCGCTGCAGTGGCACGGCATCCAGGTCGCGCCAGGCCATGTGCGGGTCTTCGCCGCACAGCTGCTGCAGGCCGTCGCGCCAGCCCTGGGCCGAGCGCGGCTCGGTGCCGCCCAGCAGGTAGCCGGCTGCGCCCTGCTCGTTCACGCAGGCCTTGCCGTTGCCGCGCTTGAGCGGGGCCAGGCCCAACCACAGCGCATGGCGCGGGCGGGTGAGCGCCACGTAGAACAGGCGCAGGTCCTCGCGCAGCCGCTCGCGGTCGGCCTGGGCAAGCTCCTCGTCGCTGAAGTCCAGCAGCAATCGGCGGGCCGGAGCCGCGTCGTCTTGCGACTCGTCCTGCGCGGACAGGGTCAGGAACGGCGTTCTGGCCCGTTCCATGGGGCGGAAGCTGCCCGCAAACGGCAGGCAGACCAGCGGGTATTCCAGGCCCTTGCTCTTGTGCACGGTGACGAGCTTGACCAGGTCGGCATCGCTTTCCAGGCGCACCACCTGCTCTTCGCTGCCGCTGCCCGGCGTCTCGATCTGGGTGGCCAGCCAGCGGATCAGGGCCTGCTCGCCCTCCAGCTGGGCGCTGGCGGTCTGCAGCAGCTCGGCCAGGTGCAGGTAGTTGGTCAGGCGCCGCTCGCCGCCCATGGCCGGGTCCTGTAGCCAGCGCACGGGCAGGTCCAGCCGGTACAGGGTCTGGCGCAGCATGGCCAGCACGCCCAGGCGCAGCCAGATGCTGTGCAGTTCGCGCAGCTGCTCGCTGCGCACGTCAAAGGCTTCCTCGTCGGCGGCCAGCCAGGCCAGCTCGTCCAGCGACAGGCCGATGAGCCGCGTGGCCAGGCCCGCGCGCACGGCCTGGGCATCCAGCGGCGCGGCAACGGCGCGCAGCCAGTACAGCAGGTCATGGGCTTCGTCGCTGGCGAACACCGAATCCTGGTCCGACAGGTAGACCGAGGCCACGGCGCGCGCCTGCAGCTCTCGGCGCACGGCGGCCGCCTCTCGGCCCGTGCGCACCAGCACGGCGATGTCGGCAGGCCGCAGGCGCACAAGGCGGCCATCGGGCTGCACAAAGCCGGCCTGCGGGTCGGCCAGCCACTGCACGATCTGCTCGGCGCAATGGGCCGCAAAGCGGCGCCGCACCTCGTCGGCAGACAAAGGCAGGGGGATGCCGGTGTCCTCGTCGCGGCCCGCACTCCAGGCCACGGTGAGGGCGGGCATGGCGCCGTCGCGCGTGTGCAGCAGCTCGCGCCGGCCCTGGGCGGCCACGGGCTCGAACGGCAGCGGGTTGTGGCTGCCGCGCCGAAACATGAAGGCGCCCTCGCCCGGCCGCTGCTCGGCCTGCGCGAACCAATGGTTGACGGCGCCCACCAGCGCCTCGGTGGAGCGGTAGTTGGTGCCCAGCACGTAGTGGCGGCCCTCGGTGGCGCGGCGCGCCTGCAGGTAGCTGTGGATGTCGGCCCCGCGAAAGCCGTAGATGGACTGCTTGGGGTCGCCGATCAGCAGCAGGGCGCTGTGCGGGTCGTTGGCCGCCGTGCGGTAGATCTGGTCGAACAGGCGGTACTGCAGCGGCGAGGTGTCCTGGAATTCATCGATCAGCGCCACCGGGTACTGGGCCAGGATGCGCTCGCGCAGCACGGCGCCGTTGTCGCCGGCCAGGGCCGTGTCCAGGCGCTGCAGCATGTCGGCAAAGCCGAAGCTGCCGGCCTGGCGCTTGAGGTGGGCCAGCCGCTGCGCCACGCGCGCGGCCGCATGCAGGCGCACGGCCACGCTGACGGGCGGCAATTGCTCCAGTTGCACCAGCAGCGCCTGCAGCTCGTCAAGCTCCAGCGGCATGAGCACATCGCCGGCCGATCCCTTGAAGGCCTCGGCCAGGCCCTCGGGGCTGAGGCGGTGGCGCGCGGCCTCGGTCAGCGCCAGCGGACCGTCCAGCGGCGCGCGCGACCAGTCGGCCAGCGCGGCCAGCCAGCCGGTGTAGCGCGCGGGCTGCAGCTTGCGCTTGTCCCACAGCGCGCCATGGCCGTCGAGCTGTCCATCCAGCCACAGCTGCAGGCGCTGTGCCTTGTCGTCCCAGCCGGCCGCCAGGGCCAGCAGGCGGCTGCGGCGCTGCTCCATGGCGCGCTGCAGGCAGTCGGCCAGGCTGCCCTCGCCCGCGCCGGGCACAGGGGGCTCGCGCAGCAGTGCGCGCATGTCATCGACCAGGGCGCCGACGTGGGGCCAGATCTTCAGGACCTCGTCCAGCAACTCGTCGGACAGCGGGTAGCACTGCTGGCGCCAGTAGTCCTGCGCGGCCTCGGTCTGTCGCTGACTTTCGTCGGGCTCCAGCGTTTCGTCGAAGAGGTTGCCGCTGTCGAAGGCATGCTCGCGCAGCATGCGCTGGCACCAGGCGTCGATGGTGTGGATGGCCGCGTCGTCCATGCATTCGGCCGCCATGGCCAGGCGCCAGGCCGCGCGTTCACGGGCCGCGCCTTCGGGGTAGGCCTCGCGCAGCGCGTGCAGGAAGGCGTCTTGGGGCGCGGGCTCGGCCTCGCCGCGAAAGCACTGCACGGCCTCGATCAGGCGCTTGCGTATGCGGTCTGACAGCTCGCGCGTGGCCGCGCGCGTGAAGGTCATGACGAGGATGTCGGGCGGCATCAGCGGGCGCTCGAAGGCCGTGCTGCTGATGCCGTCCAGGCTGCCCTCGCCATGCCCCAGCACCAGTCGCAGGTAGAGCGCGGCGATGGTCCAGGTCTTGCCGGTGCCGGCGCTGGCCTCGATCAGGCGGCTGCCCCACAGCGGGAAGCGCTGTGCGTCGAGCACATGGCCGGTCACGTCGCAGTCCACATCGCCGGTCACGGCGCCGATCATTTCGCTCGCGCTCATTGCGCATCCCCCTGGTACGGCAGGACCTGCACCTGCGCGGCCACCCAGTCGAGCAGCGGCGCGTGGGCGGCATGGGCCAGGGCCTCGAAACGGCCATCGGCGCTC
Source organism: Delftia sp. K82 (assembly GCF_002193035.1). Classification (NCBI taxonomy): domain Bacteria; kingdom Pseudomonadati; phylum Pseudomonadota; class Betaproteobacteria; order Burkholderiales; family Comamonadaceae; genus Delftia; species Delftia sp. K82. The sequence goes on along the minus strand of NZ_MYFL01000004.1, from coordinate 563,455 downwards.
AGGCGTTCGAAGTCAGGGTAGCAGCGTGCCCAGGACGGGTCCTCGCCTTCGCCGCCGACCAGATGACCGCCCTCATAGGCCTGCTGGGCCGCAGCGGGAAAGCCTTCGGCCATGGCCAGGCCGCTGCGCAGCGGCAGGGGCAGCGGGCCGTTCTGGCCTTCGCGCCACAGGGCCATCAATTCACGCAGCCGTGCCAGCGCTTCGGAAGGGTCCATGGGCAGCACCTGCACCAGGCCGTCGCGCGCCACCACGCGCAACTCGGCCTGCGAGCCACTGGCGGCCAGCGCCAGGCTGCGCAGGTAGACCGGCATGAGCTTGTCGGCATGGGGCCTGCCCTTGGCATTGAGCAGGTTGCGCGGGTCCAGCAGCAGCCAGCACTGTGCGTGGTCCGCATCGGGGGACTCTTCGGTTTCGCAGGATTGGCGCAGCCCGTCGATCCAGTCGTCGAACACCAGGCCATCGTCCTCGATCAGCAGCCGCCTGCGCGGCGCGGGATGGGCATACCGATCCAGTTGCTGGCGCCAGGCCCGCAGCGAAGGCGTGACCGAGGACTGCAGCGCCCGCGCGCCGCGCTCGCCCAGCCCCGCCAGCGGAAGCCGCCCCGAGCGCGTGAGGCGCGCCACGGCGGCGCGCACGCTGTCTTCCATGGCCTGGGGCGCCTGCCCCGGCTCGTCCAGGCCGGCCGCCACCTGCTGCTGCAACTGCTGCACCAGCAGGTATTCGGTCAGGCCGTCGAGCTGGAACAGTTCCTCGTCCACCACGGGGTTGTCCTCCTGCTCGAAGCGCACCTGCAGGCGCTGGCGCAGGTAGGCGCGCGCCGGGTGGCGCAGGAAATCGGTGAGCCGGGCCAGCGTCAGCGGCGCCGAGGCGTCGGGGACAAAGGGCGGGCGCGGCTGCGCGGGCAGCGGAGGCAACGCGTCCGTGCCGTCCGACTGCGCATGCGCGGCCCGCCATTCGCGCGCATAGGTGGTCCAGGGCGAGCCTTCTTCGAAATAGCGGCGACTGAAGGGCTGCAGCGGATGCTGCTGCGTGCGCTGCGCCAGCAGCGGCTGGCCGCCTTCGCCGCGCCAGCCTGTCTCCAGGTAGTCGCGCAGCTGGGAGACCAGGACCGAGGGCGGCTGCTCGCTGTTGTCGCGCACATGATGGCCGGTCCAGCTGATGTAGAGCGCGCGGCGTGCGGACAGCAGGGCTTCGAGCATGAGCTGGCGGTCATCGTCGCGGCGCGCGCGGTCGCCGGGGCGCTGCTGGCCGGGCAGCGCCATCAGGTCGAAGTCGCTGCGCGTGGCGCGGCGCGGATAGTCGCCATCGTTCATGCCCAGCAGGCAGACCACCTCGAAGGGAATGGCCCGCATGGGCATCAGCGTGCAAAAGGTCACGCCACCGGCGCGAAAGCGCTGCGACAGCGAGGGCTGCTCCAGCGCCTGCATCCAGGCCTCCTGGGCCACGCCCAGTTCCACGGCGTCCGCATAGCCGGCCTGCTCGCAGGCGCGCTGCCAGTCCGTGAGGGCGGCGTCCAGCGCGGCCAGCATGGCCTCGTCCTCATCGTCCTGCGCCTTGAAGAAGTCCTGCAGCAGTGCGCGAAAGCGCTGCGCCCAGACCTCGGGTGTGGCGGGCCGCCCGGCCTCGCGCCACCAGGCCAGCATGCGCTCCAGCAGCGCGGCCAGCACGCCGGCCAGCTCGGCCGACAGGCCGCCCACTTCGTCATAGGGCTCGATGCCGCCAAAGGCCTGGCCGTCCTGCGCCACGCCGCCGGCATAGCCCAGCAACATGCGCTGCAGGCCGAACCAGGCGCTGTTGTGCTCGCCACAGGCCTGCAGGCCCAGGGCGCCGCGCTGCGGCGCATTGAGTCCCCAGCGGATGCCGGCCCCGGCCATCCAGCGCGTGAGCTGTGGCAGGTCGTCGGCCGCCAGCCCCATGCGCGCGGCAATCGCGGGCACGTCCAGCAGGTCGCACAGCTCGCTGAGCCGGCAGCGCTGCTGGGGCAGGCGCAGCAGCCATTGCAGGGCCACGGCCAGCGGGCTGCTGGCGCGCGCACCCAGGTCGGCGATGTCGAAGGGAATGTGGCGCGGGTCGTGGCGTCCGTACTGGCCGAAGACCGCACGTATCGAGGGCGCAGCCGTCTCTATGGACGGAAGCATGACCACCACGTCACGCGGGGCCAGCGGCGCTTGCCCTGGCTGGGCAGGATCCGGTGGCCGGGCCAGCATCTGCAGCAGCTGGTCGTGCAGCACCTCCAGCTCGCGCACCACGCTGTGGGCGCTGTGAAAGACGATGGAACGATCGGCCCGCGCCACCTCCAGCGGCGGGTGCTCGGCCAGCGGCACCAGGTCGCGGATGCGCTGCTGTACCTGGGCCAGCAGCGGCGCGGTGCGCAGGTCCTCGGCATCGGTTTCGTCGAACAGGTCCACGCGCGGCATCTGCAGCTGCGCGGCGGCACCCGTGGTGTCGAAGGCGTCGAGCTGGCGCACATAGTCGCGGCTTTGCCGGCCCCAGGCGGCCAGCAGCGGATGGGCGTGGGCGTGCATGGCCTCCAGTGGCAGCTGCGCCAGATCGCGCCCGCCGCGCAGCGGCTGGCGGCGCCGCGCCATGCGCAGCAGCTCGCGCCCGTCGATGGCGTCGGCCCAATGGAAGCGGCAGGGATTGGGCACGGCCAGCAGCACCTGGCTGTGGCGGGCAATGGCGGCCAGGAATTCCAGCAGGCTCAGCGGCAACTGGCTGATGCCGAACACCACCACGCGGCGCGCCAGCGGCGCGGCCGGCGCCTCGCCGGACTGCAGCGCGGCCAGCACCCTGCCCTGCAGGCGCGCGCGCGTGGCGCCGCGCTGGTCCTCGTCCAGCTCGGCCAGCACGGCGCGCCACAGGCGCGGCTGCCACTGCTGGCCTTCGGGCACCGGGGCGTCCGCCACACCAGGGCGCAAGGGCATGGGCAGCACGTCATGCCCGGCCTCCCAGGCGTCCAGCCAGTCGGCGCGGTAGATCTGGTATTGGTCGAAAAGGTCGGCCAGGCGCTGGGCCAGCTGCAGCAGCCGCTCGGGCTCGCCGGGGCGCAGAAAGCCTGCAATGGGGGCGAAGGCCGGGTCATGAAGGCACTGCGGCAGCAGGCGCATGAGCCGCCAGGTCATGGGCGTCTTGTCCAGGGGCGATTCGCGCGGCACGGCCTGGCGGCCCAGCACCTGGCGGTAGCTGCGCCACACAAAGCGCGCGGGCAGTTCCACGCGCGCGGCGGCGCACACGCCCAGCTGCTCGGCCATGCGCATCTTGAACCACTCGGCCATGCCGTTGCTCTGCACCAGCACCACCTCGGGCTCCAGCACATCCAGCGGGTGCGCAGCCAGCCATGCCAGCACCGTGTCGGCCAGCACCTCCGTCTGATTCCCGTGCAGGGCGATCAAGCCCGGCTGCCAATGCGATGCCACCTCTGCGCCCCCGTGCTCCAAGCCATGCGAGCAGCGAGCTTAACGCGGGCAGGGCCTGCCTGCAGGCTGTTTACCAGTGCAGGTAGAACATGGCCTTGGCCAGCAGCACGATGGCCAGCACGTGGCAGAACACGCTCAGGTGCAGGCGGTGCGAGCGGCGCCCGCCCAGCACACCACGCCGGCGCCACCACATGGCCGCCAGGAAATGCCCGAACACGCTGAGCGCCAGCACGATCTTGAGCGCCAGCAGCAGGCCGAAGCTGCTGGCCAGCGGAGCGGCAAAGGCGGCGGCCAATGCCGCGCGGTGCTGCCAGGCCAGCCCCAGCCCCGCGCCGTACAGCACCATCAGCACCCAGGGCATGACGGCGACCGCGCGGTCGCCCAGCGCCTGCTCGGTGGCGCGCGCCACGGCAGCGGGCAGGTGGCGGCGCGCCCCGGCCAGCAGCACGACTTCGAAGAACACCGTGCCTGCAAAGGCAATGGCCGCCAGCAGGTGCAGGGTCAGCAGCAGTCCGTAGCTCATGCGCGGCTCCTGTGCGGCAGGGGCAGCGGCAGGGATGCGGGAGCCGGCAGCAGATCGGCCAGCGTGAAGCCGTCCAGATGGGCCATGAAGCTGTCCAGCGCCCCGCCCAGCACGCCGGCCAGCCGGCAGTCCTGCGCAAGCGTGCAGGCAGGCGGGCTGGTGCCCGTGAAGCACTCGACGATGGCAAGGTCCGGCTCCATGCCGCGCACCACGTCGCCCAGGCCGATGTCGGCCGGCGCATGGGCCAGGCGCATGCCGCCGCCCTTGCCCCGCACGGTCACGATCCAGCCGCGCAGCGCCAACTGGTGCGTGACCTTCATGAGGTGGGCCTCGGAGATGGCATGGGCCTGGGCGATCTCGGCAATCGTGCACAGCCGCCCGGGGTGGCGCGCCACATGCATGAGAAGGCGCAGCGCGTAGTCGGTCATCAGGGTCAGGCGCATGGCAGGCTTCCGATCATGCCTGCCGGTCGGCACGCGGGCGCACCAGCAGCGGGGCGAAACGCCACAGGTACAGCGCAAAGGCCAATACCCAGGCAGCGGCCGAGGCATGCAGCGCCGCCAGCGACAGCGCCGTGGGCAGCAGGGCCGCCAGGCGAAGCACGGCAGCGGCAATGACCAGGGCATAGGCGGCGACCATGCTGCGGTCGGTGCGCAGCGGCAGGCCCAGGTGGCCCATCGACGTCCGTGTACACATGCCGATGATGAGCAGGGCAAAGCCGCCCGCACCGATCACATGCACGGGCCAGGCGGGGCGCAGCACCCATCCGGCCGCATGCGCGCCGGCCACCAGCAGGCCCACACCCAGCGCCGCGTGACCCAGGTAGAGAATCCACAGCAGCGGCACGCGGCGCACGGCCTGGGGCCTCCAGGCCAGCACCTGCCACAGGGCGATCAGGCCCGCCACGGCCAGGCCGGCGGCCAGGCCCGGCCACCAGCCCGCCAGCAGGCAGGCGATGGCCACCACGCCCGCACCCAGTTGCCACGGGCCGCTGGCCGTGTGCATGGGAATCTGCAGGCCGGCAACGGCGCGCATGGCAAAGAAGGGGATCACGCGCCGCGCGATCAGCAGCGCAATCACGGCCATGCACAGCAGGCCTGCGTTGAAGCGCTGCATGAGCGCGCCGTAGTCGCCCTGCCAGATGGACCACAGGTACAGCGCGTCGGCCGTGCCCAGGCCGGCCAGCAGCAGGGGCAGCCCGTAGTTGCGCCGGCTGCGCACGGCATGGATGGCGCGGCCCAGCGCCAGCGCGGCCCAGGCAAAGAAGGCGGTATCGCACAGCGCAGCCACTGCAAAGGCCTGCGGCCCGGGCAGCAGAAAGCCCGCACGGGCGATCAGCCACAGCAGGCACAGCGCGCCCAGCGCCCGGCCCTGCAGCGGATTGCGTCCCGTCCAGTTGCTGCCCGCCGTGAACAGAAAGCCTACGGCGATGGTGGCCACGAAGGCCCACAGCATCTCGTGCGCATGCCAGAACACGCCGGGCATGCGACCGGTGATCCTCTGCGGCGCATGGACCCACAGCGCCACCGACAGCGCGGCCCAGAGGCAGCCCAGCAGGTACAGCGGCCGAAATCCCAATTCGAGGAATGCCTTCCATTGCGGCGCCGGCTCCCGGGTTCTCAGGGGTTCCTCCAGCTCCATCCATTGCGCCATGATGTGCACTCCTTCCGGCCCGCTGCGCCTGCATAAGATGCATCCAGCGTACATCTTCAAGTGCACAGGCGAGGCGGCGGCGCAACCACCTTCTGATCCACATCAAGCAGGAGCCAAGCATGGCACTCGAACACGCAAAGCCACTAGAGGTCATCGCCCTGCACGCCCGCGACGGCATGCCCATCAGCACCAGCCTGATCCGAACGCCGAAGCTGCAACTGCTGCGCCTGGTGCTGCCACCGGGCCATGCCCTGCCCAGCCATCAGGTCCCCGGCGAGGCCACCATCCACTGCCTGGCGGGCGAGGCCGGCATTGCCACGCGCCTGGCAAGCCTGCGGCTGGTGGCCGGCTCGGTGGTGCTGGTGCCTGCCGGCGAGCTGCACGATGTGCACGCGCGCGGCGATCAGGGCTGCGTGCTGTTGGTGACGATTGCGGGCGCGAACGACTGAAGGCGGCCGCAGCCGGCGCACAGGCAGGATCACGCATTGCCTGAGGCACAAAGAAAAACGGACCGCTTCTTGCGAAGCAGTCCGTAATTTTTTACTGAATTTGGTGGCCTGGGACGGAATCGAACCGCCGACACAAGGATTTTCAATCCTCTGCTCTACCGACTGAGCTACCGGGCCGAGAACTAGATTATATGCAGGATTTTTTGACCCAAAAACGAAAAAGCCAAAATTCCTTCAAAAAGTCTATCCGCGCTTGTTGCGGCCCAGGTCCACGCCCAGCTGGCGCAGCTTGCGGTACAGGTGGGTGCGCTCCAGGCCGGTCTTCTCGGCCACGCGTGTCATGGAGCCGCCTTCGCGTGCCAGGTGGAATTCGAAGTAGGCCTTCTCGAAGCCGTCGCGCGCCTCGCGCAGCGGGCGGTCCAGGTCGAACCCCTGGTGTGCATGCGGCACGTTGTTGTCCACCGGCACGCGGCTGGCCGCAGGCGTGACCACGGCCGCAGTGTCCGGCTCGACCACCGCCACGGGCGCTGCAGCCGGTGCCTGGCTGGCGGCGTTGCGCGCCAGGCCCTGCTCCACGGCCTTGAGCAGCTTTTGCATGGTGATGGGTTTTTCGAGGAAGGACAGCGCGCCGATGCGCGTGGCCTCCACGGCCGTCTCGATGGTGGCGTGACCGCTCATCATGATCACGGGCATGGTCAGCAGACCTGCCGAGGCCCATTCCTTGAGCAGTGATACGCCATCGGTGTCGGGCATCCAGATGTCGAGAAGCACGAGGTCGTAGGTGTTGGAGGCGCGCGCCGAGCGTGCCTGACCGGCGTTCTCGGCCACGTCCACACTATGACCTTCGTCGTTGAGGATTTCCGACAACAAATCCCGGATCCCCAGTTCGTCGTCGACCACCAGTATGTTTGCCATGTGTCTTAAGCCTATGTGCTGAGGCGCGGGGGGCGTCAGGCCTATCCCGTACGCTCAGGCGCAAATGATAGCGACACTTGCGCACCTTGAATCACCCCGTCGTCTTCCCTGTTGCCCAGGTCGATGCGGGCGCCATGCTCGTCTGCGATTTTCTTGACCACGGCCAGGCCCAGGCCGGTGCCTCGCACCTTGGTCGTGACGTAGGGCTCGAAGGCCCGTTGAAGGATGTTGGCGGCAAAGCCCGTGCCGCTGTCACTGATGCTCAGGCGCACGCGGCGCGCGGACTCGTTCCAGCGCGTCTCTATGGTCACGGGGCCGGGGGGCTGGCCGCTTTCCTGCGCGCGCTGGGCCGTGGCGTCCTGGGCATTCTGCAAAAGATTGTGAATGACCTGGCGCAGCTGCTGGCCATCGCCGGAAATCGGCGGGCATTGCGGGTCCAGCACGCAGTCCACGCGCACTTCGGCGTTCTCTTCCCCATACAGCTGGAGCACATCGGTGACCAGCGCGTTGAGGTCCAGCGACTGCAGGTTGGCGGCGGGAAGGCGCGCGTAGTCGCGGAATTCATCGACCAGGCGCTTCATGGCGCCGACCTGATCGACGATGGTCTTGACGGACTTGGCCAGCAGCGCCTGCTCTGCAGGCTGCAGCTTGTCGGTCAGCCGCATGGCCATGCGCTCGGCCGACAGCTGGATGGGCGTGAGCGGGTTCTTGATCTCATGGGCCACGCGGCGCGCCACCTCGCCCCAGGCCTGGGCACGCTGGGCCGAGACGATTTCCGAGATGTCGTCGAAGACCAGCAGGCGCTGCGCATCGGGCAGTTCCGCACCGCGCATGACCAGGGTGGTGGTGTGCTGGATGACGCCGCCATCGGTGGAGGCATGCAGCTCATGCACCAGTTGCCAGCGATCGCGCCCCTGCTCGCCCAGGAAGAGCGCGAACTGCTCCTGCACGACTTCGCCGAACTGCTCCAGCCCCGGCACTTGGGACAGCAGCCGGCCTTCATGGACGGCCATGGGCGCGCGCAATATGCGCGTGGCGCCGGGATTGCTCAGCACGATGGCGCCGCGCGCATCCAGCACGATGACGCCCGAGGTGAGGTTGTCGAGGATGGTCTGCAGGTTGCCGCGTGCGGCATCGAGCTGGCCCATGCTGCGGTTGGCTTCGGCGCGGGCGTCGGCCAGTTGCTGGGTCATGAGCGCAAAGGAGCGCGTGAGCCCGCCGATCTCGTCGCGCGTCTGCAGCGCCGGCTTGGGCCGCAGGTCGCCGCGCGCCACGTCGCGCATGCCCTGGGCCAGCAGCAGCAGCGGCCTGGCCAGCTGGTTGCCCAGCACGATGGCCAGCACCACGGCGCCGAAGACGGCCAGGAACAGGCTGAGCGTGAGCGTGCCTATGTACATGCGCTGCAGGCCACCGCGTGCCAGCGCGCGCTCCTGGTATTCGCGGTTGGCTGCCTGCACGGCCAGGGCATTGGTCACCAGGGCCTGCGGCAGTGCAATGGTGGCTTGCAGGTAGCGCGGCTCGGTCAGCAGGCCCACACTGGGGTTGGGCACCAGGGCCAGGGTGCGGACCTGGGCGCTGGGCGCGGTGGCGCCGGGCTGGGCCATGCCGTCGTCGTCCAGTCCTTCGATGCTGGCCACGGCGCGCTGCTCGCGCAGCGAGCGCAGCATTTGCGCGCTGGGGCGTTCAGGCTGCAGGTTGAAGCGCGACTGGCCCACGCTGGCCACCGCGCGCAAGCCAGCCAGCTCGCCACTGCGCGGCACCGGCGCCGGACCCACGACGGCGATTTCGGAGGCGCTCCACAACACGACATCGGTGGCACCCAACTGGTCGCGCACGCGCTCCAGGATCAGCGCGGCGCCGGCATCGGAGACCTGGGACAGCTGGGCGCCTGCGGTGCGCGTGTTGTTGGCCATGTCATTGGCCACGGTCTCCAGCGTGGCACTGGCCAGGCTGACGCCGGCCGACAGCGCGCCCTCGACCTGCACATCGAACCAGCTTTCGATGGAGCGCGAGACGAACTGGTAGGAGACGATGTAGATCAGCAGGCCCGGCACCAGGCCCACCAGCGTGAAGATGCCGGCCAGCTTGAGCAGCAGGCGGCTGCCGAAGCGCCCGCGCTGCAGCCGGATGGCCAGGCGGATGCCGCCCCAGGCCAGGATGGCCAGCAGCAGGCCGGCCACGACCACGTTGGCGGCGAACAGCCAGTTGTAGTTGCGCTCGTAGTCCAGGCGATTGTTGGTGGCCAGGGTGAGCAGGAACAGCAGCAGCACGCCGACCAGGCCCATGAGGCCGGCGCCCACGCCCACGGCCCAGCGCGTGCCGCGCGACAGGCCGGCCGAGGCCGGCAGGGCCACGCGTTCGTCGTCGGCTGAGGCCCTGCTCATGGGGCGTCTTCCAGCATCTGGGTGCGCGACAGCTGCAGGTTCCAGCCCGAGCGGCCCAGCGCGCCGATCTGCAGCGGCCTGGGCAGCTGGGACAGGTCGATGCGAAAGCGCAGTTGCACCGATACGCCCGATTGCGTGGGCGCCGTGTCCATGATCTTCCAGCGCGAGATGCGCTGCATGGAGGCCAGCGCATCGTCCAGGCTTTCGAAGGTCTGGCCCAGCGCCAGCCCCAGGCCGCTGCTGGAGAACGGTGTGCTGGAGATGTGCAGGCGCCAGCGGCGCGTCAGCGGCTGGTGGCTGAGGCGGAAGTGGCGGCTGGCGGTGGCCAGTTGCTGATCGGACCAGTACCAGCGCTCGCGCTGGATCTGGGCATCGGCCACGAAGTACATGGGGATGCCCTGGCGCAGCGCATCGTCGATCTGGTAGGGCAGCTCGAAATGGAGGTTGGCCGACAGCAGCAGGCCGTCGTCGGAGCGATCGAGCTGCATGGGGCCGATCTCGGCCGTCAGGGCATCGGCCCTGGCCTGCAGGCCCAGGCCCGCCAGCACGCCGGCCAGCAAAAGCGCCCCGGCCAGCCGCGCCAGCAGGCGCAGCCAGGCCGGCGACCAGGCCCGATGGGGGGGGTCAGCGTGTCTTTTGCAGCAAGGCGTAGAAGAAACCGTCGTGGTCACCCAAAGCATTGTCAGCCAGCATGCCGGCTTTATCGGCTTTGCCCGGGATTAAATGCCCCGGTGCCGCCAGGGTTCGCGCCTCACTGTTGCGTGTAACAAACGCTTGAACCTGGGCCTCGCCCTCTTCCCTGAAAACCGAGCAGGTGCAGTAGAGCAGGCGCCCGCCGGGCTGCAGCAGGGGCCACAGGGTGTCGAGCAGGCGCGCCTGGATCTCGGCCAGCTGGCGCACATCGCTTTCGCGGCGCAGCCAGCGCACGTCGGGCTGGCGCCGCACGATGCCCGAGGCCGTGCAGGGTGCGTCCAGCAAGATGGCGTCGAACCGCTGGCCGCCGCATTGCGCATCGAACCACTGGTCGGGCCGGGATGCATCGGCCACCACCACTCGGGCCTGCAGGCGCAGCCGCCCCAGCGTGTCCGCGATGCGCGCGGCGCGCTCGGCATCTATCTCCAGCGCCGTGACCTCCAGGGTCTGCGGGGCTGCGTACTCCAGCAGGTGGGCCGTCTTGCCGCCCGGGGCGGCGCAGGCATCGAGCACACGCAGCGCGCGGCCGGCGGGCTGCTCCAGCCCCTGCAGCAGCAGCGGCGCGGCCAGTTGCGCGGCCGCATCCTGCACCGAGGCCAAGCCTTCGTCGAAGCCCGGCAGGGATTGCACCGGCAGGGCCTGCTGCAGTTGCAGGCCGCTGTCGGCCACGGCCAGGGAAGGCACGTCCATGGCCTGCAGCGCTGCCTGGTAGGACTGGCGATCCGTTTGTTGGCGGTTGACGCGCAGCGTCATCGGCGGCTGTTCATTGTTGGCCTGCAGGATGGCTTGCCAATGATCGGGATGGTCCTTGCGCAGGCGGGCTATCCACCAGGCCGGGTGGTTCCAGACGGCCTGCGGCTGGTCGTCGGTGGCGGCGACCAGGGCATCGCGCTCGCGCAGGAAGCGGCGCAGGCAGGCATTGATGAAGCCGGACTGGGCGCGCGTCGGCCCCTGCTTGGCAGCCTCCACCGTCTGGTTGACCAGGGTGAATGGTGGGTACGGTGCCCGGGACTCATCCCAGGCCAGGGCCAGGGCCGTGTTCAGCAATGCGCTGACGCGCGGCGGCGGGTTGCGCGAGGCCAGCTGCTTTTGCAGCGCCTGGGCACGGCCCAACTGGCGAAGCACCTGGAACAGCAGCGCCTGGACGCCGGGGCGCAGCGGCTGCGCCACGCGCGCCAGCACGCTGCGGCTGGACTGGCCTTCAAGCACGGACTGCAGGCATTGGGCGACGGCGTCGAGCTGCTGCCAAAGAGGAGGTGCGGCCGGTGCGGCATGCGCCTGCGAGGGCGCCGCAGCGCGGCGCGGGGAAGAATGCGTGCGTTGGTTCATGTTCCACTTTCCTGTGCCTTGCTGGCGACAGGCTCGACCAGCAGGCTGCGCACCGGGCGAAAGCCCAGCAGCCAGGCCAGCAGCCTGGCCGGATATTGCGCAATGGCGGCGTTGTAGCGCTCGGCCGCGGCGTTGAATTGCTGCAGTCCCAGGCGGTTGCGCACCTGGTGCTCGGTCCAGCGCTGCTGCCAGGGCTGCAGCGGATCGGGGTCCGGCGATGGGGCATCTGATGGCGCAGCGCCAGTGCCAGCGGCGCCGGCGCCGGTGTCAACGGCGACCTTGGTCATGGCCTGCCAGGCCACGTCCAGCGCCGAACAGGCGTGCTCCAGCGAGGCCAGCGCGGTCTCGCGCAGCGGCCGGCCACGGGCATCGACCAGGGCCGCCTGCAGCTGTGCGGCGGTCTGGTGCAGTGCGGCCTGGGCATGCACAAGGGCGGGGCTTTGGCCTTCGGCCTTGGGCTGGGCCTCGAAGGCCTGCAGCATGGCATGCCACTGGCCCAGGTGCGCATCGAGCGCTCCGAACTGCTGCACGCAGCCGCTGCGCAGCCGGGCCAGCCGGTTGTATGCGCCAACGGCCCAGAACACCAGCAGTGCCAGCAGCATCCATTCAAGAGACAAGGACCACATCGTCTGCAATGGCCCCGCCGGAGGAGGTCCGGCCGGGCCCTGGTTATTCCCAAAGAAAAACGCTCCCGCCTGCGCAGGGCAGGCCGGGAGCGTCACATCATCAAGCACTTGCGCCATGCACTGCTCTAGGAGACAGCGTGTCCCAACAAGAGGGACGCCGAGCAAGGGCCGCCCCGCAGCGAGGGCGTCGTCCCCCTCCCGCGTAGCGAGAGAGGGGGAAGCGGCACAGCCGCTCAGGGGGTGACACCGCCTATCAGTCAGCGGAAGCGTCACCGGCGACGGCAGCCACGCCAGCGTCGTCGTCAGCCATCACACCGGCCAGTTCGGCCGCTTCGGCGTCGGCGATGGCGCGGCGCTCTGCGTCGTCCATGGCGTCCTTGGCCTTGCGTGCCTGGTGGTAGGCCAGACCCGTACCGGCGGGGATCAGGCGACCCACGATGACGTTTTCCTTCAGGCCACGCAGCTCGTCGCGCTTGCCCATGATGGCAGCCTCGGTAAGCACGCGGGTCGTTTCCTGGAACGACGCGGCGGAGATGAAGGAGTCGGTCGACAGCGAAGCCTTGGTAATACCCAGCAGCACGTTGGAGTACGTGGCGGGGATCTTGCCTTCGCGCTGCAGGGCCTCGTTGGTATTGAGGATTTCCGAACGCTCGACCTGCTCGCCAGCGATGTAGGTCGAATCGCCGGTGTTCTCGACCACGACGCGGCGCAGCATCTGGCGAACGATCACCTCGATGTGCTTGTCATTGATCTTCACACCCTGCAGACGGTAGACGTCCTGCACTTCATCAACGATGTAGCGCGACAGCTCCTCGATGCCCAGCAGGCGCAGGATGTCCTGCGGATCGGCGGGACCGTCGACGATGGACTCGCCCTTGTTGACCACCTGGCCTTCGTGCACCAGGATGTTCTTTTCCTTGGGCACGAGCTCTTCCCAGACCTTGCCATCCAGATCGGTGATCTGCATGCGCACCTTGCCCTTGGTTTCCTTGCCGAAGGAGATGGTGCCGGTCATCTCGGCCAGCGTGCCCTTGTCCTTGGGCGTACGGGCTTCGAACAGCTCGGCCACACGGGGCAGACCGCCGGTAATGTCGCGGGTCTTCTGGCCTTCGACAGGGATACGGGCCAGCACTTCGCCGGGGCCCACGTCCTGGCCGTCACGCACCTGGATCAGAGCGCCGACCTGGAAGCCGATCGTCACCGAGTGGTCGGTGCCGGGGATCTTGACTTCCTGGTTGTTGGCATCGATCAGCTTGACCTGAGGACGCACGACCTTGGCAGAGCCACGGCGCTTGGGATCGATCACCACCAGCGTGGACAGGCCGGTCACTTCGTCGACCTGCTTGGCCACGGTCAGGCCCTCTTCCACATTCTCGAAGCGCACCTGGCCGGCGTACTCGGTAATGATGGGTCGGGTCAGCGGATCCCAGTTGGCCAGGATCAGACCGGCCTTGACCTGCTGGTCGGGCCTGACGGTCAGCACGGCACCGTAGGGCACCTTGTGGCGCTCACGCTCGCGGCCGTTGTCGCTGATGACGATTTCGCCCGAACGCGAAATCACGACCAGCTCACCCTTGGTGTTGCTGACGTAACGCATCGTGCTGTTGAAGCTGATGGCGCCGTTGGACTTGGCTTCCACGCTCGATGCGATGGCAGCGCGCGAAGCGGCACCACCGATGTGGAAGGTACGCATGGTCAGCTGCGTGCCGGGCTCGCCGATGGACTGGGCGGCGATCACACCCACGGCTTCGCCGAGGTTGATCTGGCCGCCGCGGCCCAGGTCGCGGCCGTAGCACTTGGCGCACAGGCCGTAGCGGGTTTCGCAGTTCAGCGCGGTGCGGACCTTGATCTCGTCCACGCCTTGCAACTCGAGTTCATCGATCCCGTCTTCGTTGAGCAGCGTGCCTGCGGGCAGCAGGACGGCCAGCGTCTCGGGATGCACGACGTCCTCGGCCGTGGTACGGCCCAGCACGCGGTCGCGCAGCGATTCGATCACTTCACCGCCTTCGACGATGGCGCGCATCAGTGCGCCATTGGTCGTGCCGCAATCGTCCTCGTTGACCACCAGATCCTGCGTCACGTCCACCAGACGACGCGTCAGGTAGCCGGAGTTGGCCGTCTTCAACGCCGTATCGGCCAGACCCTTTCGGGCGCCGTGGGTGGAGATGAAGTACTGCAGAACGTTCAGGCCTTCACGGAAGTTCGCCGTAATGGGCGTCTCGATGATGGAGCCGTCAGGCTTGGCCATCAGGCCACGCATGCCGGCCAACTGGCGGATCTGCGCGGCCGAGCCGCGGGCACCGGAGTCGGCCATCATGTAAATGGCGTTGAACGATTCCTGCTCGACTTCGTTGCCGTGGCGGTCGATGACCTTTTCCTTGGCAAGCTGGGCCATCATGACCTTGGAGACTTCGTCGCCGGCCTTGCCCCAGATGTCCACCACCTTGTTGTAGCGCTCGCCAGCGGTCACGAGACCGGAGACGTACTGCTGTTCGATCTCCTTCACCTCGGCTTCGGCACGGCCGATGATCTCGGCCTTTTGCGGCGGCACCAGCATGTCGCCGATGGCGATCGAGATACCGGCGTGCGTGGACAGGCGGAAGCCGTTTTGCAGCAGCTTGTCGGCAAACACCACCGTGGCCTTGAGACCGCACTTGCGGAACGAGGCGTTGATGAGCTTGGAGATTTCCTTCTTCTTGAGCGCCTTGTTCATGTGGCTGAACGGCAGGCCCTTGGGAAGGATCTCGGACATCAGGGCGCGGCCCACGGTGGTTTCCACCAGGCTGGTCGAAGGCTCGAACTCGCCGGAGTCCTTGTTCTTGGTCCACTCGGTCAGACGCACGCTGATCTTGGCGGCCAGTTCGACCTGGTCGGAGTCCAGCGCGCGCTGCACTTCACCGATGTCGGCGAAGATCATGCCTTCGCCCTTGCCGTTGATGCGCTCGCGCGTTGCATGGTACAGACCCAGCACCACGTCCTGCGAAGGAACGATGGAGGGCTCGCCCGATGCGGGGAACAGCACGTTGTTGGAGGCCAGCATCAGCGTGCGGGCTTCCATCTGTGCTTCCACCGACAGCGGAACGTGGACAGCCATCTGGTCACCGTCGAAGTCGGCGTTGAAGGCCGCGCAGACGAGCGGGTGCAGCTGGATGGCCTTGCCTTCGATCAGGATGGGCTCGAAGGCCTGGATGCCCAGTCGGTGCAGCGTGGGAGCACGGTTCAGCATGACCGGGTGCTCCTTGATGACCTCTTCGAGGATGTCCCACACCACGGGCGTGCCGGATTCGACTTCCTTCTTCGCCGCCTTGATGGTGGTAGCGATGCCGCGCTGCTCGAGCTGCGCGAAGATGAAGGGCTTGAACAGTTCCAGCGCCATCAGCTTGGGCAGACCGCACTGGTGCAGCTTGAGGTACGGACCCACCGTGATCACGGAACGGCCCGAATAGTCCACGCGCTTGCCCAGCAAGTTCTGGCGGAAACGACCGCTCTTGCCCTTGATCATGTCGGCCAGCGACTTCAGGGCACGCTTGTTGGCGCCCGTCATGGCCTTGCCACGGCGGCCGTTGTCCAGCAGCGAGTCCACCGCTTCCTGCAGCATGCGCTTTTCGTTGCGCGCGATGATTTCCGGAGCCTTCAGCTCCAGCAGGCGGCGCAGACGCGAGTTGCGGTTGATGACGCGGCGATACAGGTCGTTCAGGTCGGACGTTGCGAAGCGGCCGCCGTCCAGCGGCACCAGCGGACGCAGATCCGGGGGCAGCACGGGCAGCACTTCCATGACCATCCAGCCCGGCTTGATGCCGGACTTCTTGAACGCTTCCAGCAGCTTCAGGCGCTTGGCGTTCTTCTTGACCTTGACTTCGGAGCCGGTCAGATCGCCGCGCAGGCGCTCGGTCTCGACGTCGATGTCGATGCCTTCGAGCAGGTCCTTGATGCCTTCGGCGCCCATCTTGGCTTCGAACTCGTCACCGTATTCGGTGCGCTTGGCCTCGTAATCGTCCTCGGTCATGATGCTGAACTTCTTCAGCGGGGTCATGCCGGGGTCGGTCACCACGTAGGCTTCGAAGTACAGCACGCGCTCGATGTCGCGCAGCGTCATGTCGAGCACCAGGCCCAGACGCGACGGCAGCGACTTCAGGAACCAGATGTGGGCGCAGGGCGCAGCCAGGTCGATGTGGCCCATGCGCTCGCGGCGCACCTTGGTCTGGGTCACTTCGACGCCGCACTTCTCGCAGATCACACCGCGGTGCTTGAGGCGCTTGTACTTGCCGCACAGGCACTCGTAGTCCTTGATGGGGCCAAAGATCTTGGCGCAGAACAGACCATCGCGCTCGGGCTTGAACGTACGGTAGTTGATGGTCTCGGGCTTCTTCACCTCGCCGAAGGACCAGGAACGGATCTTCTCGGGAGAAGCCAGACCGATCTTGATGGCATCGAAATGCTCATCAGGCGTGAATTGCTTGAACAGGTCGAGTAGAGATTTCATAAGACTCTTTCCCTTTTCAATATTTAAGAACGCTCAAGCTCGATGTCGAGGCCCAGGGAGCGGATTTCCTTGACCAGCACGTTGAACGACTCGGGCATGCCTGCCTCGATGGCGTGCTCGCCCTTGACGATGGATTCGTACACCTTGGTACGGCCCACCACGTCGTCGGACTTCACGGTCAGCATTTCCTGCAGCACATAGGCGGCGCCGTAAGCTTCCAGCGCCCACACTTCCATTTCCCCGAAACGCTGGCCACCGAACTGGGCCTTGCCGCCCAGCGGCTGCTGCGTCACCAGAGAGTACGGACCCGTGGAGCGGGCGTGCATCTTGTCGTCGACCAAGTGGTGCAGCTTCAGGTAGTGCATGTAGCCGATGGTGGTCGGACGCTCGAAGCGGTCGCCGGTGCGGCCGTCATACAGGTAGGCCTGCGTGCGCGACTCGGTCAGTCCCTTGCGCTGGGCCAGTTCCTCCGGATATGCCAGATGCAGCATGTCCTGGATTTCCTGCTCGGACGCACCATCGAACACCGGCGTGGCAAACGGCACGCCCGTGGTCAGCGCCTGCGCCATGGACACGATCTCCTTGTCGTCGAGCTGCGTCAGGTCTTCCTTGCGGCCGCGCGAGTTGTAGATCTCTTCCATGAAGGTGCGGATCTCGGCGGCGCGGGCTTCCTGCTGCAGCATGTCGCCGATGCGCTGGCCCAGGCCCTTGCCGGCCCAGCCCAGATGCACTTCCAGCACCTGGCCGATGTTCATACGCGAAGGCACGCCCAGCGGGTTCAGCACGATGTCGGCAGTGGAGCCGTCGGCCATGTAGGGCATGTCCTCGACCGGAACGATCTTGGAGACCACACCCTTGTTGCCGTGGCGGCCGGCCATCTTGTCGCCGGGTTGCAGGCGGCGCTTGACGGCCAGGTAGACCTTGACCATCTTGAGCACGCCAGCGGGCAGCTCGTCGCCCTGGGTGAGCTTCTTGCGCTTTTCTTCAAAAGCCAGGTCGAAGCTGTGGCGCGTCTGCTCCAGCGAGTTCTTGATGGACTCGAGCTGGGTGGCGACTTCGTCCTCTGCAGGACGGATGTCGAACCAGTGGAACTTCTCCACGCCGTCCAGGTAGGCCTTGTCGATCTTGGCGCCCTTGGCCAGCTTCTGCGGGCCGCCGTTGGCCACGCGGCCATTGAGCAGCTTTTCGATACGGTCGAAGGCGTCGGCCTCGACGATGCGCAGCTGGTCGTTCAGGTCCAGGCGGTAGCGCTTGAGTTCATCGTCGATGATCTGCTGGGCGCGCTTGTCACGCTGGATGCCT
Source organism: Delftia sp. K82 (assembly GCF_002193035.1). Lineage (NCBI taxonomy): Bacteria > Pseudomonadati > Pseudomonadota > Betaproteobacteria > Burkholderiales > Comamonadaceae > Delftia > Delftia sp. K82. Next base: position 545,682 of record NZ_MYFL01000004.1, on the reverse strand, counting down.
TCACGGGTGAAGACCTGCACGTCGATCACGGTGCCTTGCGAGCCCTGGTCCACACGCAGCGAGGTGTCCTTCACGTCGGAAGCCTTCTCGCCGAAGATGGCGCGCAGCAGCTTCTCTTCAGGCGTCAGCGTGGTCTCGCCCTTGGGCGTGACCTTGCCGACCAGCACATCGCCGGGCTGCACTTCCGCACCCACGTAGATGATGCCGGACTCGTCCAGGCGGTTGAGCTGCTGCTCGGACAGGTTCGGGATGTCGCGCGTGATTTCCTCGGCACCGAGCTTGGTGTCGCGGGCCATCACCACGAGTTCTTCGATGTGGATCGAGGTGTAGCGGTCTTCGGCCACCACGCGCTCGTTGATCAGGATCGAATCCTCGAAGTTGTAGCCGTTCCAGGGCATGAAGGCAATCAGCATGTTCTGACCGATGGCGATTTCGCCCAGGTCGGTCGATGCGCCGTCGGCCACCACGTCACCCTTGGCCAGCTTGTCGCCACGCTTGACGATGGGACGCTGGTGGATGTTGGTGTTCTGGTTGGAACGCTGGTACTTGATGAGGTTGTAGATGTCCACGCCGACTTCGCCGGCCACGGCTTCCGCATCGTTCACGCGGACCACGATGCGCGTTGCATCGACATAGTCCACGATACCACCGCGGGTTGCCGTCACCACGGTGCCGGAGTCCACTGCCGCCACGCGCTCGATGCCCGTGCCCACCATGGGCTTTTCGGGACGCAGCACAGGCACGGCCTGACGCGACATGTTGGCGCCCATCAATGCGCGGTTCGCGTCATCGTGTTCCAGGAACGGAATCAGCGAGGCAGCCACCGACACGATCTGTGCGGGCGACACGTCCATGTACTGCACGCGCTCGGCCGACACCAGGGTCGAATCACCCTTTTCGCGCGCAGACACCAGGTCGCCGATCAGGCGGCCTTCGGCATCCAGGTCGGCATTGGCCTGGGCGATGATGTACTTGCCTTCCTCGATGGCCGACAGGTAGTCGATCTCCATCGTGACCTTGCCGTCGGCCACCCGGCGGTACGGCGTCTCGATGAAGCCGTACTCGTTCAGGCGGGCGTACAGGGCCAGCGAGTTGATCAGGCCGATGTTCGGGCCTTCAGGCGTTTCGATAGGGCAGACGCGGCCGTAGTGGGTCACGTGCACGTCGCGCACTTCGAAGCCTGCACGCTCGCGGGTCAGACCGCCCGGGCCCAGGGCCGAGACGCGACGCTTGTGCGTGATTTCGGCCAGAGGATTGGTCTGGTCCATGAACTGCGACAGCTGCGACGCACCGAAGAATTCCTTCAGGGCGGCCGAAATCGGCTTGCTGTTGATCAGGTCATGGGGCATCAGCGGCTCTTGCTCGGCCTGGCCCAGACGCTCCTTCACAGCCTTCTCGATACGTGCCAGGCCCGTGCGGTACTGGTTTTCGGCCAGTTCGCCCACGCAACGCACGCGGCGGTTGCCCAGGTGGTCGATATCGTCGACTTCGCCCTTGCCGTTGCGCAGATCCACCAGGATCTTGACCACGGCCAGGATGTCCTCGTTGGACAGCACCATGGGGCCGGTGGCGCCATCGCGGCCGACCTTTGCGTTGAACTTCATCCGGCCCACGCGCGAAAGGTCGTAGGTGTCGGGGTTGTAGAACAGGCGCTGGAACAGGGCCTGCACGGCGTCTTCGGTCGGCGGCTCGCCGGGGCGCATCATGCGGTAGATGGCCACGCGTGCAGCGAACTCATCGACGGTTTCGTCGGTGCGCAGGGTCTGCGAGATGTAGGCGCCCTGGTCCAGCTCATTCGTGTAGATGCACTGCAGATCCTGGATGCCGGCGCTGCGCAGCTTCTTGAGCAGGGACTCGGTCAGCTCTTCATTGGCCTTGGCGATGATCTCGCCCGTGTCCGGATCGACGATGTTCTTGGCGACCACGCGGCCGATCAGGAAATCTTCGGGGACGCTGATGAACTTGGTGCCCGACTGCTCCAGCTCGCGGGTGTGGCGAGCGGTGACGCGCTTGTCCTTGGCGACCACGACCTTGCCCGACTTGTCGGTGATGTCGAAGCGCGCGACTTCGCCGCGCAGGCGCTCGGAGACGAACTCCATCTGCGCGCCCGAATCCATGAGGCGGAAGTTGTCGTTGACGAAGAAGTTGGCCAGGATCGATTCCGGCGTCAGGCCGATGGCCTTCAGCAGAATGGACACGGGCATCTTGCGGCGACGGTCGACGCGGAAGAACAGCAGGTCCTTGGGGTCGAACTCGAAGTCCAGCCACGAGCCGCGGTAAGGAATGATGCGTGCCGAGAACAGCAGCTTGCCCGAGCTGTGGGTCTTGCCCTTGTCGTGCTCGAAGAACACGCCAGGCGAGCGGTGCAGCTGCGAGACGATGACACGCTCGGTGCCGTTGATGATGAACGAGCCCTTTTCGGTCATCAGGGGCACTTCGCCCATGTAGACCTCTTGCTCCTTGACTTCCTTGACCACCTTGGACTGCGAGGTCGAAGACTCACGGTCATAGATGATCAACTGGACCTTGGCGCGCACGGCGGAGGCGAACGTCAGACCACGGGTCTGGCACTCGCGCACATCGAAAGCAGGCTTGGCGAGGTTGTACTCGACGAACTTCATCTCCACAAAACCGTTGTGGGAGACGATGGGGAAGGCGGAGTTGAAGGCCGCTTGCAGGCCTTCGATGGTGCGTTTTTTGGGGGCTACATCTGACTGCAAGAATGCGGTATATGCATCTTTTTGCATCTGCAGCAGGTAAGGCACTTCGAGCACGCTGTCGCGGCTCCCGAAGCTTTTGCGGATTCGCTTGCGTTCGGTGTAAGAATAGGCCATGAGATCTCCGGGCAAAGACATGAGTCCTGGGTCTGCGACGACTGCCCCACATGGAAAGCTCCCTGCGGGCTTGGCGGTTGGCCACTACCAACCATGGCTGACGGCGATGCGTTGCACATCGCCCGAACCAAGGCATCTTCTGCTGTCGGGTTGTCAGAAGACACTAAAAAACAGACTGTGCTGACTGCTTTTTAGTGTGCTCTATGGATCAGCGCTCCACAAGCGCCAAAGGCTGGAGGCCCTTTTTCGGAGCCTCCAGCCCTTGAGGGGACTGAATTACTTCAGTTCAGCCTTGGCACCGGCTTCCACCAGCTTCTTCACAGCGGCTTCAGCGTCAGCCTTGGCAACGCCTTCCTTGACGTTCTTGGGAGCGCCGTCGACCAGGTCCTTGGCTTCCTTCAGACCCAGGCCGGTGATTTCACGCACGGCCTTGATGACGGAAACCTTGTTCGCGCCGGCTTCGGTCAGCACAACGTTGAACTCGGTCTTTTCTTCTGCAGCAGCAGCGCCGCCAGCAGCGCCGCCAGCAGCGGGAGCAGCCATAGCGGCAGCGCTCACGCCAAACTTCTCTTCAATGGCCTTCACCAGGTCATTGAGTTCCAGGACCGTCATGCCGTCGAGCGCGGTCAGAAATGCGTCTTTATCGAATGCCATTTTGATTTCCTAACAATATTGGTTAACTGCCGCGCGCTCAGGCTGCGACTGCTTCGGCTGCCGGTTCTTCGGCAGAGCCTTCGCTCTTCTTTGCCGCCAGGGCGCCCAGCACAACGGCCGTACGCGAGATAGGCGACATCAGCAAGCCACACAGTTGTGCCAGCAGAACTTCCTTCGAGGGGATGTTCGCCAGTTGCTTCACACCGTTCACGTCCAGGGCCTTGCCTGCAAACGCACCACCGCGAATCACCAGCTTGTCGTTGGTTTTCGCGAAGTCGGCCACCACCTTGGCGGCGGCCACTGCGTCTTCAGAGAAGCCATAGATCAGAGGGCCGGTCATCTGGTCGGCGACAACGTCAAACTGGCTGCCAGCCACAGCACGGCGGGCCAGCGTGTTCTTCAACACGCTCAGGCTCACACCCTTGCTGCGAGCATCAGAACGCAGTTTGGTCATGTCGGCGACCGTGATGCCGCGGTATTCCGCGATCACAAGCGTTTGAGCTTTTGCGGCGAGGCTGGTCACTTCATTGATGACCGCTTCTTTCTCACTGCGATTAAGACTCAAGGTCTACTCCTTCAAATGCGCACTCGGGGCAAGCCCCTCATGCGCGCTCTTGTTGCAGCGACCAACTGTTTTGGAAATGCATCCATCTGCAGCGGGATCGCCATCTGCGTTGGCCCCGGGGGTTTAAGTGCCGCAAGGCACACCAACGGTCTTGGATGACCCGGCGCATCGCTGCACCGGCCCACCACTGAGGCACCCCGAAAGGTGTCTCAAGATTTCTTGGCTATCAGGCCGAGATGGTTTGCGTGTCGACGCGAACGCCCACACCCATGGTCGACGAAACAGCGACCTTGCGCAGGTACAGGCCCTTGCTCGAAGCGGGCTTGGACTTGTTCAGGGCGTCGATCAGCGCAGCCAGGTTGCCTTGCAGCTTCTCGTTGTCGAACGAGCGGCGGCCGATGGTGGCGTGGATGATGCCGGCCTTGTCGACGCGGTATTGCACCTGACCAGCCTTGGCGTTCTTCACAGCCGTGGCCACATCGGGAGTCACCGTGCCAACCTTGGGGTTGGGCATCAGGCCGCGCGGGCCCAGGATCTGGCCCAGCGTACCGACGACGCGCATGGCGTCGGGGGCAGCGATGACCACGTCGAAGGGCATGTCGCCAGCCTTCACGCGGGCAGCCAGGTCGTCCATGCCGACCACGTCGGCGCCGGCAGCCTTGGCTTCTTCAGCCTTGGCGCCTTGGGCGAACACAGCCACGCGGGCAATCTTGCCGGTGCCATGGGGCAGCACGACAGCGCCGCGAACCACTTGGTCAGACTTCTTGGCGTCCACGCCCAGTTGCACGGCCACGTCGATGGATTCATCGAACTTGGCGGTGGCAGCATCCTTCACCAGCGCAACTGCGTCAGCGAAAGCGTACAGCTTGGTGGACTCCACCTTGCCCTGGAGAGCCTTTTGCTTCTTGGTCAACTTGGCCATTTACACGCCCTCCACAATCACGCCCATCGAGCGAGCCGAACCAGCCAGCGTACGCACGGCGGCGTCCACGTCAGCAGCGTTCATGTCCTTCAGCTTGGTGTTGGCGATCTCTTCCAGCTGAGCGCGGGTGATCTTGCCGACCTTGTTCTTCAGGGGGTTGGAAGAACCCTTGTCCAGCTTGATGGCCTTCTTGATCAGCACAGTCGCCGGAGGCGTCTTGATGATGAAGGTGAAGCTCTTGTCCGCGAAGGCCGTGATGACCACGGGCAGGGGCAGTCCGGGCTCGACACCTTGGGTCTGGGCGTTGAACGCCTTGCAGAATTCCATGATGTTGAGGCCGCGCTGACCCAGCGCAGGACCGATCGGGGGAGAGGGATTGGCCTTACCAGCTGGCACTTGCAGCTTGATGAAGCCGACGATTTTCTTCGCCATTGAATGCTCCTTGCGGGTATAGCGCCGCCGGCCCAACCAACAACAGTTGCAGCCGGCAGCTCCCCGGGGGTTGAAAGACTCTTGTGAAAACGCTCTGCACCAAGCCTAAAAATGCAGAGCCAGAGATTGTAAGCGGTAACTCAGGTTTTTTCAACCTGGGCAAATTCAAGCTCGACTGGCGTGGAGCGACCGAAGATCATCACGGAGACGCGCAGACGGCTCTTCTCGTAGTTGACCTCTTCGACAGAGCCATTGAAGTCCGTGAACGGACCTTCCTTGACACGCACCAGCTCGCCGGGCATGAACTCGACCTTGTGGCGCGGCTTTTCCGTGCCTTCCTGCATCTGGCTGACGATCTTGCGCACTTCCTCTTCGGAAATGGGCGCAGGACGGTTCTTGGCACCGCCCACGAAACCCGTCACCTTGCTGGTGTGCTTGACCAAGTGCCAGGTGTCGTCGTCCATAACCATCTCGACGAACACGTAGCCAGGAAACAGACGGCGCTCGGTAGTGCGGCGCTGGCCATTCTTCATTTCCACCACTTCTTCAGTAGGGACAAGAATGCGACCGAACTTGGACTGCATGTCAGAGCGCGCGATGCGCTCGATGATGTTGCGCTCAACCGCCTTTTCCATGCCGGAGTAGGCATGGACGATGTACCAGCGCAGATCCGGATTGGCAGGCGCTGCCCCTCCGTCGTTCACACCCGTTTCGACAGCATCCATTACTTCCTCCAGCCCAAAATCAGGTCGTACAAGACCCACTCAAGCGTCTTGTCCGTGAACCACAGGAACAAGGCCATGATGACGACAAAGCCGAAGACGTACAAGGTCATCTGCATGGTTTCCTTGCGCGTCGGCCAGACGACCTTCTTGACTTCGCGCCAGGCATCCTGAGCAAAGCTCACGAAACGCTTTCCGGGCTCGGAAACAAGGAACGTGCCAGCAGCTGCAGCCAGGCCAACCAGCAGCACCAGCCACTGGACGATGGGCCCTTGCTTGCTCAGCAGATAGAAACCTGCGATCGCAGCAACGACTAAAGCCGCGACTGCGGCAAGCTTGGCTTTGTCAGCTCCGGAGCTGACCGTTTCAACCTGAGTAGTGGCCATAATCCATTTCTAATGCGCATCTTTTGCGCAACGCCAAGACACCGAAGCCCGCTTTGGGGCGGGCTCGTTGCGATTCCACCATCAGGTGGCAGGGGCAGTAGGAATCGAACCTACAACCTTCGGTTTTGGAGACCGACGCTCTGCCAATTGAGCTATACCCCTACGAATCAATTAGGCAATGATCTTGGCAACCACGCCAGCGCCCACGGTACGGCCACCTTCGCGGATAGCGAAGCGCAGACCTTCTTCCATGGCGATGGGGGCGATCAGCTTGACGGTGATCGACACGTTGTCGCCAGGCATCACCATTTCCTTGTCGGCGGGCAGCTCGATGGAGCCGGTCACGTCGGTCGTACGGAAATAGAACTGGGGACGGTAGTTGTTGAAGAACGGAGTGTGGCGACCACCTTCGTCCTTGGACAGCACGTACACCTCAGCCGTGAAGTGGGTGTGGGGCTTGATGGAGCCGGGCTTGCACAGCACTTGGCCGCGTTCCACGTCTTCACGCTTGGTGCCGCGCAGCAGCAGGCCCACGTTGTCGCCAGCTTGACCTTGGTCCAGCAGCTTGCGGAACATTTCCACGCCGGTGACGATGGTCTTCTGGGTGTCGCGGATACCGACGATTTCGATTTCTTCGCCGACCTTGATGATGCCGCGCTCGATACGGCCAGTCACCACGGTGCCACGGCCAGAGATCGAGAACACGTCTTCCACGGGCATTGCAAAGGCGCCGTCCACAGCGCGCTCGGGCGTGGGGATGTAGGAGTCCAGTGCTTCAGCCAGGCGCAGGATGGCAGGTTCGCCCTTGTCGGACTGGTCGCCTTCCAGGGCCAGCTTGGCCGAGCCGCGGATGATGGGGGTGTCGTCGCCGGGGAAGTCGTACTTGGCAAGCAGCTCGCGCACTTCCATTTCGACCAGTTCCAGCAGCTCTTCGTCGTCCACCATGTCGCACTTGTTCAGGAACACGATGATGTAGGGCACGCCCACCTGACGGGCCAGCAGGATGTGCTCGCGGGTCTGGGGCATGGGGCCGTCAGCGGCCGAGCACACCAGGATGGCGCCGTCCATTTGAGCAGCGCCGGTGATCATGTTCTTGACGTAGTCGGCGTGGCCGGGGCAGTCAACGTGAGCGTAGTGGCGACCGGCCGTTTCGTACTCGACGTGGGCGGTGTTGATCGTGATGCCGCGAGCCTTTTCTTCAGGTGCTGCGTCGATCTGGTCGTAAGCCTTGGCTTCGCCGCCGAACTTCTTGGACAGAACGGTAGCGATAGCAGCCGTCAGGGTCGTCTTGCCGTGGTCCACGTGACCGATGGTGCCAACGTTGACGTGCGGCTTGGTACGCTCGAATTTTGCTTTAGCCATTTTTCCGACTCCGAAAAAAATCTAAATCACTACAACAGGATTTGGCGCAACCCCATCTAGCGAGCGCACCAGAGATAATGGTGCCCATGGGCAGGATCGAACTGCCGACCTCTCCCTTACCAAGGGAGTGCTCTACCACTGAGCCACATGGGCCTTGAGGCTGCCGAAGCAATCTCAAAAAACTTTGCTCGCCAACTGGAGCGGGAGACGGGAATCGAACCCGCGTCATTAGCTTGGAAGGCTAGGGTTCTACCATTGAACTACTCCCGCACAGATTGACTGCACGTCGCCATTTTTTCAAATGACTTCTCTTCTTCACCATTACTGGTGGAGGGGACTGGATTCGAACCAGTGTAGGCGTAAGCCAACAGATTTACAGTCTGCCCCCTTTAGCCACTCGGGCACCCCTCCGAAGAGATTTGAATTCTAGCACCGTTTTTTTTCGTCTGAAAAATTTCAGTGCATTTTTTTCTCAGGCCACCTGGGCGATCCAAGAAAAATTGTGGTGCGGCTGGCGGGGATCGAACCCACGACCCTTGGCTTCGGAGGCCAATACTCTATCCACTGAGCTACAGCCGCTCAGGGCATCGCTGCCCTGCACAAGCCGAGCATTGTCGCATGACTTTGCCCCGGCACGTCCAAGCCCCCAGGACCCGGCGCTATTGCGCCTGCGGCACCGTGAAGCCCAACCCCCGCAGGCAGACGTCCACCGCCTGCGCGCCCACCTGCTTAAGATCGAAGGCCCTTCCCAGCAGCCAGCTCTGCAACAGGCCATCGAACATGGCGCACAGCGCGATCGAGGCCTGGGGAGCCGGCATGGACATGGTCACCGCATGGCTTTCGGCAGCCGCGCGCAGCGCCAGCTCCAGTTGCGCGGAAAAAGAGTCCAGTGCGGCACGGTTGCGCTCCTGCACGGGCATGAGCTCGCCCACGTATTCCACCTTGAGCAGCAGGATCTCGAAGACGCGCCGCGTGCTGTCGTCATCGGCGATGCGCCCGAAGACCACCGCCATCAGGCGCCGCACATATTCCAGCGCATCACATTCGGAGTCATCTTCGCAGTCGCCCTGAGCGGCCTGCTCCAGCGGGAGCGTGACGCGGTCCAGCATGGCATAGAAGAGATCCAGCTTGTCCTTGAAATGCCAGTAGACCGCACCGCGCGTGGCGCCGGCTCGCTGGGCAATCTCGTTGAGCGAGGCCCGGGCGACACCCTGTTCGTAGAACACTTGCTCCGCAGCGTCCAGCAGACTGTTGCGCGTTGCAAACGCATCTTCTTTCGTTCGTCGTGCCAAGATGTATTTCCTTCCATCGTTGAGCCCGGCCATGCCACGCTACGCCATGCTTCGCGCCGCCTTGCAGCAACAGCGGTCATTATACATTCATGTATGTATGTATAATCCGCGACTTGCCCGTGGACACGGGCGTTCCGGATAGCGCTGACCGGAACGTCAACATCGTTATTTGATTCAGCACAAGGACCCATCATGCCCAGCACACGCAGCAATGTGTCAGCCGCTCCGTCCCCTTACAGCAGTCTGCGCCTCACCACCGTGGCCCTGGCCGTCACTGCCGCAATGGCCATGGCGGCCTGCGGGAAAAAGCCCGAAGAACAAGCTGCCGCGCAGCAGCAGATGCCCGCCGTGCCGGTGGGCGTGGTGGTCGCCACCCCCGCCGACGTGGGCCTTGTGACCGAACTCCCTGGCCGCGTGGATGCGCGCCGCGTGGCCCAGATCCGCGCCCGCAGCGCCGGCATCGTGCAGGAGCGCCTGTTCAAGGAAGGCAGCGACGTGAAGGCCGGCCAGGTGCTGTACCGCATCGATCCGGCGCCCTACCAGGCGACGCTGCAAAGTGCCAAGGCCACGCAGGCCCGTGCCGAGGCCAACCAGGCCCAGGCACTGGCGCAACTGGAACGCTATCGCCCGCTGGTTGCCGCCAACGCGATCAGCAAGCAGGACTTCGTCAATGCAGAGGCGGCCTACAAGCAGGCCCAGGCTGACGTCGCGGTCGGCAAGGCCTCCGTGCGGACCGCCGAGATCAATCTTGGCTATACCAGCGTCACCGCCCCCATTTCTGGCCGCATCGGCCAGTCTCTGGTGACCGAAGGCGCGCTGGTCGGCCAGGGCGAGGCGACTCCGCTGGCCGTGGTCCAGCAGATCAATCCTGTCTATGTGAACTTCACCCAGTCGTCCAGCGAGGCCTTCCGGCTGCGCCGCGCGATGGAGCAGGGCAAGCTCAAGAAGGCCGATGGCGCCGAGGCTGCCAGCGTCGAGGTGCGCCTGGACGACGGCACGGCCTATGAGCTCAAGGGCAAGCTGCTGTTCACCGACCTGACCGTGGACAGCTCCACCGGCCAGGTCACGCTGCGTGCCGAGGTGCCCAACCCCAAGGGATTGCTGCTGCCCGGCATGTATGTGCGCGTGCGCATGGAGCAGGCCCAGGCGTCCAACGCCATTGCCGTGCCCCAGCAGGCGGTGACGCGCACCGAGACCGGCGACACCGTGAGCGTGGTCAGCGACGACGGCAAGATCACCAAGCGGCAGGTGAAGGTGACCACGGCCCAAAACAACCAGTGGCTGGTCAGCGAAGGCCTGCAGGCGGGCGAGAAGGTCATGGTCGACGGCTTCCAGAAGCTGCAGATGCTGCCGCCCGGCACACCGGTCAAGCCCGTGCCCTGGCAGCCCGAGGCCGCAGGTGCCCAGAAGCCGGCCGGCGCGGCAGCGCCAGCCCCGCAAGCCGCAGCCGACGCCAAGCCTGCGGACCAGGCAGACAAGAAGTAATCAAGGGGCTCAGCAATGGCCAAGTTCTTTATCGACAGACCGATCTTTGCATGGGTCGTCGCGCTGTTCATCATCGTCCTCGGTGGTATCGCGCTGACCAAGCTTCCGATCGCTCAATACCCCAAGGTGGCTCCTCCGGCCATCGTCATCAACACCGCCTATCCAGGCGCGTCCGCGAAGGTGCTCGAAGACAGCGTGCTGTCCGTGATCGAGCGCGAGATGAACGGCTCGCCCGGTCTGGTCTACATGGAGTCGGTGGCCCAGGCCGATGGCACGGGCAGCATCACCATCAGCTTCGAGGCCGGCACCAACGTGGACCTGGCGCAGGTGGACGTGCAAAACCGCCTGTCGCGCGCCACACCGCGCCTGCCTGCGTCCGTGACGCAGCAGGGTGTGCGCGTGGACAAGGCGTCGTCCAACTTCCTGCTGTTCATCATGCTGTCGTCCGAGGACGCCAAGGCCTATGACACGGTGGCCCTGGGTGACTACGCCTCGCGCAACATCGTTCCCGAAATCCAGCGTGTGGCCGGCGTGGGCCAGGCACAGCTGTTCGGCACGGAAAAGGCGATGCGCATCTGGTTCGATCCCGCCAAGCTGCAGGGCTACAAGCTCTCGGCCGAGGACGTGACGGCCGCCATCCGCAGCCAGAACGCCCAGGTGGCCAGCGGCGCCATCGGTGACCTGCCCAACATCACGGGCCAGAAGATCGCCGCCACGGTGACGGTGATGGGCCAGCTGTCTTCGATCGGCCAGTTCGAGAACATCGTGCTGCGCGCCAATCCCGATGGCTCCACCGTGCGCCTCAAGGACGTGGCCACCATCGAGATCGGCGGCCAGGCCTACGCGACCTCCGCCCGCCTGAACGGCAAGGATGCCGTGGGTATCGGCGTCCAGCTGACGCCCAGCGGCAATGCGCTGGCCACGGCCAAGGCCGTGCATGCGCGCATGGAAGAGCTGCAGAAGTTCTTCCCCAAGGGCGTGAAGTACTCCATCCCCTACGACAGCTCCAAGTTCGTGAGCATCTCCATCGAGAAGGTCGCCCACACGCTGCTGGAAGCCATCGTGCTGGTGTTCCTGGTGATGTACCTGTTCCTGCAGAACTGGCGCTACACGCTGATCCCGACCATCGTGGTGCCCATTGCACTGCTGGGCACCTTCGCGGTCATGCAGGCCGTGGGCTTCTCGATCAACGTGCTGGCCATGTTCGGCATGGTGCTGGTCATCGGCATCGTGGTGGATGACGCCATCGTGGTGGTGGAGAACGTCGAGCGCATCATGAGCGAGGAAGGCCTGCCGCCGCGCGAAGCCGCGATCAAGGCCATGGGCCAGATCTCGGGCGCCATCGTGGGCATTACGCTGGTGCTGATCGCGGTGTTCATACCGTTGGCCTTCTTCGCGGGGTCCACCGGCAATATCTACCGGCAGTTCTCCATCGTGATGGTGGCCTCCATCAGCTTCTCGGCCTTCATGGCGCTGACGCTGACACCGGCCCTGTGCGCAACGCTGCTCAAGCCTGTGGAAGCCGGTCACAACCACGAGAAGAAGGGCTTCTTCGGCTGGTTCAACCGCACGTTCGCACGCTCGGCCAAGTCCTATGAAGGCTGGGTGGCCCGACTGCTCAAGCGCTCGGTGCTGATGATCGGCGTGTACCTGGCCGTGATCGCGGGCGCCGTGGTGGTGTTCCGTGGCCTGCCGACCTCCTTCCTGCCGACCGAGGACCAGGGCTACTTCATCGTCAACGTGCAACTGCCCCCTGGCGCCGCCAAGGAGCGCACGCTGGAGGTGATGAAGCAGGTGGAAGAAGCCGTGCTGCCGCAGCCCGAAGTGGCCAACATGGTCAGCGTGCTGGGCTTCAGCTTCTCCGGCCAGGGCCAGAATGCCGCCCTCGCCTTCGTGCCGCTCAAGGACTGGTCCGAGCGCAAGGGAGCGAACTCCACGGTGGACGCCATGACGGGCCGCATCATGGGCATGACGTCGGGCATCCGCGATGCCTTCGTGTTCGCCGTGAACCCGCCGCCCATTCCCGAACTGGGCAACGCCGTGGGCTTCTCGTTCCGCCTGCAGGACCGTGCCGGCCACGGACACGATGCGCTGATCAATGCCCGCAACATGATGCTGGGCATGGCCGGGCAGAGCAAGGTGCTGGCCGGCGTGCGTCCCGATGGTCTGGAGGACGCGCCCCAGCTGCGCATCGAGATCGACCGCGACAAGGCCAACGCACTGGGCGTGGACTTCACCTCGATCAATGCCGCGCTGTCCACGGCACTGGGCTCGTCCTACGTCAATGACTTCCCCAACCAGGGTCGTCTGCAGCGCGTGATCGTGCAGGCCGACGCTCCGGCCCGCATGCAGCCCGACGATCTGCTGCGCCTGAACGCGCGCAATGCCAAGGGCGATCCGGTGCCGCTGTCCACCTTCGCGACCACCAAGTGGGTCAAGGGCGCCCAGCAGACGGTGCGCTACAACGGCTACCCTGCCGTGCGCATCGAAGGCTCGGCCGCACCGGGCTTCAGCTCGGGCGATGCCATGGACGAGATGGAAAAGCTGGCTGCCAAGCTGCCCGAAGGCTTCGGCTTCGAGTGGACTGGCCAGTCGCGTGAGGAAAAGCTGGCGGGCTCGCAAGCCATCTTCCTGTACGCCTTCGCCATCCTGGCCGTGTTCCTGTGCCTGGCCGCCCTGTACGAGAGCTGGTCCATCCCGCTGTCGGTGATTCTGGTCGTGCCGCTGGGTCTGCTGGGCGTGGTGCTTGCCACCTTGCTGCGCAACTACTCCAACGACGTGTACTTCCAGATCGGACTGGTGACGGTGATCGGCCTGTCGGCGAAGAACGCGATCTTGATCGTGGAGTTCGCCAAGGACCTGCAGGCCGAAGGCAAGGGACTGATCGAGGCTGCGCTGGAAGCCGCCCACCTGCGGTTCCGCCCCATCATCATGACCTCGCTGGCCTTCGGCCTGGGCGTGGTGCCTCTGGTGATCGCCACGGGCGCGAGCTCGGCCAGCCAGCGTGCCATCGGCACCGGCGTGCTCGGCGGCATGATCACCGGCACCGTGCTGGCCGTGCTGTTCGTGCCCACCTTCTTCGTCGTGGTGCGCAAGCTGTTCAAGGGCAAGATCAAATCGCACAACCCGCCGTCCACACCGGCCGGCAAGGAGGCCTTGAGCCATGATTAATCGCAGTACCCCGGTGGCCATCGCCACCGCCGTGCTCCTGGCGGGATGCTCGCTCATCCCCACCTACGAGCGCCCTGCCGCTCCGGTCGCGGCGCAGTACACCCGCGCGAACGCCACCGCTGCGGCGGAAGGCGGCACGGCTGCAGCGCAGCTGCCCTGGCAGGATTTCTTCCAGGACGCACGCCTGCAGCAGCTGGTTCGCACCGCGCTGGACAACAACCGTGACCTGCGCGTGGCCGCGCTCAACATCGAGCGTGCCCAGGCCCAGTACCGGATCACGCGCGCCGACCAGTTCCCGACGGTCGGTGCGGGCGTCAACGCCAGCCGCGCCCCGAACACCACGGGCTCGGGCACCAAGTACGTCAACAGCTACCAGGTCGGCCTGGCCGTCACCTCGTGGGAGCTGGACTTCTTCGGCCGCATCGGCAGCCTGAAGGAAGCGGCCCTGGCCCAGTACCTGGCGACCGAGGAAGCTCGCCGCGCCGCGCAGACCAGCCTGGTGGCCGCTGTGGCCAGCGGCTGGTACACGCTGCTGGCCGACGAGCAACTGCTGAAGATCTCGCGCGACACGCTGCGGACCCGTGAAGAGTCGATCAAGCTGACCAAGCTGCGCTTCGACACGGGCGTGGCGTCCGAGCTAGACTACCGCCAGGCCGTCTCGCTGACCGAGGCTGCGCGTGCCACGCTGGCGCAGCAGCAGCGCCAGCGCGCCCTGGATGAAAACGCCCTGGTGCTCTTGCTGGGCCAGGCGCTGCCAGCGGATGTACTCGCCAGCCTGGGCTCCAGCCAGGGACTGCGCGACACGGCCGACCTGCCCGCCGTGCCGGCCGGCCTGCCTTCGGATCTGCTGACGCAGCGGCCCGACATTCGCCAGGCCGAGCAGCAGCTGATCAGCACCAACGCCAACATCGGTGCCGCGCGTGCCGCCTTCTTCCCGCGCATCACGCTGACGGGGCAGTTCGGCACGGCCAGCAACGAGCTGTCGGGCCTGTTCAAGAGCGGCAGCTGGGGCTTCACCCTCGCGCCATCCGCCCTCCTGCCCATCTTCGATGCGGGCCGCAATTCGGCCAATCTGGCTGCGGCCAAGGTCGAGCGCGAAGTGGCCATCGCCCAGTACGAGAAGTCCATCCAGAGCGCCTTCCGCGAGGTCTCCGACGCACTGGACAGCCAGGGCACGCTGCGTGACCAGATCATGGCCCAGCGCGCCCAGCTGGAAGCCGAGCAGGCGCGCCTGAAGCTGTCCGACCTGCGCTACAGCAACGGCGTGGCCAGCTACCTGGACCTGCTGGATGCACAGCGCACCCTGTTCGCGCTGGAGCAGTCCACCGTGAGCGTGCGTCTGGCGCAGCTGCTCAACCAGATCGAGCTGTACAAGGCGCTTGGCGGCGGCTGGACCGACAGGACAGCGACAGCAGCGGCAGCCACGCCGGCGCCCGCACAGTAAGACCCAAGGCCGGTATCTGCCGTGCCAACCGCACAGAGGTGTTCTCCGCAAGGTGAACACCTCTTTTTCATGGCGCGCGGCAAGCATTTGCCATTTGCTTGATCCATCTCATGGCATATGTGCGCCCCAGGTCAACCCGGGTCTGCGCGCAGTGTCTGCAAGAGGCCCGTCGATATAATTTGTTGTTGACTCACGCCCCCACAACACAAGAGGACTTCATGAGCGCAACCCACACCGAAGAAGCCCATACGGGCCCGATCAAGAACCCCAAGCAGCTGCTGATGGCGGTGTTTTTCTCGTTCGTGGTTCCGGTGTTCGTGATCATCGGCCTCGTGCAATACGTGAGTTCGGCCGACAAGGCCGGCGCCGGCGCTTCCCAGACCGAAATGGCCAAGGCCCAGCGGCTGCAGAAAATCGGCCTCGTGGAAATCCGGGATGCCAATCGCCCGCTGCGCTCGGGTGAAGAAGTCTTCAAGGGCCAATGCGCGGCCTGCCATGCCACAGGTGCCGCAGGTGCTCCCAAGTTCGCGGATGCCGCGGCCTGGGGCCCGCGCCTGGCACAAGGTCTGGAAGGTCTGGTGCACTCGGCCCTCAAGGGCAAGGGAGCGATGGCGCCTCAAGGCGGCGGCGATTTCAACGACACCGAAATTGCCCGTGGCGTGGTCTACATGGCCAATGCCGCAGGTGGCAAGTTTGAAGAACCCAAGGCCCCGGCCGCAGAAGGCGCTGCAGCAGAAGGTGCAGCGGCACCCGCCAACTGAGCAAGGCCCAGGATGTCTGGCACCAACCGGCTTCGGCCGGTTTTTTCATGCCCGGGCCGGACTGCGCACAAAACCGTAGCGTTGCGGCAACGTCTGTGCCGGCACCTCTTCACAGGCAGGCAGCATGCCGGCGTCCAGCGCGGCAGCGGCATCGACCATGTCCTGCGTATGGACCAGGCCCAGGCCGGAGGGCATGGCCAGATACAGGCGCCCTGTCTCATCCATCAAAACCTCCTTGATGTCTGCGGCCTGCAGCTCTGCCCCTGTGTGGCTGTGCACCTGCAGGCGCTCGCCATCCCAGCGCAGCCGCCATATCCAGGGTGTGCTTTCCAGTTCCACATACACGCGCTGGGGACCATTCTGGAAAAACCACCGACCGTCGGGCTCGGCAAGATAGTTGCGGGCAATGAAGTCCGCCAGCTTTTCGTTGCGCACCTCCGCGCCCTTGGCTCCCGGGATGCCGCTGTCGAAAGCGCCGCAGGCCTGGGCCTCTTCATCGCGCAGATACCAGCGCCCGCGCTCGTCCAGCCCCAGCCAGCCGCTGCAGGCGGGCACATGGGGCCATTTGGCCATGGCCTGCTTCACGATATCGTCCATTGCATTCATCCTTGTTCACTGTCTGCCAGCCACTGCGTGACGGCCTGCGGCATGCCCAGTACATGCCCTGGCCAATGTCCCTGTGCAAAACCCACATGACCGCCGTGCGGCGGTTGCCACAGCGTAACCCGTGGGCCGACCTCGCCTGGCCCTGGCAGGCTGCATGCAGGGACAAAGGGATCGTCCAGCGCATTGAGCAGCAGCGCAGGCACGGCAATGCTGCCCAGCACAGGCTTGGCTGCCGCCCGGCACCAGTAGTCGTGCGCATCGAGAAAGCCATGCACGGGTGCCGTGAACGCGTCATCGAACTCCTTCAGATCGCGCGCGCGCACCGCGGCATCGCGGTCGAAGAGGCCGGGAAATTGCGCCCATTTGACCTGCGCCTTGGGCACCAGCGTGCGCAGGAACATGCGTGTGTAGATCCAGCGGTTCAGACCCTGCCCCAGCGCCATGCCGCCAGCCGCCAGGTCCAGCGGCGCACTCACCGCCGCAAGGGCCTGGACCACCTCGGCCGCCTTGTCTGCCTGCAGACCGGCCCAGCGCGCAAGCGCATTGCCGCCCAGGGAAACACCCACGACATGGAGCGGGCGGGAAGACCGTGCGCGCAGGCGGCGCAGTATCCAGTCCACCTCCTGCACATCGCCCGAGTGATAGGCGCGCGGCCCCCGGTTGACCTCGCCACTGCAGCCGCGAAAGTGCGGCACGGCCATGTGCCAGCCACGCTGCGCAGCCACCCAGGCCATGGCCTGGGCATAGTGGCTGTTCGCCGAGCCTTCAAGGCCATGGAAAAGCACCAGCCATGGCGCGTCGGCAGGCAGGGTGGACGCACCGCCGAAGGCGACATCGATGAAGTCCCCATCCGGGGTATCCCAGCGCTCCCAGCGCCAGGCGGGCGCCGCCTGGCCCACCGGCCAGCGGCGCGCGAACAGTGCCGGCCAGATGGTCTGGGCATGGCCCCCGGGCAACCAGCGCGCCGCCGTGAATTCGTGCATAAAAGCCCTGTTAGCAGTCCTTGCCACACCGCTGCGCAATGGCCTTTGCCCTACAGGGCAGCAGGCCGGGCGCGCAGCACAATCGCCAGCATTGCGCATGCATCGTGCGCGATACTGTTTTCCATTGTCGCTTTCAGGTTGCCATCTTATGAAACGTCTACTCGCCACGCTTGCCACCGTCCTCGCATTGACTGGCTGCGGCTACAACGACTTCCAGCGCCTTGACGAACAGACCAAGTCGGCCTGGAGCGAGGTGCTCAACCAGTACCAGCGCCGCGCCGATCTGGTGCCCAACATCGTGGCCTCGGTCAAGGGCGAGGCGAATTTCGAACAGGAGACCCTGACCAAGGTGGTGGAGGCGCGCGCCAAGGCCACCTCCATCCAGGCCACGCCCGAGCTGGTCAACAACCCCGAGGCCTTCAACAAGTTCCAACAGGCGCAGGGCGAGCTGTCCAGTGCCCTGTCGCGGCTGATGGTGGTGGCCGAGCGCTATCCCCAGCTACAGGCCAACCAGGGCTTCCGCGACCTGCGCGTGACACTGGAGGGCACGGAGAACCGCATCACCGTGGCGCGCAACCAGTACATCCAGGCCGTGCAGTCCTACAACGTGCTGGCGCGCAGCTTTCCGACCAATCTGACGGCCAAGGTTTTCAGCTACGAACCCAAGCCCAGCTTCAGCGTGCAGAACGAGGCCGAAATCTCCCGTCCGCCCACGGTGGACTTCGGCAACAAGTAAGCCGTGACCATGTCCCTGGTGCCACTGTGGCGCATGCTTTGCGCCCTTGCCCTGACCATGCTGCTGCTGCCCGGGAGCACGCTGGCGCAGGCGCCGCAGCCCGTGCCGGCCCTCTCGGCGCGGCTCATCGACCAGACGGGTACGCTGTCGGCCGATGAGGCACGCGCCATTGAAGACAGGCTGCGTGGCATCGAACAGAAGTCAGGCTCGCAGGTCGTCGTGCTGATGGTGGCCACCACCGCGCCCGAGGACATTGCCGCCTATGCCTGGCGCGTGGCCAGTGACTGGAAGATCGGCCGCCGCGACGTGGGCGACGGCCTGTTGGTGGTGATTGCCAAGAACGACAGGCGCATGCGCATGGAAGTGGCCCGCGCGCTGGAAGGCGCGATCCCCGACCTGGCGGCCGCGCGCATCATCGACCAGCAGATGGCACCGCGCTTTCGCCAGGGGGACTATGCGGGCGGCATCACCGCCGCGCTGGACCAGGTGGCAGCGCGCATTGCGGGCGAGCAACTGCCGGCGCCCTCCTCCAGCACCCAGTCTTCCAAAAGCCCGGACAGGGGCTTCGACATGGAAGACCTGATGCTGTTTTTCTTCTTCGGCGTGGCGGTGGTCGGTCCCATCCTGCGCTCGGTGCTGGGCCGGCCGCTGGCCTCCGTGCTGGCGGGGGCAGGCGCCGGCATTGCCGCCTATGTGGTGACGGCCAGTCTGCTCGTCGCCGCAGGAGCGGGAGTCGTCGCGCTGCTGTTCACCCTGCTGGGAAGCGGCCGCTCCGGCAGGGGTGGCGGCGGTGGATGGGGCGGTGGTGGTGGCTTTGGCGGAGGCGGCGGCCGCAGCGGTGGCGGGGGCTTCAGCTCCGGCAGAGGCGGCAGTTTCGGGGGCGGCGGCGCCTCGGGGAGTTGGTGAGATGGCGGCTGCAATCACAGGCTTTTTACAGCGTCTGCTCCGGCTGCTGCGCCACCATTGGGCCGAAGGGCAGTTGCGCCGTGCACTCCCGCCTGAAAGCCTGGCGGAGCTGGAGCGCCTCATCACCATGAGCGAGCAGCGCCATACAGGCCAGATTCGCATCTGCGTCGAACCCGGACTGCCGCCCAGCTACCTGTGGCGCGACGCCACGCCGCGCGAGCGCGCCATCACGCTGTTCGGCAAGCTGCGCGTCTGGGATACCGAACACAACAACGGTGCCCTGATCTATCTGCTGCTGGCCGACCACGCCATCGAAATCGTCGCCGACCGCGCCCTGGCGCGTACCCTGCCGGCGGAACAATGGCAAACGCTGATCAGCGACATGGGTGCCGCCTTTCAGGGCGGCCATTACGCCATGGGCATGACAGCAGCCCTGGAGCGCGTGAGCCTGCTGCTTGAAACCAACTTTCCGCGTGACCCGCTGCAGCCTGTGCACGATGGCAGCGACAATCTTCCCGATGCTGTCGTGATACAGCACCACTGAAAGGCAGGCAGGCTGCGCAGGCCGGGCCGAGCCACCCCCTTCATCAAGCTATCGCGGGCACGGAGGCTGTGATAGCGTCACGCCATTTCATCAAGGAGCATCCACACCATGAAGAACACCCTGGCCCGCCTGGGCCTGCTGGCCGCCGTGCTAACCCTGAGCGCCTGCGCAAGCCCCATCCTCGACGACTCGCAGGAATATGACTATGTGCTCAGCTGCAAGCTGCGCGAAGACGACCCCAAGCGCTGCGAACAACAGATCCGCGCCCTGTGCCCCGTGCCCGCCAAAGCCGTGACGCACAAGTCGCGCACGGTGGACCCCAAGGACAATGCCGTGACCTACGTGTACCAGGCCCGCTGCGGCGACTGAGCCGCCTGCGCACCATGAAAAAAGCCGCCCGAGGGCGGCTTTCTTGCGACTGGCCCCGGGAGGGCTCAGCGCTTTTGGCGGAACTTGCGCAGGGCCGCGATCTGAGCGGCCATGACGGCCAGCTCGGACTGGGCACGCGCCAGATCGACTTCGCTCTTGGCGTTCTTCAGTGCTTCCTCGGCTTCGAGCTTGGCCTTCTCGGCCTTCTCGGCGTCCAGGTCGGCACCGCGGATGGCGGTGTCGGACAGCACGGTCACACAGTTGGGCTGCACTTCCAGGATGCCGCCGGCCACGAAGACGAACTCTTCGCTGCCGTCCGCCATCTCGATACGCACCGAGCCGGGCTTGATGCGCGTGATCAGCGGAGTGTGGCGGGGAAAAATGCCCAGTTCGCCGGATTCACCGGGCAGGGCGACAAAGCGCGCTTCACCGGAGAAGATGGACTCTTCGGCACTGACCACATCAACGTGGATGGTGTTCATCTTTGCTCCTCAGAAAAGGTTGACTGGAACTTGGAACCGGCAGGGCCCAGATCGGGGACACCGAGCAAGGGCCACCCCGCAGCGAGGGTGTCGTCCCCCTCCCCCGCGAAGCGGGTCGAGAGGGGGAAGCGACGCAGTCGCTCAGGGGGTGCCGCAGGCTCAAGCCGCCAGTTTCTTGGCCTTCTCGAAGGCTTCGTCGATGGTGCCAACCATGTAGAAGGCCTGCTCGGGCAGGTGATCGCACTCGCCAGCGCAGATCATCTTGAAACCACGGATGGTTTCAGCCAGCGACACGTACTTGCCGGGAGCGCCAGTGAACACTTCGGCCACGTGGAAAGGCTGCGACAGGAAACGCTGGATCTTGCGGGCGCGGGCCACGGTCAGCTTGTCTTCGGGAGCCAGCTCGTCCATGCCCAGAATGGCGATGATGTCGCGCAGTTCCTTGTAGCGCTGCAGCGTGCCCTGCACTTCGCGGGCCACCTTGTAGTGCTCTTCACCCACGACTTGGGGGTCCAGCTGGCGGCTGGTGGAGTCCAGCGGATCGACAGCGGGGTAGATACCCAGCGAAGCGATGTCACGCGACAGCACCACGGTCGAGTCCAAGTGGGCGAACGTCGTGGCAGGCGAGGGATCGGTCAAGTCATCGGCGGGCACGTAAACGGCCTGGATGGAAGTGATCGAACCGACCTTGGTCGAGGTGATGCGCTCTTGCAGGCGGCCCATTTCCTCGGCCAGCGTGGGCTGGTAGCCCACGGCGGAAGGCATGCGACCCAGCAGAGCGGACACTTCGGTACCGGCCAGCGTGTAGCGGTAGATGTTGTCCACGAAGAACAGCACGTCCTTGCCTTCGTCACGGAAGGCTTCGGCCATGGTCAGACCGGTCAGCGCCACGCGCAGACGGTTGCCCGGGGGTTCGTTCATCTGGCCGTAGACCATGGCCACCTTGGAGTCGTTCAGCGACTCCTGGTTGACCACGCCGGCGTCCGACATTTCGTGATAGAAGTCATTGCCTTCGCGGGTACGTTCACCCACACCGGCGAACACCGACAGACCACCGTGGCCCTTGGCGATGTTGTTGATGAGTTCCATCATGTTCACGGTCTTGCCCACACCGGCGCCACCGAACAGACCCACCTTGCCGCCCTTGGCGAAGGGCGAGATCAGGTCGATCACCTTGATGCCGGTTTCCAGCAGTTCCTGCGAAGGCGACAGCTCGTCATAAGCCGGTGCCTTGCGGTGGATGGGAGCCGTCAGCGCCTGATCCACGGGACCGCGTTCGTCGATGGGGTTGCCCAGCACGTCCATGATGCGACCCAGCGTCGCCTTGCCCACGGGCACGGTGATGGGGTTGCCGGTGTTGGACACCATCAGGCCGCGACGCAGACCGTCGGACGAACCCAGGGCGATGGTACGCACAACGCCGTCACCCAGCAGTTGCTGCACTTCCAGCGTCAGGGCCGAGCCGTCGAGCTTCAGGGCATCGAACACCTTGGGCATTGCGTTGCGGGGGAACTCGACGTCCACCACAGCGCCAATACATTGAACAATCTTGCCTTGCACTTGAGCCATTTTTTGCTCCAATTAGTTTGTCTGTTGAGCTGCTTTACACAGCAGCGGCGCCAGCCACGATTTCCGACAGTTCGGTCGTGATGGCTGCCTGACGCGTCTTGTTGTAGACCAGCTTCAACTCGCTGATGACGTTGCCGGCGTTGTCGGTAGCGGCCTTCATGGCCACCATGCGCGCCGATTGCTCGGACGCCATGTTTTCCGCGACAGCTTGGTAGACCAGTGACTCTGCGTAACGCACGAGCAGCTCGTCGATCACGGACTGCGCGTCGGGCTCGTAGATGTAGTCCCAGCTATGGCCAGACGTCTTCTCGGCCTGCATGCTCTCGGACGACAGGGGCAGCAACTGCTCCACCACCGATTCCTGCTTCATGGTGTTGATGAACTTGGTGTAGCTCAGGTACACCGCGCTCAGCTTGCCCGCTGCATATGCATCGAGCAACACCTTCACAGGGCCGATCAGCTTTTCCAGATGGGGCGTATCGCCCAGACCCGTCGCGTGCGAAACCACCTTGGCGCCGACACGGTTCAGAAAGCCCAGACCCTTGTTGCCAATGGCCACTGCTTCTGCCGACACGCCTTGATCCTGCAGCTCCCGCAGCTTGGCCGTGACAGCACGCAACACGTTGGTGTTCATGCCGCCGCACAACCCCTTGTCCGTCGTCACCACGATGACGCCGGCTGTCTTTGCATCACCGTTCACTTGCATGAACGGGTGCACGTACTCGGGGTTGGCTTGGCCAAGATGGACTGCAATGTTGCGGATCTTTTCGCTGTACGGGCGTGCAGCCAGCATCCGTTCCTGCGCCTTGCGCATCTTGGATGCGGCCACCATTTCCATGGCTTTGGTGATCTTCTTGGTGTTTTCCACCGATTTGATCTTGCCGCGAATTTCCTTACCTGCTGCCATGATGGCTCCTCGTCCGGTTTAAGCGAACGACTTCTTGAACGCAGCGATGGCGGCGTTCAATTCGGCTTCGGAATCCTTGTCCATGGCCTTGGAAGCGTTCAGCTTGTCGATCAGGGCGCCGTGGCTGGTCTTCAGGAACTGGTGCAGACCAGACTCGAAAGCCAGCACTTGCTTGACCTGGATGTCGTCCATGTAGCCCTTGTTCACTGCGAACAGCGAAGCGCCCATCAAAGCGGTGGACAGGGGGCTGTACTGGGCCTGCTTGAGCAGTTCGGTCACGCGGGCACCGCGGTCGAGCTGCTTGCGGGTGGCTTCGTCCAGGTCGGAGGCGAACTGCGCGAAGGCAGCCAGCTCACGGTATTGCGCCAGGTCGGTACGGATACCGCCGGACTGGCCCTTGACCAGCTTGGTCTGTGCAGCACCACCGACGCGCGACACCGAGATACCGGCGTTGATGGCGGGGCGGATACCGGCGTTGAACAGGCTGGTTTCCAGGAAGATCTGGCCGTCCGTGATCGAGATCACGTTCGTGGGCACGAAGGCCGACACGTCACCGGCCTGGGTTTCGATGATGGGCAGTGCCGTCAGCGAACCCGTCTTGCCCTTGACTTCACCCTTGGTGAAGGCTTCGACGTAGTCGGCATTCACGCGGGCTGCACGTTCGAGCAGGCGGCTGTGGAGATAGAACACGTCGCCGGGGAAGGCTTCGCGGCCCGGGGGACGGCGCAGCAGCAGCGAAACCTGGCGGTAGGCCACGGCTTGCTTGGACAGGTCGTCATAGACGATCAGGGCGTCTTCGCCGCGGTCGCGGAAGTACTCGCCCATCGTGCAGCCGGAGTAGGCCGACACGTACTGCATGGCAGCGGATTCGGAAGCGGTGGCAGCCACGACGATGGTGTATTCCATCGCGCCAGCCTGCTCCAGGGCACGCACCACGTTCTTGATCGAGGAAGCCTTCTGGCCGATCGCAACGTAGATGCAGGTAACGCCCTGACCCTTCTGGTTGATGATGGCGTCGATGGCCACGGCGGTCTTGCCGGTCTGGCGGTCGCCGATGATCAGTTCGCGCTGGCCACGGCCGACGGGCACCATCGAGTCGATGGACTTGATGCCGGTCTGCAGGGGCTGGTCCACGGACTGGCGTGCGATCACGCCGGGAGCGACCTTCTCGATCACGTCCGTCATCTTGGCGTTGATCGGGCCCTTGCCGTCAATCGGCTGACCCAGGGCGTTGACCACGCGGCCGATGAGTTCGGGGCCGACGGGCACTTCCAGAATGCGGCCCGTGCACTTTACGGTGTCGCCTTCGGAGATGTGCTCGTACTCGCCCAGAATCACGGCGCCGACGGAGTCGCGCTCGAGGTTCAGCGCCAGGCCGAAGGAGGGCTGGCCATCCTTGCCTGCGGGGAATTCCAGCATTTCGCCTTGCATCACGTCCGACAGGCCGTGCACGCGCACGATACCGTCGGTCACCGAAACCACGGTGCCTTCGTTACGGATGTCGCTGCTGCCAGCCAGACCCTCGATGCGGCTCTTGATCAGTTCAGAAATTTCTGCGGGATTGAGTTGCATGACTCTTTCCTTCTTTAGCTTTGGTTAGCCGAGACCTCAGTCGCGTTGTTACGCAATGAGGGCCGCTTTCATTTGTTCCAGGCGGGCCTTGACGGACGTGTCAAGAACTTCATCACCCACCACGACGCGGATGCCACCGATCAGGGACTGATCTTGCTGCACCGACAGGTTCAGCTTTCGGCCGAAACGCTTCTCCAGCGAAGTCCCGAGGGCAGCCAGAGCGGCAGCATCTATGGGAAAAGCGCTTTGAACCACGGCGTCGGACGAGCCACCGGCGCGGTTCACGAGGCTGCGAAACTGGGCCGCCACTTCTGGCAGGGCTTGCAGTCGGCCGTTTTCAATGATGACGCGCAGAAAGTTGCGAGCGGCATCGGGCAATGCCGAGCCGGCCACGCCGCTGATGACGTCGAACAGTTGTTCGTCGGTCACCTTGGGGTCGTCGGCCAGCTGGCGCAATTGCGGATTGGCGGCAATCGCCGCCAATTCCTCCGCCCAGGCAACAGTGCCGGACAGGTCAGCACCCTGGTGGGTGCTGGCCTTGAACAGGGCATCTGCGTAAGGACGGGCAATGGTGGCGAGTTCTGCCATGTTTGCTCTTCCTTACAGCTCGGTCTTCAGGCGGTTCAGCAGGTCGGCATGGACGCCGGCATCCACTTCCTTGCGCAGGATCTGCTCGGCGCCCTTGACGGCCAGCGCAGCCACTTGCTCGCGCAGGGCTTCACGGGCCTGGACTGTCTGCTGCTCGGCCTCGGCGCGGGCAGCAGCAACAATCTTGTTGCCTTCTTCGGAGGCACGGGCCTTGGCTTCTTCGATGATGGCCTGGGCACGGCGTTCGGCGTCCGCAAGCCGCGATGCCGTTTCGTTGCGCGTCTGGGCCAGTTCCTGCTCGACGCGCTTGTTGGCGGCGGCCAGGTCAGTCTTGGCCTTGTCGGCAGCAGCGAGGCCATCGGCGATTTTCAGAGCTCGTTCATCCAGCGCCTTCGCGATCGGGGGCCACACGAACTTCATCGTGAACAGCACCAGGATCAGGAAAACGATGGCCTGGACGAACAGGGTCGCGTTGATACTCACGGCAACACCTTTCTATCTAGGGCGTTGATCGGAGCTTAGGCCAGGACGAAGGGGTTGGCGAAAGCGAACAGCAGAGCGATAGCAACACCGATCAGGAAGGCAGCGTCGATCAGACCGGCCAAGATGAACATCTTGGTTTGCAATTCGTTGATCAGCTCAGGCTGACGTGCCGACGATTCCAGGAACTTGCCACCCATCAGGGCGATACCGATCGAAGCGCCGATAGCGCCCAGACCAACGATCAGACCACAAGCCAGAGCGACGAGACCGAGAATGTTTTCCATGATGACTCCTGAGATTAAAGAAAGAGAAAGGTTGAGAGGGAAAGGAAATGGTCAGTGGGCTTCATGTGCCTGGCCGAGATAGATCAGCGTCAGCATCATGAAAATGAAGGCCTGCAGGGTGATGATCAGAATGTGGAAGATCGCCCAGATAGAGCCTGCAATGATGTGCCCCAAGGGGAGCAACACACCGGAAAGCGACATGGCAGCCGCACCGCCCATCAGAGCGATCAGACAGAACACCAACTCACCAGCGTACATGTTGCCGAACAGTCGCATGCCATGCGAAACCGTCTTGGCGACATATTCAATGATCTGCATGGCCAGGTTGATAACACCCAGGATCAGTGCAAACACGGGATTCTTGCTGGTGCCGAACGGAGCGGTCACCAGTTCGTGGGCCCAGCCGCCCATGCCCTTGATCTTGATGCTGTAGAAGAAGCACAGGATCAGCACGGCCGAGGACAGGCCCAGCGTGGTCGAGAGGTCAGCCGTGGGAACGACACGCAGGTAGGCGTGCGAGTCACCCTGGACGCCCTGCCACAGTACCGGCAGCAGGTCCACGGGCAGCATGTCCATGGCGTTCATCATGAAGATCCAGACGAACACGGTCAGTGCCAGCGGAGCGATGAACTTGCGGCTTTGCGCGTTGTGGATGTTGGCCTTGGCCTGGTTGTCCACCATCTCGACCAGCAGCTCTACAGCCGCCTGAAAGCGGCCCGGAACGCCCGATGTGGCCTTGCGCGCGGCAAGCCACAGCACGAACAGGCTCAGCACGCCCAGCGTGGCGCTGACGACGATCGAGTCCAGGTTGATGACCGAAAAGTCGATGATCGACTTTTGCTTGATGTTCTGGAGGTGCTGCAGGTGGTGAACGATGTATTCACTTGCAGTAGGTGCGTGCGCGTCTGCGGCCATCGGTCAACTTCTCTTCAAATATCAATCGGTTTTTCGGACATTGGCCCGCACTATCAGCGCGACCCAATACGTTTTCATGACGATCACCAAGCCCGCCAGCAGCGCCAGCCAACTCAGCCCCGGGACCAGCTTGGGTGCAGCCGCCAGCATGGCAATGCACAGCACCAGCTTCACCAGTTCCCAGCCAAAAATTCCCACCATGGCGGCTGCAGCGCCGCCAGGCCTCTTGCGCACGACAGCGCGCGCAAACAGCGCAGCCGGCAGCACCACCGACAAGGCGCCATAGGCAGCCGACCATCCGACCTCGGCGCGCCCCGTCACCAGCCACGCGACCAGTGCCACCAGCACGCCAACCACCGCCTGGACCACCACGAAGCGCCACACAGACATCTGCGGGTTTCGCGTGCGCCACTCCTGAGCCTCCTCGGAGGTCAGGGGCTTGAAGTCGGAATCCTCGCCCTCAAGTTCCCTGTCAGCGTCTGTGTCAGCGGCGTAGTTTTTCATTGAGTTCTCGAAGGCCGCAGACCAGACAAGACTTTTTCACAAAGCCTCTGATTATAAGTAAAAACCCCTGCCGAACGATAGGGGTTGTTACGGGCATGTCCAAAACGGCGGCGGCAGCCTGGCTGTGTGGCAGCAGGCCAACAACGCCGGCCTCGCACCGCAGGCAGCTTGTTTGTTGTGTGTGGAGTTTTCGTGACCGGCGGCGCGGCAGCCCCAGGCTGCGACATGGCCGCGAACGATAGCGCACAATCGCCTCCAACGCCAAGCGATTAACCTTGATTCACCTATGACCGACGCTCCCACCCCCTCCTCCGCACCAGCAGCCGCGCCGGGCGCGGACCCGCGCAAGGACTCGTTGATCGAGTACCCGTCGCAGTTTCCGATCAAAGTCATGGGCATCAAGGCCGAGCATCTGGTGCATGAAATCACCCAGATCGCCGAGCGCTTCGACCCCGCCTTTGACCCCAGCACCATCGAGTTGCGCCCCAGCAGCAGCGGCAAATACCTGGGTGTCACCGTCACGGTGACGGCCACCAGCCGCGAGCAGCTCGACGACCTGTACCGGGCGTTCACCTCGCACCCGCTTGTGAAAGTGGTGCTTTGAGCGCCCCAGCCGCCGAGCTTGCGCAGACGCTGGACTTGCGCCTGCTGGGCCGCACCGACTACGAAGCCACGGTGCAGGCCATGCAGGCATTCACGAGCGGCCGCGATGCCGGCACGCGCGACGAGCTCTGGATCTGCGAGCACGCCCCGCATTTCACGCAAGGCCTTGCCGGGAAAAGTGACCACTTGCTGAGCCCTGGCAACATTCCCGTGGTCGCAACCAACCGCGGCGGGCAGGTCACCTACCACGGCCCGGGCCAGGTGGTCGCCTATCCGTTGCTCGATCTGCAGCGCCTGGGCTACTTCGTCAAGGAATACGTGTTCCGCATCGAAGATGCGGTCATCCGCACGCTGGAGCATTTCGGCATCACCGGCCACCGCGTGGAAGGCGCCCCCGGCATCTACGTGCGTCTTGACGATCCTCGCAGCCACGCCATGCTGGCCCAGCGCCCGCAACTGCGCGCACCCGGCTCGCCCGCGCCCCAGCCCGATTTTTCGGGGCTGGGCAAGATTGCAGCCCTGGGCATCAAGGTCAGCCGGCATTGCACCTATCACGGCGTTGCCCTGAATGCCGCCATGGACCTGGAACCCTACGACCGGATCAACCCTTGCGGCTATGCAGGACTGCAAACGGTGGACCTTTCTACAATCGGCGTTCAGACAACCTGGGACGAAGCCGCGCGCGTGCTGGGACGACAGTTGCAGCGCCGCCTAGCCCCCTGAATCCAGAACCATGACCACCAACACCGTCGTGCGCGAAGCGCAGTCCCAAGCCGAGTACAACCCGCTGGCCAAGCAGAAGGCGGCAGCGAAGCTTTCGCGCATCCCGATCAAGGTCGAGCATGGCGAGGCCCTCAAGAAGCCCGAGTGGATCCGCGTCAAGGCGGGCAGCCCCACCACGCGCTTCTACGAGATCAAGGACATCCTGCGCGCCAACAAGCTGCACACGGTGTGCGAGGAAGCCTCCTGCCCCAACATCGGCGAATGTTTCGGCAAGGGCACGGCCACCTTCATGATCATGGGCGACAAGTGCACGCGCCGCTGCCCGTTCTGCGACGTGGGCCACGGCCGCCCCGACCCGCTGGACACCAACGAGCCGCTCAATCTTGCCAAGACGATTGCCGAGTTGCGTCTGAAGTACGTGGTGATCACCAGCGTGGACCGCGACGACCTGCGCGATGGCGGCTCGGGCCATTTCGTGGAGTGCATCAAGAACATCCGCGAACTATCGCCGCTGACCCAGATCGAGATCCTGGTGCCCGACTTCCGCGGCCGCGACGACCGTGCGCTGGAAATCCTCAAGGCCGCACCTCCCGATGTGATGAATCACAACCTGGAGACCGCACCGCGCCTGTACAAGGAAGCACGTCCCGGCTCGGACTACCAGTTCTCGCTGAACCTGCTCAAGAAGTTCAAGGCCTTGCACCCCAAGGTTCCGACCAAGAGCGGCATCATGGTGGGCCTGGGCGAGACCGACGAGGAAATCCTGCAGGTGATGCGCGACATGCGCGCACATGACATCGACATGCTGACCATCGGCCAGTACCTGGCGCCCAGCAACAGCCACCTGCCGGTGCGCCGATACGTGCACCCCGACACCTTCAAGATGTTCGAGGAAGAAGCCTACAAGATGGGCTTCACGCACGCCGCCGTGGGCGCCATGGTGCGCTCCAGCTACCACGCGGATCAGCAGGCACACGCCGCAGGCGTTTGAGCTCGCCGCACCCAGGCGGCCCTCAATGCCCAGCCCTCGCCAGCCCTGCTGCCGAGGGCTTTGTCATCGCCGCATGACGGCACATCAAGACGCGCAGGCAACAAAAAAGCAGAGCCGCTGACGCATGCTCTGCTTGAATTGGAGGCGATGTTGCCTCTTCTGACATCGTAGAAAAAAAGCCTGGCTAACCGGCAGACCGCTGGCTGGCAAACCGACTTGCTGCAGGCTGAACAGGCCTGGCGAGTCGCCCCACGATGAAACTGAAAAAGGCTTGCAGCTCGAATTCCCCACCAGAGAGTTTCTTGCTGCATTGGGGCTGATCATAGCATCGAATGAGAATCAATCGCAACTAAAGCTGCAAATCTTTTTCTGCGTATCCTCGCCTGGATGAATTCATGGTCCCAGCAGCGCTGCGGGACTGTCCGAGCGGAGGACTTCCTGCGCCCAGGCAGTCAGCTTGCGTGTGTCGGCACGCAAGATTTCCTGTTTGACGACCAGGATCTGCGCCGGATGCATGGAAAAGCTGCGCAGACCCAGGCCGAGCAACAGGCGCGTCATGCCCACATCCCCGGCGGTCTCCCCGCAGACACAGACGCTCTTGCCCTGCGCCCTTCCTTCGGCGATCACGTCCGCCACCAGCTTGAGCACGGCGGGATGCAAGGGGTCATAGAGATGGGCCACGGTCTCGTCGGCGCGGTCGATGGCCAGCGTGTACTGGATGAGGTCGTTGGTGCCGATCGACAGGAAGTCGAAGTAACGCAAAAAGGTGCGCACGATCAGCGCGGCCGCAGGCACTTCGATCATGGCGCCCAGCTTGACCGGGCCATGGGCCACGCCTCGCGCGTCGAGTTCGCTTTGCGCCAGCCGCACCTGGGCCAGGGTCTGCTCGATCTCGCTTTGGTGGGCCAGCATGGGAAACAGCAGATGGATCTGCCCATGCGCCGCCGCACGCAGGATGGCGCGCAACTGGGTGCGGAACATGGCAGGGTCAGCCAGGCTCCAGCGGATGGCACGCAGACCCAGCGCTGGGTTCAGGTAGTAGTCCTTGGGCTGTGCCTTGTCCAGCGGCTTGTCGGCGCCCACGTCCAGCGTGCGTATGGTCACGGGCATGCCCTGCATGCCGTCCACCGCTTCGCGGTAGGCGCGGTACTGCTCTTCCTCACCGGGCAGGTTGCCGCCGCGCCCCATGAACAGGAATTCCGTGCGGAACAGCCCCACCCCCACGGCGCCTGCATGCACGGCCGCAGGCCCGTCGCCGGGCTGCTCGATATTGGCCAGCAACTCGATGCGCTCTCCGTCCAGCGTCAGCGCGGGCGTGTGGCGCAGGCGTGAGAGGCGCTCGCGCTCCAGCTCGTTCTGGCGCTGGCGAAAGCCATATTCGGCCAGGATGATGGGAGAGGGATCAACGATGACGACGCCTGCGTTGCCATCGATGATGATCCAGTCGTCCTGGCGGATCAGCTGGCTGGCCGCGCGCGCGCCGACCACGGCCGGAATGTCCATGCTGCGCGCCACGATGGCAGTGTGCGAGGTGCGCCCGCCCACGGCCGTGATGAAGCCGGCAAACAACCGGCTCTTGAACTGCAGCATGTCCACCGGCGACAGGTCCTGCGCCACCAGGACCAGGGGCACATCGGTGACTTCGTCGAGCAGCAGCGGCTGCTGCGGCGCGCCCTCCCCCGTTGCATCGGCTCGCGGCAGCGCGGCAGGCGCGGGCACGGGGCTGGCCATGCCCTTCATGTAGCGCAGGATGCGCTCGACCACCTGCTCCAGGTCGGCCTTGCGCTCGCGCAGATACTCGTCCTCCATCTCGTCGAACTGGCGCGAGACGACCTCGAGCTGCGTGGTCAGCGCCCATTCGGCGTTGTAGAGACGATCGGAAATCCAGTGCTTGATGGCGGCGGCCAGGGCCTCGTCCTGCAACAGCAGCAGGTGGACGTCGAGCAGGGCATCGAGCTCGCCCGGCGCATCCTGGGGCATTTCATCCTGCAGGCGGCGCAGCTCGTCGATGACGGCGTTGCGTGCACTGCGGGCGCGGTCGATTTCCGCGTCCACCTGGTCGGGCCGGATGAAGTAGTGCACCACCTCCATGCGGCTGGAGGCCACCACCACCGCGCGTCCTATCGCAATGCCCCGTGAAACGGCCAGTCCGTGGATTGCAAACGTCATTGCGCCTGTCCTTTGCCTGCTGCTGCGCAGGCCCCGGGCCGTCGCAATGCGGCAGCGTCCGGGCCCGGCGCGTGTTGCTCTTTTGCGCTCACCGTCTGCCAGCGCAGCGGAGGCCCATCACTGGCCTTCGCCAAATTTGTCGTTGATCAGGGCCGTCAGCGCATCCATGGCTTCCTGCTCCTGCGGTCCTTCGGTTTCCAGCAGCACCTCGGAGCCCATGCCGGCAGCCAGCATCATCACGCCCATGATGCTCTTGGCATTGATGCGCCGCTCGCCCTTGCTCATCCAGACTTCGCAGGGAAAGCTGCCTGCAAGCTTGGTGAGCTTGGCGGAGGCGCGGGCATGCAGGCCCAGTTTATTGCTGATGGTTATAGGGGTCTTGATCATTGGATGGTCGCGGACTCTGGTTCTGAGGCGTGTTCACGCCCACCTGCATCACCCCATGGCTGCCTCCCGCCAAGGCACGCTCGGCCACGGCTTCCAGCGCCTCGTGGCGATAGCCTATGGAGCGCAGCAGCATGGGCAAGTTCACTCCGGCCACCAGTCGCCCGGCAGGCAGCTGCGCCACCAGGCGCTGCGCCACGTTGCAGGGCGTCGCGCCAAAGAGGTCGGTCAGCACCAGCGTGGGCAGCGCCACCAGGCCGCCATGGTCCTCAAGCAACTGCTCGGCACGCATCAAGGTGGCCTCGGGCGGCTCCTGAGCGGGCACATCCAGGGCAAGGACGTCCTCGGCACTGTCGGCGAACACATGCAAGGCGCATTCGCGCAGTGCATGGGCCAAAGGTGCGTGGGTGAACAAAAGGATGCGCGTGGTCATGAAGTCACAGGGTTCGGAGTCGATTATGGCGTGCGCAGGCGCATGCAGGGCAACCGGCGCGCCTGCACTGCGTTCCATGCCACAGCTGCCTCCCGCATCCGTGGCTCCGAAACCTGTTGCCGTTGCTATTGCAGTTGCAGGCTGGCGAAGAAGTTGTTGGCCTCGTCTGTGCGCGGCTTGTCGCTGTAGATCACGGCATGGTAGAGGCGCGCGCCTGCCGGCTCCATTCGTGCAAACCACACGCCATGGGCGGTGAGCTTCCAGCCCTGGGGCCCCACGCCTTCAAACGTGGTGCGCAGCGACTGCGGCAGATTCAGTGCGCCTGCAGGCAGGAAAGGGCCATCTTCCTTGGAGCGCAGTTGCTTGGCGCCCGCCGGTGCCTGCCCCGGAGCACCCGGGTTCATCTGGCCGAGCACGGCTGCCTGCCAGTACGACAGCATCTCGGCGGCTCTGGACGGCTCGCTGACCAGGAAGTGGGACACCGCGTAGGTCGACGCATCGGCATCGCATCCCATCATGGACATCTGCACCGTGCCCATGCCCTGGCCCAGCTCCACCGGCCGTGTTGCGGATTGCGGATCGCATGGCAAGAGCACGCGCAGCGGCGTGCCTTCGACCGCGACCTGCCGCCAATCCAGCCTGGGACTGCAGGCGGCCAGGGGCGCCAACACCAGCAGCGCGGCGCCGAGCCGCAGGGCCAGAGCGCGGCCCTTTGCTTTCGAAAAGCTTTCCATCAATGTCATGCCGGCATTATCGGCATGGCCCGACCTGTCCGAGCCCCGAACTTTTGCCCTTGCCGCGCATCGAAAGGCGGTGCACGGCATGCGTGCAGGCCTTCGGGCGCAACTTTGGGCACAATCGTCGCTATGGCAAGCAAACATTGGATCGCAGGCGTGTTGATCGCCGCAGCCGCCGGCATGGGCGCATGGGTGTATTCGGGTGCCGGCCAAACGGCGGCGCCGCAGTCCACCTTCGTGCTGCTGGACGGCAGCAAGCAGACCACGGCCGACCTCAAGGGCAAGGTGACCTTGGTGAACTTCTGGGCCACCAGCTGCACCACCTGCGTGGCCGAGATGCCCGAGATCGTTGCCACCCACCAGAAATTCCAGAGCCAGGGCTTCGAGACCCTGGCCGTGGCGATGAGCTACGACCCGCCCAGCTATGTGGTGAACTTCGCCGATTCGCGCAAGCTGCCTTTCAAGGTCGCGCTGGACAACACCGGCGCCGTGGCCCGGGCCTGGGGCGATGTGCAACTGACTCCCACCACCTACATCGTCAACAAGCGTGGCGACATCGTGAAGCGCTATGTGGGCGCACCTGACTTCGCTGAGTTGCATCGGCTGATCGAGAAGCTGCTGGCCGAGGCCTGATACAGCGCAGACCAGGGTACAAAAAAACCGGCGCCAGGCCGGTTTTTCATTGGTGCATCCTCCGCCCGCCGCTCAACGGCTGCGGAAGCTGTCGTGGCACGCCTTGCAGCTGGCGGCGGCCGGGCCGAAGGCGGCCTTGAGCTGGTCCAGGTTGCCGGACTTGGCCGCAGCCGCGAGCTTGACCGTCTCGGCCTGCATCTTCTCCGACAGGTCCTGGAACTTGGCCTGCTCCTTCCAGATTTCAGGCTTGGCCTTTCCACCTTCCGTGCCCGCGCCGAACGCGGCCCAAGGCAGCTTGGCCATGAAGGCCACCACCTCGGCGTTTTCCTGGGCCGCCTTGGCATCGAAGGGGATCTTTCCGTTCGCCATGGCGCCCAGGCGCCCGAAGTGCTGGCCCAGCACGGCGAGCGCGCCCTGGCGGTACTTGATGGCGTCTTCGGACTTGGCGAACTGTGCGGACGCGGGCAGCGCCGTGGCGGCCAGCAGGGCGGCCAGCGCCCATGCAGAAACTTTCTTCATCGTGGTTTTCCTTTGGGAGTGTGGGGAAATCTGCCGGGCCAGTATGGCAGCGGCATCTTGCCGGCGCCGCTTTGATTGACCACGGCCAGGGTGCATTCCTGGTGCTCGCAGGAATGCGGGGCGGCACAATGCCTCATCCCCATCCCAGCTTTCATGCCATGGCACAAGAATCGACCGCACAAGGCGCCGCCAAGCACAAGGTCCGCATCTGGGACCTGCCCACCCGGCTGTTTCACTGGCTGCTGGCCGCAACGGTGGTCGGCCTGGTCGTGACGGCCAAGCTGGGCGGCAATGCCATGAACTGGCATCTGCTGCTGGGCCATGCCATGCTGGCCCTGCTGCTGTTCCGCCTGCTTTGGGGCCTGGTGGGCGGCCGCTGGTCGCGCTTTGCCAGCTTCATCCACGCGCCCGCCACCGTGCTGCGCCATGTGCGGGGACAAGGAACGGAGAGCGACAGCGCAGGCCACAGCCCGCTGGGCGCCCTGTCCGTGTTTGCCATGCTGGCCGTGCTGATCGCCCAGGTGGGCAGCGGGTTGCTCAGCGACGACGAGATTGCGTTCTCCGGGCCGCTGGGCCGCTTTGTATCGGGCGACACCGTGGCACAGGCCACCGCCTACCACGCGCACTGGGGGCAGTATCTGCTGTACGCGCTGGTGGCCCTGCACCTGTTGGCCATCCTTTTCTATGCCTGGCGCGGACGGGGTCTGGTGCGCGCCATGGTGACGGGAGACAAGCACTTGCCCGAACCCCTGCCCTCTTCACGCGACACGGCAGCCAGCCGCATGTTGGCATTGGTCCTGGCGTTGGTGGCGGGCGCCGCCGCATGGTGGGTGCAGCAGCTGGGGGGTGCTTTCTGACGGCGTGGCCAGACGTTGCCAGCTTGCCGCTACACTGCGTTTTCCGTCGTTTTAGCCA
Organism: Delftia sp. K82; assembly: GCF_002193035.1. Taxonomy (NCBI): domain Bacteria; kingdom Pseudomonadati; phylum Pseudomonadota; class Betaproteobacteria; order Burkholderiales; family Comamonadaceae; genus Delftia; species Delftia sp. K82. The sequence goes on along the minus strand of NZ_MYFL01000004.1, from coordinate 510,097 downwards.
AGTGCCCGTGGACAAGCCTGCTGTCGCCTTGCTGGCGCCGAATCCCCTGGAAGACATGGACGAAGTCCGCCAGATCTTCCAGGAGTACGCCGCAAGCCTGGATGTCGATCTGCAATTTCAAGATTTCGAGGCCGAGATCGCCGATCTGCCTGGCGACTACGCATCGCCGCGCGGCCACATCCTGCTGGCCAAGGTCGATGGCGCCGTGGCCGGCTGCTGCGCCTTGCGCCCGCTGGACAACTGCGATTACGCCAACGCCGCCGAGATGAAGCGCCTGTTCGTGCGCAAGGCCTTTCGCGGTTTCGGCCTGGGCCGCCAGCTCGCCGAGGCCATGCTCGATGTGGCGCGCCAGGCCGGCTATGACCATGTGCTGCTGGACACGCTGGACGACATGGAGTCGGCACGCGCCCTCTACACGGACCTGGGCTTCCAGGAAATCCCACCCTACTATCACAACCCCATCGCAGGGGCGCATTACCTCAAGGCCGATATCTTCTAGGGCCGGCTGAGGCAGCCCCCTGAAATACAAAAAGGCATTGCACCTGGGTGCAATGCCTTTTTCGCAAAAGCGCGGTGCCCAGGCCCGGAAGGCCTGCAGCACACGATCAGGATCAGGCCTTGGCCTGGCCCAGCAGGGTGGCAGCGTCGCTGACTTCGAACTTGCCAGGGCCTTCCACGTTCAGCGTGGCGACCTTGCCGTCCTTGACCAGCATGGAGTAGCGGTTGCTGCGCAGGCCCAGGCCCTTGCCGTTCAGGTCCAGCGTCAGGCCGGTGGCCTTGGCAAAGGCGGCATCGCCGTCGGCCAACATGCGCACCTTGCCGTTGGTCTTCTGGTCACGGGCCCACGCGCCCATCACGAAGGCGTCGTTGACCGACAGGCACCAGATTTCGTCCACGCCGGCAGCCTTGAAGGCTTCGGCCTGCTCCACGAAGCCGGGCACATGCTTGGCCGAGCAGGTGGGAGTGAATGCGCCGGGCACGGCGAAGACCGCGATGGTCTTGCCGGCAGCGGCTTCGGGCAGCTTCACGGGGTTGGGGCCGATGCTGCAGCCATTGCCTTCGACTTCCACGTATTCCATCAGGGTGGCAGCGGGCAGGGCATCTCCGACTTTGATCATCTCTATCTCCTTTGTGGTGCAAAACCGGGGGCCGCCGAAATGGTGGTCCCCAAACGAAAAAACGACCCACATTGTGGGTCGTTTCCTGTGGCCTTGCAGCCGGTGGGCCTGTGTAGGCTTACACCAGAGCAGCCTTTTGCACCAAGCGGGTAGCAACCCAGTTCTTGGTCTTGGACAGCGGGCGGCTTTCCGTGATTTCAACCACGTCGCCCAGCTTGTATTCACCTTGCTCGTCGTGAGCGTGGTACTTGCTGGACTTGATCATGATCTTGTCATAGATCGGGTGCTTGACGCGGCGTTCAACCATGACCGTCACGGTCTTGGCACGCTTGTCGCTGACCACCTTGCCAATCAAGGTGCGCTTGAGGGATTTTTTAGCTTCCGTCATGTCGGCTTCCTGATTACTTGGCAGCTTGCTTTTCAGCAAGGATGGTCTTGGCGCGGGCGATGTCACGGCGCGTGGTACGCAGCGTGTTCGTGTTACCCAGCTGTTGCGTAGCCTTTTGCATACGCAGGCCAAAGTGAGCCTTTTGCAGGGACTTCACTTCGGCTTCCAGGCCGGCAACGTCTTTTTGGCGGAGTTCAGCAGCTTTCGTCATGTTGTTCTCCTTAGGCACCAATTTGACGGGACACGAAGGTCGTACGCAGCGGCAGCTTTGCAGCGGCCAGGCGGAACGCTTCACGAGCCAGCTCTTCAGGGACGCCCACGATTTCGTAGAGCACCTTGCCGGGCTGGATTTCGGCCACGTAGTACTCGGGGTTGCCCTTACCGTTACCCATACGCACTTCTGCGGGCTTGGTAGAGATTGGCTTGTCCGGGAACACGCGGATCCAGATACGACCGCCACGCTTGACGTGACGCGAGATCGCGCGGCGAGCCGCTTCGATCTGACGCGCCGTCAGGCGACCACGGTCAGTGGACTTCAGGCCGAAGTCACCGAAAGCAACGGAGTTACCACGCGTTGCGATACCGGTGTTGCGACCCTTTTGCTCCTTGCGGTATTTGCGGCGAGCAGGTTGCAGCATCTTTATTCTCCTTTACCGTCCGCTGCTGTAGCGGGCGCGTCAGTCTTGCGAACGCGCTTAACGGAATCAGCGCCAGCGCCGGCGGGCTTATCGCTGCCGTCAGCAGGTGCTGCGTTAGCGCCTGCGGGGCGGCGGGCACCACGGCCAGCACCGTCACGACGACCATCGCCGCGACCATCACGGCGGGGGCCGCGAGGACGACGTTCTTCTTCGGGGCGGGGGGTCTCGGCTGCCGGCAGGTCGTTACGACCCAGCGTGTCACCCTTGTAGACCCAGACCTTCACACCGATCACACCGTAGGTCGTCTTGGCTTCGGAGAAGCCATAGTCGATGTCGGCGCGCAGTGTGTGAAGTGGCACACGGCCTTCGCGATACCACTCGCAACGTGCAATTTCGATACCGTTCAGACGGCCCGAAGACATGATCTTGATGCCTTGGGCACCCAGACGCATGGCGTTTTGCATTGCACGCTTCATGGCGCGGCGGAACATGATGCGCTTTTCGAGCTGCTGGCAGATCGAATCGGCGATCAGCTTGGCATCGATTTCAGGCTTGCGCACTTCTTCGATGTTCACAGCCACGGGCACGCCCAGACGGGTTGCGAGTTCCTTCTTCAGGTTCTCGATGTCCTCGCCCTTCTTGCCGATCACGACACCAGGACGTGCCGAGAAGATCGTGATGCGTGCGTTCTTTGCAGGACGCTCGATCAGGATGCGCGACACGGCGGCATTCTTCAGCTTGGCCTTCAGGAACTCGCGCACCTTGATGTCTTCGGCCAGCATGCCGGCGAAGTCACGGTTGCTTGCGTACCAACGGCTGGCCCAGTTGCGGCTAACAGCCAGGCGGAAGCCGGTAGGATGGATTTTCTGTCCCATATTCTTCCCAGGCCTTTCAGTTGCCAACCGTCACGTACACGTGGCACGTGGGCTTGCTGATGCGATTGCCGCGGCCCTTTGCACGCGCGGTGAAGCGCTTGAGCGTGGTGCCTTGTTCGACGAAGATGGTCTTGACCTTCAGTTCGTCGATGTCGGCGCCGTCGTTGTGCTCGGCGTTGGCGATGGCGGACTCGAGCACCTTCTTGATGATCACGGCAGCTTTTTTCTGCGTGAACGTCAGGATGTTCAGGGCTTGGTCCACTTTCTTGCCGCGGATCAGGTCCGCGACCAGGCGACCCTTGTCCACAGACAGGCGGACGCCACGGAGAACAGCACGTGTTTCAGACATGTTCTATTCCTTACTTCTTGGCTTTTTTGTCCGCCGGGTGACCCTTGAAGGTACGGGTCAGCGCGAATTCGCCGAGCTTGTGGCCGACCATCTGGTCAGTCACATACACGGGCACGTGCTGCTTGCCGTTGTGCACGGCGATGGTCAGACCGATGAACTCGGGCAGAACCATGGAGCGACGCGACCAGGTCTTGACGGGCTTCTTGTCCTTGGTGGCGACGGCCTTTTCGGCCTTTGCCAGCAAGTGATGGTCAACAAACGGACCCTTTTTAAGAGAACGAGTCATTTGCTACCCTTTACTTCTTGCGACGCGACACAATCATCGACTGCGTGCGCTTGTTGTTACGGGTACGGTAGCCCTTCGTCAGGTTGCCCCATGGGTCAACAGCGTGACGACCTTCACCGGTCTTGCCTTCACCACCACCGTGCGGGTGATCGACAGGGTTCATCACCACGCCGCGAACGGTCGGGCGAATACCCATCCAACGCTTCACACCAGCCTTGCCCAGACGGCGCAGGCTGTGTTCTTCGTTGGCGACTTCACCGATGGTCGCGCGGCATTCGATGTGCACCTTGCGCACTTCGCCGGAACGCATACGCACTTGGGCGTAGATGCCTTCACGGGCCAGCAGCGTAGCCGACGTACCTGCCGAACGGGCGATCTGCGCGCCAGCGCCGATCTTCAGTTCGATGCAGTGGATGGTCGAACCCACGGGGATGTTGCGGATCGGCAGGGTGTTGCCCACGCGGATCGGGGCTTCCGAACCGCTGACGATCGTTGCGCCGACTTCCAGGTTGCGCGGAGCAATGATGTAGCGACGCTCGCCGTCGGCATAGCACACCAGAGCGATGTGGGCCGTACGGTTGGGGTCGTACTCAATGCGCTCGACCTTGGCGGGGATGCCGTCCTTGGTGCGCTTGAAGTCCACCACGCGATAGTGGTGCTTGTGGCCACCGCCCTTGTGACGGGTGGTGATGTGACCGTTGTTGTTACGGCCCGACTTCTGGTGCTGAGGCTCCAGCAGGGGGGCGAAACCTGCACCCTTGTGCAGATGGTCACGCGTGACCTTGACCGTGCCGCGTTGGCCGGGGGTCGTCGGTTTGAGCTTGATAACAGCCATGATTACGCAGCCTCCCCGGACAGGTTCAGCTCTTGACCGGGCTTGAGCATCACGTAGGCCTTGCGAACGTGGTCGCGGCGGCCAGTGGTCTTGCCAAAGCGCTTGGTCTTGCCCTTGATGTTCACCACGGAGACACCAGCAACTTCCACCTTGAACATCAGTTCCACGGCGGCCTTGATTTCATGCTTGGTGGCGCTCTGCAGCACCTTGAACGTCACGGCGTTGGACTTCTCGGCAACCATGGTGGCCTTTTCGGACACGATGGGAGCAACCAACACCTGCATCAGACGACCTTCGTCAAACTTGAGCGTGCTCATTCGAACATCTCCTTGAGTTTGTCGATCGCACCCTTGGTGACGAGCACTTTCTTGTAGTGCACCAGCGACACGGGGTCGGCGTAGCGCGGCTCGACCACGAACACGTTCTTCAGATTGCGGGAAGCCAGGTACAGGTTCTCGTCGACTTCTTCAGCGATCACCATGACCGATTCCAGGTTCATGGCCTTGAACTTGTCGGCCAGCACCTTGGTCTTGGGGCTTTCGAGCTTGAGCGAGTCCACCACGGCCAGACGGCCTTCGCGGGCCAGCTGCGACAGGATGGCAACCATACCGGCGCGGTACATCTTCTTGTTGATCTTCTGCGTGAAGTTTTCTTCAGGCAGATTCGGGAAGATGCGGCCGCCGCCACGCCACAGAGGCGAGGAAGACATACCGGCACGAGCACGGCCGGTGCCCTTTTGCTTGAACGGCTTGGCAGTCGTGTGACGAACCTGCTCGCGGTCCTTCTGAGCGCGAGTGCCCTGACGTGCGTTGGCACGGTAGGCGATCACGATCTGGTGGACGAGGTCTTCGTTGAATTCACGACCGAAAACAGTCTCGGGCGCATCGAACTTGGATGCGGCCTGGCCTTGTTCATTCAGGAGTTCGAGCTGCATTAGTTCGCTCCCTTGGAAGCTTTGGCCTTGATGGCGGGGCGCACCGTCACGAAGCCACCCTTGGAGCCCGGAACAGCGCCCTTGATCAAGAGCAGTTGGCGTGCTTCGTCAATGCGAACCACGTCGAGATTTTGGGTGGTGATGGTTTCATCGCCCATGTGACCGGTCATCTTCTTGCCCGGGAACACGCGACCTGGATCCTGGGCCATCGAGATGGAGCCGGGAACATTGTGCGAACGGCTGTTGCCGTGCGAGGCGCGCTGCGAGCGGAAGTTGTGACGCTTGATGGTGCCGGCGAAGCCCTTACCGATGGAAGTGCCTTGCACGTCCACCTTCTGGCCCACCGAGAACAGCTCGGCGACGGGCAGGACGGAGCCTGCGGCGTACTTGCCAGCGGTTTCTTCGGTCACGCGGAATTCACCCATCACTTCACCGGCTTCGACACCTGCCTTGGCAAGGTGGCCGGCTTCTGGCTTGGTCACGCGAGATGCCTTGCGCGAACCGAAAGTGACCTGCAGGGCCACGTAGCCATCGTTCTCTTGGGTTTTGACCTGAGTCACACGGTTGTTGGACACATCCACCACCGTGACGGGCACTGCGTCCCCGTCATCGGTGAACAGACGCATCATGCCCACCTTGCGACCCAGCAACCCGAGGGAGTTGCTCAGACTCATTTGTTTGCTCCAAAACTTTCGCCGCTGAAACTGCAATTGGCCCAGCGTTGCGCTCCCGCCCCAGATGTCCAAGGCCTTGCGCACGAAAGAAGGTTGATAAAACTTCGCTCAAGAAAGGCGAAGCCCCAAATTTTAACGCGAACTGCCTTTTCAAGCAAGTTCGCGTTAAATCAAAGCCCTTCAACGGCCCCGCAAGGGGCCGTGAAGTTCTTATTGCAGCTTGATCTCGACGTCCACGCCTGCGGGCAGGTCCAGCTTCATCAGAGCGTCAACCGTCTTGTCAGTCGGGTCAACGATGTCCATCAGGCGCTGGTGAGTGCGGATTTCGAACTGGTCGCGGCTGGTCTTGTTGACGTGCGGCGAGCGCAGGATGTCGAAACGCTTCATGCGTGTCGGCAGGGGCACGGGACCCTTGACGATCGCGCCGGTGCGCTTGGCAGTGTCAACGATTTCAGCAGCCGACTGGTCGATCAGCTTGTAGTCAAACGCCTTCAGGCGGATGCGGATTTTTTGCTTGGACATTGTGTATTCCTAGTTTTCCAAGAATTACGCAATGATCTTTGCAACCACGCCAGCGCCCACGGTACGGCCACCTTCGCGGATAGCGAAGCGCAGACCTTCTTCCATGGCGATGGGGGCGATCAGCTTGACGGTGATCGACACGTTGTCGCCAGGCATCACCATTTCCTTGTCGGCGGGCAGCTCGATGGAGCCGGTCACGTCGGTCGTACGGAAATAGAACTGGGGACGGTAGTTGTTGAAGAACGGAGTGTGGCGACCACCTTCGTCCTTGGACAGCACGTACACCTCAGCCGTGAAGTGGGTGTGGGGCTTGATGGAGCCGGGCTTGCACAGCACTTGGCCGCGTTCCACGTCTTCACGCTTGGTGCCGCGCAGCAGCAGGCCCACGTTGTCGCCAGCTTGACCTTGGTCCAGCAGCTTGCGGAACATTTCCACGCCGGTGACGATGGTCTTCTGGGTGTCGCGGATACCGACGATTTCGATTTCTTCGCCGACCTTGATGATGCCGCGCTCGATACGGCCAGTCACCACGGTGCCACGGCCAGAGATCGAGAACACGTCTTCCACGGGCATTGCAAAGGCGCCGTCCACAGCGCGCTCGGGCGTGGGGATGTAGGAGTCCAGTGCTTCAGCCAGGCGCAGGATGGCAGGTTCGCCCTTGTCGGACTGGTCGCCTTCCAGGGCCAGCTTGGCCGAGCCGCGGATGATGGGGGTGTCGTCGCCGGGGAAGTCGTACTTGGCAAGCAGCTCGCGCACTTCCATTTCGACCAGTTCCAGCAGCTCTTCGTCGTCCACCATGTCGCACTTGTTCAGGAACACGATGATGTAGGGCACGCCCACCTGACGGGCCAGCAGGATGTGCTCGCGGGTCTGGGGCATGGGGCCGTCAGCGGCCGAGCACACCAGGATGGCGCCGTCCATTTGAGCAGCGCCGGTGATCATGTTCTTGACGTAGTCGGCGTGGCCGGGGCAGTCAACGTGAGCGTAGTGGCGACCGGCCGTTTCGTACTCGACGTGGGCGGTGTTGATCGTGATGCCGCGAGCCTTTTCTTCAGGTGCTGCGTCGATCTGGTCGTAAGCCTTGGCTTCGCCGCCGAACTTCTTGGACAGAACGGTAGCGATAGCAGCCGTCAGGGTCGTCTTGCCGTGGTCCACGTGACCGATGGTGCCAACGTTGACGTGCGGCTTGTTCCGCTGGAATTTTTCTTTTGCCATGATTTCTCCGAAAGAGCAAAACCTGTGTGATGTTTAAGGTCTGCACCCCATTGCTTGGTCGCCCCGCACAGGTGACAGGGCGGCATGGGATCGCAGACCGGCAAAAACCGCAGCACCCCGGCGCCAAAACGCCTGGGTGCTGCGATTCAAAAGCCTTCAATTATACAAAAAAGCTTACTTCGAGCGAGCAGCAACGATGGCTTCGGCCACGTTACGGGGAGCTTCAGAGTAGTGCTTGAACTCCATCGTGTACGTAGCGCGGCCTTGCGTCTGCGAGCGCAGCGACGTGGCGTAGCCGAACATTTCCGACAGAGGCACTTCAGCCTTGATGGACTTGCCGCCGCCGGCCATGTCGTCCATGCCCTGCACCATGCCGCGACGCGAGGACAGATCGCCCATCACGGTACCGGCGTAGTCTTCAGGCGTCTCGACTTCCACAGCCATCATGGGTTCCAGGATGACGGGGCTGGCCTTGCGGGCAGCTTCCTTGAAACCGAAGATAGCGGCCATCTTGAACGCCATTTCGTTCGAGTCCACATCGTGGTACGAACCGAAGGTCAGCGTGACCTTCACGTCCACGACGGGGTAGCCAGCCAGCACGCCGGAAGTCAGCGCTTCGATCACGCCCTTCTCGACTGCGGGGATGTATTCGCGAGGAACCACACCGCCCTTGATGGCGTCGACGAACTCGAAGCCCTTGCCGGGTTCCTGGGGTTCGACCGTGAACACCACGTGGCCGTACTGACCCTTACCACCGGACTGGCGAACGAACTTGCCGTCCACGTCCACGACCTTCTGGCGAATGGTTTCGCGGTAGGCAACCTGGGGCTTGCCCACGTTGGCTTCCACGTTGAATTCGCGCTTCATGCGGTCAACGATGATTTCCAGGTGCAGCTCGCCCATGCCGGCGATGATGGTCTGGCCCGATTCTTCGTCGGTACGCACGCGGAACGACGGATCTTCTGCAGCCAGGCGCGACAGGGCGATGCCCATCTTTTCCTGGTCGGCCTTGGACTTGGGCTCCACGGCCTGTGCAATCACGGGCTCGGGGAAGACCATGCGTTCCAGCACGATGGGGGCGTCCACGGAGCACAGCGTTTCGCCGGTCGTCACGTCCTTCAGGCCCACGCAGGCAGCGATGTCGCCGGCGCGGATTTCTTCGACTTCCACGCGCTCGTTGGCCATCATCTGCACGATACGGCCGATGCGTTCCTTCTTGCCCTTGACCGAGTTGAACACGGTGTCGCCCTTGGTCAGGACGCCCGAGTACACGCGCACGAAGGTCAGCTGACCGACGAACGGGTCGGTCATCAGCTTGAAGGCCAGTGCCGCAAACTTTTCACCGTCGTCGGCCTTGCGGCTGAGCTTGGTTTCTTCGTTTTCGGGATCGGTACCGGTGACGTCAGGGATGTCCACAGGCGCCGGCAGGTAGTCGATCACGGCGTCCAGCATGCGCTGCACACCCTTGTTCTTGAAAGCGGTACCGCACAGCATGGGCTGGATTTCGGTAGCCAGCGTACGAGCGCGCAGGCCGGCCTTCACGTCTTCTTCGGACAGAGTACCTTCTTCCAGGTACTTGTTCATCAGCTCTTCGCTGGCTTCAGCGGCAGCTTCCACGAGGTTCTCACGCCACTTGTTGGCGGTCTCCACCAGCTCGGCGGGGATCTCGTGGTATTCGAACTTCATGCCTTGCGAGGCTTCGTCCCAGATGATGGCCTTCATCTTGACGAGGTCGACCACGCCCTTGAAGTTGTCTTCGGCGCCGATCGGGATCACGACGGGCACGGGGTTGGCCTTCAGGCGCAGCTTCATCTGGTCAACGACCTTGAAGAAGTTGGCGCCGGTACGGTCCATCTTGTTCACGAAGGCCAGACGGGGCACCTTGTACTTGTTGGCTTGGCGCCACACGGTTTCCGACTGGGGCTGCACGCCGCCCACGGCGCAGTACACCATGCAGGCGCCGTCCAGCACGCGCATGGAACGCTCCACCTCAATGGTGAAGTCCACGTGGCCGGGGGTGTCGATGATGTTGAAACGGTGCTCGGGGTAGGACAGGTCCATACCCTTCCAGAAGCAGGTCACTGCAGCGGAAGTGATGGTGATGCCGCGCTCTTGCTCTTGCTCCATCCAGTCGGTCGTAGCAGCGCCGTCGTGCACTTCGCCCAGCTTGTGGGTCACACCGGTATAGAACAGGATACGTTCAGTGGTGGTGGTTTTGCCTGCGTCGATGTGGGCGGAGATACCGATGTTGCGGTAGCGCTCGATGGGGGTCTTGCGAGCCATGATGGATCCTTGATCGTATGGAGGGAGTCTCTGCCCGTTCCAGCCTCATGGTGCAGACGGACAGCAGTCTTATCTGGGGATGCTCCTAATCGAGACAAGGCCGCAGGCAAAAATGCATGCGGCCTATCTGATCGGGAGCGAAGTGCTCTTAGAAGCGGAAGTGGCTGAATGCCTTGTTGGCTTCGGCCATGCGGTGAACTTCGTCACGGCGCTTCATGGCGCCGCCACGGCCTTCGGTGGCCTCGAGCAGCTCGTTGGCCAGGCGCTGGGCCATGGACTTCTCGCCGCGCTTGCGGGCGGCTTCCTTCAGCCAACGCATGGACAGGGCCAGGCGACGCACGGGGCGCACTTCGACGGGCACTTGGTAGTTGGCACCGCCAACACGGCGGGACTTCACTTCGACCATGGGCTTGACGTTGTTGATGGCAACAACGAAGGCTTCCAGCGGGTCTTTGTCAGGGTGCTTCTTTTGAATCAGGTCCAGGGCACCGTAGATGATGCGTTCTGCGACCGCCTTCTTGCCGCCTTCCATGATCACGTTCATGAACTTGGACAGCTCGACATTGCCGAACTTGGGATCCGGCAGGATTTCACGTTTGGGGACTTCGCGACGACGTGGCATTTTTTACCTCTATCTTGCTTCAGTTGGCATCTTTTCAGACACCGCGAGAGTCAACAGGACTCCCACTTACTCGACCCGCGCAAAACACTTGCGTTTGGGGTCACTACGCTGAATCTCGCGCCACGCGGGATACAGCACCTTCCTCGAAAAAACGCAGGGCTTACTTGGCCTTGGGCTTCTTCGCGCCGTACTTGGAACGGGATTGCTTGCGGTCCTTGACGCCTTGCAGGTCAAGGGAGCCACGCACGATGTGGTAACGCACACCGGGCAAGTCCTTCACACGGCCGCCGCGCACCAGAACAACGCTGTGCTCTTGCAGGTTGTGGCCTTCACCACCGATGTAGGAGATGACCTCGAAGCCGTTGGTCAGGCGCACCTTGGCAACCTTACGCAGAGCGGAGTTAGGCTTCTTAGGCGTCGTGGTGTACACACGGGTGCACACGCCGCGGCGCTGAGGGCAGTTTTCCATAGCAGGGCTCTTGGATTTGACAACTTCGACCGTGCGGCCCTGACGCACGAGTTGGTTAATGGTTGGCATTAATAAACGTCCCTAAACGTGAATTGCTTGCGAAAAGCGAAAACGTGAATCCCTTCGGAAATTCCGAAAAGCCCTCGACTGTACCAGCTTGCGGGAGATCGCACAACTGCACCCCCTCCAAGCCAGTACGCGAGGGCCTGCGCGACAGGCGCGGGGCTTACTTGATCCAGAGGCGGATCGCATCCCAGGCACGGCCGAAGAAGCCTGCCTGCTCCACGCCTTCCAGCGCCACCAGCGGCACTTCGGCCACGGTGTCGGCACCCATCTTGACCTTGAGCGTGCCCATGGCCTGGCCCTTGGTGAACGGGGCGATCAGCGGGTCCTGGCGCACGACTTCGGTGCTCAGCTTGCCGCCGCTGCCGGCCGGCACGGTGACCACGATGGGCGTGGTGCGGCCGATCTTGACGGTGTTCGCCTTGCCCTTCCAGACTTCGGGCGTGGCCACGGCCTGCTCGGCATCGAACAGCTTGACCGAATCGAAGGCCGCATAGCCCCAGTTCAGCAGCTTCTGGCTTTCATTGGCACGCGCGTTCTCGCTGGCCGCGCCCAGCACGATGGAGATCAGGCGGCGGCTGCCCACGTTGGGCAGGTCGCGCTTGGCGGTGGCCACCAGGCAGTAGCCGGCGGCGGCCGTGTGGCCGGTCTTGAGGCCATCGACGGTCGGGTCGCGGAACAGCAGCGAGTTGCGGTTGGTGCCGTTGGAGGCCGGCGTGCCCGGATAGAAGTACTTCTTGGTCGAGTAGTAGTGCATGTACTCGGGGAAGTCCTGCATCAGGCGCTGGGCGAGGATGGACAGGTCGCGCGCCGTGGTCAGGTGGCCGGGCTCGGTCAGGCCTTCGGGGTTCTTGTAGCTGGTGTTCTTCATGCCCAGCGCCTTGGCCTGCTCGTTCATGAGCCGCACGAAGTTCTCGGCCGAGCCGCCCACGCCTTCGGCCAGGGCCATGGTGGCGTCGTTGCCGGACTGCACGATCATGCCCTTGACCAGGTCATCGACCGGCACCTGCATCTTGGGGTCGATGAACATGCGCGAGCCGGGCATCTTCCAGGCACGCTCGCTCACGGGCAGGCGCTGCTCCAGCGTGATCTTCTTGGCGCGCAGCGCGTCGAAGACCAGGTAGCCGGTCATCAGCTTGGTCAGCGAGGCCTGCTCGATGGGCGCATCGATGTCCTTGGCGCCCAGCACCTGATTGGCGGTGACATCGACCAGCAGATAGTTGCGCGCCGCGATTTCGGGCGGCTGGGGCGGGGTGATCTGCGCCAGCGCCAGGGCCGGCGCCATGGCGGCCGCCAGTGCCAGGACTCGCAGCGTGGAGGAAAGTGGCTTCATGAGGAAAACTCTCGCTAAAGGGCAGGGAATGCAGGAAAGGCGAAAACATGCCCGCCCGATGGGGCAGGCCTGTTGAGCAGCGGCGCGGGCCGCTAGGGGAGTGAGCGCAAATGGCGGACCACGAGGCTTTTGAGCAGCGGCAATTGTCCGTGAAAGAAATGACCGCCCCCGGGCACGACGGTAACAGGCAGTATCTGCGGGCGCGCCCAGTCCATGACGGCAGACAGCGGCACCGTGTCATCGGCTTCGCCGTGCACCACCAGGGTCCGGTCATGGGCTTCGGGCGGGACAGGCGCCACGGTGAAACGGCTGGCCGCCGTTCCCACCAGCACCGCCTTTTCCACCCGGCCCTCGTTCCAGAGCCCCGCCAGCACATGGCTGGTGACGAAGGCTCCGAATGAGAAGCCGGCCAGCGCGATCGGTCCTTCGGGGGCGACCTGGCGGACCACGGACAGCATGTCCTGGGCCTCGCCGACCCCTGCGTCGTGCTCGCCGGCACTGGCGCCCACGCCGCGGAAGTTGAATCGCACGGCCGTGTAGCCGCACTGCACGAAAGCACGCGCCAGGGTCTGCACCACCTTGTTGTCCATGGTGCCGCCGAACAGCGGATGGGGGTGGGCGATGATGGCCACGCCGCGCGGCGGTGCATCGGCGGCCGGCGCATCGCGCAGGGCCTCCACGGCCCCGGCAAGGCCGGTCAAGGTCAAACGTTCGGTCTGCGCATTCACAATCGCTATCCTAGTAGTAGCAGCCAATCCAAGCTGACAAAGCACTGATGCCCGGAAAGGCCCAAAGTTCCAACCGGCGCTCAGCGGCCCACGTCGGGCGGCAGCAGCAGGCGCTCCACGGGCTGGCCGTTCTTGAGGTGGGACTCGACGATCTCGTCGATGTCGGACTCGTCCACGAAGGTGTACCAGGTGCCTTCGGGGTAGACCACGGCCACGGGACCGCCCGCGCAGCGGTCCAGGCAGCCGGCCTTGTTCACGCGCACCTGGCCCTTGCCGGCCAGGCCCAGCTGCTTGACCTGCTTCTTGCAGTGGTCAAAGCCCGCCTTGGCGCCGTGCAGCGCACAGCAGTCCTCGCCGTTGGGCCTCTCGTTGAGGCAAAAGAAGATGTGGCGCGCATAGTAGTTGCCTGCGCCTTGCTGGCCGCTGTCGGCCCCGGGACGTGGGTGTTCGCTCATGGAGCGGATTCTAGGCCTGCGGCACTGCAGGCGCCGGGGGCGGCGGCGGTGCCGCATCGCGGCGCGCCAGCCTGAGCAGCACATAGACCAGGGTCGCATAGGGCCACAGCCAGCCCAGCCACTGGCCCAGTCCGTAGAAGCGGATGAAGCGGCCCTGCTCCCAGGCCTGCAGCGTTTCCGAGAAATAGGCGCTGGTGGGCGCCTGGTTCAGGATGCTCAATTGCAGCACCAGCACCAGCAGCAAGAGGGCCGCACACGCCCGGCGCGGCAGCGGCATGGCCACCATGGCCAGGCCCAGGCCACCCCACACGCCCATGCGCACCGGCAGGTCCACCCACTCCCAGGCATGGGCCGGCCCCCAGCTCAGCGCAGCCGACAGTGCCGAGACACCGATGCCGATCACCACCGCAGAGCCCGCCAGCATGGCGCGCCGGCCCATGTGGCGCATCACGCAGTAGGCCAGCAGACAGGGCACCCACAGGCCCAGCATCACGCACAGCATCTCGGTCACGGGCGACAGCGGCGTCAGGGCCGACTCGCGCAGAGGCAGCCACATGAGGAAGGGCGTGCCTTCGAGCAGATCCAGCAGCCCCTGCTCCAGCCGCTCCAGCACCTGGCCCAGGCCAAAGGGCACGGCGGCGGGAAAGAGCAGCGCCCAGGGCCACAGCGCCAGCAGCACCATGGCGCCGCCGCCGTCCTCGCCCAGCCAGTGGGTGCGAAAGGCGCTCCAGCGCGCCAGCGCGCCCAGCCGCTCCAGCAGCAGCGCCACCAGCGCCCCCAGCAGGGTGCCGCCCGCATTGAGCACCAGATCCAGGTTGGAGGGAACGCGCCGCGGCAGGTAGATCTGCAGGAACTCCATGGACAGCGACAGCAGGGTGCCTGCCAGCGCCGCCAGCGGCACGGCCGCGCGCGGGCTGCCGCTGCGCACCAGGGCCAGCGCCAGGAAAAAGCCCAGCGGCGCATAGCCGACGATATTGATGTTGATGTCGAACCAGGTCCAGTACGGCGGCGGGATCTTTGCCGTCAGGAAGACCAGCGGATCAATGCCCTGGGCACGCCAGCCATCGAAAGGAAACAGGCTGGCGAAAACGATGAGCACCGCATAGACCAGCGCCAGCGGCCAGGCCGAAGTCTTTTGCACCACGCCCTGCCTCCCTCTTCGTTGGATCGGTTTCTCAGAAAGGTTTGACGACCACCAGGATGACGATGGCCACCAGCAGCAGCACCGGCACCTCGTTGAAGAAGCGGAACCAGCGGTGGCTGTGCTGGACCCGGTTGTCGATCAGCTTGCGCAGCAGGCGCCCGCAGGCATGGTGGTAGCCGATGACCAGCAGCACGCCGGCCAGTTTGGCATGCATCCAGCCGTTGCCCGGCCCCTTGCCGATGCCGTAGCCCAGGTACAGCCACAGGCCCAGGCCCAATGCGGGCACGGCCAGCAGCGTGGTGAAGCGCAGCAGCTTGCGTGCCATCAGCAGCAGGCGCTCGCGCTCGGCCACCGAGCCGGGCGTGACCATGGCCACATTGACGAAGATGCGAGGCAGATAGAACAGGCCCGCGAACCAGCTTGCCACGAAAACGATATGAAAGGCTTTGACCCACAGCATGCGGGCAGTGTACGTGCGTACAGGGGTGCGCCAGGCTGCGCAGGCGCAAAAGCCGAGTCCCGCGTGCCGGCGTCGTCGCCAGGGTTGCGGGGCCTGCGGCGGGAATGGGGCACAATTTTCGGCATGCATCTGTCCAGCCCCACCCCCTTCCCGCACAACCGCCCTCGCCGCCTGCGCCGCGACGCCTTCACGCGCAATCTGGTGCGCGAGAACGTGCTCACGGCCCATGACTTCATCTACCCCGTGTTCGTGCACGAAGGCACGAACCAGCGCGAGGCCGTGCCCTCCATGCCCGGCGTGGACCGCCTGAGCCTGGACCTGCTGCTGCCCGTGGCCGAGCAGTGCGTGCAGCTGGAGATCCCGTTCCTGGCGCTGTTCCCCGCCATCGAGACCTCGCTGAAGACGCCCGACGGCAAGGAGGCGCTCAACCCCGACGGCCTGATCCCGCGCGTGGTGCGTGCGCTCAAGAAGGAATTCCCGCAACTGGGCGTGATGACCGACGTGGCCCTGGACCCCTACACCAGCCACGGCCAGGACGGCATCCTGGATGAGTCCGGCTACATCATCAACGACGAGACCGTGCAGGTACTGGTGGGCCAGGCCCTGAACCATGCCGAGGCCGGCGTGGACATGGTGGCGCCCAGCGACATGATGGACGGCCGCATCGGCGCCATCCGCGAGGCGCTGGAGGCCCACGGCCACATCCACACCCGCATCATGGCCTACAGCGCCAAGTACGCCAGCGCCTTCTACGGCCCGTTCCGCGACGCCGTGGGCACGCGCGGCGCGCTGGGCAAGGCCGACAAGAACGTCTACCAGATGGACCCCGCCAACACCGACGAGGCCCTGCGCGAAGTCGCCCAGGACCTGGCCGAAGGCGCCGACATGGTCATGGTCAAGCCCGGCATGCCGTACCTGGACGTGGTGCGCCGCGTCAAGGACGAGTTCGGCGTGCCCACCTTTGCCTACCAGGTCAGCGGCGAGTACGCCATGCTCAAGGCCGCCGCCGCCAACGGCTGGCTGGACCATGACCAGGTGATGATGGAATCGCTGCTGGCCTTCAAGCGCGCGGGTGCCGACGGCATCCTGACCTACTTCGCCATCGACGCCGCGCGCAAGCTGCGCGGCTGAGCGCATGCAGCCGGTGACGCCGCCCGCGGGAGCCGCTCCCGCCGCCAGGAACATGCGCATCTTCCACCTGCAGCCGGGCGGCGCCACCGAGCTGGCCGCCCTGCCCGACCAGGCGCCCGCGCAGGGATTCGTCTGGATCTCCTGCACCCGCGCCACCTTGCAAGAGCGGCTGGCCGAGGTGCAGCGCACGCTGCAGCTGCTGTCGGGCCAGCAACTGGTGGACCTGCATGTCTCGGACCTGCTCAACGCCCAGCTGCCCTCGCGCTACGACTACACCTCGCAGTACGACCTGCTGGTGTTTCGCCGCCTGGCCAGCGGGCAGGCACGTGCCGCCCCGCAGGCCGGCACGGCCTCTTCGCCTGCGGCGCAGGCGCTGCCCCCGTCACCTCCCGTGCGCCGCACAGGTCCGCCCGTGCTGCGCAACATCGACACCAGCCCCGTGGGCTTTGCCATGTTCGATCAGGTGCTGCTGTCCGTGCACCCCGACGACTGCACCGTGCGCGACGCCTATGCCGCGCGGCTGCTGGCCGCCGTGCCCAATGACCCCCGCGAGGGACGGCTGAACCCCACCTCCGGCACGCGGCTGCCTGCCAGCCCGCCCGACCTCATGCTGCGCGTGGTCAACCTCATCGTGGACGGCTTCCTGGACCTGCGCCGCGAACTGTCGCGCCAGCTGGACCATTGGCAGACCGAGCTGCTGCGCCCGCGCACGCGCTTTGCCAACTGGAGCGCGCTATTGGACGCACGCCTGGCCCTGCACGAGCTGGACGAGGTCTGCGAAGACCAGCGCGCCGCCGTGCAGGACTGGACGGACGCGCTGGAGACCTGGGCGCCGCCTGAAGATGCGGCGGCGCTGCGCGAGCTGGACCTGCTCAAGGTGCGTAGCCGCGACGTGCTGGAACACATAGAGCGCGTGGTCCACCACGTGCGGCGGCTGGAGCAAAGCACCGAGACCGTGGTGCAGATGCACTTTTCGGTGCAGAGCAACCGCACCAACGACATCATGCGCACGCTCACCGCGCTGACGGCCGTCTTCCTGCCGCTGAACCTGATTGCCGGCATCTTCGGCATGAATTTCGAATTCATCCCCCTGGTGCACAAGCAGGACGGCTTCTGGTGGGCCATGGGCTCGATGACGACGATTGCCGTGGGCCTGACCGTGTTCTTCTGGCGCAAGCGCTACATGGCGCGCACGGCGCAGGACTAGGGCCCCGCCCGCTCCAGCGGCATCCACAGCGTGAAGCGATTGCCGCCGGCCAGCGGCGCCCAGTCCAGCCGCGCCTGCAGCGCCAGCGCGCGCGTGCGCATGTTCACCAGTCCCTTGCGGCCCTCGGTGGGTGCCTGGGCGCGGTCGAAGGGGTGGCCGTCGTCCTCCACCAGCACCTGCATGCCGGCCCGGCCGTCCAGGGGGGCCTGGGCCGTGCGCACCGTGATCTCGCGCGCGCCGCTGTGCTTGATGATGTTGGTCAGCACCTCCTGCAGGATGCGCAGCACATGCAGGGCGGCCTGCGCGTCCAGCCAGGGCAGCGCGGGCAGGTCGCTCACCTCCCAGTGCAGCCGCAGCCCCGCCCCCTCCAGGCGCGGCCCCAGCCGGTAGCGCAGCCCGGCCAGCAGCGCCAGCAGGTCGCAGTCCAGCGGCTCCAGCGAGTCGATGGACAGCTTCAGGTCATCGATGCACTCCTGCAGCAGCTGCACCAGGTCCACCGTGCCGGCCTGGTTGAACTCCACCACGCGCAGCGCGCTCATCAGCGAGGAGCCCACGCCGTCGTGCATCTCGCGCATCAGGCGCTGGCGCTCCTGCATCAGCATCTGCTCGCGCTCCACGGCCAGCAGGCGTTCATGGGCCTGGGCCAGCTCGGCCTCCTGGGCCTTGAGCCGTTCCGCCAGATGCAGGTTGGCGTTCTCGGCCACGGCCAGCGCGCCGTTGTAGCGCCGGTAGGCCACCAGCAGGAACAGCGTGAACAGCCCCAGGTACACATAGGGCGTGAGGTAGATGCTCTCTATGCTGATCAGGTAGCTCTGCAGCGCCAGGTCATGGAAGCCGATGGGAAACGACAGCAGCATCCACACGGCCAGCATGGTGCTGCCGCCATCGCGCATGCGCCAGGCGCCCGCCACGGCCATGCACAGCACCAGGATCTCCGGCGGCACCATCAGCAGCCGCAGCAGCGGCAGGATGGTCTCGTGCGCCGGCCCCCACAGCGGCACCGCCACCAGCAGCACCGTGCCCACATAGCCCTGCAGCACCCGGGCCAGCCAGGGCCGGCGCCTGCGCTGCATCAGGCACAGGAAATGGAAGGCCGCCACCGTGGCGCCCATCAGGCCGGCCAGCGTCAGCCAGGAGAACCAGCCGTCCGACAGGGCCAACCCCTCGCCGTCCACCATGAACTGCAGCGAGCCCAGCAACTGGCACAGCGACATCAGGAAGAACAGCAGGAACACCACATCCCCGCGCCGCCGCTGCAGCGTCCACAGCGCCAGCGCGAACAGGCCCAGCACCAGGTAGGAGCCCGCCGTGTAGACCACCAGATCGGCCTGGAGCAGGCTGCGCAGCCGCCAGGACAGGCGCAGCGACTCGGCCGGCCCCGCCCACAGGCTGGACAGCGCGCCGCCCACGCCCTGCTGGCTGGCCATGCGCACATGCACCTGCAGCGGCCTGCCCGGCTGCGCCAGCCCGCCCAGGTCCAGCCACACCGGCCGGTTGAAACTGTTCCACACCCGGCTGCCGCGCGTCTGCCAGGCCAGCTTCCCATCCACATACACCGCCACCGTGCCCACCGTCTGCCAGCGCGGGATATACAGGCGCGCGCCCTGGGGCGTGGGCACCAGGGCTTCAGGCGGCACCACGGCGCGGAACCAGCGCACCTCGGGCGGCGCCGCGGCCAGGTCGCCGCTGCCCGACACGGCCCTGTCGCCCCCATAGGGCAGGTCCACATCGCTCCACGGCGTCGATGCATCCAGCACCGCGTCGTCGGCCGACGCAAGCGCCGCAGGCGGCGCCCAGTGCGGGCTGTCCGACCGCCACAGCTGCGCCTGGCGCAGTTGCACCGCTTCGCCTGCGGCGGGGCCACGCAGCCCGAACGCCCCCGCCAGCAGCATCGCCAGCGCCACCAGCCCCGCCGAAACCAGCAAGACCCTCCCCTGCAGCAGCGGCTGCGTCATCTGCCCACCCTGGCGGTGCTCATTGCCGCCCCTCGGCCAGCCAGCCGCGCTGCAACGCCACATGCATCATCTGCGTGCGGCTGGACACCTGCAGCTTGCCGTAGATGCGCCGCACGAAGGTGCGCACCGTATGGCGCGACACGCCCAGCTGGCGCGCCACCTCGTCCAGCGTATGGCCGCGCGCCACCAGGCGCAGCACCTCCAGCTCGCGCGCAGACAGCGCCTGCGCGGCGGCCTGCGGCTCGGCAGGCGGCTGCAGCCCGGCCACCGCCCCGGCCCGCTGCTGGCGCAGCAGCAGCTTGCGCGCCACCATGGGATTGATGGGGCTGCCGCCCGCGTGCAGGCTGCGCACTTCCTCCAGCACCGCGTCGGCGGCCAGGTCCTTGAGCAGATAGCCCATGGCGCCGGCCTCGATGGCGGCCAGCACATGCTGCTCGTCGCCAAAGATGGTGCTGACCATCACCGCCGCCCCCGGATGGCGGGTGCGCACGGCAGCAATCACCTCCAGGCCGCTGCCGTCGGGCAGGCCCAGGTCCACCAGCATCACGTCCATGGCACCGGCCCCATCGGCCCGGCCGAGCTGGTGCAGGGCCTCCGCGCGGCTGGCTGCCGCCCAGCACAGGACCATGTCCTTCGCGGCATTGATCACGCCCACCAGGGCGTGGCGGCAGGCGGCATCGTCCTCCACCACGGCCACGCGGATGGGTGTGGCGCCACCCGTCGCGGCGGCAGAGGAAGGGTCTGTGTGCGTGTCCATGGACGTGGAGTGCGTGGCGAGGGCCGCATGTTCACATGGAACAAGACCGCTGTCATGTCGCCCGGATAGGCGACATGGGCGGCCCCGTCCCCTCTCATCGGCCATGTAGCCCGAACGGGGGACATACAGAAAGCCGGACACCCCATAGATTTGCCCTCTTCAGCACATCACCGAGATGCTGTGCCTACCGAGGGGGTCCGCCATGTCCATCATCCACCCGTCTGCTGCAGCCGACGTACCACCCATACCCACGCCGAGCCCCTGGGGCCGGACATTGCCGGGCCTGGCGGGCGGGTTGGCACTGGCCCTTGCCGGCGCCGCGGCCCAGGCCGCCACACTCACCGTCACCACCGCCGGCGAGATTGCAGACACCGAGCCGCTGTCTCGTGCGCAATGCTCGCCTGCCGCAGGCGACCGCAACTGCGACACCCTGCGCGACGCCATCAACCATGCCGCCGATGGCGACACCATCGTCTTCGGCGCGGCCCTGGATGGGCAGACCATCTCGCTGACCCGCTTTACCAACTGCCTGGACACCGGGCAGGCCGCCGGCGCCACCTGCCTGCCGCTGGCCAGCTGGCCCGGCTACGTCTCGCAGTTCGGCCCCAGCGCCTTCTTCATCAGCGGCAAGCGCATCACCATCGATGCCACCGCCAATGGCCTGACGCCCCAGGGCGTGAGCGTGCAGCGCCTCGGTACCGCACCCGGCTTCCGGCTGTTCGACATCGATGCGCAGGGTGGCCTGGTCCTGCGCGGCCTGACCCTGGCCGGGGGGCAGGCCACAGGCGGCTCCAGCCGCTTTGGCGGCGGCGCGCTGGGTGCGGGCGGTGCCATCTTCAATCGGGGCCAGCTCACCATCGAACGCAGCACGCTCACGCGCAATCACGCACAAGGGGGGCAAGGAGGCAGGCTTTCCTTGAACTCCTTTGCAGGTGCCGGCGTGGGCGAGGATGGGACTTTTTCCCCGGGGGGAGGGCCGAACGCTGGCGGCCCGGACGATGGCGGCCTGGGCGGTGGCAGTGGCAGCGCCAGCGGCAAGAACGGCGGCTTCGGTGGTGGCGGCGGCGGCTCCGGCGGTGGCGGATTTGGCGGTGGTGGTGGCCGTCGTGGCAGCGGTGGCGGCTTCGGCGCTGGCAACGGTGGGGGCGGCGCCTTCGACGCTGGCGGTGGCGCAGGCGGCATGGGAGGGGCCATTTTCAACAACGCAGGCACCTTGACGCTGAACCAGGTCACCCTGGCTGGCAACGGTGCACACGGTGGGCTAGGCAATAGCAGCGGCGGCGGCGCCGGCCTGGGTGGCGCCGTTTTCAACTACAACGGCGCGCTCACCATCCGTTTTTCCACCCTGGCCGGCAATACCGTGCAGGCCAATGGCGACGACAACCCGGCCGCGCAAGGCGGCGCCATCTACAGCCTGGGCGATTCCCAGGCCGCCTGCAGTTCGGGTGGCAACATCAGCTGCACCCGCAGCGGCGCCTCGCTGGAGATGCAGGCCAGCATTGCCCAAGGCAGCGTGTTCGAGCCGGCCACCAAACAGCCCGCTGGCAGGGACGTGGTGCTGGACCTGCGCAATGGCGGCACCAGCGATGCCAGCGGCAGCAACAATCTGCTGGGCCTGGCGCAGGCCCTGAACAATGCCGACATCAGCGCCCTGGCCTTCACCACGGGCAACCCGCAGCTCGGCCCCTTGGCCAGCCACGGCGGCCCCACCCAGACCATGTTGAACAGCACCGGCAGCCCGGCACTGGACGGGGTGGCCTGCACGACCGCACCCGGCACGGACCAGCGCGGCGTGGCCCGGCCCCAGGGTGCGCGGTGCGACATCGGTGCCGTGGAGGCGAACGTCTTCCAGGCGGCATTGACCGTTCTGACCAGCGGCGCGGGCGGCGTATCGGCGCAGGCCTCTCCGCCTGCGGCCACGGGTGCCGTACAGGACTGCGGCCGCCCAGGCGGCCTGTGCCAGGCCGGCTATGGCTACTTCGAAGGCGTGCCCACCCTGGTGACCCTGGCCGCCACGCCCGACCCTGGCCATGCCTTTGCCACCTGGAGTGATGCCTGCAGCGGCAGCACGTCCACCTGCAGCGTCACCATCGATGTCGCCAGGAGCGTGCAGGCCAGCTTCACGGCCTTCAGCGTCACGGCAAGCCTGCCCTCCGGCACCTACGGCACGGCCTACAGCCAGCCGCTGGCGCCCGTGCCTGGCGGCGGCGTGGGGCCGTTCAGCTACAGCGTGAGCGGTTTGCCCGCTGGCTTCAGCCAGGCCGCCGGCACGCTCTCGGCTACAGCCACGCAGGCGGCAGGCAGCTACAGCTTCACGCTGACCGCCACCGATGCCAACGGCGCCACCACCGAACCCGCAGCCGTGACCGTGGTGATCGGCCCGGCAGCCACCAGCGCCCACCTGTCGGCCTCCCCCGCTGCGCCAGGCCATGGCCAGAGCGTGACTTTCAGCGCCCAGGTCACGCTGCCTGCCGGCGCCAGCGGCACGGTGGATTTCTTGAACGGAACGCAGGTGCTGTGCGCCAGCGTTCCGGTGACCGGCGGGCAGGCCAGCTGCAGCGTGCCCCGGCTGCCACCGGGCACGGCCACGGTGCAGGCGCGCTATGTGCCCGGTGATGGCAATACCTCCGGCTCGGACAGCAACACCGTGACCGTCACGGCGGCCCCCGCACCATCTGCGGCGCCCATTCCAGCGCTGGGCGCCGGGGGGCTGGCGCTGCTGGGCCTGCTGACCGCAGCGGGCGCGGCGTTGTCGCGCAGGATGGGCACTTCACGGAAAATCGGCGCTGGCACATCGCCACGCACCCCCAGGAGTTCCCCATGACCGCATCCGCAAGCCGGAGCCCGCTTTCACGCCGCAGCCTGCTGGCCGCCAGCGCAGCCACCGGCCTGGCCCTGTGCGAAAGCGCCCTGGCCGCCCCCGCCGCCCCCGGGAAAAGCACCGAAGCCGCCGTGCTCACCATCAGCGGCCCCGGCGTGCGCGGCAACCGGGGGCCGCTGGACCCGGTAGCCGACCTGCTGCTGAAAAACCATGGCCTGGCCTTCGACTCGGCCTGGACCACAGGGGCCCATGCGCTGGAGCGCCTGCCCACGGTGGAGATCACGCCCCATATCGAATACGACGGCCAGCCCCACCGGCTGCGCGGCCCGCTGCTGGCCACCGTGCTGCAGGCGGCCGGAGTGGACAGCGCCGCCGCAGCGGCCAAGGGCCAGTGGATCACCCTGCAGGCCATCGACGGCTACCGCGCCCAGCTGCCGCTGGCGCAGGCCCTGCAATGGCGCATGCTGCTGGCCACGCACATGGACGGCCGGCGCCTGGGCCTGGGCGGCCTGGGCCCGCAATGGGCCATGTATGACGCCGACCGCATTGCGGAGCTGGCCGGCAAGCCCCTGAAGGAACGCTTTGCGCAGGCGCCCTGGGGGCTGTACCACATGGGGCTGCACGCGCAGCAGCCCCAGGGCTGAACCTGGCTTCAGAGCGCGGCAGGGCGCGCATTTGGAGTACCATTTCGCGATCCCCTCGGGGGATGCGGGCTTGGCGGCCCGAAAGCAAAGGAGCAGCAGCCGTTTGTCTTTACAACGAGACAGCGGCTTTTCCATCTTCCCAGTGTGCTGCGCTGGGCACAGTTCCGTTTTGGCGGGGCTGTGCGGGACCTCCGCAAGGGGGTGCCAGTCCAATGCCAAAGGAGCCGCCATGTCTGACCTCGATGCACTCAGCGGAGCACACGCCTCCCCGCCTTTCTTCTCTTCCTCGCAAGTGCCGAGGGAAGAGACCAGCCTGTACTACCCCATTTCCGAATACGAGGTCTATCGCATCAAGGACTGCATGCACCAGATGGGCCTGGTGATCGACCTGTGCTGCATGGCCGGCCCCGACCAACAGCTGAACGACCTGGGCGGGCTGATGAGCTTCCTGACCGCGCAGCAGCGCGCGCTGCGGGGCACGCTGCAGACCGTGCAGGCGCGCAAGGCGACGCCGGGGCCGGCCTGTGATCCGGACCCCGGGGATTGATCAGGCCAGGTGCTGATCGAAGAAGGCCAGCGTACGGTCGCGCGCCTGCAGGGCGCTGGCCTCGTCGTAGGCGCTGCGCTGGTCGCAGTTGAAGCCGTGGTCGGCGTCGTACAGGTGCACCTGCACATGCTTTTGCGCCTGGGCGAAGGCCTGCACGGCGTCCACGGGAATGTGCGTATCGCGCCGGCCGAAGTGGGCAATCACGGGGCACAGCGGCTCGCGGCCCATCTCCAGCGGCGTGGTCATGCCGCCGCCGTAGTAGCAGGCCGCAGCCGACAGGCTGGGCAGGTTGCAGGCCGCGCGCCAGGCCCACAGGCCGCCCCAGCAAAAGCCCACGATGCCCACCTTGCCGCCGGGCACCAGCGTGGCAGCATGGGCGATGGCGGCCTCGATCTCGGGCAGCACGCCGGGCTGGGGCAGCGCCTCGGCGGCGGATTTCAGCGCCATGCCCTTGGCACGGTCGGCGTCGCCGTAGCCCAGGTCCACACCGGCCTCGACACGCGTGAACAGCGACGGCGCCACGGCCACATAGCCGCGGGCAGCCAGGCGGTCGGCCACGGCGCGGATATGGGCGTTGACGCCGAAGATCTCCTGCAGCACCACGACGGCGCCGCGCGCGGGCACATCGGGCCGCGCCACCCAGGCCGGCGAAGCCGTGCCATCCAACGAAGTCAACTGCACAAAACTGCCCATGTCCGCGTTCCTTTCTGTCTGAGAACCTGTTGTGATTTCCCGGTGGGCGGACGCGCCCCGCAATGCTGTAATGGCGGCGGGCCGGCCCGTGCGGCAATTCTTTCACAGGAGACATTCGATGGAACGAAAAGTCGTGCGTACCGGCAAGCGCCGGGCACAGGTGGGCGGCGGCAACCTACAGGGAATGCGATGGACCTCAAACCGCTGATCACGCTGGTGGCCATCATCAACCCGCTGGCCATCGTCCCCTTCTTCATCCACTACACCGAGGGATTCAGCGCCCAGCAGCGCCAGCAGACCATTCGCACGGCGGCGCTGGCCTCGTTCTGCGTGATCGCGGCCTGCGCCATCATCGGGCTGCAGGTGCTGGACTTCTTCAACATCTCGCTGCAGAGCTTTCAGGTGGGCGGTGGCCTGCTGCTGCTGATCAGCGCCATGAACATGCTCAACGCCCGCCCGGCCGAGGAACGGCCCAACGCGCCCACGCTGGTCGCTGGCGCGGAAAAGGCTGCCATGGGCAACAGCATTGCCGTGGTGCCGCTGACGATTCCGCTGCTGACGGGGCCGGCCTCCATGTCCACCGTGGTGATCTACGCCGACCAGGCACGCACCATCTGGCAGCACCTGGCCCTGGTGGGCTATGGCGTGGTGGTGGCGCTGGTGGTGATGGTCTGTTTTTCACTGGCCGACCCGATCGCCCGCGTGCTGGGCAAGACCGGCATCAACGTGATGACGCGGCTCATGGGCCTGATCCTCGCGGCCCTAGCCGTGGAGGTGATGGCGGGCGGGCTGGTGAAGATCTTCCCCATCCTGGCATCGCCCGCGATCGTGCCCTGAGCGGGCTGGCTGACTGGTGGCCTTGCTGCCGGTTCAGATCGGTTCAGGCCGGCACGGCCCGCGCGCGGTCGGCGCTTCCGTCGCAGGCACCGCCGCAGCCCGTGATGGGCTGCTCGGGCAAGGCCTCAGGGTGCGCCAGGGAGCCCGTGGCGGGATCGAAGCCCGCACTGCGCAGATGCAGGGCCAGCGCCGCATCCATGGTCTGCGCATGGTGCACGAACCACGCCGCCAGCTCGCCCGCCATGCTGCGGATCACGGCCAGATCACCGGCCGCCGCCTTGGCCGCCCCCTCGCGCATCACCTGCAGCACCACCTTGTGCTGCAGGCTGTGGCAGTTGGTACTGGTGAAGCGCGTGGACTGCATCCAGCGGTCTTCCTGGTCGAAATGCACCTGCGTATGCGCGATCAGCTCATCCCAGCGCGCGCACAGCTGCGCATCATCGGCCGCCTCCACCTCGGCCAGTAGCAGGACGAACTCCTGATGCACCTCGTCCATGGCCGGCAACTCCAATGCCAGCGCTCCGCTCCATTCCAGCACGGCCATATGCTTCTCCTGCCTTCATCGTGAAAGCCTGCAGCTTAGGAACAGCACCGCCCAACCCGTTTGACCCACATCAGCCAACCCGAAAACAGCAAAGCCCCGCGAACGGGGCTTGGTCAAGGCGGATAAAACTGGCGCGGCCAAAAGGCCAGGGGCACCGAGCAAGAGCCGCCTCGCGGCGAAGGTGCCGTCCCCCTCCCTTGCGAAGCAAGTAGAGAGGGGGAAGGCGCGCAGCGCCTCAGGGGGTGCCTACCAGCTTACTGTCCATATTTCCGCTTGGCATCAGCCACGCAGGTGTCCTTGGCAGCGCCGCTCATGGTGTCGCAACGGGCCTTGGCAGCCTTGTAGTCGGCTTCGCGGGTTTCCTCTGCAGCGTCCTTGCGGGTTTCGGCCACGTTGGCAGCCTTGGCTGCGGAGTTGGCAGCAGGCTCGGCCTGGGCCTTGTTCACCTTGGCGGCTTCCACGGCGTGCACGTGGGCGGCCTTGGCATCCTTCACGCAGACGTCCTTGGCGTCGCCCTTGAGGTCATCGCACTTTTCCTTGGCGATGTCGTAGTCCGCATCAGCCTTGGCCTTGAGTGCCTTTTCGCTGTTCTTGGGCGAAGGATTGCGGCGCGATTCCAGTTCGGCCTTGGCCACGTTTTCCTGGCCCTTGGCCTGCTTCTCGCAGACGTCCTTGGCGTTGTCCTTGAGCGGCTTGCACTGTTCCTTGGCAGCCTTGTAGTCGGCCTCGATCTGGTTCTTGGCGGCCGTGTGCTCCGCATTGGTCATGGCCATGGCGCCGGAGGCCATCAGGCCCAGGGCGACGGCGGACAGCATGTGGCGAAAGCGTTGCGGTGTTTGCATGATGGAACTCCTTGTATTTGTACTGAAGCGGCCCTTGGTGCCTGCGGCGGCGGGCCATTGGTGCGTGCCCTCAGGCACGCCGGCTGTCGGGGAGCGGATGGTGGCGCCGGCCAGGGCGTCCAGCCCATCCGCAGTCCACCCTCGTCAGTCTTCGAAGCGGAAGTCGGGGTTGCGCTTTTGCCAGTCGGTCAGCTGCTTTTCGGCAGCGTCGCGGGCCAGGCCCTGGCGCTCCTGCAGCTTGCCCAGGAATTGCTCGCGCTTGCCGGCGATCACATCCAGATCGTCATCGGTGAGCTTGCCCCATTGCTCACGGATCTTGCCGGTGAATTGCTTCCAGTTGCCCTTGATGCGGTCTTCATTCATGGCTTGGTCCTTTCAGTGATGTTGAAGTAGCGCTGTGCAATCAGGCCTTGTTTTTTCAAAGCCGCGATCTGCATCAGCGACGGTTCCACTGTAAAAAACCTGGGGGCTGCGCGTCGTAGTCTGGACCTAGTGTTGACGGTCGTCCCAGGGGCAGCCGAGACGGTGGGATCGGGACTACAGCCCCTGACGGACGCGCGGGAAGCGCTGGGTCAGGCGCCCGCCCAGGCGCCTCTGTGGTCCACCCCGCATATCGGCGCGTACGGCTCGCTGGGGTCCTTGCGCAAAAGGAAAGTGCAGAGAAATTCACCGCCCAGATAGACGGTATGAGGCAAGCAGCCAAAGATGGTGCAAGGTCTAATTTTTCTCCAGAGAGGGAAAATTATTGACTGCGTGGATTGAAGATGATTTGCGCAAGCAGCTGTTTGCAGCAGCGCCCGCAGATGGCATCTGGATTGGAGACTTGGCTGAGATTGATTCAGACCGGGAGATCATCCCTGTGCGATTCGCAGGGCTGGACTTCTGGTTTCTGTTCCTTTCGCCCCATGCGGAGACTGGCAACGATCCCGAGCTCCTGCTCACGATGCTGGACAACCTGGACGCAAAGGACTTCGCTCCTGCAGAGTTCTCTCGGCTGGTCAAGTTTTGCCGCGCCGACGCAGAAGCGGACCACTTCAAACCTGATGGCTGGTGTCTGCCGGAAGCGTTCCAGATCTTCCAGTTCGTGCAAACGCTTTGCAGCGTGATGGTGTTCTATCTCGATGAGATGCAGGAGATCGAACAGTTCTTTTATTTCCCGGCATCTCCTCGGCTGGAGCGCCTGTACAACAGGACCTTCAAAGCGCTATCGCAAAGGCTCGATGGAAGCCTCGTTGCTATACTTCATTCGACAGGAGCCTGCCATGCTTACCAAAGAACGTGCCGACATCAACACCGAAGTGCTCAGCCTGAAACAGGCCAGCATGTCGCGTGCGCTGATGGCTGCCCGCAAGGCAACGAACACCGGCCTGCTCCGCACGCGTAGCACCTCCAGCAAGGTGGCCTACACAAGGGCGTTGAGGGTCAAATCCTCCTGATTCAGGCGTAACTCAGGCGTAAGGCCTTCGCCCTGCCAAAGCCCAGCTCTGCTGGGCTTTTTGCTTGAAGGAGCGCGGTCAGGCTCACAAGCGCTGCAATCGCCCCGACGTGGCCTCGCCAAAGCGGCTCGAACCTGAGTCCACTCCACGAAGAAACAGCCGAACAGTGCAGTGCACCAATCGGCTGTTGTTGAGAGGGGAAGAAAGGAAAAAAGGCGGGCTGGCGGCCAAAGCTACCGCTCAGTGCCCCTGCTGCCCCAGCCACGCATTGATCTGCGCAATGGCCGCATCCGTGGCCTTGGCCAGGGCCTCGGCGCCGCCTGCGGCATCGCCCGAAGCTGCAGGACTGCGCACCTCGAACAGCTTCTGACCCAGCAGGCGGTCCACGGCACCGCTTTGCTCGACCAGGGTGGCGCGCAGGCGCACGACGCCGGCACTGGAGCCGGGCGCGTCGAAGACCTGGCTGAACTCTTCGATGTCCACGCGCAGCAGCGTGGGCACGGCGCCTTGCAGGCGCGGCTGGGCCACGCTTTCGCTGCTGGCCAGCACGGGGCGCTGCAGGCCCAGTTGGCTGCGCAGGCGCTGTTGCAGCAGCAGTGCAGGAGGCTGGCTCCAGCGCGCCAGCTGGTACGGGCGCAGTTCCTGGCCGTTGGCATAGGCCAGGCGGTAGAACATGGCCGTGCTGCCGTCGGACAGGGCGGGCGCCTCCACATCGGCCAGCGCCAGCGGCGTGCGTGCCTGCGGGGCGGCGGATGTGGCGGCCTGCGCGGGCGCGGACAGCGGCGCCAGGCCGAAGTCATAGCGCGCGGGCTGGGCGGGGGGCTGCGGCAGGGCCGAGCAGCCGGCCAGCAGGATCAGGGCGGCGGCCAGTCCAGCGCTGGCCACGGCGGTCTTGCGAGATGGGGACATGCGGGTTCCTCGGTCAGGGCTGGGTGGCTGCGGACGGGGCGACGAAGCCGGGCTCGCCCGGCCCCGGGCGGGCCTGGCCCGGCCCGTAGATCACGGCCTGCGGGTTGTCGCTGAAGCGGCTGGCCGCCGTGCCCATCTGGCGCGCGGCGCGCGAGACATCGTCGGCCGCGCGGTTGGCGTGCGGCACCGTGCTGCGGCCCAGCGAATCGGCCATGCGGGTCAGTGCGCGCGTGCTCTGGGCGATCTGCTCCAGCGGCCCATCCTGCGCGTTCACGCGGCGCACGGTCTGCTGCAGTTCGGAGGCCACGGCAGAGGCGCCGTTACTGGCCTTCTCCAGCGACTGCAGGGTGTTGTGGGCGTCGGCGGCGAGCTGCGGCACCTGGGTGGACAGCGTGCGGTCCAGGTTCTGCGTGAGCTGCTGCACGCCTGCGGCAGCGGCTGCAATGTTCTCCAGCGCCTGGCTCACGCGCTTTTGGTTGTCGGTGTCCAGCATGTCGCTGAGGCGGCGCGAGATCTCATCGGCGCGCTCCAGCAGCACCTGCCCCTGGTCAGCCAGCATGCTCAGCGGCGACGAGCGCAGCGGCAGGCGCGGCAGCCCGCTGGGGCCCGGGGGCAGTTGGGGCTGGGGCTGGTCCGCATCATCGAGCTGCACATGGGCCAGGCCCGTGACGCCCTGGTAGCCCAGCACGGCGAACGTGGTGGGCGTGATGGGCGTGTTCACACCGATGGCGATGCGGATCAGCACATTGCCATTGGTCTGCGGATCGAACCCGATCCGCGTGACCTTGCCCACCGCCACGCCCTTGTAGCGCACGGCGGCCTGGGCCTGCAGCCCGCTGATGCCGTCCTTGGTGGACAGCTCGTACTCGTTGTACTGCCGCGTATCCCGCGTCAGCCAGATCGCCAGCCCCGCCAGCAGGGCCGCCACGACCAGCACGAAAATGCCGGCCGCCATGGCATGTGATTTGTTTTCCATATCAATGGTCCATAACGTTGAGCCCAGCAAAACAAGGCATGGGGCCACAGCCCCAAGGGCCAGCACTCAGAGCGCGGCCTTCAAAACCGGCGCACCCCAAGGCAAGGGACACCGAGCAAGGGCCGCCCCGCCGCGAGGGTGTCGTCCCCCCCCGCAAAGCGAGAGGGGGGAAGGCGCGAAGCGACTCAGGGGGGCTTCTCATACCGTGCTCATCGCGCGCCTGCCGCGCTCCCCCTGGAAGAAATGCTCGATGAACGGATGCTTGAACTCAGCCACCTCGCGCGGCGGGCCGCTGACCAGCACCTTCTTCTCGGCCAGCACGGCCACGCGCGAGGACAGGGCGAACAGCGTGTCCAGGTCGTGCGTGACCATGATGACGGTCAGGCCCAGCTCGGCACGCAGCTCGCGCAGCAGTTCGCAAAATTCGTCGGAGCTGGTGGGGTCCAGGCCGGCCGTGGGCTCGTCGAGCAGCAGCAGGGGCGGGTCCATGATCAGCGCCCGCGCCAGCGCCACGCGCTTGATCATGCCGCCCGAAAGATCGGCCGGCATGCGCGAGGCATGCTCGGGCTTGAGGCCCACCATCTGCAGCTTGACCAGGGCCGCGTCGCGCACCAGATCGTCGGGCAGCGTGCCCTGCTCGCGCAGTGCGAAGGCCACGTTGTCCAGCACGCTGAAGGCCGAGTACAGCGCCCCGTGCTGGAACAGCATGCCCACGCGGCTGGCGGCGCCCTCGCGGCCCATTTCGCTGGCCGGGCGGCCCAGCACTTCGACACGGCCCTTGGTGGGCTCCAGCAGCCCCAGCATCTGGCGCAGCAGCACGGTCTTGCCCGTGCCCGAGCCGCCGACGATGGACAGCATCTCGCCGCGCTGCACATCCAGGTCCAGGTCCTGGTGCACGGCAAAGGCGTTCTCGCCTTCGCCGAACACGCTCCACAGCCCGGCGATGCGCACGATGGGCTCGTCGGCTGCGGGCGTGGAGGAGGTTTCGGTGTCCATGGCCATCAGATGCCTACGTCCTTGAACAAGATGGCGAAGATCGCATCCACCACGATGACCATGGTGATGGCCGTCACCACCGAGGCCGTCGTGCCCTTGCCCAGGCTCTGCGTATTGGGCTCCACGCGCAGGCCCCAGTGGCAGCCGATGAGGGCGATGAGGGCGCCGAAGACCACGGATTTGCCCATGGCGATCCAGAGGTTGCCGATCTTCACGGCGGCAGGCAGGGCCTCGGCAAAGTAGGCGCCCGTGACGCCCATGGTGAGGTCGGCCGCGAGCATGCCGCCGGCCAGCGCGGCCAGCGTGGTCCACAGCGAGACCAGGGGCATGGCGATGGCCAGCGCCAGCGCGCGCGGCAGCACCAGGCGAAAGCCGTGCGGTATGCCCATGACCTGCATGGCATCCAATTCCTCGGTCACGCGCATGACGCCGATCTGGGCGGTGATGGCCGAGCCCGTGCGGCCCGCCACCAAAATGGCCGCCAGCAGCGGACCCAGCTCGCGGATCAGCGAGATGCCCAGGATGTTGACGATGAAGGATTCAGCCCCGAACTGGCGCAGCTGCAGCGCCATCAGATAGGCCAGCACCACGCCGATCAGAAAGCCCACCAGGGCCGTGATGGGCAGGGCCGTGGCGCCCATGGAGTAAAGATGGCCGGAGATGTCGCGCCAGGGCCCCCGGTGCGGGGCACGCGCAAAGCGCAGCAGGTCGATCAGCAACTGGCCGATGAGCCGCGTCATCTGCGCGAAATGGCCGCAGGCGTTGATCACCAGGCACCCCAGGCTGTCGATGCGCTCCAGCAGGTTCGGGCGCGGGGGCGGCGGCGCAGGTTCCTTGGAGAAACGGCCCACGCGTTCGAGCATGGCACGCTGCGCATCGCTGGCCGCAAGACGCGCGGGCAGGCGACGGCCCCAGTGATTCCACAGCAGCTGCGCGCCCACGTGGTCCAGCCAGTCCAGCCCTTCGAGGTTCCAGCCCAGGTCATCGCCCTTGGCATCGGCCAGCTGCGCACGCAGCCTGCGCCATTGCGCCCGCCGGCCCAGCTCGGCCGCGCCCCAGGAGCCGGTCAGCAACGCCCACTGGCCGTCGTTGTCGCGGCGCAGGCTGCATTGGGGGGGATTGTTGAGGGCAGACAAGTGCGGAAAGTCCTTGGGGGTTGCGAAGGCGGGGCGCGCAGGCAGGGCCGGGCGGCATTGCAGCCAAGACCGCAGGATAACCGAGCGGCACGGGCCGCAGATTGCCTGGCGGCGCCGTGCGCACGACAGCTTTGCCCTACGCGTGCAATTTTTATCAAAAAACCAGCGCGACAGCCATGACTGCTGCATGCGATGCTGCAAAAAAAGGAGTCCAGCGCGCTTTCCCTCTCGACAGTGCTCATGCCGTCCGCACAATGGGCCGAAGCACCAACCCCGGCTCCCAAGGACGTTCCGGCCCGCAGCGGACGCCCGCCCATCTCCATGAGCAACACCACCTTCGACTACATCGTCATCGGCGCCGGCACGGCGGGCGCCCTCCTGGCCAACAGGCTTTCGCGCGATGGCCGCAGCCGCGTGCTGCTGATCGAGGCAGGCGCCAAGGACGACTACTACTGGATCCACATCCCCGTGGGCTACCTGTACTGCATCGGCAATCCGCGCACCGACTGGCTCTACCAGACCGAGCCCGACGCAGGGCTCAACGGCCGCAGCCTGCGCTATCCGCGCGGCAAGACGTTGGGCGGCTGCTCCAGCATCAACGGCATGATCTACATGCGCGGCCAGGCCCGCGACTACGACGGCTGGGCCGAGCTGACCGGGGACGACGCCTGGCGCTGGGACCAGGTGCTGCCGGCCTTCCGCCAGCATGAAAGCCATTGGCGGCTTGATGCCGGCGGCAACGCCGATGCGGGCTTTCGTGCCCTGCACGGCGGCACGGGCACAGGCGGCAGCGCCGAATGGCGCGTGGAGCGGCAGCGCCTGCGCTGGGACATCCTGGACGCCTTTGCCGAAGCCGCGCAGCAGGCCGGCATTCCGGCCACCGAGGACTTCAACGGCGGCAGCAACGAGGGGGTGGGCTACTTCGAGGTCAACCAAAAGGGCGGCCTGCGCTGGAACACCGCCAAGGCCTTCCTGCGGCCCACCTGCTATGGCCGCCCCAACTTCGAGCTGTGGACCCATGCCCAGGTCAGCCAGCTGCTGTTTGAACAGCTGCCCGCCGGCGGCCTGCGCTGCAGCGGCGCCCAGGTCTGGACCGGCTCGGAAATGGTCAACGTGCAGGCAAGCCAGGAGGTGCTGCTGTGCGCGGGCGCCGTCAACTCCCCGCAGATCCTGCAGCTGTCGGGCATCGGCCCGGGCGCGCTGCTGCAGAACCACGGGATTGCCGTGCGCCACGACCTGCCCGGCGTGGGCGAGAACCTGCAGGACCATCTGCAGATCCGCTCGGTCTACAAGATCAAGGGCGCGCGCACGCTGAACACCATGGCCAATTCGCTGTGGGGCAAGGCCGGCATCGGCCTGGAATACCTGCTGCGCCGCAGCGGGCCGATGAGCATGGCGCCCTCCCAGCTGGGGGCCTTCACGCGCAGCAGCCCGCAGCAGGAGCACCCCAATATCCAGTACCACGTGCAGCCGCTGTCGCTGGACGCCTTCGGTGAGCCGCTGCACGGTTTTCCGGCCTTCACGGCCAGCGTCTGCAACCTCAATCCCACGAGCCGGGGCACGGTGCGCATCCACAGCGGGGACTTCCGCCAGGCGCCGGCCATTGCGCCGCACTACCTGTCCACACCCGAGGACCGGCAGGTGGCCGCCGACAGCCTGCGCGTGACGCGCCGCATCGTCGGCCAGAGCGCACTGGCGCGCTTCGCCCCCGAGGAATGGAAGCCCGGCGTGCAGTACCAGAGCGACGAGGATCTGGCGCGCCTGGCCGGCGACATCGCCACCACCATCTTCCACCCCGTGGGAACCACGAAGATGGGCCGCGCCGACGACCCCATGGCCGTGCTGGACAGCCGCCTGCGCGTGCGCGGCGTACAGGGACTGCGCGTGATCGATGCAGGCGCCATGCCGCGCATCACCAGCGGCAATACCAACAGCCCCACGCTGATGATGGCGGAGAAGGCCGCCGGCTGGATTCTTGCGGACCGGCAGGGACAGGGCCAGGAGACCGCACGGGAGAGCACGGAACCGGCCGTTGCGCTGGCCGCCTAGGACTGCTCCTGCAGCAGCGGCGGAATCGCCGCCAGCAGCGCATCGATGGTCACGCGCAGCCGGTAGGGCAGAAAGCGCGTGCGCGGCCACAGCACATGCAGGGGAATGCGCGCGGCCGGCACGTCGGGCAGCAGGCGCACCAGCGCCCCGCTGTCCAGCGCACTGCGCACCCGCCACAGCGGCATGTGGGCCAGGCCCGCGCCCTGCAACGTGGCCGTGGCAATGGTTTCTATGTCGTCAAAGCCCAGCGCCGGCTCCAGCACGGGCGCGGCCAGCGATCCATCCTCACCTGCCAGCCTCCAGGGGGCGGCGCGGCCGCTGCGCATATAGGCAATACAGCGATGCCCGGCCAGGTCGGCCACGCTGCGCGGCGCGCCATGGGCCTGCAGATAGGCGGGTGATGCGCACAGCACCATGGTTTGCATGCCAAGGGGCCGCGCAACCAGCCAGTCGCTGTCAGACAGTTCCCCGCTGCGTATGGCCAGGTCGATGCCGTCATCGGCGAAGTCCAGCTGGCGGTCGGTGAAGCTGGCCTCGATGCGCAGGCGCGGATGCAGCTGCGCCAGCTCCAGCAGCAAGGGAGCCACGTGGTGGCGGCCGAAGACCACGGGTGCGCTGATGCGCAGCCGGCCCACCACTTCCCGCCGCCCGGCTTCCAGCATGTGCCGGGCGGCATCCAGATCCTCCAGCGCCTGCGCGCAGCGCTCGTAGAACATCTGGCCGTCCTCGGTCAGCCCCAGGCTGCGCGTGGTGCGCACGAACAGCCGCGCGCCCAGGCGCTCTTCCAGCCGCGCCACGGCCTTGCCAACAGCCGAGCGCGTAAGGCCCAGGCGCTCGGCCGCCTGGGCGAAGCTGCCGGCCTCGGCCGAGGCGACGAAAGCGCTGACGCCTGCCAGCCTGTCATTTGCAATTGGTTCCATAAATTCTACAAACCATAGCCTCAATTGAATCAATGCAATTATGAAGGAATCAATAGACTGAAGTCCTGTTTGATATCTGCCTCGAAAGGACCGCCTTCCATGACCGTGCCTGCGTCTTCCCCATTCATGCAGCAATGGCAACTGCCCGCCCTGGGCCATGAAAACCTGCAGCTGGTGCAAGTCCCCATTCCCGAGCCCGGGCAGGGCCAGGTGCTGGTGCGCGTGCATGCGGCATCGCTGAACTACCGCGATCTGATGATCCTGCGCGATGGCATGGGCATGGTGCCGGCCCTGCCCCTGGTGCCCGGCTCGGACATGGCTGGCGAGGTGGTCGCCCTCGGCCCGGGTGTCGCTGAGTTCGCGGTTGGCGACGCCGTGATCAGCACATTCTTCGCCGGCTGGCAGGACGGCGTGCAGCCGCGCACCAGCCTGCCGCTGGGCTCGCCCGGGCCGGGCATGCTGTCGGAATACGTGGTGCTGGGCGAAGACAACCTGGTCGCCGCGCCCCTTCAGCTGGACTTTGCGCAGGCCAGCACCCTGACGTGCGCGGGCGCAACCGCCTGGTTCGCGCTGGCCGAGTCCGCGCCGACGCGGCCCGGCGACACGGTGGTCATCATGGGCACGGGCGGCGTGGCACTGTTCGCCATGCAGATTGCCCATGCCCAGGGTGCGCGCGTGGTGGTGGTTTCGGGCAGCGACGACAAGCTGGCGCGGGCTGCGCAGCTGGGTGCAGACCACGGCATCCACCGCCACCGCACGCCCGACTGGGCCGCCGAAGTGCGCGCCCTCACGGGAGGGCGTGGTGCCGACCATGTGCTGGAACTGGCCGGAGGGGATAACTTCGGCCGCTCGCTATCAGCCCTGGCACAGGGCGGTCGCGTGTCGGTGATCGGCAATCTGCAGGGCGATGAGCTGCGCGGCTCGGTCTATCCGCTGCTGCTGGGGCGCGCCACCGTTCAGGGCATCGGCGTGGCACACCGGCGTGCGCTGCAGGATCTGGTGCGTGCCGTGGACTGGCTGAAGCTGCAACCTGTGATCGACAGCGAATACGCGCTGGCCGATCTGCCGACAGCCCTGAAGCATCTGGAGCGGGGTGCTTTCGGCAAGCTGGTGCTGCGCATGCGCTGAACGTCCGGCAACCGACAATCATCGCTCCAGCCCTTTGCTGGTGCAATCCCGCACTTTTGCGGTAACTGCGGGAAATCCCCGATGCACCACCCAGGTGCGGCCATTAAAGTCCACCCACTCTCGCGGCACCACAGTGCTGCACAAGAGGGGCCGAGGAGACAACTCGTACACAACCAGATCAACATTCATAAATAGCATCTCAAGATGCATTTCCCAGAGCGCCGGCAAGTCCGGCGCTTTTTTTATGCCTGCGGCCAGCCTGCTGCGGCACCTGGGCGGTGCGACAATCGCCGCCCTATGGAATGGATCATCGTCTCGCTGGCCTCGATGCTGGCCGGCTTCGTGGACGCCATCGTGGGCGGCGGGGGCCTCATCCTGCTGCCCGCGCTGTTCGCCACCTTTCCCACCGCACCGCCCGCCACGCTGCTGGGCACCAACAAGAGCGCCTCGGTCTGGGGCACGGCCATGTCCACCTGGCAGTACGGACGCAAGGTGCAGTTGCCCTGGCGCGCGATGATGCCGGCGGCCTGCGTGGGCATGGCGGGCTCTTTTGCGGGCGCCTGGGCCGTCACGCAGATCTCCCCCGATTTCCTGCGCCGGCTGCTGCCGCTGGTGCTGCTGGGCGTGCTGGTCTACACGCTGGCGCGCAAGGACATGGGCCGCCACCACACTCCGCACTATTCGGGCCGCGCCGAGACGCTGATCGCCTGCGCCATCGGCCTGGTGATTGGCTTCTATGACGGTTTCTTCGGCCCCGGCACGGGCAGCTTCTTCGTGTTCCTGTTCGTGCGGCTGATGGGCTATGACTTCCTGAACGCATCGGCCTCGGCCAAGCTGCTGAACATGGCCACCAACCTGGCTGCGCTGGCGCTGTTCGCGCTCAAGGGCCATATCTGGTGGCACCTGGCCGTGCCCATGGCGGTGGCCAATGTGCTGGGCGCCATGCTGGGCACGCACATGGCCCTGCGCCATGGAACGGGCTTTGTGCGCGGCATTTTCATCGGCGTGGTGAGCCTGCTGATCCTCAAGACCGGCTACGACGCCTTCATCGCCTGAGCACGGGCCAGCGGCGTTCGCAACACCTGCCATCGGCGTTGGCGACGGCAACCTTCTATAATTGCCGACTTTTCGCCTTGAGCTGCGGCGGCTGGTGCATGTCGCACCCCTGCCAGCGGCCGTACCCGACCAGCCGCAAAAAACCGGCCCCGCCGTCCATGGCCCATGCACTGATGCGTGCCTTGGCGCTTTCTTCATGCTGCGGCGCCGGGGTCAGGTCTTGAGCGACAGCCCAGGAGTTCCATGAAACGCTTTACCGTCATCGCCGCCGCCGCGCTGGCCCTGTGGACCGCCACCGGCGTTCAGGCCCGCCCCTTCGACGCCATCCAGAAGGAAGGCACGTTGCGCCTGGCCACCGAGGGCTACTACGCGCCCTTCGCCCATTTCGAGGGCAAGCAGCTGACCGGCTTCGAAGTCGAGCTGGCCCAGATGATGGCCGCCAAGATGGGCGTGAAGTACGAGTGGAAGACCATCAGCTTCGACGCCCTGCTCACCGGCCTGCAGCAGGACCGCTGGGATCTGGTGATTTCCTCGCACGGCATCACGCCCGAGCGCGAGAAGGCCGTGACCTTTACCCAGCCCCACTACTGCTCTGGCGCCATCGTGATGTCGCTGGACCCGGCCATCCGCTCGGGCAAGGACCTGGCGGGCAAGACGGTGTCGGTGCAGACCGGCACCACCTATATGCAGTACATGGAGAAGAACCTGCCCGGCATCAAGCGCCTGGTCAACTTCCCCACCAACGAGGCCGCCCGCAATGCGCTGCTGTCCAAGCGGGTGGATGCCTGGGTGACCGAACGCTTCATTGCCAAGGAACTGCAGCAGAAGAACCCCAATGCCCAGCTCAAGCAGGGCGAGTTGCTGCTGGTCGAGCGCATTGCCGCCGCCGTGGCCAAGGACAACAAGTCGCTGGCCGATGCCTGGAACAAGGCCTTCAAGGAAGCCCTGGCCGACGGCAGCTACGCCAAGCTGTCGCAGAAATACTTCCACGAAGACATCCGCTGCCCTGACTGAGGCCCCGGGCAGATCTGCCCGACCGGCGCCCACTTGCAGGGCGCCTTTTTGTTTCTAGCCCACCTATGCTTACCGTCCTCTGGCCCGCCCACTGGAGCCGCTCGCAGCGCAGCAACGCCACCCTGGTCACGGCCCTGCTGCTGATGGTGCTCGTGGTTTCGCTGCTGGGGCAGTTGCTGTCCCTGCTGCCCGAGCCCATAGGCTCCAATGCCGACACCTTCGCCGAAGGCGCGCGCACCACGCTGTACCTGACGCTGGTCAGCGGCGCCGCCGGCCTGGTGCTGGGCATCGCCGCCGCGCTGGCGCGCACCTCGCGCACGGCCGCCCTGCGCTGGGCCGCGGGCTTTTATGTCTGGGCGATCCGCGGCACGCCGCTGCTGGTGCAGATCCTGTTCATCTACTTCGCGCTGCCGGTGCTGATCCCGGGCCTGAACCTGCCCGACTTCGCAGCCGCCTGCATTGCACTGGCGCTGAACGTGGGCGCCTACAACGCCGAAGCCGTGCGTGCCGGCCTGCAGGCCGTGCCGCGCGGCCAGGCCGAGGCCGCACGCGCCCTGGGCCTGCCGCGCATCTGCGTCTTCATGGACGTGGTGTTCCCGCAGGCCTTCAAGATCTCGCTGCCGCCGCTGGTGAGCAACTTCGTGGCCCTGCTCAAGGATTCGTCGCTGGCGTACGCCATCGGCGTGGTGGAGCTGACCAATGTGGGCAACCGCATCCAGTCGGCCACCTTCCAGCCCGTGGAGACTCTGGTCACCGTGGGCGTGACCTACCTGGTGCTGACCACGCTGGTGACCCAGGTCACGGCTGCCGTGGAGTACCGCTTCGACGTGGAGGGCCGCCACAAATGAGCGCCGACAAGCTGGCACGGGGCATGCCCTACATCGTGGCCGAGAAGGTCACCAAGTCCTTCGGCAGCCACCAGGTGCTCAAGGGCGTTTCCACGCAGTTCTGCACGGGCGAGGTGACGGTGATCATCGGCGCCTCGGGCTCGGGCAAGTCCACGCTGCTGCGCGCCATCAACCGGCTGGAGCCGCATGATGGCGGGCGCATCACCATCGATGGCGTCGAAGTCACCGACAACGAAGCCACGCTGCAAAAGCAGCGCTGCGAAGTGGGCATGGTGTTCCAGCAGTTCAACCTGTTCGGCCACATGACGGTGCTGGACAACGTGACCCTGGCGCCGCGCCGCATCCACAAAACGCCGCGCGCCCAGGCCAATGCCAAGGCCATGGCTCTGCTGGAGCGCGTGGGCATGCAGGCCCACGCCCACAAGTACCCATGGCAGCTGTCGGGCGGCCAGCAGCAGCGCGTGGCCATTGCCCGCGCCCTGGCCATGGAGCCGCAGGTGATGCTGTTCGACGAGCCCACCAGCGCGCTGGACCCGGAGATGGTCCAGGAAGTGCTGGACGTGATGCGCGAGCTGGCACGCGGCGGCATGACCATGATCGTGGTCACCCACGAAATGGGCTTCGCCCGCGAGGTCGCCGACCGCGTGATGTTCTTCGACCAGGGCTGCATCGCCCACGAGGCCCCACCGGCCGAGTTCTTCGGCAACCCGGCCAGCGAGCGGATCGCGGCGTTCATCGGGCGCATGGGGCATTGAGGCCTGGGCCTGCGCACGCAGGCTGCTCAAGAAAACAAAGAGCCGGCAATGCCGGCTCTTTTGCTTTCTCAATCCTCCAGCTCGCCAGCAGACGGCGGCGGCAGCGCGGCAGCGCGGTTGGATGCCACGGGCGCCGATGCCTCGGGCGGCTCGTAGCGCGGCAGGCCGGGCAGGTTCACGGTTTCTGCGTCCAGCGTGATTTCGGAGACGCGGCGCGGGGCGCCTATGGGCACGCCGGCCTGGCCCTTGCGCATAGCGGCCATGTCCTCCAGGCTGGGGTAGCGGCCCAGCAGCCAGTAGTCGAACACGCGGCGCGCCAGCGGCGCGGCGGCGGCGGCGCCAAAGCCGGCATTCTCCACGATGACCGCGACGGCGATGGTGGGGTTGTCGGCCGGCGCGTAGGCGATGTACAGCGAGTGGTCGCGCTGGAACTCGGACAGGCGCGAGGCGTTGTACTTCTCGTTCTGGCGCACGCCCACGGCCTGGGCCGTGCCGGTCTTGCCGGTGGAGGTGTAGGGCGCGTTGCCGAAGATGCCGCGCGAGGTGCCCTCCACCGTCACGGC
The DNA here is from genome assembly GCF_002193035.1 of Delftia sp. K82. Lineage (NCBI taxonomy): Bacteria > Pseudomonadati > Pseudomonadota > Betaproteobacteria > Burkholderiales > Comamonadaceae > Delftia > Delftia sp. K82. The sequence continues at coordinate 468,942 of NZ_MYFL01000004.1, read as the reverse complement.
GGCCACGGCGGCGCGCACGGCTTCCACGTTCTCGGGCTTGTAGCCCATGCTGGTGCCGGGGTCCTTGTTGATGGCCGAGAACTGCTGCGTCACGGCATCGACACGGCCCACGGCCAGGTGGGGCCGGTGCTTGACGCCCTTGGCCGCCAGCGTGGACATGGCGTTGGCCAGCTGCAGGATGGTGAAGTTGTTGTAGCCCTGGCCGATGCCCAGCGAGATGGTCTCGCCCGCGTACCACTTCTTCTGCTCGGGCCGCTTGTAGGTGTTGCGCTTCCACTCGGTGCTGGGCAGCACGCCGCGCGCCTCGCCGCGCACGTCGATGCCGGTGATCTGGCCGAAGCCCAGCGGCTTCATGTAGTCGTGGATCATGTCCACGCCCATGTCGTTGGCCAGCATGTAGTAGTACACGTTGGACGACTTGATGATGGAGCGGCGCAGATTGGTCGGCCCGTTGGGGTGGCCCGAGCGGAAGGTGTGGCCGCCGAAGGTCCAGCTGCCGTTGTCCATGATGGTGGTGTCGGGGCGGCGCTTGCCCGACTCCAGCGCGGCAATCGCCATGAAGGGCTTGTAGGTGGAGCCCGGCGGATAGGTGCCCCGCAGCGCGCGGTTGAGCAGCGGGCGGTTGATGGATTCGTTGAGCGCGGCCCAGCTTTCCTGGTCGATGCCATCGACGAAGAGATTCAGGTCGAAGGTCGGGCGGCTGACCATGGCCAGCAGCTCGCCGCTGCGCGGATCGATGGCCACCAGGGCGCCACGGCGGTCGCCGTACAGCTCCTCCACCATGCGCTGCAGCTTGATGTCCAGCGACAGCACCAGGCTGTCGCCGGGCGTGGCGGGGCGGCTGCCGAGCTTGCGCACGGCATGGCCGCCGGCCGAGGTTTCCATCTCTTCCCAGCCGGTCTGGCCGTGCAGGTCGGTTTCGTAGCTCTGCTCCACGCCCAGCTTGCCGATGACGTCGGTGCCCCGGTAGTTGGCGGCATCGTCGGAGTCTTCCAGCGCCTCTTTCTCGCGCTGGTTGATGCGGCCTATGTAGCCGATGACGTGGCTGGCCGTGTCCTGCATGGGGTAGGTGCGGAACAGCCGCGCCTTGATGTCCACGCCCGGGAAGCGGTAGCGCTGCGCGGCGAAGCGCGCGACCTCGTCATCGGTCAGGCGCGTGCGGATGGGCAGGGAGTCGAAGCTGCGGGAATCATCCACCAGGCGCTTGAACTTGCGCCGGTCGCGTGGCGTGATCTCGACGATCTCGGCCAGGCCGTCGATGGTCTCTTCAAGGTTGCCCGCGCGCGAGGGCATGATCTCCAGCGTATAGGCCGAGTAGTTGGTGGCCAGCACCACCCCGTTGCGGTCCAGGATCTGGCCCCGGTTGGGCACGATGGGCACCACAGCCGTGCGATTGCTTTCGGCGCGCTCGGCCAGCTCCTCATGGCGCTGCACCTGCAGCACCAGCAGCCGCGCCACCACCAGCCCGAAGGCCAGCAGCACCACCACGCTCATCACCCATGCGCGCAACCTGAATCGCTGCAGCTCGGCTTCTGTATTGCGGATTTCCATCACGCGTCAAGCCTCACAGAGGACGGTTCTCGTCGCTGTCGGGGGGGCGGCGCTGCGGCGCCAGCAGCAGGCCGCTGACCAGGGGCCACAGCAGGGCCTCGATCAAGGGAGCCACCACCACCAGCGGGCCGGGCACGATGCCGCCGGCCACCATGCGCAGCAGCACCTGCAGGCCATGCACCACGGCGAACAGGGGCAGCAGGTGCAGGGCCTGCACGGGCGTGGAGAACCAGGACAGGCGCCGGCCCATGGCGCCGGCCGCGAACACCAGCAGCGCATAGGCCAGCGCATGCTGGCCCAGCAGGGAGGAGCGGTCCACATCCATGCACAGGCCCAGCAAAAAGGCCACGCCCATGCCCACGCGCTGGGGTTGGTTCAGCGCCCAGAAGGCCAGCAGCACCATCAGCAGGTCCGGCTGCCAGGCCTGGCGGCCCAGCGGCAGCATGTTGAGTGCCAGCGCCGCCAGCAGGCTGACGACGATGAACAGGGGGTTGACCGGCAGCAGCAGCTGCTGGCCGCGCGGCATGATCATGCGGGCTCCTTCCTGGCGGAGGCGGGAGCAGCGGGTGCTGCAGGCGTGGCCGGTGCATCTGTCTTGCCGGCCTTGCCGCCGTCCTTGGAGGCTTCCTTGCCCTTGCCGTCCTTGGCCTTGTCTTTTTCCTTGCCCTTGTCTTTTTCCTTGCCCTTGCCGGCGCGCAGGGGTTCGGCGGCGCCTTCGGCCTCGGGATGGGTGGCGCGGTCCAGCGGCTTGAGCACCACCACGTGGCGCACGCCCTGGACACGGCCCACGGGCTCGCAGTAGATGCGCGAGAAGGCCGAGTCGGCGCGGCGCTCCACCGAGACCACCTTGGCCACGGGCAGGCCCGGCGGGTACAGGCCATCGACACCGCTGGTGGTCAGCAGGTCGCCTTCCTGGACATCGGCGTTGCTGGGCATGAAGCGCAGTTCGATGCCGCCGGTGCGCAGCGGCGACGGATCGCCATAGGCCACGCTGCGCGCGCCGGTGCGCGGGTTGAAGACGGGAATGGCCTGGTCGCGGTCGATGAGCAGGGTGACCTCGGCACGCAGCGGATACACGCGCGTGACCTGGCCGACCACGCCTTTTTCATCGAGCACGGGCGAGCCCTGGTCGATGCCATCCACCTGGCCGCGGTCGATGACCACGCGGCGCGTATAGAGGTCGGGGCTGTCGTAGACCACCTCGGCAGCGGTGCCGGGCGTGGTGAGGCGATCGCGCAGCTGCAGCAGCTCGCGCAGGTGGTCGTTTTCCTGGATCAGCTCGTCGGCCAGCGATGCACGCTGGGCCATGGCCACCAGTTCCTTGCGCGCGGCCTGTTCGCGGGCCTGGGCATCGTCCAGCGAGCCCAGGTAGCGGCTGGCGTCGTGCACGGCCTGCACCGGCTTGAGCATCACCCATTGCACGGGGTACAGCACGGTGGCCACGGCCACGCGCACGGGATCGGTGATCCTGAAACGCGCGTCGGCCACCATCAGGAACAGCGCCAGGGCGCTGTACAGGGCCAGTTGCGAGACCCGCGAGGGCCGCCGCTTGAACAGCGAGGGCGCCGAGTGGTCCAGGGTATTGGGGTTCATGCGGCCCTCCCGCGTGGCAGGGCCTGCCCTGCCGCACTTGCTGCAGCCTGGAAAGCACGGGCCGGTCCCGGTGCGAAGGAAGGCAGGGCAAGCATGCAGGTCACCACGGAAGGGGGAGAAAAGTCGTTGCAGTCAGACGGCTGCGGCCCCGGGCCCGCGACAACGGGCCCCGGCCTGCGCCGCATCAGTCGCTGGTGAAGATGCTGCCCTGGCGGTCCATGGTCTCCAGCGCCATGCCGCAGCCGCGCACCACGCAGGTCAGCGGCTCTTCGGCCACCAGCACGGGCAGGCCGGTTTCTTCGGCCAGCAGGCGATCCAGGTCACGCAGCAGCGCGCCGCCGCCGGTGAGCATCATGCCGCGCTCGGCAATGTCGGCGCCCAGCTCGGGCGGTGTCTGCTCCAGCGCGTTCTTGACGGCGCTGACGATCTGGTTGAGCGGATCGGTCAGGGCTTCCAGCACCTCGTTGGACGAGATGGTGAAGCTGCGCGGCACGCCTTCGGAGAGGTTGCGGCCCTTGACTTCCATCTCCTTGACTTCGGAGCCGGGGAAGGCCGAGCCGATGTTCTTCTTGATGGACTCGGCCGTGGGCTCGCCGATCAGCATGCCGTAGTTGCGGCGGATGTAGCTGATAATGGCTTCGTCGAACTTGTCGCCGCCCACGCGCACGGAGCCCTTGTAGACCATGCCGCCCAGCGAGATCACGCCGACTTCGGTGGTGCCGCCACCGATGTCCACCACCATGGAGCCCGAAGCCTCGGACACCGGCAGGCCGGCGCCGATGCCGGCGGCCATGGGTTCCTCGATCAGGTAGACGGAGGTGGCGCCTGCCGCCTCGGCCGCGTCCTTGATGGCGCGGCGCTCGACCTGGGTGGAGCCGCAGGGCACGCAGATGATGATGCGCGGGCTGGGCGTGAGCACCGAGCGCGGATGCACCATCTTGATGAACTGCTTGATCATCTGCTCCGTGATGACGAAGTCGGCAATCACGCCGTCCTTCATCGGGCGGATGGCCTCGATGTTGCCGGGCACCTTGCCCAGCATGGCCTTGGCCTCGCGGCCAACCGCCTGGATCACCTTCTTGCCGTGCGGCCCGCCTTCGTGACGGATCGCGACAACGGAGGGTTCGTCCAGAACAATGCCCTTGTCGCGGGCGAAAATCAGGGTGTTGGCTGTGCCAAGATCAATGGCAAGGTCGGTGGAGAAATACCGACGGAAAGCTCCGAACATTACGAGAGTCCTCTCAGGCACGGCATGCTCGTCGGCCTGCCATCGCCGGGATGAAAGTTAGGGAGTCTGGATGGGGTTGGCTTTTCGCACAATGACCGGCTCGGAGAGGGTATTGCGGCAAAGCCGAGATAATACCGTATCCCCTGTGAATAACTTCTACTGCCGGGGCTTGAAATACGGGTTTACATCCCGTTGCCCCCTTCAAAAATCCTATGGCACTGAACGCACAAGACATCGCACGCATCGCGAACCTAGCACGACTTGAGCTCTCCTCCACCGAGAGTGAGCGCATGCTAGGCCAGCTCAATGATTTTTTCGGCATCGTGGAGAAGATGCAGGCTGTGGATACTTCAGGCGTCAGCCCGCTGTCACATCCGGTCGCCGCCATCCAGGACATTGCCCTGCGTCTGCGCGAGGACATTGCCAGCGAGCCCGACCAGCGCGACGCCAACCAGCGCAGCGCACCGGCCGTCGAGCGTGGCCTGTTCCTGGTCCCCAAGGTGATCGAGTAAGCGCCGCGCGCCCTCGTCACTGGCATCCGTCCCCGTTTTCCGCACCCCATACATGACCCAGCAAACCACTGATCTGCACACGCTCGGCGTGTCGGCCCTGTCGGCCCTGCTGCGCGAGCGCAAGCTCGGCGCCGTCGAAGCCGCCCAGCATTTCCTGGCCCGCGCCCAGGCGCACCAGAACCTGGGCGCCTTCGTCAGCATCGACGAAGAGGCCACACTGGCCCAGGCCCGCGCTGCCGACGCCCTGATTGCCCAGGGCAAGGGCGGCCGCCTGGCTGGCGTGCCCATTGCGCACAAGGACATCTTCGTCACGCGCGATTTCCCGACCACGGCCTCCAGCAAGATGCTGGCCGGCTACCGCTCGCCCTTCGACGCCACCGTGGTGACGCGCCTGGCCGAGGCCGGCGCCGTGACGCTGGGCAAGCTCAACTGCGATGAATTCGCCATGGGCTCGGCCAACGAGAACTCGGCCATCGCGCCCGTGGGCTTCGATGCCCCTGCGCCCGTGCGCAACCCCTGGAACACGGACCGCGTGCCCGGCGGCTCCTCGGGCGGCTCGGCCGTGGCCGTGGCCGCCGGCCTGGCGCCCGCCGTCACCGGCACCGACACGGGCGGCTCCATCCGCCAGCCCGCATCGTTTTGCGGCATCACGGGCATCAAGCCCACCTATGGCCGCGCCAGCCGCTACGGCATGATCGCCTTCGCCTCCAGTCTGGACCAGGCCGGTCCCATGGGCAAGAGCGCCGAGGACTGCGCCCTGCTGCTGTCCGAGATGTGCGGCCCCGACCTGGACCGCGACTCCACCAGCCTGGACGTGCCCGCCGAGGACTTCACGGCCCGCCTGAACGACGGCATCGAAGGTCTGCGCATCGGCATCCCCGCCGAGTTCTTCGGCGAAGGCCTGTCGGCCGACGTGCGCGCCGCCGTGGATGGCGCGCTCAAGGAATACGAGAAGCTGGGCGCCCGCCTGGTGCCGATCTCGCTGCCGCGCACCGAGCTGTCGATTCCCGTGTACTACATCCTGGCCCCAGCCGAGGCATCGTCCAACCTGTCGCGCTTCGATGGCGTGAAGTTCGGCCACCGCGCCAAGGACTACACGGACCTGGTGGACATGTACAAGAAGACCCGTGCCCAGGGCTTTGGCGACGAGGTCAAGCGCCGCATCATGATCGGCGCCTATGTGCTGTCCGAGGGCTACTACGACGCCTACTACCTGCAGGCGCAGAAGATCCGCCGCATGATCGCCGACGACTTCCAGGCCGCCTTCCAGCAGTGCGACGTGATCGCCGGCCCCGCCGCGCCCACCGTGGCCTGGCAGCTGGGCGGAAAGAGCGACCCGCTGGCCAACTACCTGGCCGACATCTTCACGCTGCCCGCATCGCTGGCCGGCCTGCCCGGCATGAGCGTGCCCGCAGGCTTTGGCGAGGCCGGCATGCCCGTGGGCCTGCAGCTGATCGGCAACTACTTCAAGGAAGGCCAGTTGCTCAACGCCGCCCACCGCTTCCAGCAGGCCACCGACTTTCACCTTCAAGCTCCGAAGGGCATCTGATCCCCCATGACCGCGAAACTCATCCAGGGCTATGAAGTCGTCATCGGCTTCGAGACCCACGCCCAGCTGGCCACCCAGTCCAAGATCTTCAGCCGCGCCAGCACCGCCTTCGGCGCCGAGCCCAACACCCAGGCCTGCGCCGTGGACATGGCGCTGCCCGGCACGCTGCCGGTGATGAACAAAAAGGCCGTCGAGTGCGCCATCCGGCTCGGCCTGGCGCTGGGCTCGCACATTGCGCCGCGCAGCATCTTCGCGCGCAAGAACTACTTCTACCCCGACCTGCCCAAGGGCTACCAGATCTCGCAGTTCGAGATTCCCGTGGTCCAGGGCGGCGAGGTGTCCTTCTTCCTCGGCGACGAGAAGAAGACCATCCGCCTAGTGCGCGCCCACCTGGAGGAAGATGCCGGCAAGTCGCTGCACGAGGACTTCATCGGCCAGTCGGGCATCGATCTGAACCGCGCCGGCACGCCGCTGCTGGAGATCGTGACCGAGCCCGACATCCGCAGCACGGAAGAAGCCGTGGCCTACGCCAAGACGCTGCACCAGATCGTGACCTGGATCGGCATCTGCGACGGCAACATGCAGGAAGGGAGCTTTCGCTGCGACGCCAACGTCTCCGTGCGCAAGCCCGGCCAGCCGCTGGGCACGCGCCGCGAGATCAAGAACCTCAACAGCTTCAAGAACATGCAGCTGGCCATCGACTACGAGATCCGCTGGCAAATCGAGGAAATCGAGGACGGCCGCCGCATCCAGCAGGCCACCGTGCTGTTCGACCCCGACACGGGCGAGACGCGTTCCATGCGCACCAAGGAAGACGCGGCCGACTACCGCTACTTCCCCGACCCGGACCTGCCGCCGCTGGTGGTCGCGCCCGAGTGGGTGGAACAGGTCAGGGCCGACATGCCCGAGCTGCCGCGCGCCATGGCCGCGCGCTTTGTCGAGCAGTACGCCCTGCCCGAGTACGACGCCACCACGCTGACGCAAAGCCAGGCCATGGCCGCCTACTTCGAGGACACGGCCCGGGCCTGCAATGCGCCCAAGCTGGCCAGCAACTGGATCATGGGCGAGATCTCGCGCCGCCTGAACACCGAGGAAATCGGCATGGAGGCCGCCAAGGTCTCCAGCGCCCAGCTGGCCGCGCTGATCCAGCGCATCGGCGACGGCACCATCTCCAACAACGCCGCCAAGCAGGTCTTCGAGGCGCTGTGGAGCGGTGAAGGCAGCGATGTCGATGCCATCATTGAGGCCAAGGGCCTCAAGCAGATGAACGACACGGGCGCCATGGAGAAGATCATCGACGAGGTGATCGCCGCCAACCCGGCCAACGTGGAGCAGTACCGCGCAGGCAAGGACAAGGCCTTCAACGCCCTGGTTGGCCAGGTCATGAAGGCCTCCAAGGGCAAGGCCAACCCGGCGCAGGTCAACGAGCTGCTCAAGGCCAAGCTGGCCTGACCGGCCGCAGCGGGCGCCCCCACGCGCTCCGGGGGGCGCCTGCCTCAATCCACCGAGGCGCCCGACTGCCGCACGGCCTGGCCCCACTGCGTGATCTCCGAGGCCACGAAGGCATCCATCTCGCGGGGCGTGGTGGGCGCGGCTTCCGAGCCACGGTCACTGATGAACTTGCGCATCTCGGGGCTGCGCAGGATGGCCACGGCCTCGCGGTTGAGCCGGTCGATCACTTCCTGCGGCGTGCCCCTGGGCGCCATCAGGCCCAGCCAGCCCACGGCCTCGAAGCCCCGGAACTCGGGCAGGCCCGATTCGGCAATGGCCGGCACCTCGGGCAGCTGGCTGGAGCGGGCGCTGGACGTCACGCCCAGCGGCACCGCCTTGCCCGCCTGGATATTGGGCAGGGCGGCCGTCACCGAATCCACCATCAGCGGCACCTGGCCGCCCACGAAGTCCGCCTGCGCGGGGCCGCTGCCCTTGTAGGGGATGTGCTCTATCTGTATCTTGGCGCGCGCCTTGACCATCTCGGCGCTCAGGTGCTGGGTGCCGCCGATGCCGGCGCTGGCGTAGTTCCAGCGGCCCGGCTCGGCACGCGCCTTGGCCACCAGATCTTTCATGGATTGGATGCCCGCACCCGGGTGCGCCAGGAACACCAGCGGCACCTTGGCGATCAGCGTGATGCCCACCAGGTCGGTGCGCGGGTCGAAATTCACCTTCTTGTACAGCGTCTGGTTCACGGCCATGGCACTGCCGGCCACGAGCAGCGTGTAGCCGTCGGCCGGGCTGCGCACCACCTGCTCGCTGCCGATGTTGCTGCCGGCCCCGGCCTTGTTCTCCACCACCAGCGGCTGGCCCAGCTTCTGGGCGAGCTTTTCCGCCAGCGCGCGCGCAAAGATGTCCGTGGCCTGCCCGGGCGGGAAGGGCACGACCAGGCGGATGGGTTTGTCGGGATAGGCGGCGCTGGCCGGCATGGCAAAGGCGGCGGCCGCGCAGGCTGCGGCGACCAGAATGATCTGCTTCATGGTGTCGTTGTCTCCTGCGGGCCAGTTTAGCGGCGGCATGCCCGCGGCACCCGCACGCCGCTGTCCCGCAGCCAACAGCGCACCAGGCCGTCTGCCGGAACAATCGACGCACACCACAGGAGACTCCATGACCGCCAGCACCGACCGCCTGCACATCCCCGGCCTGCCCTGGGCCGACTCCCCTGAAACCGTGGGCCTGGGCGGCGCGCGCCTGGCGCGCCTGTCGGCCCGGCTGCAGCGCGGCGTGGACACCGGCGAGATCCCGGGCGCCGTGGCCCTGGTGGCGCGGCGCGGCAAGCTGGCCTATCTGGAGAGCTTCGGCCTGCTGGACCCCGAGGCCGGCACGGCCATGCGGCCCGATGCCATCTTTCGCATCGCGTCCATGAGCAAGCCCATCACCTCGCTGGCCATCATGATGCTGGCCGAGCAGGGGCGGCTGTCCATCATCGAGCCTGTGGAGCAGTACCTGCCCGAGCTGGCCGCGCTGCGCGTGGGCCTGGAGCGCGCGCCGCTGGCGCGGCCCATCACGCTGCAGGACCTGCTGCGCCACACCTCCGGCATTCCCTACGGATTTGCAGGCACCGAGCACCCCGTCAAGAAGATGTACCTGGATGCGGGCCTGTTCAGCGGCAAGTTCACCAATGCGCAGTTCATCACCAGGCTCGCGCAGCTGCCGCTGGTGGCCCAGCCCGGCGAGACCTGGGAATACGGCATGCCCACCGACGTGCTGGGCCGCGTGGTCGAGGTGGTCAGCGGCCAGACTCTGGCCGCCTTCGTGCGCGAGCACATCACCGGGCCGCTGGGCATGGCCGACACGGGTTTTCATGCGCCCGACAGCGAGATCGCACGGGCCGCCCGGCCCCAGCCCGAAGGGCCGCAGAAACAGATGCCGCCCATCCCCCCGGTCACGCGCGCCATGGTGTTCGAGTCGGGCGGCGGGGGCATGGTCTCGACCATGGCCGACTATGCGCGGCTGTGCCTGTTCTGGTGCAACGGCGGCACGCTGGACGGCGTGCGCCTGGTCTCGCGCAAGACCGTGGAGCTGATGACCACCAACCACCTGCCCGCCAGCGTGCGCATGGGGCCGGACATGGCGTATTTCGGCGCCCAGCTGCCCTCGCCCGAGGTGGGCCAGGGCTTCGGCCTGGGCTTTGCGGTGCGCACGGCGCCCGGCCTCAACCCGCTGCCGGGCAGCGTGGGCGACTTTTCATGGAGCGGCATCTACGGCACCTTCTTCTGGGTGGATCCGAAGGAGGATTTGTTCGCCATCCTCATGATGCAGTCCATGGCCCAGCGCATTCCCTACCGCTGGGTGATGCGCGAGGGTGTGTACCAGTCCGTGGTGGACTGAGCCGGCAGGCGCGCCGCACCGAAAGGGTGCAAAGCCCATGCTGCCAGCAAGAGCGGCGTCCCTTCCTAAAATGACGCGCTTTTGCAGCCCTCCCCCGGGGCTGCGCAGGCAAAGACAAAAAGACAACAAGGCCATGGGCTGGAACAGAAAAGCATGGGGGCCGGTGGTGCCACGCCCCGCGCCTGCGGACATGTGGCGCGTGGCCATGGGCTCCATCGTGGGCATGGGGATGGCCACGGCCCTGGTCTGGCTGGCGCATGCGGGCACCTGGGATCTTCCCCTGCGCCTGTTCGCGCCGCTGGGTGCCACGGCCGTGCTGCTGTTCGCCGTGCCCACCAGCCCGCTGGCCCAGCCCTGGTCCTGCGTGGTGGGCAATACGGTGTCGGCGCTCTGGGCCCTGTTCGTGCTGCAGTGGTGCCCGCCCCAGCTGGCCCCTGCGCTGGCCGTGGGTGGCGCCATAGGCTGCATGCTGCTGACGCGCTCGCTGCACCCGCCAGGTGGCGCCATGGCCCTGCTGACGGTGCTCAACGCCAAGGCCTCGTTGGCCGCCGGCTGGATGCTGCCCTTCCTGCCCGTGGGCGCGCTGACACTGGGGCTGGTCCTGGCGGCCACGGCGCTCCACCGCGCCACGGGCCGGCGCTATCCCCACCATGCCGACACGGCGCCCAAGGCCGCGCCCGCCGATGCAGCCCACCGCCATGCCTCGCGCCTGGGCCTGTCCCATGCCGATCTGGAGGGGCTGCTGCTGCGCTTCGGCCAGGAAAACAACCTGGAAGCCGATGACCTGGCCGAGCTGCTGGCCGCCGCCGAGGAAACCGCCATCGAGCACCGCCTGGGCGGTGTGCGCTGCGCCCAGCTGATGACGCGCGATCCCGTGAGCTGCTCCATGGACGACGACGTGCACGCCGTGGCGGCACGCTTTCGCGCGCACCCGGCCAAGAGCCTGCCGGTGCTGGACGCCGATGGCGGCCTGGCCGGCACGGTCTCCCGTGCCGAGCTGTACGAATGGCTGTGGATGAGCCCCGTGCGCCCGGCCGAATCGGCGGCAAAACCTTCTTTATTGAACTGGCTGGGCCAGCGCCTGCCCGGCAAGACCCGGGCCGCGCCCCGCCTGTCGGAGCTGCCCCAGCTGGTTCATGCGCCTGAACTCAGCGTGGACGAAGACACGCCCGTGGGCCAGTTGCTGGACGCCCTGGCCCGGCACAGCGTGCCCTGCATTCCCGTGATGCGCGAAGGCCGGCTGACCGGCCTGATCACGCGCACGGATCTGATGCGGCTGCTGCTGCAGCCGGGCAGATAGGGCGACCAGGCAATGCGCCAGTTTCAGGAAGTGCGCCCAAGCGCAGCATCCTGAAACCTGGCCATCAGAACAGCACGCGGCAGCGGATGGTGCCCGGAACCTGGGTCAGCTTTTCCACGGCCAGACCCGAGGACTGGGCCGCCAGGTCGATCACCACATAGCCCACCTTCTCGTCGGTGCGCAGGTACTGGCCGGCGATGTTGATGCCGTTCTCGGCAAACACCTGGTTGATGGCCGACAGCACGCCGGGCTGGTTGTGGTGCACGTGCAGGATGCGGTTCTGGCCGGGGTGGGCGGGCAGGGCCACTTCGGGGAAGTTCACCGCCGAGGTGGTGGTGCCGTTGTCGCTGTACTTGACCAACTTCTCGGCCACTTCCAGGCCGATGTTGGCCTGGGCTTCCATGGTGGAGCCGCCCACGTGCGGGGTCAGGATGACGTTGTCCAGGCCGCGCAGGGGCGAGACGAATTCATCCTTGTTGCTGCGCGGCTCGGTGGGGAACACGTCGATGGCGGCGCCCAGCAGCTTGCCGGCCTTCAGGGCCTCGGCCAGCGGCTCGATTTCCACCACGGTGCCGCGCGAGGCATTGATCAGGATGGCGCCGGGCTTCATGGCCGCGATTTCCTTGGCGCCGATCATCCACTGGGTGGAGGGCAGCTCGGGCACGTGCAGGGTGACGATGTCGCTGCCGGCCAGCAGATCGGCCAGCGATGCGGCCTGGCGCGCATTGCCCAGCGGCAGCTTGGTGGACACGTCATGGAAGAGCACCTGCATGCCCACGGACTCGGCCATCACCGACAGTTGGGTGCCGATGGAGCCGTAGCCCACGATGCCCAGCGTCTTGCCGCGGATTTCGTAGGAGTTTTCGGCGCTCTTGAGCCAGCCGCCGCGGTGGGCGGAGGCGTTCTTGGCGGGCACGCCGCGCAGCAGCAAGATGGCTTCGGCCAGCACCAGCTCGGCCACCGAGCGCGTGTTGGAGTAAGGCGCGTTGAAGACCACCACGCCACGCTCGCGCGCCGCGTCCAGGTCCACCTGGTTGGTGCCGATGCAAAAGCAGCCCACGGCCACGAGCTTTTGCGCGGCAGCGAACACGTCGGCCGTCAGCTGCGTGCGCGAACGGATGCCGACGAAATGCACGTCGGCGATCTTGCGCTTGAGCTCCTCGCCTTCCAGCGCGCCCGTCACGGTCTCCACATTGGTGTAGCCCGCGTTGCGCAGCACTTCGAGTGCGGAAGGATGGATGCCTTCGAGCAGCAGGAACTTGATCTTCGATTTATCCAGCGACGTTTTGGTCATGGGCGAGCCCTCTCTAGTCAGTCAGAAATCAGAGCGAGCATTACAGCGGATTCGGGAAGCCGCTACAGCCGGTAGGCCCAAAGCCTGCGCGCACGCAAGCGGGAGAACCATGCGCCCTGCGGCCATGAACGCCCCGCCATCCGGAAGGCGCTCATTGCAGGACGGCGCATGCCACGGGAGCACATGCACACTTCGAGAATGGCGCGAAATGTAAAACATTGAGAACCGATGCGCCCGTGCGCGGCAGCCTTCCTAGAATTCGCGCGTCTGTGTCCGGCGCTTTCAAATCAATAGCAACAGAACAGGCTTGCAGGCGGGCCGGACGCGCCCTTGTTTTACGAACCAACCGAGGATTCCGATGATTACAAACATGCTGCGCAGGATCGAGGACCTGCTGGTGCAGGTGGTGCGCGTGGTGCTGCTGGTGTTCTCCCTGCTCGTGCTGGTGGGGATGGCACTGTGGACCTGGGAGAGCTTCAGGCCCGGCAAGGCCGAGGCGCCCCAGGCAGTGGCCCAGGAATTGAACTGGAAGGACGCCAGGCCCGACCTGCAGTTCGTCGTGGACGAAACCAGCCGAGACCTGGGCGCGGGCGGCGGCGAACCCGCCATGGAAAAGCGCCTGGCCGATCCGGCGCTGCGCCCCGCCTTCCAGAAGGCCGACGCCCTGGTGCGCGCCTTCGTGAACAAGGATCCCGCGCGGCGCGAGCGCACCGAGCGGGACAACCAGGCCCGGGGCCTGGCACCGCTGCACCCGCTGCTGCAAGGCGACGCCCTGCCATCCGAGGCCGATGTGCAGCGCCGCATCCAGGAACGCGGGCAGCGCGAAGGCGATGCCGGGGCCGTGGATGCGGCTGCCGATGCAGCGGCTGCCGCTGCCGCCTCCACCGACGAGGAAGACGGCTGGATGGTCGAGCCCGTGGATACCGCCGCCGCCATCCATGAGCGTGCCCAGGCCGCCGAGCTGGAACACGGCAAGGGCGCCTATGCGGCCTACGTGCAGGGTCTGCCCGCCGCGCTGGAGCAGGTCTTCGGCAATGCCGCGCTGGAGCCGCGGCTGCAGGCGCAGACGGCCCAGCAGATCCTGTCCACGGTGCTGCTGAACTACACGCTGTCCCTGGACAATGCGGCGCGCGCGCTGCGCGGCGAGGACAGCCACGGCAGCAGCTCCTGGAAGGAGCGCTTCGGCGCCGTGGAGACGGCCTTCTGGAGCATGCTGATGTCATTCCTCGTGCTGGTGGTGATGGTGCTGGTCTTCATCCGCATGGAGCGCCACCTGCGCGTGATCAGCCAGCAGCATGGCCAGGCACCGCGCCAGCCCTGAGGCCTTGCGCTATCGTTGCCGCTTTCCTTTCTGCTTGCCGCCCATCCGCATGACACGCAACACCACCACCCCCATCCATCCCCAGTTCCTGGGCCGCATGTCGCCGCGCGCCTTCAAGCCGGAGGCACTGAGCCAGGCCCAGATCGAGCAACTGGCCGACGCCGCGCGCTGGGCCCCTTCGGCCAGCAACAAGCAGCCCTGGCACTTTGCCTATGCGCTGCGCGGCGATGCGAACTGGCAGGCCTTCAGCACCATCCCCAACGAGTTCAACCGCCGCTGGTGCCTGGAGGCGGGCGCGCTGATCGTGCTGATGTCCGACCGCCAGGCCTCGCCCGGCAAGCACAGCTTCGACGCGGGCTGCGCCTGGGGCTACCTGGCGCTGGAAGCCCACGCCATGGGCCTGGCCACGCACGCCATGGGCGGCTTCTCGGCCGACGCCGCACGCGAGGTGCTGCGCCTGCCCGAGCACCTGGAGCCCGAGGTGGTGATCGCCGTGGGCTGGCGTGGCGATGCGGCCACCCTGCCCGACGATCTGCGCGAGCGCGAGGTGCCCTCGCCCCGCAAGCCGCTGGCCGAAGTGCTGAGCGCCGGCCCCGTGGCCACGGGCGGCTGACGGCGGGTTCCAAGTCCTACGCCGCTTTGCGGGGATGCCCCGGATGGCCTGCCCAGGCCCCGGGGCTACACTGGCCCACAGGCCTGCAGCGCAGCAGGCGTCCATGACCCCAAGGAGTTGCCATGACCCCATCCACCAGCCCCAATCTCGACAAGCTGCGCAACATCGTCCAGAAGTTCGGCGCAAGCTCCTTCACCACGGACCAGGTGGCCAGCGAATACGACGACGCCCCGGCCACGGCGGAAAGCACCGAGCAATTCGACGCCCTGCTGCAGCGCCACGCGGCCGTGCTGGGCATCCATGCCGTGCCCGGAAGCGGCGGCCAGGGCCACGGCGCCACCGTCTGGCAGCCGGCCTGAGCGCGCAGGCGGCGCAAAGCACGGCGCCGCTACACTCGCTGCGGCCGGCACGGTGCCGGCGCGCAGTTTTCTTTTGATGTCCTCACTCTCTCCCCATACCTGGCTGCAGCTGTCCGTGGCAGCCAGTGCCTTGCTGGTGCTCGCCTCCATCGGCTGGGTCTGGCACGGCACGCGCGCCCTGCCCGCAGATTCGCGCGATGGCCGCAGCGCCCGGCGCATGGCGGCCTTGTTCGCCCTGGGGGCGCTGGCCTGGCTGGCCTACGGCCTGTACACGGGCTATGCCGCGCTGTGGAAGGCAGACGCGCTGATGCTGTTCGCCCAGCAAGGCGCGCTGCTACGCCTGCCGTTTCTGATCGGCGGACTGGCCTGGGTGGCCGCGCTGCTGGTCACGCGCGTGCTGCGCATGCTGGGCCGGGCCGGATCGGCATGAGCCGGCGCAGACCCCCATGGTGCTGAGTGCTCAGGGCGCCGCCACCTCCTTGGGCAGCACATAGGCGCGCACGCTGTCCCCGGCCTTGGTTCCGGTCGAACCATGCCCACCCGCCACCACCACCAGGTACTGGCGCTGGTCCGTGCCCAGGTAGGTCATGGGCGTGGCCTGGCCGCCTGCGGGCAGACGGTCCTGCCAGAGCTGGCGGCCGCTGTCCACGTCATAGGCGCGCACATAGTTGTCCAATGCCCCTGAGTAGAAGGCCACGCCGCCAGCGGTCATCACCGGGCCGCCAATGCCGGGCACGCCCATGCGAAAGCCCAGCGGCAGCGGGCTCAGGTCACGCGGCGTGCCGTTGCGGCGCTGCCAGACGATCTGGCCCGTGCGCAG
This sequence comes from Delftia sp. K82, assembly GCF_002193035.1. NCBI lineage: Bacteria > Pseudomonadati > Pseudomonadota > Betaproteobacteria > Burkholderiales > Comamonadaceae > Delftia > Delftia sp. K82. Next base: position 452,983 of record NZ_MYFL01000004.1, on the reverse strand, counting down.
GTCGGCACCCGCCACAAAGCCCCAGGGCGGCGCCTGGCAGGGAATGCCCAGCGGCGAGACAAAGGGCTTGAGCCGTACCGCAAACGGTGCGCCGAAGTTTTCGTTGAGCGCGGGCAGGCCGTCCTTGGGCGGGCCGCCATCCTGCACCAGCAGCGAGGTATCGTCCGCACGCGGCACCAGGGTGGAGACGAAGGCCAGCCGCGTGGGCGTGGCAAACACCACCTGCCGGCGCGGGTCCACGGCCACGCCGCCCCAGTTGAAGACGCCGAAGTTGCCCGGATAGATCAGCGAGCCCTGCTCCGAGGGCGGCGTGAAGCGCCCCTCGTAGCGCAGGCGGCGAAAGGCCAGCCGGCACCACAGTTGCTCGAAGGGGCTGGCGCCCCACATGTCGCGCTCGGTCAGGGCCGGGGGGTTGAAGCTCAGCTGCGAATGCGGCTGCGTGGGCGCCGTGCGGTCGCCGCGCGCCGCGCCCTGCGGCGCAGCCACCTCGGTGACGGGCAGCAGCGGCTGGCCCGTGCGCCGGTCCAGCACGAACAGCTCGCCCTGCTTGGTGGGCTGCACCAGGGCGGGCACGCTGTGGCCGCCGATCTCCAGGTCGATCAGGCTGGGCTGCGAGGGCACGTCGTAGTCCCAGAGATCGTGGTGCACGGTCTGGAACACCCAGCGCACGGCGCCCGTGGCAATGTCCAGCGCCACCACCGAGGACGAATACTGCTCGGCCTCGGCGCTGCGCCGCCCGCCCCATTGGTCGGGCGGCGCATTGCCCATGGGCACAAAGACGAGGCCCAGCGTCTCGTCCACGCTGGAGATGGACCAGCTGTTGGGCGAGCTGGGCACATAGGTCTGCCCCGGGGGCAGCGGCGTGCTGTTGCCTGGCCGCCCCGGGTCCCAGGCCCACAGCAGCGCACCCGAGCGGATGTCGAACGCACGGATCACGCCCGAAGGCTCGCGCGTGGAATGGTTGTCCAGCACCGTGCCGCCCACGATGATGCGGTCGCGCGCCACCACCACCGGCGAGGTCGAGTAGTACGAGCCCGGCTTGCGCTCGGGCATGCCCTGCCAGAGGTCGATCTGGCCCTGGCCACCCGCCACATTGCTGCAGGTCTGGCCATCGGCGGGATTGAGCGCGACCACCTTGCCGTCGGCCGTGGCCATGAACAGCTTGGCGGTGCAGCGGCCGTCATCGCCAGGGGCTGCAGAAGCCGAAGCCGTGGATGCGGCGGTGGGTGCAGGCATGGCCTGCGCACCGGACTTCCTTGCAGCCGGCGCCACCGCCGAATGCGTCTGCCCTGCCGCCGCGTCGAACTGCGCGGCCGCCTGCGCCGACTGGTAGGACAGGCCCCGGCAGGTCAGGTGCTGCAGCGCCAGCCCCTTGGGCATGGGCAGGTCGCGCCGCCACAGCTGCTTGCCCGTGGTGGCATCGAGCGCAATCACCGACTGGTGGGGCGTGCACAGGAACAGGCGCTCGCCGATCTTCAGCGGCGTGACCTCGAACGTGGTTTCTTCGGGATCGCCGGGTTTGCCGCGCACATCGCCCGTGCGGAACTCCCAGGCCAATTGCAGCAGCCGCACGTTGTGCGGGCCGATCTGGCGCAGCGGCGAATAGCGCTGGCCCGCTCCGGTGCGGCCATAGGCATGCCATTCGCCATCGGGCACGGCATCGGTGGCATCGCCCTGCAGCACCGGCGGGCTGCGCAGGCCACCGGCATCGGAGGCCACCATGGACATGTTCTGCACGGCCGTGACCTGACCGTCGGCCGGCAGGTCCGACGCGGCGGCGGCCGCACCCGCAAACTGGCCCTGGGTTTCATGGGCATCACGCTGGCGCCCGAATGACAGGCCCGCAAGAATGGCCGTGCCCAGCACCACCAGCGCCAGCGCCGCATGGGCTGGTGCCAGGCCCCGGTTCTGGCCCATGTCGGGCTCATGGCGCAGCGCACGCACCGACCAGGGCAGCACCAGCAGCAGGCCCATCAACCAGGGCACCCCCAGGCGCCCCGCCAGCGGCCACCAGTCCAGCCCTATCTCCCAGACCGCCCACAGCGCGGTGCCCAGCAGCCACAGCGCAAACAGCCACAGCGCCGCAGCCGAACGGCGCGCCACACCCAGGCCCACGGCCAACAGCAGCACACCTGCCACCACGTAGTAGCCGCTGCCCCCGGCCCACAGCAGCTGGGCGCCTGCCCAGGCCAGCCAGGCACCGGCGGCCCACAGCCACAGCACCGTCAACCATCGCCATGCCGTCATGCATGCTCCCTTCTCGCGGCGGCCCGGCACCTGTGGCTGCAGCGCACACCAGCAGCCAGGCCCTGAGGGCCCGGGAAAATCCGTGGCCGGGAATGTAGTGACAGCCTAGACCGCCGCAATGGCAGCGCTTGCAGGACGAATCCGATTCACGCGCGCCGGGCGTGCGGCAGGCCGTTCGCGCCAGACGGGAAAGACAGGGGGCAAGGGCCGCTCAGCGGCCCGTGGGAGCCGCAGCGGCGGCGGCCGCGCTCCACAGCGCACGCAGCGGCACGAGCTCGGCATCGAAGCGCTGGTTGATGCGGCTTTTTTCCTGCTCCTGCTGCTGGATGAAGCGCTGCTGCTCTTCCTGGCTGCTGCGGTTTTCATCGAGCTGGCGGCGCAGGGAGGCGGGGGCCTTGGACGGGTCCTTGCGGTAGAACTCCATCTCGCCATCGATCTTGACGCGCTGGGCCTGCAGCTCCTGTATGCGCTGGCGCGCCAGGTTGGCGACCTGGTCGGTCTGCGACAGGGCCTCGGCGCGTTCTGCGTCGTGCGCGGCCTGGTTGGGATAGCGCGCAATCAGGGCGCGCTCGCGCGAGCGCTCCTCGCGCACACGGCGCTGTTCGGCCTGCTCGCGGCGGCGCTGGGCATCGAGCTCGGCGCGCTCGTTGTCGGTCAGCGTGGGGCCGACGCGGCGCAGCTCCACACCGGAGCTGCCCAGCACACGCTGGTCGCGGTCCACGCATTCGGCAATCGGGCGGTCTGCCGTCAGGCGCCGGCCCTTGGCGTCAGTGCATGCATAGATGCCGGCCGGCACGCCGGCATCCAGGGCGCAGGCAGGGCCAGCCGTGGCACCAGCCAGGGCGCACCACAGGAACCGTGCATGCAACGCCTTGTTCATCAAACCCTTATCCCTTGTCGTTGACTCCGTAACGCTGGCGGTAGGCCAGCACGCGCTCATGGTGGCCGCTGCCTTCGCTGCCACCTTGAATCTCAAGATAAAGCAATAAGTCTGCCAACTTTGCAATGGTGCAGACCTGCATACCCAGCTGGTTGCGCACGTACTGCACGGCGCTGTGGGGCACGTCCTGGCCATTCTCGGTGGCCATTTCCTGGCGGTCCAGCGCGATCGCCACGGCATGCGGCGTGGCGCCTGCGGCGCGGATGATGGCGATGGACTCGCGCGCGGCCGTGCCGGCGCTCATCACGTCGTCCACGATCAGCACGCGGCCCTTGAGGGGCGCGCCCACCAGGGTGCCGCCCTCGCCGTGGTCCTTGGCTTCCTTGCGGTTGTACGCAAAGGGCTTGTTCAGGCCCATGCGGGCCAGCTCCACGGCCACGGTGGCGGCCAGCGGGATGCCCTTGTAGGCGGGGCCGAAGATCATGTCGAACTCGATGCCGCTGGCTGCGATGGCTTTTGCATAGAATTCGGCGAGACGGCCCATCTTGCCGCCGTCATCGAACAGGCCGGCATTGAAGAAGTACGGGCTCATGCGCCCGGCCTTGGTCTTGAACTCGCCGAAACGCAGCACCCCTGCGTCAACGGCGAATTGCACAAATTCCTGCGCCAGACGGCCTGTGTCATCGGCCTGCAGATTACTCACCACCATGGATTCATCCTTGTTCAAATTGACCAGCCTCAACCTCAACGGCATCCGCTCGGCCTCGACCAAGGGCGTCGAAGCCTGGATCGAGGCCACTGCGCCGGATTGTATTTGCGTGCAGGAAATCAAGGCCCAGGCCGCCGACATGACCGGACGCTTCGAGCTGCTGGCCGGCCTGCGCGGCCACTTCCACTACGCCGAGAAGAAAGGCTACTCGGGCGTGGGCGTCTACAGCCGCCACGAGCCCAGCGACGTCGTGATCGGCTTCGGCTCGCACGAATTCGACGCCGAGGGCCGCTACGTGGAGGCGCGCTTCGACACGCCCGCGCGCAAGCTGTCCATCATCAGCGCCTACTTTCCCAGCGGCAGCTCGGGCGAACTGCGCCAGACGGCCAAGTTCCGCTTCCTCGCCGAAATGCACGATCACCTGATGCGCATGAAGGGCGAGCGCGAGTTCATCCTGTGCGGCGACATCAACATCGCCCACCAGCAGATCGACCTCAAGAACTGGCGCAGCAACCAGAAAAACAGCGGTTTCACGCCCGAAGAGCGCGAGTGGATGACAAAGTTGTTACACAAAACTGATCCCACGGGCGGTCTTGTGGACGTTTATCGCCTGCTCCAGCCCGACACCACGGACACCTGCTACACATGGTGGAGCAACCGCGGCCAGGCCTATGCCAACAACGTGGGATGGCGCCTGGACTACCACCTGGCCACCCCGGCCACCGCCGCACTGGCTCGCACCGAGCACATCTACAAGGATGTGAAGTTCTCGGACCATGCGCCGGTCACCATCGGCTATGACATGAAGGTGTGAGACGTTCAAGCAGGGCCTTGGGTCGCGGCGGTTTGACTCGTCGCGCTCTCATACAGACACTGTGCGCATGATCTTTATCTGAGGGTTCCGAGATGAAATCCATTGCTGTCTCCAGCGCCAAGCGGCCAATCCATCTCACGATCAATGCAGATCTGGTGACGCAGGCCAAGGCCTATACCGACAATCTCTCGGCCACCATGGAATCCCTGCTGGCCGAATACGTTGCCAGGCAGGAGGGCGCACAGCGTGAGCGCCAACGGCTTGCCGACGCCTGCGCCTGCGACTGGAACGCGGTCAACATCGCGGTGGGTTCGTTCGCAGACGAGCACTCGACGCTCTAGTGGCGCAATTCGACGTTCATCGCAACAAGGGAGCCTTGCGCGACTCGATTCCCTACGTCGTCGTGGTCCAGTCCTCGCTGTTTGACCGCTACCGCCGTCGTGTCGTGGTTCCACTGGTTCGGCAGAATCTGCTGCCGCGCGGCACTCCAACCGTGGGTGCGAGGATGAATCCTGTGTTTGTCATTGAAGGCGTGCCGGTCGTCCTGCATGCCCTGGACATGGTTTCAGTCGCCCTGGATCAATTGGGTGAAGTGGTGGCCTCACTGGAGCATGAAGGCCAAGCCATCGCCGATGCGCTGGACGAATTGCTGACCCGGTCCGGGGGCTGACCCAAGATCGTTTTCAAGGAGGCCAGGGCTTGGGCCCTGCCCTCCTCGGACTTCAGCCCGGGCGCACGCCTCACTCCAGCGCCTTGCCCATGTCCTCCACCACCTTCTTGGCATCGCCGAAGACCATCATGGTCTTGTCCATGTAGAACAGCTCGTTGTCCAGGCCCGCATAGCCGGCCGCCATGGAGCGCTTGTTGACGATCACCGTCTTGGCCTTGTAGGCCTCCAGGATGGGCATGCCGTAGATGGGGCTGCCCTTGACGTGTGCGGCGGGGTTCACCACGTCGTTGGCGCCCAGGATGATGGCCACGTCGGCCTGGCCGAACTCGCTGTTGATGTCCTCCATCTCGAAGACCTGGTCGTAGGGGACCTCGGCCTCGGCCAGCAGCACGTTCATGTGGCCGGGCATGCGGCCGGCCACCGGGTGGATGGCGTACTTCACCGTCACGCCCCGTTCGGTGAGCTTGTCGGCCAGCTCCTTGACCGCGTGCTGGGCACGCGCCACGGCCAGGCCGTAGCCGGGCACGATGACCACGGTTTCGGCATTGCCCAGGACGAAGGCCGCATCGTCGGCGCTGCCGCTTTTCACGTTGCGCTGCTGCTGAGAGCCCGCCGCCGCGCTGGTGGCCTCGCCGCCGAAGCCGCCCAGGATCACGCTGAAGAACGAGCGGTTCATGGCCTTGCACATGATGTAGCTCAGGATGGCGCCCGAGCTGCCCACCAGCGAACCCGCAATGATCAGCATGCTGTTGTTCAGCGAGAAGCCGATGCCCGCCGCCGCCCAGCCCGAGTAGCTGTTGAGCATGGACACGACCACCGGCATGTCCGCGCCGCCGATGGGAATGATCAGCAGCACGCCCAGCAGCAGTCCCAGGGCGATGACCAGCACGATGTCCATCCAGCTTTGGCTGTGCCAGAAGCCGAAGACGAAGAAGGCTGCTGCCAGCCCCAGCACGGCGTTGAGCGCATGCTGGCCCTTGAACTGCACGGGCGCGCCCTGGAACAGGCGGAACTTGTACTTGCCGCTGAGCTTGCCGAAGGCGATCACCGAGCCCGTGAAGGTCACGGCGCCGATGAAGGCGCCCAGCGCCAGCTCCATGCGGTTGCCGCCCGGAATGGCGCCGCCCTTGGCCGTGATGGCAAAGGCCCAGGGCTCGGCCACGGCGGCCACGGCGATGAACACCGCCGCCAGGCCGATCATGCTGTGCATGAAGGCGACCAATTCGGGCATCTTGGTCATCTCCACGCGCTGGGCCATGACGGCACCGGCCGTGCCGCCGACCAGCAGGCCCAGCAGCACCCAGCCCAGGCCCAATGCATTGTCGCCGGCCAGCTGCACGATGAGCGCCGCCGTGGTCAGCACGGCGATCACCATGCCGGCCATGCCGAACAGGTTGCCGCGTATGGAGGTGGTGGGATGCGACAGCCCCTTGAGCGCCTGGATGAAGCAGACGCTGGCCACCAGGTAGAGCAACGTGACGAGGTTCATGCTCATGACTGGCCCTCCGCCTTGGCGTCCTTGCCGTCCTTGGCCGGAGCGCTCTTGCGCTCTTTCTTGCGGAACATCTCCAGCATGCGCCGCGTGACCAGGAAGCCGCCGAACACGTTGACCGCGGCCAGCGCCACGGCCAGCACGCCCATGGTCTTGCCCAGGCCCGTTTCCGTGAGCGCCGCCGCCAGCATGGCGCCGACGATGACGATGGCCGAGATGGCATTGGTCACCGCCATCAGCGGCGTGTGCAGCGCGGGCGTGACGGTCCAGACCACGTGGTAGCCCACGTAGATGGCCAGCACGAAGATGATGAGATGGATGATGGTGGGGGATACGGCTTCCATGTCATTTCCTCCGCAGCTGGCCTTCATGGGCCATCAGGCACGCGGCCACGATGTCGTCCTCCATGTCCACATGCAGGGCGCCATCCTTGTTGATGATGAGCTTGAGAAAATCGAGCACATTGCGTGCATACAGGGCCGAAGCATCGGCCGCCACCATGGCGGGCAGGTTGGTCAGTCCCACGATGGTCACGCCATGCGTGACCACGGTCATGCCGGCCTGGGTCAGCGGGCAGTTGCCGCCGCGCTCGGCCGCCAGGTCCACGATGACGGCGCCGGGCTTCATGGCCTGCACCATCTCGGCCGTGACCAGCACGGGAGCGGGCCGGCCCGGGATCAGCGCCGTGGTGATGACCACGTCGGCCTGGGCCACGCGCTTGGCCACCTCGGCCTTCTGGCGGTCCAGCCAGCTTTGCGGCATGGGGCGCGCGTAGCCGCCCACGCCTTCGGCGGCCTCCTTTTCCTCGGCTGTCTCGTAGGGCACGTCGATGAACTTGCCGCCCAGGGATTCGACCTGCTCACGCACGCTGGGCCGCACATCGCTGGCCTCGATCACGGCGCCCAGGCGCTTGGCCGTGGCAATGGCCTGCAGGCCGGCCACACCCACGCCCAGCACCACGACGCGCGCGGCCTTCACCGTGCCGGCCGCCGTCATCAGCATGGGAAAGAAGCGCTGGTACTGGTTGGCCGCGATCATCACGGCCTTGTAGCCGGCGATATTGGCCTGGCTGGACAGCACGTCCATGCTCTGCGCACGCGTGGTGCGCGGAGCCGCCTCCAGCGCATAGGCCGTGATGCCCGCATCGGCCAGGCGCTGCAGGCCTGCGGGCTGGAACGGGTCCAGCATGCCGACCAGCGTTGCACCCTTGCGGATGCCGGGCAACTCGTCCTCCGAAGGGATACGGACCTTGAGCACCAGGTCGGCGCCCAGGGCGCCTGCCACATCGACGATCTCCGCGCCCGCCGCCTCGTACAAGGCATCGGGCACGCTGGCCGCCACTCCCGCCCCCGCCTGCACGCGCAGCACATGGCCTTGCGCACGCAGCTTCTTGACGGTCTCGGGGGTCGCAGCCACCCGGGTTTCTCCTGCCATGGTCTCGGCAGGCACGCCAATCAACATACCGGTTCTCCCTCGCGTGATGCCGGTACCCGCCCTGCATTGCGCAGGTGGCGGCCCGGCCCATCCTCGAAAAAATCCTTGCGTGCCTGCATCGGGGGCAGGCTGGCTTGGCGGCACGGCTAGCTTGTAACACGGCGGCGTTGCCGCAGCCACGGGGTCTGCCCGCGAGGCTGTCTCCTGTCCGTCACAGGACCTGGATTGCCACGAGATGACAGCCACATTAAATGATCGCCATCCACGGCCCGGCGGACCGCTGCCGTGTCCCAATGCGCCTTTGAACGACTGCAGCGGCGCATCCGCGCAGTGCGAAGGAATACACCATGGGACTCTTGCAAAGACTGTTCGGAAATCATTCGCGCGGCGGCCACCACGGGGGCGGCGCATACCGTGCCGCAGCCGTGGCGGCGGTCTGCCCCGGCTGCCATGCATCCATTGCCGCCAGTTCGCGCTTTTGCCCGCAGTGTGGCGGCGCGGTGCTGCCGCAGGCCTGCAGGAACTGCAACGCCAGCCATCCGGCCGGCGCGCGGTTCTGCGGACAATGCGGCCAGCCGACCACCTGACGGTGCAAGCGGGGGCGGCCCTGCGCTGCCATCAGGGGAAGGAGCGGGAATAATGGGCGCTTTCGCCAGAAGCACCCACGCCGCCCATGCTCCAGTACCACACCATCCCCGTCACCGCCTTCCAGCAGAACTGCTCGCTGGTCTGGTGCGACCAGACCATGGAAGCCGCCGTCATCGACCCGGGCGGCGACCTGGAGCAGATCGGCTGGGAGATAGAGCGCCTGGGCCTGGCGCTCAAGGCCATCTGGCTCACGCATGCCCACATAGACCACGCGGGCGGCACGCGCGAGCTGGCCGATGCACAGCAGCTGCCCATCATCGGCCCCCATCCCGGCGACCAGTTCTGGATCGATGCGCTGCCCCAGCAGGGCGCCATGTTCGGCTTCCCGCATTCGGACCCCTTCACGCCCACACGCTGGCTGCACGATGGCGACACGGTGAGCATCGGCCAGGAGACGCTGCAGGTACGCCACTGCCCCGGCCATACGCCCGGCCACGTGGTGTTCCATGCGCCGCAGATCGACCGCGCCTTCGTGGGCGACGTGCTGTTCGCGGGCAGCATCGGCCGCACCGACTTTCCCCAGGGCAACCACCAGCAACTGATCGACAGCATCGTCCAGCGCCTGTGGCCCATGGGCGACCAGACCGTGTTCATCCCGGGCCACGGCCCCGAAAGCAGCTTCGGCCGCGAGCGCAAGAGCAACCCCTACGTGGGCGGGACCTGAGCCGTACGGGAGTCCCCTACAGGACTCCGCGCGCCTGCGCCCATCGTGCATCATGCCCGGCACAGCCGGCGGCGCCCCCGGACCGCCTCCCATTCCAACTAACGGAGACAGCTTCATGAGCACGCAAGAGCACCTGCAGTTCTATATCGACGGCCAATGGGTTCCCCCGGCCGTGCCGCGCACGCTGGATGTGATCAATCCGTCCACCGAGGAGGTGGCGGCCCGCATCAGCATGGGCTCGGCCGCCGATGTCGATGCAGCCGTGGCCGCCGCACGCCGCGCGTTCGACGGCTTCTCGCAGACCACGCGCGACGAGCGGCTGGCCCTGCTGGACAAGGTGCTGGCGGTCTACATGCGTCGCATCGACGAGGTGGCGCAGACCATCTCGCTGGAGATGGGCGCGCCGCTGTGGCTGTCGCGCGCGGCCCAGGCCACCGTGGGCGCGGGGCACCTGAAGCAGACCCTGCAGGTGCTCAAGGAATTCGAGTTCGAGAGCGTGCGCGGCACCACCGGCATCGTGCATGAGCCCGTGGGCGTGGTGGGCATGATCACGCCCTGGAACTGGCCCATCAACCAGATCATGTGCAAGGTGGCACCGGCCCTGGCGGCGGGCTGCACCATGGTGCTCAAGCCCTCGGAGATCGCGCCGCTCAACGCCATCCTGGTGGCCGAGATCCTGCACGAAGCGGGCGTGCCCGCCGGCGTGTTCAACCTGGTCAACGGCGACGGCCCCTCGGTGGGCGAGGCCATGTCCGTGCACCCCGGCATCGACATGATGACCTTCACGGGCTCCACGCGCGCGGGCATTGCCGTGGCCAAGGCCTCGGCCGATACCGTCAAGCGCGTGACGCAGGAGCTGGGCGGCAAGTCGGCCAACATCGTGCTGGACGATGCCGACATCGAAAAGGCCGTGGCCCAGGGCGTGAACGCCTGCTTCACCAACTCCGGCCAGAGCTGCAACGCGCCCACGCGCATGTTCGTGCCGCGCGCCCTGCATGCGCGCGCCGTGGCCGCGGCCAAGGCCGCTGCCGAGGGCATGAAGGTGGGCGATGCATTGGCCGACACCGGCGCCATGCACATGGGCCCCGTGGTCAGCGAGGCGCAGTTCCGCAAGATCCAGGGCCTGATCGAGGCCGGCATCGCCGAAGGCGCCACCCTGGTGGCCGGCGGCACGGGCCGCCCCGAGGGCCTTGCGCGCGGCTACTTCGTGCGGCCCACGGTGTTCGCCGACGTGCGCAACGACATGACCATTGCGCGCGAGGAGATCTTCGGCCCCGTGCTGGTCATCCTGCCCTACGACACGGAGGAGGAGGCCATCGCCCAGGCCAACGACACGCCCTACGGCCTGTCGGGCTATGTGCAGTCCGGCAGCCTGGAGCGCGCACGCCGTGTGGCCTCGCGCCTGCGCACCGGCATGGTCCACCTCAACGGTGCAGGGCCGGACTTCGGCGCGCCGTTCGGCGGCTACAAGCAGTCCGGCACGGGCCGGGAATGGGGCGAGCACGGCTTCAAGGAGTACCTTGAAGTGAAAGCCGTGATGGGCTACCAACCCAAGCAAAAAATCACCACCCCCTGAGTCGCTACGCGCCTTCCCCCCGTGGCACGTCGCCTCTCTACTCGCTACGCGAGGGAGGGGGACGACACCCTCGGTGCGGGGCGGCGCGGCCGGCTTAGGCCCTTCCTCGGTGTCCCTGATCTTTGGCCGCGCCAGTTTCAAACACTGCGCCCAAAAAGCTGCCCGGGTCTTAGCTTGCTGGCACGCCTACCCGCGCCGTGCGGCCTCGTAGAGGCCTTCCACGCGCGGGATGTTGCGCTCCAGTTCGCGGATGCGCTCGGGGCCTGCGGGGTGGGTGGACAGGAATTCCAGGCCGCCACGGTCGCCCGTGGCCTGGCCCATCTTGCGCCACAGCGAGACCGAGGCCTGGGGGTTGTAGCCGGCGCGCGCGGCCAGTTCCAGGCCCACGAGGTCGGCCTCGCTCTCGTCGCCCCGGCTGAATTTCAGCGACAGCAACTGGCCGCCCAGGCGGGCCGCCGCATTGCCCAGGTCGCCCAGGCCCAGCAATTGGGCCCCCAGCGAGATGCCGATGCTGGTGGCCTGGTTCTTGGCCAGCTGCTCGCGCGAGTGTTCGCGCAGCGCATGGGCCATTTCGTGGCCCATGATCATGGCGATCTCGTCGTCGGTCAGCTGCAGCTGGTCGATGATGCCCGTGTAGAAGGCGATCTTGCCGCCCGGCATGCAAAAGGCATTGATCTCCTTGCTGCCGATCAGGTTCACCTCCCAGCGCCAGGCATTGGCACGCGGGTTCCATTGGGCGGTGTACGGAATCAGCCGCCGGGCAATGGCGCGCAGCCGCTGCAGCTGCGGGTTGCTGTCGCCAGCCAGTGCGCCCTGGGCGCGGGCCTTGGCCAGCAGTTGCTGGTACTGGTCGGTGGCGGCGCCTTCCAGCGTCTCGGCCGGCACCAGCTTGCGCAGGCCCGAGGCACCGCCTACCTGCACCTGTGCCGCCACCGGCGCCGTGGCCAGGCCCATGGCCGCCGCGCTGCCGGCCAGCAGAAAACCGCGACGCGCGCGCCAGGGCGCGCAGGCACAGCCCCAGGCGGACGGGGCACAGGGTTCGGAGGAGAGATGGGATGGCTGCTGCATGCCGCCAAGTCTAGCGGCCATGCATGCCTGAAACATGCGGAGAACAGCGCATCGTGAAGAGCGGCGCCGGCCTACAAAGAGTTACGCCATCTGCGCGGCCATCACGGCCCGCTGCGCCCGCATCTCGGCGCCGATCACCAGCATCAGCCCGGCCAGTACGGCCAGCAGCCCCAGCCACGATTGCAGCGGCTGCCGCTCGCCCACGACCCACACCGCCAGCACGAAGGCCGCCACGGGCTCGATCAGGCTCAGCGTCACGCCCGTGGGGCCGGAGATGCTGCGCAGCCCGATGGAAAACAGCATGTGCGCCAGGCCCGACACCACCACGCCCAGGTAGACCACCACCAGCACGGCCGCCAGGCTCCACTGCGGCAGGCCGCTTTGCACCAGCGCAATCGGCACCGCCATGCAGGCCGCCCCGGTGAAGACATAGAAATTCACCACGCGCGGCGACATGTGGGTGACCAGGCGTTTGTTGATCAGCGCATAGCCCGCGTACGACAGCCCCGCCAGCAGGCACAGGGCCAGGCCGCTCCAGGACAGCGTGGCGCCGCCCCGGGCCATCACCATGGCCGCGCCTCCCGCCACGCTCACCAGCGTGCCGGCCCACCACAGCGCAGACAGGGGCGCGCGCAGCACCAGCGCCTGCATCAGCCCGGCCCAGATGGGGCCGCTGCCAATGGCCACGGCCGTGCCCACGGCCACGCCCGTGAGCGTCACGCCCTCGTAGAAAAAGATGCTGTAGCCGCCGATTCCCATGGATGCCAGCAGGAACCAGGCCGGGCGCAGTCCCAGGTGCACCGGGTTGGGCAGCAGCGGCTGGACGGGTGCCCCGCCCTGCCCGGCCCGCCCGCGCAGCCTCCAATGGGAAACCGCCAGCAGCACGCCCAGAAACAGGCTGGAGACGGCCAGTTGCGCGGCGCCCACCCAGAAGGGCGACAGCCCGCCTGCGCCCAGGCTTTGCGCCGTGCCCGTCGTGCCCCACAGCACGGCGGCCACGGAGACGAAGGCGATGCCGACGGCGGAGGAAGAAGCGGAAGAATTGCGAACCATGGCGCCATGTTGCGCCGGGCGCGGCCGGGCATTTGTCGAGAAACGCTCGTAGTCCGGAGGACTGTGAACGGGCTAGCCGCGCAGTTGCCGCGCCGTCACGCCCCGGTCGCGCCGCAGCGCATAGGCCAGGGCGCTGGCCGAGGCATAGCCGCATCGCAGCGCCGTGGCCTCCAGCGGCAGGCCCCGCGCCAGCCCGCGCTCGGCCGCATCCAGGCGCAGGCCGCGCAGCCAGGCCTGGGGCGGCTGGCCCGCCAGCTCCACAAAGCGCGCGTGAAAGCGCTGGGCGCTCATGTGGCACAGGGCGGCCAGCCGGGCCGTGGGCCAGTCCTCGTGCAGTGCGGCCTGCACCTGCGCGGCCAGCCCTTGCAGGTCCAGCCCCCGGCGCGCCAGCAGGCCGGGCGCCTGCAGCACCTGGGCCAGCTGCTCTGTGGCCGGGCCTTCCGACTCCCGGCCGCGCAGGGCCGGTGGAACGGAAAAGCGCCGCATCCGGTCCAGCCCCGGGCCGCTGGGCGCATCGATGACGAACACGCGCGAGCGCGGCGCCGCCAGGTAGCCGTGGTCCACGCCGGCGGGGATGAGCATGCCGCTGACGGCGTCCACAAAGGCGCTGCGCCCGCCCACCTCCAGCTCCATGCGGCCCTGCAGCGCATAGAGGATCTGCGCATGGCCGTGGGCATGGGCCTGGTGCTCGCCGCTGTAGCTGCGCACCGAGCTGTGCGGCGCGAAGGCGGTATCGGTGGCATCGGCCGCGCCGTCTTGCGCGGCGGCATCGCTGTGGAGGGAAGAGAGGGTGTAGGCCATGGCGGCATCCTGTGCCCGCGATGGTAGCGCGCGCCAGTCCGCGCCACCATGGGCCCGATAATGGCCGCAGCCTGCCGCAGCACAACATGACCGAGCCGTCCACCACCACCCCCTCCGCCCCCTCCACCGCCGCCGAAACGCCCCGCCGCAGCTGGGGCCAGACCCTGCGCGTCTATGCCGAGCCGGCCAGCCTGCGCATGCTGGCCCTGGGTTTTTCGGCAGGCCTGCCGCTGCTGCTGGTGCTGGGCACGCTGTCGTTCTGGCTGCGCGAGGCCGGCGTGGACCGCACCACCATCGGCTACCTGAGCTGGGTGGGCCTGGCCTATGCCTTCAAGTGGGTCTGGTCGCCGCTGGTGGACCGCATGCCGCTGCCGCTGCTCACGCGCTGGCTGGGGCGGCGGCGCGGCTGGCTGCTGTTCGCGCAGATGCTCATCGTCGCCGGGCTGTGCGGCATGGCGTTCAACGATCCGCGCGTCTCGCTCACGCCGCTGGTGTGGTGCGCGCTGGCCGTGGCCTTCGGCTCGGCCACGCAGGACATTGCGCTGGACGCCTACCGCATCGAATCGGCCGACACCGAGCGCCAGGCCGCGCTGGCCGCCACCTACCAGACCGGCTACCGGCTGGCCATGATCTGGGCCGGCGCCGGCGTGCTGTGGCTGGCCGCCCGCGCCGAGGTGGCGGGCACGGCGGGCTACCAGAGCGGCGCCTGGCAGGTGGCCTACCTGGCCATGGCCGCCTCCATGGCCGTGGGGATGCTGACCGTGCTGCTCTCGCCGGAACCGGTGCCACGCCCGCTGGCGCCTGCCCGCAACGCGGCCGAGTGGCTGCACAGCGCGCTGGTCGAGCCCTTCGCCGACTTCCTGGGCCGCTACCGCTGGCAGGCGCTGCTGGTGCTGGGCCTGATCGCCATCTACCGCATCAGCGACGTGGTCATGGGCATCATGGCCAACCCCTTCTACGTGGACATGGGCTTCACCAAGGACGAAGTGGCCGCCGTGACCAAGGTCTACGGCGTGATCATGACGCTGGCGGGCGCCTTCCTGGGCGGGGCGCTGGCCATGCGCTGGGGCGTGATGCGCGTGCTGATGCTGGGCGCCGCGCTGTCGGCCGCCACCAACCTGCTGTTCGCCTGGCTGGCCACGCGCGGCCATGACGTGAATGCGCTGGTCTGGGTGGTGAGCGCGGACAACCTGGCCGGCGGCATCGCGTCAGCGGCCTTCATCGCCTACCTGTCGGGGCTGACCAATGTGCAGTACTCGGCCACGCAGTACGCGCTGTTCAGCTCCATGATGCTGCTGGCGCCCAAGTGGCTGGCCGGCTTCTCGGGCGCCTTTGTCGATGCGCACGGCTACGTGAGCTTCTTCCAGGCCACGGCCCTGCTGGGCCTGCCCGTGCTGGTGCTGATCGCGCTGGCCTCGCGCGTGCATGCGGTGCGGCCCGCGCAACGGGGCAGCTGAGCGGCTGTCCGCAGGCTGCGCTGTTTTACCGAACTTTACGCAAGCGACAAGCACGGCTGACGGGGCGCTGCGAGCATCGTCGCAATACGACGCCAGGCCCCAGCATGAATACACTGCCCTCCATGAGTACGCACCATCTTCTGATGATCGAAGACGACACCCGCCTCGCGCAGATGGTGGGTGACTACCTGGGCAACAACGGCCTGCAGGTCACGCACATGGGCGACGCCCGCAGCGGCCTGGAGCAGCTGCAGCCCGCCGACGGCGTGCCGGGCGCCGACCTGCCCGACCTCGTCATCCTCGACCTCATGCTGCCCGACATGGACGGCCTGGAGGTCTGCCGGCGCATCCGCGCCCTGCCCGGCCCCGCAGCCCAGGTGCCGGTGCTGATGCTCACGGCCAAGGGCGACCCCATGGACCGCATCATCGGCCTGGAGATCGGCGCCGACGACTACCTGCCCAAACCCTTCGAGCCGCGCGAGCTGCTGGCGCGCATCCGCGCCATCCTGCGCCGGCGCGGCGGCGGCGAGGGCTCGGCCGCAGGCCAGCCGACCACGGCACTGCGCTTCGGCAGCCTGGAGATCGACCGCGACGCGCGCAGCGTCACCGTGGCGGGCCAGCCCTGCGAGCTGACCTCCTACCAGTTCGACCTGCTGGTCACGCTGGCCGAGCGCGCGGGCCGCGTGCTCACGCGCGACCAGATCATGGAGGCCGTGCGCGGCCGCGAGCTGGAGGCCTTCGACCGCTCCATCGACGTGCACATGGGCCGCATCCGCGCCGCCATCGAGGCCGACCCCAAGGCGCCCAAGCGCATCCTGACGGTGCGCGGCGTGGGCTACGTCTTCGCCAAACAACAAGACTAGCCAAGCGAATGAAGCTGCTGTCCCTCTTCTCCCAGCGCCTGTACCTGCGCATCTGGCTGGCCGTGGTCGGCGGCGTGGCCGTGCTCACGCTGACGGTGGCCTGGGCCTGGCAGATCGCGGCCGAGCAGAACGCGCAGAACGTGCAAAGCGCCAGCTCGCCGCCCTCGCGCGACGTGGCCATGCGCGATGCGGACGGCAAGGTCATCGCCCAGGGCCGCGCCCGGCGCCTGCCCGGCCCGCCCGAGGAGGGGCTGCGCTTCGAGATCGAAGGCACGGACGGCCAGACCTACATGCTGCACATGGCGCCGCGCCCGCCGCGCGGCGACCGCCCGCCGCACGACGGCGCCGCCGCCTTCTGGCTGCGCCCGCCCTTCGGCTTCCTTTGGCTGCTGGGACTGGTGGGCGTGGCCGTGGCCGTGGGCGTGTTCCCCATCATCCGCCGCCTGCTCAAGCGGCTGGAGAACCTGCAGCGCGGCGTCAAGCGCTTTGGCGAGGGCGACCTGTCGGTGCGCGTGCCCGAGCACGGCAGCGACGAGGTGGCCGACCTGGCCCACCAGTTCAACGCCGCCGCCGCGCGCATAGAGACCCTGGTGACCTCGCACAAATCGCTGCTGGCCAATGCCTCGCACGAACTGCGCTCGCCGCTGACGCGCATCCGCATGGGCCTGGAATTCATGGGCGACGACCCGGCCAGCGCCCGCGCGCGCGCCGAGATCCAGCGCAACATCAGCGAGCTGGACCAGCTGGTGGACGAGATCCTGCTGGCCAGCCGGCTGGAGACCTATGAAGGCGACGTGGGCACGATCGAGCCCGTGGACCTGATCGGCCTGGCCGCCGAGGAATGCGCGCGCGTGGATGCCGATCTGGACCTGCAGTCCACCGACGCGCTGGAAGTGCCCGGCATCTCCAAGCTGCTGCGCCGCGCCGTGCGCAACCTGCTGGAGAACGCGCGCCGCTACAGCCAGGGCGCCATCACGCTGGAGCTGGCGCGCCAGGACGCCATGGCCGAGATCCGCATCTGCGACCATGGCCCCGGCGTGGCGCCGGCCCACCGCGAGCGCATCTTCGAGAAGTTCTTCCGCCTGCCCGGCGCCAGCGAGCGCTCGGGCGGCGTGGGCCTGGGCCTGGCCCTGGTGCGCTCCATCGCCCAGCGCCACGGCGGCAGCGTGCACTGCGAAGGCCGCGCCGACGGCCAGCCGGGCGCCTGCTTCGTGCTGCGGCTGCCGCTGGCCTGAGCTGCCGCCTGCGGCTCAGCCGCGCCGGTGCTGCCACTCCACACGTTCCACCAGGTCCCTGAGCAGGTCGAAATGCCAGCGGGTGCGCTTGAGCAGGCGGCCGTAGCGCGAGCGGGGGAAGCGGTAGGCGCCATCGGCCAGTTCGATGGCGCAGGCCGCCAGGTGCCACTGCTGCTCGAACGCCTGGTGGCTGTCCGGCGGGTCGGCGCGCATGCGGCGTATGTGCGCCAGCGCCAGCTCCACCGCGCATTCCACGTCGAACTGGCGGGCCTTGCGGTCGGGCTTTTTGCCACAGACCTCGGCCAGGGTGACCAGCCTCCCCTCGATGACGACCAGACAGACATGCATGGCCTGCCAGGCGCTGGGCCAGTCGGAAGGCCTTGCGGCTTGCGGCCGCTTGGGCAACGGCTGCGCCTGCACTGCCGCGTCGGCAGTGTTTTTGCGGGATGTCATGGGGTCAGCCCTCCTGTCGGAAAAGGCCGGACAAGGTGAATACGTTCATGGCTGCAGCTCCTGGTTGAGACTGAAGAACCACGCGCTGCGTTTCTACGCACAACGGGTGGAGTGTGGCGGTTAGAAACATGGAACCAGCCATGCGGACATCCTTACGGGTAGCCCCCACCACACCCCATAACTTGCGGACGTGCGCAAGCGCACATCCTGAAATTGGGTATGACAAAGCCCCGCTTTACGGTGGGGGCTGCACGCTGGTTCAAAGGTGTTTCTACGCACCGGGCCTTTCGGCTTGCGGCCAGTTTAACGGGGCCAGGGCGGGCCGGCCAGCCGCACCCTCAATCCCGGCCCAGGTGCTCGCACAGGAAGTCGATGAACACGCGGGTCTTGCGCGGCAGGTGGCTGCTGTCGGGAAAGACCACGCTGATGGGCTGGGGCGGCAGGGCGTGGTCGGGCAGCACGCGCTGCAGCACGCCGCCGGCCAGGTCGTCCTCCACAAACCACGCAGGCAGCACCGCCACGCCCAGCGAGGACCGGGCCAGGGCACGGATGGCGGTGGAGGAGTTGGATTGGTGGGCCGCCCGGCCCACCACGTCCACGCCCTGGCCACCGGCAGTGCGCAGCGTCCAGGCCGTGGGATGGGCGAGGTTGCTGTTGGCAATCCAGGGCAGGTCTGCCAGGTCTTCGGGCTGGCGCACGGGATGGCTGCGCAGGAAGGCGGCCGAGGCCACCAGCACGATGTCGTAGCCGGCCAGCCTGCGGCTTTTGAAGCTGGAGTCCGCCAGATGGCCCAGGCGCACGACCAGGTCCAGCTTTTCGGCCACCAGGTCGCTCAGTGAAGAGTTGACGTCATAGGCCACCGAGATGCCCGGGTAGCGCTCCAGGAAGGCCGGGATCAGCGGAAGAATGTACTTCTCCCCGTATTCGCTGGTGGTGCTGATGCGCAGCCGGCCCGCGATGCGGTTGCCGCTGTGCATGGCGTTGTCGAAGGCGCTGCCCACGTCGCGGACGATGCCCTTGAACTCGTCGTAGAACTCCCGCCCGGTTTCCGTCAGGGCGATGCTGCGGGTGTTGCGCACCAGCAGGGCCACCGACAGCGCCTCTTCCAGCGCCTTGACATGCAGGCTGGCCATGGCCTTGCTGATGCCCAGAAAGTCCGCCGCCCTGGTGTACGAGCCGAAATCCACCACGGCCAGAAAGGTCTGCGCGCGGTGGAGCAGTGTGTGCATGGCCGGGCTTGCGGGGGTCATTGTTCAATCCAGTCAAACAAAGAGTCCAGCATAGCCCCATCGACGTGGCCGCCCGAGCTCTTTAGTCTTGCCCCTCCTGAAAGCGCAAGATGACATACCGATACCGCCTGGCCACCGTTTTCCTGATGGGTTTTTTCGTCGACTGCATCAACATCTTCATGCCCGCCGTCGCGCTGCCCACGATTGCGGCCGAGTTCCATGTGGGCATCTCGGCCGGGGCCTGGGTGGCCAATGCCTACATGCTGGGATTGACGCTGGCCATTCCCCTCGCCCCCTGGCTGGCCGACCGCTGGGGCGCGCGCGGGCTGATGGCGGGCTCCATGCTGGCATTCGCCCTGGCCGCCTGGGCCTGCGGCGAGGCGGGCAGCTTCGGCCAGCTGGTGGGCTGGCGCTTCATCCAGGGCATGGCGGGCGGCCTGGTGATTCCCGTGGGCCAGGCCCTGGCCTTCAATCGGTTCCAGGGACCGGAGCGCGCGCGTGTCTCCACGCTGGTCATGGCCGTGGCGCTGATTGCACCGGCCCTCTCGCCCTGGCTGGGCGGGCTGATCGTGGACCACGGCTCCTGGCGCTGGGTGTTCCATTCCAATATTGCGCTGGCCCTGGCCGCCGCAGGCCTGGCCTGGCTGTGGGTGCGCGATGCACCGGCCACGGCCCGGCAGCGGCCGGACCTCAGGGGCCTGGTGCTGGTCAGCGCCGCGCTGGCCGCCTGGCTGCTGGGCATGTCGCTCTATGGCGCAGGCCAAGGCTCGGGCCAGGGCCTGGCGCTGGCCTGGCTGGGCATGGCGGCGGGCCTGGCCTTCACGGTGCTGTATGCCATCCATGCCCGCAAGACGGCCCACCCCATTGTGGAACTGCAACTGCTCAAAAGCCCGCGCCTGCGCATGTCGGTGGCCGTCTACCACGCCATTCCCGGCGTGTTCACGGGCGTGAACCTGCTCAACATCTTCTACCTGCAGGACATGCTGCACCTGAGCGCGCAGGCCACAGGCCGATTCATGATGGTCTACGCCGGCGGCGCACTGGTGTCCATGCTGGTGGGCGGCCGGCTGTACAACCGCGCGGGCGCACGGCCCCTGTTCATCGCCAGCATGGTGCTGCACAGCCTGGGCATTGCGGCGCTGGCCGCCGTGGCAGCCCCTGCCGACCCCTGGCTGCTGGCGGCCGCCTACGGGCTGATGGGCCTGGGCGGCGGCCTGGGGGCCAATACCGCGCAGACGACGGCGCTGCTGGACTTCGATGGCCGGCAGACGCAGCAGGCCAGCGTGATCTGGAACCTCAACCGGCAGATGGCCTTCAGCGTGGGCGCTGCGTTTTTCCTGATGGTTTTCAACACGCTCGCCACCCGCCTGGACGCAGGCCGGGCCTATCACATGACGTTTCTGATCGCATCGCTGGCAGGGCTTGTGCCCCTGCTGCAACTGCGATCGCTGCACACTCCCAAGGACCACCATGCAAGACAACAAGCCCATCGACCGTGACATTGACATCGGCATCGCCGAACGCAGCATCCACCGGGTGCACGAGCTGATCCACACCGTCTTCACCCAACCAGCGGGCGCACAGGCTGCGCTGCAGGCGCTGATGCCGCAGTTCAGCCCGGAGTTCAGCATGGTGACCACCACGGGCAGGCTTGTCGGCCTGGACGATGTGGAACAGATGTTTCGGCGCGCGGCCGGCCAGCGGCCAGGGCTGGAGATATCCGTCTCCGACATGCAGCCCGTATGGCGGGACGCGGCCGGCCTGGCCATGCGCTACTTGGAAACCCATCGCCTGGACGGCGTGGAGACCTCGCGCCGCTCAGTCGTGATCCTCAAACGTGCGGGCCAAGGGGTGCTGTGGGATTACCTGCATGAGACGGCCCTGGGCTGATGGCCCAGTCCGCGCTCGCCGCTCAGCCCCGCAGATAGCGGTCGGCGATGCTGTCGGGCACGTAGAGGCCGCGCTCCAGGTACAGGTCCAGCTTCTTGCGGTCGGGCGCGCGCAGCTTGATGAGCGGCACGGGCGCCTGTTCGGTGCGGGAGAACATCAGGCGGATCTTGAGCGGGGTGCGGCCCCAGTTACCCTGCACGTGCAGGAAGAAGGGGCCGTCCTCGGCCTTGGCCAGCCGCAGGCGGTAGCTGCCGCCGGCGCGCAGCACGCGCTGCATGGCCAGGTGCATGCTCAGGTAGGCGGGCATGTCGATGCCCTGGCGCAGTTGCTCGTATTCGCCGGCCTGCTGGAGCTGGGAGATATAGGCCTCGCCCGTCTGCGGCAGGACCTGCTCCACGTATTCCTTGTGCAGTGCGGCGATGAAGGCGCTGCCCGGGGGCGCGGCCATGAGCCAGTTCTCGACCACGGGTACCTGCGGGTCGCGGGTGTAGCGCTCCAGGTAATAGGCGACGAGGTCGGCGCCGCTGCGCTGCTGCTGCTCCAGCAGCCAGTCCAGCGGCTCGGTGAGGATGGTGCTGGCGTCCAGCCAGATGCCGCCATGGCGGTGCAGCAATTCCAGCCGCAGCCAGTCCGAGCGCTTGGCCACGGGCAGCTGCTGCAGGTTGCCGGGCAGCTGCGGCACGTATTGCGGCAGTTGCGCGTCGTTGAGGATGCGCAGGCTGTAGCCGGGGTTCAGGCGGGCCCAATTGTCAAAGCAGCGCTGTATGAGCAGCGGCACCGAGTCGCCGTTCCAGTAGGCCCAGATGATGCGGGGAATGGGCGTGGAGACCGGCACGGGCGCCGCAGGCCCGATGTCATGGCTGCGGAAGTCGGGCGCGGGGCCCTGCTCCAGGCGGCGTGGGAAGGTGGCGTAGAAGCGGCGCATGCCGGCCGCCAGCCACAGCTCGCCCCGGGTTTTCAGTTTCAGGCCGCTCATGCTGGGGCTCCCGGTGTTCCCAGCTGCTGCGCGCGGCGCTCCCAGCTGCGCAGCTTCCATGCGCGCAGCCACCAGCCGCGCCGCAGATAGGCCTGGCGCAGGGCCGGCAGGGACAGCGGGGAGATGCGGCCGAAGTCCGCCAGGAACTGCTGCGCCAGCGCCTGCCGCTGCGCGGGCGGCATGTCCCGCTGCCGGTCGAGAAAGCGCAGGGCGCCGATGAGGTTGCGCGCGGCCTGGTGCGCCCAGGCGAAGTGCAGGCGCCCGTCGTTGCGCAGCGCATCATCCTGCAGGGCTTGCACGGCTTGCGCCAGGGGCCACAGGGCGGCGGACTGGTCTGCCGCCTTGGCAGGCGTCATGGACGCGAGGATGGAGTTGGCACGCTGCCGGTAGGCCACCCAGGGCTGGGGGCAGTAGTAGAAGCTGCTGCAGCGCAGCGCCATCTGCGGCATGGTCATCATGTCTTCGAAGTAGCGGCCTGCAGGAAAGCGCAGGCCGGCATCCCACAGGCTGCGGCGCGAGATCTTGGACCAGGCATGCAGTTGGCCCGTGCGCAGCAGGCCGGCCAGCAGGGCGCCACGGTCCTGCGAGCGCTGCAGCGTGGGGCCCTGAAAGCTGTGCCGGTGCGCCTCGCCGCGCAGGCGGTGCTTGAGGCGCGGGGCCTCGCGCCAGACGGAGAAGTCGCAGAGCACGGCATCGGGCGCATGTTGTTTCACGATGGCCGACAGCCCGGCAATCGCGCCTGGCAGCAGCTTGTCGTCGGAGTCCAAGAACCACAGGTAGTCGCCCGTGGCCGCATCGATCATGGTGTTGCGCGCCGCACTCAGGCCGGCGTTGCGCTCGTGCTGCATGAGTTGCAGGCGGCCGGGCCAGCGCTGGTCCAGCTGCTGCATCAGGGCCCAGGAGCCATCGGTGGAGCAGTCGTCCAGCACCAGCACCTGCACGCCGGCATCGGCCTGGTCCATGACGGACTGCAGGCATTCCTCCAGGTAGGGCAGCACGTTGTAGACGGGCACCAGGATGCTGAGCCAGGTCACGGACGCTCCCCCTGCAGCAGGCGGGCGAACAGGTCTTCGTACTGGCCGGTCATGCGCTGCAGGCTGTAGTGCGACAGGGCTTCCTGCCGCGCGGTGGCGGCCATGCGCACGGCGGCCTCGTCATCCTGCAGCGCCTGCTGCAGGGCGTCGGCCAGCGATTCGGGGTCGGCGTGCGCGGCCAGCAGGCCGTTGTCGCCGGGCCGCACCACTTCCTGCACGCCCACCACGCGGCTGCCCACCACCACGCAGCCCGCTGCCATGCCTTCCAGCAGGGACAGGGGCATGCCCTCGTAGTGCGTGGACAGCACGCAGACGCGGTGCGCACGCAGCAGGCCGGGCACGTCGTTGCACATGCCGATGAATTGCACCTGGTCCTGCAGGCCCAGTTCGGCGCTGAGCCGCTGCGCCGCCTGCTGGGCACGCGCCTTGCCGCCGCCGGCCAGGGTCAGCGTGGGCTTGAGGCCGCGCTGTCGCAGCACCACCAGCGCGCGCAGCAAGGTGGCATGGTCCTTTTGCCGCGCAAAGCGCGCGGCCATGACGATGTCCGGCCGGCGCTGCAGCAAGGGGGGCGGCTCCTGCAGATAGGGCTCGGGCCGGATGCCGTTGCTGATGGCCATCAGCTTGGCTGCAGGAAAGCCGCGGTCCTGCAGGCTCTGGCGCACGCCTTCGGAGCACCCGACGATGGCGGCCGTGCGCTCGGTCAGCCACAGGGCCTGCGCCAGCCGCCAGCGCGTGTAGCGCTCGCGCGAGTTGTGTTCCACATGCACCAGGCAGGGCACGCCGGCCCACAGCGCGGCAAAGCGGCCCCAGAGGTGGTCGCTGAACCCATGGGCCACGACGATGTCCGGCTGAAAGTCCAGGCAGATGCGGCGCAGCTGCCAGACGGTGGCGGCATGGGACCAGCCGGCGACCACGTCGACATCGATGCCGCCGTCGCGCAGCTTCTGCACGCGTTCATCGGAGGTATTGCGCTTGCGCCGAAGCACCAGCCTGGCGTCGAAGCGGCCCGACGCGCGGTGCGCCGACACCAGATCCACCGCCACCTGGGTGGCACCCGAGAAGCCGCCCGTCACGAAGTGCAGCACCCGGGGCCGGGCCGTGGTGGCGCGCTCCGTCACCGCACGGCTCCGCTGGCCCTTTCCAGGCCATGCAGCGATGACCACAGGGCCACCACGAGGAAGACGAAGAAGACGATGCCGCTGTTGTGCACGAAAAATTGCTGTGACATGCCGAACGCCAGGTACATGGCTGGCATCAGGCTGCCCAGGATACGCAGCAGCAGGGCCTCGCGCCAGGGGGTGCTGTCCGCAGGCCACAGCGCCATGCGCCGCCGCGAGGGCCAGAACAGCCACAGCAGCGAGATGAACAGCGCCGCCTGCAGCAGCACGCCCGGCACGCCGAGCTTGACCCAGATGTCCAGGAAGTCGTTGTGGATGAAGTTGTATTCGCGGATGGACTGGCCATAGCTGCCGGCGTCCACGCGCCGGTGCATCTCGTCCACATAGCCCTGCATGCCCCAGCCCAGCAGCGGCTTCTCGCCGATCATCTGCACGGCCAGCCGGTACTGCTCCAGCCGGGTGCCCAGCGAGGTGTTGGAGTTGCCGGCATGAAGGTAGGTGCTCACATCCAGGTAGACCTCATCCACGCGCTCGCTGACGCGCGGGATGAAGGCCATCACGGTGGCCAGCGCCACCACAATTGCAGCGCAGCCCAGCAACAGGCGCCCGAAGTACTGCGGACGGTACATGCGCACCAGGACCATCAGCATGAAGAACATGGGCAACAGCGCCAGCCACCCGCCGCGCGAGCCCGACAGCAGCGAAGCCAGCGCCCCCAGCGCGGCGGCCGCCAGCACCAGCAGGCGCCAAAGCAGGGAGCGCTGGTGCCAGAAGGACACGGCATAGATGCAGGAGAAGCAGCCCAGCAGCAAGGCCATGTTGCCCCACTGGATGGCATTGGTGTAACCCGTGGCCCGTTCCATGCCCAGCACGCAGACCTGCCACAGGGCCATGAAGCCCGCGCCTGCGCTGCCCAGCGGAATGCCCCACAGGAAGATCCGCGCCGTGGGCGGATAGCACATGGCGAACAGCAGGCTGACCGCGCCCAGGATGAATTTCACGGGCCGGTCGAACTGCCCGGTGCCCCCGTCCAGCACGGACAGGAAGTACCACATCACCGCCATGCCCATGAACAGCGCGACCAGCAGCCAGGTGCCGTTGGACTGCCGGTATCTGACCCAGCGAGGCAGAAAACACAGGGCGCCCAGGACCATGAGGCCGGCGCCATAGGAATAGCCCGAGCGCAGCCACAAGGCCAGCCCGGGCACCAAAATAGCGGCCAGGGTCGTGAGGAGCCCTGGCAGCTTCGACTTGTCAAATCTCATCAAGACCGCAACTTTCTGCCCCAAAATGCGGGCATTCCGCTTTCCATCCGCTCATGAAAAAAATTCCTGCGGTCTTATTCAGGCTGCTCCATCGCTGGGCGGCGCCTTCCAAAATCGGCGCAGATTACACCATGCCTGCGCCCTTGCAGCTGCCCCCATCGCCCCCGGCAGCCGATGGTCTTGCAGCGGAAATCCCGAAAACGATCTGGACATACTGGAACCAGTCCGGCCTGGATCCCTTCGTCCAGCAGTGCGTGGACAGCTGGCGGCGGCAGTGCCCGGATCACCAGGTCATCGTCGTGACGCCAGAGAACCTGGGCCAGTACGTCGCCTGCGGCGACCTTCCTGCGGCGTTTGCCGAACTCCATCCCACCAAGCAATCGGACTGGCTTCGCCTGTACCTGGTGGCATGCCACGGCGGCTACTGGTTCGACGCCACCACGCTGCTGACCGCGCCGCTGGACTGGATGAGCGCCTCCCCCGGCGCAGGCGCTGCCGAGCTGGCAGGCTTCTACCTTGAGGGCTTCACCAGGGACAGGCGCTACCCCGTGATCGAAAGCTGGTCATTCTGCGCTCCGGCCGGCTCGCGCTTTGTATCGGAATGGCAAAAGGAGTTTCACCAGGCGCTGATCGTGGACGGCCCCGAGGCCTATCTGCAGCGCCTGCAGTCGCGGCCCGACGCCGCCGAGGTGCTGCAGGGCATTCCCGATCCAAATTACCTTCTGATCCATGTGACGGCCCAGCAGGTGATGCGGCGCCTGCCCGATGCCCGGCTCACGCTGTTCAAGGCCGAGGACACGGCCTTCTTCTATCACTCTGCCCTGCGCTGGAAGTGGTACCTGCTCTACCCCCAGCTGTGCCTGGCGAAGGCGCCGCAGGTGGCGGCGCCCATCGTCAAGCTGCGCGGCGGGGAGCGGCGCCATTTCACGGACATGCTGGCTTTGCACGGAGGTGCTGCGCCCGGCAGCATCTGGAGCCGCGCGCTGTCGGCGCGCTGAGACACACAAAGCGGGCCGAGGCCCGCTTTGTTCAATGCCCGCCTGCGAAGACTTCGCCGGCTTTCAGGCGGTACAGCGTGCCGCAGTAGGGGCACTTGGCTTCGCCGGTGTGGGCCACGTCCAGGTAGACCTTGGGATGGCTGTTCCACAGCTTCATGTCGGCCTTGGGGCTGGGGCAGAACACGCCGCCCTGGGCGTTGAGGTCCTTGGTCGCCAGTTCGACGGTGGCATTCGTTGTCATGCTTGCTTATCTCTTTCGTGGGTCTCTAGGGATGTTCAGACCCGAGTCAGCCAATGGGCGTACTTGGGGTTGCGGCCGTTGACGATGTCAAAGAAGGCCTGCTGGATCTTTTCGGTGAGAGGGCCGCGGCTGCCCGCGCCGATCTCGATGCGGTCCACCTCGCGGATGGGCGTGACTTCGGCGGCCGTGCCGGTGAAGAAGACTTCATCGGCGATGTACAGCTCGTCGCGCGTGATGCGCTTTTGCACCACTTCCAGGCCCAGGTCCTTGCAGATGTGCATCACGGTATTGCGCGTGATGCCGTTGAGCGCGCCGGCCGACAGGTCGGGCGTGTAGACCACGCCATCCTTGATGACGAAGATGTTCTCGCCCGAGCCTTCGGAGACGAAGCCCGAGGCGTCCAGCAGGATGGCCTCGTCATAGCCGTCGTCCAGCGCCTCGGTGTTGGCCAGGATGGAGTTGGTGTAGTTGCTCACCGCCTTGGCCTGGCTCATGGTGATGTTCACATGGTGGCGCGTGAAGCTGGAGATCTTCACGCGGATGCCGCGCTGCATGCCTTCTTCGCCCAGGTAGGCGCCCCAGGCCCAGGCCGCAACCATCAGGTGGATGGTGTTGCCCTTGGGGGAGACGCCCAGCTTGCGGTCGCCGATCCAGGTCAGCGGGCGCAGGTAGCACGATTCCAGCTGGTTGGCGCGCACGACCTCGACCTGGGCCTGGTTCACCGCTTCCTGGGTGAACGGGATCTGCATGCGCAGGATCTTGGCGCTGTTGAACAGGCGCTTGGTGTGGTCTTCCAGGCGGAAGATGGCCGTGCCCTGCTCGGACTTGTAGGCCCGCACGCCCTCGAATGCGCCGCAGCCGTAGTGCAGCGTGTGGGTCAGCACATGGATCTTGGCATCGCGCCAGTCCACCAGCTGGCCATCCATCCAGATCTTGCCGTCACGGTCGGCCATCGAGGGAACAACGGGGCTCATAGGAACATCCTTGGGGGTATTGAACAGAACACCAACCCGGTATTTTAGGGCGCAGGGGCTGCCTCGGGGGCCGCAGGTGCCTCTTGCTCGGGCTCGGGCGTGGGGCGTACCAGGGTCCATTTCATGAGACGGCCACTCTTGAACTCGCAGGTCACATACGACTGCGTGCCGTCGGTCCAGCGGTAGATCTCGGGCTGCTGGCCCTCCTCGGACAGGCGCTCGCCCAGGGAGCGCGTCATGGCCACCACGTGCATCAGCGAGACCTTGGGCTTGAGCTTGACGTTGAGCATGACGGCGCTGCCCACATAGCCCATGGGCCGGTCCGAGGCCTTCCTCATGATGGACATCAGCCGCGTGAAATGCAGCAACAGCCACATCATGATGCCGCCGCCCACGGCGACCACACCCATCCAGCCATAGGACTGGTGCGCAGCCACCAGCAGTACGAGCAGACCCAGGGGAATCAGGATATTGCGCAAATTCATGGCGCCGATTGTCTTATGGAGGCGCCGCAGGGCCGCTGCGGACAGTGCGTATGCCCCCGCAATGCGCTCGGCATGCGCGTCAGCCCATCCCTCGGACGATATTCATGGCCTCGTCCACGCGTTCGACGGCATGCACGGTCAGACCGGCAATAGCCTTCTTGGGCGCATTGGCCTTGGGTACCACGGCCATGGTGAAGCCCAGCTTGGCCGCTTCCTTCAGGCGCTCCTGGCCGCGCGGCGCGGGGCGCACCTCGCCGGCCAGGCCCACTTCGCCAAAGGCGAGGAATCCCTTGGGCAGGGCGCGGCCACGCAGGCTGGAGGTGATGGACAGCATGACGGCCAGGTCGGCCGCAGGCTCGCTGATGCGCACGCCACCCACGGCGTTGACGAACACATCCTGGTCCGCGCAGGCCACACCCGCGTGGCGGCTGAGCACGGCCAGCAGCATGGCCAGCCGGTCGCGGTCCAGGCCCACGGACAGGCGCCGGGGCGCGGGGCCGCCCTGATCGACCAGGGCCTGTATCTCCACCAGCATGGGGCGCGTGCCCTCCAGCGTGACCAGCACGCAGGAACCGGGCACCGGCTCGCTGTGCTGGGACAGGAAGATGGCGCTCGGGTTGGTCACGCCCTTGAGGCCCTTCTCCGTCATGGCGAAGACGCCGATCTCGTTGACGGCACCAAAGCGGTTCTTGATGGCGCGCACCAGGCG
The DNA here is from genome assembly GCF_002193035.1 of Delftia sp. K82. Taxonomy (NCBI): domain Bacteria; kingdom Pseudomonadati; phylum Pseudomonadota; class Betaproteobacteria; order Burkholderiales; family Comamonadaceae; genus Delftia; species Delftia sp. K82. The sequence continues at coordinate 424,000 of NZ_MYFL01000004.1, read as the reverse complement.
GAAATTGCTGTGCGTGTCACCCTCGAAGTAGAGCACCGTGTCCACCATGTGCTCCAGCACGCGCGGGCCGGCCAGTGCGCCTTCCTTGGTCACGTGGCCGACCAGGATCACAGTGATGCCCGTGGTCTTGGCCGCGCGCGTGAGGTGGGCCGCGCATTCGCGCACCTGGGCCACCGAGCCCGGCGCCGAGGACAGCTGGTCCGAGTACACGGTCTGTATGGAGTCGATGACGACCACGGCCGGCTGGGTGGCCTCCATGGTGGCGAGGATCTTCTCCAGCTGGATCTCGGCCAGCACGTTGACCTGGCTGGCCTCCAGCCCCAGGCGGCGCGAGCGCAGCGCGACCTGGGCACCGCTTTCCTCGCCCGTGACATACAGCGTGGGCAGGCCGACGCGGTGCAGCGCGTCCATGGCCTGCAGCAGCAGGGTGGACTTGCCGATGCCGGGATCGCCACCAATCAGCACCACGCCGCCTTCGACAATGCCGCCGCCCAGCACGCGGTCCAGCTCCTCGATGCCGCTGGGCGTGCGCGCCACGTCCTGGGCCTCGATGGCCGACAGCGGCATCACGGCCTGGACATTGGCCAGGCCCGCATAGCCCTGGGGCTGGCTGAGCCGGTTCTTGCCCGCGCTCGCAGGCTCGGCAACGGCCTCGATCAGAGAGTTCCAGGCCCCGCAGGCCGGGCATTTGCCCAGCCAGCGCGGGCTGGTGCCTCCGCAGGCGTTGCAGATGAACGTGGTTTTGTCTTTGGCCATGGGGTGAGCACTATACCGAGCGGTGGCTGCCGCCCTGGCACGCATGTTTCGCGCCTATCGCAGTTGCGTGACGGAAAGATATCGGTTATAGTTCACTTCTTCGCTGCAGAAAATGCAGTGAAAACGAAATTACTGCGGATTACCGCGCGATGGAGCAGTCTGGTAGCTCGTTGGGCTCATAACCCAAAGGTCGGAGGTTCAAATCCTTCTCGCGCAACCACCACGAAAAAAAGCCCACTTCGGTGGGCTTTTTTTCGTCTGTACTTCCGTCCTTTTCTCCAGGAAGGTCAGCTGGGATCGTTCAGGTCTTCATGGTGGTCGGCCGTGCCCTGCTTCCAGTAAGAGGCCACGCGCATGCGCTTGGGCGATGCGCCCTTGGCCAGCAGCAGGCGACGCAGCTCGGCCATGGCACTGTGCTCGCCCGCCGCCCAGATATAGCCGTCGTCCTGGGGCAGCTCCAGCGCGTGCACGGCATCGGCCAGCGATTCGACCCAGTCGCAGTCCAGCCGGGCCGTGCTGCTCCACTGGCGGCGGTCGGCCGGGTTGCGCAGCTGCACGCGCACCACGGCGCGGCTGCCGGCGGGCAGCTCGGCCAGGCGCCGCTCGATGGCGGGCATGGCGGTCTCGTCGCCGAACAGCCAATGCCATGGCAGGTTGGCCGAGATCACCAGGCTGCCGCGCGGCCCGGCCAGGCCCACCCACTGGCCCAGCGGTGCGGTCAGCGCCCATTCGGTGGCGGGGCCGGCATCGTGCAGCGCGAAATCCATGATGAGGTTCTGGCGCGCGGCGTCGTAGCGCAGCGGCGTGTAGTCGCGCAAGGTGGGGCGCTCGTCCTCCACGAAGGTCGGGCGGCCATCGAGCAGCACGGGAAGCGCGGGCAGTTCGCGCCCGGCCTGCGGCAGGATGAGCTTGACGTGGTCGTCAAAACCGGCGCTCACGAAGTCCTCCAGATCGGGGCCGCCCAGGGTCAGGCGGACAAAGCCGGGGCTGGGCTGCTCGCGCGAGAGCAATTGCACATGGCGGGCGCGGAAGGAATGGCGGACACGCTGGACGACGGGGGCCGGTGTCACGGCAGAGGTGGCTGGATTGGGCAAGTTCATTGGCGAAACGGCCTGCGACGGCCTAGAATGTTGATTTAGTCCACCAATTCTCTGTCATCCGTTGACTTTGTCAACGTATTTCCACAAGACCCTGCCATGAATGCCTCCCTGCCCGCCGATATCTTCGAGGCCATGCACGAGCTGCTGCACCTGTTCCGCTCGCGCATGCGCGAGGACATGGAGTCCATGGAGCCCGGGCTGACGCCCAACGAGGTGCGCGTGCTGATGTACGTGGGCCGGCACCCGGGCCGCACGCAAAGGGATCTGGTCGACCACAGCCACATGGACAAGGCCCAGCTTGCGCGCATGCTGGCGCAGCTGCAGGAGCAGGGATGGCTGGACCGCGAACCGGACGCCCGCGACCGCCGCGTGCGCTGCCTGAGCCTCAGCCCCCAGGGGCAGGCCCTGTTCGACCGGCTGCGCCAGTCGCGCCAGGCGCTGGCGGCCCGGCTGCTCAAGGATTGGGAGCCCGCCGCGCAACAGCAGTTGATGGCGCTGCTGGAGCGGGCCAGGGACAGCGTGGAAGCCGCGCCCTGATCAATCGACGGTCTTGTTCACGCGCGGCGCGACGGCGCACATGAGTTCATAGCCCAGCGTGCCTGCGGCCTCGGCCACCTCGTCGATGGGCAGCACGGCGCCGTTGCTGGCGCGGCCCCACAGCGTGACCTCGCTGCCCATGCCGGCATCGGGCACGGGCGTCAGGTCCACGGCCAGCATGTCCATGCTCACGCGGCCCAGGGTGCGGGTGCGCACGCCGTTCACCAGCACGGGCGTGCCCGTGCCGCAGTGGCGTGGATAGCCGTCGGCATAGCCGCAGGCCACGGTGCCCAGGCGCAGGGGGCCGTCGGCCGTGAAGCGCGATCCATAGCCCACGCTCTGCCCCTCGGTCAGTTGCTGCACGCCGATGATGCGCGAGCTCAGCGTCTGCGTGGGCTGCAGGCCCCAGTGGGCCGCCGTGTGCTGCGGATAGTCGGGGGCGCTGCCGTAGAGCACGATGCCCGGCCGCACCCAGTCGCAGCGCACCAGCGCGTCGTCGCCCTGGCGCAGCGTGGCTGCGCTGTTGCCCACGCTGCGCTCGCCGGGCAGGTCGCGCGTGGCGTCATGAAAGCGCTGCAGCTGTGCCGAGATTCCGGGCTGTCCGGCCCCTGCGTCGGCATCGCTGAAATGGGTCATGAACGAGATTTCCTCCACCTGGGGCAAGGCGTTCAGCCGGGCCCAGGCCGCGCGGTATCGCTCGGGCGTGAAGCCCAGGCGGTTCATGCCGGAGTTCATCTTGAGGAAGACGCGGTGGCCGTTCTGCGTCTTGTGCGCGGCCAGCCAGTCGATCTGGACATCGCAGTGCACGGCATGCCAGATGGACAGGCGCGAGCACAGCTCCAGGTCGCGCGGCTCGAAGACCCCTTCCAGCAGCAGGATGGGGCCGCGCCAGCCCAGCTGGCGCACGCGTTCGGCCTCGGCCAGGTCCAGCATGGCGAAGCCGTCGGCGCCGCGCAGGGCCTCGAACACGTTCTCGATACCGTGGCCATAGGCGTTGGCTTTGACCACGGCCCACAATTTGGCATCGGGGACCGCCTGCCGCACCCGCTCCAGGTTGTGGCGAAGCGCGGCGGAATGGATGGTGGCAAGAATGGGACGCGGCATGGTTTTCACTCAGTCAGAAGCTTGGGATTCTGGCACTGCCAGCCAAAGGCCGCGTGATATAACCGCCAGTCACTTGCCACGGGGTCCTTATTTAACCGGTCAGCAGCCCTGCAGCTGACCCCATCTGCCTATCCATGAAGCGCGGTTTCTACACCATCATGTCAGCGCAGTTCTTCAGCTCGCTGGCAGACAACGCCCTGTTCGTGACCGCCGTGGAACTGCTGCGCACCAATGGCGCCCCCGAGTGGCAGCGCGCCGCCCTGGTGCCCATGTTCGCGCTGTTCTACGTGATCCTGGCCCCCTTCGTCGGCGCCTTTGCCGACGCCCTGCCCAAGGGACGGGTGATGTTCATCAGCAATGCGATCAAGATCGTGGGCTGCCTGATGATGCTGTTCGGCAACCACCCGCTGCTGGCCTACGCCGTGGTGGGCCTGGGCGCAGCGGCCTACTCGCCGGCCAAGTACGGCATCCTCACCGAGTTGCTGCCCGCCTCCCAGCTGGTCAAGGCCAATGGCTGGATCGAGGGGCTGACCATCACCTCCATCATCCTGGGCGTGCTCGTGGGCGGGCAGTTGCTGAGCCCGGGCATCTCGGCCCATCTGCTGGACTTCGACCTGCCCTGGATAGATACCGGCGTGGACACGGCCGCCGAAGCGGCGATTGCCGTGCTGGTCGGCGTCTATGCGCTGGCCGCCTGGTTCAACCTGCGCATTCCGCTGACCGACACCATCCTGCGCCCGCTGCGCCAGGACCCCAGCAAGAGCTTGCTGGCCAATACCCTGGCCCTGCTGCCCGACTTCTGGACCTGCAGCCAGCGGCTGTGGGGGGACAAGCTGGGCCAGATCTCGCTGTCCACGACCACGCTGTTCTGGGGCGTGTCGGGCAACCTGCGCTACATCGTGCTGGCCTGGGGCGCGGCGGCCCTGGGCTACGGCACCTCCCAGGCATCGGCCCTGGTGGGCGTGGTGGCCATCGGCACGGCCGCAGGCGCCATCCTCGCGTCCATGCGCATGCGGCTGGACAACGCCACGCGCGTGATTCCGCTGGGCATCACCATGGGCCTGCTGGTGATCGCCATGATCTTCATCAAGAGCGTGTGGGTGGCCATTCCCTTCCTGATCCTGCTGGGCGGCCTGGGCGGCTTCCTGGTCGTGCCCATGAATGCGCTGCTGCAGCACCGCGGCCACAACCTCATGGGAGCGGGCCGCTCGATTGCCGTGCAGAACTTCAATGAGCAGGCCTGCATCCTGGCGCTGGGCGCCTTCTATGCGCTGTCCACCAAGTTCGGACTGTCGGCTTTCGGCGCCATCACGGTGTTCGGCCTGGTGGTGGCCGGCATCATGTGGCTGATCGGCCGCTGGCACGTCAGCAATGTGCGCAACCATCCCGAGGAAGTCGAGCGCCTGCTGGTGATTGCCCGCAAGGATTGCCACTAGCCTGCCCTTGTCCCCACGGCGTCCGGAGCAGGCCTTGCCTGCCCGGGCGTTTTTCATTGCCCCATGCACAGCCCCCTGCCCGTTCTCGCCCTGCTGTTCAACACCCTGGTCTGGGGTCTGGCCTGGTGGCCGTTTCGCGCCATGCACGAGGCTGGCCTGCATCCGCTGTGGGCCACGGCGCTGATGTATGCCCTGGTGCTGGCGGGGCTGGTGGCGCTGCGCCCGGCCAGCCTGCGCCAGGCGCTGCAGTACCCGGCGCTGATCCTGCTGGGCGCCTGCGCGGGCAGCAACAACATCGCCTTCAACTGGGCCGTGACCATTGGCGATGTGGTGCGCGTGGTGCTGCTGTTCTATCTGATGCCGGCATGGTCAGTGCTGCTGGCCTGGAAGATCCTGGGCGAGCGGCCCACGCCGGCCGCGCTGACGCGGCTGCTGCTGGCCTTTGGCGGGGTGGCGCTGGTGCTGGTGCCCGAGGGCACATTCAGCGGCGGCTCGCCCGGGCTGCTGCGCGGTCTGTCGCTGGCCGACGGCCTGGCACTGTTCGGCGGCTTTACCTTTGCGCTGACCAATGTGCTGCTGCGCCGCCTGCAGGCCGTGCCGGCGCAGGCGCGCATGCTGGCCATGTTCAGCGGCTGCATGGCCATGGGGCTGGCCAGCGCCTTCGCGGGCAGCAGCGTGGGGCTGGTGCCGCCCATGCCTGCGCCGCAGGCTGGCTGGATGCTGATTGCCGCCGGCCTGGCCGTGCTGCTGATGCTGGGCAACTGGGCGCTGCAGTTCGGCGCCGCGCGCCTGCCGGCCGGCGTGACCGCCGTGGTCATGCTGGCCGAGGTGGTGTTTGCCAGCGTCTCCTCGGTGTTGATTGCAGGCGAGGTGCTGACGCCGCGCACGCTGCTGGGCGGTGCCTGCATCATCGCGGCCGCGCTGCTGTCTGCGCTGGCGCATGCACGGCGGCGTGGGGCTTGACGCCCTGCCCGCTGCGCAATCAGCCTGTGAGCTGTCCCGCCAGCAGCAGGTAGCCCGGCAGCCAGCCCGTGAGCACGCCCTGCGCAATGCACAGGGCGCCCGTCACGCGGCCGATGTTGCGGCCCAGGGCCAGCAGCACGAAGAACATGGCCCACAGCACGGCCCAGGCCGCCCAGTTGGCCGCCATCCACCAGTCGATGGCGGTGCGCGCGCCCAGCAGGGTGTCGATGGCCACGGGCACCGCAGTGATGGCCACGAACAGGCTGAACCAGCCCAGGCCCCGGCCATCGGCGCCCGTGAAGCGGTTGATGGCCACCCACAGGTAGGTGAAGGCGAACAGCAGGGTCAGCGCGCCGGTCTTGACCGAAGCCGCATCGGGCTCGGGCCCGAAGGCGGAGGCCAGGCCGATGATCAGCGAGACCAGGCCCGCGAACACGTTGATGACCCAGATCTCCCGGTCGGCTATGCGCCCCAGCATCCACAGGCCGTTCAGGCACAGCACGGCGCCCACGTAGAACAACGACAAACCCAGCCACATCGCAAGTCTCCTTTTGCTTTTTTGCTTTGAAGTGCCTTGCGCGCCGTGTTCATTTCCCGGAACGAGCGCGCACGGCAAGGCGCCGCCGCCCCGTGGCCGGGTGCAGCGGCGTCCGTGAAACAGTTCATCCCCGGGCCCGCCCCTGGTGGGCATCTGCGTGCTGGCGGAAGGGTCCGCTGCAGAGATGCCGCCTGTGATCCAGGGCAGGTGCACCGGCGCGGCCCTTGCCGGGGCACGCGGCGGTGGAGTGTGCCGGCAGGCGGTGCTGCCGGTCTTTGGCGCCGGTCTTTGGCGCCGGTCCTTGGTGCCGGTCCTTGTGCCTCAGGCCGCCTGCGTCTGCAGGCGGCGGCGGGCGCGTTCCAGCTGCTGCGCCACCTGGCGCGGGTTCATGCCGTACATGTCGGCAAAGCCGGCTTCGGAGGTCTGGCCGCTGGCCTCGAAGGCGCGCAGCAGCGCCTCGTCGCGTGCGGTGCGCGCATCGGCCTCGGCCAGTGCCTCGGCCACCAGGGTGTTGGTGGCCTCGTCACGGCCTTGCACACGCGCCGCGTAGTCGTCGCGCGACAGGCCCGATGCCTCGTAGGCCGCGATGATGCGGTTGCGCAGCTTGGGCGCCAGGTCTTCGGGCGAGCGGTGCTGGCGGCGGCGGAAGACTTCGATCAGCGCATGGTGCACATGCTCGGGCGCCATGGCCTCGACCGACTGGCCCTGCAGGTCATGCCGGGCCTGGCCGCTGGCCACCACGGTGAGGTAGCGGCTCGAGCGCGTGTGCTGGGACAGGGCCAGCTTGAGCTGGTCGCGGTCAATGGCTTCAGGATGGGCGGCCAGCAGGTCTTCGAAGATGCCGCGCTTGAGCGGCAGCGGCTGCTCGCCGAACAGGTTCGGATGCCATTGGGCCAGTTGCGCCAGCAGCGGGTGCTGGGTGCGCACGGGCCTGGAAGCGTTGGCCTCGGCACTGGCGGCCGTGCCGGATGCGGCGTCGGCGGCAGGCTCGGTGGCCTTGCCCTTGTTGCGGCCACGTCCGCCACGGCGCGAGCGCTTGCGGCCCTGGCCATCGGCGCTGGCTGCAGCCTGCGGCTCGGTGCCGGCAGCGGCGTCCGCCGGCAGCGCGGCGCTCTGTTCTTGCGGTTCAGACACGGATTCAGTCATGGCGGAGCACGTGGGCTTGGAGAAAACGAAACCCCGCATCATGCCAGCATTGCAAAGGCTTGCGCGGGCATAGGCCCCACGGCGTCGCGCTGGAGGCACAGATGCGCATTCGGTACGCGGCTGGTCTCAGGCCAGCAGGGCCTCGTCCAGCACCTCTATCCAGTGGCGCACGGGCAGGTCCGTGCCGTTTTGCAGGTGGACGATGCAGCCCATGTTGGCCGAGAGGATGGCGGCGGGCCGCTGGGCATCGAAGCCTTCGGTCAGCGCACCGATCTTGCGGTCGCGCAACTGGTGCGAGAGTTCGGGCTGCAGCACCGAGTAGGTTCCCGCCGAGCCGCAGCACAGGTGCGATTCGGTGCGCGCCACGCGCAGCTCGAAGCCCAGCCTGGCCAGATGGGTTTCCACGCCGCCGCGCAGCTTTTGTCCGTGCTGCAGCGTGCAGGGCGGGTGGTAGGCCATGGGCGCGGCCGGTGCGCGCACCCTGCCCTGCAGGCGCTCGGCCAGCTCGGGCAGGAGCTCAGGCAGCAGCTCGCTCAGGTCGCGCGTGAGGGCGCTGATGCGGGCTGCCTTGTCCGCGTACTGCGCATCGTCCTTGAGCAGATGGCCGTATTCCTTGACGGTGACGCCGCAGCCCGAGGCATTCATGACAATGGCCTCCACCGCGCCGCTGTCCACCTGCGGCCACCAGGCGTCGATATTGGCGCGCATCTGCGCCTTGCCGCCTTCCTGGTCGTTGAGGTGGAATTTCACGGCGCCGCAGCAACCGGCCTTGGGCGCGATCACGGTCTGTATGCCGGCCGCATCCAGCACGCGCGCGGTGGCGAAGTTGATGCGCGGCATCATGGCCGGCTGCACGCATCCGGCCAGCAGCAGCACCTTGCGCGCATGCTCGCGCACGGGCCAGGCGCCCGCATCCTGGGGCTGGGGCACTTTCTCGGCCAGGACTTCGGGCAGCAGGCCGCGCACGGCCTGGCCCAGCTTCAGGGCCGGGGCGAACAGCGGCGAGTTCAGCCCCTCCTTGAGCGCCCAGCGCCTGGCGCGCTCGCCGAGGGGGCGCGGCACCTGTTCCTCGACGATCTTGCGGCCTATGTCCACCAGGTGGCCGTACTGCACGCCGCTGGGGCAGGTACTTTCGCAGTTGCGGCAGGTCAGGCAGCGGTCCAGGTGCTGCTGGGTGGCGCGCGTGGGCGTCTCGCCCTCCAGCACCTGCTTGATCAGGTAGATGCGGCCACGCGGCCCGTCCAGCTCGTCGCCCAGCAATTGGTAGGTCGGGCAGGTGGCCGTGCAAAAGCCGCAGTGCACGCACTTGCGCAGAATGGCTTCGGCCTCCTGGCCCTCGGGCGTGGCGCGGTACTGGGGTGCGAGTTGGGTCTGCATGGTGGGGCTCTTGTTGTATGGGTATCGGGGAACGGTCAGGCACGGCAGCCGGACGCGGCGGTCACGCGCGAGGCGCGGGGCGCCGGCCCAGCAGCAGGGGCAATCGCGCACGGTCGGCCCACAGCGGCGGCAGGGACAGCAGGCACAGCACCACGGCCAGCGGCACGACGAACACAAAGCCCAGGTGCCGGAAACCCAGCGCACCCGCAATGCCGCCCAGCAGGAACATGGACAGCAGCCCTGCGAACAGCCGCAGCCGCACATGGTTGGCGTGGACCCGGTGCTCGGGCGGGCTGCCGTGGCGATTCCAGTAAAGGGCTCGACCCAGCTCCATGCCCAGGTCGGTGATCACGCCCGTCATGTGCGTGGTGCGGATCTGCGAGGACGACATCTTGGTCACCGTGGCGTTCTGCAATCCCATGATGAAGGACAGCAGCAGCACGGCCAGCGGCACGGCGAACGGCGTGGGCCAGGCCAGCATGGCCGCGCCCAGCACGCCGAAGAGCAGCATCAGCGCGGCTTCCAGCAGCAGCGGCAGCGCATAGCTGCTGCGCAGCCGGTGGTGGCGCGCCCAGTTGACCAGCAGCGATGTCGCGGCCGCGCCGCACAGAAAGGCCAGCAGCGCGCCGCAGGCACTGAGCACCAGCGCCGTATTGCCCAGCACGAGGTTGTCGGCCAGCAGCGAGACAAAGCCCGTCATGTGCGAGGTATAGGAGTGCACCAGCAAAAAGCCGCCCGCATTCACCGCACCCGCGTTGAAGGCCAGCAGCAGGCCCAGCGTGCGGTTGCTGGCCACCGTGCGGTGCCGGTCCGTGAGCAGGTGCAGGTGGTGGCGCATGCGCATGGGCGGAGCCAGGCGGTGGCCCGGCCTACCAGGCGGCGGCCAGCCGGCCGCGGTTGAAGATGCCCGCAGGATCGAAGGCCTGCTTGAGCCGCGCATGCAGCGCGGCCGTGGCATCGGCCGCCTGGGCGTCGAAATCGGGCTCGGCGCCGGGCTGGTCTGCGGCCTCGGAGCGGAACAAGGTGGCCGATCCGCCCGCTGCTTTTGCCAGCGCGCGCAGCGTATAGCCCAGCGCACGCGGCGCCTGTACCCAGCGCAGCGCGCCGTGCCATTCGATCAGCGGCCCCGTGCAGCTGTCCGGCAGCGCCAGGGCCGGAGCCGTCTGCGGCACGGACAGGCGCCACAGCGCATGGCCCGGCGCGCGTGCGGTGAACCAGGGCAGCTGCTGCTCGCGGCAGGCCTGCCAGTCGGCAGCGGCATGCACATGGTCCATGCGCTGCACACGCTCGCCACCCAGGCGCTCGCAGGCCGCCTGCACGGCGGCACGCGCGCCGCGCAGGCGCAGATACAGCATGCCCTGGGCTGCGCCGTCTTCCTGCAGCCAGCAACTGGCATTGAGCGGCAGCGGCTGCCCGCCCCAGGCATTGAGCCAGTCCAGCGCCTGCTGCTGAGTGCATTCGAAGCGTAGCGTGGCCTCGGCAGGCGCCACGGGCAGCACCTTGAGGCTGACCTCGGTGATCAGACCCAGTGTGCCCCAGGAGCCCGCCATCAGCCGCGAGACGTCGTAGCCCGCCACGTTCTTCATGACCTGCCCGCCGTAGCGCAGCAACTCGCCCTGGCCGTTGATCATCTCCAGCCCCAGCACGAAGTCGCGCACGGCACCCACGCTGGCACGCGCCGGCCCGGACAGGCCGCTGGCCACCATGCCGCCCACGGTGGCGTTGCTGCTGTCTCCATTGAAATGCGGAGGCTCGAAGGCCAAGCACTGGCCCTGGGCGGCCAGCAGGGCCTCGACCTCGGCCAGCGGCGTGCCGGCACGCACGGTCACGACCAGCTCGCTGGGCTCATAGCTGACCACGCCGGCCAGCGCCCGCGTGTCCAGCAGCTCGCCCTGCAGGGCCAGGCCGTGGAAATCCTTGGTGCCGCCGCCGCGTATGCGCAGCGGCGTGGCGTCGGCCGCAGCAGCGCGCACGCGCTGGGCGATCTGGAGGAGGTGGCTTTGGGCTGAATCCATGGCCTGCATCGTAGCGGCTGGGCCCTTTTGCGCCTCGGTGCGGACCCGTGAATTTTTTGAACGGCGCGCTTGAAGTTCTGCGGGCGGCGCAAAACACCCTCACCCAAAAGGCAAAGGCAGACGCCGGATCAGCCGCCTGCGCCCCTCATCGGAGAGGCTCGAAAGGATGGACCTGGATGTCGGCGTCGGGAAACGAGGCGACCAGCCTCAGCTCGCCGCCCAGCGCACGGACGTACTCGCGCAGCGTGCTCACGTACATGTCCTCGCGGCGCTCCAGCTTGGAGATGGATGCTTGCTCCACGTTCATGGCCCTGGCCACTTCGACCTGTGTCACGTTGCGGGCCTTGCGCAATTCCTGGAGCTGCATGTCCACCAGCATGGCCTCGGCCCGTGCGGCGGCCCGGGACTGTGCCTCAGGCGACATCCTGGCGCGCAGTTCACTGAATTTCCTGGCCATCGATTCGTCCTTCCTTTTGCAGGGTTTCGAGGTGGGTGTCGTACAGCCGGTCGGCAATGGGCACATGCACCTCATACCAGCGGCCATCGCCCGTTTTGTCGCCGCCGATCAGCAAGATTGCGCAGCGGCGCGGATCGAACGCGTAAAGCAGTCGGTAAGGCCGTCCCTCATGTTGCACACGAAGCTCACGCATGTGCGGATGCCTGGAACTCCCGATGCCGGACGTATGGGGATACCCGAGATTCGGCCCTCTTGCCTCCAGCAGACGCACCGACGCGTCGATGGACTCCTGCTCGGCCTGCGTCAGATCAGCCCACCAATCGCCAAGCTCGTCGGTGTACTCCACCTCCCAGGGTTGGGTCATTATTCCCTCCAGAATATATTCCGTCAATGGCATATAGGCCAAAGATCCGTCTTATAACGGAGCTCACCATAAGGCGGTTGGCGTGCAGCAGGCCTCCTGATTTCCTCAGCCGCTGAAGGGCGTTTGCGGCGCGGCAATGAAAAAAGGCCCCGGTGCAAGCACCGAGGCCAATCCGCAATGAACTCCCTGGAAACCGATCAGCGGTAGTACGCCACCTCGCCGTGCGTGGTGATGTCCAGGCCCTGGCGCTCGGATTCTTCGCTGACGCGCAGGCCGACGACCAGGTCGCAGATCTTGTAGGAGATGCCAGCCACCACGCCGGACCAGACGATGGTCAGCAGCACGCTCTTGACCTGCACCCACACTTGATGGCCCATGTTGAAGTCTGCGGGCTCGATGCCGCCCAGGCTGGAGGCGCAGAACACGCCGGTCAGGATGGCACCCAGGATGCCGCCCACACCGTGCACGCCGAACACGTCGCAGACGTCATCGACCTTGAGCACCTTCTTGAGGCCCGACACACCCCACAGGCAGACGGGACCGGCGATCAGGCCCATGACGATGGCACCCATGGGGCCCACGAGGCCGGCCGCCGGGGTGATGACCACCAGGCCGCCCACGGCGCCCGAGGCGGCGCCCAGCATCGAGGCCTTGCCCTTGTGCAGGGCTTCGGCGGCCAGCCAGGAGATGGTGGCGGCGCCCGTGGCGACGATGGTGTTGATGAAGGCCAGGCCGGCAATGCCGTTGGCAGCGCCTGCCGAGCCGGCGTTGAAGCCGAACCAGCCCACCCACAGCAGCGAGGCACCGACCATGGTCAGCGTCAGGCTGTGCGGAGGCAGGGCTTCACGGCCGAAGCCGATGCGCTTTCCCAGCATGTAGGAACCCACCAGGCCGGCGATACCGGCGTTGATGTGCACCACGGTGCCGCCGGCGAAGTCCAGCGCGCCGTCCTTGCCCAGCAGGCCGCCCCCCCAGACCATGTGGGCCATGGGGATGTAGCTGAAGGTGAACCACAGCACCGAGAACAGGATCACGGCCGAGAACTTGATGCGCTCGGCGAAGGCGCCGACGATCAGGGCCACGGTGATGGCGGCGAACGTGGACTGGAAGGCCACGAACACGTACTCGGGAATGGTCGGCAGCGCGCCGGCCAGCGTGTCGGGCGCAATGCCCTTGAGGAAGATCTTGCTGAAGCCGCCGAAGAAGTTGCCTTCGCCGGCAAAGGTCAGCGAGTAGCCGTAGACGGCCCACAGCAGCGTGATCAGCGAGAAGATCACGAACACTTGGCAGAGCACGGACAGCATGTTCTTCGTGCGCACCAGGCCGCCGTAGAACAGTGCCAGGCCCGGGATCACCATCAGGATCACCAGCATGGTCGAGGTCAGCATCCAGGCCGTGTCACCGGCGCTGAGTGCGGGGGCCGGCGCCTCGGCTGCGGCCGCAGCGGCGGGGGCTGCTGCAGCGGCTGCATCGGCAACGGCTGCAGCGGCGGCGGGCTCCTGTGCCAGGGCAGCGGCGCCTGCGGCCAGCAGGCCCAGCCCCAGGCCCATGGAAAGAAGTCGTTTGGTCATGGCAGTCTTTCGGGAAACGAGGGGTTGAAACTCACAGTGCGCTGTCGCCGGTCTCGCCGGTACGGATGCGGACGGCCTGCTCGATGGGCAGCACGAAGATCTTGCCGTCACCGATCTTGCCGGTGCGCGCAGCGGCCTCGATGGCATCGATCACCTGGTCCACCAGCGCGTCGGGCACGGCGGCCTCCAGGCGCAGCTTGGGCAGGAAATCGACCACGTATTCCGCGCCGCGATACAGCTCGGTATGGCCCTTTTGGCGGCCGAAGCCCTTGACTTCGGTCACGGTGATGCCCTGCACGCCGATGTCGGAGAGCGCCTCGCGCACCTCGTCGAGCTTGAAGGGCTTGATGATGGCGGTCACCAGTTTCATGATGCTTTGCTCCTCAGGTCCGGTTACAGGGTCTTGGTCAGCGTCACGATCAGACGCGCCTTGTTGACGTCACCGAAGTACGACTTCTTGTTCGCACCCGTCACGGCCGCGCCCAGCGACACGCCGTCGCCGAAATCGTAGGCGCCGCCCACGCTGTAGTCCATATAGTTGGGCACGCCCAGGCCCTTGATGTCGCTGGCAAAGCGGGTGAAGCCCAGCGATGCCTTGACCGTCACCTTGGGCATCACTTCCTGGGTGAAGCCCAGCCACAGGTAGCCGGTGTTGCGGCCCGATAGTCCCGAGCCGGCCTTCTCGCCAGCCCAGCCGAAGTAGTCCTTGGACACGGTGTGCGAGTACTTGGCCGTGAACGGTCCATAGGTGGCCGCGCCATACAGCTCGGTGGTGTTGCCACTGGAATTGCCCGAGTACAGGTACTGCAGCGCGCCGAAGTCCAGGTCCACCTCGCCGGCCTTGAACTTGTAGCCGCCGTAGAAATCGGTTTCCAGCGAATTGCGGGGGAGCCAGTCCACGCTGGAGTTCCAGTTGCCGATGTACCAGCCGCTGTCACCGAAGGTGTAGTCGAAACCGCCTTGCAGGGCAGGCTTGACGGCCTTGTTGCGTCCCGTGTCCTGGTCCTGTCCGCGGAACTTGTAGTTCGTCGTCAGGGACACATTGGCCGTGAGCTGGGCGTGGGCCCAGAGCGGAGCGATGGCGACACAGGCGATGGCGAGCGACTTGAGGCTGGCACGGGACATGGGATCCTCCGGTTTGAAAAATTTCGTGACAACCGGGTTAAGCACGGACCGTGCCAGTCTTTTCTGCTTGGTGATGTGCCTTCCGACTCACCGATGCGGCACCGCAGCATCCTCGCATGCACCGGCTTTGTGCAGAAGTTCTGCACCGTTACGGTGATAGCGGTCGCTCACATGGCTACGATGAAGCATTGCACCAAAACAGTGCAACCAGACAGATCCGATCTGCTTGCCGGCAGCTGCAGATTGACGCGCATCAATGCCCACCCCCACAATCGCGGCTCCCTCCTGGCGTGGCACTCGATCCAGTTGGTGTGGGCGTTTCCCAGACGCACTGCCGGCTTCAGGTTTTCCAGTCCCGATCTCCGCGCCTTCGTGCGTCCGCACGTCTGTTTGCCAGCCCCCCACCACGGCTGGCGTCTTCCCCTGTCTACGGGTCGCCTCCATGCGTGCCGGTGCGCCGGCATGCAGGCCTGCGCGCGCCCGCCCATACGGAGTTCCTCATGTTTATTCGCCTGTCCAAATCCGCCATGGTGCTTGCCATGGCCTTTTTCGCGTCCCTGGTCGCCTTCGGCAACATCACCGACTACGCAACCAACTTCGCCTTCGTGCACCACGTCTTCCTGATGGACACGACCTTCCCCGGCAACGGGATCATGTACCGCGCCATCCAGACGCCATGGGTGCACCATGCGGGCTATATCGGCATCATTGCACTGGAGACGACGACCGCCGTCCTGTGCTGGATCGGCGGCTGGCGGCTGCTGCAGGCGCGACAGGCCGGCACCCGGGCCTTCCGCGCCGCGAAGTCATGGGCGGTGGCGGGGCTGACCCTGGGCTTTCTGACCTGGCAGGTCGGCTTCATGTCCGTGGGCGGCGAGTGGTTCGGCATGTGGATGTCCAAGCAGTGGAATGGCGTGCCCGATGCCTTCCGTTTCTTCATCACGCTGCTGCTGGTGCTGGTCTATTTGACGATGGACAACGACGCCATCCAAGAAGAAGACAAGGCGGCGCAAGGCTGAGCACCACCTCCTTGCTGCCTGCGCCGTCCGGGCCTCAGAAGGTGGCCGAAGGAAGGTCCTGCCGTGTGAAGACCAGGGAGACCTTGGCCTCCTCGGGAATGGGCGGCAGGCTGGCATCCCAGGCCGTCCATGCCTGGCGCAGCTCGGCCAGGCGCTGGGGCTCGCGGTCGCGCAGGTTGGCGCGTTCGCGCGGGTCCTGGGCCACGTTGAAGAGGTATTCCACGCCTTCGATCTGCAGGTATTTCCAGTCGCCGCGCACCAGGGCGCGCTGGGCGCGGTGCTTCATGCGCCAGCACAGGTCGCGCTCGGGGTTCCAGGCGCCATCGTCCATGAGGGGCAGCAGGCTGATGCCGTCCAGCGGGTAGTCGGCGTGGCCGTGCACGCCGGCGGCGGCCAGGAAGGTGGCTGACCAGTCCATGGTGAGATTGGGCGTATCGCTGACGATGCCCGCCGGCATGCGCTCGGGCCAGCGCGCCACCAGGGGCACGCGGATGCCGCCTTCGAGCAGGTCCATCTTCTGGCCGATGAAGGGCCAGTTGTTGGAGAAGCGTTCGCCGCCGTTGTCGCTGGTGAAGACGATGAGCGTGTTCTCGGCCATGCCCTTTTTCTCGAGCGCGTCCAGCACCCAGCCAATGCCTTCGTCCATGTGGTGGATCATGCGCTGGTAGGTCTCGATGGTGCCTCCGTCGGTGTGCTTGCCGAAGCCGCCGATGCGCCGCGATTCCTCCAGGTCGTCGCGCGTGAGCCAGGGCCAGTGCGGGGCGCTGTAGTGCAGGGACAGGTAGAAGGGCTTGTCGGCCGTCTGGCGCTCGACGAAGTCCACGGCGCGGCGGCTCAGCAGGTCGGTGAGGTAGCCCTCTTCCTCGTGCGGCTCCTCGTTGATCCAGAAATCGGGGCGGCCGCGCGGGTCGCAGTGGGCGAAGTAGTCGGCGCCGCCTGCGTGAAAGCCGTAGAACTCCTCGTAGCCCGACATGCGCGGGCCGAAGTGCGGCGGGTAGCCCAGGTGCCATTTGCCGACCAGGGCGGTGGCGTAGCCGGCGTCGCGCAGCAGCGAGGCCACGGTGGGATGGTCGGGCGGCAGGCCCAGCACCTTGTCGCCGTGGACGCTGGCGATCGGCTCCTCGGCCGCGCCGCGCAGGCGGTACTGCCAGCGGCCCGTGGCCAGGGCAAAGCGTGTGGGCGAGCACACGGCCGAGTTGGAATAGCCGCGCGTGAAGCGCATGCCCTGCGCGGCCATGGCGTCCAGGCGGGGCGAGACATCGGTGGCGCGGCTGTGCGCATCGCGCGCGCCCGTGCAGCCGAGGTCGGCATAGCCGAGGTCATCGGCCAGGATGAAGATCAGATTGGGGCGCTGGGTTGCCATGGGAGCCAGGAGACAGTGGATGCGTTGGGAAAGGGAGTATCGCCAAAACGGCGGTGCCTCAGGGCCACAGGCCCTGGTGGCGGCTTCAGTCGTTGGTCAGGTGGATGCGCTTGACCAGGGCGGCCCACTGCGCGGACTGTCCCTTGGCACGCGCCTGGGCCTCGGCCACGGTGGAGCCGACCATCTCGATGTCCAGGGCCTTGGCGCGTTCCTTTTGCTCGGGTGCGCGGATGGCCTCGTTCATGGCGTCGACAAAGCGCTTTTGCACGGCAGGCGGCACGCCCTTGGGTGCGGCCAGCAGGATCCAGAAGGTGCCGTCGAACTCGGGGAAGCCCGACTCGGCAATGGTGGGCAGCTCGGGCGCCAGCGCCGAGCGCGTCTTGCCCGAGGTGGCCAGGGCGATCAGCTTGCCGCTCTGGACCTGGGGGAAGACCGTGGGGCCGGCCAGGAAGCCGCAGTCCACCTGGCCGCCCAGCAGGTCCTGCATGGCCGGCGCCGGTCCCTTGTAGGGTACGTGGACCATCTTGGCGCCCGAGGTGGCCAGCAGCGATTCCATGACCAGGTGGCCCGGCGAGCCCGCGCCGCCCGAGGCATAGGTCAGCTCGCGCGTCTTGCTGGCGGCCACCATGTCCTTGACGGACTTGAAGCCCGTGCCCGGGCCGCAGACCAGGGTCTGCGAGAAGCGCGCAGCCACGACCAGGGTTTCCAGCGCGTCGGCCTTGTAGCCCATGTTCTTGTAGACATGGGGGTTGACGGTGAGCACCGGGTCCATGGCCCACAGCCAGGTGTAGCCATCGGGCGCGGAGCGCGCGACCTCGGCCGCGCCGATGTTGCCATTGGCGCCGGGCTTGTTGTCCACGACCACGGCCTGGCCTAGCGCGGCCTGCATGGCGGCGGCCACGGGGCGTAGAGAGATGTCGGACGGACCAGCCGGCGGGTTGGGCACGACGATGCGTATGGGCCTGGCCTTGGGCCATTCCTGGGCCAGGGCGGGCGCCGCGCACAGCACGGCGGCGGTCAGGGCCAGGGCCAGGGCGGCACGCGCCAGGGCTGCGAGGGGGCTGGGCATACTTGTCTCCTTGTCGTTGTCTTGCGGCCAATGTACGCAGGCCGCAGACAATGCATCTAATCCATCATCCCTAGCGTAAACCCGAAACCGGCCCGCGAGTCCATGACCGACCTCCACCGCTGGCGCCACCCCGCCGTGCTCGACGACATGTTCCTCTACCACCTGGCGCGGCTGCAGGCGGCGGCCGGCAGCCGCGTGGTGCGCCTGTGCGAGGGCCGCTACGGCATCACGCGGCGCGAGTGGCGCATGCTCTGCCTGCTGGCCGAGGCCGGGCAGCTGCAGCCCTCGCAGCTGGCCGAGCAGGCGCAGCTGGACCGCACGCGCACCTCGCGCGCGGTCACGGCGCTGCTGGCCAAGGGGCTGTTGTGGAAAGAAAGCCAGGTGGGCGATGCGCGCCGCGCGCTGCTGCGCCTGAGCGACACGGGCCGCGCCCTGCATGCCGAGCTGTTCCCGCAGGTGCAAGCCATCAACCGCGAGCTCATGGACGCCGTGCCCGAGCCCGAGCTGCAGGCCATGGCCAGCGCCTTTGCGCGCATCCGTACCCGGGCGCGGGAGCTGGAGGCCAGCAGCCCGCCGCCCAAGGCGCCGCGCAACCGCAAGAAACCGGCAGCGCCCTGACGCCAAGGCCCAGGAGGTCAATCACCCCTGCAGATACACCACATGCGTGTGCGTGTACTCGTACAGGCCGTGCTTGCCATCAGCCCCGCCCACGCCGGACTTGCGCACGCCCGCATGGAAGCCCTGCATGGCCTCGAAGTTCTCGCGGTTGATGTAGGTCTCGCCGAAGTCGATCTCGCGCATGGCCTGCATGGCCTTGGACAGGTCGCGCGTGTAAAGCGACGAGGTCAGCCCGTATTCGCAGTCGTTGGCCAGGGCGATGGCCTCGTCCAGGTCCTCCACCACCTGGATGGGCAGCACGGGGCCGAAGATTTCCTTGCGCATGATCTCCATGCCGGCATGGCAGCCGGCCAGCACCGTGGGCTGGAAGTGAAAGCCCGCGCCCAGGTCTGCGGCCTGCCCGCCCGTGACCAGTTGCGCGCCGTCGGCGATGGCCTGGCGCACCTTGGCCTGCACGCTGTCCAGGCCCTTTTGGTTGATCAGCGGGCCCATTTCCACGTCGGGCCGCGCAATCGGGTCGCCATAGCGCGTGGCGGCCATGGCCTGGGCGATGCGGGCCGTGAACTCGTCGGCCACCTGGCGCTGCACGTAGACGCGTTCGGCGCAGTTGCAGACCTGGCCGGTGTTGATGATGCGCGAGTCGCGGATGGCGCGCACGGCCAGGTCCAGGTCGGCATCGGCCAGCACGATGGCCGGGGCCTTGCCGCCCAGCTCCAGGTTGAGCTTGGTGATGTGGGGCGCGGAGGCTGCGGCGATGCGCTCGCCCGTGGCCACGCTGCCCGTGAAGCTGACCATGTCCACGCCTGCATGGCCGGCCAGCGCAGCGCCCGTGCCGCCCTGGCCATAGACCACGTTGAACACGCCGGCCGGCAGCTCGCACTGGGCCAGCAGCTCGGTGAAGGCATGGCAGTTGATGGGCGTTTCCTCGCTGGGCTTGATGACGATGGTGTTGCCCGTGAGCAGGGCCGGCGCCATCTTGCGGGCGATCAGGAAGAAGGGGAAGTTCCAGGGCAGGATGCCCGCGACCACGCCCAGCGGCTTGCGCAGCAAAAAGATCTGCTCGTTGGCCCGGTCGCTGGTGATGACCTCGCCCTCGATGCGGCGCGCCCATTCGGCCATGTAGTCCAGATAGTCGGCGGTGAAGTTCACCTCGACCTCGGCCAGGCCCAGGGTCTTGCCCTGCTCCTCGGTGATGGTGCGCGCAATGCGCGCGGCGTTGTCGCGGATGCGGGCCGCCACGCGGCGCAGGTACTGCGCGCGCTCCACGGCCGGGCGGCGCGCCCAGGCTTTGTGGGCGCCGCGCGCAGCGGCGATGGCGCGGTCCACATCGGCCTGGCTGGACAGGGGCGAGCGCGCCAGCACCGCGCCCGTGGCGGGGTTGTTCACCTCATGCAGTTCGGCGCTGTCGGTGAAGCTGCCGGCGATGAAATTGCGCAGCACGGTAGGGGATGCCATGGAGTTCTCCTTGGGTTCAGTAGGTGCGGGATGCAGGGGCCGCCTGGTCCGTGGTTTGCGTGGCGCGATAGCGACCCAGATTGGCCAGCGCGGCCTGGCGCAGCAGGCTGATGTCGATGCCCACGGCGATGAAGCGGCAGCCCCAATCCGCATAGCGGCGCGCATCTTCCTCGCGCGGCGCGAGGATGCCGCAGGCCTTGCCGGCGGCCAGCGTGGCCTCGACGGTGCGGCGTATGGCGTCCTGCACCTCGCCCTGGCCGGCATCGCCTGCATGGCCCATGCCCGTGGACAGGTCGGCGGGACCGATGAAGACGGCGTCCACGCCATCGACGGCCGCGATCTCGGCCGCATTGGCCACGCCCCGGGGCGATTCGATCTGCACGATCAGGCACAGCTGTTCATGCGCCGTGCGGATGTAGTCGGGCACGGCATCCCAGCGCGTGGCCCGCGTCAGGCCGCCGCCCACGCCGCGCACGCCGTGGGGCGGGTAGCGCATGGCGCGCACCAGCTCGCGCGCCTGTTCGGCCGTCTCCACCATGGGCACCATCAGCGTCTGCACGCCCACGTCCAGCAGCTGCTTGATGAGCACGGTGTCGCCCTGCACGGCACGCACCACCGGGTGCGTGGCGTAGGGCGCCACGGCCTGCAGCTGGCCCAGCAGCGTGGGCACGGTGTTGGGGGCATGCTCGCCATCGACCAGCATCCAGTCGTAGCCCGTGGTGGCGATGATCTCGGCCGCATAGGGCGTGGCAAAGCCGGCCCAGATGCCGTACAGCGGCTCGGCGCGCCGCAGCGCGGCCTTGAAGGGGTTGGCAGGCAGTTGCATGGCGGGCTCCCTCAGTGCGTGTACGGGCGGTGCAGGGCGCACTCGGGATTGAGCTCCACGCCGAAGCCAGGCTTGTCCAGCGCCGACAGGCGCATGCAGCCGTTGACGGGCACGGGCTCGCCCAGCAGTTGCGGATGGAACATGGGCACGACCTCGTCGGCCTTGGGGGCCATCATCAGGAACTCGGCAAACGGGCTGTTGTGGCGCGTGGCCACGAAGTGGTAGCTGTAGACGCTGGAGCCATGCGGAATGACCAAGGCCTGGTGGGCATCGGCCAGGGCCGAGATCTTGAGCAACTCGGTGATGCCGCCGCACCAGCCCACGTCGGGCTGGATGATGTCGCAGCAGCCCATCTCCAGCAGCTGGCGAAAGCCCCAGCGCGTGGCCTCGTGCTCGCCCGTGGTCACCAGCATGCCGGTGGGCACGTTCTTGCGCAGGGCCGCGTAGCCCCAGTAGTCGTCGGGCGGCAGGGCCTCCTCGATCCACTTGAGGCCATGGGCCTGCGCACCCTGGGCCAGGCGCGTGGCGTAGTTCACGTCCAGGCTCATCCAGCAGTCCAGCATGAGCCAGAAGTCCGGGCCCACGCGCTCGCGCATGGTGGCCAGCTCCTGCAGGTTGCGGCGCAGGCCCTCCTCCCCTTCGGCCGGGCCGTGGTGCAGCGGCATCTTGCCGCCGATGAAGCCCATCTTCTGCGCCAGGTCGGGCCGCGCGCCCGTGGCGTAGAACTGCAGCTCGTCGCGCACGGCGCCGCCCAGCAGCTGGTGCACGGGCTCGCCGCGCACCTTGCCCAGCAGGTCCCACAGCGCCAGGTCCACGCCCGAGATGGTGTTGATGACGATGCCCTTGCGGCCGTAGTACAGCGTGGACAGGTACATCTGCTCCCAGATGCGCTCGATGTCGGTCACCCGGGCGCCTTCGAGGAAGCGCGCCAGGTGCTTTTCGACGATGTAGGCCGCAGGCTCGCCGCCCGTGGTCACGGCAAAGCCCACGCGTCCGGCGCTGTCCTCAATCTCCACCACCAGCGTGCCCAGCACGTTGATGCCGAAGCTGCGGCGGCTTTGCCGGTACTCGGGGTACTTGGCCATGGGCGTGGCGATGTGGTCGTCGATCCAGTGGCCGTCGGACTGGTCGTGGTAGTCGGCACCGCCGCCCTTGAGCGTGAAGGCGCGCACCTGCTTGATGGTGGGGATCTGTGTCATGGGATGGTTCTGCTCCGTGTGCAAGTGGTTCAGGCGGCCGACGGTGCGGCCAGGCCCGGCGCCAGGCGTGCGCGCACGCCCAGCACCAGGGCCGCAGCCAGCAGCGTGGTGCCGGCCAGCAGGTACAGGCCGGCCGCCGGGGAGTGGAAGAAGCCCTCGGCCCAGTTCTTGACGATGGGGGCGATGAAGCCGCCCACGGCGCCGAGGGAGTTGATGAAGGCGATGCCGCCAGCGGCCGCAGCGCCGGCCAGCGTGTTGGCGGGAAAGGTCCAGAACACGGGCTGCACGGCGATGAAGCCGGCCGCCGCCAGGCACAGCGCGGCCACACCCAGCAGGGGGCTGGAGAAACTCACCGATGCAGCCATGCCCACGGCAGCCATCACCAGCGTCAGGCTGGCGATGCCGCGCGGCTGGCCTGTTCGCTCGGCATGGCCGGGAATCCACCAGGCGGCCAGCAGCGCGCACAGCCAGGGAATGGCCGAGACCACGCCCACCAGCAGGCCCACCTTGGTGCCCAGCAGGCCCGCCACCTGGCTGGGCAGGTAGAACACCACGCCATAGACGCTGGCCTGGATCAGCAGGTAGATCAGCGCCAGGTAGAGCACGCGCGGCTGGCACAGCGCGGCCAGCAGGCTGTGGCCGTGGCCGCCCTTGGCGCGCTCTTCGCTGTCGAGGATGTCCTGCAGCAGCGCCTTGTCCTCTCGGCTGAGCCAGGTGGCGTCGGCGGGGCGGTTGTCCAGGTGGAAATACGCCCAGATGCCCACGGCCACCGCCATCAGCCCCTCCACCGCGAACAGCCACTGCCAGCCGTGCCAGCCGCCCATGCCGTCCAGCTCCAGCAGCAGGCCCGACAGCGGGCTGCCGAAGATGAAGGCCAGCGGCGCGCCGAAGTAGAAAAAGCCCATGGCCTGCGCGCGGTGCGCTGCCGGGAACCAGTAGGTCAGGTACAGGATGACGCCGGGGAAGAACCCGGCCTCGGCCACGCCCAGCAAAAAGCGCAGCACGTAGAACGTGGTCTGGTCGTGGGCGAACATCATGGCCGCCGACACCAAGCCCCAGGTGACCATGATCCGGCACATCCACATGCGGGCGCCCACGCGGTGCATGATCAGGTTGCTGGGCACTTCCAGCAGCGCATAGCCCGCGAAGAACACGCCCGCGCCAAAGGCGAAGGCCGCATCGCTGATGCCGGTATCGGCCTGGAAGGCCACCTTGGCAAAGCCCACGTTGGCCCGGTCCAGGAAGGCCATGATGTACATGAGCAGAAGAAAGGGCAGCAGGCGCCAGGAGATCCTGGCGAGCAGGGGAGCGGGGAGTTTTTTCATGACTTTCCTTGCAGGCAATGAGAGGCCGTCACGCCCGGTCGTCCGGAGCGCTGAAGGCGTGCTTTGTGAAGGTGCGAGCGCGGCCGCGGCGTTGGTGCCGGCCGCGTCAGCGCGTCATGAAACACGCGATGGGCTGTGCATGTCTTGTCTCCTGGATTGGGTCTGTTTTTTCTTGTCGCAGGGCCAATGTACGGCGCATGATCGATGCTCAACAAATCGAATTTCGGTCACATCCGATACCTTACGCTTATGCCTGCGAACACGCCCGAATCCGCCCCGCCCGTGCTGCACCGCAGCCTGCTCAACCGCCTGCGCTACAAGCACCTGCACATGCTGGTGGCGCTGGGATCGAGCCTGAACCTGCACCGCGCATCGCTGAGCCTGGCCATGTCCCAGCCTGCGGCCACGCGCATGCTGCGCGAGATTGAGGACATGTTCGGCTGCCAGCTCTTCGAGCGCCTGCCGCGCGGCATGCGGCCCACGGCGCTGGGCGCGCAGCTGGTGCGGTTTGCCGAGGCTTCGCTCAACAGCCTGGACCGCTGCGCCGAAGACCTGGCCGCGCGCCGCCAGGGCGGCTACGGCTACCTGTCCATCGGCACCATCATGGGCGCCGCACCCGACCTGGTGATGACGGCCGTGGCCCGCATGAAGGCGCAAAGCCCGCAGCTGCGGTTGCGCATCATGGGCGACACCAGCGACCAGATCCTTCGCCTGCTGGACCAGCGGCGCATCGACATGGCCATTGCGCGGCGCAGCCCTGCGGCCCACAGCAGCAGCTACAGCTTCGAGGAACTGGGCAACGAGCGGCTGCTGGTCGTCGTGCGCAGCGGCCATCCGCTGACACGCCGGCGCAAGCTGGGCTGGCAAGAGCTTGTCGGCGACTGGCCCTGGATACTGCAGCCGGCCACCAGCCCCGCGCGCATCGCGCTCGACCAGTTGCTGCAGCGCCTGGAACTGCCCGTGCCGGCCGACATCATCGAATGCAGCTCGGTGTACTCCATGCAGCAGCTGGTGCAGCTGACCGACGCCGTGATGCTGCTGTCCGAATCCGCGCTCAAGGACTATCTGCGCATGGGCCTGGTCAGGGCGCTGCCGGTCTGCATCGACGTGCCCATGGCGCCCTTCGGCATCCTCACCCGCACCGACGACGCGCCCACGCAGGAGCAGCAGCGCTTCATCGCGCTGCTGCGCGCGCAGGCCCGGGGGCTGGCTCAGGCGGGTTGAGCCAGCACCTGCCCCATCGCGGCCTGGAACCTCGGATCGAGCATGGCGCTGACGTTGCACCGCGACCAGCGCGAGACAGCCGAGGGATCGACATGGAAGACACGGCCCGGCGCCATGCTGAGCTTGCGCGGCACCAGTTGCTCGGCCAGGCGCAGCGAGTCCTGCACACCGGGGAAGGCCACCCACAGGTACAGGCTTTGCGGGCTGCGCGCAAAGACTTCGCAGCCGTGGGCATCCAGCCAGCCCAGCGCCTGGGCCGTGGCCTGGCCCAGCTTGTGGCGCAGGCGCACCAGGTGGCGCTCGTAGTGGCCTTCGCGCAGCATCACGTCCACCATGCGCTCGCAGTACTCGGAGCCGCTGACGTGGATCAGCGCCTTGAGGTCGGCCAGGTCGCTGGCCAGCGCATCGTTGCAGGCGATGAAGCCCACGCGCAGCGCGGCCGAGAAGGACTTGGAGAAGCTGCCGATGTAGATGGTGCGCTCCAGCTGGTCCAGCGTGGACAGGCGCACGGCCGAGGTGGGCTTGAAGTCGGCCAGCGGGTCGTCCTCGACGATGAGCAGGTTGTGGCGCTCGGCCAGCTGCAGCACCTTGTAGGCCTTGGCGGCTGAGATGTCCGAGCCCGTGGGGTTGTGGGCCAGCGACTGCGTGAAGAACAGGCGCGGCCGGTGCTGGGCCAGCAGTGATTCGAGCGCGGCCACGTCGGGCCCGTCGGCCAGGCGCGGCACGCCGACCACATGGGCGCCGGCCAGCCTGAGCTTGCCGAACAGCGGGTAGTAGCCGGGCTCGTCCACGAGCACGGTGGCCCCCGGCGGCACGAAGTAGCGGATGACCAGGTCCATGGCCTCGTTGGCGCCGTGGGTCAGCACCAGCTGGCCCGGCGTGGCCTGCAGGCCGAAGTCACCCAGCTTGCGCACCAGGCTGTCGCGCAGCGGCGCATAGCCATAGCGGCTGCCGTAGCGGAACAGCGATCCCAGCCCCGTGCGCACCACCTTCTGGTGGTAGCGGTCCAGCCGCATGTCGGCCAGCCATTCCACGGGCGGAAAGCCGTCGCCCACGCCCACGCAGTCGGGCTGGGTCTTGAGCTGCTCGCGCATCAGCCAGACGATGTCCATGGCCCGACCCAGCTGGCCCGCGTCCTCATCGGTGCGCTGGGCACCGCGCCCCGTGCCCAGCACGTAAAAGCCCGAGCCCCGGCGCGGCTCCACGATGCCGCGCGAGACCAGCAGGTCGAAGGCCGAGACCACGGTGTTCTTGGCATAGCGGTGCAGCTGCGCCAGCTCGCGCAGCGAGGGCAGCTTGTCGCCAGGGCGGTACACGCCGTCGGCGATCTGCTGGCCGATCAGGTCGGCCAGCTTTTCGGCAATGGGGGCCGAGCGCCCTTTGGTGTCTGCCATGCGCCCTCCGTTCATGTTGCAGTGCGATGGTACTGTTCCCCGAAACTGTACCTTTTGAAAGCGGTACAGTTTTCCTACAGTCCGGCGACCAGAGTTTTGATTCGAGGAGATATCTTCCATGGTTGCCGATTCGCGCCTGCCCAATTTCCGTGCCCTCACACCGGCCCAGCGCCGGGATTTCCTGGCCGATGCCTGCGGCCTGTCCGATGCCGAGCGCGCCCTGCTCGCCGCCCCCGGCGCCCTGCCCCTGGCGCTGGCCGACGGCATGATCGAGAACGTGTTCGGCAGCTTCGAGCTGCCGCTGGGCGTGGCCGGCAACTTCCGCGTCAACGGCCGGGACGTGCTGGTGCCCATGGCGGTGGAGGAGCCCTCGGTGGTGGCCGCCGCCTCGTACATGGCCAAGCTGGCGCGCGAGGACGGGGGCTTTCAGACCTCGAGCACGTTGCCGCTGATGCGCGCCCAGGTCCAGGTGCTGGGCGTGACCGATCCGCACGGCGCACGCCTGGCCGTGCTGCAGGCGCGTGCGCAGATCATCGAGCGCGCCAACAGCCGCGACAAGGTGCTGATCGGCCTGGGCGGCGGCTGCAAGGACATCGAGGTCCACGTCTTCCCCGACACGCCGCGCGGCCCCATGCTGGTGGTCCACCTGATCGTGGACGTGCGCGACGCCATGGGCGCCAACACCGTCAACACCATGGCCGAATCGGTGGCGCCCCTGGTCGAGCAGATCACGGGCGGCAGCGTGCGGCTGCGCATCCTGTCCAACCTGGCCGACCTGCGGCTGGCCCGCGCCCGCGTGCGGCTCACGCCGCAGACCCTGGCCACGCAGGAGCGCAGCGGCGAGGAGATCATCGAAGGCGTGCTGGACGCCTATACCTTCGCGGCCATCGACCCCTACCGCGCGGCCACGCACAACAAGGGAATCATGAACGGCATCGACCCCGTCATCGTCGCCACGGGCAACGACTGGCGCGCGGTCGAGGCCGGCGCCCACGCTTACGCCAGCCGCAGCGGCAGCTACACCTCGCTGACGCGCTGGGAAAAGGATGCCGGCGGCGCACTGGTCGGCAGCATCGAGCTGCCCATGCCGGTCGGCCTGGTCGGCGGCGCCACCAAGACCCATCCGCTGGCACGCCTGGCGCTGAAGATCATGGACCTGCAGTCCGCCCAGCAGCTGGGCGAGATCGCCGCCGCCGTCGGCCTGGCGCAGAACCTGGGCGCCCTGCGCGCCCTGGCCACCGAAGGCATTCAGCGCGGCCACATGGCCCTGCATGCCCGCAACATCGCCCTGGTGGCCGGCGCCACGGGCGACGAGGTCGATGCCGTGGCGCGCCAGCTGGCCGCCGAGCACGACGTGCGCACCGACCGCGCACTGGAAGTGCTGGCCGCGCTGCGCGCCAGGGCCTGACCAGCGCGCGGCCACACAAACAAAAACCCAAGGAGACACACATGACAAGCAAGGATCCCGCCGACTGGCGGCTGGCCGAGGTCTGGGGCGACACCGTGGACCTGCGCCACCTGGCCTGGGCCATTGCCATCGGCACCGGCATCAGCGTGCTGGGCTTCTACCTGGCCAGCCGCTGGCTGGCCACGGTGGTCGAGTCGCGCCAGCTGGCCCATGCCTACGCCATGCTTGCGGGCCTGGCCGGCTGCGTGATCGCCGGCGTGATCTGCGCACGCGCCTTTCCGCCCAAGCGGGAAGTGACCGAGCTGGACACCTCGAACGACCCCGAATGGCGCCGCGAAGTGCTGGAGGAGCTGGCGCGTCAGCCCGGAGGCCTGGGCACGGTGCAGGACCTGCCGCCCGCCGTGGTGCAGGAGCTCAAGGAGCTCAAGCTCTACGAGCTGTTCGCCGACAAAGCCGGGAGGGCATGAGATGGAAACCCTGCTGACCAATGACATCGCCGTCGCGGCGGCGATGGGACTGATAGGCGCCGTGGTGTTCGCCGCCATCGGCCTGGTCTCCGGCACGGACGAGACCACCACGCTGGCCCCGCTCACCCTGCTGGTGGTGCTGCTGGGCGTGCCGCCCGCCGGCGTGTTCACCTTCTTCCTGGCCGGCGCCGTGGCCAAGCACATGACGCATGCCGTGCCCACGGCGCTGCTGGGCATTCCCGGCGACACGCTGGCCACGCCGCTGCTGCAGGACGCCAACATGCTGCGCAAGCTGGGCGTGCCCCATATCGCGCTGCGCAAGATGGTCTCGGGCGGCATCGTCGCGGCCTTTGTCGCCGTGCCGCTGGCCGTGCTGTTCGCCGTGATGCTGGCGCCCTTCGGCAGCATGATCACCAAGACGGCGCCCTGGATCTTCCTGGCCGCCGCCCTCCTCATCGCCTACTTCTCGGCGGGGCGCTGGGCCTCGGTCATGCTGCTGATTCCGTTCGTGGTCGTCATCATTGCGCTGCAAAGCCTCACCGCCAAATACGAGGTCAAGCTCAGCATCAGCTACTTCCTGGGCATTGCCATCGGGCCGCTGATCGCCGACCTGTTCACCGTGATCTCGCCGGCCGGCCGCCAGCGCATGCTGCGCGACAAGGTGCGCCAGTTCAACCTGGCGCCCGACGTGAAGGGCTGGTCGGGCTACTTCCCCAACCCGCTCAAGGTGCTGGACCGCGTGCAGACGCGCTGGACCCTGGCCACGGCCACCATCTCCAGCGCCACCTTCGTCTTCAGCCCCGTGGCCATGACCGTGGTGCTGGGCGAGCTGGTGGGCTCGCGCATCAAGCATGCCTATCACCGCCTGACCACGGTGCTGAGCGCGCGCAACGGCGTGACCGAGGCCACCTACATCGCCGAGGCGCTGATCCCGCTGATCGCCTTCGGCCTGCCGCTGAGCCCCGTGGCCGCCGGCCCCGCCGCGCCGCTGTTCAACGCGCCGCCGCGCTTCACCGTCGATGCCGCCACGGGCCAGGTGAACAACCTGCACAACCTGCTCAGCCACTGGGAGTTCCTGGGCTACGGCATGCTGGCCGTGCTGCTGGCGGCCCTCGTGTCCTACCCCTTCGCCATGAACTTCGCGCGCAGCGCGGCGCTGTTCGTCTCGCGCCGGGTCAGCCACGAGGCCATCATCGCCACCTTCGTGGGCCTGATCATCGTCATCAGCGTCTGGGAAGGCCAGTTGCTGGGCCTGCTCGTGATCCTGACCATGGGCCTGCTCGGCGGCCTGCTGTCGCGCGGCTTCGGCTTCAACACCGGCGTGCAGTTCATGGGCTACTACACGGCCGTGCTGAGCGTGCCGGCGCTGGTGAAGCTGTTCTGATTTTTGCGCCGCAAGGGTCAGAACATTCTGAGATTTGGGGGCAGCGCCGCACCCGCCGCCCACAAGGCCCAAGGCCGTTGCCATACTGGGTCACCGAGGCCGCCGCACCGCAGGCGGCCTCTTCCTTTGTGTGGCTTTGTGTCTGTCGTTTCTGCGAGGTGCCCATGGGTCTGGCCCTGGTTCAAAGTCGTGCGCTGCTGGGGCTGGCCGCCCCGCGTGTCACCGTGGAAGTGCATCTGGCCAACGGCCTGCCGTCGTTCACGCTGGTGGGTCTGGCCGATGTCGAGGTCAAGGAAGCGCGTGAACGCGTGCGCTCGGCGCTGCTGAACTCGGGGCTGGAGTTCCCGAGCAACAAACGCATCATCGTCAACCTGGCGCCCGCCGACCTGCCCAAGGATTCGGGGCGCTTCGACCTGCCGATTGCGCTGGGCATTCTCGCGGCCAGCGGGCAGATCAATGGCGATGCACTGGCCGAGTATGAATTCGCGGGCGAGCTGTCGCTGTCGGGCGCTCTGCGGCCCGTGCGCGGCGCGCTGGCCACGGCCCTGGCCCTGCACCGCCAGCAGGACGGCGCCCGCCTGGTTCTGCCGCCGGGCAGCGCGCAGGAGGCGGCCTTCGTGCCATCGGCCCAGGTGTTCTGCGCGCACCACCTGCTGGACGTGGTGCGCCGCTTCATCACACGCTCGGCCAATGCCCTGGTGCAGATGGAACAGGACACGGACGGTGCCTGCTGCAGCGACGAAAGCGAGGACACCGGCGAGACCGGCGAGACCGACGAAACCGACGCCTTGCCGGCAGCAGGCGACACCCAGACATGCCACGGCCCGGGCTGGCATGCGGTGCAGCCTCAGCCCGCTGCCCCAGTGCGCAGCAGCCTGGACCTGGCCGAGGTGCGTGGCCAGGCACAGGCGCGGCGCGCGCTGGAAATTGCGGCGGCCGGAGGCCACGGCCTGCTGCTGGTGGGGCCGCCGGGTTCGGGCAAATCCATGCTGGCCCAGCGCTTTGCCGACCTGCTGCCGCCCATGAGCGATGACGAGGCGCTGGAGGCCGCCGCCATCGCCAGCCTGGCCGGCCGCTTCACGCCGGAGCGCTGGCGCCAGCGTCCCACGGCCAGCCCGCATCACACGGCCAGTGCCGTGGCCCTGGTCGGAGGAGGCTCGCCACCGCGCCCCGGCGAGATTTCGCAGTCCCACCACGGCGTGCTCTTCCTCGATGAATTTCCCGAGTTCGCACGCAGCGCGCTGGAGGCGCTGCGCGAGCCGCTGGAGACCGGCCAGATCACCATCGCCAGAGCCGCCCAGCGCTGCGAATTCCCCGCGCGCTTTCAGCTGGTCGCGGCCATGAATCCCTGCCCCTGCGGCCATTGGGGGTCGACGGTGCAGCGCTGCCGCTGCACGCCCGACAAGGTGGCGCGCTACCAGGCGCGCATCAGCGGCCCGCTGCTGGATCGCATCGACCTGCATGTGGAAGTCGGCGCCCTGCCCCCGCAGGAGCTGCTGGCCGCGCGCTCTGGCGAGGCCAGCGACACCGTGCGCGAGCGCGTGGTCCAGGCCCGCGCGCTGGCCCTGCAGCGCCAGGGTAGCGCCAACCACCAGCTCCAGGGCCAGGCCCTGGACGATCACCTGGGCCTGTCGCCCGAGGCCCTGACCTTCGCCCACAAGGCCGCCGCACGCCTGGGCTGGTCGGCCCGCAGCACCCACCGCGCGCTCAAGGTGGCGCGCACCATTGCCGACCTGGCCGGCAGCGCGGCAGTGGAGACGGGGCATGTGGCCGAGGCCATGCAGTACCGGAGGGTGTTGCGGTTGCCTTCATGAGGATCTGCATTGAACGCGGTTGCCTGGTTGTCGGACTTATTTCTGATATTCCGAAATTTCCTCCTGAATGAAACGAAGTACTCCTGAATTTCGGAATATTGGAAATTATTTTGAAAATTCCCGAAGAAATCCTAGAATTTCGGAATATCAGAAATAAGGCCAATCCATCCATGCCGTCTTCCACGCCCATGAACGACCCGCAGCAGGATCGCCCGCAGCCCGGGGCCGTGGTCATCGCTGACCTGTCCGGGCTCGGCGCTCAGATCCGCGCCATGCGCAAGGCCCAGCAACTGCGCATCGATGACACGGCAGCCCTGTGCGGCGTGTCGCTGGATCTGCTCTCCCGTCTGGAGAACGGCAAGGGCGGCGTGGGCTCCGACAAGCTGCTGGCCGTACTCGACGGGCTGGGCCTGGCCATGGTCATCGCGCCCAAGCAGGACGCCCTGATGGCACGACTTCCACGGGCCTGAAGCGCACATGGGCACGTCGCCGTCGCTTTCGCTTTCGCTGTGGAACGATGTCGGCACGCACGTGGCCGATGTGACCCACGACCCGCACAACGATCTTTGGGGACTGCGGTATGCGCCTGCATGGCTGGAGCAGGAACGGCCTTTCTACTTGGCGCCCTGCCTGCCGCTGGCCGCTCCCGAAGGGGGCTACGACTCGCGCTCCATCCGGCGTTTCATCGAGAACCTGCTGCCCGAAGGCGCGGCGCTGGATGTAGTGGCCAGAAGTCAGGGCATAGGCAAGGGCAACATCTTCGGTCTGATACGCGCCCTCGGCGCCGAGACCACCGGGGCCTTCCGGTTTCAGGCCGACGGCAGCAAGCCCGATCCTCAGGCCGCCAATGCCGCTCGCCCCATATCGACAGCCGAACTCGCCCAACGCATTGCAGACCGAGAGACACGCCCTTTCATCGAGTGGGATGGCAAAGTGCGCATGTCGGTGGCTGGCTACCAGGACAAGCTGCCCGTGCACGTGGAAGGCGAGAGCGTGCAGGAAGGCACCATCTTCCTTCCCGACAACGTTCCGTCCACCCACATCCTCAAACCCCAGCCGCGCGACAGCGCGGTGCCGCACATGGTGGTGAACGAGCATTTCTGCATGCGCCTGGCAGCGGCCATGCGCTTGCCTGCAGCCGAGGTGCAGATGCTGCACGTGCCACAGCCGGTGCTGGCAGTCAGGCGCTTTGACCGCGTGCGGCAGGCGCCACAAAGGCGGGTCCTGCGCACCCACATCATCGATGCATGCCAAGCGGGCGATCTTCCCGTCAGCTACAAGTACGAGCACCACATCGGCAGCGTGGGCGATGCCCGGCTATACCGCGACGGCATGAGCTTTCCCCGGCTGTTCGGTCTACTGGAGCACTCGGTGGCGAAGGCTGCGGACAAGCTGGCAATGATCCGATGGGCGCTGTTCCAGATACTGATCGGCAATGGCGACGCACATGGCAAGAACTTCTCCTTCCACGTGCTGCCGCAGGGCCTGGCGACCGCACCCTGGTACGACCTCGTCAGCGTGGCCCAGTATCCCGATGTGTCCCAGGAACTGGCCATGGCCTTCGGCGACTGCTTTGCGCTGGAGGAACTCACACCGTTCGAGTTTGCGCATTTCGCGCACCTGTGTGCGATAGACCGCAGGCTGCTCGCACGTGAAGCCCAGCGCATGGCCAAGGCAGCCCCTGGTGCGGCGGCCAAGGTTCTGCGCGAATCGCCTTACACGCCAGAAGAACACGCCTTCGCCCAGCGCATCGCCGCCTATGCGACCACCCAGGCCCAAAGACTGGTGGACATCGCCCAGAAGGCAGCAGCCTTGCCTTCCGACCTGTTCTGAGCCTCAGGCAGACGCCGCCGGGACTTCCTCCAGGCCAAGGGCTGCCTCGCCCTGCACACCCTCGATCCCCAACACCTCCACGCACGCATGCAGCGCAGGCGACCAGCCCTGGCGCGCGGGCACGACGAACCAGGTTTCCACGCGGGCGACTTCCTGGGCGAGTGCGCCGGGCAGGGCCGTGATGTGCACGCCGAAGCGGTGCTGCTGGGCCTGGACCACGCTGCGCGGCAGCAGGCCGTAGCCCATGCCGGCGGCCACGCAGCCGAGGATGGCGTCCAGCGATCCCATTTCCATGATGCGTGCGGCCACGCCGCGCGCGGCCAGCAGCAGTTCGATGCGCTGGCGGTAGCTGCAGCCCTGGCGGAAGGCCAGGAAGGGCACGGCGCTGAGCTGGGCCGCATCGGGAAAGCGCGGCAGCGCGAAGGCGGTGACCAGGACCAGTTCTTCCTCGAAGACGCGCCACCCCTGCAGGCGGGACTGGGGCGGCATGCCCGAGACGAAGGCGCAGTCCAGCCGCCCGGCAAGCAGATCGGCCAGCAGCTCGGCCGTGGTGGCCGTGCGCAGCTCCAGGTCCAGGCCGGGCTGGGCCTGGTGCAGGCGCGCCAGCAGCGGCGGCAGGCGCAGCGCGGCCGTGGTTTCCATGGAGCCTATGCGCAGCGCGCCGGCGGCCCGGGCTCTGCCCTGCAGCAGCGCCAGCGCCTCGTCATGGTCGGCCAGCATGCGCCGCGCGTATTGCTCCAGCAAGCGGCCGGCAGGCGTGGCGTGCACGGGTGCGCTGCGCTCCAGCAACTGCACGCCGGCCTCGTCCTCGAGCTTTTTCACATGGGCCGTCACGTTGGACTGCACGGTGTGCAGTTGCTGGGCGGCGGCGCCGAAGCTGCCGCTGTCGCAGACAGCCAGGAACATGCGCAGGGACTTCAGTTGCATCGCGGCTCCAGTGACATCCATCTTCAATCGAGATCGACGCCATCATTTTGAATCATTGGACATGATGGGCGGCAGCGCCTAATGTATGCCCATCCTCCCCGCATGGCGCCCACTCCCGTGATCCAACGCAACGAAACTTCCCTGCTGCTGACCGGCTTCATGGCCACGCTCAGCGGCGTCGGCCTGGCGCGCTTTGCCTACACGGCGCTGATGCCGCAGATGGTGCATGCCGGCTGGTTCAGCGGCGAGCAGGTGGCTTACCTGGGTGCGGCCAACCTGCTGGGCTATCTGATCGGGGCGCTGGCCGCCGCGCCGCTGGCCGAACGCCTGGGCGCGCTGCGCGTGCTGCTGTGGTGCTGGGTGGCCCTGGCGCTGAGCTTTGCGGCCTGCGCCTGGCCTCTGCCCATGCCCTGGTTCTTTGCCTGGCGCTGCATCTCGGGCATTGGCGGCGCCATCCTGATGGTGCTGGGCCCCTCCGTGGCCCTGGCGGCCACGCCCCTGCAGCGGCGTGCGGCCCTGGGGCCGCTGATGTTCTGCGGCATAGGTGCCGGCGCCCTGCTGTCGGCCACGCTGATACCGCTGCTGGCGCGCCAGAGCCTGGGCGCCGTCTGGTGGGCGCTGGCGGCGGTCTGCGCCTGGGCCGGCTGGCTGGGCTGGCGCCATGTGCGGCGGCTGCCGGTGCCAGCTCCCATCGCCATCACGCCCCATGTCCGGCCCGTGCCCGCCGCACCCCTGTGGACGCTGCCCGTGGTGCTGGTGATGCTGGCCTATATGACGGACGCCTTCGGCTTTGTGCCGCACACGGTGTTCTGGGTGGACTACCTGGCGCGCGAGCTGCAGTTGGGCGATGCCTACGCCTCCACGCAGTGGGCCGTGTTCGGCCTGGGCGCCATTGCCGGGCCGCTGGTGGCCTCGCTGTGCGCCACGCGCTTTGGCTGGTGGGGCACGACCACGGGCGCCTATGCGGTCAAGACCCTGGCCATTGCCATGCCGCTGTTCTGGGTGGGATTTGCGGGGCATGCGACCTCGTCCTTTCTGGTGGGCGCCTTGTCCCCGGGCATGGCGGCCATCACCTCGGGCTACCTGATGCAGCTGATCGGCCCCGTGCAGCACAAGCGCATGTGGGGCTATGCCACGGCGGCCTTTGCGCTGATGCAGGCCGTGTCGGGGTATTTCATGGCCTGGAGCTATGCGGGCCTGGGCTCGTACCAGCGCCTGTTCGTCATCGGCAGCGTGTCGCTGCTGCTGGGCACGCTCATGATCGCCGCCAGCCGCGCCAGCGCGCGCCGGCAGGCTGCCGCATGAGTGCGCGGATTCGAGACAGGAAACAAGGAGTCGTATGAGCACCGCAAAGACCGCGTGGATGGCCCGACTGGGCATGCGCCATCCCATCATCCAGGCCCCCATGGCCGGCACGTCCACGCCCGCGCTGGCGGCTGCCGTCACCGAGGCCGGCGGCCTGGGCTCGCTGGGCATTGGCGCCAGCGGCACGGAGCAGGCGCGCCAGCAGATCGTGCAGACGCGCGCGCTGACATCGGGCGCCTTCAACGTCAACCTGTTCTGCCACCGGCCGGCCCAGGCCGATGCGCAGCGCGAGGCCGCCTGGCTGGCCCATCTGGCGCCCGAGTTCGCGCGCTTTGGCGCCAAGCCGCCGGCCGGCCTGAACGAGATCTACGCCACCGCCGTCGGCAACGCGGCGCTGCAGGCCATGCTGCTGCAGGAGCGGCCTGCCGTGGTGAGCTTTCATTTCGGGCTGCCTGAGCAGGGCTTCATCGATGCGCTGCGCGCGGCCGGCGTCGTGACCCTGGCCAGCGCCACGTCGCTGGACGAGGCGCGCCAGGTGGAGCAGGCCGGTGTCGATGCCATCGTGGCCCAGGGCGTGGAGGCCGGGGGGCACCGCGGCACGTTCGATCCCGCGCAGGACCGCATGATGGGCACCTTCGCCCTGGTGCGCGTGCTGGCGCGCAACACGACCCTGCCCGTAATCGCGGCCGGCGGCATCATGGATGGCGAAGGCATTGCGGCCGCGCTGGGCCTGGGCGCCTGTGCGGCGCAGCTGGGCACGGCCTTCATCCTCTGCCCTGAATCGTCCGCCAGCCCGGCCTACCGTGCCGAGCTGCGCAGCGAACGCGCCCACCACACAGGCATCACCGCCGCCATCTCGGGCCGGCCGGCGCGCGGCATGGTCAACCGGCTGCATGCGCTGGGCGCCAGCCATGGCCAGCCCCTGCCCGACTACCCGCGCGTCTACGACGCGGGCAAGGCGCTGCACCAGGCGGCCTCGGGCCAGGGCAGCTCCGACTACGCAGCCCACTGGGCCGGCCAGGGTGCGCCGCTGGCGCGCGAGATGCCGGCCGCCGCGCTGGTGCAGACGCTGGCCGTCGAGCTGGCGAGCGCTCAGGCAGGCCGCTAGAGCGTGTTATCCACTAAAGTGCCGCCAGCCCCTGCTCCAGATCGGCGATGAGGTCGCGCGGCGACTCCAGGCCGATGTGCAGGCGCACCACGGGCCCGCGCGCACTCCAGTCGGTGACGCTGCGCGCCTGCACCATGTGCGCGGCCGTCGCCAGGCTTTCGTAGCCGCCCCAGGAGGCGCCGATGCCGAAGAGCCGCAGGCCGTCGATGAAGCGGTCCACGGCGGCCTCGGCGGTGCCGGGCTGCAGCTCCAGCGACACCAGGCCGTTCGTGCCCTGGCAGTCGCGCAGCCACAGCGCATGGCCGGGATGCGTGGGCAGCGCGGGACAGAACACGGTGGCCACGGCCGGGTGCTGCTGCAGCCAGTGCGCCACCTCCAGCGCATGCGCCTCGTGCATGTGCAGCCGTGCGGCCAGCGAGCGCATGCCGCGCAGCACCAGCCAGGCATCGTCGGGGCTGACCGCCATGCCGAAGGCATCGCAGCGCGCGGCCAGCGGCTCCCAGGCGGCCTCGGTGGTGGCCACGGTGCCCATCATCACGTCGGAGTGGCCCGACAGGTACTTGGTGGCTGCCATCACCGAGACATCGGCCCCCAGCGCCAGCGGCCGGTACTGGCAGCCCGACCCCCAGGTGTTGTCGGCCACGACCAGGGCGCCGCGCGCATGGGCCATGGCGGCCAGCGCGGGCAGGTCGCACATCTCGTAGACCAGCGATCCCGGGCATTCGGCATAGACCATGCGCGTGTTGGGGCGCATGCGCGCCTGGGCGTCGCTGCCATCGGCCGCGAAGAAGTCGTACTCGATGCCGTAGGGCCGCAGCCATTGCCCAGCCAGGTGGCGCACAGGCTGGTAGGCGCTGTCGGTCAGCAGCACATGATCGCCGGGGCGCAGGTAGCTGAGCAGGGCCATGCCGATGGCCGCCAGGCCGGTGGGCAGCAGCCGCGTGCGGTGGGCGCCTTCCAGCTCGCTGACGGCGTCTTCCAGCGCAAAGCCGGTGGGCGTGCCGCGCGCGCCGTAGCTGAAGATGCGCTCGCCGGCGCGGCGCTCGCGCATCTCGCGCTGCTGTGCCGTGCTCTCGAACAGCACGGTGCTGGCCCGCACCAGGGGCGGGTTGACGGCCGTGCCGCCCGCATAGGCCGGGCGCTTGCCCGCATGCAGCAGCCGGGTCTGCAGGTCCAGCGCGGGGGCGCCAGGGGCGGATGCGCCAGGCACGGGGGCGTGTTCGGCAGCCATCAGTCGATCTTCGCGCCCGAGAGCTTGACCACGCGCGACCAGCGCTCCATGTCCTGGCGCAGCTGGGCGGCAAAGGCCTCGGGCGTATTGGCCACGACTTCGCTGCCGCCATCGACGACGAGCTTGGTCACTTCCGGCAGTTGCAGGGTGCGCACGATGGCGTCGTGCAAGAAGGCAACGCGCTCGGGCGGCGTGCCGGCGGGAGCGAAGAAGCCGTACCAGTCCTCGAAGCGCGCATTGCGCAGGCCCAGTTCCTCCAGCGTGGGCACCTTGCCGAACACGCCGATGCGGCGCGGGCTGGTGACGGCCAGCGCGCGCACCTGGCCCGCCTGGATCATGCCGGCCACGGACGAGGTGGAGGTGATCAGCACATCGACCTGCTGGCCCAGCAGATCGTTGATGGCCGGCCCCGCGCCCTTGTAGGGCACATGGGTCATGGGCACGCCGTTTTCCTTGGACAGCACCACGCCCACCAGGTGCGACAGCGTGCCGTTGCCGGGCGTGGCATAGGTGACGCGGCCCGGCTCGCCCTTGCTGCGCGCCACCAGGTCGGCAAAGCTCTTGAGGGGCGAGGCCGAGGCGACCACGATGGCCAGCGGCGCCGCGTTGATCTGCGTGATGGGCACGAAGTTCTTGAGCGGATCGAAGCCCGGCGCGCTGTAGAGCGCGGGGTTCACCGCCATCAGCGAGACCTGGCCCGTGAGCACGGTGTAGCCATCGGGCTTGGCCTCGGCCACGGCCTTGGCGCCGATGTTGCCGCCTGCGCCGCCCCGGTTTTCCACCACGGAGGGCTGGCCCGTGGCCTCGGTCAGGCGC
Source organism: Delftia sp. K82 (assembly GCF_002193035.1). Taxonomy (NCBI): domain Bacteria; kingdom Pseudomonadati; phylum Pseudomonadota; class Betaproteobacteria; order Burkholderiales; family Comamonadaceae; genus Delftia; species Delftia sp. K82. The sequence goes on along the minus strand of NZ_MYFL01000004.1, from coordinate 385,726 downwards.
GTGGTGACCCAGCGCGTGCTGGCGTCGTTGCCGCCGCCCGGCGGGAAGGGCGAGATGAAGCGGATCGGCTGGGCCGGATAGCCGTTGCGCGCAGCCAGCGGCTCGGCCGTGGCCTGCGAGAGCATGGCCAGGGCCGCGAGGCCGGCGGCCAGCATCCTGGCCAGGTTGAGGGTTGCGAACATGTCTTGTCTCCTGTCGTTATGTGGTCTTGGGCTGTTCGGATGCTCTTTGCGTGGATCAGGACATTGCCGGCTCCGGCAGGCGGAAGGCGGCCAGTTCCTGGGCATCGAGCTGCGGCACCAGGCCCGTCTCCCAGGCCAGGTAGCGGCGTGCCGCTTCCTTGTTGCCGTCGTGGCGGTCGTGCACGAAGAACAGGTAGTCGATGCATTCGGCGTCGGTGGGGCTGTCGGGCGTGGCCTCGACGGGCAGGCCGGCCTGCTGCCATGCGGCCAGGCCGCCTTCCAGCAGCAGCGGCGCGGCGCCCTGCAGTTCCAGTGCGGCCCATTGCGCCATGCCGGGCTCGTCGGCCACCAGCACGATCTGGCGCGTCTCGCCGGCCAGATCGCTGGCAAGGCACGGGCGGATGGACCAGCGGGCCCCGGCGATGTGGCCTGCGCGGTACTTCATGCCCGCGCGCAGATCGACCACGGCCACCTCGCCCTGGTGCATGCGCTCGTGCAGGGCCTGCGCCGTGATGCCTGCCAGTGCGGGGACCTGGGGCGGCTGGGCCGGTGCCAGGTCCAGGCCGCTTTGCAGGCCGCCCCGCAGCACGCAGGCGTCATGGCCGAGCTGGCGCAGCCAGCTGGCCACCACGGGGGCGCGCACGCCATCGCTGTCGAACAGCACCAGGCGCGCACCGCGCACGCCCACGTACTGGTCGCCGGCCTGCATGAGCTGGCCGCCGGGCGTGTGCTGGGCGCCGGGCAGCGAACCGGCCTTGAATTCCTCGGGCGTGCGCACATCGCACAGGAACAGCGTGCGCGCAGCATCCTGGCTCCAGGCGCGCACGATGTCGGCATCGACCTCGGGCACGTCGAAGCGTTCGGCCAGGGCACGGGCCTGTGTTTGCAGCGCGCTGCTGGCCGAGTCGTCGCCATAGCGGTGCGTGCCGCCGTGCTCCAGCGGCAGGTCGGCCAGGTACCAGCCCTGGGTGCCGTTCTCCAGCGCGTAGACGGGGTTGGGAATGCCCAGGTTGATCAAGGTCTGCGCGCCGATGATGGAGCGCGTGCGGCCCGCGCAATTGACCACGATGGGCGTTGCCGCATCGGGCACCAGGCGGCTCACGCGCAGCGCCAGCTCGCCATTGGGGCAGCAGATGGCGCCGGGGATGTTCATCTTGTGGAACTCGGAGACGGGCCGGCCGTCCAGCACCACCAGGGGCAGGCCCGCCGCCTGGCGCGCCGCCAGCTGCTGTGCCGTGATGCGCGGCGTGCCATAGGCGTGCTCGGCCAGTTCGCCAAAGGTCTTGGAGGGCAGGTTCACGCCGGCGAACAGCGTGTAGCCCGCAGCGCTCCAGGCCTTGGCACCGCCTTCGAGCACGGCGACCTGGGTATAGCCCAGTGCTTCGAGGCGGCGCGCGGCGCGCTCGGCCACGCCCGCGCTGGCATCGCCCTCGCCACCGTCGTAGGTGACGACGCGCACCTGCCGGCGCGGCACCAGGCGGGGCACATCCAGCTCCAGCCGGCTGTAGGGCAGGGGCGTGGCGTAGAACAGGTGCGACTCGCCGTACTGGCCGTGCTCGCGCACGTCGAGCAGCGCGATCTCCTGGCCGTCGTGCAGCCAGGATTTGAGTGTGTGGGCGTCAATGGATGCGGTCATTGCATGCGGTCCGGGAAAAAGATCGGCAAGGAATTTCGGGCAAAGCCCTGCCACGCGCGCCCCGTGGGGCGCGCTGCGGCATGGACAGGGAAATGGCAGGAAGCGGGAGGTAGCGGCCGGGAGGCCGGGGCTCAGCGGCGCGTCTGCACGCCGATGGCCATGGTCTGGCAGGTACCGGTGGCCAGGTCGTAGCTGGTGCGCTCGTTGAGCGTCTCCAGCGCGCGGCCGTACATGTGCAGGTGGCGAATGACCTGCTCGCCCTGGATCTCCACGGAGTGGATGTCCTCGGGCATGAGGGCGATGCCCTGGCCTGGTGCGACCACCACAAGCTCCGTCTCGCGCAGCGTGCCCTTGCCGGGGACGGAGCCGTCGTCGGTGCGCTCGTAGACGCGGTTGTGCTCCGTGCCTTCCACGGCGGCAATGCAGGCCCAGGTCGTGTGGTTGTGCGGCACGATGCGCTTGCCCGGGCGCATGACGTTGAGGTACAGCGCATAGCTCTGGTCGGCGTCCTCGGCGATCAGGTAGCGCGCCTGGTGCTCTCCCTCTTCGGGCGCAGCGTAGTCGGTCTGTTGCCAGAAATCGCGGCGCGCGGCCAGGCCCAGCAGTTGCTGGAGCACGGCGTCCAGGCTGGCACGCGTGGCCGCGTCCTCGCCAATGGCCTGCTTCATGCTGTCGATGGCTGCTGTCACGGCGGCGCTGCGCTGTTCGGTGATGGTGTTGGTGATGGTGTTCAAAAGGGGCTCCTTGTCGTCGTTGAAGTCCACTTTAGTGAGGCGCCCGGCCCGCAACAATCCACGCATGCCCAATAAATACTTCAATAAAATTGAAGTATGGAGACGCTTGACCTCGACCTGCTGCGCACCCTGGCCGCCATTGCCAGCCACGACAGCTTTGCCGCCGCCGCCGTGCAGATGGGGCGCACGCAATCGGCCATCACCCAGCAGATGCAGCGGCTGGAGGAGAAGATCGGCCACGCGCTGTTCGAAAAGCAGGGCCGGCAAAAACGCCTCACCGATCATGGCCAGCGCCTGCTGGGCTATGCGCGCCACATGCTGGCCATCCACGACGAGGCGCTGCGCAACCTGCAGCTCCGCCAGGTGCAGGGCCTGGTGCGCATTGGCGCACCCCACGACGCGGCCGACAACATGCTGCCGCCCGTGCTGCAGGAGATTGCGCTGAACTTTCCGGGCATGCAGATCGACATCCATGTGGGGCGCAGCCCGTTCCTGATGGAGTCGCTCAAGCAGGGCGAGCTGGACCTGGCCATCTCCAACCGGGAAGATGAAGGCTTCGAGGGCTTTGCCCTGCGCTCCACACCCACGGTGTGGCTGTGCGGTGCGGGCTATGCCCATGACCCGGGCAAGCCCGTGCCCCTGGTCATGGCCGACGGGCCCAGCATCTTCCGGCGCCTGGGCTGCGATGCGCTGGATGCGGCCGGCATTGCCTGGACGCCGCGCCACACCTGCACCAGCCTGGTCGGCATACGCGCGGCGCTGCGCGCCGGCCTGGGCGTGACGGCGCGCGGCGTGGAGCAGCTCGACCCGGGCCTGCGCGTGCTGGGCGCGGGCGACGGCATGCCCCCGCTGCCGGACCTGGTCTACCGCCTGTACATCCGCAGCCATGTGATCAGCCCCGTGACACGCCAGATCTTCGAGAACCTGCAGGCCCGCATGCGGCAGCCGGCGGGCTAAGCGCCGGGGCGCTTGGCGCGCAGCAGCGCTGGATGTGGCGGCGCACTTGACTGCACCGCTTGTAATGGGACTTATTCTCAAATAACATCCGCGCCACCGCCGCCCCCTCCGGCCGGCGTTTTTCGAGCCTTTCCAGGCCCCGTGCCATGCCATCTCCCACTCTTGCCCGCACCCATGACTGGTTCCGTGACTACGGGCCGCTGATCTCCCGCATCCTCGCCGCGCTGTTTGGCGGCTACGCCGTGGCGGCGCTGGCCAGCGTGGCCGTGCTGGCCCTGCCCGCAGACCGCACGCAGGCGGCGATCTCGGGCACCTTGCTGAGCTTTGCCGTCTATGCGGGCGCGGTGATCTGGGTGTTTGCCGTGCGCAGCGCCCGGCGCGCCTGGGCCGGCCTGCTGGTCACCGCCCTGGCGCTGGCGCCTGCCGCGTGGTGGACCTGGGGCAAGGGGCTGGGCGCATGAGCACGAACACCAAGGACACCACGAACACGGCCGGCAAGCCCGCCAAGCCCGGGAAAGCTGCCAAGGCGCCCGGCATCCGCCAGACCATGTCCGACCTGCACACCTGGGTCGGCCTGCTGCTGGGCTGGTTCCTCTACGCCATGTTCCTCACGGGCACGGTGAGCTATTTCAGGAATGAGATCACGCAGTGGATGCAGCCCGAGCAGCCGCACCAGAGCCAGGCGAGCGAGCCCGCGCTGGTGGCCCAGCGGATCGGCGACGCCATGGCGCATGTGGCGCCGCAAAGCCCGCAATGGCTGATCAACCTGCCCGATGCGCGCAGCACGGTGGCCACGGTGTTCTGGAGCCCGCCGCAGACCGAAAAGGGCGCTAGGCGCCGCTTCGAGAACGGCCGCTTCGACCCGGCCACCGGCACGCGCCTCGAAGGCCCGGTGCGCGAGACGCGCGGCGGCGAGTTCTTCTACCGCTTCCACTTCCAGTTCCACTACATGCCCGTGCTCTGGGGCCGCTATCTGGCGGGCTGTGCGCCATGTTCATGCTGGTGGCCATCGTCAGCGGGGTGATCACGCACAAGAAGATCTTTGCCGACTTCTTCACCTTCCGCTGGGGCAAGGGGCAGCGCTCCTGGCTGGACGCGCACAACGCGCTGTCCGTTCTGGGCCTGCCCTTTCACCTGATGATCACGTACACCGGGCTGGTGACCCTGGCCCTGATGTACATGCCCTGGGCCAATCTGGCCACGACCATGACGCCCGAGCAGCGCGTGGTGGCCGGCCAGCAGCTCAGTGCCTTTGTTCCCGCAGGCAAGCCCTCGGGCCAGGCCGCGCCCCTGGCACCGCTGGCCGACATGGTCCGCCAGGCCGAGCAGCGCTGGGGCGCGGGCCAGGTGGAGCGCCTGAACGTCAACCTGCCCGGCGATGCCAATGCGCGCGTGACCGCCATCCGCGGCGAGAACGGCCGCGTCTCCATCAGCCCGCAGTTCATGATGTTCGACGGCGTCAGCGGCCAGCTGCTGCAGGCACAGGACAGCGTGGGCGCCGCCGCCGAGACGCGCGGCGTGCTCTATGCGCTGCACATGGGCCGCTTCGGCGACCTGCCCACACGCTGGCTGTACTTCATCGTCAGCCTTGCGGGCACGGCCATGGTGGGAACGGGACTGGTGCTGTGGAACGTGAAGCGGCGCAGCAAGCTGCCCGACCCGGAAAGGCCGCATTTCGGCTTCCGGCTCGTGGAACGGCTGAACATCGCCACCATCGCCGGCCTGTCCATCGGCATGGCCGGCATGCTCTGGGCCAATCGCCTGCTGCCGGTGGAGATGGCGCAGCGCGCCGAGTGGGAGGTGCACGCCATGTTCATCGCCTGGGGCGCCACCCTGTTCTGGGCGATGGGCCGGCCCGCCAAGCGGGCCTGGATCGAGTTGCTGTGGGCCGGCGCCGCCGCCCTGGCCCTGCTGCCCGTGGTCAACGCGCTGACCACGGATCGCGGCCTCTTGGCCAGCCTGCGCGCGGGCGACTGGGTGTTCGCCGGCATGGACCTCATGCTGCTGGCCCTGGCCGCACTGCATGCCCATCTGGCCCTGCGCACCCAGCGCCACCAGCCCAAGGCCAAACCGGTGCGCGCCGCCCGGCCCGCGCCTAAGGCAGCCGCCACTGCAGCAGCCGCCACGGCTGTGGCCGCCACGGCAGCGGCCGCCGCAGCGGAGACCAGCGCATGAGCATGGCCCATCTGTTCTGTCAGCTGCTGGCCCTGGGCGCCTTCGCCTGCCTGGCCCTGGCCCTGGCCATGGACCGCCACCAGAGCGACCTGTTCGGCAAGGAACTGCCATCTGCCCACACACGGCGCCTGCGCGCGGCCGGCTGGGTGCTGCTGGCGCTGTCGCTATGGGCGGCGCTGCAGGTGGAGCCCTGGTCGCTTGGGCTGGTGGCCTGGTTCGGTCACATCGCCGCAGCAGCCGCCATCGTGCTGCTGTCCATGGTGGCGCGCGAGCGCCTGCGCTGACGGCCCTCCCGGCGCCTTCAGAGAAACATGCCGCCCGAGGCCTCGATGCGCTGGCCCTGCACCCAGCCCATGCCGGGCTGCAGCAGGGCGGCCAGCACGGGGCCGATGTCGTCGGGCTGGCCCACGCGGCCCAGCGCAGTCTGGCTGGCCAGGGCGGCGCCGACCTGTGCATCGTCGCGCACACGGCCACCGCCAAAATCCGTGGCAATCGCCCCCGGCGCCACCGTGTTGACGCGAATGCCGCGCGCCCCCAGCTCGCGCGCCAGGTAGCGCGTCAGCACCTCCACCCCGCCCTTCATGGATGCATAGGCCGCATAGCCCGGCTGGGTGAAGCGCGTGAGCCCGCTGGACAGGTGGATGATGCTGCCGCCATCGCGCAGCAGGGGCAGCAGGTGCTGGCTCAGGAAGAACGGCGCCTTCAAGTGGATGGCGACCAGCTCGTCGAACTGCGCCTCGGTGGTAGCCGCGAAGGGCGCATTGATGCCGATGCCGGCGTTGTGCACCAGCGCATCAAGGCGGTCGGCCTGCCAGGTATCGGCCAGCGCCTGGCGCACGCGGGCCGCAAAGTCCGCAAAGCCCGCGCTGCGCGCCACGTCCAGCTGCAGGGCGGCGGCCCGCCCGCCCAGCGCCTCGATGGCGGCCACGGCGGCCTGGGCCTCGTCGGCACGCTCACGGTAGGTCAGCACCACGTCCAGGCCCTGGCGCGCCAGGTGCTCGGCCGTATTGCGGCCCAGGCCGCGGCTGCCGCCCGTGACGAGGACGATGCGGCGGGCGGCAGGGGAAGAAGCGGTCGAAGGAGAAGCTGTCATGGCGGACCTCGTTAGGTGGTTTGCAATGACAGCGACTGTATTGAAGGTCGATTTTTGGATAAATTGGCTGTTTCTGATTTATTTGTTCGCCCCATGCAAACAATCAAGCTTCTGGAGCAGATGCAGATCTTCAGCCGCGTGGCCGAGATGGCCAGCTTCACACGTGCGGCCGACAGCATGGGTTTGCCCAAAGCCAGCGTCTCCCAAGCCGTGCAGCAACTGGAGGCGCGGCTGGGCACGCGGCTGCTGCACCGGACCACGCGGCGCGTGCAGCTCACCCAGGACGGCCAGGCCTGCTACGAACGCTGCCAGGACCTGCTGGCCGACGTGGACGAGTTCCAGGGCCAGTTTCAGCAGGCCGGCGACGCGCCGCTGCAGGGCAAGGTCCGGCTGGACATGACCACCGGCCTGGCGCGCCACGTCGTCATGCCCTTGCTGCCGCAACTGCTGCAAAGCCATCCGGCGCTGGAGCTGGAGCTGAGCTGCACCGAGCGCCGCGTGGACCTGGTGCGCGAAGGCTTTGATTGCGTGCTGCGCCTGGGCCCCGTGGACGAGCCCGGCCTGGTGGCACGCCCGCTGGGCCTGGTGGCGCTGGCCACCTGCGCCAGCCCCGGCTATGTCCAGGCCCACGGGCTGCCCGCCACGCTGCAGGATCTGGGCGGTCACCGGCTGGTGCACTACCAGCGCACGCTGGGCGCGCGGCCGCTGGGCTTCGAGTACGAGGAGGATGGCCAGCCCCGGTACCTGCCGATGGCGGGCGCGCTCACCGTGAACAACGCCGAGGCCTATCTCGCGGCCTGCCAGGCCGGCCTGGGGCTGATCCAGGTTCCGCGCCTGGCCGTGCAGCCGCTGCTGGACGCAGGGGAACTGGTCGAGGTGCTGCCCCGCCACCCGCCGCCGCCCATGCCGCTGCACCTGATCTACGCCCAGCGCCGCCAATTGCCGCGCCGCGTGCGCGTGCTCATGGATTGGCTGGCCGAAGCGGTCCTGCCCTGGACGCTTGGCGCTGGCCCGGCCGAAAAGCCCTAGCGAGCGCTGCAGCGATTCAGCCAGCGTCATTTTGCTTATCACTAATCCGTATCAAGACAAAGGTTCGCGCCTGCCCCTTTTGACGCCATTTACCGGACAATAGCGACCTTGCCCCGGTCACCGGCCGCCACGAAGCAGCGGCAACGCGCACCCCGCGCCTGCCCCCTGTGCTTCCCGCCACCGCGTGCCTGAATGGCACTGACCTCTCATTGCAACGTCCCGGCGGGCACTGCCTGCCCCGAATTCACCGTATTGCCAACATGAGTGCTTTTCTTGAAGAACGCGTGCTGTCCGTCCACCACTGGACCGACCGCCTTTTCTCCTTCACCACCACCCGTGACACCGCGCTGCGCTTTTCCAACGGCCATTTCACGATGATCGGGCTGAAGGTCGACGGCAAGAACCTGCTGCGTGCCTACTCCATCGCCAGCCCCAACTACGAGGAGCACCTCGAGTTCCTGTCGATCAAGGTGCCCGACGGTCCGCTGACCTCGCGCCTGCAGAACATCCAGGTCGGCGACACCATCCTCGTCGGCAAGAAGCCCACGGGCACGCTGCTGATCGACTACCTGCTGCCCGGCAAGAACCTGTACCTGATCGGCACCGGCACGGGCCTGGCCCCCTGGCTGGCCGTGGCCCGCGACCCCGAGACCTACGAGCGCTACGAGAAGGTCGTCGTCGTGCACGGCGTGCGCCACGCCAGCGAGCTGGCCTACCAGGAGCTGTTCGAGAAGGAACTGCCCGAGCATGAATTCCTCGGCGAAATCGTCAAGGACAAGCTGGTCTACTACCCCACGGTGACGCGCGAGCCCTTCCGCAACCAGGGCCGCATCTCCAACCAGATCACGGCCGGCACCTTCCCGCAGAACATCGGCCTGCCCGAGCTCAATCCCGAGACCGACCGCGTCATGCTGTGCGGCAGCCCCGCCATGCTGAACGAACTCAAGGAGCTGCTGGAGCACCGCGGCTTCAAGGAAGGCAACACCACCACGCCCGGCGACTTCGTGGTCGAGCGCGCCTTCGTCGAGAAGTAAAGCCCACGACACCCCGCGGCGGGGCGGCTGCCGATAATCGGCGCATGCCGCCCTCCCGCACCCCGCCGCCCCAGCCCGGCGACGATGACCGCAACTTCATCGTCGCCCTGGCGCGCGGCCTTGATGTCCTGTCCTGCTTTCGCTCCGGCGAAAAGCTGCTGGGCAACCAGGACATCGCCAGGCGCTGCGGACTGCCCAAGTCCACGGTTTCGCGCCTCACGCACACGCTGACCACGCTGGGCTACCTCATCCATGTGCCCGAAGAGGGCAAATACCGCCTGGGCACAGCCACGCTGGCCCTGGGCAGCGCCATGCTCTCGCGCCTGGACGTGCGCCAGATCGCGCGCCCGCTGATGCAAAAGCTGGCCGCCACCACCGATGCCGAGGTGGCCCTGGCCGCACGCGACCGGCACAACATGGTCTACATCGAGCACTGCCCCAGCGCGCGCTTCACGCACCGCGACCTGGACATGGGCTCGCGCATCCCCCTGGCCACCACGGCCGTGGGCCGCGCCTGGCTGGCCGCCAGCCCCGCATCCGAGCGCCAGCGCGCGCTGGACTACCTGCAATCGCATGCCCCCGAGCAATGGGCCGCCGCCCAGGCCCAGCTGCCGCTGTGGCCCGGTGCCAGCACCCATCCGCAACCCTGGCTGTCGTGCTCGTTCGGCGACTGGCAGCCCGAGGTCAACGCCATCGCCCTGGCCTTCTCGCCGGGGCGTGGCCTGCCGCTGATGGCCGTCAGCCTGGGCGGGCCCTCGCGCTTTGTCACGGCCGATGCGCTGCGCCAGGACGGCGTGCCTGCGCTGCAGCGCATGGTGCGGCGGCTGCAGCAGGACATAGACCGCGCCTGACCGCAGACCGGGCCTGGCCGGCTGTCCCGCAGGCGCCCGCACAGTAGCCAAGACGACAGCGCGCGCCGCACTGGCGCCCTAGCATGGAGGGCGTTGCTCAACCATCAGGAAACCAAGGCAGGAGACACCCAGCATGAGCGTGAAAGCACTGTTCAACCTCACCGGCAAGACCGCCCTCATCACCGGAGGCTCGCGCGGCCTGGGCCTGCAGATGGCCGAGGCGCTGGGCGAGATGGGCGCCCGCCTCGCCATCACGGCGCGCAAGTCCGATGAACTGGCCGAGGCCAAGGCCCACCTGCAAGGCCTGGGCTACCAGGTCGAGACCTTCACCAACGACCTGCAGAAGTTCGACACCATCCCCGCCCTGGTCGACGACGTGCTGACGCGCTGCGGCGACATCGACATCCTCGTCAACAACGCCGGCGCCACCTGGGGCGCCAAGGCCGAGGAATACCCGGACGAGGCCTGGAACAAGGTCATGAACCTCAACGTCTCCGCGCCCTTCTTCCTCACCCGCGAAGTGGCCAGGCGCGTGATGATCCCCAAGGGCCAGGGCAACGTGATCATCACCGCCTCGGTCGCGGCCTTCAAGGGCACGCCGCCCGGCATGAACACCGTGGCCTACAACACCTCCAAGGCGGCTGCCGTGCACCTGGCGCGCACCCTGGCCTCGGAATGGGGCCACTACGGCATCCGCGTCAACTCCATCTGCCCGGGCTTTTTTCCCAGCAAGCTGGCCAACGGCCTCATCGACAAGCTCGGCGACCAGCTCATCGCCCGCGCCCCGCTGCGCCGCATCGGCGGCGAGGAGGACCTCAAGGGCGCCGTGGTCTACCTGGCGTCCGATGCGTCTCGGCACATGACGGGGCAGGCGTTGGTGCTGGATGGTGGAGCGAGCTTGTTGTAAGGCGCATCGCACTAATCACAGAGGAGCGCCGCGGCGCTCCTTTTTGTTTCAATAAAAGCCCTTGTCGGATGATTTTCTGTGGATACGATAAATTCATGTTCACCGTCATCGAAACCCCGACATTCCAGAAGCAGGCCGCCAGCCTGTGGACGGAGACAGAGCGCCTGGACTTCATTTCCTGGATCTCTGCCAACCCTGGCTCAGGTGACGTGATACCCGGCACAGACGGCGCCCGCAAGATCCGATGGACAGTGAAAGGCCGGGGCAAACGAGCAGGCGTCAGAGTGATTTATTTCAACTTCAGCGCCGAAGAAATCGTGCTGTTGGCAACCATGTATGCCAAGGCCGAGCAAACAAACATCCTACCCAAGGACATCCGAAGGAGTTGACCATGGTGAAGTCCCTGAAGGCCCTGCAGGCCATGGACACGGAAAAGCTGGCCCAGGCCATCGAGGCCGACGCGGGCGAGGCGGTTCCCGGCCTGCGTCAGGCGCTGCAAGAGGCCAAGACAGGCCAGTTTGCCGCCGTGCACACGCCCGAGCAGATTGCCTCGCGCAAACGGGGCCGCCCGCAAGGCTCGGTCAAGGCAGATGCCAAGATCGCCACCAACATCCGCTTCGACCCCGACGTACTGCAAGCGCTCAAGGCCACCGGCCAGGGCTGGCAAACACGCGTCAACGAATTGCTGCGCGCGGATATCGAATCCGGGCGCCTCAAGCGCAGCCTCTGAGGCGCGGCCGGACACGAAGGCACGGCCGCGCTCAATAGCTTTACCTGCTCCCCACCGTCATCACCGCCTCAATCTTGCCGTCTCGCACAGCGGCGCCGCGCTCCGTGGTCAACGTGCCGCCGCGCTCATCGACGCCCTTGACGCCGCCGGGGTTCACGTCGGGGCGCAGGGATTTGTAGGCTTCGTCCAGCTTGGCGTGGATGGCCTTGGTGTCCGAGGCCGAGCCGGCCAGTTGCATGGCCTTGACGGTGGCGTGCACGGCCGTGTAGTTCCACTGCGCCTCCGAGCCGGGGATGCGGCCCGGGTAGACCTTGCCGAAGCGTTCGACGAAGGCCTTGTTCTCGGGCTTGGTGTCCTCGGAGACGGGCATGACGCCGATGGCGCCTTCCAGCGGCGCATAGCCGCCGACCACGCGGGCCATTTCGTCGAGCTTGGCCTGGTCCATGACCACGAAGCCGCCCTTGAAGCCCAGCTCGCGCGCCTGCTTGACGACCAGGGCCGTGGGCTCGGAGGCACCGCCCACGAAGAGCACGTCGGGCTTCTCGGCCAGGGCCTTGCTCACGCCGCTGTAGAAGTCGGTGGCGCGGTTGTAGCTCATGGCGTTCTCGGCCACCACGGTGCCGCCCAGCTTTTCCCAGCCGGGCTTGAAGGCGGCGACCCAGGCCTTGGCGTAGTCGTGGTCGGCGCCCACCAGGGCCACCTTCTTGCCGAAGCGGCCCATCACATACTTGGAGAACGGGTCGATGTACGAGGTGAACTCGGGCGGGATGCGCAGGGTCAGCTTGTTGCCCCGGTTGGTGATCTGCGGCACCGAGCTGTAGGCCAGCACGATGAAGTTGCTGCGCTCGTTGGTGGTCTGCAGCGCGAAGATGCCGCCCGAATGCGGCACCAGGATGGCCGCCGTCTTGTGCTGCTGCACCAGGCGCTGGGCATTGATCGCGGTCTCGGACGGGTTGTACTTGTCGTCCAGCGGCACGATCTCAATCTTGACCTTCTTGCCACCGATCTCGGGCGCTGCGGCATTGATCTCGGAGACGGCCATCTGCATGCCGTCGAGCACGTTCTTGCCGTACTGGGCAGCGCCGCCCGACAGCGGGCCGGAGTAGCCGATCTTGACCACCTCCTGCGCCAGCGCGGGGCCGGCGGCGGCCACGGCGGCGCAGGCCAGGGCCAGCGTGCCCACCCTGCGGCGGGTCAATGGTGCGAATGCTGTCATGTCTGTCTCCTTGGATAGTGAAGAACGAATCGCTGCTGACGCAACGCATAAATCCGGCGCAGCCCAGACCAGGGACGCCGAGCAAGGGCCGCCCCGCAGCGAGGGCGTCGTCCCCCTCCCTCGCGAAGCGAGAGAGAGGGGGAAGCCGCGCAGCGGCTCAGGGGGTGCAGTGTCATGTCATGCACCGATGTAGGCTTTTCGGATGGAGTCGTCAGCCAGCAGCTCGGCCGGCTTGCCCTGGCGCACGATGCGGCCGCTTTCCATCACATAGGCGCGGTGCGCGATCTTCAGCGCCGCATAGGCGTTCTGCTCGGCCAGCAGCACGGTGGTGCCGGCCGCGTTGATGCGCTGTATGGCCTCGAACATCTGCTTGATGACCAGGGGCGCCAGGCCCAGCGAGGGCTCGTCCAGCAGCAGGGCCTGGGGCCGGCCCATCATGGCGCGGCCGATGGCCACCATCTGCTGCTGGCCGCCCGATAGCGAGCCGGCCGGGTCGTGCTGCTTCTCGCGCAGGATGGGAAACAGCTCCATTACCTCCTGCAGCGTCTTCTGGCTGGGACCGGGGTCGCGGCGGTGCACATAGGCGCCCAGCTGCAGGTTGCGCAGCACCGACATCTGGGGAAACAGCTTGCGCCCTTCGGGGCACTGCACCACGCCGGACTGCACGATGGCCGATGGCTTGCTGCCGGCCAGCTCCTTGCCATTCCAGACGATGGAGCCGCCCGCGGCCTTGTGGATGCCGCTGGCCGTGAGGAACAACGAACTCTTGCCCGCGCCGTTGGCGCCCAGCAGCACCACCAGCTCGCCGCGGTCGGCATGCAGGCTGACCCCGTCCAGCGCCAGGAAGCTGCCGTAGCGCAGCGACACGTTCTCAAACTTCAGCATGCTCGCTCCCCAGGTAGGCATCGATGACGGCGGGGTTGCGGCGGATTTCCTCGGGCGTGCCCTCGGCGATCTTCTCGCCGTAGCTGAGCACCAGGATCTTGTCGGCCAGGCTCATGATCATGCCCATCTTGTGCTCGATCAGCGCCACCGTGATGCCATGGCGCACCAGCTTGCGGATCAGCTCGGCCAGGCCTTCGGTCTCCTCTGGGTTGACGCCGCCGGCAGGCTCGTCGAGCAGCATCAGCTTCGGGTCGGTGGCCAGGGCCAGCGCGAAGGCCACGCGCTTGCGCTCCTCCTGCGTGATGTCGCCCGCGATGCGGCCGGCCACATGCGACAGGCCCACGAAGTCCAGCGCGTCGCGCGCCTTCTCGCGGCACACGCGCTCTTCCTCGCGCAGGCGGCTGGAGCCGCGCAGCACGTCCCACAGGCCTGAGCGCGTGCGCAGCCGGTGGCCCACGATGAGGTTGTCCAGCACCGTGGCGCGGTCGAACAGCGCCGTGGTCTGGAAGGTGCGCGCCACGCCCAGTTTCGCCACCTGGTCCGTGCGCAGCGAGGTCACGTCCTGGCCGTTGAAGGTGATGGTGCCCGAGGTGGGCTTGTGCACGCAGCTGATCAGGTTGAAGAACGTGGTCTTGCCCGCGCCGTTGGGGCCGATGATGGCGTTGATGCGGCCTTCCTCGATCACGGTGCTGACATCGTTGACGGCGGCCAGCCCGCCGAAGGTCTTGGTCAGGTGGTCAATCTTGAGCATGCGGCTTGCCCTCCTTGGCATTGCGGCGCGCGCGCCATGCGGTGAAGCTGCCCACCACGCCGTAGGGCATGAAGATCACCAGCATCACGAGAATCGGGCCGAAGACGATGAAGCGGTACTCCTGCAGGAACTGCAGGTACTGCGTGATCCAGGGCATGCCGATGGCGCCCAGCAGCGGCCCCAGCACCGTGCCCATGCCGCCGACCATGGCGAAGATCATCATGTCGAAGGTGTGGTGCACGCCGGCCATGTCGGGACCGATGAAGCGCACGAAGCCTGCGTACAGGCCGCCGGCCACGCCCGCGTAGACCACGCTCAGCATGAAGGCCAGCACCTTGTTGCGCATGAGGTTGATGCCCAGCGCCTCGGCCAGCTCGTCGCTGTTGCGGATGGCCATGAAGGTGCGGCCCAGCAGCGACCGGACGATGCGCCGCATCACCCAGACCGAGGCCACGAGGAAGGCCAGCACCAGGTAGTACAGCGCCAGCGGCGACTCGAAGCTCAGCGCGCCCAGGGCCTCGGGCGCGGGGATGCCCATGATGCCCACCGTGCCGTGGGTCAGGCCCTCCCACTTCTCGATCACGAGGAACATGATGTAGCCCACGCACAGCGTGAAGATCGAGAAGTAGTGCCCCTTTAGGCGCAGCGAGACGATGCCGATCAGGTAGCCCAGCACCGCGCACACCACGCCCGACATCACCAGCCCGCCCCAGAACGGCCAGCCATGGTCCACCGTGAGGATGCCCACGGTATAGGCGCCCGCGGCCATGAAGCCCGCATGCGCCAGATTGAGCTGGCCCGTGTAGCCCGTGATCAGGTTCAGGCCCAGCGTGGCGATGGCGAAGATGTAGGCCGTGCTCATCACCGTGAGGTGGTAGTCGTTGCCCGCCAGCCAGGGAAAGGCGATGCCGGCGGCCAGCAGCAGGCCCCAGGCAACGCGGGAGTCGATGAATCCGTTCATTCAATGACTCCTCTTGGCGAACAGGCCCTGCGGGCGCAGCGACAGGATCACCACCAGCAGCACGAAGGCGATGATGTCCTTGTAGTCGGTGGAGATGTAGTAGGCGCCGAAGCTCTCGGCAAAGCCGATGATCAGTCCGCCCAGCACGGCGCCCGGGATGCTGCCCATGCCGCCCAGGATGATGATCACGAAGGCCTTGGTGATGACCAGGTGGCCCATGGCCGGATAGACCAGGTTGATGGGCGCATACAGCGTGGCCGCCACGGCCGCGAGCACGCCCGAGATGGCAAAGGTCAGCATGGATACGCGGTTGGCATCGATGCCCACCATGGATGCGCCTTCTCGGTTCTGCGCCATGGCGATGATGGTCGCGCCCGTGATGGTGCGCGTCAGGAACAGGTGCAGGGCCACCATCAGCGCAAAGGCCGCGCCGATGATCAGCAGACGCTGCGCGGGCGCCGTGATGCCGCCCATCTCCACGATGGAGGTGTAGGGCGTGGGCATGCGCTGGAAGTCCGCGCCCCACAGCGCCTGGGCGCCCGCCTCCAGGAACAGCAGCAGCCCGATGGAGGCGATCTTGGGATGCAGGGGCGAAGCCTTGCGCAGCGGATGGAAGATCAGCCGCTCGCTGACGATGCCCAGCACCGCCACCGCGACGGCTGCGGTCAGCATGGCCGCCCAGTAGCCCCAGCTCCAGGCCACCATGGCCTGGAAGGCCACGAAGGCGCCGATCATGTAGAAGCCGCCGTGCGCGAAATTGGGCACGTGCAGGATGCCGTAGACCAGGGTCAGGCCCAGGGCCACCAGGCCGTAGATGCCGCCCAGGGTCAGGCCGTTGAGCACTTGCTGCAGAAAAACGTCCATTCAACGCCTCCTGCGGAAAGGCGCGGCTCGGCGCCCGGCCAGGGTCTGTGCTTGCATTGTCTTGTCTCCTTTGCATGGCCGGCCGGCGCGGCGCGACAACGCATGCGGCAGACAGGCAAGGCCAGCTTAGGAGGGGGGCGGCGCCACGATCAACCCGAAGATTCCGCACAGCGGAATTCACCTGGGAAACCCCGAGACCCTCAGGGCCCCGCCAGTAACCTAGATGACAGCCGCGCTCAGATGGACAGGGCCGGCAAGTTGGCGGGCAGGCCCTGCATGGAGCGCTGCGTGTGCTCGGCCACGAAGTCCAGGAAGCTGCGCACGCGCGCCGGCATGAACTTGCGCGTGGGCAAGGTGGCGTAGAGGGTGAAATGGCCCGTGGTCCATTCGGGCAACACATGGCGCAGGCGGCCCGAACGCAGGTGGCGCGCAATCAGGTCCAGCGGCTGGGTGCTGATGCCCGCGCCGTCCAGCGTGGCACGCAGCAGCGTGCCGGTGTGGTTGGCCACCAGCACGGGCTGCACGGCCACCTCGGCCTCGCCCGCGTTGCCATCGAGCCGGCGCAGGCGCAGCACGTCGGAGCGGCCCTGGGCGCGGCGGCGCAGCAGGCACTGGTGGCCCGCCAGATCCCCGGGCACGGCGGGCACGCCATGGGCGTCCAGGTACTCGGGCGAGGCGCAGGCCAGGCCGCAGGTGGTGACGATGGGCCGCGCCACCACGTTGCCGTCATAGCCCTCCTCGGCGTTGAGGAAGGTGATGTCGTACTCGCCCACGGCGGCCTCGCTGGCCGACTCCACGAAGACCTCGATGCAGATGCGCGGGTGCAGGCGGTGGAAGTCCGCCACCAGCGGCGCCAGCACATGCTCGGCAAACACGGGCGGCGTGAGCACGCGCACGGCGCCCGACAGCTCCAGCGTGTGCGCCTGCGCCAGGCTGAAGGCATCCTCCACATCGGCCAGGATGCCGCGCACGCGCTCCAGGTAGGCCTCGCCGGCCTCGGTCAGCGACACGCTGCGCGTGGTGCGCTGCAGCAGCCTCGTGCCCAGGTGCTGCTCCAGGTCGGCCACCAGGCGCGTGACCGTGGGCACGGACATGTCCAGGCGACGCGCCGCCGCCGAAAACCCGGCCTCGTCGGCCACGGTCTGAAACACCCGCATGGTCTGCAATCGGTCCATGTTGTCCTTGGCCCCGGGCCTCGGTGCCCGGGGACTTTCGCTGCATTGTTCCACTCCCAAACGCCCTGCGCCGCGGCTTTGCGGGCCGCGGCGCAGGCGTTCATCTTCGTCGAAATGCAGCCGCTCAGCCCTTGCCGTCCGAAGTGTCCCTGGCCTGCGCTGGACCGGCGGGCGGCGCCCAGCGGATGGGGTGGGTGAAGCGCACCTCGGCGTCGCTGAAAGCCTTGGCCGTAGCGGCCGACAGCAGCAGGATGGCCGACGAGAAATAGATCCACATCAACAGCACCACCAGCGAACCCGCCGCGCCATAGGCCGAGACCACGGCCGCCGTGGACAGATACCAGGCCAGGGCCTGCTTGCCCAGCGTGAACAGCAGGGCGCCGACGATGGCGCCAAAGATGAGATAGCGCAGCCGGGGCTTGGGGCCGCTGCCGATGCGCATCAGCCCCACGAAGAGCAGCACGGCAATGCCGAAGGACACGCATTCGTTGATCAGGCTGATCAGCGGCCCCAGCGGCTGAATCTGCAGCTTGGTGCCGGCCCAGTTGGTGATCAGCTGGATGACCGTGGACAGGGCCATGGACACCAGCAGCAAGAAGCCCAGCGCCAGCACATAGGTCAGGCCGCGCAGCCGCAGCGCGGCCATGCGCCACCACACGGCCTTGGGCGGCGGTGGCTCGCCGTTCGAGGTCCAGAGCTTTTCCAGCGCGGACTGCAGCTCCACGAACACACCCGTGGCGCCCGACATCAGCAGGATGAAGCCGAACAGCGAGGCCAGCCGCCCCTCGTCGGGCCGCTGGGCGCTTTCCAGCGCACCGCGCACCACCTGGGCACCGCGCTCGCCGATCACGTCCTGCACCTGGTCGATCAACTGGTGCTCCACATAGCTGCGGTCCACCCACCAGCCCAGCAGGCCGACCAGCAGCAGCAGCAGCGGCGCCAGGCTCAGGATGCCGTAGAAGGACATGGCCGCGCTCATGCGCAGGCCATCGGCGTCCAGCCACAGCTGCACGGCATTCCACATGGCGCGCAGCGGGTTCAGCTCCATCAGGCGCTGCAGGCGTGCGGACCAGGACGAGGCGGGGGGAGTTTCCGGGGTATCTGAGGGCATGGCCCCATTGTGCGCAGCGGCGCACCAGCGCCCTGTCAGCCTGTGCCGACAGGGGCCTGTGTGCGTGGCTCAGGTCACGGGCGCTGGATTGAACAGCACCAGGGCGTTGTGCAGCTTCCACTGCTCCGCCCAGGTCTTCCTGCGGCCGCTGGCCACGTCCAGCATCAGGCGGAACATCTCCCAGCCCACGTCCTCGATGCTGGCCTGGCCTTCGGCGATGCGACCCGCGTTCACGTCCATCAGGTCATGCCAGCGCCGCGCCAGGTCGCTGCGCGTGGCCACCTTGATCACGGGCACCTGGGCCAGGCCGTAGGGCGTGCCCCGGCCCGTGGTGAACACATGCAGGTTCATGCCGGCAGCCAGCTGCAGCGTGCCGCAGATGAAATCGCTGGCCGGCGTGGCTGCATAGACCAGGCCGCTTTGGATGCCCCGGTCGGCCAGACGCTGGCCCGGCGACAGCACGCCGGTGATGGGCGCCGTGCCGCTCTTGATGATGGAGCCCATGGCCTTCTCGACGATGTTGGACAGGCCGCCCTTCTTGTTGCCCGGCGTGGTGTTAGCGCTGCGGTCCACGCGGCCCTTGTCCAGGTAGGCGTCGTACCAGGCCATCTCCTCGATCATGGCCTGGGCCACCTCGGGGCTGGAGGCACGCGAGGTCAGCTGGTCGATGCCGTCGCGCACCTCGGTCACCTCGCTGAACATCACGGTGGCGCCTGCGCGCACCAGCAAATCGGTGCAAAAGCCCACGGCCGGATTGGCCGTGACGCCGCTGAACGCATCGCTGCCGCCGCACTGCACGCCCACCACCAGGGCGCTGGCCGGCACGGTCTCGCGCCGGCGCGCGTTCAGCCGCTCCAGATGCACCCTGGCGCGGCCCATGATGGAGTCCACCATGGACATGAAGCCCACATGCGCCTCGTCCTGCAGGCAGACCACGTCCAGCGCGGGTTCTCGCTCATCGACGATGGGAAACGAGCCCGGCGGCAGCAGCCGCTCGGGCTGCAGCTTCTCGCAGCCCAGGCTCACCACCATCACCTCGCCGCCGAAATTCGGGTTGTGGCTGATGTTGCGCAGCGTGCGCTGCGGAATCTCGGCGCCCACGGCATCGATGGCCACGCCGCAGCCATAGCTGTGCTCCAGGCCCACCACATCGTCCACATTCGGATAGCGCGGCAGCAGCTCGGCCTTGATGCGGCCCACCGCGAAATCCAGCACCCCGGCCACGCACTGCACCGTGGTGGTGATGGCCAGGATATTGCGCGTGCCCACCGTGCCATCGGCGTTGCGGTAGCCCTCGAAGGTGTAGCCCGTCAGCGGCGGCAGCTCGGGCGGCTGCACCGTGGCGATCGGCAACCCCTCAAGAGACAGCGCCCCCGGCATGCGCAGCAGCCGCTCATGCACCCAGCTGCCCGCGGCAATGGCCTGCAGCGCATAGCCGATCACCACGTTGTAGCGGCGCACCTCGCCACCCTCGGCGATGTCCACCAGCGCCACCTTGTGCGCCTGCGGCACCTTGTCGACCAGCACCAGCCCCCCGGGCATCACCGTGCCCGCAGGCAACCCCCCGTCATTGGCCACGATGGCCACGTTATCGGCCGGATGCATGCTGATGGAAAGAGGAAGTGGGGTACTCATGGCAATGTCTCAATTTTCTAGGGGCCTGTCGCAATCGGAGTGCAGCCCTCGCAACCGTCACGTCCCCACTCAGGAACGCCGAGCAAGAGCCGCCTCGCGGCGGGGGCGCCCAGCCGAAGGCGTTGTCCCCCTCCGCGAAGCGAGAAGGGGGAAGGCGCGAAGCGCCTCAGGGGGTCATTCCACCTTTATTCCAGCAGCCTTGATCACCTTCCCCCACTTGACCACTTCGGCCTTCTGGAACTCGCCCAGCTCGGCCGGCGTCATCTGCGAAGGCAGCATGCCGAAGTTCTTCAGGCGCGCCTGCACCTCGGGCGTGGCGACGATCTTCATGATCTCCGCATGCAGCCGCTCCACGATGGGCCCCGGCGTGCCTGCGGGCGCGAACACGGCCTGCCAGGAGCCCATGTCGAAGCCCTTCTCGCCCGCCTCGGCGATGGTGGGCACATCGGGCAGCGACTCCAGGCGCCGCGAGCTGGTCACGGCAATGGGGCGCAGCTTGCCGGCCTGCACATGGGGGCCGACGACCAGGGCGGTGTCGAACATCATGTCCACCTGGCCGCCGATCACGTCCTGCACGGCCGGGCCGCTGCCCTTGTAGGGCACGTGGGTGAACTTCACGCCCGTCTGGTAGCCCAGCAGCTCCAGCGCCATGTGGTTGGAGGTGCCGCTGCCCGGCGAAGCCGAGGTCAGGCCGCCCGCCGCCGCCTTGGCCTTGCTGGCGGCCAGCACGTCGGCCAGCGTCTTGTAGGGGCTGGAGGCCGGCACCACCAGCACCAGCGGGCCCGAGCCCAGCATGGCGACCGGCGTGAAGGACTTGACCGGGTCGTAGTCCAGCTTGGCGTACAGGCTCACATTGATGGCGTGCGAGCTGATGGTGCCGCCCAGGATGGTGTAGCCATCGGCCGGTGCGCGCGCCGCAATGGCCGAGCCCACGCTGCCGCCCGCGCCGCCCTTGTTCTCGATCACCACGGGCGTGCCCAGGGCCTTACTCAGCGGCTGGGCGATCACGCGCGCCAGCGTATCGGTATTGCCGCCAGGCGGGAACGGCACCAGGTAGGTGATGGGCTTGCCCGTGGGCCAGTTGCCCTGCGCGGCGGCGGGCATGGCGGTCAGGGCCGTGCCCAGCAGCAGGGCGCTGGCGAGGGAATGTTGGATGAGTGTGCGGCGTTGCATGGTGCTTGTCTCCGGGAAGGGCTTGTCGTTGGAATGGTGTGAAAGCGGGTTCAGAAGCGCGGCTGGTGGCCGGTGAACGCGGGGTCGTACTTGCGCATCTGCCCCAGGTCGTCGCGGTTGCGAATGCCGCAGTGCAGGTAGTTGTCATGCAGGCGTGCCAGGGCCTCGCGGTCCAGCCGCACACCCAGGCCGGGCGCCGTGGGCACGCGCAGGCTGCCCTGCTCGAACTGCAGCCGGCCGCCCTCGACGACTTCCTCGTCCTGCCAGGGGTAGTGCGTGTCGCAGGCATAGGTCAGCAGGGGCACGCTGGCGCACAGGTGCGTCATGGCCACCAGGCTCACGCCCAGGTGCGAGTTGCTGTGCATGGACAGGCCCAGGTCGAAGGTGCGGCACAGCGTGGACAGGCGCTGCGTGGCGCGCAGCCCGCCCCAGTAGTGGTGGTCGCTGAGCACGATCTTCACGGGGCAGCCCATGTCGGCGTTGCGGCGGAACTCGGCAAAGTCCGTCACCACCATGTTGGTGGCCAGCGGCACATCGCACTCGCGTGCCACGGCGGCCATGCCGTCCAGGCCGGGCGCCGGGTCCTCGTAGTACTCGAGCACGCCCTGCAGCTGCTGCACGATCTTCAGGCTGGTCTCCACCGTCCAGTTGCCATTGGGATCGATACGCAGCGGCGTGCCCGGAAAGGCATCGGCCAGCGCCAGGATGCCGGCCGCCTCCTGCTCGGGCGGCAGCGCGCCGGCCTTGAGCTTGATGCTCTGGAAACCGTACTGCGCAATCATGCGCCGCGCCTGCTCCACCAGCTGCTGCGGCGCCAGGGCCTCGCCCCAGGCGTCGGGCGAAGAATCTGGTCCATAGGGCCTGTCGATGTGCTCGGCGTACTTGTAGAACAGGTAGGCCGAGAACGGCACGCTGTCGCGCGCGGCGCCGCCCAGCAGGTCCACGATGGGGGCACCCGCCATCTGGCCCTGCAGGTCCAGCATGGCGACCTCGAAGGCGCTGACCACCTTGGCCACCGTCTTGGACACATGCGTGCCCGGCGCCAGCGACACCTGCTGGCCCAGGAATTCGGAGGCCGTCAGCGCAGGCGGCGCCACCAGGGCCGCGACGCGGACCTCCATCTCGTTGAGCGCCCAGGGCGACAGCCCCACCAGAGCGGGCGCGGCCTTGGCCAGCGCATCAAGCATGGGCTGGTCGCCATAGCTTTCGTTGATGCCGACCAGGCCCGAGGCCGTCTCGATCTCGATGATGGAACGCAGCGCCCAGGGTTCGTGGATGCCGGCCGCATTGAGCAGCGGCGGATCGCGGAAGGCAATGGGCGTGATGCGTATGTGGCGGATCGCGTGGGTCGCGTGGGTGGTGCTCATCTGGAATGCGGGTTCAGGAGGATCAGAAAAACTCGATGGCGCGGACGTCTTGTGATACGTTGTCGTACAACTTGGAGCGATTATGATCAGCACCATGGAAAGTTCGGCAAAGGGATTTCCCGCATCACCCCCAACGATCGAGCTTCCCCTGCGAGGAAAGTCCGGTCGCAGCGGCCGCAATCTGGCCGCCCTGCTGTTCGACGAGTTCGCGAGCAAGATCCGCAACGGCCTGCTGGCCGAAGGCGAGAAGCTGCCCACGGAGTCGTCGCTGGTGCAGACCTACGAAGTCAGCCGCACCGTGGTGCGCGAGGCGCTGTCGCGCCTGCAGGCCTCGGGCCTGGTGGAGACGCGCCACGGCATAGGCACCTTCGTGCGCGCCGCCCAGCCCGCATCCACGCTGATGCTCAATGCCGACGAGCTGACGGCCGCCGTGGACGTGATGGCCGTGCTGGAGCTGCGCATCAGCCTGGAGACCGAAAGCGCCGGCCTGGCCGCGCTGCGCCGCAGCCCCGAGCAGCTGCAGGGCATACGCATGGCGCTGCAGGCCTTCGAGATCGCCTTTGCGCGCGGCGAGGACACGGTGGCCCATGACCTGGCCTTCCACACCCAGATCGCCGAGGCCACGGGCAACCGCTACTTCGGCGACATCCTGCGCCACTTCGGCGCCCAGCTGATTCCGCGCACGCGCATCGCCTCCATCCACCAGCCCCAGCGCGACCCCGATTACCTGCGCCGCGTCAACCGCGAGCATGAGGAAATCCTCGCCGCCATCGAGCGCCAGGACGCCGACTCGGCCCGCGCGGCCATGCGCATCCACCTGACCAACAGCCGCGAACGCCTGCGCCTGGCGCAAAAGACCAGCGCCGCCTGAGTGCTCCCATGGGCCTTTCGGGGCCAATGGCGTTGTCACGGGAATTCAGACAACCAAGGGAAAACCCTTTATCACTGCTTGCAGATCTCGGTTAAAAATCGGCTTCAGTTGTACGACAACTGACAACATAAAACCCGGAGACAAGAGCATGACCCTGAGCCGAAAGCAGTTCCTGCGCGCCGCTGGCGCCACCGCCCTCGTAGCCACCGGCGCCGGTGCGCTGGCCCAGAGCAACTGGCCCACGCGGCCGCTGCGCCTGGTGGTGCCCTACCCGCCGGGTGGCAGCTCGGACATCATTGCGCGCGCCATCGGCCCGCTGCTGTCGGCAGAACTCAAGCAGCCCGTGGTCATCGAGAACAAGCCCGGCGCCAACGGCAACCTGGGCGCCGACATGGTGGCCAAGGCCCAGCCCGACGGCCACACGCTGATGCTGTGCGACCTGGGTGCGCTGGCCATATCGCCCTCGCTCTACACCAAGCTGTCCTTCGACCTGTCCCGGGACCTGCGCGGCACGGCCATGCTGGCCTACTCGCCCCACCTGCTGGTGGTCCACCCCTCGGTGCCGGCCAACAACCTGCAGGAGCTGGTGGCCCTGTCCAAGAAGGAAGACCTGAGCTTTGCCGTCACCGCCACGGGCAGCGCCCCGCACCTGGCCGGCGTGGAACTGGCGCGCGCCACGGGCGCCCGCTGGGAATACGTGCCCTACAAGGGCGGCGTGCAGTCCATCCAGGACACGGTGGCAGGCCAGACCCAGGTGCTGATGAACGGCATGCTGGCCACCTACCCCCATGTGCAAAGCGGCAAGCTCAAGCTGCTGGGCCTGTCCAAGGGCACGCGCATGCCGCTGGCCGCCAACGTGCCCACCATCGCCGAGCAGGGCGTGCCCGGCTTCGAGACCGGCACCTGGCAAGGCGTGGTCGTTCCGGCCAAGACACCCGAGGCCGTGGTCCAGCGCCTGCATGAGGCCCTGATCACCGCCATCCGCTCGCCCGAGGTGCGCGCCCGCCTCACGGGCCAGGGCGCCGAGGTCGTGACCATGAACCCCGCCGAGACCGCGCGCTTCCTGACCACCGAGCGCCAGCGCTGGCAAAAAGTGGTTCAAACAGCCGGTTTGAAGCTCGACTGATTCCACCCTTTTTTCTTTCTTCCCCACCCTTATTCCCGAGAGCACCATGACCCCCCAAGACCTCAAAGACGTGATGAGTTCCGGCCTGCTGTCCTTCCCCGTGACGGACTTCGACAGCAACGGAAACTTCAATGCCAAGGGCTATGCGGCCCGCCTCGAATGGCTGGCCCCCTACGGCGCCAGCGCGCTGTTCGCGGCCGGCGGCACGGGCGAGTACTTCTCGCTGTACGGCGAGGAATACGGCCAGATCATCAAGACCGCCGTGGACACCTGCCGCGGCAAGGTGCCCATCATCGCGGGCGCCGGCGGCCCCACGCGCACGGCCATTGCCCATGCCCAGGAAGCGGAGCGCCTGGGCGCCCACGGCGTCCTGCTGCTGCCCCACTACCTGACCGAAGCCGGCCAGGAAGGCCTGATCGCCCATGTGGAACAGGTCTGCAAGAGCGTGAAGTTCGGCGTCATCGTCTACAACCGCGACCGCACCCGCTTCACGCCCGAATCGCTGGCCATCCTGGCCGAGCGCTGCCCCAACCTGGTGGGCTTCAAGGACGGCATGGGCAACATCGAGACCATGTCCGCCATCTTCATGAAGATGGGCGACCGCTTCGCCTACCTGGGCGGCCTGCCCACGGCCGAGGTCTATGCGGCCGCCTACAAGGCCCTGGGCACGCCGGTGTACTCCTCGGCCGTCTTCAACTTCATCCCCAAGACGGCGATGGCGTTCTACGAAGCCGTGCGCACCGACGACATGGCCACGCAGCACAAGCTGCTCAAGGAATTCTTCATGCCCTACCTGAAGATCCGCAACCGCGTCGAAGGCTACGGCGTGAGCATCATCAAGGCCGGCGCCAAGCTGGTCGGCCACGACGCAGGCCCCGTGCGCGCCCCACTGACGGACCTCAAGCCCTCCGAGCTGGAAGAGCTCAAGGCCCTGATCGACAAGCTCGGCCCGCAATAAGCCACAAGACCGGACGCAGGGGCCAGTCCGGCCCTTGCGCCCCCCAGGAGACAAGAACATGAAGAAGATTCTGATCACGCTGGGTGCCGCATTGGCCCTCACGGCGCAGGCGGCCGGCAGCTTTCCGGACAAGGCCGTCAACATCATCGTGCCCTTCCCCGCCGGTGGCTCCACCGACACGGTGGCACGCGCCATGGCCCTGAGCATGGGCGAGCAGCTGGGCAAGCCCTTCGTGGTGGAAAACCGCCCCGGCGCCACCGGCACCATTGGCGCAGGCGCCGTCAAGCGCGCACCGGCCGATGGCTACACGCTGCTGGTGGCCTCGCTGGGCCCCTTCGTGGTCACGCCGCACCTGGTCAAGAACGTGCCCTATGACGCAGGCAAGGACTTCGACTACATCACCATCCCCGTGCAGGCGCCCAACGTGCTCGTGGCCAGCCCCGCGCAGAAGGCCCGCACCGTGGCCGAGGTCATCGCCGCGCTCAAGGCCAACCCCGGCAAGATCAGTTTCGCGAGTTCGGGCAACGGCTCCTCGGACCATCTGTCGGCCGAGCTGTTCTGGCAGCAAAGCGGCACCGAAGGCATGCACGTGCCCTACAAGGGCGGCGCCCCGGCCATCACCGACCTGATCGGCGGCCAGGTGGACTTCTCGTTCCAGAACGTCAACGCCGTGCTGCCCCATCTGCGCAGCGGCAAGCTGCATGCGATCGCCGTGACCGGCAGTCAGCGCTCGCCCGTGCTGCCCGATGTGCCCACGCTGGCCGAGGCCGGCGTCAAGGGCGCCGAGGTCTACTCCTGGCAAGGCCTGGCCGCGCCCAAGGGACTGCCCGCCGATGTGAAGGCCAAGCTGGCCAAGGCCGCCATCGCCTCCGTGCAGCAGCCCGACATCCGCAAGCGCTTCGTGGAGCAGGGCCTGGAGATCGTGGGCAACACGCCCGAGGAATTCACGCGCTACCAGGCCCAGGAATCGGAGCGCTGGAAGCAGCTGATCCAGACAAGAAAGATCACGGCAGATTGAGCTGGAAACAACGGGCCGGCCCCGGGGCCTTTGCCCGCCGGCCTTTGCCCGCTGGCCTGCGCACCGCAGGCCCTTTTCACCGGGGCTTCCAGCCCCCGCAAGTTCCAAGGATTCCAAGGCATGGCGACCTCCCGTCCACGCGTTCTCCAGTTCGGCAAGATGCCGCTGCCCCAGCTCGATGCCGAGCTGGCCCAGGCCTATGAGGTGACGCTGCTGTCCGAGCAGCCCGACCGCGAGCGCTTTCTCGCCGAGCACGGCGCGCAGTTCGAATACCTGGTCACCTCGGCCGCCATGGGCGTGCCCGCGAGCGTGGTGCAGGCCCTGCCCAGGCTGCGCTTCGTGAGCAGCTTCGGCGTGGGCTTTGACGCGCTGGACCGCGAGTCCCTGCTGCGCCAGGGCGCCCGCGTGGGCTACACGCCCGGCGTGCTGGACGACTGCGTGGCCGACATGGCCTTTGCGCTGCTGCTGGATGCGGCGCGTGGCCTGAGCGAGTCCGACCGCTTCGTGCGCCGGGGCGACTGGAGCCGAGGCCGCTTCGGCATCCGCACGCGTGCCAGCGGCAAGCGCCTGGGCATCTTCGGCATGGGCCGCATCGGCTCCACCGTGGCGCGCCGCGCGGCCGGCTTCGACATGGAGGTGGCCTATCACAACCGCCGCCCGGTCGATGGATCGCCCCACCTCTACCAGCCCTCGCTGCTGGAGCTGGCGCGCTGGGCCGACTTCCTCGTCATCACGGCCGCAGGCGGCGACGGCACGCAGCACCTGGTCAACGCCGAGGTGCTGGACGCGCTGGGGCCGCAGGGCTTTCTGATCAACGTGGCACGCGGCAGCGTGGTCGACGAGGCCGCTCTGGTCCAGGCACTGCAGCAGGGCCGCATCGCGGGCGCGGGCCTGGATGTGTTCGAGGACGAGCCCCGCCCCCATGCCGAGCTGCTGTCGCTGGACAACGTGGTGCTTGCGCCCCACATCGCCAGCGGCACGCATGAAACCCGCCGCGCCATGGCCGACCTCGTGCTGCGCAACCTGGCGCAGTTCATCGCCACGGGCCGGCCCGAGGCCGAGGTGCCGTGGTCCGCCGCGCAGCAGGCGGCCACCGCCGCCGCATAGCCGTTTTTTCCCAGAGACCGATCCAAACGATCCAAGAGCACGCCATGTCCTCCACCCCGACCATCACCGAGATCGAAGTCATTCCCGTCGCCGGCCGCGACGGCATGCTCATGAACCTCAGCGGCGCGCATGCGCCCTACTTCACGCGCAACATCGTGCTCATCCACGACAGCGCGGGCCACACCGGTGTGGGCGAAGTGCCTGGCGGCGAAGGCATACGCCAGGCGCTGGAGGACAGCAAGGCGCTGCTCATCGGCCAGTCCGTGGGCAACCACCTGAAGCTGCTGCAGAACCTGCAGCAGGCCCTGGCCGGGCGCGACACGGGCGGGCGCGGCCTGCAGACCTTCGATCTGCGCATTGCCGTGCATGCCGTCACCGCCGTGGAGTCGGCTCTGCTGGACCTGCTGGGCCAGCACCTGGGCGTGCCCGTGGCGGCCCTGCTGGGCGAAGGCCAGCAACGCGACCGCGTGGAGATGCTGGGCTACCTGTTCTTCACCGGCCCCACCGACAAGACCGATCTGCCCTACGTCCAGCCCGGCGAAGACCAAAGCGGCAGCGACGACTGGACGCAGGTGCGCCACATGACCGCCATGGACCCGGCCGCCATCGTGCGCCAGGCCGAGGCGGCGCATGCGCGCTACGGCTTCAACGACTTCAAGCTCAAGGGCGGCGTGCTGGCCGGCGAGCAGGAGGTGGAGGCCGTCACCGCGCTGGCCAGGCGCTTTCCGCAGGCGCGCGTCACGCTGGACCCCAACGGCGGCTGGCTGCTCAAGGACGCCATCCGCCTCATGCGCGACATGCACGGCGTGCTCGCCTATGCCGAAGACCCCTGCGGCGCCGAGAACGGCTTCTCGGGCCGCGAAGTCATGGCCGAATTCCGCCGCGCCACCGGCCTGCCCACGGCCACCAACATGATCGCCACCGACTGGCGCCAGATGGTGCATGCGCTGTCGCTGCAGTCCGTGGACATCCCCCTGGCCGACCCGCATTTCTGGACCATGGCCGGCTCCGTGCGCGTGGGCCAGACCTGCCGCGACTGGGGCCTGACCTGGGGCTCGCACTCCAACAACCACTTCGACATCTCGCTGGCCATGTTCACCCACGTGGCCGCCGCCGTGCCCGGCAAGGTCACGGCCATCGACACGCACTGGATCTGGCAGGACGGCCAGTACCTCACCCAGAACCCGCTGCAGATCAAGGGCGGCTTCGTCGAGGTGCCCAAGACCCCGGGCCTGGGCGTCACCGTGGACCGCGCCGCGCTGCAGCGCGCCAACGCCCTGTACCTGGAGCACGGCCTGGGAGCGCGCAATGACGCCATGGCCATGCAGTACCTGATCCCGGGCTGGACCTTCGACAACAAGCGCCCCTGCATGGTCCGCTGACCCCTTCCTTCCGTTACCCCTTTCCCGGAGCACCTCATGTCCCGCTACGACAACCTCATCAACGGCCAATGGAAGGCCGCCGACGGCTACAGCGCCAACACCAACCCCAGCGACCTGTCCGATGTGATCGGCGAGTACGCCCAGGGCAATGCCGCCGATGTGGAAGCCGCCATCGCCGCGGCGGCCGCGGCCTTCCCCGCCTGGAGCACCTCGGGCATCCAGGCCCGCCACGACGCCCTGGACAAGATCGGCAACGAAATCCTGGCCCGCAAGGAAGAGCTGGGCGACCTGCTGGCGCGCGAGGAAGGCAAGACCCGCCCCGAAGCCATTGGCGAAGTCGGCCGCGCAGGCCAGATCTTCAAGTTCTTCGCGGGTGAATGCCTGCGCCTGGCCGGCGAGATCCTGCCCTCCGTGCGCCCCGGCATCGGCGTGGAAATCACGCGCGAGCCCGTCGGCGTGGTGGGCCTGATCACGCCGTGGAACTTCCCCATCGCCATTCCCGCCTGGAAGATCGCCCCGGCCCTGGCCTTCGGCAACTGCGTGGTCCTGAAGCCTGCCGACCTCGTGCCCGGCAGCGCCTGGGCGCTGGCCGACATCATTCACCGCTCGGGCATTCCGGCCGGCGTGTTCAACCTCGTCATGGGCCCGGGCCGCGTCATCGGTGATGCCCTGGTGCGCCACAGCGACGTGGCCGCCATCAGCTTCACCGGCTCCGTCGGCGTGGGCCGCGGCATTGCCCGCGCCTGCGTGGAAAGCGGCAAGAAGGTGCAGCTGGAGATGGGCGGCAAGAACCCGCAGATCGTGCTGGACGACGCCGACCTCACCCAGGCCGTGGAGCTGTCCGCGCAAAGCGGCTTCTACTCCACGGGCCAGCGCTGCACGGCATCGAGCCGCCTCATCGTCACCGACAGGATCTACCCCGCCTTCATCGAGGCCCTGCAGTCCCGCATGGCCAAGATCAAGGTGGGCGATGCCCGCGCCGCAGGCACCGACATGGGCCCCGTGGTCAGCCAGGCCCAGCTGGAGCAGGACCTGAGCTACGTGGAAATCGCCAAGGCCGAAGGCGCCGTCCTGGCTGCGGGCGGCGCTGCCGCCGCCTGCCACACCGGCAGCGGCAACAAGGGCTACTACATGGCGCCCACCCTGTTCGTGGACACCCAGGCGGCCATGCGCATCAACCGCGAGGAAGTCTTCGGCCCCGTGGCCAGCGTCATCCGCGTGAAGGACTACGAGGAAGCCCTGGCCGTGGCCAACGACACGCCCTTCGGCCTAGCCGCAGGCATTGCCACCACCAGCCTCAAGCACGCCACCCACTTCAAGCGCCACAGCCAGGCCGGCATGGTCATGGTCAACCTGCCCACGGCCGGCGTGGACTACCACGTGCCCTTCGGCGGCCGCAAGGGCAGCAGCTACGGCCCGCGCGAACAGGGCCGCTATGCGCAGGAGTTCTATACGACGGTGAAGACGGCGTATACGCTGGCCTGAGGCTGGACCCAAAGCAGCCGCCAGGTGCTGGCGACTGCTTTCATCACTGACGCCATCCGCAACAAAACGATGCGGATGGCGTTTTTTCATTCGTCGTTGCGCCCACAGTCAATTCTCGTGCGCGAAAGTGCAGACCGCCCCGTCCATTGCACCAGGGCCTTGCATAGCATCTTCCTCAACGTGAGAGCCGGCTTCAGCCGGCCGGCGTCCATACCGGAGGGAGACCATGGCAACAACTGCAAGAATTTCCGGCCCCGTGGGGCGGGCGGCAATGAATCATCCCAAAGACGTGTTCACTGTCCAGCAATTGTTCAACGGACATATGCGACGCGATCCCTGCAGCAAACTGCTAAAAGCTTTTTCAACATGTGCAACAGCCTGCGTTGCCACCGTATTGAGCGCATGCAGCAACCCCGAAAAATACACACCTACAGGGCAATGGGAGGCAACAGAAGATTTGTATGTCTACACTACAAACGACCACCCCTTGACGATCGCCTTTACTATAAAAAAGGGTGAAATTTGCGCAATAAGCAAAAAACCCATCATCAGAAAAGACTTGGGTTATCTACAGGTCTTATGTACCCAGGGGAGCGGATGGGAAATAACGGGAAAATTCAAGAGACTGGGCAATCAGGATGATTTGCATGAATCTTTATCGAAAAACAAAACAACCATTTATGCAACATTTTTCTTAACTGTAAGTTAATCATCAGATATGACAAGCACAATAATTACCTGCCGTGTTGCAGGAGGGAAAGAATCCTTCAACATCTCCGATACGAATACCCTCAACCGGCTAATGCTCAAATTATGCCAACTCTACGTGCAATCCACGCAGGCAGCAGATGAAGCTACCCAATACTGGGCAGATGTTGCAACGCAATCGCAGAACCCTTTGGCCCCGCTAGCACATGTACCAGGAGCATTCGCTGCGCTGTGGACCCCTGAGGTTGCACC
This sequence comes from Delftia sp. K82, assembly GCF_002193035.1. Taxonomy (NCBI): domain Bacteria; kingdom Pseudomonadati; phylum Pseudomonadota; class Betaproteobacteria; order Burkholderiales; family Comamonadaceae; genus Delftia; species Delftia sp. K82. Next base: position 354,353 of record NZ_MYFL01000004.1, on the reverse strand, counting down.
CACCACAGCAGCAGTATTGAGTACGGCTGGATATGGCTTTGCAGCGCTGCCACGGGGTTTGACACACTTCACCACCAAGGCGGGCGCTGCAGGCATCGCTGGTACAGGCGTCATCAATTCCAGCAAATTTGGTCTGAATGGGCTCTTCGGACCCGGCGTGTACATGGCAAGACTCGGTCGCCCGCTGAACTTAATGATCAAAGAACCCGCTAGAATCCCCATTTATCTACCAACACCAGCCGGCACCGTACGTATCCTGCCTTATGTTGTGTACGTCCGATGGGGTTTCAGTGGCGTGAAGGCTCCCTAATGAAAATTCCTCGCTTTTCGATCATTTTTGGTTGGTGTGCCGTAATATTCGCCTGGACTTGCTGGGTTCTGGCCTACATACAATCTAGCTGGTGGTGGCTGGTAGTTTCGTTGATTCCATATCTGATCTACCAAACATTCCTAAACAAGGATGGACAGGCCGGTGGTGAATAGGGGGACTGCCGCTGGTTTACGGAACAATATCCCATGACAGGAATTCTCTGGGTCATCAAAAGTCTCAGTGAATCACGGTCTGTGCACACACCCATGCAGACTACATACATCTAGATTCACAAAGCCTAAAAGTGATTTACCGAAACCCGGGGCGCAATGCCCCGGCAGGCCTGTCACAAGAAAGCCTGAATCAGCGCTGGAACGCCACCGCAGCAGCCGCCATTCGCCGCAGATACGCCGGGTCTTCCTGCAGGCAATGCACGTGGTTCACCTCGTCCTCCACCAGTTCCTCCATCCGCTGCGCAGCCCCGCAAATGGCCTGCAGCGCATTGGCCACCACCTCCAGATTGCGGTAGCCCTCGGGCCGCTCCAGCCAGGCCAGCGCCAGCTGGCCCAGCGAGTACACCTCGCTGCTGCCCTGCAGCGTCAGCCGGCCGATTTCGGTCACGGCATGGCTCAACTGCTGCGGCGTGGGCTGGGTCAGGGTTGTGGAAGCGGTACTCATGGCGCGACCCCTCCCATGGCAGGCACGCCTGGACGGCGCGCACACTGGATGGAGAAGGCCGAGAGAAAAACGGCGTACATGGTTTCGTGCTCCTTGCTGAGATCGAACCCACCGACCCGTGTTCTTACGCACAGACAGGTGGACGGGATGTTAAGAACACAGAGCAAGCCGTGCGGACGCCCTTGCGGGTAGCCCCATCCCGCCCAAAACCGCATGGACGAGCGGGCGCTATGCCCACTCTTTCCGAGTGATCAGACGTGACAAGGCCTCGCTAACGGGGAGGCAGCGCCGCTTACTCTAAAGGTGTTCTTACGCACCAGCCCCTGAACAGGGGGCCGCCGCAATGATAGAGGCATTCAGGACCGCAAGCGCCCCGAAGCCCCAGGCCGAGCGCAGCGAAGGCCCGCACCCACTCCCCGTATGTCCGCGCCTGCGCCGTGGCGGTTGCGGGGTTGCAGTCCTGCCGAAGGACAGGACTGCTTCGTCATCTGACTCGCCGTGATTGTTTGAACGTAGCGCGCAGCGCGAAGTGAGTTTCACGGCGAACCCCGCAACCGCCACGGCGCAGGTTGCCCCGCAGCGAAGCGAAGGGGTCGCGGACATTCGGGTCGTCTTTCTTTTGCCTCCTTTTCTTTGACGAATCAAAGAAAAGGAGGTCGGCCGCCGGGCCGAAACCCGGCCTCGAAAAACAACCACCCGGCAGGGGCAAAAAAATGCACCTAAGCCAAAAGCAAACAAGGTTGGCGGGAGTCAAGACCATGTGCAAGGCATGCGGACGCCCTCACGGCTAGCCCCATCCCGCCCCAAACCCAAAGACAGCCAGGCCCCCAAAAGCCCCAGCCATCAAACCCCGGCCAAGGATGGCAGCTCCCGCATCACTTCAGCAAATCACTTCAGAAAAACAGCACCCGCACCCAAGGCGCCACCACCACATTCAACGCCCCCGCAATCATCATCACCAACGAAGCAACCACCGCCTGCACATCCCCAAACTGCCGCGCCTTCGCCACCCCGCTGCCATGCGCGGCACCACCCAGAATGGCGCCGGCAGCCAGCTTGCTGCGCACGTGCGGCAGCAGCCGCAGGATGGTCTCGCCCATGAGCATGCCGCTGACGCCCGTGAGCAGCACGAACAGCGCGGCCAGGTCGGTGGGCCCGCCCAGCACGCGCTCGGCCTCGATGGCGAAGGGGGTGGTCACCGAGCGCACGGCCAGGCCCTTTTGCAGGTCCACGGGCAGTCCGAAGGCCTGTGCGAACCAGATGGTGGTGGCAATGGACACGCCACTGGCCACGAGCACGCCGGTGGCGATCGACATCCAGTGCTTGCGCAGCAAGTGGCGGTTTTCGTGCAGGGGCAGCGCAAAGGCCACCGTGGTGGGGCCCAGCAGCCAGACCAGCCAGTGCGTCTGGGCGATGTACTGCGGGTAGCGCACATGGGTCAGCAGCGCCAGCGCGATCAGCACCATGGGCGTGGCGACGATGGGCATGAGCAGCGGATGCGGATGGCGGCGGTACACGCGCTTGTTGGCCGCATAGCAGACCAGCGTGGCCAGCAGCGACAGCAGGCCTATGGCCTGGTCGGACATGGCGTTCATTCCTGCTCCCTGTGCAGCCCGGCGCGCGTGGAGCGACGCCGGGCCAGCCACAGCTCCAGCCGGTAGACGCGGTCCACGGCCAGCGCCGTGGCGACCATCACGCAGGCCGTGCTGGCCACGATGACGCCCAGGATGCGCAGGCCCTGGTGCTGGATCAGCTCGGTGTATTCGGTGACGACCAGCATGGCGGGCACGAAGAACAGCAGCATCTCGGCCAGCAGCCAGTTGGTGCCGCCCTGCAGCCAGCGCGCCTTGACCAGCCCGCTGAACAGGCCCGTGGCCAGCAGCGCAAAGCCGATCAGCCCGGCCGGCATGCCCCAGCCGAAATGCGCGCGCACGGCCTCCATGGCCACCCACAGCGCACTGAGCAGCCCCACCTGCAGCACGCCGCGCAGCAGCGGCCAGCAGCGGTGCAGCAGACCCTGAAACACCTGCGGCCGCAGGACGGGCATGGCGGAAATCTTTGACATGGGGCAATCCTAGGGTTTGCACTCAGATTCGTAAAATGAATAATCTCCATTTTTCCCATGCACAAAAGGAATCCTCATGGACCTGCGCGCGCTGCGCTACTTTGTTGAGGTGGTGCGCTGCAACAGCTTCACGCGTGCGGCCGAGGCGCTGCATGTGACCCAGCCCACCATCAGCAAGATGGTGCGGGCGCTGGAGGAGGAGCTGGGCGGCCCGCTGCTGCTGCGCGAGGGGCGCGGTGTGCAACTGACCGACGCAGGCCAGGTGGTCCATGCGCGCGGCCTGCAGGTGCTGGAGCAGTCACGCCAGCTGCTGCAGGAGGTGGCCGAGGTGGATGGCATTGCGCGCGGCAGCCTGAGCGTGGGCATCATGCCCACAGCCGGGCACTACATGGCGCCCGTGATCGCGCGCTTTCAGCAACTGCATCCGGGCGTGGAACTGCATGTGCAGGAGCAGGGCGCACGCGCCCAGCGCCAGCTGCTGCTGGACGGCAAGCTGGACATGGCGCTGGGCCTGCACGGCGCGGGCGAGGCGGGTGGCGACCTGGCCGGAGAGGGCCTGGAGTACTGCACCATCGCCCACCAGAAGACACGCGTGGCCTTTGCCGCGCACGAGGTGCCCGACCCGGACGCCCCCGTGCACTGGAGCGAACTGGCCCGGCGGCCCTTTGTGTTCTACACCTCGGACTTCGCCCTGCACCAGGCCGTGCTGGAGCATTGCGCGGCGGCAGGCTTCAGCCCACAGGTGCGGCTGCAGACGCGCTACTGGGACTTCATCGGCGACCTGGTGGCAGAAGGCGTGGGCGTGGCCGTGATGTTCGAGCATGTGATCGCGCGGTTCGACCCCCGGCGCGTGTCCAGCCGCCCGCTGGTGGGGCCTGACCTGCACTGGGACGTGGTGCAGCTGTGGCGCAGCGGCTATCTGTCGCGCGCGGCGAGGGCCTGGCTGGAGTGCGTGCGTGCGGTCTATCCCGACGACAATCGCTGAGTCCATGCAACCCAGAAAACGCCCACCCTTGCGCCCTTTTGCGGGCCCGGCCCTGCGCGCCCGGCCCGCCTTCGCCGACCGGCCCGACACCGGCCCCTCACGCCTGCTGTGCTTCAACAAGCCCTACGGCGTACTCAGCCAGTTCACGCCCGAGGGCCGCTGGCGTGGCCTCAAGGAATACATCGACGTGCCGGGCGTGCATGCGGCAGGCCGGCTCGACGCCGACAGCGAAGGATTGCTGCTTCTGACCAATAACGGCCCGCTGCAGGCGCGCATCGCCGATCCGCGCTTCAAGATGGAGAAGACCTACTGGGTACAGGTCGAGGGCCTGCCCGACGAGGCCGCGCTGCAGGCGCTGCGCCAGGGCGTGCAGCTCAACGACGGCATGACGCTGCCCGCGCAGGCGCGCCGGCTGGAGCCGCCGCCCGTGCTGTGGCAGCGCGACCCGCCCATCCGCGTGCGCCAGAACATTCCCGATTGCTGGATCGAGCTGGTCATCCGCGAAGGCCGCAACCGCCAGGTGCGCCGCATGACGGCGGCCATTGGCCACCCCACGCTGCGGCTGGTGCGCGCAGCCATCGGGCCCTACACGCTGGACGGCCTGGAGCCCGGCCAGTGGAAGGACGTGGAGCCCGCCTAAGGCTCCGGATTGTCGGTAGGTGCCACAGCCTGCCAGCGTTGCAGGCCGAGCCACGGACGAAAGCGCCGCGCCTCGCCCACCTCCACGCGCTCGACGCTGCCGGCCAGCAGCGGCCACAGGCGCTGCAATTGCGCCGAGCGCTGCTGCGTGCAGCGCCGCGCGCGGGCCAGCAGCTCGCTGCCCTGGCCCAGCAGGCGCGACAGCTCGCGCAGGCGCGGCGGCGGCAGGCATTGGGCGCTGGCCAGCATCAGCCAGGACGGTGCCTGGCCCACCTGGGCGGGGCCGCTGGCGGCGAACTGCTCCAGCAAAGCGACATGGGCGCTGAGCAGGGGCGCGGGCGGTTTCTCGGCCAGCATGATCTCCAGCAGCCTGCCATCGATGCGCCAGCGGGCGGGCACCACGGCATGCTCGACCGAGTTGCCGAAGCGCGTGGACTGGCGATGGCGGACGGCACGGCTGCCCTGCTCCAGCAAGGGCTGCAGCAGTTCGGCCAGGGCCTGCTCGCGCTGCGCCGTGGGCGCTTCGGCCAGCGTGATGCGCAGCGGCACGGCCTCGTAGCCGCGCAGCTGGTCGCGCCAGGCCATCCAGCCCGCCGTATCAGGGCCGCCCAGCAGCAGGGCGAGGAAGGCGCCCAGGCCGGCCAGGGCCGAGCCGGTCCACCAGGACACCGGCACAGGCTGCCGCCCGGCGATCAGCCAGCCTGTCAACCAGACCAGCGCCCCGGCGCAGGTGGCTGCCAGCAGGCCCATGCCGAAGGCGAGGAAGGGCGCGCCATCGAGCCGGTCGGGCAGCAGCACCAGCATGGCCACGCAGGCCGCGCCGGCGCACAGCGCAACGGCCCACCAGCCCGCCACGGGCAGGGTGCGCGCGGTGCCCTCGGTGCGCTCTGTGTGGCCTATGCGCCCCGCCACCGCAAGCAGCATGAGGGCCACCACCGCGCCAGCGGTCAGCGCAATGAACAAGGGCGCAAACACCCACAGCGCCAGCAGCCCGAGGACCGCCGATACCGCAAGCGACAGCGCCAGCATGCTCAGGCCTTCTTGAGGAACTCCGACTTGAGCAGCATGGAGCCCAGTTCGGTCTTGCAGTCCACGTTGTGGCCGTCGGCGCCATCGACCAGGCGAATGCCCTTGATCTTGCTGCCCTTCTTGAGCACGGTGGACGAGCCCTTGACCTTGAGGTCCTTGACCAGGATCACGGCATCGCCGTCGGCCAGCGCATTGCCGTTGGCGTCGCGCACGATGCCGTCGCCAGCGGCGGCTTCGCCGGCCTCTTCTTCGGCCTGCATGGGCCATTCGAAGGCGCAGTCGGGGCAGATGTAGCTGGCGGCGTCGGGATAGGTGTTTTCAAGGCCGCACTGGGGGCAGGCGGGAGTGGTCTGGGGCATGGGATTGAACAGATTCGGTGAAGACAAAGGGGCGCGGCGGGCGCGCCGTACCTGGCGATTGTCGCCCCTGCCCCCGCAGGCATGCCCCGGCAAACCCGAGCGGCCTGCTACGCTGCGCGCCACTCTTTGCTTTTTCCCCATGGATACGCTGACCCCCTTGCGCGCCTTCCGGCGCATCGTAGAACTGGGCTCCATCGCCAAGGCGGCCGACGCACTGGACCTGTCCTCGGCCGCGCTGAGCAAGCAGCTGCGCGCGCTCGAAGCCCATCTGGGCGCCGTGCTGCTGCAGCGCACCACGCGCCGCATGAGCCTGACCGACACGGGCCAGGCCTACTACGCCGAGTGCTGCAGGCTGCTCGATGAATTCGATGCGCTGGAGCAGTCGGTGCGCGCGCAGGCGCAGCAGGTGGCCGGCCGGCTGCGCGTGAATGCGCCGCTGTCGTTTGCGCTGAGCACGCTGTCGCCGCTGCTGGCGCGCTTCATGCAGCGCCATCCGCAGCTGCAGATCGACCTGTCCATGGAAGACCGGCTGGTGGATGCGGTGGGCCAGGGCTTCGATGTGTCCATCCGCCTGAGCGCGGAGCTGGCGGACTCCTCGCTGATCGCGCGGCGCCTGGCCTCGCTGTCGCAGATGCTGTGCGCGGCCCCTTCCTATCTGCAGGCGCATGGCCGCCCGGCCAGTGCCGCCGCGCTGCGCGGCCATGCGCTGCTGAACTACAGCCTGGCGCATGCGCCCCGCGAAGCGGGCGAGAGTCCCCAGGCGCCGTCCGAGGCGCGCGCCAACGTCAACAACAGCCTGATGCTGCGCGACCTGCTGGTGGCGGGCCTGGGCATTGGCGCCCTGCCCTCGTTCCTGGCGCGGCCGGCGATTGCGGCAGGCCAACTGGTCGCACTGGACCTTGCGGACCAGGCCGCGCAGGCCCGCCATGTCTACGCGGTCTATCCCACGCAGCGCCACCTGCTGCCCAAGGTGCGCGCCTTCGTGGACTTCCTGGCCGAGGAGCTGCCTGCCGCCATGGGCGAGGATTGTTGACGCCGCGTTAAGAGTTCCTCAAGCGCGCGCCCCTTTTTCGCGCCGGGCCTGCGGCCTACGCTTGCCGTCCATCACAGCCATGAAGGACACAAGCATGACGCAATGCAATGATTTTTCCTGCGCCCTGCCCGCGCAGGATGCGGCGGCCCCCTCGCCGCAGCAGGCCCTGCAGGCGGCGCCTGCTGCGGCGACTGCGGTCGCCCCCGCCATCGACTTCTTCCATGACGTGGTCTGCGGCTGGTGCTACGTGATGTCGCCACGCCTGCGCCAGGTGGCGCGCGAGCTGGGCCTGCGCGTGCGCCACCGCAGCTTCGTGCTGCAGGCCTCGCGCGCCGAGATGGTGGCGGCCTTCGGCTCCATGGAGCGCGCCAAGCAGGTCATCCTGGAGCACTGGCAGGCCTGCGCGGAGCATGACGACGAGGACCGCATCGACATCGAGGGCATGCGCCGCGAGGCCTTCGAGTACCCCAGCGGCATGGCCGGCGCACTGGCCTGCCAGGCGGCCCAGATCCTGGGCGGCGATGACGCGCACTGGGATCTGTTCGACGCCATCCAGCACGCCCACATGAGCGAGCACCGCAACATCGGCGACGCCGAAGTGCTGCTGGACATCGCCACGCGCACGGGCTTCGAGCGCAATGCCTTCGCGGGCTGCATGGAAGGCGCCCAGGCGCTGGAGCAGGTGCGCCAGGACCGCGCGCTGGCGCAGCGCATGGGCCTGCGCTCCATTCCCACGCTGATCGCGCCGCGCCTGCCGCCGCTGCAGACCCAGTCGCTGGCTGCGCTGCGCGAACGCCTGCACTTCCTGGCGGCCTGAGCGCCCCCGTCTTTGCTTTTTTCATCGGCGTTTTTCCGCCTTCCCTCGCGCGCGGCATGCGCGCCCTTTTTCAGCAGACCAAGGACTCTTGCATGACTCTCCAACGCTTCGCTCGCCGCATGGCGCTGCCCTCTCTCGTGATCGCCCTGGCCGCCGCCTTCGCGGGCACCGCGGCCCAGGCCCATGGCGGCCACGAGCCCCCGGCCGGCGCACGCCAGGACGTGGGCACCAGCCCCTGGGGGCCAGCCGACGAGATCGGCCGCCTGAACCTGATCACGCCGGCCTCGCGCGCGGCCATCCTGCAGCGCATCACGGGCGGGCAGGTCTATGACCTGGCCACCGAGTACTACGTGGGCATGCCCAGCTGGCAGGACGCGGGCGATCCGCACTACCAGTTCTGGATGACGCACACGCCGCGCGGCACCGTGGTGGACGATCCCATGAACGTGGGCAAGGACATGAACGCCACGCGCAGCTACACGGGCACGGCGTTTTCCATGTACAGCCACACGGGCACGCACATCGATGCGCTCAACCACTTCGGCATACGCGGCAGGATCTGGAACGGCTTCAGCGCAGACCAGCATCTGGGCGACCGGGGCTGGCAGCGCACGGGCATAGAGAAATTCCCGCCGCTGGTGGCGCGCGGCGTGCTGATCGACGTGGCGGCCGCCAAGGGCCTGGAGATGCTGCCCGACCAGTACCGCATCACGCGCCAGGACCTCAAGGATGCGCTGGCACGCCAGAAGGTGACGCTGCAGGAGGGCGACATCGTGCTGGTGCGCACGGGCCGCATGAAGCTGTACGGCCAGCCCCAGGCCTACATGGCCAAGCCGCCGGGCCTGGGCCTGGATGCCGCGCGCTTCCTGGTGGAGGAAGGCGGCGCCATGATCGTGGGCGCCGACAACCTGAGCCTGGAGACGTTCCCGTCCGAGGTGGACGACGACTACGTACCGCTGCACAGCTACCTGCTGGCGCAAAAGGGCGTGCCCATCATGGAGCTGGTGGCGCTGGACGATCTGTCGCGCGACAAGGTCTACGAGTTCGCCTTCATCGGCGGCCCGCTCAAGATCCGCGGCGGCGACGCCGCGCCGCTGCGGCCCATCGCCATTCCTGTGCGCTGAGCGGGGCAAGACGAGATTTCTTGAGCTTGACCTCGAAACTCCCGCGCCCCCAAGGCGAGGGACACCGAGCAAGGGCCTACGCCGGCCGCGCCGCCCCGCAGCAAGGGTGTCGCCGGCTGCCCGTACGCCCCCCTCCGAATAGAGGGGGAAGGCGCGAAGCGACTCAGGGGGTGATCACAGACTCGTGCCCATTTTGCTGAGGAAGCGCTCGCAGGCGTCGAGCTGGGCCAGCTCTACGAACTCGTCGGGCTTGTGCGCCTGCTCGATGGAGCCGGGGCCGCAGACCACGGTGGGAATGCCGGCGTTGTGGAACAGGCCGGCCTCGGTGCCGTAGGCCACCTTGCGCTTTTCCTGGTCGGCGGTCAGCGCGCGCACCAGCTGGGTGATGGCGGCCTCCTCCGAGGCTTCCAGCGCGGGCGCGCTGGCGCCGGTCTCGATCTCGATGCGCGCGTCGGCGAACTCGGCGCGCATGCGCGGCAGCAGTTCGTCGCGCACATAGGACTCGACCTGGGCCTGGATGCCATCCACCGACATGCCGGGCAGGTTGCGGAATTCATAGGCGAATTCGCACAGCTCGGGGATGGTGTTGACCGCGATGCCGCCCTGGATCTGGTTGGTGGTCATGGTGGTGAAGGGCACGTCGAAGAATTCGTCGTAGGGGCCGTGCGCCTTGAAGTGGTCGGCGATGTCCCGGATGCGACAGATCAACCGCGCCGCGTACTCGATGGCATTGCTGCCGCGCGGCGTGAGCGACGAATGCGCGGCCTTGCCGTGCACGCGGCAGCGGTAGAGGTTGATGCCCTTGTGCGCCACCACCACCTGCATGCTGGTGGGCTCGCCGACCACGCAGCCGTCGAAGCGCGCGCCCTCGGCCTTGAGCTGGTTGATCATCACGGGCGCGCCCGCGCAGCCGATTTCCTCGTCGTACGAGAAGGCCAGGTGCACGGGCCTGGCGCGCTGCGTGGCCAGGAATTCGGGCACCAGCGCCAGCGAGGCGGCGATGAAGCCCTTCATGTCGCAGCTGCCGCGACCATACAGGCGCCCGCCCTTTTCGGTGAGCGCAAAGGGGTTGGTGCTCCACTGCTGGCCATCGACCGGGACCACGTCGGTATGGCCGGACAGCACGATGCCACCCTGCGTTTCGCCGTTGTAGGCCGGCAAAGTGGCGAAGAGATTGGCCTTGGCGCCGTCCGGAGAGTGGAACAATCGGGCACTCACGCCCAGCGTGGCCAACTCATCGCGTACACACTCGATCAGCGCCAGGTTGGAGTTGCGGCTGGTGGTGTCGAATGCGACCAGTGTTTCCAGCCAGTCGCGGGTGTTTTTCCAGGTAGTCATGTGGTTCCATCTGCGCCATGGCCTGCGCCGCCCCTTCGCGGACGACTCAGGCCATGGCATAGGCATTGCATATGGCGAAGCAGTGTACGCCCGGGTTGCGGCCCGGGCAGGCACGCCGACCCATGCCCGGGCGTGACTGCCGTCTTTTCAATCCCTTTTCGGAAATGGACCCTGCTTTGACCAAGCAAACCGTCTCGACCCGCAACATCGTGGCTGCCGTCATCGGCAACGCGCTGGAGTGGTATGACTTCCTGGTGTTCGCATTCATGACACCCATCGTCGCCAAGCTGTTCTTCCCCAGCAATCCCGACAATCCGGACGACAACATCAACCGCATCCTGATGACCACGGCCGTGTTCGGCGTGGGCTTCTTCATGCGGCCCGTGGGCGGCATCCTGCTGGGCCTGTACGGGGACCGCAAGGGCCGCAAGGCGGCCATGGTGATGGTGACGGGCCTGATGGCGGTGGCGATCGCGCTGATCACGCTGGCGCCCACGTATGCGGCCGTGGGCATCCTGGCGCCGCTGTTCATCGTGCTGGCACGGCTGCTGCAGGGCTTTGCGGCCGGCGGCGAGTTCGGCACGTCCACGGCACTGCTGATCGAGCTGGCACCGCCCGGCAAGCGCGGCTTCTATGGCTCCTGGCAGATGGCCGGCCAGATGCTGGCCCTGCTGATCGGCGCGGCCACGGGCACGCTGATCACCGAGATCTTCACCGAGGAGGAACTGATGGCCTGGGCCTGGCGCGTGCCCTTCGCCGTGGGCCTGCTGATCGTTCCCGTGGCGCTGTACATCCGCCGCCATGTGGAGGAGCCCGAGGTCTTCAAGGAAATGCAGGCCGCGCAGGCCAGCGGCAAGGCGCGCCAGATCGGCATCATGGAGATGCTGCGCACGCATGCGCGCGAGACGCTGGTGGGCATGGGCCTGGTGGTCACGGCCACGGTGTCCATCTACATCACCTTCACCTATCTGGTGACCTATGCCACGGTGACGCTGAAGCTGCCCATGCGCGATGCCTTCATGGTGCAGATGGCCGGCGCCGCGCTGATGGTGGTGATCATGCCGTTCTTCGGCGCCCTGTCGGACCGCGTGGGCCGCCGCATGCTGACCATCGGCTCGCTGATCGGCTACCTGGTGGTGCTCTACCCGCTGTATGCCTGGCTGACTGACGGCCCCACGGTGCAGAAGCTGCTGATCACCCAGCTGGTGGTCTGCGTGTTCGTGGCCGTGTTCTTCGGCGTGTTCAGCACGGTGATGGCCGAGCTGTTCCCGCCCCAGGTGCGTTCGGCCGGCATGTCCATGGCCTACAACGTGGCGGTGATGATCTTCGGCGGCTTCGCGCAGTTCATCGTGACCTGGCTGATCCGCTCCACGGGCTCGCCCATGGCGCCGGCCTTCTATGTGATGTTCGGCGTGACGCTGGGCCTGTTCGCGGCCTTCTTCATCAAGGACCGCGCTCTGGAGCGCAACCTGCGCTGATCCCGGTGCGGTGCGCAAGGCACCGCGCCCGCGCATGCCCCGCATGCCCCGCCACGGGGCCTGCGCCCTGCCCGCGCACCCGCCTGCGCACCATGCGCGGGCATGACGGCCACCCGCCCTGCACCACGGCGGGGAGGCCCGCCCGCATCGGCGGATTTCATGCAGAAAAAGTCAGGGCTGATGCTCTCTGCAGTGCCGCAAATCTGCAGGGAATACCCTCTGCTGGCACGCGTTTCGCTTGTCTACATTCTTGCATGCAAGTTGTAAATCCACTTGCATACAAGATTCCACAACTTGCGAAAGACGACTATGCGCCGCTTTGCCAGATCACTGTTCGGACAGGTGGTGATCGCACTCATCCTGGGTGTGCTCGCCGGAATATTGGCCCCTGAATGGGCCGTGAAGCTCAAGCCCCTGGGCGATGGCTTCATCAAGCTCATCAAGATGATCATTCCCGTGCTGGTGTTCTGCGTGGTAGTGCACGGCATCGCGGGCGCAGGCGACCTCAAGCGCGTGGGCCGGGTCGGCGTCAAGTCGCTGATCTACTTCGAGGTGCTGACCACCATCGCCCTGGTGCTGGGCCTGGTGCTGGCCTTCGTGTTCCAGCCCGGCGCGGGCATGAACGTGGACCCGAGCAAGCTCGACGCCTCGGCCATGAGCGCCTACGCCAGCAACGCCGACAAGCTGACCAGCGGCGGCACGGTGGACTTCCTGATGAAGCTCATCCCCACCACCGTGGTGCAGGCCTTTGCCACAGGCGACGTGCTGCAGGTGCTGCTGTTCGCCGTGCTGTTCGGCTGCGCGCTGACCATGCTGGGCGAGCGCGGCGCGCCCGTGCATGCGCTGATCGACACGCTGTCGAACGTGCTGTTCAAGATCATGGGCATCCTCATCAAGCTGGCCCCGCTGGGCGTGCTGGGTGCGATCTCGTTCACCGTGGGCCAGTACGGCATAGGCTCGCTCAAGCAGCTGGGCATGCTGGTGCTGCTGTTCTACGTGGCGGTGATCTTCTTCGTCTTCGTGGTGCTGGGGCTGGTGATGCGCTTTTCGGGCTTCAGCCTGATCAAGCTGCTGCGCTACCTGCGCGAGGAACTGATGGTGGTCTTCGCCACCACCTCGTCGGACAGCGTGCTGCCCCAGATCATGGCCAAGCTGCGCAACCTGGGCGTGCGCGACTCCACCGTGGGCCTGGTGATTCCCACGGGCTACTCGTTCAACCTGGACGCCTTCTCCATCTACATCACGCTGGCCGCCGTGTTCATCGCCCAGGCCACGAACACGCCCATCGGCATGGCCGACCTGCTGACCATCCTGGCGATTGCGCTGGTGACCTCCAAGGGCGCCCACGGCGTGCCGGGCTCGGCCATCGTGGTGTTGGCGGCCACGCTGCATGCGATTCCGGCCATCCCCGCCATCGGCCTGGTGCTGGTGCTGTCGGTGGACTGGTTCATGGGCATTGCCCGCGCGCTGGGCAACCTGATCGGCAACTGCGTGGCCACCGTGGCCATCGCGGCCTGGGAAGGTGACATCGACCGCGAGCGCGCCCATGCCGTGCTCAACGGCCTGGCCGACAATCAGGGGCCCGACGCCGAGCCCTCCGGCGCCGCCGCCGTCCCCGCAACCGTGACTCCTGCCCACCCTGCAACGCAATGACACCTGTAAGCCCCCAGCACATCGCCGAGCGCGTCGTCGAAGCCATCCTGGCCCAGAAACTGGCGCCCGGCGAACGGCTGGGGGAGCAGGAGCTGGCCGACAACTTCGCGGTCAGCCGCACCATGGTGCGCGAGGCGCTGATGCAACTGCAGGCGCGCGGCTTCGTGCAGGTGCAGCCCCGGCGCGGCTGGTACGTGGTCCAGCCCTCGGCCGAGGAGGCGCAGGACGCCTTCGCGGCGCGCCGCATCATCGAGACCGGCATCCTGGGCGAGGCCGGCCGCCCGATGCAAAGCGTGATCGGCCAGCTGCGCCGCCACATCGCCCAGGAGCAGGAAGCCATTGCCGGCGCCGACGCGGCCACGCGCGCCTTCCTGCTGGCCGACTTCCACGTCTGCCTGGCCGAGCAGATGGGGCACCGGCTGCTGGCGCTCACCCTGCGCGACCTCACGGCGCGCACCACGCTGGCGGCCACATTGTTCCAGTCCACGCACAGCGCCAGCCAGTCCTGCGCCGAGCACGAACGCATCGTCGAGGCGCTGGAGCGCGGCGACACCGAGGGCGCCAAGGCCCTGCTGCTGGAGCACATCGGCACGGTGGAACGCTCGCTGGAGATCCGCCCGCCCGAGGCCCCCGAAGCCAGCGACCGCCTGCGCGCCACGCTGGCGCCCCTGTTCGGGGGATAACCCTGTGTCGGAGGGTCGGCAAATTTCCACCGACCGTCGCTAAAACGCCAATCTGGGTCATAGGGGACGCACTGTCATGGTGCCGACACGGCTGACTGCATACGCTGCTGAGTTGGCGCATTGCGCGCCGTTCATCAACCCACCACTGCTCGGATATGACCCAACGTCCTATGTCCTTTTCCCGCACTCCCCTGCTCGCGTCCCTGTGCGCGGCTGCAGTCCTCACGGCCTGCGGCGGTGACGGCGGCTCGTTCTACCTCACGCTCGACGGAAAGCAGCCCCAGGTGATCGCCCACCGCGGCTTCTCGGGCAAGTTCCCGGAGCAGACGCGCATGGCCTACGAGGCCGCCGCCGACGCGGGCGCGGACATGCTCGAACTCGACATGCACATGACGAAGGACTGCCAGCTGGTCGCCCGCCACAACGCCTGGCTCAGCGACAGCACCAACGTGGCCGACGTGGCCAAGACCAATGCCGAAGTGGCACGCCGCCAGCGCACCACGGCCGGCGTGCTGGTCAACGTGAAGTACCCGGCCGTGCCTGCCAACGGCCCCTCGCAATACCTGAGCGACCAGCTCGATGCCAACGATCCCAAGTCCGTGCTCAAGGCCCTGGTGGTCGATGGCGAGGACCACCGCAACGACTGGTCCATCAGCGACTTCACGCTGCAGGAGCTGCGCAGCTGGCTGACCGGCACCATCCTGGACAACCGCAGCGAGCGCCCCACCGAGTGGAACGGCAAGCTGCCCCTGATCAGCGCCCAGGACGTGCTGGACATCGCCGCCGCCAAGGGCAAGGCCCTGGGCCGCACCATCCCCGTCTACGCCGAGACCAAGAACCCCTACTGGAACAACCAGCAGGCGATCGCCAACGGCTGCGGCGCGCCCGGCTCGCGCCCGTTTGAAGACGCGGTGATCAAGCTGCTGGACCAGAACAAGCTCAACGCCAAGGATTCGCCCATCTACATCCAGAGCTTCGACCCGGCCAGCCTCAAGTACCTGCGCCAGGCCGGCATGAAGGCCAAGGGCGTGCAGCTGATCGACGGCAACGACTTCAATCTGCGCGACGGCTCCATGGTCTACATCACCAACGATGAGTGGACCTTCATCAGCGGCCGCCCCTACAGCTGGACCCTGGCCGGCGACGCCCGCACCTTCGCCGCCATGCTCACGCCCGCAGGCCTGGCCGACATCAAGACCTATGCCGACGGTATCGGCCCCTGGAAGCCCCAGGTCCTGGCCCACTCCGTCGTGCCCTACAAGGACGGCGCCGGCCTCAAGGACGTGAACACCGTCAAGGACACGGGCCTGATCCGCGACGCCCACAAGGCCGGCCTGATCGTGCACAGCTTCACCTTCCGCAACGAGCCGGGCCGCCTGGCCGGCCTGTACAAGGGCGATCCCGTGCAGGAATACCTGACCTACTACCGCCTGGGCATCGACGGCGTGTTCACCGACTTCACGGACACGGCCGTGACGGCGCGCAAGGCGTACAACAAGGAAATCGGGCTCTGAAACTCCCATCCCGCTGACCCATGACAAGGCGCCTCGTGCGCCTTGTTTTTTGGGCGCGGCATCGGACATCCAACCGAACGGAGGCACACTTGTACGGCATGAACAGATACGCAATATCGGCCGCTCTTTTGGCTGGGTCCGCCTTTGCTGCCCATGCCGACCAGATAACGTTTCAGAACGATCTTTCAGCCTGCGCGTCAATCACGGCGACGAAGACTTCCACAGAGTCCAACGTGGTGTGGGCGAACACCCGTGTTCAACTGCGCAAATCGATTGGCGAGTGCGGATGCCTTTCGGCTCTGGCGACCTACACGAGCAGCGTGAACCGAGGGGGCGTCCGGCAGGTACTGCAGGAAGGCCTGATCGACCTGGGCAGCGGGGGGGAGAGAAAACTCGTCCTTGCGACCGACCCGGCCCTGGTCGCCAACAAGGAGGTGCGGGTTCGGCTGGCGTGCACCGGGCCCTTGTAGGGCATCCTGGCGCCGGCAGCATCGGCGCGCGCTTGAACGCTCAGCCGGATCACATCCTCAGACTGGCCTGGCAACGGCGTGTGCTGCGGGCGGCGGCGGATGTGCGCAAGCACGGTTGGTCACCGCAGCTTCTGGTCGACTGCCTGCGCCGCTGGCGCGCCCCGTCCGCTATTCCAGTCAAAGATGAATGCCTTTGTCCAAAATAGCGAAAAATCGCACGCCTGACCGGCGTAGCCAAGCCAGCGATCAACCCAATATCAACCCAGATTCGGCGCCAGCAACCGGCGCAGCTCCTCAATGTCCATGCCCCGGCGCGCGGCCATGTCGGCGAGCTGGTCCTCGCCGATCTCGCCGACGTTGAAATAGACGGAGTCGGGGTGGCCGATGTAGAAGCCGCTGACGCTGGAGGCCGGGTTCATGGCCAGGCTTTCGGTCAGGGTCATGCCGATCTCGTCTGCCTTGAGCACGGCGAACAGGTCGGTCTTGGCGCTGTGGTCGGGGCAGGCCGGGTAGCCGGGCGCGGGGCGCACGCCCTTGTACTGTTCCTTGATCAGCGCTTCGTTGCTGAGGTCCTCGTCGGGCGCATAGCCCCACAGGTCCTTGCGCACGCGCTGGTGCAGGCATTCGGCGAAGGCCTCGGCCAGGCGGTCGGCCAGGGCCTTGAACATGATGCCGGAGTAGTCGTCCAGCGCGTCCTGGAACTCCTTGTCCTTTTTCTCGGCGCCGATGCCGGCCGTGACGGCGAACAGGCCCGCGTAGTCCTGGATGCCCGATTCCTTGGTGGCCACGAAGTCGGACAGGCAGCGGCTGGGGCGCATCAAGGGCTGGCCATCCGGACCTTCCACCATCTGCTTTTCGGTCTGCTGGCGCATGCCGTACCAGGTCATCAGCACCTGGCTGCGGGACTCGTCGGCGTAGAACTCGATGTCATCGCCCACGCGGTTGGCCGGGAACAGGCCGATGGCGCCGTTGGCCTGCAGCCAGCGGCCTTCGATGATTTTCTTGAGCATGGCCTGGCCGTCGGCCAGCACCTTGCGCGCCTCGACGCCGACGATCTCGTCGTCGAGGATGGCCGGATAGGGGCCGGCCAGGTCCCAGGTCTGGAAGAACGGGCCCCAGTCGATGTATTCGGCGATCTCGGCCAGGTCGAAGTTGCGGAACACGCGCCGGCCCAGGGCGCGCGGCGCCACGGGAGCCTGGGAAAAGTCCACGGGCGTGGCGTTGGCGCGGGCCTTTGCCAGCGGCCACAGCGGTGTCTTCTTCTTGTTGGCGTGCTGGGTGCGGACCTTGTCGTAGTCGGCCTGGATCTCGGCCAGGTAGTTGCCCTTGTTCTCGCCCAGCAGGCTCTGGGCCACGCTGACGCTGCGCGAGGCATCGGGCACGTAGACCACGGGGCCTTCGTACTTGGGCGCGATCTTGACGGCGGTGTGCACGCGCGAGCAGGTGGCGCCGCCGATCAGCAGCGGAATCTTCTTGATGCGGAAGTAGTCGTCCTTGTGCATCTCGCCGGCGACGTATTGCATCTCTTCGAGGCTGGGCGTGATCAGGCCCGACAGGCCGATGATGTCCGCGCCCTCGGCCTTGGCCCGGGCCAGGATCTCATGGCAGGGCACCATCACGCCCATGTTGATGACCTCGAAGTTGTTGCACTGCAGGACCACGGTGACGATGTTCTTGCCGATGTCGTGCACATCGCCCTTGACGGTGGCGATGACGATCTTGCCCTTGCTGGACACATCGAGGCCCGCCGCTTCCTGCTGGCGCTTTTCCTCTTCGATGTAGGGCACGAGGTGGGCCACGGCCTGCTTCATCACGCGCGCCGACTTGACCACCTGGGGCAGGAACATCTTGCCGGCGCCGAACAGGTCGCCCACGACGTTCATGCCGTCCATGAGCGGACCTTCGATCACGTGCAGCGGACGGCCGCCGCCCTGCACCACGATCTGCTGGTAGGCCTCTTCGGTGTCGGCGACGATGAAGTCGGTGATGCCGTGCACCAGGGCGTGCGACAGGCGCTCGCCCACGGTCTTCGGGTTCTCGGGCGTGCCGCGCCATTCGAGCTTCTTGCTGTCGTCCTTGGCGGCGCCCTTGGCGGCGTCGGCAATCTCCAGCAGGCGCTCGGCAGCGTCAGGGCGGCGGTTGAGCACCACGTCTTCCACGCGCTCGCGCAGCTGGGGCTCCAGGTCGTCATAGACGCCGACCATGCCGGCGTTGACGATGCCCATGTCCATGCCCGCCGAGATGGCGTGGTACAGGAACACGGTGTGGATGGCCTCGCGCACAGGGTCGTTGCCGCGGAAGCTGAAGCTCACGTTGGAGACGCCGCCCGAGACCTTGGCGCCGGGCAGGTTGCGCTTGATCCAGCGCACGGCCTCGATGAAGTCCACGGCGTAGTTGTCGTGCTCCTCGATGCCGGTGGCCACGGCGAAGATGTTGGGGTCGAAGACGATGTCCTCGGGCGGGAAGCCCACCTCGTCCACCAGGATGCGGTAGGCGCGCTCGCAGATCTCGATCTTGCGCTGGTAGGTGTCGGCCTGGCCCTTCTCGTCGAAGGCCATGACCACGGCGGCCGCGCCGTAGCGCCTGATCAGCCGGGCCTGGCGCTTGAATTCATCCAGGCCTTCCTTCATGGAGATGGAGTTGACGATGCCCTTGCCCTGCAGGCAGCGCAGTCCGGCCTCGATGACTTCCCACTTGGAGCTGTCCACCATGACCGGCACCTTGGCGATGTCGGGCTCGGAGGCGATAAGGTTCAGGAAGCGCACCATGGCGGCCTTGCTGTCCAGCATGGCCTCGTCCATGTTCACGTCGATCACCTGGGCGCCGTTTTCCACCTGCTGGCGTGCCACGGACAGCGCTTCCTCGTACTGCTCGTTGAGGATCATGCGCGCAAAGGCCTTGGAGCCCGTGACGTTGGTGCGCTCGCCCACGTTGACGAACAGCGTGCCCTCGCCGATGGAGACAGGCTCCAGGCCCGACAGACGCATGGGAGGGGGAGTGAAAGAGGACGACATCAAGCTCACCTGCAAAAACGGCATGGCAACAGGTGAGCGTCGTTGGCACCGTGGGCGCGGTCCGGCCGGGAACCTGCACCTGGCCCAAGCCTGACGCGGCACGCGATCCGGTGTACGGATGGGCGGGTGCCGCGCTGCAACGCTCCTCGGGCCAAAGCCCGGGATTCTACGGCGGCTGGCGGCGGCCTGCAGTGCGGGTTTTACGCCCGCATTCGGGGCAGGCCTGCACAAAGCCATGCGGCACTGCACCAAAGCGCGGCAGCGCGGGCCGCCGGCGCCGCCTTCGGGGCGGATTGTCGATACCCCATCGCCCCGGATTCTTTACAGCGCCTGAGGACAACGCTCCTTTTTTTGCATCTGGCACGCAATTCGCTATCTGCTGGGTACGTGGTCTGACCAGTCAGGCCAAAACCCTCCACCCGCGCCAGCCCATGCAAAGCATTCCGATCTCGATGGCCCAGACGCTGCAGCAGCACATCCTGAGCGGCCACTACCCCGGCGGCAGCCAGCTGCCGCCGCAGCGCGAGCTGGCCCGGCAGCTGGGCATCAGCCGCGCTTCGCTGCGCGAGGCGCTGTCCATGCTGGAGGCCCTGGGCCTGGTCGAGATCCAGCCGGGCAAGGGCGTGCGCATCAACGGCCCGCACAGCGGCCGTGCACGCATGCACCGCGCCTATGCCACCCCGGCGCTGGGCACGCTGTCGCCGCGCCAGCTGATCGAGCTGCGCCTGGTGCTGGAGCCGGGCTGGGCCGCGCTGGCGGCCGTGCGCGCCGACGACAGCGGCCTGCGCCAGCTGCAATGGACCCAGTCCCAGCTGGCCCACGCCCTGGACCGCAGCGACCTGCTGGCCGCCGCCGACGCCGATCTGCAGTTCCACCTGCTGCTGGCCCAGCTGTCGGGCAACCCGGGCCTGGTGGCCATGGCGCGCCAGCTGGAGCTGGCCATCAGCCACAGCCTGCGCCTGCCCTTTGCCTGGAGCGGCGCCGACGACCAGCCGGTGCGCGAGCACGACGCCATCGTGCAGGCCGTCTGCGCGGGCGATGCACCGGGTGCCGCGGGCGCCATGCGCGCCCACCTGCTGTCGGCCGCCAGGCGCAGCGGCATCGATCTCGACACACCGGACGACGCGACGGCGCCCGACGCAACGGCGCTCGATACCTCTGCGCCCGACCCTGACCCGCTTTCCTTTCGCCTCACCCCACCTTCCGAAGGAGCTTTCGCATGACTTCCCCCCTGACACCCCGCCGCGCATTCATCCGCACCGCCCTGGCGGCCGCCACCCTGGCCGCTGCCGGCCTGGGCGGCGCAGCCCATGCCGACATGCTGGCCAACATCCAGAAGGCCGGCGTGCTGCGCGTGGCGATTCCGCAGGACTTCCCGCCCTTCGGCTCGCTGGGCACCGACCTGAAGCTGCAGGGCTATGACATCGACATGGCGGCCCTGGTGGCCCAGGAGCTGGGCGTGAAGGTGGAGCTGGTGCCCGTGACCAGCACCAACCGCATCCCCTTCCTGACCACGGGCAAGGCCGACATCGTCATCTCCAGCCTGGGCAAGAACGCCGAGCGCGCCAAGGTGATCGACTTCACCCAGGCCTATGCGCCCTTCCCCAAGAGCGTCTATGGCCCCAAGGACATGAGCATCAAGGCCCCTGCCGACCTGGCCGGCAAGACCGTGGGCGTGACGCGCGGCTCCACCGAGGACCTGGCCCTCACGCAGGTGGCGCCGGCCTCGGCCACCATCAAGCGCTACGAGGACAACAACGCCACCGCGCAAAGCTATCTGACGGGCCAGGTGCAGCTGGTGACGCTGGGCAACATCGTGGCCAACGCCGTCAACGAGCGCACCAGGCTGCGCCAGCTGGACGTGAAGTTCGCGGTCGAGGACACGCCCTGCTACATCGGCGTGGCCAAGGGCGAGCCGGCGCTGCTGCAGAAGGTGGACGCCATCATCACCAAGCTCAAGGCCGACGGCCGCCTGACCGGCCTGTCCCAGCGCTGGATGAAGATGCCGCTGCCCGCCACCCTGTAACCGCTGCGCCCCTGTTCCCGGAAATCCTTCCATGGCCTATCAATTCGACTTCGGCGCCGTGTTCGACTACAGCGGCCTGCTGGCACAGGGCGCAGGCTTCACGCTGGCGCTGACGGCGGCGGGCGCCGTGCTGGGCGGAGCCATCGGCGTGGCCGGCGGCGTCAGCCGCGCCTGGCGCATTGCGCCGCTGCACTGGCTGTTCAAGGTGTACGTGGAGGGCATACGCAACACGCCCTTTCTGGTGCAGCTGATGTTCGTGTTCTTCGGCCTGCCTTCGCTGGGCGTGCAGATCAACGAATGGCAGGCCTGCCTGCTGACCACGGTGATCAACCTGGGCGCCTACATCACCGAGATCGTGCGCGCCGGCATCCAGGAGACGCCGCGCGGCCAGCTGGAAGCCGCTGGCGCGCTGGGCATGGGCCGCTGGGCGGTCTTCCGCCATGTGGTGCTGCGCCCTGCGCTGCAGCGGGTCTGGCCCTCGCTGAGCAGCCAGATCGTGATCGTGATGCTGGGCACCTCGGTGGTCTCGCAGATCGCCGCCCAGGACCTGACGTTTGCGGCCAACTTCATCCAGTCGCGCAACTTCCGCGCGTTCGAGACCTACCTGGTGGTGACGGCGGCGTACTTCGTGCTGGCCCTGGCACTGCGCCAGTTGCTGGCCTGGATAGGCCAGCGCTTCGTGGTGGGCCGCCGCACGCCGCGTGCAACCCGGCCCGCTGCACCTGCTGCACCTGCAACCACCGCCGGAGACGCCGCATGATTGCCGACATTCCCCTGCTGCCCATCCTGGCCAAGCTGGCCGAGGGCCTGCTGGCCACGCTGGCGCTGTCGCTGCTGGCCTTCGTGCTGGGCGGCGCCACCGGATTGCTGGTGCTGTTCGCCCGCGTGGGCCGCAGCCAGAACCTGCGCCGCCTGGCCAAGGCCTATATCCAGGCCTTCCAGAACACGCCGCTGCTGATGCAGATGTTCATCGTGTTCTTCGGCTCGTCCATGGCCGGCCTGGACATCTCGCCCTGGACGGCGGCCGCCATAGGCCTGACGCTGTACACCAGCGCCTACCTGGCCGAGGTCTGGCGCGGCTGCGTGGAGTCCATCCCCAGCGGCCAGTGGGAAGCTTCGTCCAGCCTGGCCATGGGCTACCTGCAGCAGATGCGCCATGTGGTGCTGCCGCAGGCGCTGCGCCTGTCGATAGCGCCCACGGTCGGCTTCTCGGTGCAGATCATCAAGGGCACGGCCGTGGCCTCGATCATCGGCTTCAGCGAGCTGACCAAGCTCGGCTCCATGCTGGCCAACGCCACCTTCCAGCCCTTCCTCATCTACGGCCTGGTCGCCGCAGGCTACTTCCTGCTGTGCTGGCCCCTGTCCCTCTACGCATCCCATCTGGAGAAGAAACTCTATGCCGCTCGTTGATGTGCGCGCCGTTCACAAGCATTACGGCAACAACCATGTGCTCAAGGGCGTGGACCTGAGCGTGGACAGCGGCCAGGTGGTCGCCATCATCGGCCGCAGCGGCTCGGGCAAGAGCACGCTGCTGCGCTCCATCAACGGGCTGGAGGCCATCCAGTCCGGCCAGATCGTGGTGGACGACGCCGTGCTCAAGGGCTCGGAGGGCAGCGCGCCCTCGCCCGCCCAGCTGCGCGCGCTGCGCCTGAACGTGGGCATGGTGTTCCAACAGTTCAACCTGTTCCCGCACCTGACGGCGGGCGAGAACGTGGCCCTGTCGCCCACCGTGGTCAAGGGCGTGAAAAAGCCCGAGGCGGCGGCGCTGGCGCGCCAGATGCTGGCCAAGGTCGGCCTGGGCGACAAGTACGACAGCTACCCCGACCAGCTCAGCGGCGGCCAGCAGCAGCGCGTGGCCATTGCACGCGCGCTTGCCATGAAGCCCAAGGTGCTGCTGTGCGACGAGATCACCTCGGCCCTGGACCCGGAGCTGGTCAACGAGGTGCTGGCCGTGGTCAAGCAGCTCGCCGCCGAGGGCATGACGCTGATCATGGTCACGCACGAGATGCGCTTTGCCCGCGACGTGGGCGACCAGCTGGTGTTCATGCACCAGGGCCTGATCCACGAAAGCGGCCCGGCCAAGCAGCTGTTCGCCAACCCGCAGACGCCGGAGCTGGCGGGCTTCATCGGCGCGGTGCATTGAGCGGTACGGCCAGGCAGGACAAAGGCCCGCATCGCGGGCCTTTTTTGCATCGGCGCGGCGCAGGGGCCGCGGTCAGTGGCTGATCATCCAGGGCCGCTTGGTCGGGAAGGTCTTGGCGCCGTTGGGCGCCGTGACCGTGGAGCCGCGCTTGCTGGCGCCGCTGCAGCAGCCGCAGCCCGAGGGGTGGCGCATGCGCGCGTAGCTGCCCTCGGCCACATCGCGTGAGCGCCTGGGCTCGTGCCGGGCGCGCTCGTTGGTGTCGTGGGCGCGGCGCTGTTCGGGGCTGGTGCAGGCCAGGCGCGGCGCGCTGACGAAGACGCGGGGCGAGGCCGCCTCGCAGCTGGGGCAGGGCGCGGGCTCGTTGCGCTGCGAGAGGCTGCGCAGCGCGTCGAAGCCGCCGCATGCGGTGCAGTGGTAGTCATAGGTGGGCATGGGCGGCCTCTGGCGGATGGTGGATAGCGGGTGTCGTATGTCGGGCTTACTTGTCCTGGGCGATGGGCAGGTCCACCCCGCCCGTGATGATCTTCTGTGGTCCCTCGGCCGTGGGATTGATGTCGAAGTCGAAGATCTCCGTGGGCAGCCACAGCGTGGCGCAGGCATTGGGCACGTCCACCACGCCGCTGATGTGGCCCTGCACGGGCGCCGTGCCCAGCAGCGAGTAGGCCTGGGCGCCGCTGTAGCCAAATTTCTTCAGGTACTCGATGGCGTTCAGGCAGGCCTGGCGGTAGGCCACGGTCACGTCCAGGTAGTGCTGCTTGCCCTTTTCGTCCACCGAGATGCCTTCGAAGATCAGGTAGTCCTTGTAGTTGGGCGTCATGGGGCTGGGCTTGAAGATGGGGTTCTTGATGCCGTACTTGGCCATGCCGCCCTTGATCAGCGAGACCTTCATGTGCACCCAGCCGGCCATCTCGATGGCGCCGCAGAAGGTGATCTCGCCATCGCCCTGGCTGAAGTGCAGGTCGCCCACGCTCAGGCCCGCGCCGTCCACGTAGACGGGGAAGAACACGCGCGAGCCGCGCGAGAGGTCCTTGATGTCGCAGTTGCCGCCGTGCTCGCGCGGCGGCACGGTGCGTGCGCCTTCGGCGGCGGCCTTGTCGCGCGCCTCGCCCTGCATCTGGCCCATGTGGGCGGTGGTGGCGTTGGGCGGGTTGGCCAGGCCGGGAATGCGGTCGGGGTCGGTGGCGATGAGGCCGGTCTCGCGCTCATTCCAGCTGGCCAGCATCTTGGGGTCGGGCAGGCAGCCGATCAGGCCCGGGTGGATGAGGCCTGCGAAGTTGACGCCGGGGATGTGGCGGCTCTTGGTGAACATGCCGTGGAAGTCCCAGATGGACTTCTGGGCCAGCGGGAAATGCTCGTCCAGGAAGCCACCGCCATTCTGCTTGGAGAAGAAGCCGTTGAAGCCCCAGAGGCTGTCGTCGCGCGCGCCGATGTCCAGCAGGTCCACCACCAGCAGGTCGCCGGGCTCGGCGCCCTTGACGCCCACGGGGCCGGACAGGAAGTGGACGGTGGACAGGTCCACGTCGCGCACGTCTTCGGCGCTGTCGTCGTTCTTGATGGCGCCGCCGGTCCAGTCATAGGTCTCCAGCTTGAACTCCGCGCCCGGCTCCACCCAGACCGCCATGGGGATGTCGGGATGCCAGCGGTTGTGCACCTGCGGGTTGTCGTAGGGGGACTGGTTGAGATCGACCTTGATCAGGGTTTCGGCCATGGTGTGCTCCTTGCGATGGCAGTGGGAAAAAACGGATCAGACGGAGAGGTAGGACTTGATACGCTGCTCGTCGGTATCGGCACGCGCGGTTTCATGTACCAATCTCCCGCCCTCGATGACGAACAGCCGATCGGCCACATCCATGGCGAAGGAAAGCACCTGCTCGCTGACCACGATGGTGATGCGGCGCAGCTTGCGGATCTCGTTGAGCGCCTTGGCGATGTCCTTGATGATGGAAGGCTGTATGCCCTCGGTGGGCTCGTCCAGCAGCAGCACCTTGGGGTCGGTGACCAGGGCGCGCGCAATGGCCAGCTGCTGCTGCTGCCCGCCCGAGAGGTTGCCGCCCTTGCGCCGGCGCATGTCCCAGAGCACGGGGAACAGGGCGTAGATGTCGTCGGGCACCTGGCGCGTCTTCGCGTTCTCCAGGCCCGTCTGTATGTTCTCCTCCACGGTCAGCGTGGGGAAGATCATGCGGCCCTGGGGCACGTAGGCAATGCCCTTGGCCACGCGCCGGAAGCTCTCGTCCTTCGTGACGTCCTGGCCGGCCACGGTGATCTGGCCGCTCTTGGCGGGCATGACGCCCATCAGGCTTTTGAACAGCGTGGTCTTGCCCATGCCGTTGCGGCCCATGATGGCCACGGTTTCGTTCTCGCGGCCCTCGAAGCTGATGCCGTGCAGCGCCTCGCTCTGGCCATAGGCCACGTACAGATCCTTGACTTGCAGCATGTGAATTCCTTGTGCGTGCCTCAGTGGCCGAGGTAGACGTCGATGACCTTGGGGTCGGCCTGCACCTTGTCCATGGGACCCTCGGCGAGGATCTTTCCCTGGTGCATGACGGTGACCTTGTGCGCGATGCGCGCCACGAACTCCATGTCGTGCTCGATGACGATGACGGAGCGGTTCTTGCAGATGCGCTGCAGCAGCTCGGCCGTCAGCTCGCGCTCGCGGGCGCTCATGCCGGCGATGGGCTCGTCCAGCATCAGCAGCTCGGGCTCCTGCATGAGCAGCATGCCGATCTCCAGCCACTGCTTCTGGCCGTGGCTGAGCAGGCCGGCCTCGGTGTCCAGGCGCTCGTCCAGGCCGATGTCGGCGGCCACGGCCTGCACCCGATCGCGCACCGCCTCCGTGCACTTGAAGGCCAGCGCGCCGAAGACCGAGCGGCCTTGCGGGTAGGAGACCTCCAGGTTCTGGAAGACCGAGAGGTTCTCGTAGATGGACGGCGTCTGGAACTTGCGCCCAATCCCCAGGCGCACGCGCTTGTGCTCGGCCATGCGCGTGAGTTCCTCGTTCTTGAACTTGATGCTGCCGGCCGTGGCGCGGGTCTTGCCGCAGATCAGGTCCAGCAGCGTGGTCTTGCCCGCGCCGTTGGGGCCGATGATGACGCGCAGCTCGTTCTTGTCGATGTACAGGTTCAGCGCGTCGATGGCCTTGAAGCCGTCGAAGGAGACCGTCAGGTCTTCCACGGCCAGCGTGAAGTCGGTATTGCTCATGGTGTGCTCCCGCTGTGATTCAGACGCCCTGGCGGCCCATGCCTTCGGACAGGGCGGACGTGGGCTTGGTGGCGGCCAGGGCCGGGGCAGGTGCTGCCTGGGCTACCTGCGCTGCGGCAGGTGCCGTGCCCTTGCGGCGGCTGTTCCACCACGGAACGATGCGGCTTTCCCACAGGCCGGCCAGCCCCATCGGGAAGGCCATGGTCACGCCGATGAACAGGCCCGCCATGAGGAACAGCCACAGGTCCGGGAAGCTCTCCGAGAAATAGGTCTTGCCCGCGTTGACCAGCAGCGTGCCGTACACCGCGCCCACCAGGCTCATGCGCCCGCCCACTGCGGCGTAGATGACCATTTCGATGGAGGGCACGATGCCCACGAAGCTGGGCGACATGAAGCCCACCTGCAGCGTGAACAGCGCGCCGCCCACGCCCGACAGCGCAGCGGCCAGGCAGAACACGAAGACCTTGAAGTTGGCCACGTCGTAGCCGGAAAAGCGCACGCGGTCTTCCTTGTCGCGCATGGCCAGCAGCAGGGTGCCCACCTTGCCCGTCTGTATCCAGCGGCACAGCACGATGGCGCCGATCAGCAGAGCCACGCAGACGTAGTAGAGGATGTACTTGGCGCTGTCCGTGCGCGTGTCCCAGCCCCACAGGGTCTTGAGGTCGGTCATGCCGTTGACGCCGCCCGTGTAGCCCTGCTGGCCGATGATGAGCACGGTGACGATCAGCGCCACGGCCTGCGTGATGATGGCGAAGTACACCCCGCCCACGCGGCGCTTGAACATGGCGAAGCTGATGAGCCAGGCCAGCAGCGTGGGCACGGCGATGACGGCGGCCAGCGAGAACGGCAGGCTCTTGAAGGGCAGCCAGAACGAGGGCAGCTCGGTCAGCTGGTTCCAGTCCATGAAGTCGGGGATGCCGGGCGTGGACTGGATCTTGGTGCTGATGGGGTCGGACGCCTCCAGCTTCAGGAACATGGCCATGGCGTAGCCGCCCAGGCCGAAGAACACGCCCTGGCCCAGGCTGAGCACGCCGCCATAGCCCCAGACCATGACCAGGCCGATGGCGACGAAGGCATAGGTCAGGTACTTGCCGACCAGGTTGAGGCGGAAGATGTCCAGCGCCAGGGGCAGCGCCACCGCCAGCAGGACGGTGAGCAGCACCAGGCTGGCGAGCTGGTAGCGCTGTATCCAGGCTTTGAGGGCTTGCATGGAATGACTCCGGTGAACTCAGGGGAAATCGGGGGAACGCGGGGAAATTCGTGGACAGGGCCGGCGCCGGGATCAGCGCCGCACCTTGGACGCGAACAGGCCCTGGGGACGCAGCATCAGGATGAAGACGATCAGCGACAGCGTGATCACCTTGGCCATGGAGCCCGCGAGGAAGAACTCGGTGATGGACTGCGTCTGCGCAATGCCGAAGGCCGAGACCACGGTGCCCAGCAGGCTGGCCGCGCCGCCGAAGGTGACCACCAGGAAGGCGTCCACGATGTACAGCGAGCCCGAGGTGGGGCCGGTGGAGCCGATGGTGGTGAAGGCCGCGCCCGCCACGCCTGCGATGCCGCAGCCGATGGCAAAGGTCAGGCGGTCGGTCTTCTTGGTGTCGATGCCGATGGCGTTGGCCATCACGCGGTTGCTGACCGTGGCACGCACGCGCAGGCCCCAGCGGCTCTTGTGCAGCGCGATCAGCACGCCGGCCGTGACCACCGCGGTCAGCGCCAGCACGAACAGGCCGTTGATGGGAATGTCCAGCCCCTCGGCCGGAGCCCACGAGCCCATCAGCCAGTCAGGCAGGGTGGGGCTGACTTCCTTGGGTCCGATGAAGGTGCGAAAGCACTGCTGCAGCGCCAGGCTCACGCCCCAGGTGGCCAGCAGCGTGTCCAGCGGGCGCTTGTAGAGGTGGCGGATCAGCCCCCACTCCACCAGCCAGCCGGCCGCGAAGGCGAACAGGAAGGCGGCCACGATGGCCAGCGGGAAGTAGTAGGGCATGAACTCGGGCGCGTGCTGCGCCGTGAGCGTGGAGCCCAGGTAGATGGTGTAGGCGCCAATGGTCATGAACTCGCCATGCGCCATGTTGATCACGCCCATCTGGCCAAAGATGATGGCCAGGCCCAGGCCCATCAGCAGCAGCACGGCGAACAGGCTCAGCCCCGCGAAGCCCTGCATCAGGCCGATGTTCATCATGTCGGAAAAACTCATGGTGCTGCTCCTGCGCGCAAGCCAATCGGGAGAGGGGGAAACGGTTCACGCGGCGGCCCGCCCACCAGGCCGCAGGCCGCCACGCATCACCTGCCTGAACGGATCAGGACTTACTGGTAACCCTTGGGGAAGGGATCGGGTTTGATCAATTCCGGAGATTCCGAGACCACCTTGAACGTGCCGTCCGGCTGCCCCACGGCAATGCGCGACTTGCTCCACAGGTGGTGGTTGGCGTCCACCTTCACGTAGCCTTCGGGCGCGGTCTTGAGCTCCAGCCCCGGCGATGCGGCCACCACCTTGTCCACGTCGAAGCTCTTGGCCTTTTCCACGGCGGCCTTCCACAGCCAGGGGCCCAGGTAGCCGGCCTGGGTGACGTCGCCGATGACGGCATTGGGGCCGTACTTGGCCTTGAAGGCGGCCACGAACTTCTTGTTGTTCTCGTTGTCCAGCGTCTGGAAGTACTTCATCGAGGAGTAGAAGCCCGTGAAGTTCTCGCCACCCACGCCGGTCATCTCGTCCTCGGTCACCGACAGCGTGACCAGCAGTTGCTTGTCACCCGTGATGCCTGCGGCCTTGAGCGCCTTGTAGAAGGCCACGTTGGAGCCGCCCACCACGGCCACGAAGATGCAGTCCGGCTTTTGCAGCTTGATCTTGTTGACCAGCGAGCCGAAGTTGGTGCTGCCCAGCGGGTAGTACTCCTCGCCGACGACCTTGCCCTTCTGGAAGTTCTCGATGTGCTTGCGCGCGATCTTCATCGAGGTGCGCGGCCAGATGTAGTCCGAGCCGATCAGGAAGAAGGTCTTGGCCTTCTTCTCGGCCTTGGCCCAGTCCAGGCTGTACAGGATCTGCTGCGTGGCTTCCTGGCCCGTGTAGATCACGTTCTTGGACTGCTCCAGGCCTTCGTAGAAGGTGGGGTAGTACAGCAGGCCGTTTTCCTTCTCGAACACGGGCAGCACGGCCTTGCGCGAGGCGCTTGTCCAGCAGCCGAAGACGGCGGCGCAGCGGTCGTTGATGAGCAGTTTCTTGGACTTCTCGGCGAAGGTGGGCCAGTCGGAGGCGCCGTCTTCCTTGATCACGCGGATCTTGCGGCCCAGGATGCCGCCCATGGCGTTGATCTGGTCGATGGCCAGTTGCTCGGCCTGGATGGAGCCGGTCTCGGAGATCGCCATGGTGCCCGTGGCCGAGTGCAGCTGGCCCACGACGACTTCGGTGTCGGTCACGGCCAGCTTGGTGGTGTTGACCTGGGCCGTGGGCTGGGCGAAGGACCAGGCCGGCAGCCCGGCCACCGAGGCGGCGCCAAGCGCCTGCAGGACGCGGCGGCGGCCCATTTCCGTGCCGGGGGAACCAGGTGTGCGGGGGTCGGAGGGGTGGCTCATGGTGACTCTCCTGTAAGGATCGGTTGGGTGATCTGCAAGTGGCTGAAAACTGGCGTTGCGGTTACGGCTTGTTTCCGCGCTGGGTCCAAGATTAGGAAGAACCCTTGAAACCGCCCATACGTCAATTGACGTAGCCATCTGCGTACGCACCCCGCGGACTCCTCTTGAAAGCCGCGCCAGCATTGGCCCCGCACGTTTCTTGCTAGACCTGGGAATGCACTCCGCACCCCCGCCCGACAGCCCCGCCAGCACCTCGCCCGCGCCGCAGACCATCTTTCGGTTCCGGCGCGAATACAACGCCTGGGTGGCCGACGAGACCATGGAGGACTACGCGCTGCGCTACACGCCGCGCAGCTTCCGGCGCTGGAGCGAGTTCCGCGTGGCCAACACGGCCTTCGGCTCGCTGTCCTTCCTGGCACTGGAGGCGATCGGCGGCGCCATTGCGCTGAACTACGGCTTTGCCAACGCCATGTGGGCCATCGTCACCGTGGGGCTGGTGATCTTCCTGACGGGGCTGCCCATCGCCGTCTGCGCCGCGCGCTACGGGCTGGACATGGACCTGCTGACGCGGGGCGCGGGCTTCGGCTACCTGGGCTCGACCATCACCTCGCTGATCTACGCCGTCTTCACCTTCATCTTCTTCGCGCTGGAGGCGGCCATCATGGCGCTGGCCCTGCAGCTGGTGGTGGACTGGCCGCTGCAGTGGTGCTATGCGCTGTCGGCCCTGGTGGTGCTGCCGCTGGCCATGCGCGGCATCACGCTGATCTCGCGCCTGCAGGCCTGGACGCAGCCACTGTGGCTGTTCCTGCTGGTGCTGCCTTTCGTGTGGATGGCGCTGTCCCAGCCCCAGCTGTACCGCGACTTCGCCAGCCTCACCGGCCTGCGCTCGGGCAGCAGCCAGTTCGATCCGCTGATGTTCGGCGCGGCGGCGGCCGTGATCTTCGCGCTGGTGGTGCAGATCGGCGAGCAGGTGGACTTCCTGCGCTTTCTGCCGCCGCGCACCCGGGCCAACCGCCTGCGCTGGTGGGGCGCGGTGCTGGTGGCCGGACCGGGCTGGGCCGTGATGGGCATGCTCAAGATGGCGGGCGGCGCGTTTCTCGCCTTCGCGGCCATGCAGCTGGAAGGGGTGGACGCCTCGCGCGCGGCCGAGCCCACGCAGATGTTCCTGGTGGGCTTCCAGCAGGTGCTGCAGGCCCTGGGCCTGCCGGGGCTGGCCGTGGCGGTGACCGTGGTCTTCGTGGTCATCTCACAGGTCAAGATCAACGTGACCAATGCCTACGCGGGGTCGCTTGCCTGGTCCAACTTCTTCGCGCGCATCACGCGCAGCCATCCGGGGCGCGTGGTCTGGATGGTGTTCAACGTGGTCATCGCCACCTTGCTGATGACGCTGGGCGTGTTCGGCGCGCTGGAGAAGGTGCTGACCATCTACAGCAACGTGGCCATCGCCTGGGTGGGTGCGCTGGTGGCCGACCTGGTCATCAACAAGCCGCTGGGACTGAGCCCGCCGGGCATCGAGTTCCGCCGCGCCCATCTGTACGACTTCAATCCCGTGGGCCCGGGCGCCATGCTGCTGGCCGCCGCCGTGGCCTGCTGCGCCTATGCGGGCCTGCTGGGCGAGACGGCGGCCGCGTTCTCGCCCTTCATCGCGCTGGCGCTGTCCATGCTGCTGTCGCCGCTGCTGGCCTGGCTGACGGGCGGGCGCTACTACCTGGCGCGGCCCGCAGGCAACCTGTGGAAGCCCGGCGAGACCGTGCGCTGCGCCGTCTGCCAGAAGCATTTCGAATCCGAGGACATGGCGCACTGCCCCGCCTACGGCGCGCCCATCTGCTCACTGTGCTGCTCGCTGGAGTCGCGCTGCCATGACCGCTGCAAGACCGGATCGCGCGCGGGCGAGCAGTTGCATGCGCTGGCCTCGGCCCTGCTGCCGCCGCGCTGGGCGACCAAGGTGAACTTCCGCGCGGGCCAGTACCTGGTGGTGATGCTGTCGCTGTGCGCGGTGACGGCCTTCATGGTGGGCGTGGTCTACATGCAGGAAAGCCTGCAGGCAGGCAGCGTCGATGGCGGCGCGCTGCGCATCCCCTTCCTCAAGGTCTTCGCGCTGCTGGCCCTGCTATGCGCCGTGGCCGCCTGGTGGGTGGTGCTGAGCACGGACAGCCGGCGCATGGCGCAGGACGAGTCCGAGCGCCAGAACCAGCTGCTGCTGCAGGAGATTGCCGCCCACAAGCGCACCGATGCCGAGCTGCAGGCCGCCAAGGACCATGCCGAGCAGGCCAGCCAGGCCAAGACGCGCTATGTGGCCGGCATGACGCACGAGCTGCGCTCGCCGCTCAACAGCCTGCTGGGCTATACGCAGATCCTGCTCAAGAGCCCGCAGGTCGATGGCTGGGTGCGCGAGACCCTGTCCACCATGCAGCACAGCGGCCAGCATCTGCGCGCGCTGATCGACGAATCGCTGGAGCTGGCCAGCATCGAGGCCGGCCGCCTGCGCCTGGACCTCGCCCCCCTGCCCCTGCCCGCGCTGATCGACGGCATCGAGGCCATGATGCGGCCCCAGGCACAGGCCAGGGGGCTGCAGTTCTCGGTCGAGACGCTGGGCACCATGCCGCGCTGGGTGCGGGCCGACGCCAAGCGGCTGCGCCAGATCCTGATCAACCTGCTGTCCAACGCCGTGCGCTTCACCCAACGCGGCGAGGTGCGGCTGCGCATGGACTTCAGGCCCCATGTCTCGCGCATCGAGGTCATCGATACCGGCATCGGGATCGAACCGCAGGACATGGAGCGCATCTTCGTGCCCTTCGAGCGCGGCAGCGCGGGGCGGCGCGTCAGCGAGGCGGGCACGGGCCTGGGGCTGACCATCACCCATCTGCTGACCGAGCTGATGGGCGGCCAGCTCACCCTGAGCAGCACGCCCGGCGAGGGCAGCTGCTTCACCGTGCGCCTGTACCTGCCCGAGATGGCGCCCGACGCGTCCTGGGTCCCTCCGGGTGCCGCCGCCACGCTGCACACCGTCATCGGCTATCTGCCGCCCCGGCGCACCCTGCTGGTGGTGGACGACCAGCCGCTGCAGCGCCAGCTGCTGGCCGGCCTGCTGCTGCCGCTGGGCTTCGAGATCCGCGAGGCCGCCAGCGGCCGCGAGTGCCTGGAGATCGTGGAGCAAAGCCCGCCCGACCTGGTGCTGCTGGACATCAGCATGGACGATCTGGACGGCTGGCAGACCGCCGCCCTGCTGCGCGCGCGCTGGGATGCGCAGCAGCTGCCCGTGGTCTTCGTCTCGGCCAACCTGTTCGACAACGACCCGCCGCGCCTGGCCGATGCGCGCTGCCAGGGCTTTGTCGCCAAGCCCGTGACCGAGTCCGAGCTGCTGCAGGTGCTCGAGCGCGTGCTGCGGCTGGAATGGGTGCATGACAACCGCCCGCTGCTGCTGCCGGCGCCGCGTGCAGAGCAGGCAGAGGCCAAGGCAGAGGAGGCGCCGTCAGCCGCCCCCTTCCCGCCCGATCTGCGTGAAGACCTGGCCCGGCTGGCGCGCTCGGGCCAGGCCACCGCCCTGCGCGAGCGCCTGCGCCAGGCGCGCCAGCAGGCGCCCGCGCATGCCGCGCTGCTCGATGCGCTGCAGGCCTGCGCGAACCGCTTCGACTTCGATGCGCTGGCGCGCATGCTGCCGCGGCCCGAGCAAGAGGATGAAGAAGACGAAGAAAGAGAGGAGACCGATGAATGAGAACCCGCAAAGGCCACAGATGACGACCGCCGACAGCAGCAGCCACCCCAGCCACCCCCCTCACAACGCCCACGTCATCCTTGTGGTGGACGACGCGCTGGACAGCCTGCGCATGCTGTGCGACGCGCTGGCCGCCGAAGGCTACGTGGTGCTCGCCGCCCGCGATGCCGACGAGGCCCTGCAGCGCTTCGCACTCACCGTGCCCGACGGCGTGCTGCTGGACGCCGTCATGCCCGGCATGGACGGCTTCACGCTGTGCCGCACGCTCAAGGCCACGCCGGCCTGGGCCCATGTGCCCGTGGTGTTCATGACCGGCCTGTCGGACACGGACCAGATCATCCGCGGCTTTGCCAGCGGTGGCGTGGACTACGTGGTCAAGCCGCTGCGCATCCCCGAGGTGCTGGTGCGCCTGGCCACCCATGTGCGCAACGCCCGCGCCACGCGCCAGGCGCAGGAGGCCGTGGACGTGGCGGGGCTGGGCGTGGTGGTGCTCGACGGCCAGGGCCGCGTGGCCTGGCGCTCGCCCCAGGCATCGCGCTGGCTGGAGGAGGCCTTTGCGGACCAGCCCTTCCCGCTGGAGGCGGCCGGGGACTGGCTGGCCGGCGCCCGCCAGCCGGATCAGCCCGGCCAGGCGGATCAGGAGGGCCAGCCCGCCCCCCAGGATCTGGCGCTGGCCCTGGCCGATGGCCGCCAGCTGCTGGCGCGCCACATGGGCGCCAGCGGCCTGGGGGAGTCGATGGTGCTGCTCAGCCACGAGGCGCCGCAGACGCCGGCCGCGCGCCGGCTGCAGCAGGTGGCGCTCACCCCGCGCGAGACCGAGGTACTGTCATGGCTGAGCAAGGGCAAGACCAACCGCGACATCGCCGACATCCTGGGCATGAGCCCGCGCACGGTGAACAAGCACCTGGAGCATATCTTCGAGAAACTCGGCGTGGAGACCCGCACGGCCGCCGCCGCCGTGGCCGGTCAATTGCTGCAGGCCGGCTCGCCCTGAGCACGCGGGGCCACCGCAGCGGACGCCGAGGCCGAAGCCGGCAGGCCGAACACATGGTCGAAGCACCAGTTGAAGACATAGGTGTAGACCAGGAAGAAGACCAGCAGGCCGGCCTCCATCACCGTGGCCTCCCACAGCGTGACACCGAACCACCAGGCCATCAGCGGAATCAGCACCATGGCCAGCCCGCCCTCGAAGCCCAGGGCGTGCACCACGCGGCGCATCACCGAGCGGCCCTTGACGCTCTGGCGCGCCTCCCATTGCTCGAACAGGTGGTTGAAGGTCAGGTTCCAGACGATGGCCAGCGTGGAGGCGGCAATCGCCATGCCGCCCGAATGCCCGGCGCTCTGGCCGATGGCCATGAACAGCAGGCTGGAGGCCGCGATGGCGATCAGTTCATACAGGGTCACGAAGACCACTTTGCGCTTGGGCCCCTGGAGGCCCTTTTTGTGTGTCTGCAAGGTCATAGGGGGCGCAGTTTATTTGTCCGGAATTGAACGTTAAAGTCAGATTCTTTCAATAAAGCTGACAGGTTCCCGCCATGTCCTTCCCCGCTGACCAGGTGCCGCTGTTTCTTGCCGTGCTGGACCACGGCTCCTTTTCTGCCGCCGCACGCCGGCTGGGGCGGGTGCCCTCGGCCGTGAGCATGGCCATCGCCCAGCTGGAGGCGGAGCTGGACCTGCAGCTGTTCGACCGCAGCGGCCGCGAGCCCCGGCCCACGGCGGCGGCGCGCGCCCTCGAGCCCCAGGCCCGGCTGCTGGCCGCCCAGTTGCAGCAGCTCAACCACCAGGCGCTGGCCCTGCACCAGGGACTGGAGGAGCGGCTGACCCTGGTGATCGCGCCCGAGCTGCTGTCCACGGCCTGGGCCGCGCCGCTGCAGCCGCTGGTCGAGGAATTCCCGGGGCTGGAGGTGGAGGTGCTGGTGGCCGCCCAGGTCGATGCGCTCAAGGAACTGCATTCGGGCCGCGCGCATCTGGCCCTGGTCTTCGAGCGCCCGGCCATCGACGGCCGCGAGGATTTCCAGGAGATGGGTCAGGAAACCATGGTCGCCGTGATGGCGGCCAGGCACCCGCTGGCCCGGCAACTGGGCGTGGACGGGCAGCAACGCCTGGACGTGGGCCAGCTGGCCGGCGCGCGCCAGATCCTGCTGGCCAGCCGCGACCTGGCCCATACCGATCCGCGCTTCGTGTTCTCGCACCAGCTGTGGCGCACGGACAGCCATCTGGCGGCCCTGTCGCTGGTCTCGGCCGGCCTGGGCTGGGGGTGGCTGCCCTTCAGCGTCGCCGAGCCCCTGCTGCAAACGGGCGCGCTGCTGCGCATCCCGCTGTGCAACATCAGCAACGGCACCCAGCTGTTCGTCGACTGGGTGTGGTCCAAGGAGCGCCCGCTGGGGCTGGCGGCGCGGCGGTTCGTGGAGCAGCTGCAGGTGCCGGTGCGGCTGGAGCCCAGGTGAGGCCTGCGGCTTGCGACCTGCAGGCAAGCCCTGCGCCTACACGCGGGAAACCGGCCGGTGCTTGCCGCCTGCAGGCAGGCCTGGGATAGTTGCGCAAGCGTCCGGCCGCCTCCTTCTTCTTCTGGCTGGACATGGACCATCGAGAGGAACCCATGTTTCAAGATCACTTTGGGGGCAAGGCCCTTGTTGCACTGGCACTGGGTGCGGGACTGGCAGGCTGCGGCGGCGGGGGCGGCGGCTCCACGCCGGGCGACTCCATCACGACACAGCTGAGCCCTGCCTGCACGGGCGCCTCGTGCGGCGCGACCGACGCCACCACCTATTCCGGCCAGGGCGTCGGCGTCTGGAGCTACACCAACGCCACCGCCGCAGAGCAGCCCGTTGCCGTAGGCCTGCGCAATCTGGGCACCCGGCCCGTGACGCTGATCTATACCAACACCGGCGATGCCGCCGTGGCCCTGCCGCCCATCACGCTCACGCCGCCAGCCGCAGCGGCGCAGGGCATTGCGGCGCAACAGTCGCTGAGCGCTGCGCAGCTGGTCAACCAGATCCCCCAGCGCGTACGTGACTTCAAGCCGAGCCTGCCCGCCCCGGTTGCAGGGCAGAGCGTGCAGCCCTCGCGCGCTGTGTCGGCGGCCGTGCTGCCCGTGGGCAGCCAGCGCAGCTGGTTCGTCAACACGGAAAGCCCCACGGTCGAGACGCGCAGCGCCACGCTGCGGCGCCAGACCACGGCGCCCACGCCCACGGGCACCCGCACCATCAACCTGTGGCTGGAAGACAGCGAGTACGGCGGCGCCAAGGTCAGCGACGCCCTGCTGGACACCGTGATACAGCGCTTTTCCAGCGGGCCGGATTCCGTGCACGCCCTGGTCACGGGGCTGGCAGGCCAGCCCTGGGGGCCCCAGGCCCACAGCGAGCTGATCTCGGCCGACCAGCCGATCGACATCGTGTTCGTGAACTTCACGCCCGACAGCCAGCCCTACGGCCTGCTGGGCTACTTCTGGGCCGTGAACAACTTCAAGCGCACGGCCGGCAACTCGCAGTTCCAGTACAGCAACGAATCGCTGTCGTTCTACATGGACACGGAAACGCTGTACCTGGGCGGCGCCAACGGGCTGACCACGCAGATCAGCACGCTGTCGCACGAGTTCATCCACATGATCAACTTCTACCAGCGCGGCGCGCTCAAGGGTTCGGACTACATGTTCGACACCTTTCTTGAAGAGATGTCGGCCCTGATGTCCGAAGACATCCTGGCCGAAAGACTCACACCCGGCACCAATCCCATGCGTGACGGCCGCATTACCGGCTGGATGTCCAAGCCCGGCTTCAACTGCGACCTGGCCAGCTGGGCCTCGGATGTCAACGCCACCTGCTTCGGCTACAACGTCACGGGCAGCCTGGGCGCCTATCTGCTGCGCCAGCACGGCGTGGGCTTCTACCAGCAGATGCTGAGGAACACCTCCTCGCCCGACTCGCTGCAGGTGCTAGGCAACGCCATTGCACAGGCCGGTGGCCCCTCGTTGCCCGTCACGCTGCAGCGATGGGGTGCCAACATCGCCCTGCTGCCTTCCAGCGGCCCGGCCGGCTACGGCTGGCCCGCACGCACGGACCAGGGCTTCACCCTGGTAGGCATCGACGGCCAGCGCTATGCGGCTGCACGCCGCCTGCCCGCCACCGTGCCGGCCCAGCTCGCGGCGCGCGGCCACTTCCCCTTCGTACGCCAGCCGGACGCCCAGGGCCTGTACCAGGAGCAGTTGCGCGTTCCCGCCGGCACCACCCTCACCGCCATCGTGCAATGACCGCCATGACCCAGACATCCCATACCGCAGTCGCCCGGGCCCTGCCCCTGCTGCTGGCCGGCAGCCTGTCGCTGCTGGCCACGGCCTGCGTCGCGCCACCTCCACCTCCTGCAACCGCACCGGCGCCCGCTTCGGCATCGGCCGCGCCCGCCGCGCCGGATGCCGGCCAGCCCCTGACCCTGCAAGGCCGTCTGGTGCTGCGCGGCAATGCGCCCCATGAGCAGCCCGTGCTCCAGACTGCCTCCGGCGAGACCTGGCAGCTCAAGGGCCTGAGCGCCGAGCAGGTCACGCAGTGGCAGCGGCAGAACGTGGAGGTCCGGGGCCAGCCCGACCCCAGGCCCGCCGCTGGCGCCGCGCCTTCGATGGCGCCGCCGCAACTGCAGGTGCAGTCCATTCGCGCCCAGCCCTGACCTTCCCCGCTCACCCACCGCTCAAGCCATGGACGCCTTCAACCCTTTCTCCAGCCGCGATGCGGCCGTGCAAAAGCTCTGGGAGCAGTGGCAGCCGCGCTCCGCCAAGTCCGACAAGGACAAGCCCATCGCCCTGGCCGACTTCGACCCCGGCGCCAAGCCCTTTTCCAACGGCAACGGCAAGACCGAGGACAAGGCCGCCGTCGAGGCCCTGGCCGAAGAGATCGACGCGCTGCAGAACCTGCTGTACGCCGACCGCCGCTACAAGCTGCTGGTCGTGCTGCAGGGCACGGACACGGCAGGCAAGGACGGCACCATCCGTGGCGTCTTCGGCCGCACCAGCGCCCTGGGCATGAACGCCGTGGGCTGGAAGGCGCCAACCGATGCAGAGCGCGCGCACGACTACCTGTGGCGCATCCACCAGCGCGTGCCGGGCGCAGGCGAGATCACGGTCTTCAACCGCAGCCACTATGAGGATGTGCTGGTGCCCGTGGTCAACGGCTGGATCACGCCCGAGCAGCAGCGCCAGCGCTTTGCCCACATCAACGACTTCGAGCGCATGCTCAGCGAGACGGGCACCGTGGTCGTCAAGTTCCTGCTGCACATCAGCGCCGACGAGCAGCGCGCGCGCCTGCAGGAGCGCCTGGACGACCCGGCCAAGCACTGGAAGTTCGACGAGAACGACATGAAGGTGCGCACGCAGTGGAAGGAATACCAGCAGGCCTACGGCCAGTTGCTGGGTGCCACGCACACGCCTTGGGCGCCCTGGACCATCGTGCCCGCGGATTCCAAGACGCACCGCAACCTCATGATCGCCACCTTG
Organism: Delftia sp. K82; assembly: GCF_002193035.1. NCBI lineage: Bacteria > Pseudomonadati > Pseudomonadota > Betaproteobacteria > Burkholderiales > Comamonadaceae > Delftia > Delftia sp. K82. Next base: position 315,027 of record NZ_MYFL01000004.1, on the reverse strand, counting down.
CTGCGCGAGGTGATGCGCAACCTGGACCTGCGCTTTCCCGAGGGCGATCCGGCCCTCAAGGACTACAAGATCACCTGATCACTCGATGGCCTGCCTGAAGCCTCACAGCTGCAGGCGGGCCTCGGCGATGCCGTCCAGCTCGGCCACCACCAGGTCACCGGCCTCGGCAAAGGCCAGGCCATTCCACGTGCCCGTAGTCACCACCGTGCCTGCGGGCACGCTGCCATAGCGGCGCACCAGCTCCTGCAGCCAGCCGGCCAGCAGCCACAGCGGATCGCCCAGCGGATGCGTTCCGGTGAACGTCTGCAGCGGCGCCGCGCCCACGCGCAGCCGGCAGACCTGGGCAGACCAGTCCCGCGGCGACTCGCGTGGCAGTAGCCGCGAAGCGTCCTGCCAAGGTCCCAGTACCAGGGCGCCATGGCACAGGCCGTCGGCGGCCAGCAGCAGCGGCGGCGCCTTCAGGTGCTGGCGCCAGCGCGTATCCACCACCTCGATGGCGGCGGTGATGCCGTCGATCAGCTCCAGGCCCTCACCGGGCTGCAGGGCGGCGGCCATCTCGGCCGTCACCTCGCGGCCCAGGCGCAGGGCGATCTCGGCTTCGATGCCGCGCAGGTGCAGCGGCGCGCCACCGGCCACCGAAGGACTGGCCCAGACGCCTTCTTCGGGCAGCGGCGCATGGGTCAGCGGGGCATCGCGGCGCGGCGCGCCAGACTTCCAATAGCCTGGAACGCGGCCCGGCCCCTGCTGGCTGCCGGCCACGCGCCAGCCCAGGGCTGGCGCCATGGCGGCCTGCACGGCCTGTGCATCTGCGGGCGTGCGCACCACGTCGGCCCAATCGTCGGCGTCCAGCAATTCGCCGCTGTGGCGTGCCTGGAGCAGCGCATGGGCCAAGGCTGTGGGAGTGCGGGGCGTGTTCGTCATGGAGCGGCTTTCCTGGAGTGCATCGGTGGGTCTCAAGCGGCCCCGATTGTCCGCTGGACAAGGCGCTCCCAGGGTTATGCATTAAATGCATAAGGCTCTCGCTCATAAGGCGTTGGACAGCGCATAGCCCCGGGAATAAGCTCAAAACCCTCAGACAACTCTTGTGTGGAACCACCATGCAGCAACCCGCTTCGGCCGGCGTTACCAACCACGCCATCCCTTCCTACCTGCAGGCCGATCACCTCGGCCCCTGGGGCAACTACCTGCAGCAGGTCGATCGCGTCACGCCCTACCTGGGCCATCTCGCCCGCTGGGTCGAAACCCTCAAGCGCCCCAAGCGCATCCTGATCGTCGATGTGCCGATCGAGCTGGACAACGGCACCATCGCCCACTACGAAGGCTACCGCGTGCAGCACAACCTGAGCCGCGGTCCCGGCAAGGGCGGCGTGCGTTTCCACCAGGACGTGACCCTGTCCGAAGTCATGGCCCTGTCGGCCTGGATGTCGGTCAAGAACGCGGCCGTCAACGTGCCCTACGGCGGCGCCAAGGGCGGCATCCGTGTCGATCCCAAGACGCTGTCGCGCGGTGAGCTGGAGCGCCTGACGCGCCGCTACACCAGCGAGATCGGCCTGCTGATCGGCCCCTCCAAGGACATCCCCGCGCCTGACGTCAACACCAATGGCCAGATCATGGCCTGGATGATGGACACGTACTCCATGAACACCGGCGCCACCGCCACCGGCGTGGTCACGGGCAAGCCCGTGGACCTGGGCGGCTCGCTGGGCCGCGTCGAGGCCACCGGCCGCGGCGTGTTCACCGTGGGCGTGGAAGCGGCCAAGCTGACCGGCCTGTCGGTCCAGGGTGCGCGCATCGCCGTGCAGGGCTTCGGCAACGTGGGCGGCACGGCGGGCAAGCTGTTCGCCGACGTGGGCGCCAAGGTCGTGGCCGTGCAGGACCACACCGGCACCATCCACAACGCCAACGGCCTGGACGTGCCGGCCCTGCTGGCACACGTGGCCGCCAAGGGCGGCGTGGGCGGCTTTGACGGCGCCGAGGCCATGGACGCTGCCGACTTCTGGAGCGTGGACTGCGACATCCTGATCCCCGCCGCACTGGAAGGCCAGATCACCAAGGACAACGCCGGCAAGATCAAGGCCAAGATGGTGATCGAGGGCGCCAACGGCCCCACCACCACCGAGGCCGACGACATCCTGACCGAAAAGGGCGTGCTGGTGCTGCCCGACGTGCTGGCCAATGCCGGCGGCGTGACGGTGAGCTACTTCGAATGGGTGCAGGACTTCTCCAGCTTCTTCTGGAGCGAGGACGAGATCAACGCCCGCCTGGTGCGCATCATGCAGGACGCCTTCGCGGCCATCTGGCAGGTCGCCCAGCAGCACGGCGTGACGCTGCGCACCGCCACCTTCATCGTGGCCTGCCAGCGCATCCTGCATGCGCGCGAAATGCGGGGTTTGTATCCCTGACCCCCTGAGGCGCTGACGCGCCTTCCCCCTCTCTACCCGCTCCGCGGGGGAGGGGGACGACACCCTCGCTGCGGGGCGGCCCTTGCTCGGTGTCCCTGACTTGGGCCGCGCCAGTTTCATGCGCTGTGCATTCTGCGAAAAAGAAAAGGCGCTTCGGCGCCTTTTTTCTTGTTGCCGCCTTTTCGGCAACGGGTTAGCACGCGTTCCAGTGGGCCTAAGCGCGGGTTTCCGAATGGCGAAGCGGATCTCCAGTCAAACCCTGGTGCCCTGGGGCCCAGGGTTTTCTATCGTTGCGGGCAGTGAACTGGAGACTGCCCATGACCGTCCGCCGCAGCCTGCTGGCCTTGCTGGCCGCTTTGCCTTTTTTCTCCCTGGCTCCTGCCGCCGCGCTGGCGGCGGCCTGGCCTGAACGCCCCATCACCATCGTCGTGCCGGCCGCCGCTGGCGGCACCACGGACATTGCCGCGCGCGTGCTGGCCGAGAAGATGGGCAAGGACCTGGGCACCTCGGTGGTGGTGGAGAACAAGGGCGGTGGCGGCGGCAGCATCGGCACGGCCCAGGTGGCGCGCGCCAGGCCCGATGGCTACACGCTGCTCATGGGCAACATCGGCCCGGTGGCCATCAATTTCAGCCTGTACAAGCAGCTCAGCTACAAGGAAAGCGATCTGCGCGGCATCACCAATGTGATCTCCGTGCCCAACATCCTCGTAGTCCATGCCGATTCGCCCGTGCGCAGCGTGCGCGAGCTGGTGGAGCTGGCCAGGACCCGGCGCCTGAACGTGTCCACGTCGGGCGTGGGCCAGTCGCCGCACATGTCCTCGGAGATGTTCCGCCAGAAGGCCGGCATCGAGGTCACGCTCGTGCCCTTTCCCGGGGCCGCGCCTGCGGTCACGGCGCTGCTGGGCCAGCAGGTGGACTACATGATCGACAACCTGCCCAGCTCCATGCCACACATCAGGAGCGGCAAGTTCCACGCGCTGGCCATCACCAGCGCCACGCGCTCGGCCCAGTTGCCCGAGGTGCCCACCATGACCGAGGCCGGCGTGCCGATGCAGGTCACGGCCTGGTTCGGGCTGCTGGCACCGGCCGGCACGCCCGATGCCGTGGTCGGCCGCATCCAGGAATCTGCGCGGCGCGCCATGCAGACGGCCGAAGTGCGCCAGCGCTTTGCCGACCTGGGCGGCGTGCCCGGTGGCGAGACACCGGCCGAGTACGACGCCTTCATCGCCCAGGAACGCAAGAGCTGGGCCCAGATCGTCAAGGCCGCAGGCCTGTCGCTGGAATAGTTCTCCCCTCCCGTCCGTCCCCCTCCCATGCAAGAAGACATCGCCGCCCTGCTGCGCCAGCCCTTTGGCTCGCTGCCCGAACTCGTCGCGCTGCAGGCCAGCCAGCGCCCCCGCCACACCGCCCTGGCCATGGACGGCCGCAGCCTCGACTACGCCGCGCTGCGCCTGGGCATGGACCGCGTGGCCCTGCGCCTGCAACGCCAGGGCCTGGGCCCCGGCGACGTGGTGGCCATCTGCGCAGGCAGCTCGCCCGAGTACGTGCTGGCCTTCCTGGGTGCGTTGCGCGCGGGCGTGGCCGTGGCGCCTCTGGCCCCGTCGGCCACGGCCGGCCACCTGAGCGCCATGCTGGACAACTGCGGCGCCCGGCTGGTGCTGCGCGATGCGGACACCGCCGCGCAATGGCCGCTGCAGGCTAGGCAGGATCTGCAATGCGTGGCTCTGGATGGCGCTGTCGAAGCCGGCATGCCGTGGTCGCAATGGCTGGCTGCGGACGAAGCGGACCATGGCACGGCACCCACGCCCATCCACCCCCAGCCCGACTGGCCCTTCAACGTCATCTACTCCTCGGGCACCACGGGCGTGCCCAAGGGCATCGTCCAGTCCTGGGCCATGCGCTGGGCCCACGTGCAGCGCGCCATCCACAACGGCTACGGGCCCGATGCCGTCTCGCTGTGCGCCACGCCGCTGTACTCCAACACCACCCTGGTCGCGGCCCTGCCCACGCTGGGGCTGGGCGGCACCCTGGTGCTGATGCGCAAGTTCGACGCGGCGCAATACCTGGAACTGGCCGAGCGCCACCGTGCCACCCACACCATGCTCGTGCCCGTGCAGTACCAGCGGCTGATGCAGTGCCCGGGGTTCGACGGCGCCGACCTGAGCCGCCTATGGCACAAGTTCTGCACCAGCGCACCGTTCCATCCCGCGCTCAAGGCCGAGGTGCTGCGCCGCTGGCCCGGACGGCTCATCGAGTACTACGGCATGACCGAGGGAGGCGTGCGCTGCGAGCTGCACTGCCATGACTTCCCCGACAAGCTGCACACCGTGGGCAGGCCGGGGCCGGGCGCCGACATCCGCTTCATCGATGAGCAGGGCCGCGAACTGCCGCCCGGCGAGCAGGGCGAGATCGTGGGCCGCTCGGCCGGGATGATGAGCGGCTACCACCGCCTGCCCGACAAGACGCAGGAGGCCGAATGGTTCGATGCCCAGGGCCTGCGCTTCATCCGCAGCGGCGACGTGGGCCGCCTGGACGAGGACGGCTTCATCGTGCTGGGCGACCGCAAGAAGGACATGATCATCACGGGCGGCTTCAACGTCTACCCGAGCGACATCGAGTCCGTGCTGCTGCAGCACCCGCAGGTGGCCGAATGCGCGGTGATCGGCGTGCCCTCCGATGCATGGGGCGAGACCCCCGTGGCCTACGCCGTGGCGCGCCCCGATGCCACGCCCTCGGCCGCCGAGCTGCGCGAATGGCTCAACGCCCGCGTGGGCAAGACCCAGCGCGTGGCCGAGCTGCGGCTGGCCGCCAGCCTGCCGCGCAGCGAGATCGGCAAAGTGCTCAAGCGCGCGCTGCGCGAGCAGTACCAGGCCGGCGCCCTGTCCTCTTCATGAAACGGAGTCCCCCAATGCCCATGCCCATGCCCATGCACCCACTCCCGCGCCGCCGCCTGCTGTCCTGCCTGGCCCTGGCGACCTGCGCCCTGCTGGCCCCGGCCGCCCATGCTGCCGAGGCCTGGCCTGCCAAGCCCATACAGCTGGTCATTCCCTATCCACCCGGCGGCAGTGCCGACCTCCTGGGCCGCCCGCTGGCCGTGCAACTGCAGCAGCAGCTGGGCCAGCCCGTGGTGCTGGAATACAAGCCCGGCGCAGGCGGCACGCTGGCCTCGCAATACGTGGCACGCGCCAGGCCCGATGGCTACACCGTGCTCATGGTGCTGGCCGCCCATGCCATCAACGACAGCCTCTATCCCAAGCTGCCCTACGACACCCGCCGCGACTTCGCGCCCGTGTCCCTGGTGGCCAACCTGCCCATGGTGGTTGCGGCCAGCAGCAAGCTGCCGGCAAAGAACATCCAGGAACTCATCCAGGCCGCCAAGGCCAACCCCGGCAGGCTCACCTTCGGCTCGGCAGGCAACGGCAACACGGGGCATCTTGCGGCCGAGTACTTCGGCTCCATGGCAGGCGTGCGCATGACCCATGTGCCTTACAAGGGCAGCGCGGGCGTGGTCAACGCCATGCTGGCCGGCGACATCGACCTGACCTTCGACAGCATCTCCACCTCCATGCCCCACATCCGCAGCGGGCGCATGCACGCGCTGGCCGTCACCAGCCCGCAGCGCTCGGCGCTGGCGCCCGAGGTGGCCACCATCCAGGAGCAGGGCATCGCAGGCTTCGACGTGACCGGCTGGTACGCCGTCATCGCGCCGGCCGGCACGCCCGCCGAAGCCACCCAGCGCCTGAGCCGCGAGATCGCCTCCGCCCTGCGCCAGCCCGCGCTGCAGGCCCAGCTGGCCGCCGGCGGCTATGAGCCCGTGGGCTCCACGCCCGAGGCGCTGCAGGCGCATATCGACAAGGAAATCACGCGCTGGGCCACTGTCGTCAAATCGACAGGTGCACGTGTGGATTGAGTCATGCCGATGCGATGATTGCCCGCATGAACACACCCATCAAAGAACACCCGGCCAACCCCTTCGAAGGCGAGGCGCCCGGCATCCTCTTCGGCCTGCCCATGCCCATGGCCCGCGCCATGAAGCTCAGCGGTGAACGCATCGGCGAGGACCGCGCCCAGATCCGCATGGGCTTTCAACCGGACCAGGCCAACAGCCGCGGCGACGTGCACGGCGGCGCCATCGCCTCGCTGCTGGACTGCGCCCTGGCCTCGGCCTGCCGCTCGCACGACCCCACGGCCTTCGGCGTGGCCACCATCGATCTCACGCTGCACTACGTCTCGGCCGGCAGCGGTGATCTCATCGCCACCGCCCACTGCGAGCGACGCGGCCGCTCCATCAGCTTCGCGCGCGGCGAAGTGCGCTCCGAGGACGGCACCCTGGTGGCCCTGGCCACGGGGACGTTCAAGCTGATGGCGCGCAGCCCGGCACAGGCCTGAGCGCAGGGCACGCGCGGCGCCGGATGGCGCCGGACGGCACTTGCGTGCCGCCGCGTCGTCAGAGCCGCTTTTCCTTGGCCTCGATCAGCTTTTGCATCAGTTCGCAGACCTGCCTGGCCTGCTCCTGCGTGATGTCGATGTTCTCGATCACCGAGCGCTTGAACTGGATGCCGTTGACTGCGCCGCTGTTCTCGATGAAGCCCAGCGTCAGGGTGCGGTTCAGGAAGTAGATGACGGCGGCGATGCCCCAGCCGATCAGCATGACCACCAGGCCTGCAAAAAAGCTCTGGGCCATCATGGACCCGCCCATGAACAGCGACAGGGCACCGATGCCCAGCGCCGTCTTCCAGGGCTTGTGATAGCCGTAGTAGGTGGAGCAGATGCCCTGCAGCGGGATCAGGCGCGACTGGGTGCCCGACAGCGAGGCGCTGCTGAACTCCAGGCGCTCGCTGCCCACGCGGATGGTGGTGGTGGGATCGATGTTGACCTTGGACAGGATCCAGGCGACCAGGCCGCCTTCGCGGCCTGTGATGGCAATGTGGTTGCCCTTGTCGTCTATGGGTTGCTCGCTGGCCTTCCAGGCCTTGATGACCAATGCACTCACGGTAATACCCTCTCTTGAATGTTTGAGAAACCACGGGCTGTCCCGTCATGGCATTGCACCACCGGGGCAGCCTGAGGAGGGGCGATTACAGCACAGGGCATGAGTGCAGCCTTGGGCAACCAAGGCCGCTGTGCGCCATCAACCGGGTTGCACCCCCGCCGACTGCAGCAGCCGCCCCCAGACCGGAGCCTCCTGCGCCCAGGCCTTGCCGAAGCGCTGGGGCGTGTCGTCATCCACGGGCACGAAGCCGGCCGCGATGATGCGGGCCGTGCCTTCGCGGCTGGCCACGGCGCGGTTGGAGATCTCGCCCCATTGCCGCGTGAGGTCGGCCGGCAGGCCCTTGGGGCCGGCAATGGCCAGCCAGCCGGACAGTTCCATGGCCTCGTGGCGGTAGCCGGCCTCGGCAAAGGTGGGCACCTCGGGCAGCAGGGGCACGCGGCGCGTGCCGGTGACGGCCAGGGCGCGCAGCTTGCCTGCATCGATGTGGGGCTTGAGCGTGAGCAGGCTGCCCATGCCGATGGGGATGCGTCCGCCCAGCATGTCCTGCACCATCAGCGCCTCGCCCCGGTAGGCCGCATGCGCCATGCCGGCACCGGCCATGTCGCTGAGCACGGCGCAGGCCAGGTGGCCGTGCGAGCCTATGCCGTAGGAGCCATATGAGAGCTTGCCCGCGTTGGCCTGGGCCCAGGCCATGAATTCGCGCAGGTTGGTGGCGGGCACGTCGGCCGTGACCACCAGGGCGATGGGCGCCATGCACACGCGCGACAGGGGCGTGAGGTCGGTCAGCGGGTCGTAGGCGGTCTTCTTGTAGAGGTATTTGTTGGTGAGCATGGTGGAGGTGGTGCCCAGCAGCAGGGTGAGCCCGTCGGGCGCGGAGCGGACCACCATCTCGCCGCCGATCAGTCCGGCCGCGCCGGGCTTGTTGTCCACCACCACGGTCTGGCCCAGCTGCTGGGCCATGCGCTCGCCCAGGATGCGCGCAATCACGTCGGTGGCGCCGCCCGCCGCAAAGGGCACGACGATACGCACGGGCCGCGTGGCAAAACCGGCCTGCGCCAGCACGCTGGCGGGCACTGCCGCCGCGGCGCCGGCCGCCAGGGCCAGCGCCTGGCGCCGATTCAATCGGTTGTTCAGTCGGTCATTCAGACGATCATTCAATTGGCCGTTGAATCCGCTGTTCGATGCCGTCCCCGAGATCACTGCCATCACACGCTCCTTTGCCTGGGTGCCTCCATGGGTGGAGATACCGGATCAAGAAACCGCCGTCTCGAAATCAATCGAGTTGGCCAAGCGTATTCGAGGCAAATGGATTCACCATCAGGGAAATCATTGGACTGCTCGCACCAGAATCAGAAAACTCTGAGTGCAAAACGGCCTTTCAGTCTCATTTTGATCAAGATCGTGCTGCAGATCTCTGTTGCGCCCAGGCATGGCGCAGCAGCACCTGTTCGGCCTGCTTGAGCACGGGCGCATCGACCATGCGGCCGTCCAGCACGCAGACGCCGCCTCCGGCCTCGGCCAGGGCTTGGCGCAGGCGCTGCGCGTGGGCCACGGCCGCTGCATCGGGGTCGAAGACGGCGTGCAGGGGCTGGACCTGGGCCGGGTGGATGCACAGCTTGCCGCCAAAGCCCATGCGCCGCGCGCGTGCCGCGTCCTGGGCCAGTCGCTCGGGGTTGCGCGTGTCCACCGTCACGCCGTCCACGGCCGCGCCAATGGCGGCGCGGCGCGAGGCCAGGACCAGGGCCATGCGCATGGGCAGCAGTTCTTCCTCGCCCTGGTCGCAGGCCATGCCCGCATCGACCTGGAAGTCCAGGTGGCCGAAGGCCAGGCGCACCACCTGGGGCGCGGCAGCCAGGGCGTCGGCCGCGTCCAGGCCGGCCACGCTTTCGATGAGGGGCAGCACGGCCGCCCGTGCGCCCGTGGCCTGGGCCACCGCATGCAGGGTCTGGGCGCGCTCGGCCTTGGAGACCATGGCGCCGGCCACGCCCTGCTCCACCAGCTGCGCCAGCGCGCGCAGGTCATCCGCATGCCAGGGCGTGCCTTCGGCGTTGATGCGCACCAGCAGGCGGGCACGGGCCGGGCCTTCCAGCGCACCCACGGCCTGGGCCAGCGCCTGGCGGGCGCCGTCCTTGTCGGCCGGGGCCACGGCGTCCTCCCAGTCGGCGATGACCATGTCGGCGCCGCTGTCCAGGGCCTTGCCCAGGCGCTCGGGCCGCGTGGCGGGGACGAAGAGAAAGGAAGTGGCCTGTCGCGCCAGATCGTGCATGCGGATGTCCTTGGGAGAGCGGTTTATTCGGCCGAGACGCCTGCGGCCTTGATGACCTTGTCCCAGCGCGCCACCTCGGCCTGCAGGTGGGTGCGCAGGCCTTCCGGCGTGGCCTTGTCGGGCGTGACCAGGTCGGAGCTGAGTTCGGCGATGCGTTTCTTGACGTTCTCGTCCTTGATGGCCACGTTCAGCGCCTTGTTGATGGCCATGACCACGTCCTTGGGCGTGCCCTTGGGCGCGTACATGCCGTGCCAGACCTTGACGTCGAAGCCCTTGAGGCCCTGCTCGTCCAGCGTGGGGATGTCGGGCAGCGAGGACAGGCGCTTGGGCGTGGTCACGCCGAAGACCTTGGCGCGCTGGCCATCCTTGATCACGGGCACGGTCTGCGTGGTCTGGTCGCACAGCAGGTCCACCTGGCCGCCCATGAGGTCGTTCATGGCCGGGCCTGCGCCCTTGTAGGGCACGGTGGTGAGCTTGACGCCCGCCTGGTGCATGAACAGCATGCCGCACAGCTGGGAGACGGCGCCGATGCCGGCATTGGCCAGCGAGACCTTCTCCTGGTTCTTCTTCACGTAGTCCAGCAGCTCGGCAAAGTTGTTGGCCGGGAAGTCCTTGCGCGACAGCAGGGTCATGGGCACGTCCAGCACCTGGCCGATGTACTCGAAGTCCTTGAGCGGGTCATAGGGCAGCTTCTTGTACAGCGCAGGCGCCGTGGCCATGCCCATGTGGTGGATGAGGATGGTGTAGCCGTCGGCCTTGGCCTTGGCCACGCGGTTGGGCGCAATGGTGCCGCCCGCTCCCACGGTGTTTTCGACCAGCACGCTCTGGCCCAGCACCTGGCCCATGGGCACGGCCAGCAGGCGCGCCACCACGTCGGTGGGGCCGCCAGCGCTGTAGGGCACGACGAGGACGACGGGCTTGTCGGGCCAGGCCGCAGCCAGGGCGCCGGTGGTCGTCCCGCCGGCGGCAAGGGCGCAGGCGGCGGCCGCTGCGTAAACGAGGCGGCGGCGGAAAGAAGTGGTGCGTTGCATGGTTTGTCTCCTGTGCACTTTGGTGGAAGCGGGAGGCGCTCTGTGGTGGCGCCTTTCCCATGGATTCGCCGGCCGGGGCCGGCGCGAAAACTCAGTCAAAAACTCAGTCAAGCAGGCGCTGCACGCGCGGCCAGTGCGCGATCTGCCACAGCCGCGCTACAGCGGCCTGGGCGGGATCGTCCTGCAGGGCACCGCCATAGGCGATCAGGCGCAGCGCCTTGGCCGTGATCTCCTCGCGCGACAGCGTGTTGCCCGGATCGCCCTTGGGCTCCTCGACACGGCCGTGCAGCGTGCGGCCATCGGTGGTGAGCACGGTGACCTTGCCGATCCAGCGCTGCGGGTAGGCGGCATCGACCTCGGGGTCCAGCACCATGCCCACCTTCTCGCGCAGGGCCACGGTGGTGGCGGCCAGGTATTCGTTGTCGAACTCGTCCAGGCCCGCATGGCCGTGGCGCGCGGCCAGCGCCAGCACCGTGCCCATGGAGAACTTGCTCTGGTGCACCGTGCCGGGATCGACCACGGGGCCCAGCACGTCGATGGCGCCCTGGTGCACGTGGCAGGTGACCTGCGCCAGGTCGGCGGGGGCCAGGCCGTGGTCCTGCATGACCTGCAGCAGCGCGTCGGCGGCCGGGTGCGTGTGGCGGCAGGAGGCATGCCATTTGAACGAGGTCTCGGCCGTGGCCCAGCGCGTGCCGATGCCGTCCGTGAGGCGCGTGGGATCGGCGTCCGTGGACATGCCTGCCGCCAGGCCCTGCGGCCCGGTGAAGATGTCCTGCGCACCGGTGAATCCGTCCCGGGCCAGATAGGCCGACATCAGGCCCGCAGCGGCCGCATGCGCCGTGTGCAGCTGCTTGCTGTCGGCGCCCGTGCGCAGGAACTCCCACAGCCCTGCCGACTGCGTGCCGGCCGAGCCGAAGGCATGCTGCATCTGCGCAGGCGTGAGGCCCAGCAGCCGGCCCACGGCGGCCGCGGCGGCCAGGGTGCCGGCCGTGGCCGTGGTGTGGAAGATGCGGTAGTGGCTGCGGCCCAGGAACTCGCCCACGCGGATGCCGACCTCATAGCCGGCCACGCAGGCGGCCATGAGCTCGGCGCCGCTGGCACCGATGCTCTGCGCCACGGCCAGCGCGGGCGGGAAGACCACGGCGGCGGGGTGGAAGACCGAGCCGTTGTGCACATCGTCCTGCTCGGCCACATGCGAGGCCGCGGCATTGGCCAGGGCCGCCATCATGGGCGAGGTGGTGTCGGCACTGCCCAGGATCTCGCTAGGCCCCTGCGCCGGTCCCTGGGACAGCGCAAAGCGCGTGATGCTCTGCACGGGACGCGCGCCCTGGCCTGCCAGCACGGAGCCGAACCAGTCCACCCAGAGGTCTTCGGCGCGCTGCTGAACGGCGGCGGGAACGTCGTCCCAGCGCAGCGAGGCAGCGAATTGGGCCAGCGGATGGATGCTCACTTGGGTGTCGTTTTTCATGGGTTGGGTCTCCGGCGCATTCTTGGGCATGCGCCCTGGTTTCAGGGGGCGGTTTTTCCCGGGGGCGGGCACAGGGCACTGATGCGCTCGGCGCTCCAGCCCAGCTCGGCCAGGATGGCGGCGCTGTGCTCGCCCACGGCTGGCACGGCCTCCATGCGGTAGTCGAAGGCGCTGTTGGCACCGGGAGGCAGCAGCGCCTGCACCGGGCCGGCCGGCGTGTCCACGCTGCACCAGCGCTGGCGTGCGGCCAGTTGGGGATGGGCCCACAGGCCGGCCATGTCGTTGACGCGCGCATTGGCAATGCCGGCCGCATCCAGCCGCTGCACCACCTGTGCGGCATCCAGCGCGTTGAACACGCCCAGGATCAGCGCACGCAGCTCCTCGCGGTTGGCGTTGCGGCGCGCATTGCTGTCAAAGCGCGCGTCTGCAGCCAGCGCGGGCTGCAGCAGCACCTGTTCGCAAAAGAGCTTCCACTCGCGTTCGTTTTGCAGGCCCAGCATCACCGTGCCGCCGTCACCGGCCTCGAACGGCCCGTAGGGATAGATGCTGGCGTGCGAGGCACCGGTGCGCGGCGGCGGCGGCGCGCCGTCGAAGGCGTAGTACATGGGGTAACCCATCCACTCGCCCAGCGCCTCCAGCATGGACACGTCGATGTGGCTGCCCTCGCCCGTGCGCCCGCGCAGCAGCAGGGCCGACAGGATGTTGGTGTAGGCATACATGCCGGCCGCGATGTCGGCCACCGAGATGCCGGCCTTGGACGGCACCTCGGGCGTGCCCGTGACCGAGAGAAAGCCCGCCTCGCTCTGGATCAGCAGGTCGTAGGCCTTCTTGTCGCGGTAGGGGCCGTCGGCGCCGTAGCCGCTGATGTCGCAGACGATGAGGCGCGGAAAGCGCTCGCGCAGCGCCGCATAGGACAGGCCCATGCGCGCAGCCGCGCCGGGCGCCAGGTTCTGCACCAGCACGTCGGCACCCTCCAGCAGCTGCAGCAGCGCCTGCATGGCCTCGTCCTGCTTGAGGTCCAGCGCCAGGCTCTGCTTGCTGCGGTTGATCCAGGTGAAGTGCGAGGACTGGCCCTGCACGCGCTGGTCATAGCCGCGCGCAAAGTCCCCGCTGCCGGGCCGCTCGACCTTGATCACGCGCGCGCCCAGGTCAGCCAGCTGGCGCGTGCAAAACGGTGCGGCCACCGCATGTTCCAGCGAGACGACGGTGGTGCCGTCCAGGGGCCTCAGGCGTTGCTGTGTCATGCGCAGTGCCTTCAGAAAGAACGCGGCAGACCGAGGATGTGCTCGGCCACGTAGGAATAGATCAGGTTCGTGGAGATCGGCGCCACCTGGTACAGGCGCGTCTCGCGGAACTTGCGCTCCACGTCGTATTCGCAGGCAAAGCCGAAGCCGCCGTGGAACTGGATGCAGGCATTGGCCGCCTCCCAGCTGGCCTTGGCCGCCAGGTACTTGGCCATGTTGGCCTGGGCGCCCATGGCCTGGTTGGCGTCGAACATCTCGCAGGCCTTCCAGCGCATGAGGTTGGCGGCCTCGACCTCGATGAAGGCATCGGCAATGGGGAACTGCACGCCCTGGTTCTGGCCGATGGGGCGGCCGAACACGTTGCGGTCGCGCACATAGTTGGTCACGCGGTCCAGGAACCAGTAGCCGTCGCCAATGCATTCGGCCGCAATCAGCGTGCGCTCGGCGTTGAGGCCGTCCAGGATGTACTTGAAGCCTTTGCCTTCCTCGCCGATCAGGTTCTCCTCGGGGATTTCCAGGTTCTCGAAGAACAGCTCGTTGGTCTCGTGGTTGACCATGTTGGGGATGGGGCGCACGGTCAGGCCGCTCTTTTGCGCCTCGGCCAGGTCCACCATGAAGATGGACATGCCCTCGCTCTTTTTCTTCACGTCGGCCAGCGGCGTGGTGCGCGCCAGCAGGATCATCCAGTCACTGTGCTGCACGCGGCTGATCCAGACCTTCTGGCCGTTGACCACGTAGCGGTCATCCTTCTTGACGGCGCTGGTCTTGATCTTGGTGGTGTCCGTGCCCGTGGTGGGCTCGGTCACGCCCATGGACTGCAGGCGCCATTCGCCCGAGGCGATGCGCGGCAGGTATTTCTCCTTTTGCGCCTGCGAGCCGTGGCGCAGCAGCGTGCCCATGTTGTACATCTGGCCATGGCAGGCGCCCGAGTTGCCGCCGCAGCGGTTGATCTCTTCCATGATCACGCTGGCCTCGGTCAGGCCCAGGCCCGAGCCGCCGTACTCCTGCGGAATCAGCGCGGCCAGCCAGCCGGCCTTGGTCAGCGCGTCCACGAAGGTCTCGGGATAGGCGCGCTGCTCGTCGATCTTGCGGAAATACTCGTCGGGGAATTCGGCGCACAGCGCACGGATGGCGTCGCGGATTTCGGGAAAATTGTTGGAAAGCGTGTGTTCGATCATGGTGGTCTCAAGGCTCGGTGTTCAGGGGTCTCAGGCCAGGGTGGCTTTTCCGGTCATGGTCAGCCAGCCCTCGTGGTCTTGCGCCCAGAGTTCGACGGTCTTGCCGTCCGCAGAAGGCTTGCCGTGCACGCTGAAGGCATGCAGGTCGAAGGTGGGGCGCACGGCCTTGAACTCGAAGGACAGCACGCGCGCCTGGGGCAGCTCGCGGCGCAGCAGGTCCAGCAGTAGCGTGGCGATCAGCGGGCCGTGCACGATCAGGCCCGGATAGCCTTCGACGCCCGTGACGTAGCGACGGTCGTAGTGGATGCGGTGGCCGTTGAAGGTCAGGGCCGAGTAGCGGAACAGCAGCACGTCGTCGGGAACGATGGTGCGCGACCAGGCTTGCTGGCCGTCCAGCGGCGGCTTCTGGGGCGTGGGCGCGGGATCGCCGGGCTGGGCAGCGGCGCGGTAGACGATGTCGTGCTCCTCGGTCAGCGCCAGGCCCTGGTCGTTGCTGTAGGCATGCCCGACCAGCACGAACAGCAGCTCGCCCGAGCGGCCGCTCTTGTGGCTGACCGAGCCGATGGTGGAGCGGCGCTGCACCTTCTGGCCCACCTGCAGCGCGTTGCCTGCCTCCCAGCGCAGGCGCCCGCCGGCCCACATGCGGCGCGGCAGCGGCACGGGCGGCAGAAAGCCGCCACGGCGCGGATGGCCGTCGGGGCCGATCTCGCTTTGGCGTGCATGGGGCAGGAAGTACATCCAGTGCCACAGCGGCGGCAGCGCCGTGCCGTCGGCGGGCTCAGGGTCTTCCCGGTCCAGCGTGGCCGACAGCGCGGCCACGGGCGCGGCCGTGATGCTGTCTGCCAGGGTTTCGCTGCGGCCCTGCCAGGACTGAAGATGCGCCAGCGCTGCGGCGTCGAGGGTGTCGGTAGCTTGCTTGTCTGTCATGGCCGCCATGGTCGGTGCAAGCGCGGCGGCCCGCAATCCGCGTTTTCTTAAGCAAGCCTTTGGCCGCGCTGAAGGCTGGGCCGGCGCGGCCTGTCCGCCGCTGCTTTCATTCCCGCGAAGTCCGCCCTTGTGATTGGCGAATGGCGCGGCCCGGCGTTTGCCGGCATCCTTGGTCCCGACTTCTTTCCAACGAACACTGAACGGGGACGACAGGCCATGGCGCAGAAAATGATGCAGGACAAGGTAGTGGTGGTGACGGGTGCCGGCGGCGGCATCGGGCGCGACATGGCGCTGGCCATGGCGGCCGAGGGCGCCAAGGTGGTGGTCAACGACATCGGCACCTCCACCACGGGCGAGGGCACGGACGCCGGCCCGGCGCAGAAGGTGGTCGATGAGATCAAGGCCGCAGGCGGCCAGGCCGTGGCCAACACCGACAGCGTGGCCGAGGCCGCCAGCGCGGGCCGCATCGTGCAGTGCGCCGTGGACAGCTTCGGCCGCATCGACGGCGTGGTCAACAACGCCGGCATCCTGCGCGACCGGTTCTTCCACAAGATGAGCCTGGACGAGTGGGACGCCGTCATCAAGGTCCACCTGTACGGCAGCTACTACATGAGCCGCGCGGCCGCCAACCATTTCAAGGAGCAGGAAAGCGGCGCCTTCGTGCACATGACCTCGACCTCGGGCCTGATCGGCAACCTGGGCCAGGCAAACTACAGCGCGGCCAAGCTGGGGCTGACGGCCCTGTCCAAGTCCATTGCGCTGGACATGCAGAAGTTCAATGTGCGCTCCAACTGCATCGCGCCGTTCGCCTGGAGCCGCATGATCGGCTCCATCCCCACCGACACGCCCGAGCAGCAGGCGCGCGTGGCCAAGATCCAGCAGATGACGCCCAACAAGATCGCCCCGCTGGCCGTCTACCTGCTGTCCGACGCGGCCAGCGACGTGAACGCCCAGGTCTTCGCCGTGCGCAACAACGAGATCTTCGTCATGAGCCAGCCGCGCCCGCTGCGCTCGGTGCACCGCAGCGAGGGCTGGTCGCCCCAGTTCATTGCCGAGCACGGCATGCCTGCGCTCAAGGCGTCGTTCGTGCCGCTGGACCGATCCGCCGACGTGTTCAGCTGGGATCCTGTCTAGAAAAGCACCCCCTGAGCGGCTGCGCCGCTTCCCCCTCTCTCGCTTCGCGGGAGGGGGCCGGCGCCCTCGCCGCGAGGCGGCTCTTGCTCGGCGCCCCTGGGTTGGGGTGCG
The DNA here is from genome assembly GCF_002193035.1 of Delftia sp. K82. NCBI lineage: Bacteria > Pseudomonadati > Pseudomonadota > Betaproteobacteria > Burkholderiales > Comamonadaceae > Delftia > Delftia sp. K82. Next base: position 298,273 of record NZ_MYFL01000004.1, on the reverse strand, counting down.
CCGGTTTTGAAGGCTGTTGGTATTGCGCCAGCGCAATCAATTACCGAGATGACCCGTTCCATGACCATTCGCTACGACCACCTGAAACAGCGCCCCTTCGAGCCCGTGCGCCAGCACTATGGCGAACGCGACACCATGCTCTATGCATTGAGCCTGGGCCTGGGCAGCGATCCGCTGTGCGCCGACGCCCTGCCCTTTTTCTACGAAGGGGCGCCCGGCGGGCTGCGCGCCCTGCCCTCGCAGGCCGTGGTGCTGGGCTACCCGGGCTTCTGGGCGCGCGAGGCCGATACGGGCATCGACTGGGTGAAGCTGCTGCATGGCGAGCAGCGCATGCGGCTGCACCGCCCGCTGCCGGCCAGCGCCGACGTGGTGGGCCACAACCGCATCACGCATCTGACGGACAAGGGAGAGGGCAAGGGCGCCATCATGGTCACCGAGCGGCGCCTGGAGACCGCCGGCGGCGAGCTGCTGGCCACCGTGCAGCAGGTCAGCTTTCTGCGCGGCGATGGCGGCTACAGCCTGCTGGACGGCGGCCAGCCAAGCGACGCGCCCCTGGCGCCGCTGCGCCCCACGCCGGAGGACCGCGCGCCCGACTTCACCGACACCCAGGCCATACGCCCCGAGGCCGCGCTGCTGTACCGCCTGATGGGCGACTACAACCCGCTGCATGCCGACCCGGCCGTGGCGCGCAAGGCCGGCTTCGAGCGGCCCATCCTGCATGGCCTGGCCAGCTACGGCCTGGTGGCCCATGCCGTGCTGCGCCAATGCGGCGACCGCAATCCCGCGCGCCTGAAGGCGCTGGATGTGCGCTTCACCTCGCCCGTCTATCCCGGCGAAACCCTGGTCACCGAGATCTGGCGCACGCCCGACCAGCCCTGCCAGCTGCAACTGCGCGCCCGCGTGCTCGAACGTGACAAAGTGGTCCTGAGCCACGGCTACGCCGAACTCGCCTGATGCACGGCGGCCTCGCAAAAGGCCGCTCCTTCCCCCTGCCCTGGAGTTCCCATGAACACCTCTCCCGTATTGACCTCCGTCCAGGACGGCATAGGCACGATCACGCTGAACCGGCCCGAGGCCCGCAACGCGCTCAACCAGGCCATGCGCCCGGCCCTGGCCGCCGCCGTGGCGCAGATGCGCGATGACGCCCAGGTGCACACCGTCATCCTCACGGGCGCGGGCGGCGCCTTCTGCTCGGGCGGCGACATCAGCCAGATGATGGATGCCAGCCAGGCCGGCCTGCCCTGGCGCCAGCGCATGCGCAGCCTGCACCAGTGGTTCCCCGAGCTGGTCAACCTCGAAAAGCCCGTGATCGCCGCCGTGGACGGCCCGGCCTTCGGCGCGGGCCTGAGCCTGGCGCTGGCCGCCGACTTCGTGCTGTGCACTCGGCGCGCGAAGTTCTGCGCCGTGTTCGGCCGCATCGGCCTGGTGCCCGACCTGGGCGCCATGCACATGCTGCCGCGCATCGTGGGCCTGCAAAAGGCCAAGGAGCTGGTCTTCACCGCGCGCACCGTGCAGGCCGAGGAAGCCAGGTCGCTGGGCATGGTCTACGAGATCGTGGAGGACGGCGAGGCCCTGCAGGCCGCCGCCTTGGCACTGGCGCGGCGCTTCGGCGAGGCATCCACAGCCGCCATCGGCATGGCCAAGACGGCCATGAACCAGGCCTTCGAGCTGGACGCACGCGCCATGGCCGAGCTGGAAGCCTATGCCCAGACGATGTGCCGCGGCTCGGACTACCACCAGGAGGCGGTGCAGCGCTTCAAGGACAAGCAGCCCACGCGCTTCGACTGGGACCGCGCGCCATGAGCGTGCTGTCGCCGGACGCCCTGCAAGAAAGGCTGCAGGCCCTGATCCGCCCCGGCGACACCCTGTGGTGGGGCCAGGCCACGGCCGAGCCGCTGACGCTCACGCGCGCCGTGGTCGCGCAGCGCCATGCACTGGCCCGGCACGGTGGCCGGGGCCGGCTGCGCGTCTTCGTGGGCATGGGCGCATCGGACACGCTGCAACCGGCGCATGCCGACGCCATCGACTTCTTCGGCTACGCGGCCGGCGGCCCCCACCGCGCGCTGGCCCAGGCCGGCGTGCTCGACATCCTGCCCAGCCACTACTCCCACCTGCCCGGCCTGATCGACGAGGGCCTGCTGCCTGCCGACGTGGTGCTGCTCCAGGTCTCGCCACCCGATGCACAAGGCCGCTACAGCCTGGGCCTGGTCCATGAATACCTGCCGGCCGCCATACGCAAGGCGCGCGTGCTGATCGGCGAGGTCAACCCCGCCATTCCGTGGACGCACGGCAGCCTGCACCTGCAGGCCGGCGACTTCGCCCTGCTGGTCGATGCCGAACACCCTCCGCTGGACCAGGCGCGCAGCGCGCCCGGCCCTGCCGAACAAGCCATTGCCGGCCATGTGGCCGCCCTCATCGAAGACGGTGCCACGCTGCAGGTGGGCGTGGGCAACCTGCCCGAGGCCGTGCTCGCCGCCCTGCACGGCCACCGCGACCTGGGCCTGCACAGCGGCGCCGTGGGCGACGGCATTGCAGCCCTGGCCGAAGCCGGCGTGCTGACCCACGCGCGCAAGAGCCAGGACCGCGGCGTGGGCATTGGCGGCATCCTCATGGGCGGCGAATCGCTCAGGCGCTGGGCCCACCGCAACCCCGCCCTGCAGCTGCGCGAGACGCGCTACACGCACGACCCCGAGGTGCTGGCCGCCAGCCACCGGCTGGCCGCCATCAATTCGGCGGTGGAGGTGGACCTCACGGGCCAGATCAATTCCGAAGTGGCGGGCGGCGTCTACGTGGGCGCCGTGGGTGGCGCCGTGGACTTTCTGCGCGGCGCGGCACGCAGCCGCGGCGGCCTGCCCATCATCGCCCTGCCCGCCACGGCGAGGGGCGCCACGCGCATCGTTGCACGGCTGTCCGGCCCCGTCAGCACGCCGCGCAGCGATGCCGGCCTCATCGTCACCGAACACGGCGTGGCCGACCTGCGCGGCCAGACGCTGTCGCGCCGCGTGAAACGGCTGATCGACATCGCGGCACCGGAGCACCGCGCCGACCTGGAACAACAGGCACATACCCTGCTGCGCCAATGCGGCGCAGCCTTTTCCCGATCCACTGTTCCACTGATCCACTGATTCCCAAGGAGACAACACCATGCGCAGAGCCGCCATCGTCACCCCCCTTCGCACGCCCGTGGGCACCTTCGGCGGCAGCCTGCGGCCGGTATCGGTCGAGGAGCTGGCCGCCACCACGGTGCGCGCCGTGGTCGAGAAAAGCGGCATCGACCCCGCACGCATCGACGACGTGGTCTTCGCCCAGTCCTACGCCAGCAGCGAGACGCCCTGCGTGGGCCGCTGGGCCGCGCTGCAGGCCGGCCTGCCGGTGACGGTGCCGGGCATGCAGCTGGACCGGCGCTGCGGCGGCGGCCTGCAGGCCGTGGCCACGGCGGCCATGATGGTGCAAAGCGGCGCCGCCGACGTGGTGATCGCGGGCGGCGTGGAGAGCATGAGCAACATCGAGTACTACAGCACCGACATGCGCTGGGGCGCGCGCTCGGGCAATGTGCGCTTCTACGACCGACTGGACCGCGGCCGCGAGCGCTCCCAGCCCGTGGAGCGCTTCGGAAAGATCTCGGGAATGATCGAGACCGCCGAGAACCTGGCGCGCGACTACGGCATCAGCCGCGAGGCGGCCGACGCCTACGCCGTGCGCAGCCACCAGCGCGCCGCCGCCGCCTGGGAGGCGGGCCGCTTCGCCGACGAGATCGTCCCCGTCAAGGTGACCCAGCGCAAGGGCGACCCCGTGCTGTTCACGCGCGACGAAGGCTTTCGCGCCGACGCCACCATCGACAGCATGGGCAAGCTGCGCGTGCTTATGCCCAATGGAACGGTCACGGCCGGCAATGCCAGCCAGCAGAACGACGCCAGCGCCGCCTGCCTGATCGTGGCCGAGGACAGGCTGGCCGAACTGGGCCTCACCCCCATGGCCACCCTGGTGGGCTGGGCCGCCGCAGGCTGCGAGCCCTCGCACATGGGCATAGGCCCCGTGCCCGCCGTCAAGAAACTGCTGGCACGCCTGAACCTCACGCTGGACCAGATGGACCTGGTGGAACTCAACGAAGCCTTTGCCTGCCAGGTGCTGTCCGTGCTCAAGGGCTGGGAGTGGAACGACCAGGGCGCCATAGACCACAAGCTCAACGTCAACGGCTCCGGCATCTCCCTGGGCCACCCCATAGGCGCCACCGGCGTGCGCATCCTGGCCACCCTGCTGCACGAACTGGAGCGCCGCAAGGGCCGCTATGGGCTGGAGACCATGTGCATAGGCGGTGGCCAGGGGATTGCGGCGGTGTTCGAGCGGGTGTGAGCTTCCCGCCTCAATCCGCCCGCGCCCCCGAAGCCTTCACGATCTCTTCCCACTTGCGGGCTTCGGCCTGGATGTAGCGCGCGAACTCGGCGGGCGTGGAGCCCACGGGCTCGGCGCCCAGGCGGCGGTATTGCGCGGCGATCTGGGGTTCGGCAAGCACGCGGCGGGACTCGGTCCACAGTTTCTGCACCACGTCCTGGGGCGTGTTCTTCGGCGCCCAGAGGCCATACCAGGTGCTGGTGCGAAAGCCGGGCATGCCGGCCTCTTCCATGGTGGGCACATCGGGCAGGGAGGGCGAGCGACTGGCCGAGGTGACGGCCAGCGCACGCAGCCGGCCCGAGGCAATGAAGGGCATGGCCGAGGGCATGGAGTCGAACATGAGCTGGATCTGCCCGCCCATCAGGTCGGTCAGGGCCGGCGAGCTGCCCTTGTAGGGCACATGCTGCATCTGCGCGCCGGTCTTCAAGCGGAACAGCTCGCCCGACAGGTGCTGTGACGACGCATTGCCGGCCGAGCCGAAGTTCACCTGTCCCGGATGGGCCTTGGCCCAGGCGATCAGTTCCTGCACATTGCGCACCGGAAGCTGGCTGCCCACGACCAGCACCAGGGGCACATCGACCAGCTGCGTGACCGGCTCGAAATCGCGGAAGGCGTCATAGGGCGCGCTGGCATAGACGTAGGGGTTGATGACGTGGATGGAGGCGTTGACCAGCAGCGTGTAGCCGTCGGCCGGCGCCTTGGCCACCAGCGCCGCGCCGACCATGCCGCTGGCGCCGGCCTTGTTGTCCACCACCAGGGGCTGGCCCAGCGCCTCGCCCAGCCGCGTGGTGACCACGCGCCCGACCACGTCGGTAGGCCCGCCCGGTGGATAGGGCACGACGACGCGGATGGGCGCCTTGGGATAGCCCTGGGCCCCGGCGGATGGCTGCGCGCCTGCCGTTCTCCATGCGGCCAGCGCCGCAGCGGCGCCCAGCAGGGTGCGGCGGGAAAGCGCGGGGCCTGTGCGTTGCGTTGTCATACCTTGTCTCCTTGAATGGCGAGTGCGAGCTTGCCGGTCACGTTGCGGCCGTGCAGCGCATCCAGCGCAGCCGGCAGTTCATGCATGGCGAAGACCTGGCTGACCTGGGGATGGATGCATCCCCGGGCCGCCCAGTCGAGCAGCGTGGCGATGACGGGCTGCAGCTGCGCCGCGAAGGCCTGGCGCTCATCGGCCGGTGTCCAGCCGATGTAGCGGCCGTAGAAGAGGCCGTGCAGCGTGAGGTTCTTGACCAGGGCCAGGTTCATGGGCACGGCGGGAATGGCGCCGCTGGCAAAGCCCACGCTCAGCAGCTGCGCGTTCTGCGCGGCCGCGCGCAGTGCCTGCAGCAAGAGATCGCCCCCCACGGGGTCGAAGACCAGGGAGGCGCCCCGGCCCTGCGTGGCCTGCTTGACCTGGGCGGCCAGGTCCTGCGGGGTGACTGCCTGGTGCGCGCCGCGGCGCAGCGCATCGGCGCGCTTGGCCTCGGTGCTGGCGCAGGCGATGACCTGCACGTCGGGCGTCTGCCGGGCCACTTCCACCGCCGCGGCGCCCACGCCCGAACCGGCGCCCAGCACCAGCACCACATCGCCTTCCTGCAGGCGCGCGCGCCAGTGCAGGGCCGTGTAGGCCGTGCCGTAGGACAGGGGAATGGGCAGGGCCTGCAGCCAGGGCATGCCCGGGGGCAGGCGGTAGACGGTGGATGCATGCACCACCGTTTCCTGCGCAAAGGCACCCCAGTCGGCAATGAAGGCCACGGCATCGCCGGGCTGCAGGTGCTGCACCGCGCTGCCGCATTCCAGCACGCGCCCCACGCCTTCGGTGCCGGGCACGAAGGGCAGCGGCGGGCGCCGCTGGTAGCGGCCCTCGATCAGCAGGCCCGTGGCGTGGCTGACGTTGGCGTAGGCCACGGCAATCCTGGCCTGGTGCGGTCCCAGGGGTTGGCCGGGCCGGTCCATGGACTGCAGGCTGACCACCTCGTGCGGCGCGCCGAATTGATGGCAGACCAGGGCCTGCATGCGGGAGTGCGGGGATGCGGATGCCGGGGCGCTCATGCCATTTCCTCCGCCGCGCACTGGCGCACAACCTCACTGTCTATCAGTTGATCGATCTCCTGCGGCGTGCAGCCGGCCTCGGCCAGGATCTGGCGCGTGTGCTCGCCCGTGCGCGGCGCGGCGCCAAGGGATGCACCGGAAGCTGCTGCGTCTGCCGGCCAGGGTGATGCCGCATACAGCAGCGGCCCGAAGCCGGGCTGCGCCAGCGTGGCGAACGATGCGCGGTGCACGGCCTGGGGGTGCGCCACCACGTCGGCCAGCGTGCGTACGCCCGCATGCAGGGCGCCCTGTGCGGCCAGGCGCTGCTCCCAGTGGGCGCGCGGCTGCTGCGCCAGCAAGGCCTGCAGCCCGGCATGCAGCACAGGGCGGTGGGCCATGCGGCCCGCATTGGTGGCAAAGCGCACGTCCTGCATCCAGTGCGGCAGGTCCAGCGCGCGGCACAGCCGCTCGAACTGGTCGTTGTTCAGGGCCAGCACGGTGATGAAGCCATCGGCCGTGGCGAACACGCCGTTGGGGGCGCTCACGCCTTCGGCGGGCAGGCCGCCGCGCAGCGTGTCTTCGGCCAGCACCGTGGATTGCAGGGCGCAGCAGACCTCGAACAGGTTCAGCTCCACATGGCGCCCGCTCCCGCTGCGCGCCTTGCCCAGCAGGGCCGCCGTGCAGGCCTGTGCAGCATAGACACCGGCCGCGATGTCGGCCAGCAGCAGGCCCACGCGCTGCGGCTGGCCCTGCGCGTCGCGGTTGCTGGTCATCAGTCCCGTGTCGGCCTGCATGACGGAATCGGTGGCGGGCCGGTCGGCATACGGCCCCGTGGGTCCGTAGCCGCTGATGGAGACGTACACCGGGTCCAGGCCGGCCGCGCGCAGGCTGTCGTAGTCCACGCCCATGCGCTGCACGACCTGGGGGCGGAAGTTCTGCACCACGATGTCGGCCTCGCGCGCCAACCGCAGCAGCAGCGCGCGCCCCTGGGCCTGGCGCGCATCGACGGCAATGCTGCGCTTGCCCGCGTTGTAGGTGGCCGACAGGCTGCTGTGCCCATCGCGCGAGATGCCCACGTGGCGCGCCCAGTCGCCTTCGGGCGGATCGACCTTGATCACCTCGGCGCCCTGGCGCGACAGCAGGTGGGTGCAGTAGGGGCCGGCCACGCCCTGGCTCAGATCGAGCACACGGTAGTGCGCCAGGGGCGCCGGCGGCGCGGTTTGCAAAGCTTCTTGGTTCACGGTCAGCGGCCTTTCGCCATGGTTTCCTCCATGCTAGGGAGGCAGGGCAGGCGCCACAATCCTCGCCAGCAGGCCAGGCCTGGTGACTCCCGATCAACAATGGCCGGCCCCGGCCCTGCAAAGAATGCCGAGATGGACCTGAACCTGTGCCGCGTCTTCATCGACATCGCCGAGGCCAAGAGCCTCACGCGGGCGGCCGAGCGCGGCGGCATGACGCGCTCCAACGTCTCGCGCCGGCTGCGTGCGCTGGAGACCGAGATGGGCACGCAGCTGCTGCGCCGCACCACGCGCAATGTGGAGCTCACCCAGGCCGGCCAGCTGCTGTACCGGCGCTGCCTGGCCATGATGGAGGAGCTGCAGCGCGCCCGCGATGCCATCCACCAGTTGCGCTCCACCGTGAGCGGCGAGGTGGGCGTGCGCGTGCCCACCGGCTTCGGGCATTTCTATCTCAAGCCGCTGATCCTGGGCTTTTGCCGCGAGCATCCCGACATCCGCCTGCGCCTGCTGATCAACGACCAGATGGCCGACCTCGTGGCCTCCAAGGTCGATCTGGCGGTGCAGATCACCTCCGCGCCGCTGGACGATCTGGTGGCCACGCGGCTGTGCGATGTGCGCTGGAACTTCGTGGCCACGCCCGCCTGCCTGCAGGCGCTGGAGCAGTCGCTGGGCCGGCCCCTGCGCGCGCCTGCCGACCTGCTGCAGGCCCGCCTCATCCTGCCGCTGGCCATGGGCGGCAGGCTGGCCTGGCTGGCCGGCAGCGGCGACGATGGCGTCGCCGCTGCCCTCGATGTGCTGCCCTCGCTGCAATCGGGCGACTACCGCCTGCTGTACGACGCCGTGCTGGACGGCCTGGGCCTGGCCCTGCTCCCGGACTACGTGACCTCGGCCGCGCTGGCCGGTGGCACCCTGGTGGCCGTGCTGGACCAGGTGGTGTTCTCCGGCCTGGGCAATGCCATGTACCTGATGCGCATGCCCGACCGCCAGCCCACCATGGCGGCCCGCGCCTTCCAGCAGTTCCTGCGCGAGGCCATCGTCACCGCCGCACCTAGCTGGCAGACGGGCGCCGAGGAGGCGGGCGCGGACCTGTCTTCCTAGGACGTCCTAACAGCCGGCAAACCCCGGCTTAGGCAAAAGCAGATTCCCAAGAAGCGCCTGCGTGCGCACCATTGCCTGCATGTCCGGCGCAGACCGGGCGCGCCGCCGTGCAGGCCACGGCAGCGCTTCATTCATTTTTTGCAGGAGACATGCACATGCCCGCCCAACACCGCCGCAAGGCCCTGGCCACCCTGGCCCATGCCCCGCTTCTGGCGTCCCTGGTGACCGCCCTAGCCACCCTGACCGCCCTCCCCGCCGCCGCGCAGGACGCGCAGCCCGTGCGTCTCATCGTGGGCTACTCGGCCGGTGGCCCCGTGGACCAGGGCGCCCGCCTGCTCAGCGTGGCGCTGACCAAGGAGCTGGGCGCCTCGGTGGTGGTGGAGAACAAGCCCGGCGCCAACGCCACCATGGCCGGCAGCGAGGTCGTGCGCGCCAGGCCCGATGGCCTCACGCTGTGGTTCGCGGCCAGCCCCACCATCACCATCAGCCCCAACGTGATGAGCAAGATGTCCTTCGACCCGGCCCGTGACCTCACGCCCGTGGCGCCCGTGCTCAGCTACTACAACGTGCTGGTGGTCAACAACAATGAGCCCTACAAGACCACGGCCGAGCTCGTGGCCTATGCCAAGGCCCATCCGCAAAAGCTCAACTACGGCTCGGCCGGCGTGGGCGGCTCCAACCACCTGGGCGCGCTGTTGTTCGCGCGGCGCAGCGGCATCGAGATGAACCACATCCCCTACAAGGGCAACGCACCGGCCATGACCGACGTGATCGGCGGCCAGTTGAGCATGATGCTGGACATCATCAGCACCGCCAGCACCTACATCCAGAGCGGCAAGGTGCGCGCCGTGGCCGTGACTTCCCCACAGCGCAATGCCTCGCTGCCCGATGTGCCCACCTTTGCCGAGTCCGGCATCGAAGGCCTCAAGGGCTTCGACGTGGGCGGCTGGTATGGCGTCTATGGGCCCAAGGGCATGTCGCCTGAACTCGTGGCTCGCCTGAACAAGTCCATCAACGCCGCCCTGGCCCAGCCGGAGCTGCGCAAGCGCCTCAAGGAACTGGGCTACGAAGAGTGGACCGGCGCCCCCCAGAAACTGGCCGAGCGCGGTGCCAAGGAGCGCGCGATGTGGGCCACCGTCACCCAAGGCATTGTGGTGGACTGAGGGATACGCGGAGCATGAGTCAACGAATACACCATCTGCTGGACCGCTGGCTGGCCGAAGCGCCGCAGCGCCCCTTCATCCACCTGCCCGACTGCAGCAGCCTGAGCTTTGCCGACCTGGGCGCGCTGGCGGACACGGCCGAGGCCGAGCTGCGCGCGCTGCAGGTGCGGCCCGGCGACCGCGTGCTGGTCGTGGCCGAGAACTGCCCCGAGCATGCGGCGCTGATCCTGGCCTGCAGCCGCGTGGGCGCCTGGTCCTGCGGCGTGAACGCGCGCATGGCGCCCGGCGAGATCGATGCCTTTGCGGCCAAGGCCGATGCGCGCGTGGTGTATTTCACCTCGGCCGCATCGGACAGCGCCAGCGGCCACGCGCGGCGCTTTGGCGCAGGCGACTCGGCCCTGGCCGGCATGCAGCACAGCCCGGTGCGCGCGCAGGCGGTGGCCGAATCCGGTGCGCTGCAGGACGAGGTGGCGGCGCTGATCTTCACCTCGGGCACCACGGGCACGCCCAAGGGCGTGATGGTGGGGCATGACGCGCTGACGCTGTTCGCTCGCGTCTCGGCCGCATCGCGCGGCCTGGGTCCGCAGGACCGCAGCTATGCCTTCGTGCCCATGACCCACATCTTCGGTCTGGGCACGGTGCTGCTGGCCTCGCTGCATGCGGGCGCGCAGATGGTGATGCGCCCGCAGTTCGACCCCGCCGATCTTCTGGATGCGCTGGCCCGCCACGGCATCTCCCAGCTTCAGGGGCCGCCTGCGCTGTACGCGCGCCTGCTGGCCTATCTGCAGGAGCAGGGCATTGCCCACCCGCAGGCGCCAGCGCTGCGCTATGTCTATACCGGCGCCGGCCCGCTGGACCTGACGCTGAAAAAGCGCGTGGAGGCCGCCTTCGGCCAGGCGCTGCACCATGGCTACGGCCTGTCGGAATACGCAGGGTCGGTCCACCTCACGCGACAGGGCGAGCAGCGGCCCGACACCAGCGCGGGCTACGTGGTGGAAGGCGCGGAAGTGCGCGCCGTGGACCCGGCCACGGGCCGCAGCCTGCCGGTGGGCGAGCGCGGCGAGCTGTGGATACGCGGGCGCGGCCTGATGCATGGCTACTTCCGCGATGACCAGGCCACGGCCGCCGTGATGCGCGAGGGCGGCTGGTACGCCAGCGGCGACCTGGGCGAGCTGCATGCCGACGGCGCACTCTTCGTGGTGGGACGGCTCAAGGAAATGATCATCCGCTCGGGCTTCAACGTCTATCCGGCCGAGGTGGAACTGGCGCTCAACGAGCTGCCCGGCGTGCAGCGCAGCGCCGTGGTCGGGCGGCCCGAGGGCGATGGCAACGAGGAGGTCATCGCCTTTGTCGAGCTGCAGCCCGGCGCCACGCTGGACAGCGCCGCAGCGCGCTCCCACCTGCGCGAACGGCTGGCGCCCTACAAGCTGCCCGCCCGCATCGTGCCCCTGGCCGAGCTGCCCACCAGCCCCAACGGCAAGGTGCTCAAGCGCCTGCTGCAGGAACAGGCGCTGCGCGTTTCCTGAGCCCGGGCCGCCCAGCAGTTGCGCCGGCACCGCTGCCGGTGCAACCTTTGTCTTGCCTGCCCCTTCCCTGCCCCATGTCCGGATGTGCGCACGCGCCACTGCCTTCCGGAGCCGGCCTCTGCAGCATGGACGCAACACCCCTACATTGCGCATCCGCAGGCCTTGCACCCCATCCTTCATGATGTAAAACTATGGCACTCAATGTTTCAATAGTTTTAACAAATTCATTATTTTTTGCCTGCCTTGGCCTTGGCTGCAGTTACCGGATCCATCGTGAGATGCATCCCGGCGTGTCGGCCCGGATCTGCACAGGGCATGCATCCTCACCCCCCGCAACCACATGAATCAAGCCCATGAAAAGAATCCTCAGCCTGTTTCTCGGAGGTATTTTCCTGGTCGCTGCCAGCCTGGTTAATGCGGCCTGGCCAGACCGGCAGATCACGCTGGTTGTACCTTTCCCGGCAGGCGGTGGCACTGATGTCGTGGGGCGCATCATCGCCAAGGAGCTTGCACAACGCCTGCGCGTCAACGTGGTGGTGGAAAACCGCCCTGGCGCCTCGGGCAACATCGGCGCGCGCCAGGTCTCCAAGGCCAGTCCCGATGGATATACGCTGCTGATCTGCACCACGGCCCAGACCATCTCGGGCGCGCTGTACACGCAGGCCGGGTATGACGTGGCCAACGACCTGGAAGCCATCTCCACCATCAACGACAGTCCTCTGGTGCTCATCACACGCCCGGGCCTGCAGCTGTCGTCGGTGCAGGACCTGATCGAGCTGGCGCGGCGCAGCCCCGGCAAGCTGACCTATGCCACGCCGGGCTATGGCAGCGCGGGCCACATGGCGGCCGAGGCCCTGAGCCTGGCCGCCGACATACGCATGCTGCACATCCCCTACCAGGGCGCCGCGCCCATGATGGCCGACCTGGTCAGCGGCCAGGTCGATATCGCCTTCGACCTGTTGATCACGGCCAAGCAGTATGTGAACCAGGGCAAGGTCAATCGCGTGGGCGTGGCCACGCGCGAGCGCTCGCCCCTCATGCCCGACTGGCAGACGCTCAGCGAGCAAAGCCCGGCCCGGCTCGGCAATTTCAACGAGACCTCATGGAATGTGCTCATGGCACCCAAGGGCACGCCGGCCGCGATAGTGAACGCCATCAATGCACAGATGAAAAATATCCTGACCGACGAAAAGGTGCAGAAGAAATTCATGGAGCTTGGCAGCATTCCCCTTTGGAAATCCGTGGACAACACCAAGGCATTCGTATCCGACGACGCCAGAAAATGGAGAAAGGTGGTCAGTGATGCCGGCATCGCGAAAATCTGAAATACCCCCTTCGCCGCAGAAACTGGCAGGGCCCGATGTCAATGCGCTGCACGAATTGCTCAATGCGCTGAAAAAGCACGGCATCGACATCCCCTTCGAGCGGCTGGGACCCATCCTGGCGGAGCACCAGTTGCTGATGGAGCACCGCGGCCTCGTCAACGAACTGGCGCATGAGGCGGGTCCCTCGCACATCCACACCACCATTTCCCGTCAGAGCAACCATGCGCGGCAGTCCTGAACTTTCCATACGGCAGATGGCCAGCGCGCTGCGCGCCGGCAAGACCACCTCGGAGATGCTGACCCGGGCGGCGCTGGGGCGCATCCGCGCCATGGACATCGACATCCATGCCTTCACCAATCTCGATGCCAGCGGTGCCATGGAGGCTGCGCGCAGCGCAGACATGGCACGCGCCGAAAGCGCCGACCTGCCGCTGCTCCATGGCATTCCCGTGGCCATCAAGGACGTCTACGACGTGGCCGGCCTGCCGACCACCTGCCAGTCCTGGCTGAGCCTGGACTATGTGCCCGAGGAGGATTCCACGCCGGTGCGGCGCCTGCGCGATGCCGGTGCCATCATCCTGGGCAAGCTGGCCACGCACGAGTTCGCCATCGGCGCGCCCAGCCCCGACCTGCCATTTCCCGCAGCCCGCAATCCCTGGGACCTGGCCCATATCCCGGGCGGATCGTCGTCGGGCTCGGGCGCCGCCATTGCGGCGGGTTTCACGCGGCTGGCCCTGGGCACCTGCACGGGCGGCTCCATCCTCATACCGGCCGCCTGGTGCGGCGCCGTGGGGCTGAAACCCACCTACGGCCGCGTCTCCAAGCACGGCGTGTTTCCGCTGGCCTGGACGCTGGACCACTGCGGCCCGCTGTCGCGCAGCGTGGAGGACGCAGCCATTGCGCTGCAGGTGCTGGCCGGGCACGACCCGCTGGACCCGGCCAGCTCCACCGAACCCGTGGACGACTACTGCACGGGGCTTGAGCAGGGCGTGAAGGGCCTGACCATCGGCGTGCCGCAGGACCACTTCCAGTCGTCGCCCCAGGCGTCGCCCACGTTCCTTTCGGCCTTCGATCGCACGGCCGCCCTGCTGGCCGAGGCCGGCGCCCGTCCCATCCACGTGAGCCTGCCCCACAGCCAGCAGTTCCTGGCGGCCGGCCGCGTCATCCTCAGTGCCGAGATGTTCACCATCCATGCGCAGGACCTGCGCTCGCGCCCGCTGGACTATGGCGAGCTCACGGCGGCGCGGCTGCTGCTGGGCGCCACCGTGTCCTCGGAGGACTACCTGAACGCCCTGCGCGTGCGCCGCATGCTGGCGGCCCGCGTGGACGCGGCCCTGGACCGCTGCGACGTGCTGCTGACCGCCATCACCCTGGATACGGCGCCGCGCTTCGATCCCATGCCGCATTTCCGCCACTGGCCGGTGCAGACCCATGCCTTCAACGTGACCGGGCACCCGGCCATCAGCGTGCCGGTCGGCCTGTCGCCGCAAGGCCTGCCGCTGGCCGTGCAGGTGGTGGGACGCTACTTCGACGAGGCCCGCATCCTGCAGGTGGCCCGTGCCATCGAGCGGCTGACCGGCTGGGAAAACCAGCTGCTGCCCGACGGCACCTGACCGCCGTGCTTGGCTTGGACACAGCCGCAGCAGCAGCCCCGGTCCTCGCTGATCAGCCTGACCTCCTATCAGGCCTCCATGCGGATGATCTGGCGTATGGCCTCGCCACGCGCCAGGCGGTCGAAGCCCTCGTTGATCTGGTCCAGCGTCAGGTGGCCGGTGACCAGGCGGTCCACCGGCAGCCTGCCGGCCGCATGCAGGGCGAGATAGCGGTCGATGTCGCGGCGCGGCACGCAGCTGCCCATGTAGCAGCCCTTGAGCGTGCGCTCCTCGGCCACCAGGTGCCAGACCGGCAGGCTGATGGCCTGGGCGCTGGAGGGCAGGCCCGCCGTCACGGTCTGGCCGCCGCGCCGCGTGATGCGGTAGGCCATCTCCAGTGCCTTGGCCGACCCCACCATCTCGAAGGCATGGTCCACACCGCCGCCCGTCAGTTCGCGCACCTGTTTGACGACATCCTCGTCGCCGGCATTGACGGTATCGGTGGCGCCGAAATCGCGCGCCATGGCCAGCTTGTCGGCATTGAGGTCCACGGCCACCACGCGGGCCGCGCCCGCCGCCGCCGCGCCCATCACCGAGGACAGGCCCACGCCGCCCAGCCCCACCACGGCGACGCTCTGGCCGGGGCTCACCCTGGCGGTATTGGCCACCGCGCCCACGCCGGTCATCACGGCGCAGCCGAACAGCGCGGCCAGCTCCAGCGGCACCGACTTGTCGATGCGGTGCACGCCGCGGCGCGAGAGCACGGCGTGCTCGGCAAAGGCCGAGACGCCGACGAAGTGCGAGATGGACTGGCCATTGCGCGACAGCCGCCTGGCACCCGACAGCAGGGTGCCCGCCACGCCGGCCTGGCCTGCGGGCTCGCACAGCACGGGCCGGCCCTCGGCGCAGGGCTGGCAGTTGCCGCAGCCGGGCACGAAGAGCATGACCACGTGGTCGCCCACCTCCAGGTCGGTCACGCCCTCGCCCAGCGCCTGGATCACGCCTGCGGCCTCATGGCCGAGCACGATGGGCGTGTCGCGCGGACGGTCGCCGTTGATGATGGACAGGTCGGAGTGGCACACGCCTGCGGCGGCCACCTTGACCAGCACCTCGCCGGGGCCGGGCGGCGCCAGGTCCACCTCCCAGATCTCCAGCGGGCGGCTGTCGGCATAGGGCGCGGCTGCGCCCGTTCTCGTGAGTACGGCGGCGCGTGTCTTCATGATGTCTTCACCAGCTTGCAGCTGCTCTTGGACAGCGGGCGGAAGGCCTCGTCACCGGGAATGGTGGAAAGCACCTTGTAGTAGTCCCAGGGGTATCTGGATTCCTCGGGCTTCTTGATCTGCACCAGGTACATGTCGTGCACCATGCGGCCGTCCTCGCGCACCTTGCCGTTCTGGGCGAAGAAGTCCTCGATGGGCATCTGCTTGAGCTGGCGCGCCACCGCGTTGCCGTCGTCTCCCCTGGTGGCCTGCACGGCCTTGAGGTAGTTGGTGACGGCCGAGTAGGCGCCCGCATGGATCATGGAGGGCATCTTCTTCATCTTCTCGAAGAAGCGCCGCGACCAGGCGCGCGTGGCTTCGGTGCGGTCCCAGTAAAAGCCCGTGGTCAGCACCATGCCCTGGCCGTAGCGCAGGCCCAGCGCATGCACGTCGTTGATGAACAGCAGGCTGGGCACCAGGGTCTGCCTGGGCGCGATGCCGAACTCGTGCGCGGCCTTGATGGCGTTGACCGTGTCGCTGGTGGCATTGGCCAGGTTGATCACCGAGGCCTTGGACGCCTGGGCCTGCAGCAGGAAGGACGAGAAATCACTGGCGTTGAGCGGATGGAAGGTGGTGCCCACCAGCTTGCCGCCGCCGTCTTTCAGGAAGTCGGTCACGTTGGCCGTCATGGCCTTGCCGAAGGCATAGTCCACGCCCAGGATGAACCAGTCCTTCTTGCCCTGCGCCAGGATGCCGCGCACCGCGCCATTGGCCAGCGCATAGCTGTCGTAGGTGTAGTGGATGGCAGTGGGCGCGCAGTGCTCGTTGGTGAGGATGTCCGAGGCGCCGCCGGTGTTGATCACCATCTTGCCGCGCTCACGCGCCAGGTTGTTGACGGCGATGGCGACGGCCGTGTTGTTGATGTCCACGATCAGGTCCACGCCGTCGCGGTCGAACCAGGTGCGCGCATGGGTGGCGCCCACGTCGGCCTTGTTCTGGTGGTCGGCCCAGACCACCTCGATCTTCCTGCCCAGCACCTGGCCGCCGAAGTCGGCCACGGCCATCTTCGCGGCCTCGACGGAGCCGCGCCCCGCCGTGTCCGCGTACAGGCCCGACATGTCGCTGAGCACGCCGATGCGCACCATATCGTCCGATATCTGCTGCGCCTGCGCCGCCGCCGTCCACAGCAGGCCGGCGCCCAGCGCGCAGCCGACAGCGCGCGCCTTGGTCAAGCCGCCTCGCATCAAGCCTTTCCGCATATCCGTCTCCTTGTCTCGGGGTTGTTTTTCTGGATACCGAAGGCAAGCCTAAGCAGGCCATAGCGGCCCGCCTATGCGCGATTGCGAAAGGCGGGGTTGCAGCGCTGCGAAGCCGGGTTTGTCCCGAGTCCGGCCCGCCGTCGCGCTCAGTCCGCCTGGATGCCGGCCACCTTGACCACCTGGGCCCATTTGCGCAGCTCGCTGCTCAGGCGCTCGCGCATCTGCTGCTGGGTGCCGGGGTCGGCCTCGGCGCCCGCCGTCAGCAGGCGCTGGCGCACGGCGGCATCGCGCAGCGCGGTGTTGAAGTCGGCGTTGATGCGCGCCAGCACGGCGGGCGGCGTGCGGGCCGGCGCAAACAGCGCGGCCCAGGAATAGGCCTCGTACTCGGGCAGGCCCGACTCGGCAATGGTGGGCACCTGGGGCAGCATGGCCGAGCGCTGGCGGCTGGCCACGCCCAGCACCTTGATGCGGCCGGACTTGATGTGCTGCAGCGCGCTGGGCGCATCGGCAAACATCAGCTGCACCTGGCCGCCCAGCAGGTCGTTCATGGCCGGCGCGCTGCCCTTGTAGGGAATGTGCTGCAGCTTGATGCCTGCATGCATGTTGAACAGCTCACCCGCCAGGTGCGTGCCGCCGCCATTGCCCGAGGAGCCGAAGCTCAGGCCGTTGCCGGACTTGGCCAGCGCGATCAGCTCGCGCACATTGCTGGCGGGCACCGAGGGATGGGCCACCAGGAAGACCGGGAACATGGCAGCAAAGCTCACGGGCGCGAAGTCGCGCTCTATGTCGTAGGTCATCTTTGGCTGCAGCGCCGGGTTCACCGCATGGTGGATGGAGCCCACGAACAGCGTGTAGCCGTCGGCAGGCTCCTTGGCCGCAAGGGCCGCACCCACCATGCCGCCGGCGCCCGCGCGGTTGTCCACCAGGTTGGGCTGCTGCCAGATCTCGCCCAGCTTCTGGGTGAAGGCGCGCGCCGTGGTGTCCACGGGACCGCCGGGCGGAAAGGGCACGATGAAGCGCACGGGCCGCGTGGGCCAGGCATCGGCCGCATGGGCCACACGGGCTGCGGGAAACAGGCTGCTGGCAGCCAGCGCGCCGCCGGCGGACAGCAGGCGGCGGCGCTGCGACGAAAAGGAAGACGGGCAAGAGGATGGGAAGGAAGACGGGGGCATGGCGAAACTCCGGGCAACGGGCGGCGGCTTGCCGCGCGGCCCATTCTGGGCAAGCCGACCTGCGCCGTGTTTCGCGAATGTGGAAGGCGCGCTTCCAGGGCTCCCAAGCGGTGGAAACCCTGGGAAGCGGTCCACTCCGCTGCAGCCTAGTGGCTGATCATCCAGGGCCGCCGCGAGGGCGCGGACTTTGTGCCGTTGGGCGCCGTCACCGTGGCGCTGCGCCGCCCCGATCCGCAGCAGCCGCAGCCTGCCGGGTGCTTGAAGCGCGCATAGCCATGGTCATGGTCGCGCGAGCTGGCGGGCTCGTGGCGCGCGCGCTCGTTGGTGTCCATGGCGCGGCGCGTGCCGTCGGCCATCAGCGCCAGCCGGGGCGCGGCGGCCAGCACGCGCGCAGCAGCCGTGCCGCAGCCGGGGCAGGCCGCGGGCTCGTCGCGCAGGCGCAGCGGCCGCAGGGCCTCGAAGCCGCCGCATTGCACGCAGTCATAGTCGTAGGTGGGCATGGGCGGACTCCTTGGCGTCAGCGCAGGTCGGGGGACAGGGGCATGTCGATGCTGCCGTCGAACTGGACGACCGGCCCCGCCGCGTTGGGGTTGATGTCGAAGTCGAAGATGCCCGTGGGCAGCCACAGCGTGGCGCAGGAGTTGGGCACGTCCACCACGCCGCTGATATGGCCCTGCACGGGCGCCGTGCCCAGGATGGAATACGCCTGGGCGCCGCTGTAGCCGAATTTCTTCAGGTATTCGATGGCGTTCAGGCAGGCCTGGCGGTAGGCCACGTTGACATCCAGGTAATGCTGCCTGCCGCTCTCGTCCACCGAGATGCCCTCGAAGATCAGGTAGTCGTCATAGCGTGGCGTGATGGGGCTGGGCTTGAAGATGGGGTTCTTGATGCCGTACTTGGCCATGCCGCCCTTGATGAGGCTGACCTTCATGTGCACCCAGCCGGCCATCTCGATGGCGCCGCAGAAGGTGATCTCGCCATCGCCCTGGCTGAAGTGCAGGTCGCCCACGCTCAGGCCGGCGCCATCGACATAGACCGGAAAGAACACCTTGGCGCCGCGCGAGAGGTCCTTGATGTCGCAGTTGCCGCCATGCTCGCGCGGCGGCACGGTGCGCGCACCTTCGGCGGCGGCCTTGTCACGGGCCTCGCCGCGCATCTGGCCCATGTGGGCCGTGCCGGCCGACGGCGGGTTGGCCAGTCCGGGCACGCGTTCGGGGTCGGTGGCGATCAGGGCGCGCTCGCGCTCGTTCCACATCTCCAGCATGGGCCGGTCAGGCAGGCAGCCGATGAGGCCGGGATGGATGAGGCCGGGGAAGTTCACGCCTGGTATGTGGCGCGAGCTGGTGAACATGCCCTTGAAGTCCCAGATCGATTTCTGGGCCGAGGGGAAATGGTCGGTCAGGAAGCCGCCGCCATTGTTTTTGGAGAAAAAGCCGTTGAAGCCCCAGAGGCTGTCGGGCTTGGCGCCGATGTCCAGCAGGTCCACCACCAGCAGGTCGCCGGGCTGGGCGCCCTTCACGCCCACGGGGCCGGACAGGTAGTGCACCGTGGTCAGGTCGATGTCGCGCACATCGTCGGCGCTGTCGTTGTTCTTGATGAAGCCGCCGGTCCAGTCGTAGGTCTCCAGGATGAAGTCGTCGCCGGGCTGGACCCAGCAGGCCATGGGAATGTCCGGGTGCCAGCGGTTGTGGACTCTTTCGTTGTCGGTGGGCGGGCGGTTCAGGTCCACCTTGATCAGCGTATCCGTCATGTGCAAAAACCTCCTGGGTGGGTGGGGATCGACAGCGGAGAACGGGCCGGGGTGCGGCGCGCCATTGCCGGCCTTCCTGTGGCGCCACGCTGTGCCAAAGCAGCGGCGCGCCCTCGGTGCACCAGCAGGCGGCGCAGGGCGGGTATGAAGAAAAGGCCGGGAATGCATAAACACCATAGCAGCCGTGCCGGCCGGCCCGCCTAGGCAGCAACCCTGGGTTGACAGCCGGGCGCCGGCACTGGTGAAGCCACCCTTCCAGATTGGCGAATTGAAGCGGCCCCGCGATGCGGGCATGCTGGCGGACAGCCGCTGCGCCCGCGTGCCGGATGCAGCGCCAAGAATACCGAGAACGGAGACACCGCCCATGCACCTGAGCGCACAGACCCACTACCAGGCCGAACTCGATGCCGGCCGCTTCTGCATACAGCAGTGCACGCAATGCACGCGCCATGTCTTCACCCCGCGCGAGCTGTGCCCGCACTGCGGCGCCAGCCCGCTGCGCTGGGTGCGCGCCAGCGGCCAGGGCACGGTCTACTCCACCAGCACCGTCGCGCGCAAGAGCGATGCCGGTGGCGACTACAACGTGGCCCTGATCGACCTGGACGAAGGCGTGCGCATGATGGGCCGCGTCGAAGGCATTTCGCCGGCCGACGTGCGCATAGGCCAGCGCGTGAGCGCCCATGTGGCGAGCAAGGACGGACGCGGCCTGGTGCTGTTCCAGCCCGCGCTCGGACAGGCGGCACAGGGATCGCAGGGAGGTGCAGCATGAACACCCGCATCCCCCAATCCACCCTGGACGCCGCCGCCGTGAACCGCCCGCTGCGCGGGCGCGTGGCCATTGCCGGCGCCGCCACCTATGGCTGTGGCGAGGCGCCCGGCATGGACGACATGACACTGCTGGTGCGCGCCGCCCATGCGGCCGTGGCCGATGCGGGCCTGACCATGCAGGACATCGACGGCCTGGCCACCTGCAGCGTCAACGCCAGCATGTGGACCATGCCCGTGATCGAGCACCTGGGCATCAATCCGACCTATGTGGACGGCACGATGATCGGCGGCAGCAGTTTCATCGCCCACCTGCTGCCCGCCATCCGCGCGCTGGAGGCAGGCCAGTGCAAGGCCGTGCTGGTGTGCTACGGCAGCGCCCAGCGCTCGGCCACCTTCGGCCGCAAGGAAGGCCAGGCGGCGCGGCGTTTCCTGGACCCGCAGCCCTATGAGTTCCCCTACGAGCCCGTGCTGCCCGTGACCGCCTATGCGCTGGCGGCCGCGCGCCATATGCACGAGTTCGGCACCACGCGCGAGCAACTGGCCGAGGTGGCCGTGGCCGCGCGTGCCTGGGCCCAGCTCAACCCCGAAGCCTTCATGCGCGACCCGCTGACCATCGAGGACGTGCTCTCGGCCCGCCCCATCGCCAGCCCCTTGAGCGTGCGTGACTGCTGCCTGGTGACGGACGGCGCGGGCGCCATCGTGCTGGTGCGCGGCGAGCGCGCCCGCGACCTGCCGCGCCCCCCCGTCTACGTGCTGGGCAATGCCACGGCCATCTGGAACCGCCAGATCTCCTGCATGCCCGACCTGACCACCACGGCAGCCGCGCAATCCGGCGCCCAGGCCTTTGCCATGGCGGGGCTCACCGCTGCCGACATGGACATGGCCCAGGTCTACGACGCCTTCACCATCAACACCCTGCTGTTCCTGGAGGACCTGGGCTTTTGCGCCAAGGGCGAGGGCGGCGCCTTCGTGTCCAAGGGCGGCATCGCGCCTGGCGGGCGGCTGGCCGTCAACACCAACGGCGGCGGCCTGTCCTGCGTGCACCCGGGCATGTACGGCATCTTTGCGCTGATCGAGGCCGTGCGCCAGTTGCGCGGCGAGGCCGGCCAGCGCCAGCTGGGACGCCACCGCACGGCCGTGGTGCACGGCAACGGCGGCACGCTGTCCAGCCAATCCACGGCGGTGCTGGGAACCGCCGAAACCCTCTGAACCGCACAGGAAGCACACCGCAATGATCCGCGACCAAGAAACCCTCGAAGCCCTGCTGGACAGCGTGCGCCGCTTTGTGCGCGAGCGCCTGGTGCCCGCCGAGAACGAAGTGGCCGAGACCGACGAGATTCCCGAGTCCATCGTGCAGGAGATGCGCAACCTGGGCCTGTTCGGCATGACCATCCCCGAGCAGTTCGGCGGGCTGGAGCTGACCATGGAGGAAGAGGTGCGCGTGCTCTTCGAGCTGTGCCAGACCGCGCCGGCCTTCCGCTCGGTGATCGGCACGACCGTGGGCATAGGCTCGCAGGGCATCCTCATCGACGGCACGCCCGAGCAGCAGGCGGCCTGGCTGCCCAAGCTGGCCACGGGCGAGATCATGGCCTCGTTCGCGCTGACCGAGCCCGAGGCGGGCTCGGACGCGGCCTCGCTGCGCACCACCGCCATCAGGGATGGGGACCACTACGTGGTCAACGGCAACAAGCGCTTCATCACCAATGCGCCGCATGCGGGCATGTTCACACTGATGGCGCGCACCGACCCGGCCAACAAGGGCGCGGGCGGCGTCTCGGCCTTCATCGTGGATGCGAAGTCGCCGGGCATCAGCTTCGGCAAGAACGACGTGAAGATGGGCCAGAAGGGCGCGCACACCTGCGACGTGTTCTTCGACAACGTGCGCGTGCCGGCGGCCAACCTCATCGGCCTGAAGGAAGGGCAGGGCTTCAAGACCGCCATGAAGGTGCTGGACAAGGGCCGCATCCACATCGCGGCCGTGAGCGTGGGCGTGGCGCAGCGCATCCTGCGCGACGCGCTGAACTATGCGCTGGAGCGCAAGCAGTTCGGCCAGCCCATCTGCGAGTTCCAGCTGGTGCAGGCCATGCTGGCCGACAGCCAGGCCGAGCTGTATGCGGCCGAGTGCATGGTGATCGACGCCGCGCGCCGCCGCGACGAAGGCCGCAACGTCTCCACCGAGGCCTCGTGCTGCAAGATGTTCGCCACCGAGATGGTGGGCCGCGTGGCCGACCGCGCCGTGCAGATCCTGGGCGGCTCGGGCTACCTGGCCGAGTTCGGCATCGAGCGCTTCTACCGCGACGTGCGGCTGTTCCGCCTGTACGAAGGCACGACCCAGATCCAGCAGGTCATCATCGCGCGCAACATGGTGCGCGAGGCGCGCGCCGCATGAGCCGCATGAGCGCACTGGCCCCCGACCGCAATGCCTTCATGCGGCTGATCGGCGCCTCGCAGGTGCCCGCGCCGCCCGGCAAGGTCCATGTGCGCCTGCCCCACATGCGCGAGGAACTGCTCAACCAGCTGCCCGCCGCGCACGGCGGCGTGCTCATGACGCTGCTGGACTCCGTGATGTCGCGCGCCGCGGGCGAGTTGCCCGGTGCGCCATCGCAGACCGCCGTGACGGTGGAGATGAGCAGCCGCTTCCACCGCCCGGGCAAGGGCGCGCTGCTGGCCGAAGGCTGGGTGGTGCATGCCAGCCGCAGCCTGTGCAGCTGCGCGGCGCAGTTGCTCGATGAAGACGGAAAGCTCGTGGCCACGGCCACCGGCACTTTCAAGTACTGGCTGGCACCGACCACGCTGGACCGGGGCACGGCCCAGGCCGACTGAACGGGCGGCGGTCGACGGGCAGCCGTCGGTGGGCCGCTACTCCAGCGTGAGCCGGCCCTGTGCGTCGGCCACCAGCAGCTCCACCAGCTCCTGGGCGAAGGACGGCAGGGCCTCCAGGCTGCGCACGCAGATCTGCATCTCGCGCACCGACCAGGCATCGGACAGCGGCACGATGGCGATGTCCATGGAATGCGCATGGCGGCTGGCGGCCGACTCGGGCAGCACGCCCACGCCCACGCCGGACTCGATCATGCGGCAGGCCGTCTCGAAGTTGCCCACCTGGATGCGCTGCTTGATGGGCCGGTGCAGCTGGTCGCTGGCCTGGCGCAGGAAGGCGTGGATGGCACTGGATTCGTGCAGGCCCACATGGTCCAGGTCCAGCGTGTCGGCAAAGGCCATCTGCATCTCGCCATCGAGCGCATGGCCGCGCGGCACGACCAGCACCAGGCGGTCGCGGCGGTAGGGCAGGGTCTCCAGGTTCTCGGTGCGCACCAGGCCGGCGACGATGCCGATGTCGGTCTGCCCCTCGGTCACGGCACGCACGATGTCGTGCGACAGGCGCTCGCGCAGGTCGATGTTCACGTCGGGATTGCGGCGCAGGTAGTGGCGCAGCACGGGCGGCAGGAACTCGCCCAGCGAGGTGGTGTTGGCAAACACCCGCACATGGCCCTTGATGCCGCGCACGTACTCCTGCATGTCGCCGCGCAGATGCTCGATCTGGCCCAGCACCATGCGCGCATGGGTGACGAAGGCCTGGCCCGGCGGCGTCAGCGTCACGCCCTGGCTGGTGCGGTACAGCAGCTTGGTGCCGATGCTCTCTTCCAGGTTCTTGATGCGGGTGCTGGCCGCCGGCAGGGAGATGAAGGAAAGTTCCGCGCCACGCGTCATGCTGTTGGCGTCGGCGATGTGCACCATAAGGCGCAGATCCACAAGATCGAAATGCATGGCCATCCGGCATTGTAGAAAGCCGCAGGCTCCGGCACTGAGCCGCGCGCGTCAGTACAAACCGCAGTGCCGGCCCGTGCGCGAACGCGCGCTTTCACAAATGCGAAGCCGCAGCAGGCCCGCGCGCCGTAGCATGGGCCCATCTGCCCGGGATAGCCGCCTCAGCCCATGAACCACACAGAAACCCCCTCCCCCAGCCCCATCCACAACACGGCCACCCAGACCGCAGGAGCGCTGGGCCATCTGCGCGTGCTCGACCTCTCGCGCGTGCTGGCCGGCCCCTGGTGCACCCAGAACCTGGCCGACATGGGGGCCGACGTGATCAAGATCGAAAAGCCCGGCGAGGGCGACGACACGCGCCACTGGGGCCCGCCCTTCTTTCCCGATGCGCAAGGCAATCCCTCGGACAACGCCGTGTACTTCGCGGCCTGCAACCGCAACAAGCGATCGGTCACCGTGGACATGGCCACGGCCGAGGGCCAGCAGCTGATCCGCGAGCTGGCCATGCAAAGCGATGTGGTGGTGGAGAACTTCAAGACCGGAGGCCTCAAGCGCTACGGCCTGGACTACGCCTCGCTGAGCGCGCTGAACCCGCGCCTGATCTACTGCTCGGTCACGGGCTTCGGCCAGACCGGGCCCTATGCGCCGCGCGCCGGCTACGACCTGCTGGTGCAGGCCATGAGCGGCCTCATGAGCATCACGGGCCGCGCCGACAGCGAGCCCGGCGGCGGCCCGCTGCGCGTGGGCGTGGCCGTGATCGACCTGTTCACCGGCATGTATGCGACCACGGCCATCCTGGGCGCCGTGGAGGCGCGCCACCACACGGGGCGGGGCCAGCACATCGACATGGCCTTGCTGGACGTGGCCATGGCCGTGCTGGCCAACCAGGGCGCGGGCTTCCTGAACACCGGCCATGTGCCGGGCCGCCAGGGCAACACCCACCCCAGCGTCGTGCCCTACCAGGACTTCCCCACGGCCGACGGCCGCATGCTGCTGGCCATCGGCAACGACGGCCAGTTCGCGCGCTTTTGCGGGGCGGCCGGCGTGGACTGGGCGCGCGACGAGCGCTTTGCCACCAATGCCGGCCGCGTCATCCACCGCGACGCGCTGATCCCGCTGATGGCCGAACTCACGCGCGGCCGGCCCACGGCCGAGTGGATCGCGCTGCTGGAGGACAAGGCCGTGCCCTGCGGCCCCATCAACCACATCGGCCAGGCCTTCGACGATGCCCAGGTGCGCGCGCGCGGCCTGCGCGTGGAGCAGGAGCGCTATCCGGGCGCCACGCCGCCTGCGGGCGAGACCATCAACCGCGTGGTGACCACGGCCAGCCCGCTGCGCCTGTCGGACACGCCCACCACGCTGCGCCATGCGCCGCCCGCCCTGGGCCAGCACACGGACGAGGTGCTGCGCGAGCGCCTGGGCCTGGATGCGCAGCAGCTGCAGGCCCTGCGCGGCAAGGGCGTGGTCTGAGCGACTGGCGACAGACGCCGGTCGCCTTGATGCGCTGAAGTTTCCGATGCCTTGAAGCCGGCCATCCGCGGATGCGGATGGCTTGGCTGCGGGCCTGCAAACGGCTTTTAGGACACGTCCTATCCAAAATCAGATGGTGGGCATCCTCATCCTCAGACGGTGCGGAAATAATCCCCACCACAGATGCAGATAGCAACTTTTTCCCTGTCCGAAGTCCCTAGGACAACTACCCGCAATGCCCGCCCCCAGCGCGCGGCAGCCGCCGCCGAACGCCTGGCCGCAGCGGGTACCCGCTTGCCAAACGGTGCAGGCGGATGGTTCGCAATCCTCTGCATCTTCCCCGCTGCTGCGGCATGCCCGCGAAGCGCCCGCCGCAGCGCAGGCGCACGGACAGGGCCTGCGCCATGAGGCCCCGCATCAAGGGCCGCATCTGCCGGACCTCGGGCTGGTTCCCACCCTGAGCGGGCACTGCGGCCCTCGTTTTCTCTTTCGCTGATACCCGTTCCACCTTGCTCTGCACGGCAGGCAAGGTGCGCCCTGCTGCACGCCTTTTTCCCCCTTGCCGTTCAAGGGACACGCCTACAGGACTTCGCCATGCAAGCCTTTCGCAATCTCAAGATCTCCTCCAAGCTGCTGCTGGCCTTCGTGGCCGTCCTGGCGCTGACCACCTTCGTGGGCTTCTATGCCGTGCTGCAGCTCAGCCGGATCAACCAGGCGTCCATCGATATCGCCACGCGCTGGATGCCTTCATCACGCATGTTGCTCGACATCCGCGCCACCACGGCCCGCTACCGCGTCAACGAGCTGCAGTACCTGATATCCACCAGCGAGCAGGACATCGGTGCCTTCGACAGGATCATGGGCGAGCTGTGGAAGAAGACCCAGACCAGCTACGACAACTACGCCAGCTTCATCAGCTCCGCGCCGGAGAAGGCCGCCTACGACGAACTGGGCCGGCTGCGCAACGAGTACGCCAAGGAGCACGCCATGGTCATGGCCCTGGCGCGCAATGGCCGCAAGGACGAAGCCCTGGTGCTGGCCCAGGGCGAATCGCTGGAGCTGAGCCGACGCCTGTATGACCAGATCGACCGCATGGTGCAGATCGACCACGAAGGCGGACAACAGGCCAACGACCATGCCAATGCCCTCTACCGCAGCGCACGCATCTGGGTGGTCGGCCTGCTGGGAGCCAGCATTTTGCTGGGGCTGGCCCTGGCGCTCACGCTGGCGCGCATCGTGGCGCGTCCGCTGAACGAGGCCCTGGGCGTGGCCCAGGCCGTGGCCGAAGGCGACCTGACGCGCCGCATCCAGGCCACCACCACCGACGAAACAGGCCAGCTGCTGCACGCACTGCACCGCATGGACCAGAGCCTCATCCACATCGTCCGGCAGGTGCGCAGTGGCACGGACTCGATTGCCACGGCCTCCAGCCAGATCGCCTCGGGCAACAACGATCTTTCGGTGCGCACCGAGCACCAGGCCAGCTCGCTGGAAGAAACCGCTGCCTCCATGGAGCAGCTCACCGTCACGGTGCGTCAGAACACCGACAACGCGCGCCAGGCCAACCAGCTGGCGGCCTCGGCCTCGGCCGTCGCCCAGCAAGGCGGCGAGGTGGTCTCCCAGGTGGTGGACACCATGGGCGCCATCCATGCCTCCTCGCGCAAGATCGCCGACATCATCGGCGTGATCGACGCCATCGCCTTTCAGACCAACATCCTCGCGCTCAACGCGGCCGTGGAAGCCGCGCGTGCCGGCGAGCAGGGCCGGGGCTTTGCCGTGGTTGCTGCCGAAGTGCGCGCCCTGGCGCGGCGCTGCGCCGATGCGGCCAAGGAGATCAAGCTGCTCATCGAGGACTCCAACGGCAAGGTCAGCACCGGATCGGCCCTGGTGGCGCAGGCCGGGCAGACCATGCAGAACATCGTCAGCAGCGTGCGCAACGTGACCGACATCATGGGAGAGATCACGGCCGCCAGCGTCGAGCAGACGGCGGGCCTGGAGCAGATCAACCAGGCCATCTCGCAGATGGACCAGGTCACCCAGCAAAACGCCGCCCTGGTCGAGGAAGCCGCCGCCGCCGCCCAGTCCCTGCAGGAGCAGGCCTATGGCCTGCAGCAGGCCGTGAGCGTCTTCAAGCTGGAGCAAGGCCTGGAACTCACCGCCCTGCCCGCAACCCCTCAGCCCATGCCGGCTCCAGGCCTGGCCAGGATCACCAGCGCTGCCCAGTCAGGCCGCTGGGAAGCGCATTGATCAGAAGGAATGGGCCATGCCCACGCCGAAGGCCGTGCGCGAGCTCTGGTTCTCGTAGCGCTGGTGTCCCAGGCTGGTGTAGAGCATGGTGCGCTTGGACAGCGCGTACTCGGCGCCCAGCGACAGCATGTTGTTGGTATCGCGGTCCAGGCGCTGGCGTGCATAGCTGGCCTTGAGCGTGGTCGCCCCGATGCCGTAGGTGGCGCCCAGCGAGACCATGCGCGACTTGTCGGGCCCCGTGCCGGGCGTGCCCGACTTGCTGCGGTCATAGGCCAGCATCACCGCTGCCGTGCCGATGCGGTACTTGCCGCCCATGTACAGGTCGGTGTCGCCGCTGCCGTTGCGCTCGTGCGCCAGCATGGCCGCCACCGCGCCCTGGTCGTAGTTGACCGACACCGAACGCGCACGGCCCTGGCGGCCTGGCGCCTCGGTGCGCTCGGGCGAGGCGCTCAGGTGCAGCGAAAAGCCGCCGAACTTGGGCGAGTCGTAGAACACGCCGTTGGACATGCGGCCGTACTCGGGCGAGCCGTTGTTGCTGGCGCGGTCGGTGGGCGTCAGGTAGTGGGCCATGTGCCAGGCCGGCGAGGCGATGCGGTTGAAGTTGCCCCAGGGATCGAACTGCCACTCCTGGCTCCACATGGCGCTGAGCGCGCGGCCCAGGCGCAGATGGCCCCAGCTGCCTTGCAGGCCCACGGTGGACGCGTCATGCCAGAAGGGCTTCTTCGGATAGTCCTCGGTCAGGCCCGTGTCCAGATCGAAGCGCGTGCTCAGCCGGAAGGTGGCCTTCAGGCCACCGCCCAGGTCCTCGAAACCGGCAATCGCCAGGTTGCTGCGCTGAATCGTACCCAGCTTGCTGGTCTTGTCGAAATCCCGGAACACGCCAGCGTCGAGATAACCGCTGATGGTGACGTTGGAGCCTGTGGCGGATGACTGGGCAGCCACCGGCAGGGCAGCCGCAACGGCGAGAGAAGCAAGGGTCAAGCGGGAAGTACAACGCATCCTGAACGGGTTCCTGGAAATGAAAGATGGCACAACACCGGCGCGGCCCGGGGGCATGCGCAAACGGCGACGGGAGTTGCCACGACAGAGGTGGCTGGAAGGTGCGCGGCGGGCTGGTGGCTTGCAGCGACTTGGAGGCAGCCAGGATGCAGATCGCAGCATGATCGCTGCAAATTCATTGCACATCCCGGCCAAAGACGTCATCCGCGCAGATGGCGAACGACAGCCGGCATTATGAAAGCTGGGGCCGGCGATGACCACGCCACCGTCAGGCCCGGTCAGTTTCGTAGCGTGGAGGCCCCGGGCCGGGGCCAGGTCGTCAGCGGCTGCGCTCGGTGCGCGACACGTCCCAGAGACGGTTCATCTCGCTGCAAAAAGGCTGGGCGCAGGGCGCACGGCCCTCGTACTGGCAGCCTTCGGTGGTGCAGAAATGCGACTGGTGCTCGAAGGCGCGGCGCTCGCGCGGCAAGGCGCCCGAGGCCTGGGCCGCCGCCATGTGCAGCCAGGGATCGTTGCGCTGCTGCAGCATCTGCTGCACCTCCTGCGCAAGCGCAGGCGACAGCGAAGCCACCGAGGCCAGGCCGGCCGGCGACGCCATGGCGCCGCCCGGCTGGCGAAGCGGCTGCAGCTCCAGCAGCAGCAGGGCGCTGGTGCGCAGCGCATCGGCGCCACGCGGCTGCACCACCACGGCCACCGGCCCCGAGGCCAGCGATTGCAGCGAGGCATCCAGCGGCAGGCGCAGGCCCGGCTCCGTGGCCTGCGCGCCCGCCAAGGGCAGCGCAGCGCCCGCAGGCAGGGCCGCCGCCGCCGTGAAAGGGGCCGCACCCGGCGCGGAAGCCGATGCGGCCGCCAGCGCCATGGCCGCGCCCTGCGCCTGGGCCCAGGCCTGGGGCACCTGCAGGCTCAGCGTGAAGCCGCGCTCGCCCTGGGGCGTCAGCAGCGTGCCCTGCTGCACCCACCAGCTTTGCAGCGCGGGCAGGGTCTGGGTGGCACCGCCTGCAACACCTCCAGGCGCGCTGGCACCGGCCTGCGGTGCCAGTCCCGATCCGGCCAGCAGCGCATCCACCACCTTGGCCTTGGCGGCTGCCACGGCCAGCGTCACTGCGGCAGCAGCGGGCTGCAGGGAGGTTGCGGCCTGCAGTGCAGGCGAGGAAGACGCCGCCTGCGGCGCAGCGCCGGCCTGGGCAGAGGCTGATGCCGCTGTCTGCGGACTCTGGGATGGCTGCGCTTGCCCTCCGGCCGCCGCTGCACCAGCTGTCGTGCCGGCGGCCAGCGCCTGCAGCAAGGCCGCCGAACCCGGCTGGGCTGCCAGCAGTTGCAGGGCCTGGCCCTGCTGGGTACCTACTTGGGCCAGCAAGGCCTCCAGCAGCCGGCCCAGCGCCTCGGACACGCCGCTGGCCGGCCACTGCGGCGCGGGCGCGCCGGGGCTGGACTGGACCTGGCGCGCCAGCTGGGCCACCAATTGCTCGAAGGCCTGCAGGCGCAGGCTTTGCAGCATCTCGGGCGACCAGCGCACGGCCGTGGCCGCTGGCGGCATGACGGGAACGGAGGGTGAGGCGGATGACGCGGGGGAAGCGGGGGAAGCGGGTGAGGCCAGCGCCACCGCAGCGGACGGAGCCTGTGGCCCCACCGGCGCGCCAGCGGCCGGGCCGGAGACAGGCGCCGCCACTGGCAGCGGCAGCCCTGCGGCTGGGGACGGGACGGGCGGCAGCGGCGAACTCATGTCAGAGGCTCCGCCCGGGCCATCAGGCCGATTCCGGGTAGAACAGGCGGCGCGTGGGCGTGCTGCCCACGGCCTTGGCGATGGCGCCGATGTGGTCCGGCGTGGTGCCGCAGCAGCCGCCCACGATGTTGACCAGGCCTTCGGACGCGAATTCGTGCACCAGGCGGCTGGTGACCTCGGGCGTTTCGTCGAAGCCCGTGTCGCTCATGGGATTGGGCAGGCCGGCGTTGGGGTAGCAGCTGATGAAGGTCTCAGGCGCGGCCTTGTTCAGTTCCTGGACGTAGGGGCGCATCAGCGCCGCGCCCAGCGCGCAGTTCAGGCCGATGGACAGCGGGTTGGCATGGCGCACGCTGTGCCAGAAGGCCGTCACCGTCTGCCCGGACAGGATGCGGCCCGAGGCATCGGTCACCGTGCCGCTGATCATGATGGGCAGGCATTCGCCGCTTTGCTCGAAGGCCTCGTCCACCGCGAACAGCGCGGCCTTGGCGTTGAGCGTGTCGAAGATGGTCTCGACCAGGATGACGTCGGAGCCGCCCTCGATCAGCGCCAGCGTCTGCTCCAGGTAGGCCTGGCGCAGCTGCTCGAAATTCACGTTGCGCGCGCCCGGATCGTTCACGTCGGGACTGATGCTGGCCGTCTTGGGCGTGGGGCCCAGGGCGCCGGCCACGTAGCGCGGATGGCCGGGCGTGCTGTACTTGTCGCAGGCCGCGCGGGCCAGCTGGGCGCTCTTGAGATTCATCTCGCGCGCCAGATCGGCCATGTGGTAGTCGTCCTGCGCAATCGTGGTCGCGCCGAAGGTGTTGGTCTCGATCAGGTCGGCGCCGGCGGCCAGGTACTTGTCGTGGATGTCGCGGATCACGTCGGGGCGGGTGAGCGACAGCAGCTCGTTGTTGCCCTTGACGTCATGCGGGAAGTCCTTGAAGCGGTCGCCCACGCTGCCCGGGCCCGTGTAGCCCTGGCCCCGGTACTGGGCCTCTCCCAGCTTGAAGCGCTGGATCATGGTGCCCATGGCGCCGTCAAGAATGACGAGGCGCTTGGCAAGGATGGCGGGAAGCTCTTTGGCGCGGGTGTACTGGGGCAGGCTCATGGGCAGCGATTGTAGGAACTCCGGGGCGGCCGTGCCGGGCACGAGGATTCCCCCAGAAAAACTGTCTGCGCCCCAAACAAGAGGCGCGACCTATGAAACTAGCGCACCCCCACGCCAGAGACACCGAGGAAGGGCCGCCCCGCACCGAGGGTGTCGTCCCCCTCCCGCGTAGCGAGAGAGGGGGAAGCGGCGCAGCCGCTCAGGGGGTGCTAACCATTTCAGGTGCAGACAGAGACGACTTGAGCCGGCTGGCGGCTCAGGCTCACATACACATGGCCCACGCCGCTGTCGAAATACGCGGCCTCGTGGCGGCCCAGCTCCACCGATTCGCCGTTCTCGAACAGGATGCGCACCCGGCCCGAGAGCACCATCACGAACTCCTGGCCCGCATGGCGGATGGTCTCCGAGAATTCCCCGGCCTCGCGCGCATTGATCACGGCCACCAGGGGCTGCATCTTCTTGCCCGGGAAGGCGCCGCACAGCACGCTGTAGAGGTACTGGTCGGTCTCGTAGCGCTGCACGTCCTCGAAGCAGTCCTTGACCACGGTGGGCGTGTCGCCGGCCGCCTGCTGGGCGTCCCCGACTATGAACAGCCGTGTCATGTCGATGTCCAGCGCGTTGCCCAGCATGAGCACCTTCTCGTAACTCAGCGCGATCTGGCCGCGCTCGGCCTTGGAGATGGTGGACACGGCCAGCCCGCTGCTTTCGGCCACCTGCTGCAGCGTCAGGCCGCGCTCCTTGCGCGCCTTGCGCAGCTTGGCGCCCACTTCGTGCTTGCCCGCAGGCATGGCGGCGGCCGTGCGGGCGCCCGGCAGCACGGCGGCGAGGACCTGGTCTGGCGTGGGGAGAGGGCTGGACCTGGGGCTGGATCTGGTGCGGGGGCTGGGCATGAAGCGGGCGATCGGGGCTGGCGACCGCCCGATTCTAGGGTCAGGCCCGGCCGTCAGGCGCCGCGCAGGCCGGCCCCGGGCGCCTGCCTGCGGCCCATGCGCAGCCAGCCCACCAGCGCGCAGGCCATGAGGGCGAAGCCGATGTAGCCATAGACTGGGTAGACCATGCCCACCAGCGTGATGAAGCCCGCGAAGCTGCCGCCCAGGGCCAGCACGCCCGCCACGCCCGTACCCCAGCGAAAACGCGGCGTGCCGGCCGGCAGGATGCGGGCCACGAAGGCATAGAGCATGCCCACGGCCGTGTTGAGGATCATGCCGAAGATGACCAGCGACATCAGGTGCCCCAGCCCGGGCGAGATCTGCGTGGCCAGCGACAGCATGGGCATGGACAGGCCACCCAGCGTGTCCATGCGCCAGTACATCGCGGCCGCGATCATCAGCATCAGCAGGCCCAGCAGCAGCCCGCCCGCAACGCCGCCCCACAGCGCCACGCGGCGCGAGCTGGCCTGCCCGCCCATGATCACCAGGAAGGGCATGCCCGCCACCACGTTGTAGGAGACATAGAGCAGCGCGGCCACCAGCCAGTGGCCCGCGCCCCGGGGCTGGGTGGCGGCGGCGGCCTCCAGCGCGGCCATGTCGCCGTGGGGCGTCAGCAGCACGTAGCCGGCGACCACCACGGTCATGAACACCAGCAGCGGCGTGACGGCGCCGATGAAGGCGATCACCCGGCCCACATCCAGGCAGACGATGAGCACCGTGGCGACGGTGGCCAGCACGCTGCCCCAGACCTCGGGCAGGCCCAGCCACTGGTGCAGCAGCGAGCCTGCGCCCGCCAGCATGACCACGGTGATGGCAAACAGGAAGAAGGTGATCAGCACATCGAACACCATGCCCACATGCCGGCCCAGAAGGGCCTGCACCACTTCCTTGTGCGAGCCGGCCTGCAGGCGCTGGCCCATGGTGGAGAACGCCATGGACAGGAAGACGAAGGCCAGGGCCGCCACCAGGCAGCCCGCCAGGCCGATGGCGCCAAAGCCCGCGAAGAACTGCAATATCTCCTGCCCCGAGGCGAAGCCCGCCCCGACGATGACGCCGACGAAGGCGCCGGCAATCCTGCTCACTTCCTTGAATGCACCCATGCCTGTCTCCTTGGATTGTTGTGTGTTGCGGGGGCTGAAAAGGTGAAAAAAGGATGACGGGTCAGGCCGCGAAGCGCGCCGGACTCAGCCGCAGGGCATCGACGCCCTGCGCCAGCAGCTCGGCGGGCAGCGGCTCGCGCATCAGCAGCGCGGCCGCGGCGGCCGAGGCGCCGGCTGCCGTCTGTATGCCGTAGCCGCCCTGCCCGGCCAGCCAGAAAAATCCCTCGCGCTGCGCATCCCAGCCGATCACGAAGTCGTCGTCGGGCGCAAAGCTGCGCAGCCCGGCCCAGACATGGCGCGGCCGGCGTATGCGCAGGCGGGTCAGTGTCTCGATGCGGTCTATGCCCATGGCCACGTCCAGCTCCTCGGCCACCACGTCGTGCGGCGGCACGGGATCGGCATTGGCGGGCGAGCCCAGCAGCTGGCCCGCATCGGGCTTGAAGTAGAAGCTCTCGTCCACGCCGATCACGGCAGGCCAGCCGTGGATGTCCTCGCCCTCCGGTGCGGCAAAGGTGAAGGCCGAGCGGCGCCGGGGCTCGATGCCCAGCGGCCGCGCGCCGCACAGCCGGGCCACGGCATCGGCCCAGGCGCCTGCGGCATTGACCACGGCGCGGGCGCGGACCTGCGACCCGTCCTGCAGCACCAGGGTCCACAGGCCCCGGCCATCACCATCCACCTCACGCTCGGCGCCGGACAGTTCGGAGCCGCAGCGCAGCCGCGCACCGGCACGCGCCATGCCGCGCAGAAAGCCCTGGTGCAGTTCGGCCACGTCGATGTCCATGGCGTCCAGGTCATGCACGGCGCCCACGAGCAGGCTCTCCTGCAGGCAGGGCACCAGGGCGCAGGCCTGGCGCGCGTCGATGCGCTCGGCGCGCAGGCCGTCGCGACGGTACATGGCCAGGGCCTCGTCCAGCTGGGGTTCCTGGCCGGCCGTTCCTATGTAGAGCACGCTGCGCGGCTGCAGCAGCGCGTGCTCGCAAAAACCTTCGGGCGGCGCGCTGTAGAAGCCACGGCTGGCGCGTGTCAGCGCGCGTATCTGCGCGGTGCCGTAGCTCTCCATGAACATGGCGGCCGAGCGGCCCGTGGCGTGGTATCCGGGCTGCGGCTCGCGTTCCAGCACCAGCACCGAGGCGCCCGCACCGGCCAGCCGCCAGGCCACGGAGGCACCGGCCATGCCGGCACCGATCACGGCGAAATCCAGAACCTGGCTTTCCATCATCCATTGCTCCATTTTTTTCCAATGAGAAAATTATCCGATAAGAAAAAAATGAGGCAAGCCCCTGGTCCTCGTGGTTTTCACCGGGGGCGCCGCACAAGAAAAAAGGGACGGCGCCTGGCCGTCCCTTGTGGCAATGCGCGCCGCACGCTCAGGCCGGCGGCAGCTTTCCGTCCCAGCCACCGGCCAGGGCCTGGTACAGCGCCACGGCGGCGCGCAGGCCGCGCGCACGGCTGTCGGCGGCCGCGTCCTGGGCCGCATACAGGTCGCGCTGCGCATCCAGCACTTCGTACAGGCCCACGCTGCCCAGCTGGTAGCGGCGCTGCGCCAGTTGCTCGGCACGCTGGCGCTGCTCGGCGGCCTGCGCCAGGTGGGCGTCTTCGCTGCGCGTGCGCTGCAGGCGCACCAGGGCGTTCTCCGTGTCCTCCAGCGCCAGCAGCACGGTCTGCTGGTACTGGGCCAGCGCAGCCTGGGCGCCGGCCTCGCTGGCCGCGATGCGCGCCCGCACGCGGCCCACGTCAAGAAAGGACCAGTCCACGCCCAGGAACACGCTGCTGCGGGCGCTGGCGCCCTCGAACAGCGAGCCGCCGTGCAACGCCATGCTGCCCAGCAGCCCGCCCAGCGACAGGCGCGGGAACAGGTCGGCCGTGGCCACGCCGATGCGTGCCGTGGCCGCATGCAGCCGTGCCTCGGCCACGGCCACGTCCGGGCGCCGGCGCAGCAGGCCGGCCGGCGTGCCGGGGTCGATGGCCGGCGGCAGCTGCGGCAGGGCGGCAGGCACATCCAGCGCGGCAATCAGCGCCTCGGGCACCTGGCCCGTGAGCACGGCCAGCCGGTGCTGCGCCATGGCGATCTGCGCCTGCAGCGCGGGAATGCGCGAGCGCGTGGCCTCCAGCTGGGCCTGGGCGCGCGCCAGGTCGAACTCGGTGCCGCTGCCGTGCGCCAGGCGCAGCTGCACCAGGCGCAGCGTGTCCTGCTGGTTGGCCGCATTGGCCTGCGCCAAGGCCAGGCGCTGCTGCCAGCCGCGCAGGTCGGCGTAGCTGCCCGCCACCTGGGCCGCAATGGCCACCTGCAGGGCCGCCAGGTCGGCCGCATCGGCGCGCAGGTCGGCATGCCGCGCCTCGATGCTGCGCCGCACGCGGCCGAACACGTCGATCTCCCAGCTCGCGGCCAATCCGGCGGTGTAGCTGCGCTGGCTGCGCGGGCCATAGAAGGCCTCGCTCTCGCTGAGCTTTTGCTGCGTGGCCCGGCCCGACATCGTGACCGTGGGCAGCTGGTCGAAGCGGCTTTCGCGCAGCAGCGCCTGGGCACCGTCCAGCCGCGCCAGCGCCACCTGCAGGTCCTGGTTGTCGCCCAGCGCGCGCTCCACCAGCTGCGTCAGCTGCGGGTCCTGGAACTGGCGCCAGAAGGCGGCGTCAGGCTCGGCCTGCGGGGTGGCCGGTGCAGGCTCGGCCCGCGCGAACTGCGCTGCGGCCCGCGGCGCCGCAGGCGCCTTGAAGTCGGGGCCGACCGCGCAGCCGCCCACCAGGGCGGCGGATGCCAGCGCCAGCGCGTGGCGGCTCAGGGACTTGCGTATCTCAGGCATGTGGGGACTCCAGGGAGACGGGCTGGGCAGGCCCGGTGGAATGCGCAGGCGCATGCCCCGTCAGCGCGCGGCCCGAAAGCCGGCGCAGCGTGACGTAGAACACCGGCGTGAGGAACAGGCCGAACAGGGTCACGCCCAGCATTCCCGAGAACACGGTCACGCCCGTGGCCGCGCGCACCTCGCTGCCCGCCCCCCCGCCGATGAGCAGGGGCACGGCCCCCGCGATGAAGGCGATCGAGGTCATGACGATGGGGCGCAGCCGCAGGCGGCAGGCCTGCAGCGCGGCATCGACGATGCCCACGCCGCGCAGCTCCAGCTCGCGTGCGAATTCCACGATCAGGATGGCGTTCTTGCAGGCCAGCCCCATCAGCACCACCAGCCCCACCTGCACGAAGACGTTGTTGTCGCCCCCGGCCAGCCAGACGCCGAACAGCGCCGCGCAGATGCACACGGGCACGATGAGGATCACGGCCAGCGGCAGCGTCCAGCTTTCGTAGAGCGCGGCCAGCACCAGGAAGACCAGCATCACGGCAATGGCGAAGACCACGGCCGCGGCGTTGCTCTGCTCCACCTGCTGGTAGCTCAGGTCGGTCCAGGCCAGCTCGATGCCGCGCGGCAGCGTGCGCTGCGCGATCTCCTGGAGCTTGGCCAGCACCTCGGCCGAGGACAGCACGCGCGGGTCGGAGTCGCCGATCAGATCGGCCGCCGGGAAGCCGTTGTAGCGCAGCACCGGGTCGGGGCCGAAGCTGGGCACCACGGTGACCATGGAGCCTATGGGCACCATCTCGCCGCGCGCATTGCGCGTGCGCAGACTGGCGATGTCCTCCACGGTCTGGCGGTGGTCCGCGTCAGCCTGCAGCATCACGCGCCAGACGCGGCCGAAGGCGTTGAAGTCGTTGACGTAGACCGATCCCAGGTAGGCCTGCAGCGTCTGGAACAGGTCGGTCAGCGCCACGCCCTGGGCCTTGGCCTTGGTGCGGTCCACCTTGACTTCCAGCTGCGGGATGTTGGACTGGTAGCTGCTGACCGGGTAGGTCATGCCCGGTGTTTTGGCGATCTCGGCCTGGAAGGCCTGCAGCGCCTGCTGCAGCGCCGCGTAGCCCAGGCCCGCGCGGTCCTGCAGGAACAGCGAGTAGCCCGAGCCGTTGCCCAGGCCCTGGATGGGCGGGGGCATCAGCGCATAGGCGAAGCCGCCCTCGATCTGCGAGAACTTGGCGCCCAGCTCGGCATTGATGGCCTCGGCGCTGCGCGTGCGCTCGCCGAAGGGCTTGAGCATGATGTAGGCGCTGGTCAGGTTGGGCGTGGTCGTGGACTGCAGCGCGTTGAAGCCCGCGAAGGCGGCGACCATGTCCACGCCTTCCACGCTTTTGGCGGCATCGACCATCTGGCGCGTGACCGCATCCGTGCGGTTCAGCGAAGCCCCCTCGGGCAGCTTGGCGCCGCCGAACAGGTACAGCTTGTCCTGCAGCGGGATGAAGCCGCCCGGCACGGCCTGGAACAGCACGGCCGTGCCCGCCAGCAGCGCCGCATAGACCGCGAACACCAGGCCCCGGCGGCGCAGCGAATGCCCCACCGAGTTCTGGTAGCCATGGGCGCTGCGGTCGAAGAAGCGGTTGAAGGGCCGGAAGAGCCAGCCCAGGCTGCGGTCCAGCCCGCGCGCCAGCGGATCGCGCGGCGCGCCGCGCGGCTGCAGCAGCTTGGCCGCCAGCGCGGGCGACAGCGTCAGCGAGTTGATGGCCGAGATCACCGTGGAGATGGCAATCGTCACGGCGAACTGCTTGTAGAACTGACCCGTCACGCCGCTGAGAAAGGCCATGGGCACGAAGACCGCGCACAGCACCAGGGCAATGGCGATGATGGGGCCCGAGACCTCCTTCATCGCCAGGTGGGCCGCCTCCAGGGGCGTGTGCCCTTCCTCGATGTAGCGCTCCACGTTCTCCACCACGACGATGGCGTCGTCCACCACGATGCCGATGGCCAGCACCAGGCCGAACAGGGTCAGCGTGTTGATGGAGTAGCCCAGCAGGTACAGCCCCGCGAAGGTGCCGACGATGGACACGGGCACGGCCAGCAGCGGAATGATGGAGGCGCGCCAGGTCTGCAGGAAGACGATGACCACCAGCACCACGAGGATGACGGCCTCGATCAGCGTGCTCTGCACCGCCTTGATGGAGTCGCGCACGAAGACCGTGGGGTCCCAGACCGTCTCGAAGGCCACGCCCTCGGGCAGGTCCTGCGAGAGCTTGTCCATGGCCGCGTAGACCTGCTCGGCCACGCCCAGCGCATTGGCGCCGGGCGACAGGAAGATGCCCACGGCCGCCATGTTCTTCTTGTCGCTCCACGAGCGCAGCGTGTAGTCGCTGGCGCCCAGCTCGATGCGCGCCACGTCGGCCAGGCGCACGACCTGGCCGTCCGCGCCGCCCTTGAGCACGATGCTGCCGAATTCCTCGGGCGTCTTCAGCCGCCCGCGCACGTTGATGGACAGCAGCTTGTCCGCGCTCTGCGGACTGGGCTGCGCGCCCAACTGCCCGGCCGAGACCTGGATGTTCTGCTCGCGGATGGCGGCAATCACCTCGGGCGCCGTGAGCTGGCGCGCGGCCACCTTGTCCGGGTCCAGCCACACGCGCATGGCGTAGTCGCCCGCGCCGTAGATGCCCACGTCGCCAATGCCCGGAATGCGTGCCAGCACGTCCTTGATCTTGAGCGTGACGTAGTTGCGCAGGTACAGCGCGTCATGCTGGCCGTCCTGGGAGACCAGGCCCACGTACATCAGCGGCGTGGACGACTGCTTTTGCGTGGTCACGCCGAACTGGCGCACCTCCTCGGGCAGACGGCTCTGGGCCTGGCTGACGCGGTTTTGCACGCGCACGGCGGCCGTGTCGGGGTCGACGTCGGGGCGGAAGGTGGAGACCACCTGCAGGCTGCCGTCGGACGCCGCGACCGACTTCATGTACATCAGGCCTTCGACGCCGTTGATGGCCTCCTCCAGCGGCACGGCCACCGACTCGGCGACCTCCTTGGGATTGGCGCCCGGATAGGTGGCGCGCACCACCACGCTGGGCGGCACGACCTCGGGATACTCGCCCACGGGCAGCTGCGGAATCGCGACCAGCCCCACGGCGAACAGGATGATGGAGAGCACGACCGCGAAGATCGGCCGGTCTATGAAGAATTTGGAGAAGTCCATGGTGCTTCCCGGTTCACTGCGCGGCCACGGCGGGCGCCTTGGCCACCGCCGCCTGCCCATCGCCGGGCGCAGGCTTGGGGCTGATCGGCATGCCGGGGTAGTAGATGCGCTGCAGGCCGCCGACCACGAGGCGGTCGCCCGCCGCCAGCCCCTTGTCCACCACGCGCCGGCCATCGACCATGCGGCCCAGCTCCAGGTCGCGGCGCTCGGCCTTGTTGCCCTCGCCCACCACATAGACGTACTTGCGGTCCTGGTCGGTGAGCACGGCCTTGTCGTCGATCAGCAGCGTCTGCCGCTCGCCGCCCAGGCCCTGCGCGTCTTGCAGTTGCACACGCGCGAACAGGCCCGGCGTCAGCAGGCGGTCGGGATTGGGCAGGCGGGCGCGCATGCGCACCGTGCCCGTGCCCGCGTTGAGCTGGTTGTCGGTGAAGTCCAGGCTGCCCGCATGCGGAAAGCCTTCGTCGCCAGCCAGCCCCACACGCACGGGCCGCTGCACGCCGGGCCGCCCCTTGGTGTCCTTCGCGGCCTGCTGCTGCCGCAGGAAGCTGTGCTCATCCGCATCGAAGTAGACATACACCGGGTCCTGCGAAACCACGGTGGTCAGCACGCTCTGGTCGGCCTGGGCCAGGTTGCCCACGGTGAGCAGGGCGCGGCCCGCGCGGCCGGAGACCGGCGCGCGCACCTCGGTGAAATCCAGGTTGAGCCGGGCTGCCGCCAGCGCGGCCTCGGCGGCGCGCACCTGGGCGGCGCTCTGAGCCAGGGCGCCGGCGCGCGTATCGGCTTCCTCGCGCGAGACGGCATGCTCTGCCACCAGTTGGCGGGCGCGCTGGTCCTGGGTGCGGGCCAGCGCGGCGCCTGCGCGCGTGCGCTCCAGCTCGGCCTCGGCGCTGGCCAGGGCGGCGCGGTAGGGCCGCTGGTCGATCACGAACAGCAGCTGGCCCTTCCTGACCTCCTGCCCCTCGCTGAAGGCAATGCGCTCGATATAGCCTGACACGCGCGGGCGCAGCTGGACCGACTCCACGGCATCGATGCGGCCGTTGAACTCGTCCCAGACGCGCACGCTGGCCGGCACGACCTCGCTCACCAGCACCTCGGGCGCAGGCGGCGGGCCGTCGCTGGCATGGGCATCGCCCACGGCCTGCGGGCGACAGCCGGCAAGCAGGGCCAGCGCCGCCAGGGCGCCTCCGAACAGGGCACGCCGCAACGGCGGCGGTGGAAGAACGGGCATGGATCGACTCTCCTTGAGGGGGATGGGCAAGGCCCTGCTGCCGGGGCTGCGGCGGGGCCGGAAAAAAGGGCGGGACCGCAGGCTCTGGAGGCCTTCCAGGCGGTTGCTCACAATGGGTTGCATTCTTCAAGTTCAAGTGAACTTGAAGTCAAGATCCGCGCGCAAAGACACCACGAAAATTGAGGACGGTTTGCCGGGGACATTGCTGGCCGGATCGGACAAGCGCAGCGGCAATTGACCAGGAGCGACCTGAGAAAACCTGAAAAGACCTGGACAGGCCCGGACATGCCCGGCCGGCCGCAGGCGCGCACAGACGGACACACGCGCGTTGCCGCACCTGCAGGACGCCACCACTACACTGCAAGGCCATCTGACCCAGGGTGGCGCCAGGAACCGCCAGGTACTGCCAAAAACCGCCGACGAACGCCGACACCCTCCATGGAAAAGCACTGGATGCCTGCCGCATGAATCTG
This sequence comes from Delftia sp. K82, assembly GCF_002193035.1. Classification (NCBI taxonomy): domain Bacteria; kingdom Pseudomonadati; phylum Pseudomonadota; class Betaproteobacteria; order Burkholderiales; family Comamonadaceae; genus Delftia; species Delftia sp. K82. The sequence goes on along the minus strand of NZ_MYFL01000004.1, from coordinate 256,769 downwards.
CTTGCTCACGCCACACTGTCCCGGCCACAGGGACGCAACGAACGCATCAGCACCGTGAGGGTGCTGGCCCTGGAGATGCCGGGCGGCGACACCACGGCCACCGCAGCGCGCCATGTCGTGACCTTGCAGGTCACGCAATTGAAGGCCGGCGTCGTCGCGCAGGTCGATGACAGCACGCTCACCCCCTTGCCCCAGGCGCTGGAGCCTGCACGCCAGCGCGCGCTGGCCTACCTGCGCCAGCGCCTGGGCGCGGGCGATGTGCTGCAGTCCCATGAGGGCTTTGCGGAGCTGGATGCTGAAGCAGGCCCGGCGCCCTCCCCCGGCCCGGCCCGGGAACAGGCCACGGTGCCGCCCGGCCTGCCGGAGTCGGCCGTGCAGGCCGGCGCCATTTCCGCCCTGTGCAAACGCCTGGACGGCAGCGCCTGGCGGCTGATGCCCTCGGGCCAGCAGGCCCGGCTGGTGTGGCGGCTGGCCGAGTATGCGGACCCCGCGCGCGGCGGCACCGCCCAGCGCCTGCTGCATGCCCAGGTTCCACGCCTGGTGGCGCTGCTGGGCACGGGTGACGATCTGCTCGACTACTGTCTGGCTTACCTCATCGGGCGTCTGGGCGATGGCGGCGCGGCGGTGGCCCTGCAGGCGCTCTCGCAACGCGGCACCAGCGAGGCCACGCGCGATCTGGCACACCAAGCCTGGCTGGCCCTGCTGGAGCCGCAGGAACGCCAGGCGGCGCTGCAGGAGTACCAGGCGCAGTGGGCCGGGATCCCCCCGCAGGAAAACGGCCCGAAAGAGGACGGACCGCAGGCCGAACAGGCCTTCTTCCAGGCCCTTGGGCCACAGGCGCTGCTGGCGGCCGATGCACTGGGCGCGCACGACGGCGCCGTCCACCAGCAGCTGCTGGCCTGGATGGAGCGCATTCCCTTCACACGCGCCTGGTGGCCGGCCCTGCGGCGCATCCACAAGCGTGCCGAGTGGCGGCGCGACCACGCCCTGCTGGCCGTGCTGCACGCGCGCTTCGATGGCCCACGCGACGAGGGTGCCGTCTTCAGCCGCGACACCTCGCTGTACCTGCGCCTGCGCGGCTGGCGCCAGCTGCGGCGCATGGCCTCGGCCGACCACAGCGAAAGCGCCGCCCATGCCGCAGCCCTGCTCCAGGCCATGGACCGCTGCTGCGCGGGCCAGCCTGCCTCGCGCTCCGGCCGCCTGCCCGAATCGCGCTGGCTGCTCGCCGCCCGGCTGCTGTTGCCACGCTGGCCGCAACTGCATGCCTCGGCCCGCGCCCACACCTGGTACACCGACGAGCCGCTGGACCTGCAGCAGCTGCCCGCGCAGCGCGTGGAAGGGCTTTCGGCCATGTGGGACGCCCACCCCGGGCAACTGCTGCAACTGGTGGGCCGTTCGCAGTCCACGCTGCTGCTGTGGTCGCTCACGCGCGCACTGCAGGACCAGAAGGCCTTTCTGGACGGCCTCGATGCAGCGGCCACCGCGCCGCTGCTGCACAAAACCTATGCACCGGCGGCTGCGCTGGGCCTTCAGATCGCCCAGCAGCGCATGGTCTCGCTGACCGACGATGCGGCACGCCGGCCCTGGCTGCTGGCGCTTGCGCAATGCGGCGACGGGCCTGCCGCCAGCTACCTGGGCGCCTGGCTGTCGCGTGACCGCGCAGGCGCCGCGCGCGATGCCGAACTGGTGGCCGCCCTGCTGCTGTCACCGGCCGCCAGCTCGCGCACCCAGGGCCTGGCCCTGCTGTTTTATGCCGATGGTGCAGCCGTGGCCCTGGCCTTGCTGGCGGCGCTGCCCACGCTGGACGCAGAAAGCCCCGCGCTGGCCGATATCCGCGATGCCGTGCAGGCACTGTTCGATGGCAACGGCCCGCTGGCTGCGCAGGCCGCCAGCGTCCCGGCCCCGCCGCTGCACCACCTGCTGGCGCATTCGGTGACGGCGCTGGTGGAGATGGCCACCGCCTGGCTGCTGGCGCATCCGCAGGGCCTGCGGACCCTGCCCCCGGCGGCGCTGCGCGGGCTGCTGGAATCCGAGGAACCTGCGCGCATGGCCTGCGGCATCCGGCTCATGGGCAGCCTGGCCGATGACCTGCTGTGCGAGCAGGCCGCCATGCTGGCCGAATTCGCCGTATCACCGCATGCCGCCTTGCGCGCAGCGGCAGCGCCCCTGGTCGAGCGCCTGGCCGGCATCCCCCTCTACAACACGCGCTGCAACGCCCAGATCGCCGAACGCCTGCACGAGATGCTGTTCCGCGCGGAAAAGGCCGAAGGCGTGCACGACGCGGCGCTGCGGCTGCTCACCGGCCCGCTGGCCACCGTGGCCCCGGCCCGCGATGCCTCGGGCATCTGGCGCGCCCTGCAGGCGCAGGCCAAGGGCGCACAGCGCTACGGCGCCTGGGGCCTGAAGGCGCTGGACCTGCAGGCCTATACGCTGCGCCAATGGTCCACGCTGGCCCGGCATGCCGATGCCGACGTGCGCGCCTTGAGCCGCCAGAGCATCGATGCGCAGCTCACCCCCATGGACCGGACCCTGCCCGAGCAGGCCGAACAGCTGCTGCCGCTGGCCGACGCCCTGTTTGCCGACACGCAGCAGTACGCACGCGAGATGTTCGGCCAGCGGCTGCCGGACGGCGCCCTGTCGCCGCAGCTGCTGCTCGGCTGGGTCGATCACGCCCAGCCCTGGGTGCAGGCCCTGGGCCGCCAGCGGCTCGCGCAGCACATGAGCGCGCCCGAGGCCAGCCTCTTCCTCACGCGCCTGGCCCAGCACCCCGCCACCAGCGTGCAGCTGTTCGTCACGCAATGGCTGCTCGCCCTGCCCGACGAGCCCGCGCCGCAGCGCGCGGCGCGCCTGCAGGAGCTGCAGCCCTACTTCCTGGCCGTGCTCAGCCAGGTGCACCGCGCGCGCGCCAGCAAGACGCGCGTGCTGCATTTCCTGCGCGGCCAGGTGCAGGCACCCGAGACCGCCGCCGTGGTGGCGGCCATCTTTGCGCGGCAGGTGGTCAGCGCCAGCCATGCCGACCAGCCCGACTATGTGGCCGGGCTGCGCGACATCGTGCAGCGCCATCCCCAGCTGGCGCAAAGCTTCATGCAGCCCCTGGCGGCGGAGCGGCGCGGCCAGACCCCGTCTTCAACCTGAGCGCCGCAACAAGGCACGGAGTCGATCGGACATGGAATTTCGCTATCAGTACTACGGCAGCACGCAGGTCAACGACACGGCGGCCGAGCAGGCCTTCTCCTTCGCGCCCGACCTGCTGCGCCCACCCACACGCTTCGACGGCCTGCTCAGGCGCGACGGCCCGGCCTACCTGCAGGTGCGCGAAGGGCTGTCCGCGCTGCACAGCGTGGTGGTCAGCGACCTGCGCACGCGCGGCCGCGACAAGACGGCCTACCGCGAATGGCTGCAGGAGCACGAAGCGCAAATGCTCGCCACCTTCATGGCCGACACCGGCGGCGCCCAGGCGCGCGCCAAGGAAATCAGCGCCGAACTCAAGGACCTGCGCGAGACCCGCAACCAGGTGCTCTCCCCCTTCTACAAGGCCCAGCGCAAGTACTTCGACTGGCTGTTCGTGGCCAACCGCGATGCCTGGTATGTGCTGGACCCCGTGATCACCGTGCACCCGGACCGGCTGCTGTTCGAGGCCTTCAGCCAGGACGAGTCGAGCTACTGCGCGGTCAGCATCCGGCACGAGGCCTTCGAGCATGCGGACGAGCGCATCTGCGGCACCACCAACATCGATTACTCGGCCAGCCTCTACGAAGAATTCCAAAAGATCCGCAACTACCGGGACACGCGGCTGACGCTGGACCCGGCCGGCTTTGCCGTGCAGGTGGGCGGCGACCCCGCGCTGCGCGAGGAAAAGATCGACCTGCCCGACAGCTGGCTGCGCGGCTTCGTGCAGGTCTCCAGCGCCATGGCCCTGCCTGCCACCGTGCTGGAGCTGCACCCCATGGACCTGTTCAACATCTGCGCGCGTCTGCGTGCCCGGCGCGAGCGCCATGGCCCGCGCGCGCTGCGCTTCGAGCTGGCGCCGGGACAGCCGCCCACCGTGGTGTTCGAGCCCTGGGAGGAACGCCTGGCCACCCGGCGCTCGCACATCGTCAGCGATGCCATGGGCACGGGCGGCGGCACCATCCGCCTGTGGGGGCGCCGCCGCCTGCTCACGCTGGAGCGGCTGATCTCCCAGGCCACGCGCGTGCGCGTGCACCTGCTGGGCAGCGGGATGCCCAGCTTCTGGGTGATCGAGCTGGGCCTGGTCACGGTCACGCTGGGCCTGTCGGGCTGGAGCGCCAACGACTGGGCCGCCAGCGCGCGCTTTCACCTGATGGCGCCGCAGGCCGAGGTCACGCCCGCCCAGGTCGAGGCCGTGGGCCGGCAGCTGCAGTCGTGCTGGCAGGCCAGCGCGCAGGATCTGGCCCAGGCCACGGGCCTGGCCCCGGCCCAGGTGCACACGGCCATGACACGCTGGATGCAGGCCGGGCGTGCGGTCTACGACCTGGACGCCGGGCGCTACGCCTGGCGCGAACTGCTGCGCGAGCCGCTGACGGTGCAGCAATTGCAGCCCGCCAACCCAGAGCAAGACAAGGCGCTGGCCCTGGTGCGCGGCAAGGCCATTGCCCCGCCGCGCATCGACCGCAAGGACGGGTTCAGCCGCATCACCGGCCAGATCCCGCGCGCCGACGGCAAGCGCATGTTCGACACCCAGCTCGAACTCGATGCCGACGAACGCCTGACCGATGCGCGCTGCAGCTGCAACCACTACCAGCAGTACCGGCTGCGCCAGGGGCCCTGCGAGCACATGATTGCGCTGCGCCTGGTGGCGCAGCCCCAGCTCGATGCCGCCCGCCAGCCGACCGGCCCGCAGATGAAGGCCGCAGGACAAGGAGAAATCGCGTGAACCGCTTCAATTGCTCTACACTGCCACGCGGAGCGACGCGCAGGCTCTTGCAATCCGGGTGGTGTTTCGCCACCCTTGTGAACTGCCGTTTCATGCACCACGGGCGCCGTTTTCACTGTGCCACCCCAGCGACGGTATGCGTTTTCCTGAGTGGCTTGCCACAAGCGAAACACGCATACCGTCGCGGGGTGGCGTCGAGCGAACAGCTCCCGTCCCGTGAGCCCTGCGGGCTCTTCGACGAGAAGCGCGTCGCTCCATTTCTTTGCCCGCCGCACGGCGGCCGGGCCCGCCTTGCCGGGGTGGCCGCATGAGCCAGCCGCAACCCACACGCGCCGAGATCTACGAGCGCATCAAGGCCTCCAGCAAACAGGAAGTCATCCTCGACGAGATGCAGCGCCTGGGCTTCTGGCCCAAGGGCGAGGGGCAGCCGCAGCTGGCCGCAGCCCACATCCAGCGCGAGGGCGAGCTGCAGCGCGAGCTGGCCGAGCTGCGCCAGCAGATCGCCGTGCGCCAGAACCCCGAGCGCGCACTGCGCCAGATGCGCAAGGAGCGCATGCAAAAGGCGCTGGCCCAGCGCGAGGAAACCAAACGCCGCCAGGCCCAGGAGCGCCACGACAAGGCGCTGGCCTGGCATGCGAAGCGGGCCACGCACGTGGGCTATCTGGGCCCCGGCGTCTCCGCTGCCCTGCAGGGGCCGCAGGCCGGTGAGGCACCGCCTGCTGCCGGGGAACGCCGGCAGGCCGACCCGCAAAGGCTGGCCCGGCATGGCCTGCCGGAACTTGCCGATGCGGCGCAGCTGGCCGATGCCATGGGCATCACCGTGGCCGAGCTGCGTTTCCTGGGCTTTCACCGCGAGGTGGCCCGCACCCACCACTACCACTCGTTCACCCTGCCCAAGAAGACCGGCGGCGAGCGGCTGATCTCCGCGCCCATGCCGCGCCTCAAGCGCGCGCAGTACTGGGTGCTGGACAACATCCTCGCCAAGGTGCCCGCGCACGATGCCGCGCACGGCTTCCTGGCCGGCCGCTCCATCGTGAGCAATGCCGCGCCGCATGCGGGCCACGACGTGGTCATCAACCTGGACGTGAAGGACTTCTTTCCCAGCATTGACTTCGGCCGCATCAAGGGCGTGTTCCGTCATCTGGGCTATGGCGAGGCCATGGCCACCCTCCTGGCCCTGCTGTGCAGCGAAAACCGCGCCCAGGCCTGGCAGGTGGATGGCGAGAAGCTCTTCGTCGGCGGCAAGGCGCGCGAGCGCGTGCTGCCCCAGGGCGCGCCCACCAGCCCCATGCTCACCAACCTGCTGTGCCGCCGCCTGGACCGCCGCCTGCTGGGCCTGGCCAGGCAGCTGGGCTTTGTGTACACGCGCTATGCGGACGACCTGACCTTCTCCGCCTCGGGCGAGGCCGCGCGCGACAACGTGGGCCGGCTGCTGGGCCGCGTGCGCTGGATACTGCGCGACGAAGGCTTCACGCCCCACCCCGACAAAGAGCGCGTGATGCGCAAGGGCCGCCGCCAGGAGGTCACGGGGCTGGTGGTGAACGCGGACAAGCCCGGCGTATCGCGCGAGACGCGCAGGCGCCTGCGCGCCGCCCTGCACCGCGCCACGCAGGCCAGCGCCGGCAAGCCGGCGCACTGGCAGGGGCAAGCAGCCCAGCCCTCGCAATTGCTGGGACTGGCGCAGTTCGTGTACCAGGTCGACCCCGTGCAGGGCGGCCCGCTGCTGGGCCAGGCCCGCCAGCTCACGCGCAGCCCCATCGACCGCGCCAACGATGCCCTGCTACAAGCCAGCCGGCAGGACCGCGCGGCGGCGCGTGCGCAGCCGCCCGCAAGCGCACAGTTCCGGCGTCTGGCCGCCAGCGGGCAGGCGCCTGCGCTGGCCAGCGGCAAGACGTGGTGGCAGCCGGCCGAGCCGGCGGCACCCGTGATCGAGAAGACCGACCAGCAGCGGCGCGAACAGCGGCTGCAGGAGCGCGAGGCCGCACGCGCCCAGGCAGCTGCGGCCGCACGGCCGGCCGTGGACACGCCGCAGCAGCAGCCCGCACAGGCGCCGAGCCCCGACGCCCAGGCACCCGGCCCATCGCCGATGCCCGGCCTGCTGACCTACTGGGCGCAGATCGTGATCTGCTTCTTGCTGGGCACGGTGTTCCAGGCGCGCCTGATCACGCTGATCGGCATCGTGCTGGTCCTGCTCCTGCGCTACCGGCGCATACGGCGCTGGGATGTCTTTGCCGCTGCGATGGTGGTGGCCGTGCTGCTGGGCCTGGGGCTGCGGCTGTCGTGATGTTCACGGGGCCGCAGGCCTCAGAGGCCTGCTGCCCCGCCCGCCACGGGTGCGCTGCGCAGCGCCAGGAAGCGGCGCGGCGAGGTGCCCACCGCCTTGCGGAACATGGTCACGAAGGCGGGTGCGCTCTCGTAGCCCAGGGCATCTGCCACGGTCTGTATGCGCAGCCCCTCGGACAGCTTTTGCAGTGCGGTGAGCACATGCAGCTGGCGGCGCCACTGGTTGACCGTAAGCCCGGTCTCGGCCAGGAACAGCCGCGTCATGCTGCGTTCGCTCATGCCGATGCGCTGGGCCCAGTCGGCCAGCCGTGCCTGCAGCTGCGGCTGCTCGCACAGGGCGTTGGTCATGCGGCGCAGGCGCCGGTCGTGCGGCAGGGGCAGGTGCAGTCCTTCGGGCTGCGCCGCCTGGATCTCGTCGAGCAGCACCTGCATGAGCCGGCCATCGCCGCTGTCGGGCTCGTAGTCCTGCGGCAGGCCCTGCACGCGGTCCAGCAGCGCACTGAGAAAGGGCGAGACGGCCAGCGCATGGCAGGGTCCGGGCACGGGGCGCACGGCCCCTGCCTCGACAAAGACCACGTAGCCGCTGGCCGCACCGCTGCAGCTGACGCGGTGCAGCGTGCCGCCCGGAATCCAGGCGGCGCTGCGCGGCGGCACCACGCAGACGCCCGCATCGGTCTCCAGCGTGATGAGCCCCGCATGGGTGACCATGAGCTGGCTCTTGCGGTGGGCATGGAAGTTCATCCCCCAGTCGCCGGGGCCCGACCGCATGGGCAGGACGATCACGGGACGGTCCACATGGTCGGGGTCCCATCTCTCGGGCAGGACTTTGAGCAGGGCGGAATCCACGGCATTCATGGTGTTTCTCTCAGTTCATGTCATCGGTCATCAATCGGACCCGAGCAGCTCCCGTGCACGCTGCTGCGCCTCCTCGAGGGAGGCCACCAGCAGCATGGGATAGCCCCAGGCCTTGCCGAACATCTGTGCGAAGGCCTCGGCCTCGGCGCGCTTTTGCGCATCGGGCTCGGCGTGGACCAGGGCGCGCACCAGGCTTTTGAGCTCGAGGCGGCGGGCCTTCATCCACAGCACGACCTGCTTGCGCTCCTCAGGTGAGCGCTCCTCCTGGGCCATGTCGCCGTCGCTGAAGAAGACAAAGGCCTGGCCGCGGGCCAGCAGGGCCGAGAAGTCCTCCAGCAAGCGGTCCACGGGCACGGCCTTGTCGCGCTCGTAGCCCATGCGGACCAGGGGAAAGCTGCTGCTGTCGATGTACATGGAAACCTCCGGCCGATGCCATTCAATACAAATGAGACCCATTACTGTATGAATGAACGGCAGCTGCGTCATTGCAGCACTCAGCCAAAGAATTTCGCAGTCCGGCCAGGACGCTCGCATGGGCGGTACAGACCCGGTTGCCCTGTTCCTGCGCTTTCGCTCAGAATGGCCGCATTCTTCGAGTTCAAGTGAACTTGAAGTCAAGCCACAAAGGAAAGCCACCATGAAAACCGAGGATGATCCGCTGCTCAGCATCGGCGACGTGGCGCAGCGCAGCGGGGTCAAGGCCTCGGCGCTGCGCTTTTACGAGTCGCTGAACCTGATCGAGTCCGTGCGCAGCGCCAGCGGCCACCGGCGCTACCACCGCTCGTCGCTGCGGCGCATCGCCTTCGTGGTGTTCGCCCAGCGCATCGGCTTCACGCTGGAGGAGATCGCCGTGCAGCTGGCCAAGCTGCCCAGCCGCCATGTCCCCACGGGCGGGGACTGGCAGAAGATGTCGCGGGTCTGGAAGCAGCGGCTGGACGACCGCATAGGCGAGCTGCAGCGGCTCAGCGAGAGCCTGGACCAATGCATTGGCTGCGGTTGCCTGTCGCTGCGCCACTGCGTGCTGCACAACCCCGGCGACCTGTGCGCACAGAACGGCCCCGGGCCGCGCCGCTGGCTGGGCGACCCGCCGCCCGTGGCCATGGGCGGGCCCTGCCCGGGCCACTGCCACGACGAAGGCTGATCAGGACACGCGCCGCCGTGTCGTGACGAAGTCCAGCACCGCCTGCAGCATGCGCTGCAGCGTGGGCTGGATCTGTTCGGCGCGCTCGGGCAGGTAGTCGAAGGGCAGGGCTTCCTGCATGTAGCTGCACTGCGTCATCTCCAGCTGCACGGCGTGGATGCCGGCCTCGGGCTGGCCATAGTGGCGCGTGATGTAGCCGCCCGTGAAGCGGCCGTTGAGTATGGCGGTGTGGCCCGGCGCGGTCTGCGCAATGGCCAGCAGATGCTCGGCCAGCTCCAGCGCGCAGCTCGTGCCCTTGCCGGTGCCCAGGTTCAGGTCGGGCAGCTTGCCTTCGAAGAAACGCGGCAGCACCGAGCGGATGGAGTGCGCGTCCCACAGCGCCACGGTGCCGTGCACGGCCTTGAGGCGGTCCAGCTCGGCGCGCAGCTGTGCGTGGTACGGGCCCCAGATGGCCTCGCGGCGCGCGGCGATTTCGGCGTCCGCGGGCACATCGGCCGGGTCGGCGTACAGCGGCGTGTCGTCGAAGGTGTCCACGGGGCACAGGCCGGTGACGCTCTGGCCCGGGTAGAGGCTGGCGCCATCGGGCGGACGGTTCAGGTCCACCACATAGCGCGAATGCGTGGCCACGAGGATGGAGGCACCCATGGCCTTGGCGAACTCGTACAGGCGCGGCAGGTGCCAGTCGGTGTCGGGCACGTGGCGGGCTTCCTCGGTCAGGCGCGCGGCGATGTCGGGCGGCACATGGGTGCCCGCATGCGGCATGGAGATTAGCAGCGGCGCCGTGCCCTGGTGGAAGACGAAGGGAGGGGGAGCGGTATCGGTCATGGTGTGATTCTGGAACGTTTCTGGCGGGTTTTGCGGGCCCGTGGCATGCGGGGGCCTCAGGATTGCAGGGTGGCCGTGCGCGCTGCGACAAAACCGCGGGCCGCCGCCTCGTGCAGGGCATGGCGGCCCCCCTGCACACGGCGTTCGCCCCCCACCCAGAGGCTGTGCAGCGCGCTGCTGCGGTGGCTGCCGAAGACATGGGCCGAGACCATGGCCTGCACCGGCAGGCCGGCCAGCGCCACATGGTCTGCATCCAGCGCCAGGAAGTCGGCCTGCTGGCCCACGGCCAGCCCGGCCACGGGGCGGCCTGCGGCCTGGGCACCGCCCTGCACGGCGGCGGTCCACAGCGCGGTGCCCACCTGCGGGTCGGGGCCTGCCAGCACATTGCGCTGGCGCAGCGACAGGCGCTGGCTGTATTCGAGCATCAGCAGTTCCTCGGCCGCGTTGACGCAGGCATGGCTGTCCGAGCCCACGCCCCAGGCGCCGCCGTGGCCCAGCCATTGCGGCATGTCGAAGATGCCATCGCCCAGGTTGGCCTCGGTGGTGGGGCAGATGCCGGCCACGGCGCCGCTGCGCGCGGCGCCCGCGTATTCACCGGGCGTCATGTGGGTGGCGTGGACCAGGCACCAGCGCGCGTCCACGGGGGCATGCTCCAGCAGCCATTGCACGGGGCGCTGGCCGCTCCAGGCCAGGCAGTCGTCCACTTCCTGGGTCTGCTCGGCAATGTGGATGTGGATGGGCGCGCGCGCGTCCAGCGCCGTCAGGCCCTCCACGGCCACGCGCAGGCTGTCGGGCGGCACGGCGCGCAGCGAGTGCGGCGCCAGACCCAGGGCCGCGCCTTGTGCGCGCGCCTCGGGCAGCAGGCGCTGCAGCAGGGCCAGCATGTTGTCGGTGCTGCGGATGAAGCGCGCCTGGTCGGCGCGTGGCGGCTTGCCGCCGAAGCCGCTGGTCTGGTAGAGCACGGGCAGCAGGGTGATGCCCATGCCGGCCTTGCGCGCGGCGCGCAGCAGGGCCAGGGACAGCGTGGCGTCGTCGGCATAGGGCCGGCCATCCCGGTCGTGGTGCACATAGTGGAATTCGCAGACCGAGGTGTAGCCGGCCTCCAGCATCTCCACGTACAGCCAGGTGGCGATGGCCTCCAGCGACTCGGGCGTGATGCGCGCGGCAAAGCGGTACATGAGGTCGCGCCAGCTCCAGAAGCTGTCCTGGGCCTCGGCGCGGTATTCGGTCAGGCCTGCAAAGGCGCGCTGGAAGGCATGCGAGTGCAGGTTGGGCATGCCCGGCAGCACGGGGCCGGGCGCGCGCGGCGCGCTGCCGGGCTGGGCGTCGGCCTGTACGGCCTGCAGGGTTCCTGCTTCATCCCAGCGCAGCAGTACATTGCGCGCCCAGCCCGTGGGCAGCAGCGCATGCTCGGCGAACAGCGTGCGGCTGTCGGGTGTCGGGTCGATGCCGCTCATTGCACGGCCTCCAGGATCTCGGCCAGCGCGCGCACGAAGCGTTCGTTGTCGGCCTCCGTGCCCACGGAGACGCGGATGAAGTGCTCGAAGCCCGGCTCCTTCCAGGGCTTGACGATCAGGCCCCGGGCCAGCAGCGCCTCGTTCACGGGGCCGTTGGGGCGGCCGATGTCGATGAACAGGAAGTTGGCGGCCGAAGGCGCTATCCGAAGTGCGGGCAGGGCAGGCAGGGCGGCCAGCCGCTGCGCCAGCACATCGCGCAGGCGCACGGTCTCGGCCACGCCGCGCTGCATGAAGTCCTCGTCGCCCCAGGCCGCCAGCGCCGCCGCCTGGGCCGCCTGGTTGACGTTGAAGGGCGTGCGCACGCGGTCCAGCAGTTGCACCAGGGCCGCGTCGCTGGCCAGGCCGTAGCCCACGCGCAGGCCGGCCAGGCCCCAGGCCTTGGAGAAGGTGCGCAGCACGATCCAGGGCATGGCGCGGCCGCGCAGCAGGGCCAGCACGTCGGGGTAGCCGTCGGCGTGCAGGGCGTACTCGTAGTAGGCCTCGTCCACCACCAGCAGGGTCTGCGGCGGCGTGGCGTCCAGCAGGCGCGCGAAATCCCCGGCGCTGAACATGCAGCCCACGGGATTGGAGGGATTGGCCAGCATGGCGATCTTGGGGCCGCGCGCCAGCGCCTGGCACCAGGCAGCGACATCGAAGTCCAGCGCGGGCGTCAGCTCCAGCAGCTCGACGCGGGCGCCCATCATGCGCGGGTAGATCTCGTGCAGGCCGAAGGCCGGGCGCTGGGTGAGCACGCGGTCGCCGGGCGAGAGAAACGCCTGGCACAGCATCTGCAGGATGTCCTCGGAACCGTTGCCCACGGCAATGGCCTCGGCCGGCACGCCAGTGCGCGCCGCGATGGCCGCGCGCAGCGCCGTGCATTGCGCATCGGGATAGGTGCCCACATGCAGGGCCAGGTCGGCCAGGGCGCGGGCCACGGCGGGGCTGGCGCCAAAGGGGTTCTCGTTGCTCGCCAGCCGCGCGATCTCGGTGACGCCGTAGCGCGCCCGCACGGCCTCGGAGGACAGGCCTGCGTTGTAGGGCGGCAGCGGCGGCACTTCGGGGCGTGCCAGGGTGTGGATCGCGTGGAGGGCGGGAGCGTTCATAGGTCGAATACCTTGCCGGGGTTGAACAGATGCAGGGGGTCCAGCGCCTGCTTGATGGCGCGCATCACGGCCAGTTCGGCCGGCGTGCGGCTGGCGCCGAGATAGGGCTTCTTGTGCAGGCCGATGCCGTGCTCGGCCGAGACGCTGCCGCCGAACTCGCCGACCAGGTGGTACAGCGCGGCCTCGACGCCTTCGCAGTCGCCGTTGGCGGTGGCACCGTCCACCGAGACATGCAGGTTGCCGTCGCCCACATGGCCGAAGAACAGCGTGTGGTGGCCGGGCCAGCGCGCGTCGAACGCGGCGCGGCAGGCATCGGCGAAGCGGCCGATGTCGGCCTGGGGCAGGCTGACGTCGAAGTTGACGGGCGGATGCATGTTCGTGTTGAGCTCGGCCGGCGCCTCGCGCAGCTTCCACAGCTGGCGCGCCTGGGCCACGGACTGGGCGATGACGGCATCGGCCACCTCGCCGGCCTCCATGGCCTCGCCCAGGGCCTCTTCCACGTCGGCGCGCAGCGTGGCCTCGTCCTTGCCGTCCACATCGATCAGGGCCAGCAGCGCATGCGCTTGGCCAAAGGGCGGCTGCAGCTTCTGCCAGCGGATGGAGGCCTGGATGAAGCTGTCCCACATCAGCTCGAAGGCCGCCACGCCATTGCCAAAGCGCGATTGCATGCGCGAGAGCACGGACAGCGCCGCATCGAAGTCCGGCACGGCCACCAGGGCCGTGGCGCGGGCCTGGGGCGCGGGGCGCAGGCGCAGCAGCACGCGCGTGACGATGCCCAGCGTGCCCTCCGAGCCGATGAAGAACTGCTTGAGGTCGTAGCCCGTGTTGTTCTTGAGCATGGGGCGCAGCATGGGCAGCACCGTGCCGTCGGCCAGCACCACCTCCAGGCCCAGCACCTGCTCGCGCATCATGCCGTGCTGCAGCACGCCGTTGCCGCCCGCATTGGTGGCCACGTTGCCGCCGATCTGGCAGCTGCCGCGCGCGCCCAGGTCCACGCCGAAGACCATGCCTGCGGCCACGGCCGCCTCCTGCACGGCCTGCAGCGTGGCGCCGGCCTGCACGGTCATCAGCGCGGTGCGCGCGTTCACGTCCTCGATGGCGTTCATTCGCTCCATGGAGACGGCCACGGCACCCGCCACGGGCACGGCCGCACCGGCCAGGCCCGTGAGCCCGCCCTGGGGCACGACAGGCACGCGGTGGGCCGTGCACAGGCGCATGAGCGCGCTGACCTCGTCGGTGCTGCGCGGGCGCACCAGGGCCAGCGGGCGCTGGGGCGGCGTGCCGCTCCAGTCGGTGTGGTAGCGCGCGGGCACATCGTCGCCGCGCTGCGCCACTTCGGCGCCCAGGGTGGAAATCAATTCATCGAGAAACAGTGCATGGGGCATGAGCAGGCTTTCAGTGGCTCCCCTGCCTGCGGGTCCGCACGATGCGGCCCTGGCGCACGATGGTGCAGTCCGGCCGGTTGCCGAACCAGTAGGCCAGCTCGGCCGCATGGCGCACGGGCCAGAGCACGAAGTGGGCGGGACGGCCGGCCGCGATCAGGCCATGCTCATCCTGCAGGCCCAGGGCGCGCGCGGCATGGCGGGTGATGCCCGCCAGGGCCTCGGGCACGGTGAGCCGGAACAGGGTGCAGGCCATGTTGGCCATGAGCAAAAGGCTCAGGCAGGGGGAGGTGCCCGGATTGTGATCGGTAGAGACGGCCATGGGAACGCCCGCGGCGCGCAGGCCCGCGATGGGCGGCATGTGGGTGTCACGCAGCGTGTAGTAGGCGCCGGGCAGCAGCACGGCCACGGAACCCGCGCCGCGCATGGCGGCGATGCCGGATTCGGACAGGTGCTCGATGTGGTCGCACGACAGCGCGCCATAGCGGGCCGCGAGGGCCGCCCCCTCCATGTTCGACAGCTGCTCGGCATGCAGCTTGACGGGCAGGCCCAGGCGGCGTGCGGCCTGGAAGACCTGCTCGGTCTCGGCCAGCGAGAAGGCGATGCGCTCGCAGAACACATCGACCGCATCGACCAGGCCCTCGGCCGCCAGCGCGGGCAGCATGGTGCCGGCGACCAAGTCGATGTAGTCCTGGCTGCGCCCTGCGTACTCGGGCGGCAGCGCATGCGCGCCCAGGAAGGTGGTGCGCACGGTCACGCCCAGGGCCTGGCCCAGGCGCCGGGCCACGCGCAGCTGCTTGCGCTCGTGCTCCAGCGCCAGGCCGTAGCCCGACTTGATCTCGATGGCGCAGACGCCTTCGTCCAGCAGCTGCTGCAGGCGCGGCAGGGCCTGGGCGAACAGCTCGTCCTCGCTGGCCTCGCGCGTGGCACGCACGCTGGAGACGATGCCGCCGCCGGCGCGTGCCACTTCCTCGTAGCTGGCGCCGTCCAGGCGCATGGCGAATTCGTTGGCGCGCTCGCCGCCATAGACCAGGTGGGTGTGGCAATCGACCAGGCCCGGCGTGGCCAGCATGCCCTGGCCGTCATGGCGCGGCAGGGACGCATATGCGGGCGGCAGGGCCTGCTGCGGCCCCACCCAGGCCACGCGGCCCTGCTGCACCACGATGCAGGCATCCTCCCCGTCACCCACGGCCTGGCCGGCCTCGAACATGTCAGGCGCCAGGCGCAGGTTCTGCCAGCAGCCGTCGGCCGAAGAGGATGGAGCGAGTGCGGAAGCGGATGCAGAAGCGGGTGCGTGGGGCTCGGTCATGGCGGGTGATTCCTTGGATGTCGTGGGTCGTCAGCAGGCTTGCAGCAGCACCTGCACCAGCCGCGCGTCGTCGGTCTGCGGCACCAGCTGCTGCGGGTCAGGCTGCTGCGCGCTCCACCACAGGCCCTGGCCGGGGATGAGCGCAGCGCCATCCGCCTGCCAGTCGCCCTGCAGCACCATGCACAGGCCGGCGTCGGCGCGGCCGGCGTCGGCAGCGCTGTCCAGCACCTGGACCTGCGCCCGCCACCGGCCGCGCCGCGCCATCACGTTGAAGTCGGTGGAAGTGCCGCCCAGCAGCGAGCAGCCCAGCGCCACATCGCCGGAGAAAGCAAACGGCTGCCAGCGCGCGTCCAGCACATGGTCGATGCCTTCGCCGCGCAGGTGCACGCCGTCGCCATCGAGCAGCATGATCTGCCGGTCCACGTCCGCAAAGGCCGAGAACGGGCCGGGCTGGTCAATGGTGGCCACGCTGATGCGCCAGCCAAAGGCCTCCATGCCGGCCCCGGGCGGCCAGCAGGCGATCTCGCGCGTGCTGCCGCCCCCGTTCTTCCAGGGGCTGGCGGCGATCTGGTTCAGGTCGAAACGCTGCATGGCCGTGGTGTCCTGCAAGCGGCTCACTTGACCATGGGCAGGTTCAGCTGGTGGCGCTTGGCCGCAGCCACGGCAATGTCGTAGCCCGCATCCGCATGGCGCATCACGCCGGTGGCCGGATCGTTCCAGAGCACGCGGCCCAGGCGGGCGGCGGCCTCGTCCGTGCCATCGGCCACGATGACCACGCCCGCATGCTGGGAGTAGCCCATGCCCACGCCGCCGCCGTGGTGCAGGCTGACCCAGGTGGCGCCGCCTGCGGTGTTGAGCAGGGCGTTGAGCAGCGGCCAGTCGCTGACGGCGTCCGTGCCGTCCTTCATGGATTCGGTCTCGCGGTTGGGGCTGGCCACCGAGCCGCAGTCCAGGTGGTCGCGGCCGATCACGATGGGGGCCTTGAGTTCGCCGTTCTTCACCATCTCGTTGAAGGCCAGGGCCGCCTTGTGGCGCTCGCCCAGGCCCAGCCAGCAGATGCGCGCGGGCAGGCCCTGGAAGCTGATGCGCTCGCGCGCCATGTCCAGCCAGCGGTGGGTGTGCTTGTTGTCGGGGAACAGTTCCTTGATCTTGGCGTCGGTCTTGTAGATGTCCTCGGGGTCGCCGGACAGGGCCACCCAGCGGAACGGGCCCTTGCCCTCGCAGAACAGCGGCCGGATGTAGGCGGGCACGAAGCCGGGGAAGTCGAAGGCGTTCTTCACGCCCTGGTCCAGGGCCACCTGGCGGATGTTGTTGCCGTAGTCCACCGTGGGAATGCCCATGGCCTGGAAGTCCAGCATGGCCTGCACGTGCTGGGCGCAGCCCTGGGCGGCGGCGGCCTTGAGCTGGGCATGGCGCGACGGGTCGGCGGCGGCGGCACGCCACTCGTCCACGGTCCAGCCCACGGGCAGGTAGCCGTTGATCAGGTCATGGGCCGAGGTCTGGTCGGTCACGATGTCAGGACGGGCGCCGCCGGCCTTTGCGCGGCGCACCAGCTCGGGCAGGATTTCGGCGGCATTGCCCAGCAGGCCGATGGAGATGGCCTCGCCCGCAGCCGTGTGCTGGGCGATGAGCTCCAGCGCGTGGTCGATGTCGCGCGCCTGCTTGTCCAGGTAGCGCGTGCGCAGGCGGAAGTCGATGCTGCTTTGCTGGCATTCGATGGCCAGCACGCAGGCGCCGGCCAGCACGCCGGCCAGGGGCTGGGCGCCGCCCATGCCGCCCAGGCCCGCCGTGAGGATCCACTTGCCCGTGAGGTCATTGTTGTAGTGCTGGCGGCCGGCCTCGACGAAGGTCTCGAACGTGCCCTGCACGATGCCCTGGGCGCCGATGTAGATCCAGCTGCCGGCCGTCATCTGGCCGTACATGAACAGTCCCTTCTGGTCGAGCTCGTTGAAGTGCTCCCAGTTGGCCCACTGGGGCACGAGGTTGGAGTTGGCCAGCAGCACGCGCGGTGCGTTCTCGTGCGTCTTGAACACGCCCACGGGCTTGCCCGACTGGATCAGCAGCGACTCGTCGGCCTCCAGCTTCTTGAGCGACTCCAGGATCTGGTCATAGCACTCCCAGTTGCGCGCCGCGCGGCTGATGCCGCCGTAGACCACCAGGGCCTTGGGGTTCTCGGCCACGTCGGGGTCCAGGTTGTTCTGCAGCATGCGGTAGGCGGCCTCGGCCAGCCAGTTCTTGCAGTGCAGTTCGCTGCCGCGCGGGGCGCGGATGACGCGGCTGGCGTCATAGCGGGGATTGGTGGCAGCCGTGGCAGCGTTGGCGTTGAGGATGGCGTCGTTGGCGTTCATGGCGATCTCCTGGATGCGGGGGGTGAGCGGTTGCGGGGTTCAGGCAGCCTGGTGGCTGGGCAGGTGGCGGACGATGGCCTGTGGCCAGTCCGTGGCAAGCGCCCACTGGCGCATGGTTTCGATGTCGGGTGCCAGGTAGCGGTCACGGTCCAGGTGCGGAACCTGGCTGCGGATCAGCGCGTACTGCGCCTCGATCAGTTCGGAGCTGTTCAGGCTGCGGTCGAAGTCCATGCCCTGGGCGGCGGCCATGGCTTCCACGCCCACGATGACGGCGGTGTTGCGCGCCATCTCGCCCAGGCGCCGCGCGCCGTAGGTGGCCATGGAGACATGGTCTTCCTGGTTGGCCGAGGTGGGCAGGCTGGTGACGCTGCTGGGATGGGCCAGGCACTGGTTCTCGGCAGCCAGGGCGGCGGCCGTGACCTGGGCGATCATGAAGCCCGAGTTCACGCCGCTGTCGGCGATCAGAAAGGCCGGCAGGCCCGACAGGCCGGTGTCCAGCAGCAGGGCCATGCGGCGCTCGGAGATGGCGCCGATCTCGGCCAGAGCCAGGGCGATGATGTCGGCCGCGAAGGCCACGGGCTCGGCGTGGAAGTTGCCGCCCGAGATCACGTCGCCGTTGTCGAAGACCAGCGGGTTGTCCGAGGCGGCGTTGGCCTCGATCACCAGCACGCGGGCCGCATGGCTGAGGTTGTCCAGGCAGGCGCCCATCACCTGGGGCACGCAGCGGATGGAGTACGGGTCCTGCACGCGGCCGCAGTGGGGGTGCGAGGTGTCGATGGCGCTGCCGTCCAGCAGTTCGCGCACGGCGGCGGCCACGGCGATCTGGCCAAGCTGGCCGCGCGCCTCATGGATGCGGGCGTCAAACGGCTTGACCGAGCCCTTGATGGCCTCCAGCGTCAGGCAGCCCGCCACCAGGCCGGCCGCGAACACGCTCTCTCCCTGGAACAGGCCCACCAGGGCCAGGGCCGTGGACACCTGGGTGCCGTTGAGCAGGGCCAGCCCTTCCTTGGGGCCGAGCACGAAGGGCTCCAGGCCCACGTGGCGCATGGCCTCGGTGCCGGACACCACCTGTCCGTCGATCTTGGCCTGCCCTTCGCCGATCAGCACGCAGGCCAGGTGCGACAGCGGCGCCAGGTCGCCCGAGGCGCCCACCGAGCCCTTGGCGGGAATCACGGGCAGCACGTCGGCGTTGGCCAGGGCCAGCAGCGCATCGACCAGCTCGGGGCGCACGCCCGAGTGGCCGCGCGCCAGGCTCACGGCCTTGGTGGCCAGCACCAGGCGCACCACGGCGTCGGGCAGCGGATCGCCCGTGCCCACGCTGTGCGACAGCACCAGGTTGCGCTGCAGCTCTGCCAGGCGGTCATGGGCGATCTTGGTGGAGGCCAGCTTGCCGAAGCCGGTGTTGATGCCATAGACGACCTGGTCCTCATCCACGATGTGCTGCACATGGGCCTGGGCGGCGCGCATGCGCTCGTAGGCGGGCGCCGCCATGGACAGGCGCACGCCGCCCTGCTGGATGGCCCGCAGCTGGGCCAGGCTGACCTGGCCGGGCTGCAGCGTCAGCGCGGTGCCGGGACGGGAGGTGAGGCCGGGAGTCGTGATGGTGTTCATGGTGATGCCCTGTCGGTGTCTGGGAGGGTGTGCCGGGATGGATGTCTATGCCTGTCTATACAATATCAATCGAAGCGGAACAGCGCAAGAGCGGGAACCCCGCCTTTCAGGCCTCAGCCGTCGTGCGATCCGCCGTCGGTGCGAAAGCGGCTGCCCAGCCGGTAGCGCATGCCCGGATGCACGCAGTGCACCCAGGTCACGGGCGTGCCCAGGTACCAGGTGCGGCGCGTCAGCGTCAGGCAGGGCTGGTCGGCGTCCATCTGCAGCCAGCGCGCCTGCTCGGGCGTGGGCAGCATGGCGTCCACCACATGCTCGATCTGGTCGAAGGGCACGTTGCGCACCAGATACACCGAAGGCTGGATCAGCGAGAAGTCCTGCTCCATGAAGTCCGGCGCCATGCGCGGGTTCACATGGCGGTCTTCCAGCTGCACGGGCACGTCGTTCTCGAAATGCACGCCCTGCAGGTGGAACACCGAGCTGCCCGCAGACAGCTGCAGCGAAGCCGCCGCCTCGGGCGAGGCCGACTCTCGGCGCACGCTGATCAGCTCGAAGCGGTGGTCATGGCCGCGCTGGCGGATCTCCTCGGCGATGTTGGCGATGCGCAGCAGCGTGGACTGCGGCTTTTCCTCGGCCACGAAGGAGCCCACGCCGGCCACGCGCACGATCACGCCCTGCTCGGCCAGCTCGCGCAGAGCGCGGTTGGCCGTCATGCGGGCCACGCCGAACTCCTGCACCAGCTCCTGCTCGGACGGCACGCGCTCGCCGGCCGACAGCGAGCCATCGGCGATCTTGCGCAGCACGTGGTCCTTGACCTGCTGGTACAGGGCCATGGGCACCTCCGCCGTCGTTGCGGAAAGTCGGGAAGCCGTGGAACGCGAAGACATGGTGTGGGCAGTGGTCATGGAAAAGCGTCAGTGTGCAGCAGCGGCCAGCGACTCTGCGCGAATCTCTTCGGTCAGCCGGGCTTTCAGCTCCATGAACTCGGGCGAGGTCTTGACCGTGTAGTGGCGCGGATGCGGCAGGTTCACGGGAATATCGGCCTTGATGCGGCCCGGGCGCGCGCTGAACACGGCCACGCGGTTGGCCATGAAGATGGCCTCGTCGATGTCGTGGGTGACGAACATCACGGTCTTGCGCTCGGCCTCCCAGATGCCCAGCAGCAGCTCCTGCATGAGCACGCGGGTCTGGTTGTCGAGTGCGCCGAAGGGCTCGTCCATGAGCAGGATCTTGGGATCATTGGCCAGCGCGCGCGCAATGGCCGTGCGCTGCTGCATGCCGCCCGACAGCTGCTTGGGAAAGTGGTTCTCGAAGCCGCGCAGCCCCACCTTGGCGATGAAGTAGTCGCTGCGCTCCTTTTGCAGCGCCTCGCTCACGCCCTTCTCGCGCAGGCCGAAGCGGATGTTCTGGGCCACGGTCAGCCAGGGGAACAGCGTGTAGCTCTGGAACACCATGCCCCGGTCGGCGCCTGGCCCGTCCACGGCGCGGCCGTCCAGCAGCACCTGGCCCGTGGTCGGGAAATCCAGCCCCGCCGCAATGCGCAGCATGGTGGACTTGCCGCAGCCCGAGGGGCCGAGGATGGTGACGAAGTCGTTCTCGCGGACCTCGAAATCCACAGGCAGCAAGGCCTGCGTGCTCGTGCCCTTGTGGCTGGTGAAGGTGCGCGAAACACCTTGAATGGACAGCAGATTCATCACAGGGTGCTCCACTCGAACATGCGACGGTTGACGGTCTTGAAGATGAAATCGGACACCAGGCCGATGAGGCCGATCACGATGATGCCGAAGATGATCTGGCCCGTGTTCAGCAGCGCCTGGCTGTCGGTGATCATGTGGCCGATGCCCGAGGACGAGCCGATCAGCTCGGCCACGATCACATAGGTCCAGGCCCAGCCCAGCACCAGGCGCAGCGTCTCGGCAATGCCGGGCGCGGCGCCCGGGATCAGCACGCGGCGCACCACGCCGGTGTTGGAGGCGCCCAGCGTGTAGGCGGCCTCCACCAGGTCCTTGCGCGCGCCGCCCACGGTGACGGCCACCATCAGCGTGATCTGGAACACCGAGCCGATGAAGATGACCAGCAGCTTCTGCGTCTCGCCCACGCCGGCCCACAGGATCAGCAGCGGGATGAAGGCCGAGGCCGGCAGGTAGCGGCAGAACGACACGAAGGGCTCGAAGAAGGCCTCGACCGGCTTCCAGGCGCCCATGGCAATGCCCAGGGGCACGGCCACGACCGAGGCCAGGATGAAGCCGCCCATCACGCGCCAGACCGTCATGCCGATGTCGTGCAGGAAGCCGTACTCGGTGAACAGCAGCACGCCCTCGCGCGCCATGGTCATGGGGCTGGCCAGGAAGGTCGGGGAGACGAAGCCGCCCAGCGTCACAGCCGCCCAGACGAGAAAGAACAGCACGAAGAAGGCCACACCCAGCACCCACTTGGCCGTGGGGCTGACGGGCTCCAGCGGCGCCATGCGGCGGCGGCGGACGGGGGCTGGCGCTGCGGCGGGCGCGGGAGCGTGCGATGTGGCGTGGGTCATGGGCTTGTTAGCCGGCTGGAGTGCGGAAGTGGATGCGGCTTGCATGGTCATCCCCTGACGGGCTTACTGGATGAAGCTGGCGTCGTACATCACGCCATAGTTCTCGGGGATGGAGCGGATGATGCCGGCCTCCTTGAGGATCACGGCCGATTCCTTCATGAACGGCACCAGCTCGTTGGCGAAGAATTTCTGGTTGGCCTCCTTGTCGGACCACTTGAGGTAGGAGGCCGACTTGCCGAACTGCTCGCCGCTTTGCTTGACGGCCGTGCCCATGATCTCGAAGGATTTGGTCTTGTCGGCCTCGATCATGGCCACCGCATCGAAATACGACTGGGCCAGGGCCTTGGCGGCGGCGGCGTTGGCCTTGAGCCACTTGGGATCGCAGCCCACGGTGTCCATGACCATGGGGTAGTCGATGGTGGTGGCCAGGATCTTGCCCGCCGCCGGGTTGGCGCGGATGGTGGACAGGTAGGGCTCGTAGCTCATGGCCGCATCGTTCTGGCCGGCCACGAAGGCCTGGGCCGCGGGCTGGGGCTCCAGCGAGACGGTCTTCACATCCTTCATGGTCATGCCGTTCTTGTGCAGCATCCAGGCCAGGCCGAAGTACGGCGCCGTTCCCGGCGCGCTCACGGCCACCGTCTTGCCCTTGAGGTCGGCGAAGCCCTTGACGTCATTGCGCACGGCGATGCCGTCGGCGCCATAGGACTTGTCCATCTGGAAGATCTGCACGATGGGCACGCCGTTCGTGTTCCAGGCCACATGCGTCTCGATGGTGGTGGCCGCGCACTGGATGGCGCCCGAGGCCAGGGCCAGGTGGCGGTCCTTCTGCGGAATCATCTTCAGGTCCACCGCCAGGCCGTTCTTCTTGAAGATGCCGGCCTTGTCGGCCAGGGTCAGCGGCGCGAAGCCGGTCCAGCCCGACATGCCCAGGGTGATCTTGGTCTCCTGCGCTGCAGCGGGCTGCAGTGCGGCGGCAAGGCAGAGGGCGGCGGCCAGCGGCCCCAGGGGCAGGCGGCGGAACGTGGGGATCGAACTCATGTGGCACTCCTCGGTCGGGAAAGCAAGTTGGCGATGGCAGTTTCGGGGTCCGCAGGCAGACCAGTGCGGGAGCCCGAAGTGTGTTTTTGCCGACCGGACATGTATATACAGGATTACCCGGCAAACCGGTGATGGAGCGAGCATCCTGCATCTACCTGCGATCAACACGGAGAGCAACAGCAAATGCCGTGCCAACCAAGCTTGTCCATACAACCTGGGGAAAATCCCGGGTAACAGCTCACCACCGTGGTGCATGCCACGGGGCTGCGCGCCGCTACGGTGCAATCACGGCACGCGCCACCTTCAAGAACGGTGCAATCAGCGGCGAGGCATTGCCCGCCGGCACGGCCAGCACCACGCCCTGGGGGGCCACGCGGCCCCGGATGCGGCGGCAGGCCAGGCGCTGGCCATCGTGGGCGCGGTCCACCACCGGCCGCGTGGTCAGCACGCTCAGGCCGTGGCCATTGGCCACCATGGAGCGCAGCATTTCGATGGAGGCGAACTCATGGGCCACCAGCGGCGTCACGCCGGCCTCGCGGAACAGCGACAGGAAATACTCGCGGCTGTGCGGCAGGTTGATCAGCACCAGCGGGTAGCGGGCCACCTCGGCCAGCCCCACGCTGGTCCTGGCCGCCAGCGCATGGCGCTGCGGCAGCAGCACATAGGGCGGCAGCGCCGCCACGGGCAGCAGCTCCATGCGGGGACGCGCCAGGCCCGTGTCGTACTGCAGGGCCGCATCGAGCTCGCCGCGCTCCACCTGCTGCGTGAGCGAGGCGATATCGCCCTCCACCAGCTCCAGCGCAATGCCGGGGTGCAGGCGCTGCATCTGCGCCAGCAGGGCAGGCACCCAGCGCGCGCCCAGCGTGCTCAGAAAGCCCAGGCGCAGCACGCCCGCCATCGCCGCCGTGCGCGGCCCCTGCAGGCTGCGTGCGCCGTCCAGCAGCGCCTGGGCCTCGCGGCTGCGCACCGCGCCCGCCGCCGTGAGATCCAGCCCCCTGGCATGGCGGCGCACGAACAGTGCCTCGCCCCACAGCGCCTCCAGGTCGGCAATCGCCTTGGAGATGGACGGCTGGGACACGCCGATGGCCTCGGCCGCGCGCGCCGTGCTGCCATGGCGTGCGGCGGCCACGAAATACTCCAGCTGGCGCAGGCTGATTTGGATCATCTTTTTGAATGCAGTGAATCAGGAATGAATATTTTCCATTGATTCAATCACGCGCCAGCATGCAGCCATAGACCACCCGTCCAAGGCTGCCCCCATGACCGAGTCCACCCCCCTCACCGCCCGCCCGCTGGACGGCGTGCGCATTCTCGACTTCACGCGCGTGCTGGCCGGGCCGCTGTCCACGGCCCTGCTGGCCGACCTGGGCGCCGAGGTCGTCAAGATCGAGCCGCCGCAGGGCGACGACTACCGCGCCATCGGCCCCATGAACAACGGCGAAAGCGCGCTGTTCACGGTGATGAACCGCAACAAGCAAAGCCTGGTGCTGGACCTCAAGCACCCCGAGGCCGTGGCCCTGGTCCACGAGATGGCGGCCCAGGCCGACGTGGTGGTGGAGAACTTCCGGCCCGGCGTGGCCGAGCGCCTGGGCATAGGCGCAAGCCAGTTGCGGGCGCTCAATCCGCGCCTGGTCTATGTCAGCGTCTCGGGCTTCGGCCAGACCGGGCCGCTGGCCCACCGGCCGGCCTACGACATCATCGTGCAGGCCATGAGCGGCCTCATGGAGGCCACGGGCGAGCCCGATGGCGCGCCCACCGTCGTGGGCGAGGCCGTCAGCGACGTGGTGGCCGGCCTGTTCGCCTCCTGGGCCACGCTGGCCGCGCTGCTGCAGGCGCGCGCCACCGGGCAGGGCCAGCAGGTGGACGTGGCCATGTTCGACACCACGCTGAGCTTTCTGGCCACCTCGGTGGCGCGCTACCTGTTCACGGGCCGGCCCGCGCGCCGCGTAGGCAACCGCCATCCGCTGTCCGCGCCGTTCGGCGTGTACCGCGCAGGCGACGGCCACTTCGCGCTGGCGGTGCTCAACAACAAGCTGTTCGCCGCCGCCCTGCAGGCCATGGAACTGGGCAGCCTGGCCGGCGACCCGCGCTTTGCCAGCGATGAATCACGCTCGGCCCACGAACCCGCGCTGCGCGCGGCCATCGAGGCCTGGGCCGGCCGGCATGAAGTGGCTCAGGTGGTGGCCGCGCTGGATGCAGCCGGCGTGCCCGCCGCCCCCATCTGGAACATTGCCCAGGCGCTGGAGTCGCCCCAAAGCCAGGCGCGCGGCCTGCTCGGCGCGGTGCAGGACGAGCGCCTGCCCGGCCTGCGCCTGCCCACCCAGCCCGTGCATTTCAGCGGCGCCGCACCCAACCGCGCCGAGCGCGCACCGGCCCTGGGCGAGCACACCGAGGCCCTGCTCTCGCAGTGGCTGGGCCGGGGCGCCGAAGCCATTGCCGCGCTGCGCGCATCCGGTGCCCTGGGCACTGCAGGCGCGGCCCCCTCTTCCCCATCACATTGAGCGAACCTCCATGAACTTCCAACGACTGGGCACCACCGCCGACGACCACGCCATTGCCGATGCCGTGGCCCGATTTGCCGACGACGCACTCGCCCCGCTGGCGCAGCGCATGGACGAAGAGGCACTGTCCGCCACCTGCCATGTGCCGGGCCTATCGGGCCTGGGCGTGATGGGCATGAACCTGCCCGAGGCCCTGGGCGGCCCCGGCGTCACGCCCACAGCCATGCTGCTGTCCCTGGTGGCCATCTCGCGCGCCTGCGCGGCCACCTCGTCCATGATCGGCGCCCACTACCTGGGCACGGACGCCGTGCTCATCGGCGGCGACGACGCCCAGCGCCAGCAGTGGCTGCCGCGCTGCGCCAGCGGCCAATGGCTGGCCGCCTTTGCGCTGACCGAGCCGCGCGGCGGCTCCCACCCGGCCGACATGCGCACGCGCGCCGTGCGCGATGGGGACGACTATCTGATCACGGGCGTCAAGCACTTCATCTCCAACGCCGCCGAGGCACGCTTCATGGTGGTCTTCGCCAAGACCGACATGGAGGCCGGCGCGCGCGGCGTCAGCGCCTTCATCGTGCCGCGCGATCTGCCCGGCATCCAGGTCTCGGCGCCCGAAAAACTCATGGGCATCCGCGGCGGCCATGCCTTCGAGGTATCGCTGGACGGCGTGCGCGTGCCCGCCAGCCACCGGCTGGGCGCCGAGGGCACGGGCTTCAAGACGGCCATGAAGGTGCTGGACAACAGCCGCCTGGACGTGGCGGCCACCGCCCTGGGCGTGGCCGAGGCCGCCCTGGCCGCCGCCGCGCAATGGGCCAATCAGCGCCTGGTCGGCGGCGAGCCACTGGCCACGAAACAGGGCATCCAGTGGAAGCTGGCCGACATGAAGCTGCGCCTGGAAGCTTCATGGGCGCTGACGATGCAGGCCCTGGCCTTGCGCCAGGCCGGCCAGCCCTTCACCCAGCACTCGGCCATGGCCAAGCTGCATGCCTCGGAAATGGTGGGCTTCGTCACCGACGAAGCCCTGCAGATCCACGGCGGCTACGGCTACACGCGCGAGATGCCGCTGGAGCGCCTGGTGCGCGATGCGCGCATCCTGCGCATCTACGAAGGCTCGTCCGAAGTGCAGCGCAGCATCATTGCGCGCGGGGTGCTGGGCGGCAGCTGAATGCAGCAGCGGGTGGCTAGGAGAAATCTGAAAATGGCACCCTCGCGCCCGGAAAAGGCCGTTGATGCAGAGCGGCTCAAACCCCAGGTCTTCCCTGGACCTTGCGAGGGGGCGCAAAATGGCGGCTGTTGCGGCCTTCGGGCCGCAGCGCATTTTTTGCGGGAAGCGCCCGCATCCCGCTCCCTCCCGCGCCAGCCGCCTCTGCCGAAAGAAGTCCCCGTTGTCCGCCGCGCATTCCGTCCTGCAAGCCGTGTTCGGCTACGAACAATTCCGCGGTCCGCAGGAAGCCATCGTCTCGCACGTGGTCGCCGGCGGCGATGCGCTGGTGCTCATGCCCACGGGCGGCGGCAAGAGCCTGTGCTACCAGGTGCCGGCCATCGTGCGCCAGCAGCAGGGCCACGGCGTGGCGGTGGTGGTGTCGCCGCTGATCGCGCTCATGCACGACCAGGTGGGCGCGCTGCACGAGGCCGGCGTGAGCGCCGCCTACCTGAACTCCACGCTGTCCTATGACGAGACGCAGGAAGTCGAATGGCGCCTGCAAAGCGGCGACATCACATTGCTGTATGCCGCGCCCGAGCGCCTGAACACGCCGCGCTTCCTGGGCCTGCTCGACGACCTGCACGCCCAGGGCAAGCTGTCGCTGTTCGCAATCGACGAGGCGCACTGCGTGAGCCAGTGGGGCCATGACTTCCGGCCCGAGTACCGCGCGCTGAGCGTGCTGCACGAGCGCTATGCGGGCGTGCCGCGCATTGCGCTCACGGCCACGGCCGATGCACTCACGCGCGCCGACATCGTCGAGCGGCTGCAGCTGGAGAGCGCGCGGCACTTCGTCAGCAGCTTCGACCGCCCCAACATCCGCTACCGCATCGCCGAGAAGAAGGACGTCAGCAACCAGCTGCTGCGCTTCATAGAGCGCGAGCACGAGGGCGAGGCCGGCGTGGTCTATTGCCAGTCGCGCAAGCGCGTGGAGGAGCTGGCCCAGACGCTGAGCCAGGCCGGCGTGCCCGCCCTGCCCTACCACGCGGGCCTGCCCTTCGAGACGCGCCAGCTGCACCAGGACCGCTTCCTGCGCGAGGACGGCATCGTCATCGTCGCCACCATCGCCTTCGGCATGGGCATCAACAAGCCCGATGTGCGCTTCGTGGCCCACGTGGACATGCCCAAGAACATCGAGGGCTACTACCAGGAAACCGGCCGCGCAGGCCGCGACGGGCTGCCCGCCGATGCCTGGATGGCCTACGGCCTGTCCGACGTGGTCAACCAGCGCCGCATGATCGACGAAAGCCCGGCCGAGGACACCTTCAAGCAGGTCATGCGCGGCAAGCTCGATGCCCTGCTGGGCCTGGCCGAGGCCACGGACTGCCGCCGCGTGCGGCTGCTGGCCTACTTCGGAGAGCAGTACGGCCTGGGCGCACCGGGAGAAGACGCAGAGACGGACCTTGAAGGCAGGCCGCTGCAGCGCGTGGCAAAGACCGCCTGCGGCAACTGCGACAACTGCATGGAGCCCCCGGCCCTGTGGGATGGCACGGACGCCGCGCGCAAGCTGCTGTCCACCATCTACCGCGTGCACGAGGCCAGCCAGCTGACCTTTGGCGCGGGCCACATCATGGACGTGCTGCGCGGCAAGGACACCGAGAAGGTGCGCCAGTACGGCCACGACAAGATCTCCACCTTCGGCCTGGGCAAGGACTACAGCGAGCCACAGCTGCGCGGCGTGATGCGCCAGCTGCTGGCCACGGGCGCCCTGGGCCTGCACAAGATCACCAGCGAGAACAGCGACCACAGCTTCGACACCCTGTGCCTGGCCGATGGCTCGCGCGACGTGCTGCGCGGCAATGTGCCCGTGCAGCTGCGCGAGGCCGTGGCCGCGCCACGCACGCGCACCTCCAAGCGCGCCACCCAGCCCAACGCGGCCGCTGCCAGCCTGGGCCCCGATGCCCAGGTGCGCTTCATCAACCTCAAGGCCTGGCGCGCCGAGGTCGCGCGCGAGCACAACCTGCCGGCCTATGTGATCTTCCACGACGCCACGCTGGCCGCCATTGCCGAACGCAACCCGGCATCGCTGGACGACCTGCAGGGCATCAGCGGCATGGGCGCCAAGAAGCTGGACGCCTATGGCGCCGAGGTGCTGCGGGTGGTGGCCACGGGTTGAGTGAGGTTCAGGGCGCCACCGTGATGCCGGCCGCGTGCGCACGGCGCGCAGGCCGCACGACGATCTCGACCTGCTGGTCCAGCGACACCAGCGCCTGCATCAGGCGCTCCAGAGAGATGTTCTGCAGCTTGTAGCGCCGGACCTGGGAAATCTTGGGCTGCGTCATGCCCGTGATGCCTGCAGCCTCGGTCTGACTGAGCCCGCGCTTGTCCATCAGCTCGTTGAGCTTCATGGCCAGCACAGTTTTGGCCGACAGTTCCTGTGCGTCCTCGAAGCCCAGATCGACCAGCACATTGGCTGTTCCCTGCGAAGAATCCTGGCGATGCATCATGTTCTCCCGCCCGCTCCATAGCGGGCCAGTACGGACTTCAAACGCTTCTCGATCAGATCCACGTCGGGCTGCGGCGTGGCAATGCCGGATTTTGATTTTTTCTGAAACGCATGGAGCACATGGACGGCGTCGCCGATACGGACACTGTAGACGGCACGGAAAGCGTCTCCCCTGTGGTCTTCGACCAACTCATATACGCCTGGGCCCAGCCCTTTCCACGGCTTGGCCGAGTTCGGCATGCCGCCCAACTGGACAACGAACAGCGCCACGCCCATATCCTTCTGAACGCCGATGGGGAAGTCCTTGAAGTCCTTCTTCGATGAGCCTTCCCAGTACAGCAGTTTGCGTTGGTTCGTCATGAATTATATCCGTTCAGATATAAATTTCTCCATGCTTGCATCCAGCAAAAAGAAGAGCCCGCATCAGCGGGCTCTCTTCATCACTGCGCCAGCACCCTGAAGGTCAGCGTGTAGTTGTTGCCGTACTGCGGCGCGGCGGCGCCGGCGGGGGCGTCGGCGCGGTAGCGCACCAGGGCCAGGTAGATGCCGGACTTGGGCAGGGCGTAGGAGATGCGGCCCTCGCCATCGGTGGTCAGTGCATCCACGCTGTGCTGGCTGGCCAGGTCCATGGTCGAGCGGAAGATTTCCACCTTCTGCGCGGCCAGCGGCTTGCCGTCGTATTGCACGGTGAAGTCGAACTTCTCGCCCACGAACAGGTCGGCGGGATGCGTGACGGGCACGATCTCCAGGCCCTTGCCTGAGGGCGCGAGCGCGGCCCGGCTGGGCTTGCCCACCGTGATGTAGGTCTCGGAGACCGACAGCGACTGGTAGTGGCTCAGCAGCTTGGCATCGGCCGGCGTGGGCGTGGCGGGATCACGCGCCGTCTCCACCTTGCCGTTGCGCTCCCACGAACGGAAGACGGCGCCCAGGCGCGGGCCGGTGCTCACGCGGTAGGTGCCCTTCTCGTCGGGCAGTTGGTGCTCGGCCACGGTGCGGGTCTTGAACTGGCGCACATCGGCCATGGGCGTGACCGAGCCGTCGGGCGCCGTCACGGTGAAGCGCGTTTCGCCAAAAGCCACTTCGGGGATGAAGAACTTGTCGGCA
Organism: Delftia sp. K82; assembly: GCF_002193035.1. Taxonomy (NCBI): domain Bacteria; kingdom Pseudomonadati; phylum Pseudomonadota; class Betaproteobacteria; order Burkholderiales; family Comamonadaceae; genus Delftia; species Delftia sp. K82. The sequence goes on along the minus strand of NZ_MYFL01000004.1, from coordinate 226,705 downwards.
AAGCTGGCGTCCACGCTGATGACGGCCCGGGGCGAAGCCTCGAAGCTGGTGGGCAGCAGGTAGGGCGTATGGGCCTGGGCGGAGATGCACACGGCCGACAGCAGCGGCAGCCACCAGGCCAATCGCTTGGATGGGGTTTTGGCCATGTCCGCTCAGGGCTTCTTGACGTCGTTCTTGTCCACGACGCCATCGGCATTGACGTCGGCTTCCTTGAAGCTGCGTTCGGCGATGGCCATGTCTTCTTCCACGGTGTATTTGCCGTCGCGGTTCCTGTCCACGATGCCGAAGCGCACATGGGCCTGCTTCATGGACTGGGCATAGCGCTCGTCAGGCTGGCGGCCCGCGTACTGCTGCTTGAGGCGGGCCTCGAACTCGTCCACGTACTCCTTCTCGCTGAGCCAGCCGTCGCCATTGGTGTCGCCGGCCAGGAAGCGCTGCTTGCGCACGGTGTCGTACTCCTGGCGCGTGACCACGCCATCACGGTTGGCGTCGTAGCTGCCCATGAAGGCAGACTGGCCATGCCCGCCCGCAGGCTGGGCCGGGCCGCTGGCGGACGGTGCCGTGGGCGATGCGCAGGCGGTGAGCAGGGCCGCCAGGCCGGCAGCGGCCAGCATGCGGTGGGACAGAGAGAACTCGATCATGAAACGACTCCTGAAGTAGGCAGATACAGCGGCGGCTGCGATGGTGGTGGAGGCTTTCCGGCCGACACCGCCGCTGTAGGGAAGGCCGGCCGGCCCCTGGAGAAACTCCTCGGATCCGCGCCACGCGGCAAGTGAAGGTGGCGTGGATGCAATGGCATGGTGCGCAGGGTGCTCAGAACGCAACGTTCATGGACACGGCGAAGGTGCGGCCCGGGTTGCTCAGCAGCTCGATGTCGCGGCGGTCGCGCGCCACGCCGGGCTGCAGGCTGCGGGTGCTGGAATAGTCCCAGTAGCGCTTGTCGCCCAGGTTGTAGATGCCGGCGTTCAGGCGCACGTTCTTTGCGACCTGCCAGTAGCCGGCCAGGTCGAAGATGGCATAGCCGGGCACGCGGAACAGCTCGGTGGTCGAGTCGGTCAGGCCGGTGCCCGCGTTCTGGTAGCTGTCGCGGTTGGTGGCCACGGCCTGCTTGCCCGCGACGAAGGTGCCGGTCAGGTTCAGGCCCCATTGCCGGGCCGGTGCGTCATAGCCCACGCCGACGATGGCCTTGCGCGGCAGCACGCTGTCCAGCGGCACATCCTTGTCGCCTGCGTAGTAGGACTTGGAGGTGCCGCGGCTGATGCCCAGCGCCCAGGTGGAGTACAGGCCCCTGGCGGCGGGCATCCACTGGCCGTGGTCCAGGCGCGCGCTGGCCTCGAAGCCGTAGATCTTTGCGCTGTCGCGGTTCTCGGCCTGGTAGATGGTGCCGATGTGGGCGGGCACGTTGACGAACAGGTCGGGACGGCCCGCGCGCAGGTAGCGCGTGTAGGCGATGAAGTCGGAGTACCTGGTATAGAAGACCGAGCTGTTGAAGGTCACGCCCGGCGTGGGCGAACCCTTGAGGCCGAAGTCGAAGGCATTGCTGCTTTCCTCCTTCAGGTTGGGGTTGCCCACCAGGGCGTACTGGCCTGCCGCGTTGTAGTTGCTGGCCATGTTCCACGAGCCGAAGATCTCGCCGGCCGAGGGCGCGCGCCCGCTGCGCTTGAACTGGGCATAGGCGCTGAACGTGGGCGTGAGGTCATAGACCAGGGCCAGGCTGGGGCTGAGGATGGTGTTGCCGCGCGTGCCACCGTAAATCTTTTCCACATCGGCGGCCGTGAGCACGCCCGAGACGAAGTTGTCCAGGTCGCGTGTCTTGATCTCCACGCGGTCCACGCGCAGCGCGGGAATCAGCGCCAGGCGGCGGCCGCCGGCCTGGAAGCTGATCTCGTCCTGCAGGAAGGCGCCGTAGCGGCGGGTGGTGGTGTCGGGCTGGGGCTTCATAACGGGCGTGCCGGTAGCGAAAACGTTCCACGGCCGCTCCGTGTCCTGTGTCGATGCATTGACGCCAAAGCTCAGGCGGTGGCGGTCGATGCGCTTGTCGCCCGTGCTCGAGAAACCCCAGGTGCGCGTCTCATTGCCGGAGACGTTGTGCACCTTGGCGCCCGTGGCCAGCGTGGTGGTGTCGGTGACGTCGTTGGTGTCCGTGTTCTGGAAGTACAGCCGCGTGTCCAGCTGGTCCACCCAGGCGCCGGCCGGTGTCCACAGGTGCTGCAGCTGCAGCGTGTTGCGACTGGTGTCGCTGTTCTGGCGCGAGCTTTCGGTGATGCTGGTGTTGGTGGTGTCCCAGCCGTGGAAGGAGGTGTCGTTCTTGCGTCGGTACAGGTCGGCCGACAGCACCAGGCGGTGGGCCGGGGCTATGCGCAGGCCGCCCTTGAGCAGCAGCGCGTTGGAGTTCCAGTCATCGGGATAGCTGTTGACGATGGCGCTGTGGTTGCGCGTCTCGTGGCCGTCGCGGCGCGAGTAGGCGATCAGGCCGTCGAGGTCGCCCGAGCGGCCAGCGGCCGTGAAGCTCTCGTTCCAGGAGCGGTCGGCCGTGTCGTGGCCGATCTTGCCGCCCAGGTAGGAGGTCTTGCCGCCCACCAGGTAGTCCTCGGCGGACTTGGTGCGAAAGCCCACCGAGCCGCCGATGCCACCGGCCGCGCGCCGCGCCGTGGTGGTGCCGGAGAGGATGTCCACGGCCGAGAACATCTCGGGGTCGATGAAGTCGCGGCCCACGCCGAAGGTGTTGGCGCCGACACGGCTCACATAGGGGCGCGTGGTGGCGTCGGGCATCTCGACGCCGTCCACATCCATGCCGATGCGGTTGCCCTCGATGCCGCGGATGTTGTAGCCCGTGGTGCCCGAGCGGTCGAAGCTGCTGCGGTTGCGGCTGGTGCCCGAGGCCGTGCCCGGCGCGGAGACCAGGGGCTGGTAGCGCACCACGTCGGCCATGCTGCCGACCTGCTCCAGCGCCGGGCCGCTGACGGTGGTGGAGGCGCCCGGCGTGCGCTGCACGGGCTCGGCTGCATCGACCACATCGACCTGGGCCAGCGCCTTGGTGGGAGCCTGCGCCATCAGCCGGGCCTCATCGTCCGCAGTCTGCACATGCGTCTGCGTCCGCGTCTGTGCCCAGGCGCCGGGCACGGCCAGACCGATCACGGCGGCCTGCACGGCCACGGCCAGCAGGCTGTGCCGCAATACCGGCGTGCGCGAGGGATTGCGGGAGAGGGAGAGGAAAGACGAACGCGAAGACACAGCCATGGCGGGAATCGGGGAAAGAGGGTTGCTGGCTAGCTGCCGACCTGTCCGCGGAGTGCTCTTGCGAGACCATTGCTCCCCCCGTGTGTGATTGTTCCTGCTGGCTTTCCGCGATTCTCCCATCAATTGATAATGATTATCATTTGTTTTGTCTCATTTACGTCACAGGGGCCGATCCAGGCTCCGCGCGGGCCTCCTCCACAAACCCCACACAAAGACTCGACAGCGCAGCAAGATTGCCCGCTCACACTGCGGCGGCTGAATATCTGGAGCCCTTTGCTGTGATCAATAACGCCCAACTTCTGGCCGACGAAGCCAAGTACTGCTCGTTCGGGGATACCGTCCACTACGTCAACCCGCCCAAGATCTTCTCGGGCTGCGAAGGCAGCTACATGTACGACGAGGCCGGCACGCCCTACCTTGATCTGCAGATGTGGTATTCGGCCGTGAACTTCGGCTACAAGAACAAGCGCCTCGAGCAGAAGATGATCGAGCAGCTGCAGACCCTGCCCCAGGTCGCCAGCCAGTACCTGCACCCCACCAAGATCGAGCTGGCCAAGTTCATCGCCCAGGATGCGGAGCGCAAGTGGGGCCATGCCGGCCGCGTGCACTTCAACGTGGGCGGAGCCCAGGCCATCGAGGACTCGCTCAAGGTCGTGCGCAATGCCAGCGGCGGCAAGAGCCTGATGTTCGCCTTCGAGGGCGGCTACCACGGCCGCACGCTGGGCGCCTCCAGCATCACCTCCAGCTACCGCTACCGCCGCCGCTACGGCCACTTCGGCGACCGCGCGCAGTTCATCCCCTTCCCCTACCCGTTCCGCCGCCCCAAGGGCATGACGTCCGAGGAGTACGCGGACTCCATCGTCCGGGAATTCGCGCGCAAGTTCGAGAACGAATACCACGCCATCTGGGACCCCAAGACCAACCAGTGCGAGTACGCAGCCTTCTACGTGGAGCCCATCCAGGGCACGGGCGGCTACGTCGTGCCGCCGCCCAATTTCTTCAAGGGCCTCAAGAAGGTGCTGGACGACCACGGCGTGCTGATGGTGGTCGATGAAATCCAGATGGGCTTCTGGCGCACCGGCACGCTGTGGTCGGTGGAGAACTTCGGCGTCAAGCCCGACGTGCTGGTCTTCGCCAAGGCGCTGACCAACGGCCTCAACGCCCTGTCGGGCCTGTGGGCGCGCGAGGAGCTGATCAACCCCACCATCTTCCCGCCGGGATCGACCCACTCCACCTTCGCCTCCAACCCGCTGGGCACGGCCCTGGGCCTGGAAGTCATGAAGATGACCCACGAGATGGACTTCGGCCGCCAGGTGCGCGAATCGGGTGCCTACTTCCTCGAGGGCCTCAAGGAGCTGCAAAAGCGCCACAAGGAAATCGGCGATGTGGACGGCCTGGGCCTGGCGCTGCGCGCCGAGATCTGCACCGAAGACGGCTTCACGCCCAACAAGGCGCTGCTGGACAAGATGGTGGACATCGGCCTCGAAGGCGGCCTGGAATACCAGGGCCAGAAACGCGGCCTGGTGCTGGACGTGGGCGGCTACTACAAGAACGTGATCACCTTCGCGCCCTCGCTGATGATCTCGCGCCCCGAGATCGACGAAGCCATGGTCCTGCTGGACCAGTTGCTCACGAAAGCCAAGGCGGCCTGAAGGCGCGATGCCCGCAGAGCGCCTGCACAACCAGCTCGAACCCCCAGGCCTGCTCGCGCAGTTCGCGGCCCATCCTCCCGAGGGCTTCGCACTGCTGCAGGACTGGCCGGCGCCGGCCTTCACGGCGCCCTTCGATCTTCTGACCACGGCGGACGACGCGCTCAAGGCGCGTCTTTTGTCGTTGCCCGGTGGCGGCTGGCTGTCGCGCCGGCTGCGCCTGTCCACCGACTTCGTGGGCACCACGGTCAGCGAGTACGCCGTGCTGCCCATGGGCACCCCTGCCGCCCAGCAGGCTGCCGCGCTGCGTGCGTGCGCAGGCCGGCGCATGCTGACCATCGTCAAGGACCTGCCCCAGGATTCACCGCTGCTGCCGGACGCCGACAACGCCCACGCACGGGCGCTGGCGCAGGCCCTGGCCGATGCGGGCTTCATCCTGGTCGAAGGCCAGGCCCTGGCCCATGTGCCCATCGACTTCTCCAGCCTGGACGAATACCTTGCGCGCCTGTCCAAGAGCCGCCGCCAGAACCTGCGCCGCAAGCTCAGGAGCCGCGCGCAGCTGCAGGTGCAGCGCATTCCCACGGGCGCAGCCTTTGCCGATGACGCCTGCGTCGATGCCTACTACGCGCTGTTCGATGCGGTGTATGCGCAAAGCGAGATCCACTTCGACAGGCTCACGCGCGATTTCTTCGCGGCCCTGCTGCGCGATGCAGGCAACGGCGGCACCGTGTTCGAGTACCGCGCGCTGCAGGACGACGGCACGCCCGGCGCGCTGCTGGGCTGGAACCTGTGCTTCGAGCACGGCGGCAAGCTGATCGACAAGTACATCGGCCTGTCCTACCCGGCCGCGCGCGAGGCCAATCTCTACTTCGTGAGCTGGATGGTCAACCTTGAATACGCCATCGAACGCGGCCTGAGCCACTACGTGGCCGGCTGGACCGACCCCGAGGTCAAGGCCCAGCTGGGCGCCAGCTTCACCTTCACGCAGCATGCGGTCTTCATCCGCAATCCGCTGCTGCGCGCACTGGGCCGGCGCTTTGCCGGCCACTTCGAAAGCGATCGCCAATGGAGCGAACAGAACTGAATGCCCAGCCGGTCGTGCTGGATGTGGATGGCTCGGTGGGGACCTTGCCCGGCGAGCTGCGCCTGCCGCTGCAGGACTGGCAGGAGCAGGTGCGCTTTGGCTGCGGCCTGCGCCGCTTTGCGCAGTTCCGCGCGGCGCTCGACGCGCAACTGCCCGCCGCGCATGGCACGGCCCTCATGGGCAGTGGCGACTTCCACCACCTGAGCTGGCCGCTGATCGAGCGCTGCATCACCGCCCAGGCCCTGTCCGCGGGCCGGCCGCTGCGCGTGGTCGTGCTGGACAACCACCCCGACAACATGCGCTTTCCCTGGGGCGTGCACTGCGGCTCCTGGGTGCGGCGCGTGGCCCTGCATCCGGCCGTCTCGCATGTGCATGTGGCCGGCATCACCTCCGGCGACATCGGCCGCGCGCACGCCTGGGAGAACTACCTCACGCCGCTGCGCGCCGGCCGCCTGAGCTACTGGAGCGCAGGCGTGGACACGGGCTGGGCGCGCCGCCTGGGCGTGGATGCCGCCTTTCGCGGCTTTGCCAGCGTGGCCGACCTGTCCCGCACGCTGGCGCGCATGCTGCGCGAGCAGGCCCAGCCCACCTACCTGAGCATCGACAAGGACGTGTTCGCGCCCGAGGTGGTGCGCACCAACTGGGACCAGGGCCGCATGCAGGAAGGCGAGGCCCTGGACATCATCAGCGCGCTGGCCGGCCAGATCGTGGGCAGCGACATCACGGGCGATGTGTCCTCCTGGCGCTACACGACCTGGTGGAAGCGCTGGATGAGCGCCGGAGACGGCCAGGACACGCAGATCGACGCGCAGACGCTGGCCACCTGGCAGCTGGGCCAGCATGCCTTCAACGAACGGCTGGTCGAATACATCCAGACCTGCACCAGCCCCTAGGATCCGTTCACACCCCGCACACCCCGCATACCCCACGTCCGCGCACCGCGGCCGACCGCAAGACAGGAGGCAACCCCATGATCGACCGGCTGACCGAAAGACTGCTGCAGCGCAGTTTCACCCCCCTGGTGCGCAAGGGACTGCTCGAAATCTGCCTGCCCTGGGGGCGCATGCTGGCCTTCGGCGACGGCGGCCAGCCGCAGGCACGCATCCGCTTCACGGACAGGCGCGCGCTGTGGGCCCTGATGCGCGACCCGGACCTGAACCTTGGCGAGATGTTCATGCAGCAGCGCCTGGTGGTGGAGCGGGGCAGCATCTACGACGTGCTGGAGCTCGTGCTGCGCAACGCGCGCAACCTGCCCGTGCCGGCCAGCGTTCGGCTGCTCGATGCCTGGCGCATGCGGCTGCGCCCGCTGCTGCAGCACAACCGCCGCAGCAAGGCGCGCGCCAACGTGGCGCACCACTATGACCTCGACGACCGGCTCTATCGGCTCTTTCTGGATGGCGAGCGCCAGTACTCCTGCGCCTACTTCGAGCATGGCGACGAAAGCCTGGAGCAGGCCCAGCGGGCCAAGATGCGCCACATCTCCGCCAAGCTGCTCGTGGAGCCCGGCCACCGCGTGCTGGACATAGGCTGCGGCTGGGGCGGACTGTCGCGCTACCTGGCCGAGGTGGCTGGCGCGGGCCATGTGACGGGCGTGACGCTGTCCGGCGAGCAGCTGGCGGGCGCCCGCCAGCGTGCCGACCAGTCCCCGTGCGCGGACCGACTCAGCTACCGCCTGGAAGACTACCGCGACACGCGCGGCACCTTCGACCGCATCGTCTCGGTGGGCATGTTCGAGCATGTGGGCACGCGCTTTCACGACGCCTTCTTCCGCCAGTGCCGGGAGCTGCTGTCCGACGATGGCGTGATGCTGCTGCACTTCATCGGCAACAGCGATGTGCCCGACTTCAACAATCCCTGGATAGAGCGCTACATCTTCCCGGGCGGCCACATCCCGTCCCTGTCGGAGTTCACGCCGGCCATCGAACGCAGCGGCCTGGTGGTCACCGATATCGAAGTGCTGCGCCTGCACTATGCGCGCACGCTGCGGCTGTGGCGCGAGCGCTTCATGGCGCGCCGCGGCGAGGCTGCCGCGCTCTACGACGAGCGCTTTTGCCGCATGTGGGAGTTCTATCTGTCCATGTCGGAAGCCGCCTTCCGCTACCAGGACATCGCCATTTTCCAGGTGCAGCTGGCACGCTGCCAGGAAGCGGTTCCGCTCACGCGCGACTATGTCGCCGAACGCAGCCAGGCCCTGCGCGGGCGCGAGCCACCGCCCGGCGCCATGACACAACCCGGCGCCACGCAGGCCGCAGCCGTCAGCCAGGCGCGGCGTGCGGCCTCTCCAGCAGACTGAGCAAGGCCTCGAAGCGCGCGTCGTCGAACCACAGGCTGTTGCCCACGGCCACCAGGCGCCGTGCCCAGTCGCGCCCCTGGTCCACCACGTCCTGGCGCGCCAGGCCCAGCACATGGTCGTAGCGGCCATAGTCGGGCAGCACATGGACGAAGGGCAGCGACAGACCCCAGCCCCGCCCCCATTGCGCGCGCAGCAGCGCATCGCGCGTGGCGGCATCGCGCAGGCGCAGCAGCAGCACGGGCCAGACGCCTTGCGCACCCGGCACGGTGTCACCCACCACCTCGATCCCATCGATGGCCGACAGCCAGGCGCCGCGCTCACGGGCCTGGCGCTGCAGTTGCTGCTGGAAATCCGCCAGCCGCGCCAGCGCGCGCCGGCCCACGCGGCGGCGCCAGGCGCCCAGTTCATGGCGGGGAATGGCGTCGTCGAAATCATCGCCGGCGGCCTGCACCCAGTCGCTGCGCGACAGCGCATCGCGCAGGGGACGGCCATAGGCCAGCTCCAGCCCGGCGGGGCGGTACAGCGCCGCATAGCCCAGCAGCTCCAGGCTGCGGCGCAACTCCCAGCCCCGGTCCTGGCGCACGCTGGCCGCATGTGTCTCGCGCAGTGCCTCGCGCAGCGCGAGGTCGCGTGCCAGCAGCACGCCGCCCTCGAAGGTGGTCAGGCCCTTGCCCACGGCCAGGCTGTAGAAGCCCACATCGCCCTGCCAGCCCACGGGCTCGCCGCGCAGGCGCGCGCCCAGGGCCTGGGCCGCGTCCTCCACCACCCAGGCGCCCACGGCGCGCGCGCAGTCCACGGCCGTGGCCACGTTGGCCACGCGGCCGCACAGATGCGTGGGCAGCACGGCCAGGGTGCGTTCGCTGCACAGGGCGCGCAGGCGCGTGGGGTCCATGTCCAGCGTGTCGGGATGCAGATCGCACAGGCGCAGTTGCAGGCCGCAGTGCGCCACGGCCAGGGCCACCAGCGGGCAGGTATAGGCGGGTGCGATGACTTCGCTGCGGCCCGGCGCCAGGCGGCGCAGGGTCTGCAGCGCCACCATCAGCGCCGAGGTGCCCGAGCATTCAAGCTGCACGGCGGGCACGCCCAGCCACTGCGCCAGCGCCGTCGCCAGGTCCGCGTCGCCCCAGGGCAGCAGGTCGGCCGCGCGCAGCGGCAGGCCCGCCGTGGGCGGCAGCACGCGTTCAGCCACGGTGCGTGCCGTGCTCGGCCGAGGCCGCCAGATGCGCGGCGCCCGCGCTGGCCGAGCCCGCGCCCGGGTTGCCGCCCGCATGGCCCGGCGTGTCATCGTCTGCGCCGGGCCCCTCGGCCTCCTGCGTCTCGCTGACGGCCAGACAGGCGATGCCGGCCACGATGAACAGGCAGCCGATGATCTGGGGCATGCCTATGCGCTCGTCGAACAACCAGTACGACAGCGCCAGCACGGAAAGAATCTCCAGGTGCGATGCCGCAAAGGCCGGGCCGATGGGCGCGCGCTTGAGCAAGGTCATCCACGAGAAAAAGGCGCCGATGTAGCCCACGAAGGCGCCATAGATCCAGGGCTGGCCGAACACGCGCGCCAGCCAGGCCGTGGAGAACTCCAGCGGCAGCGCCGCATTGCCGGCCTGCTTGAAGCTCAGCTGGGCCAGCGTGTCGAAGGCCATGAGCACCAGAAAGCCGATGAAATAAAAGCGCTTCATTTCAATGCAGGCCCACGATGGCGACGCCTATGGACACGAGGACAATTCCGGCGACCCGCATGGGTGCCAACTTCTCGGCAAACAGCAGCCGGCCCGCGATCATGATGGCCACGATGTTGATGGAGCCCAGCAGCACGCCTTCGGACAGCGGCACCAGCGAAAGAAAGGCCAGCCACAGCACGAACTCGGCCACGTAGCAGCCCACGCCCAGCCACAGCCAGGGCCTGGAGGCCATGAAGCGCCAGCGTGCCAGGCCGTCGAGGTCACCGGGCTGGCTGGCGGCGGCCTTGAAGGCCAGCTGGCCCCCGCTGTCCACCAGCACGTTCAGCACCCACAGCGTGATGACCAGCGGCGAGAGATCACTGCCCATGCCGTGCGGCCTCCGCAGCCCGCACCTCGCGGGGGGCGGCACCGCTGGCGATGCGTGCCACGAATTCGGTGGTGCGCGCGATCACGGTGCGGCGGTCGCGGTCAATGGTGACCATGTGGTAGCTGTTGTCCAGCAGCACCAGCTCGACATGGGCCTGGCTGGCGCCATGCACGATGTCATGGGCGTTGGCCACCGACGAGATGTCGTCGTTGCGCGCATGGATGACCAGGCAGGGCGAGCGCAGCTGGGGCAGGCGCGCCAGCACATGGGCCGAGAGGCGGCGCAGCTCGATGATGGACCACCAGGGATTGCCCGGCAGGCCGGCCGCCGCGCTGTCGCCCGAGTGCATCTGCTCGACCACGCGTGCGCGCAGCGCCTCGTCCTTGATGCCGTAGGGCGGCTGCTCCATGAACACGCTGTGGCGGCCAATGCCCAGCGCGCGGAACAGCGGCAGCAGGAAGGCCAGGCGCGTGTAGAAGGGAATGCTCCAGCCGTCGTAGCGGAAGGTGGTGGACAGGGCGCAGACGCCGTCCACCTTGCCGGGGTGGCGCTGGGCCACGGCCAGGGAGAGCACGGCGCCCATGGACAGGCCGCCGACCACCACATGGTCCATGTGCTGCGACAGCCGCTGCAGGCCGGCCTCCACGCTGGCCAGCCAGTCGGTCCAGCGCGTGTCCACGAGATCTTCCATGCTGCCGCAATGGCCGGCCAGCTGGACCGCATAGACGGTGAAGCCCTGCTTGTTCAGCCCCTTGGCCAGCAGGCGCATCTCGGCAGGCGTGCCCGTAAGCCCGTGCACCAGCAGCACGCCGGTGCGCGCGGCCGCGCCCGTGCCCGGCATGACGAATTCATGCTCGGTCACGCAGACATTGTCCAGCCCCGTGGCAGGCTCGCTGCGCTGAACGGCGTCGAATCCATCGGCCATGTTCATGCCATCACCTCCAGGCCCAGGACGACCTTGTCGAGGAGGGCCGTGGCCTGCTCGAAATGCTCGAAGGGCGCATGGGCGATGCCCCGGCTTTCGCAGTGGGCGATGAGCTTGTACTTGGCCAGCACGAAGTCGGCCCGGCCCGAGACGCAGAAGTCCGAGGTGCTGTCGCCCACGTAGAGCACGCGGCCGTGCAGGGCCTGCTGCTCGGCCAGGCGCTCGCACTTGCAGTTGCCGCTGGCGCGCGCGCACTGCGCGCTGGCCCAGGGGGAGTCCAGTCGCCAGCTGCGCTCGCCGGTCTGCACCAGGCGGTTGGCGATGACCTGCAGATCGCCCAGGCCATGGCGCTCCAGCACATGGCGTATGGCGTAGTCGATGCCGTCGCTGACCACCTGCACCACCATGCCGTGGGCCTGGGCGGCCGCCACGAAGCCGGCAAAGCCGGGGTCGATCTCGATGGTGTCCAGGTGGGCGCGCAGCTCGGCCTCGTCCATGTCCAGCAGCGCGACCTGGCCCTTCATGCATTCGCGCGAGCCGATCTCGCCGCGCTCCCAGGCGTCTTCCAGTTCCTGCCAGCCGGGCTTGCCGAAGCGGTTGAGCAGGGTGTCGGTCACGTCCAGCAGGCTGATCGTGCCGTCGAAGTCGCTTTGCACCATCCAGCCGGGGGCGGCGGTGTCCAGATACAGGGGAATGCGCTTATTCATGAAACTGCACCCTTACGTTTTGACCCACGCGCACGGCGGCGGCGGGAGCTTGCTCGAAGACCAGCACGCACTCGATGACACGCACCGGCCCGCGCTGCTGGTCGTCCTGCAGCCGCGCCGTGCCATAGACGGGACTGATGCGCAGCACGCGTGCCGAGGGCAGTTGCTGCTGTGCGGCGCCATCGGCGTCCAGCGTCACCGTGGCCCGCATGCCTTCGCGCACGGCGGCGGCGAAGCTTTCGTTGATTTCGGCGCGCACCTGCAGCGGGCGCTGCGGCAGCACCACCACGGCCGGCGTGCCGGGCACGGCCTGGCTGCCCGCGTGGGTGGCCAGGCGCACCACGGTGCCGGCCTCGGGCGCGCGCAGTTCCTGGCGCTTGTGCTGGGCGCGCAATTGTTCGAGCTTGCGTTGTGCCACCTGGGCCTCGGCCGCGGCCACGTCGATCTCGGCCTGGGCATCGCGCAGCGCCTGCGCGGCCTCGTCCACGTTCTGCGCATCGGCGGCGCCCTCGCGCGCTGCGGCCTGCCAGCGCGACAGGGTCTGCTTGAGCTGGGGCAGGCGCGCGGCGCGTGCCTTCTGGCGGGCCTTGGCCAGCTGGGCCTCGGACTCGGCCACGGCCAGGTCGGCCTGGCCCGTATCGTCGGCCAGCCTCAGCAGCAACTGGCCGCGCTGCACGGACTGGCCTTCCTTGACGGACAGCTGCTGCACCACGCCGGCCACGGCGGGCGACAGGTCCAGCAGGCCGCCTTCCACCTCGATCTTGCCGCGCGCCACGGCCACGGCCGCCGGGCCGTTTTGCTGCGCCTTGGCGCTGGCCTGGCCGGCATTGGCAGGCGCATCGTGCGAAGGACCGCAGCCCGCCAGCAGCGCAGCGGCGGCCAGCGCCGCAGCCAGACCGGCAGTGGACGCGGCAAGGCCGCTCAGGGGGTACTTCATTCTTTTTCCTTCAACGGGGAGGTCTGGCGCCAGTCGCTGCGGATAGCGCCGTCCTCCATGCCGAGCACGCGGTCGGCATGGCGCACCAGACGCGGGTCATGGCTCACGCACAGCACGGTCGTGCCATGGTTGCGCGCCGCGCGGTGCAGGATGTCGATGACGCGCTGGCCGCTTTCGGCATCCAGCGCACTCGTGGGTTCGTCGGCAAACAGCAGCTGCGGCGCCTTGGCCATGGCGCGCGCGATGGCCACGCGCTGCTTTTCGCCGCCCGACAGTTCGGCCGGACGCATGTGGGCGCGGTGGGACAGGCCGACCTCGTCCAGCGCCTGCTGCGCGCGGCGCAGGGCCTCGTCGCTGCGCAGGCCCATGTAGCCCAGGGGCAGCTGCACCTGCTCGATGGCCGTCAGCGCCGGGAACAGGTTGAAGCCCTGAAAGACGAAGCCCGTGTGGCGCAGGCGGAATTTCTCCAGCGCCCGCGTGCCCAGCTTGCCCAGGTCCTCGCCCAGCGCCATGGCGTGGCCGCTGTCGGGCGCCTGCAGGCCCGACATCAGTGACAGCAGCGTGCTCTTGCCGCAGCCCGAGGGCCCGGAGATCAGGCTCAGCTCGCTCGGGTACAGCGACACGGACAGGCCTTGCAGCACCTGCACGCTGACCATGCCCGACAGAAAGGACTTGCACAGGCGCACGGCCTCCAGGCTGGGTGCCGTGCGGGGCGCCGCCGTGGGCGCGGGGGAGTGGGCATTCATCACGTTCATGGGGTCTGGCCGTCTTCAGCGCAGCAGCGTGGCCGGGTCGGCACGCAGCAGACTGCGCATGGCGCCCAGGCCCGACAGCAGGGACAGCACGGCCACCAGCACGGCGCAGGCCAGCACGGCCGATGCGTTCAGCGCCACGGGCACGCGGTAGGCCATGGCCAGGGCCAGCAATACGGCGCTGGCCAGCGCGGCCATCACAAAGCCCAGGCCGCCGATCCAGCAGGCCTGCTCGACCACCACGCGGCCCAGTGCCGCGCGGCTCACGCCCAGCGCGTTGAGCACGGCGTACTCGCGCGAGGAAGCGGCCACCACGGCCTTGAGCGACTGGCTGGTGACCACCGAGCCCACCAGGCAGACGATGACGGCCATGAACAGCACGCCCGCGCCGGCGCCCGTGTCGAACATCCAGTAGCGCTGCGAGCGCCGCGCGAATTCCCTGGCCGTCCAGGCCTCGTAGGGGCCGAAGCTGGGTGTGGGCTGGTTCAGGCGCTGCTTCACGGCCTTGGCCGAGGCGCCCGGGCGCACGCGCGCCACGAAATAGGTGCTGCCCTGGCCGGGGTCGCCCGCAATCTCGCGAGCCGTGGCCAGCGAGGCCAATACGTTCACGCCGCCCAGGCCACGCAGGCCGTCCACGGCCGCCACCACCTGCACGCGGTGGTTGTTGACCCAGGCCACGCCGCCTTCGCTGGTACCCAGGGTCTGCAGGTCGGCCCGGTCCACGATCACGGCGCCGGTCTCGCGCAGGCGCTGGCGCTGCCAGGGCTGGAGCACGTGGGAAAACAGCATGGAGGCGTCATCGGTGGCAATGCCCGACAGGTAGACCGACACGCCGCCGCCGTGCTCGCTCGCCGCGCCGCCGGCCGCCGAGTCCGAGCGCCAGTCGCCGTCCACCCAGACATAGGGCTCGACCGCCGCGACATCGGGGTCCATGCGCAGGCGCATGTCCACGTCGCGGCCGATGGTGCGGCCGAAGTTCACGCTCTGCGTGCCCGGGTAGCCGATCCACAGGTCGGCCGAGGAAGCCGTCACATACAGCGCGGCCGAGCCGAAGATGCCCAGCACCAGCGCGGCCTGCATGGCCAGCAGCACGCCGGAGAAGCCCACGGCGAAGACGGAGGGAATGAAGCGGCGCCACTCGTGCACCAGCGTCTTGCGTGCCAGGGCGATCATGAGGGCGCTCCTTGTGCGAGCGGAGCCAGTGGAGCCATGCCGCTGTCGGCAGCGTCCTTGTCCTCGGCAGGCAGCGGCGCGCCGCCCAGGGCCTTGTACAGCGCCACGTAGGCCAGCGCATGGGCAGCCAGGGCCGTGGTCTGCTCGCTGCGCGCCTGCAGCGCGGCGCGCCGGGGCGCCAGGCCGCCGAATTCGCTGTCCAGGCCCAGCTTCAGGCGCTGGTCCTGCACGCGCTCGCGCTCGGCCAGCACCTGCTGGGTGGACTGCAGCGAGGCGATGCGCTCGCGCTGGGCGTCCAGCGCGGCCAGTGCGGACTCGACCTCGGCCACGCCGTCGAGCACGCTCTGGCGGTAGGCCTGGATGGCGGCCTGCAGCGCCAGCTCGCTGGCGTCGGCCTGGGAGCGGCGGCGGCCCCAGTCGAACAGGGGAATGTCGATCTGCGGCCCGAAGGTGGGTGCGTTGTCCTGCGTGGTACGCAGGTTCTGGGTGATGTTGAACGAGTACAGCAGCGAGCCGCCGATCACGAAGCGCGGATACAGCGCCGCATGCGCAATGCCCTGCTCGGCCGCGGCGCGTTCCACGGCGGCCTGCGCCACCTGGATGTCGGGGCGCGTGCGCAGCAGGTCGGCCGGCAGGGCGGCCACGCCCAGCGCCTGGGCACCGGGCAGCGGGGCCTTGGCATCGGCCTGCAGCCACTGCGCATCGGGCCGCGTGCGGCCCAGCAAGGCGGCCAGCATGTGGGCGCTGCGGGCCTGGGTTTCGCGCAGGCTGGCACGCAAGGCCGCGCTCTGGCCGGCCTGCAGTTGCAGCTGGTGCACGGCCTCTGCCGTGCCCAGGCGCTGCTGCTGGCGCACCTGTGCCAGTTGCAGGGCACGCGCATCCAGCAGTGCCTGTTCGTCGATCAGGGCGCGCTGGCGCTGGGCCATGCGGATGTCCAGATAGCGGTGGACCACATCGGCCACCAGGGCCACGCGCGCCGCCTGCAGTCGGCCCCGTGCGTCAAGCACGGAGGCGGCGGCATTGCGCTCGCCGGCCTCGCGGGCGCCGAACAGGCCCAGGTCCCAGCTCACGTCGATGCTGGCGTGGAAATACGAGTCGATGGCCGCAATGTCCTGCAGCGTGCGCGCACCGGCCGTGAACACGGGCCGGAAGGCCGAGCCGGCCGTGCCGGCCAGCAGCCGTTGCTGGCGCAGGCGCGACTGGGCCTGGGACAGGTCGAGGTTGGCGGCCAGCGCCTCCTCGACCAGGGTGTTCAGGGATTCGTCGCCCCAGGCCTTCCACCAGCCCTGCAGGTCGGGCGCTGCGGCCGAGCCAGGTGCACCCGGCGCGGCGGCTGGCAGGGGCTGCGTCCACTGCGTGGGCACCGAGCCGTCAAGCTGCGCCGGAGGCGGCGAGGAGCAACCGGCCAGCGCCAGGGCGGCGCCCAGGCACAGGCTGGAGAGGCGATGCGTCGCGGCGGCGTGGTTCACGGGATGGACAGGCGGGAGGGGATGATCGAGGGGAGGGCCGGGAAAACGAGGCCAGGGAACCATGTCCCCGGATAGCCATTGGACGCGGCCAAGCTTGCGCGAGGTTGCAGGCTTTATGGAGGAAACATGGAGAGCGCAGCGCCTTGCGGGAGCCTCTCTGCCCCAACCCGGGCGAGAGCCAGTTGCGGACCGCCCGATCACTGTGGACTCGGATGATTCCGAGTTTATTTTCAGAACGCTCCAATTCCAAGGCCACATGCAGGTCAGTACATTGACCGGATATCGCGCCCTATGCCACCTGTCCCAAGGCATTGATCCATATCTTCCAGGCTGGAGTTCACAGCATGTATTTCACAGCCATCTTGCGCCATGCATTGGCCACGCCTCTCCTCTTGATTTTCTTTATGGCCCCTATTTCATCCTGGGCCCGTTGTTCCTCCCAGGGCTGGAATGCCCAGTTTCCAGGTTCAGCCAACACCCCCACCATCGTCAATGAAAATTATCCGATTGGCAGCGTTGTCTATTCCAGGACAATGGCTTTGCAGAATACCGGCGCCGGCAGCTACCATATTTCTTGTGACAATGATTTTTATTACATAGAAGGCATTGGAACGGAAAGCGGCGGAATATATTCCACCTCCATCCCCAACCTGGGCATGAAAATCACATGGGAAAGAGCCGCGCCTTATTCGGGGTCCATGCTGAAACAGGGTATGTTCCATTCACTGCCAAGCAACAACATGACCCTCGAGCTCGTGAAAACCGGAGAACTCACATCTGGCGGTTACCTGAATGGCAGCTTCGCACGAATCTACTCAGGGACCAGCAATGCCCGTGACTTGCTGGCCACGGTATTCTTTTCGAGTGGCATCACCGTCAACGTCAGCAGCCGCCCCAGGCCGCCGACCTGTCGGGTGTCCACGGGCAAGATCGACGTGACCATGGCCCCCGCCCCGTTCGCCGATTTCAAGGGAATCGGGTCCGTCACGGCAGCCAAGGACTTCAGCATCGAGTTGACCTGCGCGGGAGGCGAAGCCAATACACGTCTGACCGCCTTCATCACGCTGACGGATGCCACCCAGGCAACCAACCGATCGAGCACGCTGACGCTGGCCCAAAATTCCAAGGCCCGGGGTGTCGGCATACAGGTACTGAGAAACAACGTGCCCGTGAGCTTCGGCCCCGACTCCGGCAGCCTGGGCAATGCCAACCAATGGAATGCGGGCCAGGTCGCACAGGGGCAGAACAGCCTGAAGATTCCGCTGAGCGCGCGCCTGGTGCAGACAGCCGGCAGCGTGACACCTGGCATGGCCTATGGCAGGGCGACCTTCACGATGAGCTACCAATAGCCGCTGATGGGTCCGCAGGAAATGAACAGCGCCAGCCTTGCGCGCGATTGCAGACTTCGTGGAGCCAATATGGAGGGGCGGCGGCATCCAGGGCATCGCACCATAATGTGCGCCTGGCCCTGCCAGCTTTCCCATGAACTCCACAGCACAGCCAACGGCAACCACCCCCCTCGTGCTCGTCGTCGAAGACGAGCCCGCCATCGCCAGCATCCTGACGGCCTATCTCGAGCGGGACGGGCTGCGTTCGCGCATGGCCCCGGACGGACAGGAGGCGCTGCAGCTGTTCCGCCTGCTGCGGCCCGATCTGGTGCTGCTGGACATCCACCTTCCCGGCATGGACGGCATCGACGTGCTGCGCGCGATCCGCGATGACAGCCAGACGCCCGTGATCATGGTCACGGCGCTGGCCGATGATGTGGACAAGCTGCTGGCCCTGCGCCTGGGCGCCGACGACTACGTGGTCAAGCCCTTCAATCCGCCCGAGGTCGTGGCCCGCGTGCGCGCCGTGCTGCGCCGCACCCAGGCACGCAAGAACCCGGCGCCCGCGCCCATCCGCGTGGGCCCCATCGAGATCGACTCCGAGGCGCACAGCGCCGTGGTCTACGACAACGAAGGCCGCGCCCTGCCGCTGCCCCTGACGCTGACCGAATTCCGCCTGCCGGCCTGCCTGGCGGCCCAGCCCCGGCGCTGCTTCTCGCGCTCCCACCTGATCGAGCACTGCCTGCCCGAGAGCGATGCGCTGGAGCGCGTCATCGACTCCCATCTGTCCAAGCTGCGCCGCAAGCTGCAGCTGGCCGGCCAGGAAGGCCTGATCGAGACCGTGCGCGGCATTGGCTACCGGCTATGGCCCTGGGACTGAGGCCCAACCGCATCTGGGTGCGCTTCGGCCTGTGGATCACGGCCACCGTGCTCAGCACCATTGCCCTGCTGGCCATCGGCGTGCTGGTGTTCTCCGAGATCCAGTACCGCGACTTCTACAGCAGCCTGCCGCCGGCCGTGCAGATCGAGCTGGACGAACTCAACGCCCAGTCGCTGGAAGACAGCCCACGCGCCATGCAGATCTACGGCCAGTACTGGACGGGCGATCTGCTGTTCGGCGAGAAATGGTCCCTGGTCATCGGCCTGCTGGTGTGCCTGCCCTTCGGGCTGGCCGTGGGCTTCTGGGTGTCTCGCCTGGTGACGCGGCCCCTGGCGTCCATGGTCGAGGTGGCCAAGCGCGTGGAGCTGGGCGACTTCAGCGCGCGCGCCCTGCCCGGCAAGGCCCATGGCGAGATGGCCGAGATGGTGGTGGCCTTCAACCGCATGATCGATTCGCTGGAGACGCTGGAGGCCGAGCGCCGCGCCACGGCGGCCTCGATCTCGCACGAGCTGCGCACGCCGCTGACCGTGCTGCAGGCGCGCCTGCATGCCATCTGCGACGGCGTCATCGCCGCAGACGACACCGAGCTGAACACGCTGCTGTTCCAGGTCGAGCACCTGGGCCGGCTGGTCGGCGACCTGCACACGCTGTCCATGGCCGATGCCGGCCAGCTGTCGCTGCAAAAGCAGCGCCTGGACCTGGCCGAACTTGTGGCCGAGACGCTGGACCACCTGCACCCCCAGCTCCTGCAGCATGGCATGCAGCTGGAGATGCACCTGCCCGCGCCCAGTGACATCGGCATGGCCGACATCCGTGCCGACGCCGACCGCATGCGCCAGATCCTCTCCAACCTCGTCAGCAACGCCATCCGCCATGCGGCCAGCGGCGCATGGCTGGGCGTGGCGCTGACGGTGGAATCCGATATCGAAGGCCGTGCCTGGGCCGTGCTGCGCATCAGCGATGCCGGTCCCGGCCTGCCCAGCGAGCTGCGCGCCCACCCCTTCCAGCGCTTTGCCCAGGTGCCCGGCAAGCGCCGCCGCGAGGGCTCGGGCCTGGGCCTGTCCATCGTCAAGGCACTGACCGTCTCCCAGGGCGGCAGCGTGGAGGCCGATGACTCCGAGCAGGGCGGCGCCCGCTTCACGCTGCGCTTTCCGCGCGTCTGAGCCTCGGGCCCCTGAGCCCCGAGGGACTACGCAGCCTGCGCCTTGCGCAGCAGCGCATGGATGGCCCAGCCCAGCGGCTCGCGCAGTTGCTGCAGCGTCTGCTGCGGCCCCAGCGCCAGCAGCGACTGCGACACCCAGCCATAGGTCAGCGTGTGCAGCAGCCGTGCCAGGGGCTGGGCCGGCGCGGGCAGCGGCGGATCGCAGTCCTGCAATGCCGTGCCCCACAGCTGTACATAGGCCTGGTAGTGGCGGCGGAAGGGCTCGGGCGCGGACACCTTGCGCTCCAGCATGAACAGCGCGGCCCACATCGGCGCCTCGCGCGCAATGCCGTCGACCAGGGTGTCCAGCAGGCGGTCCACGCGCGTGGCCAGCGGCATGCCGGCACTGTCCTGCAGCGTTTGCAGCCCCTGGGCATGCAGGGCCTGCACCTGGCGGTGGATGCACATGGCCGCCAGCGTGTCCATGTTGCCGAAGTATTCGTAGAAGGTGCCCAGGCCCACGCCGGCCACGGCGGCCACCTCGCGCACCGTGGTGCGCTCGTAGCCCTGCTCGATCACAAGCCGAACAAAGGCGTCCTGCAGCGCCTGCGACGTGGCCTGCGCGCGCGATTGCAGGGGGCGGCGCCGCACTTTGGGCGGCTGCGGCTGCTGCCGTGAAACCCGAACACCTTTGCTGGGCATTTTTCCTAGACTTTTGCGTTGAGACCAACGATCACGGAGACACGCATGAGCACCGGCCAGACATTGCAGACAGGGCACACCTGGAACACGCACGACGTCCTGAACCAGGTCGACGAACTCACCGACTTCAACCTGCTGGAGGCCGACCCTGCCCTGGCCGAGGCCCTTCAGCGCAACGGCGCCGCGCGCCACATCCCTTCGCTGTCGCGCTATGCGCAGCAGCTGGGCGAGCGCGCCACCTGGGAGCTGGCCGAGCAGGCCAACCGCCACACGCCCGAGCTGCACCGCTTCGACGCGCGCGGCCGCATCATCGACGCCGTGGAGTTCCACCCGAGCTGGCACACGCTGCTGGGACTATACCGGCAGCAGGGGCTGATCTCCCTGCCCTTCGAGGACAGCAGCGCGGGCCGCTGGAGCGCCTGGGCCGCAGGTTTCTACCTGCACGGCCAGGTCGAACAGGGCACGCTGTGCCCGGCCACCATGACCACGGCCGCCATCCCGCTGCTGCAAAAGGAACCGGCGCTGTGGCAGCAGCTGCAGGGCAAGCTGTTCAGCCACGAATACGATCCGCGCGACCTGCCCGTGGCCGACAAGGCATCGATGTGGCTGGGCATGGGCATGACCGAGAAGCAGGGCGGCTCCGACGTGCGCGCCAACACGACGGTGGCCATGCCGGTGCACGCCGGCGGGCGTGGCGGCGAGTACCTGTTGCGCGGCCACAAGTGGTTCTTCTCGGCACCCATGTGCGATGCCCACCTGGTGGTGGCGCGCATGGGCACGAACGAGGGGAACCACGGTGGGCAGGCCTGCTTCTACGTACCGCGCTGGCGCCCGGACGGCAGCAGGAATGCCGTGCGCGTGCAGCGCCTGAAGGACAAGGTGGGCAACCGCAGCAACTCCAGCAGCGAGGTGGAGTTCGAGGACGCCTGGGGCATCCTGATGGGCGAGGAAGGCCGGGGCATTCCCACCATCATCGAGATGGCCACCTACACCCGCCTGAACTGCGTGCTGGGCAGCGCCGCCATCCTGCGCTCGGCCACGGTGCAGGCCCTGGCCTATGCGCGCCGGCGCAGCGTCTTCGGCAAGCAGCTGGCCGAGCAGCCGCTGATGCGCACCGTGCTGGCCGACCTTGCGCTGGAAAGCGAGGCCGCGCTGCAGATCGCCATGCGCCTGGCCCAGGCCTATGAGCGTGGAGGCGACGAGGGCGATCCGCTGGAGCGCGCCTGGAAGCGCATCATGACGCCAGCGGCCAAGTTCTGGGTCTGCAAGCGCGGCGTGGAGCTGACGGGCGAGGCCATGGAGGTGCTGGGCGGCAACGGCTACGTGGACACGGGCGTGATGGCGCGCCTGTTCCGCGAGGCGCCCGTGAACTCGATCTGGGAAGGCTCGGGCAACGTCATGTGCCTGGACGTGCTGCGTGCCATCTCGCGCGAGCCCGACGGCGCACAGCTGCTGCTGCAGGACCTGATCGACACGGCAGCGGGCGAGCCCGCGCTGCAGCAGCAGGCGCAATCGCTGGCACGGCGCCTGTCCGGCCCGCCTGACCAGCTCGAGGCCCAGGCACGCCGCCTGGTGCAGGACCTGGTGCTGCTGGCCCAGGCCTGCCTGCTGCGCCGCCATGCTCCGCCCGCCATGGCCGATGGCTTCATCGCCACGCGCCTGGGGGCGCAGCAGGGCGCCATGGTGGCGGGCGCCTTCGACCCGGCAGGCCTGGACATCGCCGCCATCCTGCAGCGCGCGCTGCCCGCCTGAAGCGGCCGCCGGCCCACCACACAACAAAGCACAAGGAGACAAGACATGAACCTGCTCGACGCCTTCGACAGCGCCGTGCGCAAGACGCCCGCCAAGGCCTTTCTGCGCGACCGCGGCGCCTCCATCAGCTATGCCGACATGCAGCGGCGCTCGCAGCGCGCGGCCGCCGTGCTCCAGGCCCAGGGCGTGGGCCGGGGCGATACCGTGGCCCTGATGTGCCTGAACACGCCGGGCTTTGTAGAGGCCCTGTTCGGCGCCTGGCGCCTGGGCGCCGCGCTGGTGCCCGTCAACCACAAGCTGCAGGCACCCGAGCTGCAGTACATCCTCGACCACGCGCAGTGCAAGGCCCTGGTGTTTGACGCCGCACTCGCGCCCGTGGTTGCCGCCGCGCCACACCCCTGCGCCCGCCTTGTGACCGAGGCGCAAAAGGCCGTCCCGGGTGTCCAGGACTGGGACACGCTGGTGGCGGCCGCCAGGCCCATGGAAGGCACGCGGCCCGCCGATGGCGACATCGCCCAGGTGCTCTACACCTCCGGCACCACGGGCCGGCCCAAGGGCTGCCTGCTGAGCCATCGCGCCGTCACGCTGGCGGCGATCACGGCCGCACTGGGCCTGTCCATCACGCGCGAGGAACGCACGCTGATGGCCATGCCCATCTGGCATTCCTCGCCGCTCAACAACTGGTTTGGCGGCACGCTGTACATGGGCGGCACCGTGGTGCTGCTGCGCGAGTACCACCCGCAGCATTTCCTGCAGGCCGTGCAGGACGAGGGCGTGACGCTGTACTTCGGCGCCCCCGTCTCCTACTTTGCGCCGCTGCAGATGCTGCCCGACTTTGCCCGCTACGACCTGAGCAGCGTACGCGCCTGGGTCTACGGCGGCGGCCCCATCGGCGCCGACATGGCGCGCAAGCTGGCCACGGCCTACCGCAGCGACCGCTTCTACCAGGTCTACGGCATGACCGAGACCGGCCCCACGGGCACCACGCTCTACCCCGAGGAGCAGGTGGAGCGGGCCGGCTCCATCGGCCGCGTGGCCCTGCCCGGCGTGGACATGCGCGTGGTGCGCGACGACGGCGAGGATGCCGGCCCCGGCGACACCGGCGAGATCTGGCTGCGCACCGGCAGCGTGATGGACGGCTACCTGCACGACGCCCAGGCCACGGCTGCCGCCTTCGCGCCCGGCGGCTGGTACCGCACGGGAGATCTTGCGCGCCTGGACGACGCGGGCTATCTCTTCATCGTGGACCGGACCAAGGACATGGTCATCACGGGTGGCGAGAACGTGTATTCCAAGGAGGTGGAGGACGCGCTGTCGGCCCATCCCCAGGTCGCCGATGTCGCCGTCGTGGGCAGGCCCCACGCCGAATGGGGCGAGACCGTCGTCGCCCACGTGGTGACGCGCGGCGAGGCCGCGCCGAAGGCCGAGGCACTGCAGCAGTTCCTGGCCGACAGGCTGGCGCGCTACAAGATCCCGCGTGAATTCGTCTTTGCGGCCAGCCTGCCGCGCACGCCCACAGGCAAGCTGCAGAAGTTTCTGCTGCGTCAGGAGCGCAGCGCCACCTGAGGCGCCGGCCTCCTGCGAGGCCTCCTGCGTGGCCTACTTTGCGGCCTTGAAATCCGACTCGCTCATGCCCCGCCGCCAATAGGCCACGACCAGCTGCTCGTGCTTTTCCAGACCGCGCTCCTCGCGCGCCCACTGGCGCACGGCCTGGGCGGTGTCGAACTCGCCAGCGGCCCAGACGAAGCGGCTGGCGGGATGACCGGCCAACGCATCCGGCCAGCGCACGGCGCGCAGCGCATCGATCAGCAGCGTGGTGGTGCCGGCCTCGGCAGCGCCACGGTGCAGCCAGTGCCATTGCAGGCCTGCGGGTGCCTGCACGGGCTGCTCGTCCTGCGGACCCTGGACCTCGGCAAACACATGGCCGCGCGTGTGCGCCGGCAGGGCGGCCGCAATGCGCAGCATGGCCGGCAGGCCGGTGTCGTCGCCGGCCAGCAGCATCCAGTCGGCCGGGGTGGCCGTGCGCCCGCCGGGGCCGGTCATGCCGATGCGCTGGCCCGGCTGGGCGCGCGCGGCCCAGGCGGACCCGGGGCCGGCGTCCTCGTGCAGCACGAAGTCCACGTCCATCCATCCATGGGCGCCGCCCGCCTCGCTGTCCACGCCATCCACACCCATCGCACGCATGGTGTAGGTGCGCATGTCCAGGCGCATGTCACCCTCGGGCAGGCGCAGCAGACCGCTGGCCGACAGCGTGGGCCATTCGGGCTCGGTCACGCCGGGCTGGGGGAACAGCAGCTTGACGTGGATGTTTGTGTCCTGCGCATAGCGCGCCATGTCGTCACAGGCAAAGCGCACGCGGCGCATGTGCGGCGTGAGATCGCGCACGGCCAGCACCCGCAGTTCGCGGAAGGCCGGCGGGCGCTGCAGCGCGGCGCCGTCACCCTCCCAGGCCAGGGAGCCGTCGGCGGCGCCCGTGGCCTCCAGCAGCAGGTGGGCCAGCATGAGCTTCATGTCCTGCAGCAGCTCCACGCCGGGTGCCGCCACCTCCGCATGGACCTGCCCGCCCTCCAGCCACAGCTGTCCCCGGCCGCCTTCGTAGTCGGCCACCCAGCGCGTGCCTTCGCGGCGCACGGTGATGTCGTGCTCCTGCATGTGCCCGACGATGGCGGCGATGGCCTCCTCGGCCCTGTCCATGCGCACCGAAGTGCGTGCCTGCAGCTGTGTCATTGACGGATGTCCTTTCGTTCGGTGATTGCAGCATCGCGCAGCGCCCGCGGGGTTTGCGCCAGCCCCGCCGACGTTTGCGCAGCGCGCCCATAAGCCCATAAGCCCATAAGCCCATAAGCCCATAAGCCCATAAGCCCATCAGGCCCTCAGAGCCTGGCGCGCACCAGCTTGGGAGAGATGCCGAAGCGGCGCTTGAAGGCCGTGGAGAAATTGGCGGCGCTGGAATAGCCGGCCGCATGCGCGACCTCGGAGACGCTGCAGCCCGTCTGCTCCAGCGCGGCCCAGGCGCGTTCCAGCCGCTGCTCGCGCCGGTACCCGTCGATGCTCGATCCGTAGGCCAGGCGGAACTGGCGCTGCAGGGCGCTGGCGCTCAGGCCGACCTCGCGCGCGATATCGGCCAGCGGGCGGCAGCCGTCGCCGCCGCTGTCCAGCAAGGCCTTGAGGCGCGCCATGCGCCGGTGTTCGCGCACGCCCAGCACGCCCGGCACGGTCTGCGCCGGGTCGGGCTCGGGCGCGTCGAGCGCCTGCACAGCCTCGTGCACCAGCTCCAGCGTGCGGCTGGCCAGCAGCAGGGGGGCAGAGCCTTCGCGCGCCAGCTGGATGATCTGCTCGGCCACCGCCACGGCGCGCGGCGATGGCTGCCAGGGCTGTATGGCCAGCAACTGCTGCTCCATCCAGTGCCGCAGCAGCGGTGGCGCGACCATGGGCAGGGCCTGGGCGGCAAACCATTGCGGCTGCACGGTGATGCTGAGCTTGCGCTCGAACTTTCCGCGCCGCCAATGCCGCATGAACATGTCGCCGGGCCGCGAATGGATGACGGCGCCGCAGGCCTGCACATGGGCACCGGCCGGGCTGGCGGGCGCCACCTGCATCTGCAGGCCCTGGCTGCCGAAGGCCACGTCCACGCAGCCCTCCAGCAGCACGACCAGGTGCAGCCCCGGCACGGCCGGCGAACGCGTGCTCATGGTGCGCAGGTCGCGCGCCTCCACGCCATGCAGCCACAGGCCGGGCTGGACCTGCCAGGACTGCAGGTGCCCGGCCAGCAGCGCGTCCTCGGCCGTGACCTCGGCGTCGAGGATGCGGTAGTCGGGACCGCTGAAGTCACAGGCACGCAGCGTGCCCCGCCCCAGCCAGCGCGGAGGGCGTGCAGGTGTTTGGACAGAGGAAAGAGCCATGGCCAGCCGGAGCGGTGTGCTCCCCAAAGACAAGAATGATTCTCATTTTATGGATCGCGCCGGTGCGGCGCTTTCTGCGGGGAATCCATGGCGTGCCCTGCCGCGCGCCCGGGCCGCCGTGCGCCACAATGCGTGATGCTCAGCCTCCAAGACATCCAGAACGCCGCCGACCGCCTGCGCGGCGCCGTGCTCGAAACGCCCTGTGTGGAATCGCGCACGCTGTCCCAGATCACGGGAGCGCAGGTCTACCTCAAGTTCGAGAACCTGCAGTTCACGGCCTCGTTCAAGGAACGCGGCGCCCTCAACAAGCTGGCCCAGCTCTCGCCCGAGGAGCGCGCACGCGGCGTGGTCGCCATGAGCGCCGGCAACCATGCCCAGGGCGTGGCCTACCACGCGCAGCGCCTGGGCGTGCGTGCCGTCATCGTCATGCCGCGCTTCACGCCGGGCGTGAAGGTGGAGCGCACGCGCGGCTTCGGCGCCGAGATCGTGCTGCACGGCGACTCCCTGGCCGAGGCGCGCCAGCATGCCTACACGCTGGCCGAGCAGCAGGGCCTGTGCTTCGTCCACCCCTATGACGACGAGCAGATCGCGGCGGGCCAGGGCACGCTGGCGCTGGAGATGCTGGCCGAGCAGCCCGACCTGGACCAGCTCATCGTGGCCATCGGCGGCGGCGGCCTGATCGCGGGCGTGGCTACGGCGGCCAAGGGACTGAACCCGGGCATCGAGATCATCGGCGTGCAGACCCAGCGCTTTCCGTCCATGTTCAATGCCGTGCGCCAGGCCGGGCTGCCCATGGGCACCTCGACCATCGCCGAGGGCATTGCCGTCACCCAGCCCGGCGCGATCACGCAGGAAGTCGTATCGCGCCTGGTGGACGACATGCTGCTGGTCGATGAAGGCGACATCGAGCAGGCCGTGCTCATGCTGCTGGAGATCGAGAAGACCCTGGTCGAGGGTGCGGGCGCCGCAGGCCTGGCCGCGCTGCTGCGCCATCCGCAGCACTTCGCGGGCAAGAAGGTGGGGCTGATCCTGTCGGGCGGCAACATCGACCCGCTGCTGCTGGCGGCCATCATCGGGCGCGGCATGGTGCGCTCCGGGCGACTGGCGCGCATCAAGGTCAGCGCACGCGACGTGCCCGGCGTGCTGGCGCGCATCACGGCCACGGTGGCGGCGGCGGGGGCCAATATCGAGGAAGTCCACCACCAGCGCGCCTTCACCATGCTGGCCGCGCAGAGCGTGGAAATCGAGCTGGTGCTGCAGACCCGCAACAAGGCCCATATCGAAGAGGTCATCGCTGCCCTGCAGGCCGAAGGCATGCAGGTCAACGCCGTCTAGAGCCCTAGCAGGCCCCTGGCCCCTTGTGTCATGGCTTTCCCCGAAGGCGCGGGCGGGCAGGCCTGCCTAGAATGGGGCATCCCATTGGCAGCCAGGAGCTTTTGCATGTCGCATGATCCCGCAGCGAACCACGGCGAGCAGTCGCCCCCCGAAGACGCCACCGAGGCCATCGTCCCCTACATGCCCGTCATCCTGCCCCTGGCGGGCGCCGTGATGATGTTTCTGCTGGCCTTCATCGCCGTCAACATGGCCTGATACGGCCCCTTCGCCCCCTGCACCGAGCCCCGCTTTGCGGGGCTTTTTGTTTGCCTATTGCATAGGCAAACAGACAGATCATCTTGCATATTTCAATGCACAGAATGCATAGTTTTTGCCATTCGTTTGCTGACAAATTCGTGACCGCTCCCTAGAATCGAATCCCCAGCCGGTGCGCCGCCAGCTTCCGCCAGCGCCGCCTCGCCGCCCCGAGAAGAGCTTCCTTCGCGCGCCGACTGAACAAGAGCCCGTTTCTCAAAGTTGGCGCGGCAACAGGCGCGTCCCCTTTGAAAAACTGGTTTTTTCAATTGAAGGAAGCTCCGCGATGAACGCACCCGTCATGCAAGGCCTGAACATCCAGGCCCCTGCCTACGTCAAGAACAGCCGACTGATCGCCTGGGTGGCCGAGATGGCCGCACTGTGCAAGCCCGCCCGGATCCACTGGTGCGACGGCTCCCAGGAAGAGTACGAGCAGCTGTGCCAGCAGCTCGTCGATGCCGGCACCTTCAAGAAGCTCGATCCCGTCAAGCGCCCCGGCAGCTACCTGGCCTGGTCCGACCCATCCGACGTGGCGCGCGTCGAGGACCGCACCTACATCTGCTCGGCCAACAAGGAAGATGCGGGCCCGACCAACAACTGGATGGCCCCCAACGAGATGCGCGCCACGCTGCAGCCGCTGTTCGACGGCTGCATGGCCGGCCGCACCATGTATGTGGTGCCTTTCTCCATGGGCCCGCTGGGCTCGCCCATCGCCCACGTGGGCGTGGAACTGTCCGACAGCGCCTATGTGGCCGTCAACATGAAGATCATGACCCGCATGGGCCGTGCCGTGTATGACGTGATCGGCGTCGAAGGCGAGTTCGTTCCCTGCGTGCACACCGTGGGCGCGCCCCTGGCCGAAGGCGAGAAGGACCAGACCAGCTGGCCCTGCAATAAGACCAAGTACATCGTCCACTACCCCGAGACGCGCGAGATCTGGAGCTATGGCTCGGGCTACGGCGGCAACGCCCTGCTGGGCAAGAAGTGCTTTGCGCTGCGCATCGCCTCCACCATGGGCCGCGACCAGGGCTGGCTGGCCGAGCACATGCTCATCCTGGGCGTGACCAACCCCCAGGGCAAGAAGTACCACGTGGCTGCGGCCTTCCCCAGCGCCTGCGGCAAGACCAATTTCTCGATGCTGGTGCCGCCCAAGGTCTTCGAAGGCTGGAAGGTCACCACCATCGGCGACGACATCGCCTGGATCAAGCCCCAGGCCGACGGCTCGCTGCGCGCCATCAACCCCGAAGCCGGCTACTTCGGCGTGGCTCCGGGCACGAACTACCACACCAACCCCAACTGCATGGCCAGCCTCGACAAGAACGTGATCTTCACGAACGTCGCGCTGACCGATGACAACGACGTGTGGTGGGAAGGCATGGACAAGGACACCGGCAAGCAGCCCGATCACCTGATCGACTGGCAAGGCAAGGACTGGACGCCCCAGATTGCCCGCGAAACCGGCGCCAAGGCCGCCCACCCCAACGCCCGCTTCACCGTGGCCGCGACCAACAACCCCGCGCTGGACGAAGCCTGGGACGATCCCAAGGGCGTGAAGATCGACGCCATCATCTTCGGCGGCCGCCGCTCCACCACCGTGCCGCTGGTGACCGAGGCCCGCAACTGGACCGAAGGCGTCTACATGGCCGCCACCATGGGTTCGGAAACCACGGCCGCCGCCTTCGGCGCCCAGGGCGTGGTGCGCCGCGACCCCTTCGCCATGCTGCCGTTTGCCGGCTACAACATGAGCGACTACTTCCAGCACTGGCTCACGCTGGGCGCCAAGATCGAAGGTCAGGGCGCCGTCCTGCCCAAGATCTTCACCACCAACTGGTTCCGCAAGAACGCCGACGGCAAGTTCGTCTGGCCCGGCTACGGCGAGAACATGCGCGTCCTGAAGTGGATGATCGACCGCCTCGAAGGCCAGGCACAGGGCGAGCAGACCGCCTTCGGCATTGCGCCCCAGTACGCCGAGATCAACTGGACCGGCCTGGACTTCTCCGCAGACCAGTTCGCCAGCGTGACCAGCATCGACAAGGCCGCCTGGGCCGAGGAAATGCAGCTGCACACCGAGCACTTCGACAAGCTGGCCCACAAGCTGCCCCAGGAGCTGCTGGTGACCAAGGCCGAACTCGAAAAGCGCTTGGCGGCCTGATCCGGCGCCAGCCCATAGAAAAAGCCTCGCAGTGCGAGGCTTTTTTGTGGCGTTTCAACGACGCCCCCCAGACAACAAAAAAGCCGCGCCTTGTGGGCAGCGGCCTTTTTGGAGGATCGCCGAAAGGCGCCCCAGGCAGAGATCAGTTGCCTTGACGATCCATGGCGCGGGCCAGATCGGCCATCAGACGGGCGTCCTGCAGGGCGGCATTCCAGATGCGCTCGTCGGCAGCGGCCTGCTGGCGGCTCTCGGTCCAGGCGCGGTAGCCGGCGCGGGCCATCATGGCAGCGCGGCGGGCGGGAGCGGAGAACAGGGCCAAGCCCATGAAGGCGGCGACCCACAGCACCACCCAGGCGCCCAGCATGTGGCCGTCGGTCCAGTTGTGGGCGACCTCGTTGACCACCACCATCAGCGCGGCCACCAGGGCAGCGAGCAGCAGGGCGCTGGCGCCACGCTTGCCGGAGAAACGCTTGGCAGCGCTCTTGCGGTCATCGGCGGCTTGATAGACATGCACCACACCAGGGTGCTCGACACAGTAGGAGTTGTAAATGAAGTTGCTCATGGCAGATAAACCCAGTTAAATAGCCGCTTTTGACGGCGTGGCGGGCGACTAGGTGTAACTATAGGGTTTACCCTAGAGCTCTTCAAATTTATATCTTGAATCTGTAGCATTCACGCCAGTGATGACTCAGCGCCCGCCGCCATGTCTGCCCTGAACTTCCGCACACTGGATCTGAACCTGCTGCGCGTCTTCGACGAGGTGATGGCAGAGCGCAGCCTGACGCGGGCGGCCCACAAGCTGGCCATCACCCAGCCGGCCGTGAGCAACGCCCTGCGCCGCCTGCGCGAGGCCCTGGGCGACGAGCTCCTGGTGCGCCAGGGCCAGGGCGTGGAGCCCACGCCGCGCGCGCTGGCGCTGTGGCCCGTGATCCGGGAGGCGCTGCAGCAGCTGCAGGACACGCTGACGCCGGGCGAATTCCATCCTTCCACCGCCACAGCCACCTTTGTGCTGGCCATGGCCGACGCCACGGCGGCCACGCTGATCCCGCCCATGTTCAGCCTGCTGGAGCGCGAGGCGCCCGGCGTGGGCATCCGCGTGCTGCCGCTGACCACGCGCGACCCGCGCGGCCTGCTGGAGGCCGGCGAGGCCGACATGGCCGTGGGCTACTTCCCCGCCGCGCTGGCCGACCTGACGGCGCGCGCGCAGTCAGGCGCCCTGGTGGCCTTCGACAGCCGGCGCCTGTACGAAGGCGAGTACCTGTGCGTGATGCGCCAGGGCCATCCGCTGGCCGATGTGCCGCTGACGCTGGACAACTACTGCGCGGCGCGCCACATGCTGGTGAGCTTCTCGGGCCGCTCCTTCGGTTTCATCGACGAGGCCCTGGCCTCGCTGGGCCGCACGCGCCAGGTGGTGCTCACCGTCAACCAGTTCTTCACGGCCGGGCGCGTGGTCATGAACTCCAACCTGCTGACCATATTGCCGCGCCACTTCGTGCCCGTGACCGGCATGGCCGACAAGCTGGTGCTGCGCGAGCTGCCCTTCGACGTGCAGCCCGTGCATGTGGACGCGCTGTGGCGCCGGCGCGGCCAGCATCCGCAGGCCTATGAATGGCTGCTGCGCACGCTCACGCGCTCGGCCGAAGCCACCTTCCCGCACACCTGAGAGCGTGTTGCGGGGGCGCGCGCCAGCGCAGGTTCTACACTTGGCCGCATGAAGATCCAGCTGCTGTCCGACCTGCACCTCGAGGCCCATCCGCATTTCATCGCCGAGCCCGCACCCGATGCCGACGTGCTGGTGCTGGCCGGCGACATAGGCTCCTACCAAAGCGGCAGCCTGCTGCAAGGCGAGCACTTCGGGCTGGAGCGTTTCTCTCCCCTGCCCCAGTACGCGGGCTGGCCCTGTCCCGTGATCTTCGTGCCGGGCAACCATGAGTACGACATGCAGGACTTCGACGCCGCCCATTCCCGCCTGCGTGCCGCCTGCGAGCGCATGGGCATGGTCTGGCTGGAGCGCGAGACTGCCGTGCTGGGCGGCGTGCGCTTCGTGGGCACCACGCTGTGGAGCGACTACGACGCCATGTCCATGCACGAAGGCGTGAGCGACCTGACCCGGCTGCTCAAGCTGCGCGAGAAGGCCTTTCGCGCCGCCAACTTCTACCTGCACAAGACCGGCGGCACGCGCGGCGGCGAGCCCTTTCTGGCCGAGCCCATGCGCGAGCAGTCGCTGGTCTGCCAGCAATGGCTGCGCCAGGCGCTGGCCCAGCCTTTCGATGGCCCCACTGTGGCCGTCACGCACTTCGCGCCCAGCCTGCGCAGCGCCGATCCGCGCTATGGCCTGGTGCCCGGCACGGCCGGCTTTTGCAATGTGCTCGACGACCTGCTGCCCTTTGCCGATCTGTGGCTGCACGGCCACCTGCATTCGCCCAGCGACTATGTGGCCGAGGGCCTGCGCGACGATGGCAGCGCCTGGCGCTGCCGCGTGGTGGCCAACCCGCTGGGCTATGCACGCAAGGGCGAGCAGGAGGGCTTTTTCCCGCGCTCTACCATCGAGTTGCCGGCGCACGTGACCGCAGGGGCGGCAGAGGTGGCAGATGCGCCGGTCCGCGCTTGACCTGGA
Organism: Delftia sp. K82; assembly: GCF_002193035.1. Lineage (NCBI taxonomy): Bacteria > Pseudomonadati > Pseudomonadota > Betaproteobacteria > Burkholderiales > Comamonadaceae > Delftia > Delftia sp. K82. The sequence goes on along the minus strand of NZ_MYFL01000004.1, from coordinate 194,327 downwards.
TCAAGCACTCCATCCCGGCTTGGGCTTAGTCTTGGGCCATACCAAAGGAGGACTTTCATGAACATCCTGCTCGCAGTCGATGGCAGCCCCTACACCCAGAAGATGCTGGCCTACCTGACCTCGCACCCCGAGATCCTGGGCTCTGCCCACAGCTACAGCGCCATCACCGTCCAGCCCCAGCTGCCGGCCCGCGCGCGCGCCGCCCTGGGCAAGGAGGTGGTGGACGAGTACTACGCCGAGGAATCGACCAAGGTGCTGGACCCCGTGTGCAGCTACCTGGCCGAACACGGCGTGCAGGCCACGCGCCTGAGCAAGGTGGGCCCGGTCGCCGACTCCATCATCAAGGCCGCCGAGGAAGGCAAGTTCGACCTGCTGGTCATGGGCACGCATGGCCATGGCGCGCTGGGCCGCCTGGTCATGGGCTCGGTCAGCACCCAGGTGCTGGCCGGCAGCCAGGTGCCGGTGCTGCTGATCCGCTGATCCGCTGCACCGTGGACATGCGGCGCCCATAACCAGAAAAAGCAAAGCGCAGGCTTCACGGCGCAATGAACCAAAGACGGCTCCCCCGCGGGAGCCGTCTTTTTTTGCATGGCAGCTTGCCGCCATCGTGCATGGCCTGCCGTCACCGGGCTGTCACAGCCGCCTTTTACAGTCGCGCGATTTGTCACACAGGGGATGGTGAGTATGCGCATGGATACTTTGGATTGGCGGCACAAGGCAATTGCAACGGCCTGCTTGGCCCTGTGTGGCGCTGCATGGTCCGCGCCCTTCACCCCGGGCAACCTGGTGGCCTACCGCGTGGGCACCGGCACGGGCGCCCTGCCTGTGTATCTGGACGAGTACCGCGTGGACGGCACCCTGGTGCAATCGCTGCCGCTGTCAGGCGGTGCAACGCCGCTGACGGCCAGCAGCACGGGCTCGGAAGGCCTGCTCAACCGCTCGGCCAACGGCCTGTGCCTGACGGTCCCCGGCTATGCGGTGGCACCGGGCGGCGCCGATCCCAAGACGGCGGCGGCACGCGGCGTGGCCTTTGTCGATGCCGACGGTGTGGTGGGCAATGGCACGCGGCTGGGCGGTACGGCCCTGGTCGGCGATGCCTTTCGCAGCGTGGTCAGCGACGACTGCAGCCGCGCCTGGGCCAGCGGCAGCGGCAGCCCCAGCGCCAACCGCGGCATCTGGTTCGTCCAGAAAGATGCCACCAGCGCCACCCAGCTGAGCAACAAGAACACCCAGGGCATCACCATGGCCGATGGCCAGCTCTACGCGGCCTTTGCCAGCGGCGACACGCTCAACAGGATCGGAGCCGGGCTGCCCACGACAGGCACGCCCGCAGTCAGCGCGCTGCCGGGCCTGGCGGGCAACAACCTGCGCGGCCTGGCCTTCCTCGATCTCGATGGCACGCCGGGCGCAGACACGCTCTACGTGGCCGCCAACAACGATGGCACCGGCACGGTGCGCAAGTACACGCTGGAAGCGGGCACCTGGGTGGCCCGGGGCTCGGCGCCGCTGGCAGGCGCCCATGGTCTAGCAGCCGTGCATCTGGGCCAGGGCGCGGTCATGCTGCTGGCCACCGGCTCCGACGGGCAGTTGTATCGCCTGTTCGATGCCTCGGGCCGCACCAGCACGCTGGCGGGCACGCCGCAGCCGCTGGCATCGGGCATCGACGGCGTGCTGTACGGCCTGGCCTGGGCACCCGAAGTGTCCCCGCCGGCTACCGTGCCCGCAGCCCCTGCGAGCGTGAATGCCAGCGCCTCGGGCAACAGCGTGCAGGCGCAGTGGGCCAGCGTGAGCGGCGCGTCCTACTACCTGGTCGAACTGTCCAGTGACGGCTTCGCCACCGTGTCGCACAGCCTGGCGGTGTTCGGCACCAGCCAGACCGTGGACGGCCTGGCGGCCGGCAGCCACCAGGTGCGCGTGCGTGCGGTGAACAGCCTGGGCGGCGGGGTAGCCAGCGTTTCCGCGCCCGTCACCACCAGCCCGCCCCCGACGACCTCCCTGCCCGCGCTGACCGCCTATTCGGGCGTGGTCGGCGATGCCAGCGATGTCCTCGCGGGCACGGGCCTGTCCTTCACCGTCAGCGATCCGGCCGCCACGGTCAGCGCCACGTCCAGCAATCTCGCCGTGGTCGCCGCCAACGGCCTGGTGGCGACGCAAAGCGGTGGCAACGCCGTGCTCAAGATCACGCCCACCGGCGTGGGCTATGCCGACATCACCGTCACGCTGACCAACGCGGGCGGCGCCTCCGTCAGCCGCACCATCAAGTACGCGGCCTCGGCCAACACCGCAGCCAACACCAGCCCGCGCTGGCTGGCCGGGCGCTCGGACGCATCGACGGCCATCGTCATCGATGCCGCCACCATGCTGGTGGGCGACGACGAGGCGCCCGCCCAGGATGCCTCGGGCAATGCGCTGCCGGCCGGCAACTCCTTCTCGGCCTATGGCCCGGCCGGCGGGCTGCCCATCAAGCCGCTGATGCTGGACAGGACCGCCCTGGGCCTGGCCGATGCCGCCGCCTGCACCGCCCCCGGCCTCACGGGCCTGGACAGCTGCAAGAGCGACGAGGAAATGGACATCGAGGCCAGCTTTGCACTGGGCAGCCGCGTGTACGTGGCGGGCTCGCACTCCAACAACAAGAGCGGCAAGTCGCGCACCGACCGCTGGCGCCTGGCGGCGATGGATGTGACCGGCTCCGGCGCCTCCACGGCGCTGACCGCCAGTGGCTACTACCGCTGGCTGCGCGAGGACCTGCGCAGCTGGGACGCGGCCGCGCATGACGGCCTTGCCGCCAACTACCTGGGCCTGGTGGCCAGCTCGGACGGCGGCGCCACCAAGGCGCCCGAGGCCGAGACGATGAGCGGCTTTTCCATCGAAGGCATGTCCACCAGCCCCGACGACGGCGCCGCCTGGCTGGGCTTTCGCGCGCCGCTGGTGCTGGCGCCGGGCGCGCCCGCCGTCACGGCCGACGACGCCACGGGCCGCACGCATGCGCTGATCGTGCCCGTGACCAACTTCGCGGCCCTGCCTGCGGCCGATGGCGGCAGCAAGGGCAGCGCGACCATGGGCCAGCCGATCCGCCTGGACCTGGGCGGCCGCGGCATCCGCGAAATCCGCAAGAACGCGGCCGGCGAGTACCTGATCATTGCCGCTCCCTCGGCCAGCGCCACGGGCACCGCGCCGCGCAACTTCCAGCTCTACTCCTGGGATGGCCGCGTGAACGGCGCTGGCCTGGCCCTGAACCTGCGCCCGCGCGCTGCCGACCTGGCAGCCATCACCGTGCCCAATACCGCCTGCTCGGCCGAAGGCATAGGCGCCATGCCGGCCAGCCTGGACGCAGGCGGCAGCGTGGACATCATCAGCGACTGCGGCGATGCCGATTTCTACGGCGATGGCACCGTGGCCAAGGACCTGCCCTATGCCGCCTGGAAAAAGGCGCGCCTGGACAGCCTGGCGGTGCCGGCGCTGTCCACCGTGGCCCTGTCCGCCCAGGCCGTGGACCAGACATCGGCCGCGGTCCAGGCCACGCCCAGCGTGGGCGGCAGCCTGCGCGCCGTGGCCCTGCCCGCCAATGCGCCCGTCCCCAGCTGGGAACAGGTCATGGCCGGCCTGGATGCCGCCGGCCTGCCGGCCCCTGCCAGCAACACGGTCAGCACCGCGGCCAATACCGCTGCCACGCTGTCCTTCACCGGCCTGGACCCTGCCGTGAGCTACCGCGTGCATGCGGTCAACCTGCCGGCCTCGGGCACGGCCAGCGCGCCGGCTGTGCTGGCCCTGAGCAAGCCCGTGCCCATCGGCACGCAGATCGGCACGGGCAGCAACACGGCGGGCGTCAGCAACGGCACGGGCAACGTGGGTGCGGACCAGTGGCAGTTCGCCTCGAACTCGGCAGGCTTTCAGCCCGCGCCCTCGCAAAGCCCGCTGCCGGGCAACCTGCGCCTGCCCTACGGCAGCCTGAGCTTCGTGCTCATGGGCGGCACGCCGGGCTCCATGGCCACCATCCGCATGGACCTGCCTGAAGCCGCACCCGCCCAGGCCACGCTCTGGAAGTACGGCCCCACGGCCGCCACGCCCACAGCGCACTGGTATGAGCTGAGCGCCTCGGCCTACCGCTTCGCACCCGACCGCCGCTCGGTGAGCTTCGACATCACCGACGGGCAGACGGGCGACAGCGACCTGGCCGCCAACGGCGTCATCGTGGACCCCGTGGCGGTGGCCGCGCCTGCGGCCCTGCCGCCCGGCGCCACGGCCACCCCCGTGCCCGGCCTGTCCACACTGGCCCAGGCGCTGCTGGCGCTGGCCCTGGGCGGCATCGCCACACTGCGCCGCCGCCGCGGCTGACGCCCCCGCGCCTTCTGCACCGGCCGCACCTGGCCGCACCCGGTACCCCCTTCAAGCCCCTGCACGGTTCGCCGCGCAGGGGCTTTTTGCAGCGGCCTGGGAAAACCCTGAATCCACCGTGTTGACGGGGCTTGTTGCAAAAACAATAATTACCACGTTAACTAAATCCACACCATGCAGATTCAGCCCTTTCTCCTGGATGACGGCCTTGCGCTGGGCACGGTCTACGGCACGCTGCTCAACCAGCAGGCCACCGTGCAGCGCCTGTCGCCGCAGTTCGACAGCGCGCCCTACAAGGCCGCTCCGCGCGCCCCCGTGCTCTACCTCAAGCCACGCAACACCTGGGCACGCGACGGCGCATCGGTGGCCGTGCCGGCCGATCCCGGCGAGGTCCGCGTCGATGCCAGCATCGGCCTGGTGATCGGCCGCAGCGCCACGCGCGCCAGCGAAGCAACGGCTATGGACCATGTGGCCGGCTGGCTGATCGCCAGCGACCTCACGCTGCCGCACGAGAACTACTACCGCCCCGCCATCCGCCAGCGCTGTCGCGACGGTTTCTGCCCGCTGGGCACCCTCGTTCGCGGCACAGGCTTTGACGCACAGGCGGCCACGCTCACGGTGTCCATCAATGGTGAACAGGTCTGGCAGCGCGGTTTTTCCGATCTGGTGCGCTCGCCCGCAAGGCTGCTGGCCGGCGTGACCGAATTCATGACGCTGTCGCCCGGCGACGTGCTGCTGCTGGGCCCGGGCGAGGGCGCGCCGCTGGCGCGGCCCGGGGACCGCGTGGTCATCGAGGTGCCCGGCCTGGGCCGGCTCACGCATTCGGTGGTGGCAGAACAGGGAGCAGCAGCATGAAGCACGGACGCGTCATCTTCGAAGGACAGACCCTGCAGGTCACCGAAGGCCCGCACGGACAGGTGCAGTTGCCCGATGGCCGCCTGGTGGCGGAGACCGCCGTGCAGTGGCTGCCGCCGCTGCAGTTCGGCACCGTCTTCGCGCTGGGCCTGAACTATGCGGACCATGCCAAGGAAATCGCCTTCAACAAGGCGCCCGAGGAGCCGCTGGTCTTCCTCAAGGGACCGAACACACTGAACGGCCACCGCGGCCGCACGTACCGCCCAGCCGACGTGGCCTACATGCACTTCGAGTGCGAGCTGGGCGTGGTCATAGGCAAGACCTGCCGCAACGTGCGCCGCGAAGACGCCTACAGCGTGGTCGCCGGCTACTGCACGGCCAACGACTACGCCATACGCGACTACCTGGAGAACTTCTACCGGCCCAACCTGCGCGTGAAGAACCGCGACGGCGCCACGCCCGTGGGCCCGTGGTTCGTCGATGCGGCCGATGTGCCCGACCCCATGAACATGCGCCTGCGCAGCTGGGTCAACGGCGAGCTCAAGCAGGACGGCAGCACGCGCGACATGGTGCATGACATCCCCTCGCTGATCGCCCACCTGTCGGGCTTCATGACGCTGAACCCCGGCGATCTCATCCTCACGGGCACGCCCGACGGCGTGGCCGACTCCCGCGTGGGCGACGAGATCGTCACCGAGATCGAAGGCCTGGGCCGCCTGGTCAACACCATCGTCGGCGACGCGCCGGCTGCCTCCTGAACCCACCGCACACGCCAAGGAATCCCCATGCGCATTGACCACCTGATCGACGGCAAGGCCGTCGCCGGCAAGGACTACTTCGAGACCGTCAACCCCGCCACCCAGGAGGTGCTGGCCGAGGTTGCCGCTGGCGGCGAGGCCGAGGTGCAGGCCGCCGTCGCCGCCGCGAAGAACGCCTTCCCGAAATGGGCCAACACGCCTGCCACCGAACGCGCCAAGCTCGTGCGCAAGCTGGGCGACCTGATCGCCCGCCATGTGCCCGAGATCGCGCAGACCGAGACCAACGACTGCGGCCAGGTCATCGCCCAGACCGGCAAGCAGCTGGTGCCGCGCGCGGCCGACAACTTCTACTACTTTGCCGAGATGTGCACGCGCGTGGACGGCCATACCTATCCCACGCCCACGCACCTGAACTACACCCTGTTCCACCCCGTGGGCGTGTGCGCGCTGATCTCGCCCTGGAACGTGCCCTTCATGACGGCCACCTGGAAGGTGGCGCCCTGCCTGGCCTTCGGCAACACGGCCGTGCTCAAGATGAGCGAGCTGTCGCCCATGACGGCCGCGCGCCTGGGCGAGCTGGCGCTGGAGGCCGGCATTCCGCCCGGCGTGCTCAACCTGGTGCACGGCTACGGCAAGGACGCGGGCGAGCCCCTGGTGCGCCACCGCGATGTGCGCGCCGTCTCGTTCACGGGCTCGACCCAGACCGGCAACCGCATCGTGCAGGCCGCCGGCCTCAAGAAATTCAGCATGGAGCTGGGCGGCAAGAGCCCCTTCGTGATCTTTGACGACGCCGACTTCGAGCGCGCGCTGGACGCGGCCGTGTTCATGATCTTCTCCAACAACGGCGAGCGCTGCACGGCCGGCAGCCGCATCCTGGTGCAAAAGGGCATCTACGCGAAGTTCGTGGACCGCTTCGTGGAGCGCGCCAGGAGGATCACCGTGGGCGACCCGCTGGACGAGTCCACCATCGTCGGCCCCATGATCAGCGCCAGCCACCTGGCCAAGGTGCGCCACTACATCGAACTGGGCCAGAAGGAAGGCGCCAGCATGCTGTGCGGCGGGCTCGATGCGCCCGTGCTGCCCGAGCGCGTGCGCAAGGGCAACTACGTGTTGCCCACGGTGTTTGCCGACGTGGACAACCGCATGCAGATCGCCCAGGACGAGATCTTCGGCCCCGTGGCCTGCATCATCCCCTTCAGCGACGAGGCTGAGGCCGTGCGCCTGGCCAACGACATCCAGTACGGCCTGTCCAGCTACGTCTGGACCGAGAGCGTGGGCCGCGCCCACCGCGTGGCCGCCGCCATCGAGGCCGGCATGTGCTTCGTCAACAGCCAGAACGTGCGCGACCTGCGCCAGCCCTTCGGCGGCACCAAGGCCTCGGGCACGGGCCGCGAGGGCGGCAGCTGGAGCTATGAAGTCTTTTGCGAGCCCAAGAACGTGGCCGTCTCGCTGGGCTCGCACCATATTCCGCACTGGGGCGTCTGAACGGGCGACCAACGACAACGACAAAGAGAACCGAGGAGACAAGACATGCAACGCCGCCATTTCCTGCAATCCACCGCAGCCACCACGGCCGCAGCGCTGATGCTCCCGGGCCTTTCCCGGGCCCAGCCCGGTAGCCCGGCCGGCACCTGGCCCGCAAAGCCGCTGCGCATCATCGTGCCCTTCACGCCGGGCGGCACCACCGACCTGGTGGCGCGCCTGGTGGGCACTGAGCTGGGCAAGTCCCTGGGCCAGCCTGGCATGGGCCACCCCGTCATCGTGGAGAACAAGCCCGGCGCGGGCACGGTGATCGGCGTGGACTATGTGTCCAAGCAGCCGGCCGACGGCTACACCCTGGTGTGCGTGGCCAACAGCTTCACGGCCAACAAGACGCTGGTGAAGAACCTGCCCTACGACACCACGCGCGACCTCAAGCCCGTGGCGCTGATGGGCCTGTCCGAGCATGTGCTGGCCACCCACCCGGGCAGCGGCCTGAAGACGCTGGCCGATCTGCGCAGCCGCGCCAAGGCCAGGCCCGGCGAGCTCAGCTATGCCTCGTTCGGCAACGGCACCTCGGCCCATCTGTCGGGCGCGCTGCTGTGCCAGGAGATGGGCATCGAGATGGTCCACATCCCCTACAAGGGCCAGGGCCCGGCGCTGGCCGACCTGCTGGGCGGCCAGGTGGACGTGATGTTCGGCAACTGGCCCGAGTTCCGCGGCCATGTGCAAAGCGGCAAGCTGGTGGCCCTGGGCATGGCCACGCGCCAGCGCTCGCAGTTCGCTCCCCAGGTGCCCACGCTGGCCGAGCAGGGCGTGGCGCTGGAATCCAACTCCTGGCAGGGTCTGCTGGCACCCGGCGCCACGCCCGATGCACTGGTGCAGCGCATCAACGCGGCCGTGGTCAAAGCCCTGGCCGAGCCCGCCGTGGTGGACGCCTTCGCGCGCGGCGGCATCGTCTCGCAGGCCGGCACGGCGCAGCAGTTCGCGGCCTTTGTCACCAGCGAAATCGCCAAGTACGAAGCCATCATCCGCCGCGCCAACATCACGCTGGGCTGAGGCCGACACCGGGAGCCGCCATGAGCCTGTACACCATGCAGAAATTCCTGTTCCAGCTCAACCGCGAGCCCGAGGTGCAGCGGCGCTTTGCCGAGGACCGCGCGGCGCTGCTGGCCGAGTACGCGCTGGAGCCCGAGGAGTACGAAGCCATGTTCCACGGCGACATCGGCAAGCTCTACGTGCTGGGCTGCAACGGCCAGCTGCTGATGCACTTCGCGCCGCTGCTGGGCATGCCCTGGGCCGACTACCTGCAGGCCATGCGCGATGGCGTGCAAAAGCACGGACCGGTGCGCGCGGGCGTCTACGCGATGACGACAGCCACCAACGAAAAGATCGCAGGAGTTTGAGATGAGTCTGGTATTTGCAGGCGTTTGCAGCCATGCGCCCGGCATCACGGGCCGCGCACACCTGGCCGATGCGGCCACCAAGGATGCCTTCCATGCCGCCTTCCGCGACATGGGCGCACGGCTGGAGGCGGCGCGGCCCGATGCCGTGATCGTCATCGCGGCCGAGCACTTCGCCAACTTCTTCATGAACAACATGCCGGCCTATGCCATCGGCATGGCCGACCACTACGAAGGACCCATCGAGGACCCGGCCTGGCTGGGCATAGAGCGCCACCGCATTCCCGGCAATGCCGAGCTGTCGCGGCGCCTGATCACCGAGGTCATGCAGACCGTGGACGTGGCCTTTGCCGAGGAGTGGAAGTTCGACCACGGCATCATGGTCCCGCTGCACTTTCTGACGCCGGCCTATGACAAGGACATCATCCCGGTCAACATCAACTGCCAGGGCCCGCCGCTGACGCCGCTGCACCGCGCCTGGGCCTTTGGCGAGGCCCTGCGCCGCGCCTGCGACAAGGCGCCCGAGCGCATCGCCATCGTGGGCACGGGCGGAATCTCGCACTGGCCGGCCACGCCCGACTCGGGCAAGGTCAACTGGGAGTGGGACCAGCAGTTCATGGACCGCTGGTGCCGCAACGACCGGGACGCGCTGCTGTCGTACACCGACGCCGAGACCTACCGCGACGGCGGCCAGGGCGGCTTCGAGATCCGCAGCTTCATCGCCGTGGCCGCTGCCGCGCGCGGCGCGGGTCAGGTGCTGTACTGCCAGCCCATTCCCATCTTCGCCGTGAGCTGCACGGCCGCCACCATGGAGGTGGCCTGAATGCCGCACGTGGTCATCCTCTACACGGCCAGCCTTGACGCGCACACCGACATGACGCAGCTGTGCCGCGCCCTGGCCGACACCATGCTCACCGTGCGTGCCGAAGACGGCGCCCAGGTCTTTCCCACGGGCGGCACGCGCGTGCTGGCCTACCCCGCGCCGCACAGCGCCGTGGCCGATGGCGGGGCCGCGGGCCGCGCAGCGGGCGGCGATGGCGACTACGGCTTCATCTACATCAACCTGCGCATGGGCAGGGGCCGCTCGGCCGCCGTGCAGCAGCAGGCCGGCGACGCCCTGCTGGCCTGCGCGCGCCGCCATCTGCAGCCGCTGTTCGCGCAGCGCCACCTGGGCCTGACCGTGCAGGTCGATGAAAGCCCGGGCCAGGTCTACGACGGCAAGCACAGCACCCTTCATCCCCTCTTTTCCAGGCCTTGAAATGTTTTCCCAAGAACTGTTGACCCAACTGGCCCAGGAGCTCGACCGCAGCGAGAAGACGCGCGTTCAGGTCGAGCATTTCTCCAAGCGCTTTCCCGGCATGACCGTGGAGGATGGCTACCGCGTCTCGCGCGAATGGGTGCGCCTGCAGATCGCGGCGGGCCGCAAGGTGATCGGCCACAAGATCGGCCTGACCTCGCGCGCCATGCAGATATCGAGCCAGATCGACGAGCCCGACTACGGCACCCTGCTCGACAGCATGCTCTACCGGTGCACGCCGGGTCAGGTGCTGGACATCCCGGCCGCGCGCTTCATCGCGCCGCGCGTGGAGGTGGAGCTGGCCTTCGTGCTCAAGGCGCCGCTGCGCGGACCGTGCCTGCCCGGCGGCAAGGAGATCACGCTGCAGGACGTGCTGGACGCCACCGACCACGTGACGCCGGCCATCGAGATCATCGACGCGCGCATCGAGCAGTTCGACCGCCACACCAAGGCCATGCGCAAGGTCTACGACACCATCAGCGACAACGCGGCCAATGCGGGCATCGTGGTCGGCGCCGGGCAGGCTGTTCCCGGGGTGCTTGACCTGCCTTGGTGCGGCGCCATACTGCGCCAGAACGGGGTGGTCGAGGAGACCGGCCTGGCTGCCGGCGTGCAGGGCCATCCCGCCATCGGCGTAGCCTGGCTGGCCAACAAGCTCTCGCCCTGGGGCGAAGCCCTGGAGGCCGGCCAGACCGTGCTGGCGGGCTCGTTCACGCGCCCCGTGGCCGCCAAGCCTGGCGACCTGTTCGATGCCGACTACGGCCCGCTGGGCCGCCTGCAATTCCGTTTTGTCTAGGCGCCGTCGTCCCGACGCCTGCCCCGCCCTTATTGGAGATTTCCCATGCCGCTTGCACTGCGCGACCCCAGCCTGCTCAAGAACCTCTGCCTGATCGACGGCCAATGGCTGGCCGCCGACGATGGCAGCCGCATCGACGTCCACAACCCCGCCACGGGCGAATCCGTGGGCCATGTGCCCCGCATGGGCGAGGCCGAGACGCAGCGCGCCATCGCCGCCGCCGAGCGCGCCTTCGCCCTCTGGAAGCAGCAGACCGCCGAGGCCCGCGCGCGCCTGCTGCATCGCTGGTTCGAGCTGATGATGGAGAACCAGGAGGACCTGGCCCTGATCATGACCAGCGAGCAGGGCAAGCCCCTGGCCGAGTCGCGCGGCGAGATCGCCTATGCGGCCTCCTACGTGCAGTGGTTTGCCGAGGAAGCGCGCCGCATCTACGGCTCCACCGTGCCCGCGCCCTGGGCCGACAAGCGCATCATCGTGACCAAGGAGCCCGTGGGCGTCTGCGCCGCGATCACGCCCTGGAACTTCCCGGCCGCCATGATCACGCGCAAGGTCGCGCCCGCCCTGGCGGCGGGCTGCACCATCATCGTCAAGCCCGCGCAGCAGACACCGCTGTCGGCCCTGGCCATGGCCGAGCTGGCCCAGCGCGCCGGCATTCCCGAGGGCGTGTTCAGCGTGATCACGGGCTCCTCGCGCGCCATCGGCGGCGTGCTCACGGCCAGCATGGCCGTGCGCAAGCTGACCTTCACGGGCTCCACCGAAGTGGGCCGCGTGCTGGCCGAGCAATGCGCGCCCACGCTCAAGAAGATGTCGCTGGAGCTGGGCGGCAACGCGCCCTTCATCGTCTTCGACGACGCGGACCTGGATGCCGCCGTCGAGGGCGCCATGGCCTCCAAGTACCGCAACACCGGCCAGACCTGCGTGTGCGCCAACCGCCTGCTGGTGCAGGACGGCGTGTACGACGCCTTCATGGCCAGGCTCAAGGTCGCCGTGCAGGCCCTCAAGGTGGGCAACGGGCTGGAGGCCGGCGTGGGCCAGGGCCCGCTGATCGACCAGGCCGCCGTGGACAAGGTCGAGGAGCTGGTGGCCGATGCCATGAAGAACGGCGCCGAGGTCGTGCTGGGCGGCAAGCGCCATGCGCTTGGCGGCACCTTCTACGAGCCCACCATCCTGGCCAACGCCACGGACCGCATGCGCATCGCCAGGGAAGAGGTCTTCGGCCCCGTGGCGCCCGTGTTCCGCTTCAAGACCGAGGAAGAGGCCATCCGCATGGCCAACGACACCGAGTACGGCCTGGCCGCCTACTTCTACGCCCGCGACGTGGGCCGCGTGTGGCGCGTGGGCGAGGCGCTGGAGTACGGCATGGTGGGCATCAACAGCGGCATCATCAGCACGGCCGTGGCGCCGTTTGGCGGCGTCAAGCAGTCGGGCATGGGCCGCGAGGGCGGCGCCGCCGGCATAGAGGAATACCTGAGCACCAAGTACCTGTGCATGGGCCACTGAGGCCGGACAATCACACCATGCAGACACCTGTGAACCGCTTCAAGGCCGCCATTGCGGCCGACCAACCCCAGATCGGCCTGTGGCTGGGCCTGGCCGACGCCTATTCGGCGGAAATCTGCGCGGGCGCCGGCTTCGACTGGCTCCTGATCGACGGCGAGCATTCGCCCAACGACACGCGCACCCTGCTGGCGCAGTTGCAGGCCATCGCGGCCTATCTCGACAGCCATGCCATTGCCCGCGTGCCCATGGGACACGGCGAGGTCGGCGAGATGCTGATCAAGCAGTACCTGGACATCGGCGTGCAGACCCTGCTCGTGCCCATGGTGGACACGGCCGAGCAGGCCGCGCGCATCGTGCGTGCCGCGCGCTATCCGCAGGCCGACGGCCAGGGCGGCATCCGCGGCATGGGCGGCGCACGCGCCTCGGCCTGGGGCCGGCGTGCCAACTACGCCCATGAAGCCAACGCCCAGGTCTGCGTGCTGGTGCAGGTGGAAACGCGCCAGGCGCTGGCCCACCTGGACGCCATTGCCGCCACCGAGGGCGTGGACGGCGTCTTCATCGGCCCGGCCGACCTGTCGGCCTCCATGGGCCACATCGGCAACCCCGGCCATCCCGAGGTGCAGGAGGCGATTGCCGACGCCATCGCGCGCATACGCCGCGCCGGCAAGGCGCCCGGCATCCTCACGCCCAACGAGGCCCTGGCGCGCAAGTACCTGGAGCTGGGCTGCACCTTCACGGCCGTGGGCCTGGACACCAGCGTGCTGGTGCAGGCCACCAGCGCCCTGGCTGCGCGCTTCAAGCAGGCAGCGGCCCCCGCGCCGAAAAGCCAGACCTATTGAGGCCCCGGCCTGACAAGGCGCCCGCAACGCCGCTCCGGGGAGGGAGCGGCGGCTGCATAGAATCCAGCCGACAGATGCTGCCGAACATGCCCCAGACCACGCCCTCTTTTGCCCCCGAGCCGCTGCGCGCCTTCTCGCGCTCCCTGCCCATGGCGCTGCTGCGCGCCCGCGAATCGGTCATGGTGCGCTTTCGGCCCATGCTGCGCGCCCATGGCCTGACCGAACAGCAGTGGCGCGTGCTGCGCGCCATGGCGGCGGTCACGCACAGGCTGCGGCCCATGGAGCTGTCGCAGGCCACCTACATCAGCATGCCAAGCCTTTCGCGCCTGCTCAAGACGCTGGAAGGCCGGCAGCTGGTGGAGCGCTCGCGCCACGCCAGCGACATGCGCGGCGCCGAGTTCGAGCTCACGGCGGCCGGCCACGCCATCGTGGCCGAGATCGCGCCGCATTCCTCCGAGACCTATGCCGAGATCGAGCGCCTGGTGGGCCATGAAGAGATCGAGCAGCTCTACGCCCTGCTCGACCAGGTCGTGCAGCGCCTGGGCGCGGCCGACGGCAGCCAGGCCGAGGAATAGCCGCCCCGGCACGCCGGTCGGGCACTGCCGGGCACAATCGCCCCATGCCGCAGCCGATTGCCGTCATCGACTTTGAAACCACGGGCATGGCGCCCGCCCAGGGCGCGCGTGCCACCGAGGTCGCCATCGTGCTGATCGAGGGCGGCCAGGTCGTGGACCGCTTCCAGAGCCTGATGCGCACGGGCGCCTGGATACCGCCCTTCATCACGCGGCTGACGGGCATCACCAATGCCATGGTCGCCGCCGCGCCGCCCGCCGAGGACGTGATGCGCGATGCCGCGCGCTTCGTGGGCAGCGCCCCCATGGTGGCGCACAACGCGGCCTTCGACAGCAAGTTCTGGCAGTCCGAACTGGCCCTGGCCGGCGAGGCCGCGCCCCAGCCCTTTGCATGCACCGTGCTGCTGTCGCGCCGCATCTACCCGGAGGCGCCCAGCCACAGCCTGAGCCGGCTCACCGCCCACCTGGGCCTGCCCGTGGCCGAGCGTGCCCACCGGGCGCTGGCCGATGCCGAGATGGCCGCCGCCCTGCTGGCGCGCATGCAGCAGGACCTATGCCGGCGCCATGCGCTGGCTTGGCCCGAGCATGCCCTGCTGATGCAGCTGCAGCGCTGCACGCGGGCCCGCATGAAGGCCTGGCTGAACGAGAACGCCGCGCCCGCCCAGATGAGCATGGCGCTGTGAGCCGGCGCCGGGCACACAGGGCAAAGACCTCCCTGGCAGAGGCCCCATCGGCCGCTTCTGCCGGCATCCGCACCCATAATGCAAGGTTGCTGCCCGGCTCCGGGCGCCCGTCCCAAACGCTGCAGCCCTGCTGCGGCCTTGCTGCCGCCTGGTTCTTGCACCCGTGAATTCCGCACTGCCTTCCGCCGCCATGGCCGCCCTGCCTCCACAGTCCCCGTTCTCGTCGCGCGAGTTCCGCGACGCGCTGGGCCAGTTCGCCACGGGCGTGACCATCGTCACCGCACGCAGCCCGCAGGGCCATCCGGTGGGCGTCACCGTGAGCTCGTTCAACTCCGTCTCGCTCACGCCGCCGCTGGTGCTGTGGAGCATGGCGCTGTCGGCGGCCTCGCTGCCCGTGTTCCAGCATTGCTCGCACTACGCCATCCACGTGCTGTCGGCCTCGCAAAAGCCCCTGGCCGAGCTGTTCGCGCGCAAGGGCGTGGACCGCTTCGCCAACACCGCCTGGCGCAGTTCGGCCCAGGGCGTGCCGCTGCTGTCCGAAGCCACCACCGTCTTCGAGTGCCGCAACCGCCATCGCCATGAAGAAGGCGACCATGTGATCTTCATCGGCGAGGTCGAGCAGTGCAGCCACCAGGCCGGCCACACGCCCCTGCTCTACCACGCAGGCCGCATGCACACGGGCGGCCTGGGCTGAGCCCGGGCCCGCAGCAGCACTCTCGTCGCCTCTTTCGGCGACTCCCCCATTCCCGTTCCTTCCCGCCTCCGGGTAATCCCCGGTCCGGGAAATTGGTGTCTGCGCATATTGTATATACAGGCTTATACATCTGATCGCAGACCCATCCGCAGGCTGATGAAGCCTTTGGATGCGGCAGCCATTTCACCAATGACGGGGGGAGACAGCACATGAGTTCACCATCTGCAGGCAGCCTGCACCGAGGGCTGTCGGCCCGCCATATCCGCTTCATGGCACTGGGCTCGGCCATAGGCACGGGGCTGTTCTACGGCTCGGCCAAGGCCATACAGCAGGCGGGGCCCTCGGTGCTGATCGCCTACCTGCTGGCGGGCGCGGCGGTCTACATGGTGATGCGCGCGCTGGGCGAGATGGCCGTGCACAACCCCGTGCCAGGCTCCTTCGGCCAGTACGCCAGCGATTACCTGGGGCCGTTCGCCGGCTTCGTCACGGGCTGGACCTATACCTTCGAGATGGTCATCGTCTGCCTGGCCGACGTGACGGCCTTCGGCATCTACATGGGCTTCTGGTTTCCCGAGGTGCCGCGCTGGATCTGGGTGCTGTCCATCGTCTGCTTCATCGGCGCGCTCAACCTGTGCTCGGTCAAGGTGTTCGGCGAGATGGAGTTCTGGCTGTCCCTGCTCAAGGTGGCGGCCATCATCGCCATGATCGGCGGCGGCCTGGGCATCATGGTGTTCGGCTTCGGCATGGCAGCCGACCAGGCGCCCACCGGCGTGCAGAACCTGTGGGTGCACGGCGGCTTCATGCCCCATGGCGTCTCGGGGCTGATCGCCTCGCTGGCGGTGGTGGTGTTCGCCTTCGGGGGCATCGAGATCATCGGCATCTCGGCCGGCGAGGCCAAGGACCCGGCGCGCGTGATCCCGCGCGCCATCAACGCCGTGCCGCTGCGCATCCTGCTGTTCTACGTGCTCACGCTGTTCGTGCTGATGAGCATCTTCCCCTGGCCGCAGATCGGCAGCCAGGGCAGCCCCTTCGTGCAGATCTTCAGCGGCCTGGGCATTTCCTCGGCCGCCACCATTCTCAACATCGTGGTGATCTCGGCGGCCGTGTCGGCCATCAACAGCGACATCTTCGGCGCCGGCCGCATGCTGTACGGCATGGCGCACCAGGGCCAGGCCCCCGCCGGCTTCGGCCGCGTCTCGCGCCATGGCGTGCCCTGGATGACCGTGGTGGTGATGGCCGTGGCGCTGCTGGCCGGCGTGGTGCTGAACTACCTGATCCCCGAGGACGTGTTCCTGCTGATCGCCTCCATCGCCACCTTCGCCACGGTCTGGGTCTGGCTGATGATCCTGCTGTCGCAGTTCGCGGCGCGCCGCCGCATGAGCCCGCAGCAGGTGGCCGCGCTGAAGTTCCCGGTCCCGCTGTGGCCCGCCGCGCCGCTGGCGGCCATCGGCTTCATGCTGCTGGTGCTGGGCGTGCTCGGCTACTTCCCCCACACCCGGGCAGCCCTGGTCGTGGGCGGCCTGTGGATCGTGCTGCTGGGCGCCGCCTACCTGCTGTGGGTGCGCCCCGCCGCCGCGCGTGCGCAGAGCGAGGCGATGCGGCCTGCGGCGAACGCGAACCACACTAGTGTGTACAGGCCTTAGTCGAACTCGACCTCGGTGGCCACCACCATCGCGCCATCGACCGAGAGCCGGCCCTTGACCTCGACCACACGCCCCACGGCAATTTGGGCAGCGCTGCCATCCTCGAAGCGCGCATTGCGATAGTCCACGCGCACGCCGCGCAGCTCGAAGATGCCGGCCAGGCTGTCGACAGCGGTGATGCGACCCTCGATCTCGAAGCCATCGTCACTGTCCAGCCGCAGCTTGCGCTCGACCTCGGAGGCGCGAAGCACCCCATCCTGGAACATACCCTCGACCTCGACCAGGTCGCCCGCGGCAAGGCCTGCGGGCAGGCGTGTGGCGCTGCCCGCGTCCACGCTCAGGCCGTCCACGACGAAGCGGGTCGGCGAGTCCATGCGGGTGATATGGCCGGTGACGTCGGCCTCCACGCCCGCCTGTTCGGGCAGCGTGGGACGCTGCACCGACAGTGCGGTGGCCACCCACAGGCCGGCGGCATCGGGCTGGCGCGCCAGGCGCAGGCTGACCACGTCGCCGGCAGCCAGCGCGGCGGCAACCTGCACGCCGCTCCAGTTGACGACGGCCTCGCCGATGCGCAGGGTGCGGCGCGACATGTCAACGGCATCCACAGGCGCGCGCAGGCGCCAGGGCTCGTCGGCGTCATCCTCGATCTCGATGCGGCTGGCAAGAATGCGGCCCTGCGCATCGCGCAGGCCGTGGACTTCCAGCACACGGCCGACCTGCAGCGCCGCCGCGCGGCCGTCCTCGAACACCGTGGCCGCATCGACGATCACGGTCTGGCCCAGTACGGTCAGCCGGTCGCCCACGACCGCGCTCAACGGACCTTCCAGATCGCTGCGCACAAGAATCTGGCGGGCCATGGCGCGCGCCACACCGTCGCTGCCGGTGGTCACGGGGTCGGCCGTGACATGGACCGCCATGCCCAGCTTGAGCGCATCGCTGGCCAGCAGGAAGCCATCGCCATCGGTGATCCGGGCCTGGCGCTCGTCATACCGCACCCCATTGACCAGGATGGAGCCGAAGCCGTCAATGGTGCCCGACGCATAGCTGGCGCTGGGAGTGACCGGCGTGGGGGCGGGCTTGTCAGCCCCGCCGCCGCCGCAGGCGGCCAGCAGCACGGACAGCGAGAGCGCGCCAGCGCCCAGGGCCCGGTGCAATGGCGGGGCGGAGCGGGAAAAGCGAAGAAAATGCATGGTGTTCGATGCCAGAAAGAAACAGATGAAAAGGCACCGCGGCGGGGCCATCGGTGCAACCGCCTGCAGTGTCGGCAAAGGCGTCTAAACCGCGCATGAATGGCGCGTTCATGCACTGTTTAAGAACGTGCACATAAGATGCGTGGCCGTGAAACTCCGCCTCGCACTTGCTGCCTTGCTGGCCCTGCCGCTGGCGCCCGCCTCTGCCACCACGCCAGCGGAGCATGAAAGCGTGCGCCGCGAGGTGCAATCGAAGCGCCTGCGGCCCTTGGCGGAAATCCTCCAGGACGTGCAGCAGCGCCACAAAGGGCGCGTCATCGACATCGAACTCGAGCGCGGCGCCGACGGCCGGCGCTGGTACGAAATCAAGCTCGCCAATGGCCAGCGCACGGAGATCTATATCGATGCAGTCACGGGACAGGACATCCCCCGGCCGGGCGCGACCACCGCCGTGCTGATACCCATGTCCGCCGTGGCGGCAGCCGTCACCCGCTTGCATCCCGGCACCGTGCTGCAGATCGAGCTGAAGGAAACGCGCAGCCCCAGGCCCTACTACGAGATCCAGCTGCTCACGCGCGAAGGCCGTGAGCAGCTGCTGCGCGCCGACGCCCAGACGGGCCGCATCCTGGTGGAGCCTGTCCTGAGCCGGGAGCAGGCCGCCACGCTGCAACCGCTGCCGCGCATTCTTGAGGAGCTGGAGCGCAAGTACCAGGCCCGTGCCACAGAGGCCGAGCTCAAGATCGACGTCCGGCAGCGCGCCTACTACGAGGTCGAGTTGCAGCTGAGCGCCGGCCGCAGCATCGAAGTGCATGTGGATGCGTACAGCGGCCAGCCCATCGAAGAGGACGGACTGCGCTGATGCGGGTGCTCATCGTCGAAGACGACGCCGATCTTGCTGCAGGCCTGCAGGCCATCCTGCAGGAGGCCGGCATGCTGGCCGAGTGCTGCGCGGACGGCCGCCTCGCCCAGGAACTGGGCAGCGTCGAACACTATGACGCCGCCTTGCTGGACCTGGGGCTGCCAGGACAGGACGGCGTCTCGGTGCTGCGCCATTGGCGCGAGCAGGGCCGCTCCTTTCCCGTGCTGGTGCTCACGGCCCGCAACCGCTGGAGCGACAAGCTCACGGCCTTCCAGGCCGGCGCGGACGACTACCTGACCAAGCCCTTTCTGCACGAGGAGGTCGTCACGCGGCTGCGCGTGCTGCACCGGCGCGCAGCAGGCAGCAGCCGGCCCCTGGTGCAGATAGGCCCGCTGGCCTACGACACCATGGCAGACCGCTTCACGCTCGAAGGACGGCCGCTTGCGCTGACCGCGCAGGAGCAACGCATCCTGAGCTTTCTGACCAACCGGCATGGACAGCTCGTCAGCCGCGCCGACATCAGCGAGCACGTCTACGCACGCGACCTGGACCCGGACTCCAACACCGTGGACGTGCTGGTCGGCCGCATCCGCCGCAAACTGTCCCCGCATGGCCTGATCCATACCGAGCGCGGACGGGGCTTTCGCCTGCAGCAGGCCAGCGGCGACCATGCGTCCTAGGCACTGGGGCCTGTCGGAGCGCCTGCTGGCACTGAGCCTGGTGGCCACGCTGGCCTGCGGCACGGCCGCCAGCTGGCTGCTGCGCGAGCAGTTGCACGATGCGGTGCTGCGCAGCTTCAAGGCCGGCCTGCAGGACCGTGCCGAGCGGCTGCAGGCCGAACTGCAGTCCCCGGGGCCCCTGACCGGACAGGGCACGCGGCTCAATCGCGGCGAGTTCGGCCGCATTTTCTCGGGCTGGTACTGGACACTGGAGCAGGACGGGCGGCTGCAGCAGTCGCGCTCGGTCTGGGACGACAGCCTGGAGCTGGACGACGCCCGTCCCTGGCCCCGGAACAAGGGCAGCGAGACGCTGCTGTCGCTGCGCGGGCCGCAGGGGCGCGAACTGCTGGGCCTGCGCCGCAGCTTCGATGTCGCGGGCCGGCGCGTGCAGCTGCATGTCTTCGGCCCGCTGGACGGTACGCGCCAGGAATGGCGCCGAATCGACCGCATCCTGCTGGTCACCGAGCTGGGCCTGGTCGCCGCGCTGCTGCTGTGCACGGTGGCGCTGGTGCGCCTGGGATTGCAGCCGCTGCGCAGCCTGCAGCAGGCGCTGCAGGACATGGAAGACGGCACACGCACGCAGCTGGGGCGGCACTTCGGCCCCGACCTGGACCCGATTGCCGAGGCCGTGGACCAGGTGCTGCAGCGCAATGCCCAGGTCGTGGAGCGCGCGCGCCACCAGGCAGCCGACCTGAGCCATGCGCTCAAGAAGCCGCTGGCCGTGCTCGGCATCCAGGCACGCGGCCATCAGGTCGATGGCCCGTGGCTGCGTGACCAGGTACAGGCCATGTCCCACACCATCGACCGCCATCTGGCGCGCTTCGCCAGCGGCGCCGGCAGCGCCGGCAGCGTGGCGCTGGATGAGGTGCTGGCCCGGCTGCTGGATGCCATGCGCCAGATCCACGCCCAGCGGCGCCTGTCCTGGTCCATCCAGACCTCCACGCCGCTGCCCGGCCATGGGCTGCGCTGGCGCGGTGCGGCCTCGGACCTGGAGGAGATGGCGGGAAACCTGCTGGACAACGCCGGCAAGTGGGCACGCAGCCGCGTCACGCTGACCGTATGCCAGGATGGCACGACGACGCTGCTGCAGATCGATGACGACGGCCCAGGCCTGGCGCCGGAGCATCTCGCGCAGGCCATGGAACGCGGTGTCCGCTTCGACGAACAGGCCCAGGGCCACGGCCTGGGCCTGGCCATCGTGCGCGACATCGCCGAGACCTATGGTGGATCGCTGGAGATGGGGCCGAGCCCGCTGGGCGGGTTGCGCTGCACGCTGCGCCTGGGCTGAGCACGGCGCCGGGCGGCGCTCAGCGCGAGGCGTCGGGCAGTTCGATCTTGACTTCGAGCACTTCCAGGTTTTCCTGGCGCTCCAGGTGCACCTTGATGTCGTTGACGTCGATGTCCACGTACTTGGAGATCACCGCCATCAGCTCCTTTTGCAGCGCAGGCAGGTAGTCGGGACCGCCGCCATTGCCGCCCACGCGTTCGCGCGCGAGGATGATCTGCAGGCGCTCCTTGGCCACCGAGGCCGTCTTCTTCTTTTCTCCGAGCAGGAAAGAGAGCATGGACATGGCCGCTTACCTCCCCCCGAACATGCGTTTGAAGAAGCCGGGCTTTTGCGCTTCGGTGAAGCGCATGGGCTTTTCCTCGCCCAGGAAGCGTGCCACCACGTCCTGGTAGGCCTCGGCCACGTCCGAGCCCTGCATGTGCACGGCGGGAATGCCCTGGTTGGAGGCCTGCAGCACGGTTTCGGATTCGGGCACGACGCCGATCAGCTCGATGCGCAGGATGTCCTGGATGTCCTCCAGCGACAGCATCTGGCCGTCCTGCACGCGGTTGGGGTTGTAGCGCGTGATCAGCAGGTGTTCCTTGACGCTCTCGCCCGCGATGGCGCGCGCGGTCTTGGAGCTGAGCATGCCCAGGATGCGGTCGGAGTCGCGCACCGAGGAGACTTCCGGGTTGGTCACGACCAGGGCCTCGTCGGCGAAGTGCATGGCGATCAGGGCGCCGCTTTCGATGCCGGCCGGCGAATCGCAGATGATGTACTCGAAGTCCATGCCCGCCAGGTCGTCCAGGATCTTCTTGACGCCGTCCTGCGTCAGCGCATCCTTGTCACGCGTCTGGGAGGCGGCCAGCACGAAGAGGTTGTCGCACTGCTTGTCCTTGATCAGGGCCTGGTTGAGGTTGGCCTCTCCCTGGATGACGTTGATCAGGTCGTAGACCACGCGGCGCTCGCAGCCCATGATGAGGTCCAGGTTGCGCAGGCCCACGTCGAAATCGATGACGGCGGTCTTGTGCCCGCGCAATGCGAGGCCCGATGCGAAGCTGGCGCTGGTGGTGGTCTTGCCCACGCCACCCTTGCCGGAGGTCACGACGACTATTTTGGCCATGTTTGCACGGTTCCTTAAAGACTGGAGAGCAAAGAAGAGGGGTCCGGTGTCATACCGGCTCGATGAGGATTTTCTCGCCGTCGAGACGCACCTTGGCGGGCCTGGCAGCCACGTCCGCCGGGAGATCGGTCTCGATTGTGCGATAGATGCCGGCAATCGACAGCAGCTGTGCTTCCATGCAGGTGCTGAAGATGCGAGCCTCGGTGTTGCCGCGTGCCCCGGCGATGGCTCTGCCGCGCAGCGGCGCGTAGACATGGACGTTGCCGTCGGCGATGACTTCGGCGCCATAGCTGACCATGGCCAGCACCACGATGTCGGTGCCGCGCGCATAGACGCGCTGGCCCGAGCGCAGCGGCTTGTCCACGATGAGGGCGTCGGCCTGGGGAGCAGGCACCTCGCGCACCACCTCGACCTCGCGCACGACTTCCTGGATCTCGATCTCGGGCACCGTGGGCCGCACGGGTGCGGCCTCGGGCGCGGGCGCCAGGCCTGCGGCACGCGCCGCTTCCATCTGCGCCGGGCTGCCGCCGCGCACGGCCACGGGCACGGTGCGGTGAAAGCGCAGCGCCTCCACGAGCACGGCGAAGTCGATGGCCTCCTCGGCATCACGCACATGGGCCAGGTCGATCAGCACGGGGTCGTTGTCGAAGAAATCCGGGTCGTCGGCCAGGCGCTGGGCCAGGTCGGCCACGAGCGCACGTACGTCGGTATCCCGCAGGGTCACGGCCACCACGGGCAGCTGCGCGCTCTTGAGGTCGAAGCTGGGGCGGGCAGTACTCGTCGTTTCAACGGCCATGGGACTGGGAGTGCGGTGGATGGGAGAGTTGCCTCTCGACGCGCAAAGTGTACTGTGTGCGCAGTACATGGGCGCCCACTCCCGCCGGGAGGCCGGCACCGGGGAGTGTCCATTTGTGTTGTGTCACACACGGCCCATGCCCCCGTGGCGGGGGCCGGGCAGGCCCGGTCACTGAAACCGGGGCTTACGCTTCTCCACGAAGGCCATCACGGCCTCGCGGTGGTCGGCGGTCTTGTGGGCCAGGGCCTGGTAGCCGGCCGACAGCTCCAGCAGCGACTCCAGCGTGCTGTGTTCTCCCTCGCGCAGCAGGCGCTTGGTCATGCGCATCACGGCGCCGGGGTTGGCGGCGATCTTGTCGGCCAGCGCGCGCGCCGTGGGCAGCAGCTGGTCGGCGGGCACGACGCGGCTGACCAGGCCACAGGCCAGGGCCTGCTGCGCGTCAATGGCCTCGCCCGTGAATGCCATCTCGGCCGCCTTGGCGCGGCCCACGGCGCGCGGCAGCAGCCAGGCACCGCCGTCCCCGGGGACGATGCCCACGCGCACGAAGCTCTCGGCAAAGGTGGCCGTCTCGCTGGCGATGCGGATGTCGCACATGCAGGTCAGGTCCAGCCCCGCGCCGATGGCCGGGCCGTTGATGGCGCAGATCACGGGCACGTCCAGCTGGTTGAGGGCGCGCGGAATGCGCTGTATGCCCTGGCGGTACTCCTCGCGGATGGCGTCGGGCGTGAGCGCGTCGTCGAAGAAGCGCTGCATGTCCTTGACGTTGCCGCCCGAGCTGAAGATGGGGCCGGCGCCCGTGAGGATGACGGCCTTGACCGAGGCATCGCGCCGGATCTCGTCGCAGACCTGCACGAATTCCTCCGCGGCCGTGTTGCCCGTGAGCGCGTTGCGCGTCTCGGGCTGGTTCATGGTGAGGGTCCAGATGGCGCCGTCGCGCGCGATGTTCAGAAAGGGCATGGATGGGGTTCCTTCGAGAGCCTGTCAGGCGGTGATATTGGCGGTGATATCGGTGGTGGAGCGGATCAGATCCAGCGTGCTGCCCGCGTGGCCATGGACCAGCGCGGCACCCGCCACGCCATGCCAGTACGACTCGGAGCCGGCCGTCTGGCGCCAGGCATGCAGGCGGCGGGTGAGCAGTTGCAGGTCGTATTCCTCGGTGAAGCCCATGGCGCCGTGGATGGCGTGGGCCGCCTCGGCCACGGCCAGCGCGGCCTGGCTGCAGCGCGCCTTGGCCACGGCCACGCGCAGCCGCTCGGGGAAGATGCCCTGCCCCGCGCAGCCCAGCCGGGCGGCCATGCGCGCGGCGAAGACATGCTCGCTCATCACCGCCAGCTGGTGCTGAATGGCCTGGAACTTGCCGATGGGGCGGCCGAACTGCTGGCGCTCGTTCGCATACTGCAGCGTGCGCTGGAACACCTCCATGAGCGCGCCCGCGAGCTGCGCCGCCACCAGGCCGGCCTGCAGCGTGCGCAGGTCCAGCCCATCCGGCAGGGCGATAGCGGGAGCAGGTGCTGCGCGGACCTGATCGGCGCTCCAGCGCAGGTTCACGTCCAGGCAGAAGGCCGCCGGTTCGGACTGCGCCTGCGCCACGGGCAGCAGGCTACAGCCCTGCGCATGCTGCACCAGCACGCTGGCCGCCACCGCGCCCAGGCGCACGGGTGCGCAGTGCAGGCTGCCATCCGGCTGGAGCAGGCCTTGCGCCAACGCGATGGCGCCTGGTGGACGCTCCGCCCCCGCGCCAGCCAGCAGCGCGCGCGCCAGCATGGTCTCGCCCAGCGGCACGGGCAGCGTATGGGCGCCGGCCAGCGACCACACATCGAACAGCTGCGCCAGCGCCAGCCCCGCGCCGCCCGCGTGCTCGGGCACCAGGGCATCGGCAAAGCCGGCCTGCTCCAGCGATTGCCACAGCGCCCGGGGCGAGCCCCCGGCCTCGATGGCGCGCACCCGCGCGGGCGTGCACTCGCCCTGCAGCAGCTGGCGTGCGGCATCGGCAAACAAATCGTCTTCCATGTCTCTCTCCATTCATGACACATGACGCCAGGCCTTGGGCGTTCCGTTTGAAACTGGCGCACCTTTAACACCAGGGACACCGAGGAAGGGCCGCCCCGCACCGAGGGTGTCGTCCCCCCCGCGAAGCGAGAGGGGGAAGACGCGCAGCGGCTCAGGGGGCGCTTCGTGTCAACGAAGCCCCAAACCTCGCGCGATCATTCCGCGCAGGATGTCGCGCGTGCCGCCGCGCAGCGAATACGAAGGTGCCACCTCCGTCACGTAGTTGAGGGTGCGCAGCAGCTCCAGCGGAACCTCGGACGCCTCGCGTGCGAACAGGTCGTCGGCAATGGCGGCGGGAATGGACTGCTCCAGCGTCGTGCCCAGCTCCTTGACCAGGGCCGCCTCGACGATGGGGCTTTCGCCGCGCACCAGCTTGTCCTGCACGGCCACCGACATGGCGCGCAGCGGGGCCAGCTCGGTGAACACGCGGCCGGCCAGGCGCAGCGCGCCTTCGCTGCGCTCGCCCGTTGCACGCAGCCAGGCCAGCCATTCGTCGAACAGCACGATGCTGGAGAACAGCCGCTCGGGCCCGCTGCGCTCGAAGGCCAGCTCGGCCGTGACCTGCTCCCAGCCCTGGCCTTCCTGGCCGATCAGGGCGTCGGGCGGCAGCTGCACGTTGTCGAAGAAGACTTCGCAGAAATGGCTGTCGCCCGAGAGGTCGGTGATGGGCCGCACGGTCACGCCCGGCAGCGACAGGTCCACGATGACCTGGGACAGCCCCTTGTGCCGGTCACCCGCCTCGCCCGAGGTGCGCACCAGGGCGATCATGTAGTGGCAGTGGTGGGCGTTGGTGGTCCAGATCTTCTGGCCGTTGAGCACGAAGCCCTTGTCGTTCGGCACGGCGCGCGTCTTCACGCTGGCCAGGTCCGAGCCCGCGCCGGGCTCGCTCATGCCGATGCAAAAGAAGGCCTCGCCCCGGCAGATGCGCGGCAGGTAGAACTGCTTTTGCGCCTCGGTGCCGTACTTGAGGATCAGCGGGCCGCTCTGGCGGTCGGCAATCCAGTGCGAGCCCACGGGCGCGCCGCAGGCCAGGTATTCCTCCACCAGCACGTAGCGCGTGAAGGCGCTGCGCCCGCCACCGCCGTACTCGCGCGGCAGGGTGACGCCTATCCAGCCCTTTTCGCCCAGTTGCCGGCTCAATTCGGCGCTGTAGCCGCCCCAGGAGCGCGCACGCACATGGGGCGGCAGGCCGCTTATGGCCTGGGCGAGGAAGGCGCGCACCTCGGCGCGCAGGGCTTCGTCCTCGGCGGGGATGCGGGTCAGGGCAAGGGAATCAAGCACGCTCATTGCAGGGCTCCATGGTTGGACCCCACTCTAGGCAGCCGGTCTGTCGCAGTCCAATATTAAAAACCGAGCCACTGATACCGTTTGAATATCAGGCAGCCTGTGCCTTGGCATGCTGCGCCGCAAAGCCCACATACCAGTCCAGGCAGCCCGGGTTGGCCATGGCCTCCTTGTTGACCACCTTGTCCAGCGGCTGGCCCAGCATCAGCTTCTTGATGGGCAGCTCCTGCTTCTTGCCGCTGAGCGTGCGCGGGATTTCGGCCACCTGCACGATCTCGTCGGGCACGAAGCGCGGCGACAGGGCCTGGCGGATGGCGCCCTGCAGGCGGGCGCGCAGGGCGTCGTCCAGCACCACGCCCGGGCGCAGCACCACGAACAGCGGCATGTAGCTTTCGCGGCCCAGGTATTCGAGGTCCACGACCATGGAGTCCAGCACTTCGGGCAAGGCCTCGACGGCGCTGTAGATCTCGCTGGTGCCCATGCGCAGGCCGTGGCGGTTGATGGTGGCGTCGCTGCGGCCGTAGATGATGCAGCCGCCCTCCGGGAGGATGCGTATCCAGTCGCCGTGGCGCCAGACCGGGCCCATGGCGGCAGGGCCGTCGCCGCCACCGGGCGCGCGGCCATGGCCGGCCGGGTACATGTCGAAGTAGCTGGACAGGTAGCGCTTGCCGTCCGCATCGCCCCACAGGTACAGAGGCATGGACGGGATGGGCTGGGTGCAGACCAGCTCGCCCACCTCGTCGATGACGGGCTGGCCCTGCTCGTTCCACGCCTCGACGGCCGCGCCCAGCTGGCGGCACTGCATGATGCCCGGCTGCTGGGGCAGCTCGCGGTGGCCGCCGATGAAGGCGCCCGCGAAGTCGGTGCCGCCCGAGATGTTGTTCCACCAGATGTCAGGCCGCCCCATGCCTGCGAACTGCGCCGTGCCCCAGCTTTGCACCTCCGGCGACAGCGGCGAGCCCGTGGTGCCCAGGCTGCGGATGCGCGACAGGTCGCCGCACTGCGCCAGCTCCACGCCGGCCTTCATGCAGTTGGCGTAGAAGGCCGCGCCCGAGCCGAAGCTGGTCACGCCGGTCTCGGCCGCGAAGCGCCACAGCACGCCCCAGTCGGGCCTGTCCTTGCTGCCGCCGGGGCTGCCGTCGAAGATCACGCAGGTGGTGCCGCCCAGCAGGCCCGAGACCTGGGCATTCCACATCACCCAGCCCGTGGAGCTGTACCAGTGGTAGCGCTCGCCCCAGCTGTTGGGGTGGTAGCTGCAGCCCACGTCGTTGTGCAGGGCCTTGAGCTGCAGGGCCACCAGCACCATGCCGCCATGGCCGTGGACGATGGGCTTGGGCAGGCCAGTGGTGCCGCTGGAGTAGACGATCCACAGCGGGTGGTCGAAGGGCAGCCATTCGGGCTCGAAGGCCGCCGTGGCCGAGTCGTCGCGCGCCGTGACCTGGCCGTAGTCGGCGGCATCGGCCAGCCTCGCCTGCAGGTCCAGGTTGGGCACAAGGACCACATGCTCCACGCTGGGCAGGCCTGCGCGCAGCTCCGCCAGCACGGCCATGCGGTCGATATCGCGCCCGGCGTAGTGCACGCCATCGACGGCGATCAGCGCCTTGGGCGCGATCTGGCGAAAGCGGTCCAGCACCGCGTTGGTGCCCATGTCGGGCGCGCAGATGCTCCAGACGGCGCCCAGGCTGGCCGTGGCCAGCAGGGCGACCATGGCCTCGGGGATGTTGGGCAGGTAGGCGGCCACGCGGTCGCCGCGGCCCACGCCCTGGGCCTTCAGGTGCAGGGCCAGGGCGGCGACCTGCCGGCGCAGCTCGGGCCAGGACAGTTCGCGGTGGCGGCCCGTCTCGTTGCGGCTGACCACGGCGGGCATGCCGGCCGCATGGGCGGCATCCACATGGCGCAGCGCCTGGCGCGTGTAGTTGATCTGGGCGCCCGGAAACCACTGGGCGCCGGGCATGGTGTTGCGCTCCAGCACGGCCGTGTGCGGCGTGGGCGACTGCAGCGCGTTGTAGTCCCAGATGCTTTGCCAGAAGGCGTCCAGGTCGGTCACCGACCAGCGCCACAGCGCGTCGTAGCTGTCGAACTGCAGGCCGTGGCGCTCGCGCAGCCAGTCCTGGTACAGGCGGATCTGGGGGATGAAGGCAGGGGTATGGCTCATGACCGGCCACGGTACGCGCGCGCTGCCCGCGAGCCCAGACGGGAAAGCCACTAGCCTGGCACCTGGGCGACAAAGTCTGCGGGCCGGAACGCGTATCTGCGCACAAACACTGGGAAAAAATTTCCGCTCCACCCCACCTGCCAGAAAACAAATGCCTCTAATATCGCGCCAATTTTTTACAAGGAGCGATGCCACATGGGCCTTTTCCAATGGACGGAAAAATCCGCCAACCAGCTGCAACGGGGAGGCGTGATCGGCCCCGATGAGCGCCTGCCCTGGCCACAGACCGGGCTGATGGGCATACAGCACGTGATCGCCATGTTCGGCTCCACCGTGCTGGCGCCCATCCTCATGGGGTTCGATCCCAACGTGGCCGTGCTCATGAGCGGCATCGGCACGCTGATCTTCTTCCTGATCACGGGCGGCAAGGTGCCCAGCTACCTGGGCTCGTCCTTTGCCTTCATCGGCGTGGTGATCGCAGCCACGGCCTATGGCGGCAAGGGCGCCAACGGCAACATCGGCGTGGCGCTGGGCGGCATCATTGCCTGCGGCGCGGTCTATGCGCTGATCGGCCTGGTGGTGCAGATGGTGGGCACGCGCTGGATCGAGCGCTTCATGCCGCCCGTGGTCACGGGCGCCGTGGTGGCCGTGATCGGGCTGAACCTGGCGGCCATCCCCGTCAAGAACATGGCGGCCAACAACTTCGAGTCGTGGATGCAGGCCCTGACCTTCGTCTGCGTGGGCCTGGTGGCCGTGTTCACGCGCGGCATGGTGCAGCGCCTGCTGATCCTGGTGGGCCTGATCGCCGCCAGCCTGCTGTACGGCCTGTTCACCAATGTGCTGGGCATGGGCAAGCCCGTGGACCTGTCGGGCGTGATCAATGCCGCCTGGTTCGGCCTGCCCCAGTTCCACGCGCCCGTGTTCAGCGGCCCGGCCATGGTGCTCATCGTGCCCGTGGTCATCATCCTGGTGGCCGAGAACCTGGGCCACATCAAGGCCGTGACCGCCATGACGGGCAAGAACCTGGACCAGTACATGGGCCGGGCCTTCATCGGCGACGGCGTGGCCACCATGGTCAGCGGCGCGGCCGGCGGTACCGGCGTGACCACCTATGCCGAGAACATCGGCGTGATGGCCGCCACGCGCATCTACTCGACGGCCGTGTTCTTCGTGGCCGCCGTCCTGGCCGTGCTGCTGGGCTTCTCGCCCAAGTTCGGCGCGCTGATCCAGGCGATCCCGCTGCCCGTGATGGGCGGCGTGTCCATCGTGGTGTTCGGCCTGATCGCCGTGGCCGGCGCCAAGATCTGGGTGGACAACCGCGTGGACTTCTCGCAGAACAAGAACCTGATCGTGGCGGCCATCACCCTGATCCTGGGCACGGGCGACTTCACGCTCAAGTTCGGCGACTTCGCGCTGGGCGGCATCGGGACCGCGACTTTCGGCGCCATCATCCTGTACGCGCTGCTGGATCACGCACGCGACGATCAGCCGCTGATTCATTGAATGTGAGCGCAAGCAAACATACCTTGAACCTTTGACTGCGCGGCAGGGCCTTTACGGGGAAACCCGAGGTCCGCTGCCAGCGCTGCTACCATCGGTTTCCGGAGATATACCGCCCTTGCGTTCTTGCATGGGGCGGTTTTTTTTAGGCTTGCAAGCCAGCGCTGCGGCACCCTGCCGGCTGGCGCGAGCCGTCAGCCGGAGCCATAGATGTCCCTCGCAGACCGCGTACGTTTCCCAGAATTCCTTTCGCGCACCATGACGGCCGAGCAGGCCGCCGCCCTGATCCCCCACGGCGTCAACGTCGGCATGAGCGGATTCACGGGCGCGGGCTACCCCAAGGCCCTGCCCCAGGCCATCGCCCAGCACGCCAAGAGCGAACACGCGGCCGGCCGGCCCTACAAGATCAATGTCTGGACCGGCGCCTCCACGGCCGCCGAGATGGACGGCGCCCTGGCCGAGGCCGGCGCACTAGGCCAGCGCCTGCCCTTCAACACCGACCCGACCTGCCGCGCCAGGATCAATGCCGGCGAGATCGACTTCATCGACATGCACCTGTCCCACGTGGCCCAGCATGCGTGGTTCGGCTTCCTGGGCCCCATGAGCGTGGCCGTGGTCGAGGTGCTGGGCGTGACCGAGGACGGACGCCTCATCCCCTCCACCGCCGTGGGCAACAACAAGACCTGGCTGGAGATCGCCGACAAGGTGATCCTGGAGGTCAACACCAAGCCGCCGGCCAAGATGGAAGGCATGCACGACATCTACTACGGCACGGCCATCCCGCCGCGCCGCGTGCCCATTGCCCTGACCCATGCCGATGACCGCATCGGCGAGCCCTACCTGCGCGTGGACCCGGCCAAGGTGGTCGCCGTGGTCGAAACCCACAAGGGCGACCGCGACAACGTCTTCGCCCAGCCCGACGCCAACTCCAACCTGATCGCCGCGTCCATCATCGACTTCCTCGCGCACGAGATGAAGATGGGCCGCCTGCCCAAGGAGATGCTGCCCATCCAGTCGGGCGTGGGCAACGTGGCCAACGCCGTGCTGGCCGGCCTGCTGACGGGGCCGTTCGAGAACCTGCTGGGCTTCACCGAGGTGCTGCAGGACGGCATGCTGGACCTGCTGCGCGCGGGCAAGATGAGCAAGGCCTCGGCCACCTCGATCTCGCTGTCCGGCAGCGCCTACAGGGACTTCGAGGAGAACATCGACTTCTACCGCGAGCGCATCATCCTGCGCCCCCAGGAGATCAGCAACCACCCCGAGCTGGTGCGCCGCCTGGGCGTGATCGCCATGAACTCCATGATCGAGGCCGACATCTACGGCAACATCAACTCCACCCACGTCATGGGCACGGGGATGATGAACGGCATCGGCGGCTCGGGCGATTTCGCGCGCAACGGCTACCTGTCCTTCTTCGTCACGCCCTCGGTGGCCAAGGGCGGCAAGATCAGCTGCATCGTGCCCATGTGCTCGCACGTGGACCATACCGAGCACGACACGCAGATCATCGTCACCGAGCAAGGCCTGGCCGACCTGCGCGGCCTGTCGCCGCGCAAGCGCGCCCAGGTCATCATCGACCGCTGCGCCCATCCCGACTTCCGTCCCCAGCTGCAGGACTACTTCGACCGCGCCCAGCGCCAGGGCGCGCTGCACACGCCGCACATCCTGGGCGAAGCGCTGAGCTGGCACCAGCGCTTTGTCGAAACGGGCGACATGCGCGCCTGAACCGCGCAAGCGCGCCAGCGCGCAGTCTCCTGGGCTACAGGCAGCCATCGGCATGGCTGCCTGGACTGGCGTAGCATGCAAGGACGGCCCCCGGGGCCGTCTTTTTCGTTGCACCCACAGGACTTCTCCCATGCCGATCTGGAAGCGCAGCTTCACCCTTGAAGACATCACCTCGCTGAGCGCCGACACGGCCGTCTCGCACCTGGGCATCGAGTTCACCGAGATCGGTGACGACTTCCTGCGCGGCCGCGTGCACGTGGACCAGCGCACCTGCCAGCCCTACGGCATCCTGCACGGCGGCGTGAACGTGGTGCTGGCCGAGACCCTGGGCTCGGTGGCCGCGGCCTGCTCCATCCCCGAAGGCTGGCGCAGCGTGGGCCTGAACGTCTCGGCCAACCATGTGCGCGCCGCGCGCCAGGGCTGGGTCACGGGCACGGCCCGCCCCGTGCACCTGGGCCAGACCACCCATGTCTGGGCCATCGAACTGCACGACGAAACCGGCCGCCTGACCTGCACCTGCAGCCTGACCATGGCGCTGCTGCCGCCGACCCACGCCCAAAACGTCAAGCTTGCCGCGCAGCCGCCGGTGGCGGCACAGCCCTGATCAAACCCCCAGCAACTCCGACAGGCGCTCCGGCTGCGCCAGCAGTTTCCGCGAGTCGGCCTGCAGTGCCAGCCGGCCCTTGGCCATGACCACGGCGCGGTCGGTGTGGGCCAGGACATTTTTGTAGTCGCGGTCCACGATCAGGGTGGAGATGCCGGTGCTGCGGATGGCGGCGATCACGCGCCAGATTTCGGCGACGACCAGGGGGGCCAGGCCTTCGGTGGCTTCGTCGAGGATGAGCAGGCGCGGGTGTGTCATCAGCGCGCGGCCTATGGACAGCATCTGCTGCTCGCCGCCAGAGAGCTGGTCGCCGCCGTTGGCCAGGCGCTCCGCGAGCCGGGGGAAGGTGTCGAGCACGCGCTCCAGCGTCCAGTGGCGCTCTCCCTGCAGGCCGGGGCGGGCGCTCATGACCAGGTTCTCGCGTACGCTGAGGTTGGGGAAGATGCCGCGCCCCTCTGGCACATAGCCAATGCCCAGCCGCGCCATGCGTTCGGGCGGCGCGCCCGTGCAGTCGCGGCCATCGGCGCGCAGGCGGCCACGGCGCGCGGGCACATAGCCCATGAGCGTGCGGATCAGCGTGGTCTTGCCCATGCCGTTGCGCCCCAGCAGGCCCACGGCCTGGCCCGCGCCCAGCGCCAGGCTCACGCCCTGCAGGATGTGACTGTCGCCGTAGTAGGTATGCAGCTCGTCGATGGCGAACATGGGCTCAGTCATGGTCTTCTCCCAAGTAGGCTGTACGCACGACCGGATCGACACGGATCTGCGCGGGCGTGCCCGTGGCCACCACGCTGCCGTTGACCATCACGGTGATGCGGTCGGCGATGCGGAACACGGCGTCCATGTCGTGCTCGACCAGCAGTACCGCATGGCCGCGCTTGAGCTCCTGCAGCAGGGCCAGCATGCGCTCGGTCTCCTCGGCGCCCATGCCGGCCAGCGGTTCGTCCAGCAGCAGCACGCGCGGGCCGGTGGCCAGGCACATGGCCACTTCAAGCTGGCGCTTGGCGCCGTGGCTCAGCGTGCCGGCCACGGCCTGGGCCTGCCCGGCCAGGCCCGCACGCTCCAGGGCCGCATGGGCCTGGCGCAGGCTGGCCGCGCAGCGCTGTGCGGACAGGCCCAGTTGCCAGGGCCTGAGCGCCATCTGCGCCTGGGCCGCGAGCCGGCAGTTCTCCAGCGCCGAGAACTCGGGAAAGATGGTGGTGCGCTGGTAGCTGCGGCCCACGCCGGCACGCGCACGCCGGGGCTGGGGCATGCGCGTGACGTCCTGGCCCGCGAGCGCAATGCGCCCCGCGCTGGCCGCCAGCTCGCCCGAGAGCATGTTGACCAGGGTGGACTTGCCCGCGCCGTTGGTGCCGATCACGGCATGGACCTCGCCCTCGTGCAGATCCAGGTCCACGCCGCCCACGGCCGTGAGCCCGCCGAAGCGGCGCGTGAGGCCGCGCACCGAAAGCAGTGCCGCATCAGCCATGTCCGGCCTCCTTGTGGCGGGCCTCGTTGTGCACTCCAGGGCGTTGCCGTGCAAGGCCCGCCAGCCCGATCAGCCCCATCAGTCCTTTCGGCAGCAGGGCCACGAGCACGATGATGGCCAGGCCCAGGCTCAGCTGCCAGTGATCGGCCATGGGGCCGACGATGGCATGCGTGGACAGCACCTCCTTGAGCGCGATGAAGGCCACCGTGCCGAGCACGGCGCCGCGCAGCGAGCCCAGGCCGCCGAGGATGACCATCAGCAGCACCTCACCCGAGTGGTGCCAGGACAGCAGCTCGGGGTTGACCACGGCATCGCGCACCGCCAGCAAAAAGCCCGCCACGCCGGCCAGCATGCCGGCCAGCACGAAGGCCGCGAGCTTGTACCCGTAGGTGGTGAAGCCGGCTGCACGCATGCGCTGTTCGTTGACGCGTATGCCCGCCAGCGCCGCGCCGAAGCGCGACTGGCGCAGCCCGGCCAGGAAGGCATAGACCAGCACCAGGGCGGCCAGCACCACGTAGTACTGCACGCGCGGGATTTCCATGTCGATGGCGCCCAGCGCGGGCCGGGCCATCAGGTAGATGCCATCGCTGCCGCCGCCGATGCCCGTGTCGTGGACCACGAAGTAGGCCATCTGTGCGAAGGCCAGCGTCACCATGATGAAGTAGATGCCGCGCGTGCGCAGGCTCAGCAGGCCCACCAGCAGCGCATAGCCGCCCGAGGCCAGCAGCGCCCAGCCCAGCATGGCCGGCAGGCTGCCGCCCTCGTTGCCTGCGGACAGCACGGCGGCATAGGCGCCCAGGCCCATGAAGGCCGCATGCCCCAGGCTCACCAGGCCCGTGCCGCCCACCAGCAGCTGCAGGCTGAGCGCGAAGATGGCCAGGATCATGGTCTTGACCACCAGGCCCGACAGATAGTCCGACCACCAGGGGCCGGCCAGCGCCAGCAGCGCCACGCAGGCCAGCGGCACGGCGCAGGCCTGCCATCGGCAGGCGCGCTGCGGCATCTCTGCGGGCTGCACGGCGGCCGCCAGCAGGGCCGGAGAAGGATTGGATACGGCCATTGTTCAGCTCCTTTGCCCCATCAGGCCCTGGGGCCGCCACACCAGCACCACCGCCATCAGCAGGTAGACGCTCATGCCGCTGAGCTCCTGGAAAAACAGCTTGCCGAAGGTATCGACAAAGCCCACCAGCAGCGAGGCCAGCAGCGCGCCCGTGATCGAGCCGATGCCGCCGATCACCACCACCACGAAGCAGATGATGAGCACGTTGCCGCCCATGCCCGGATAGACCGAACTCATGGGCGCGGCGATCATGCCCGCCAGTGCCGCCAGCGCCACGCCGATGGCGAAGACGATGCGGTACAGGCGCTTCACGTCGATGCCCAGGCCGCGCACCATGTCGCGGTTGCTGGCGCCCGCGCGCACCATCATTCCCAGGCGCGTGCGGTTGACCACCCAGTACAGCGCCAGCGCCACCAGCAGGCACACGCCCGAGGCGAACAGCCGGTACCACGGATAGCTCATGAGCCCGCCCAGCGAGAAGCTGCCCGACAGCCAGCCGGGCAGCGGCACGCCATGCACGTCGTTGCCCGCCAGCAGCGAGCGCAGCTCCTCGAACACCAGGATCAGCCCGAAGGTCATCAGCACCTGCTGCAGGTGCTCGCGCTCGTAGAGGTAGCTGAAGAAGGCCCACTCCAGCGCATAGCCCAGCACCACGGTCAGCGCCACGCCCGCCAGCAGCATGGTGATGAAGTGCTGGCCCAGCAGCGGGGACAGCGCAAAGGCCATGTAGGCGCCGATCATGTAGAAGCTGCCATGGGCCAGGTTGATCACGCCCATGATCCCGAAGATCAGCGTCAGGCCCGAGGCCAGCAGGAACAGCAGCAGCCCGTACTGGACGGCGTTCAGGCACTGCACGAGAAAGGTGGCAAGGTCCATGGCGATGTCCGTATGCGTCCGTATATGAGTGCGCCCCGCGCCTCACATGCGGCAGCCGCGGCCGGTATCGCCCAGGGCCTTGATGGCCACGCCCATGCGCTGGTTCTCCTTGCCCACGACCTTGCGCAGGTACATGTCCTGCACGGGGTTGTGCGACTTGCTGATGGTGAAGTCGCCGCGCGGGCTGGGGATGGTGGCCTTCTCGATGGCCTGGCGGAACTCGGCCTTCTTCGCGATGTCGCCGCCCGCCGCCTTCAGGCCCACGCCCAGCATCTGGGCGGCGTCGTAGCCCTGCACGGCATACACATCGGGCATCAGCTTGTAGGCCTGGGCATAGGCGGAGCGAAAGCGCCGGTCGCGCTCCGTGCCCAGCTCGTCGGCGTAGTGCAGCGTGGTCAGCACCCCCTGGGCGGCCTCGCCCTGGGCCTCCAGCGTGCCGTCGGTCAGAAAGCCCGAGCCGTACAGCGGGATGGTCTTGTGCAGGCCGGCCGCGTGGTAATCCTTGACGAACTTGACGGCGCCCGCGCCCGCGAAGAAGGCAAACACCGCATCGGGCCTGGCGGCCGCGATCTCGGTCAGCAGGGCCTGGAACTCCACGTTGGGAAAGGGCACGGTGAGCTGCTTGCTGACCTTGCCGCCCTCCTTCTCGAAGCCTTCCTTGAAGGCATTGGTCATCTCCTCGCCGGCCGCGTATTTCCAGGTGATGGTCATGGCGGTTTTCCTGCCTTCCTGCCTGGCCGCCACCACGCCCATGGGATAGGAGGACTGCCAGTTGGAGAAGGACGAGCGGAAGATGTTGGGCGCGCACATGGCGCCCGTGACCGCATCGGCGCCCGCATTGGGCACGATGAGCACGGTGCCGCTTTCCTTGGCCGCGCGCGCCATGGCCATGGCCACGCCCGAATGCACGGTGCCCACCAGCACATCGACCTTGTCGCGCTTGATCAGGCGGTTGACGTTGTCCGTGGCCTTGGCCGGATCGGACTCGTCATCGACCTTGAAGAACTCGATCTCGCGCCCGCCCAGCCTGCCGCCCTGCTCGTTCACGAACATGCGAAAGCCGTTTTCTATGGCCGAGCCCAGCGCCGCATAGGTGCCGCTGTAAGGCAGCATGAAGCCGACCTTGATCCTGTCCTGCGCATATGCGCCGCAGGACAGGGAGGCCGTCAGGGCGAGGACGGCCCAGTGTTTGCGATCGGTGTTCATGCGTGTCTCCTTGTGGTCGATGGGTCGGGTCTTGCTCACACAATTCATTTCGGTTCTCCATGGCACTGCCACGCCCCTTGAAACTGGCGCGTCCCAAAGCGAGGGACACCGAGGAAGGGCCGCCCCGCACCGAGGGTGTCGTCCCCCTCCCTCGCTCAGCGAGTAGAGAGGGGGAAGCCGCGTAGCGGCTCAGGGGGTGTACTGGCCTCGCGTTCACGCAGGCGAAAGCGCTGGATCTTTCCGGTGGCGGTCTTGGGAAGTTCGTCCACGAACTCGATGAAGCGCGGGTACTTGTAGGCAGCCAGGCGCTGCTTCACGAAGGCCTTGAGTTCGGCCTCGGTGGCGCTGCAGCCGTCCTTGAGCACGACGAAGGACTTGGTCTTGAGCAGGCCGTCGGCATCGGTCTTGCCGATCACGGCGGCCTCCAGCACGGCCGGGTGCTGCATCAGCGTGGCCTCGACCTCGAAGGGCGAGACATAGATGCCGCTGACCTTGAGCATGTCGTCGCTGCGCCCGGCGTAGGTGTAGTAGCCATCGGCGTCGCGCACGTACTTGTCGCCGCTCTTGAGCCAGCCGCCCTGGAAGGTCTCGCGCGTCTTGTCGCGGTTGCCCCAGTACATGAGGGCGGCGCTGGGGCCCTGGATGAACAGGTCGCCCACCTCGCCATCGGCCACGGGGCGGCCGTCCTCGCCGCGCAGCTCCACGCGGTAGCCGTCCACGGGCTTGCCCGTGGTGCCGTAGCGGATGTCGCCGGGCCGGTTGGACAGGAAGATGTGCAGCATCTCGGTGGAGCCGATGCCGTCCACGATGTCGGCGCCGAAATGCGCCTTGAAGCGCTGGGCGATCTCGGCCGGCAGCGCCTCGCCGGCCGAGGAGCACATGCGCAGGCTGACCTGCTCGCGCGCGGGCAGCAGGGGCGAGGCCAGCATGCCCGCAAAGCCCGTGGGCGCGCCGAAGAACACCGTGGGCCGGTGCTGCACCCAGCGCGCGAAGGTGGCCTCGGGCGTGGGCCGCTCGGCCATCAGCAGCACGGTGGCGCCCACGCTCAGCGGAAAGCTCAGGGCATTGCCCAGGCCGTAGGCGAAGTAGAGCTTGGCGGCGGAAAAGCAGATATCGCCCTCGCCCAGACCCAGCACCGGCGTGCCATACAGCTGCGCCGTCCAGTACGGATT
The DNA here is from genome assembly GCF_002193035.1 of Delftia sp. K82. NCBI lineage: Bacteria > Pseudomonadati > Pseudomonadota > Betaproteobacteria > Burkholderiales > Comamonadaceae > Delftia > Delftia sp. K82. Next base: position 156,423 of record NZ_MYFL01000004.1, on the reverse strand, counting down.
GGCATGCGTGTGGACCGCGCCCTTGGGCTTGCCCGTGGAGCCCGAGGAATACAGCCAGAAGCCCGGGTCATCGCCCAGCGTGGGCGCCGGTGCGGGCAGCGGCGGCTGCGCCGCCAGCCAGGGCTGCAGCGGCGCAAAGCCTGCTGCGCGCGCCGCCGCTTCGTCGCCGGCCACCCAGACATGGCGCACCTCGTTGGGCGCCCGGTCCAGCGCCTGGCGCAGCAGGGGCAGCAGCGCATCGCAGGTCAGCACGGCCTGGGCGCGGCTGTGGCCCAGCATGTAGGCGTAGTCGTCGGCCGTGAGCAAGGTGTTCACCGCCACCGGCACCACGCCCGCATACAGCGCGCCCAGAAAGGCCACGGCCCATTCATGGCGGTCGTGCATGAGCAGCAGCACGCGCTCTTCGCGGTGGATGCCCGCCGCCAGCAGGCCGCTGGCCATGCGCTGCGCCTGCTGCTGCAGCTGGCCGTAGCTCAGCGTGCCGTGGTCGTCGATGTAGGCGATCTTGCCGGGCCGCCCCTCATTGAGCGCGAACAGGTGCGCGGCGAAATTGAAGGGCTGGGTGAAGTCGATCATCGGGGTCTCCTTCGACATCGGGCATCCAGCCCGACTTGTGATCTTCCGCACAACATGCAATATTGTGCGTGCATCAGAAAGATAGTTAGAACGCCATCGAGCGTCAAGCACTATATTGCATGGCTGGTGTTAACCCCGACTGTTTATCATTCACGCCCTCTTCAAGGAAACTCTATGGACCAGTTCGAGACGGCAGCCCAGTCCGCCGGGGCGGCGGATTCCCTCTCAGAAGCCCCCAGGAACCAGGTGCTGCAGGCGCTGGGCGAGCGTGTGCGCAACCTGCGCTCGCGCCGGGGCATGACGCGGCGCGCCCTGGCGGCGGCGGCCGATGTCTCGGAGCGCCACCTGGCCAACCTCGAATACGGCACGGGCAATGTGTCGGTGCTGGTCCTGCACCATATTGCACAGGCCCTGCAATGCTCCATGGCCGAGCTGCTGGGCGACGTGACCACCACCAGCGCCGAATGGCTGCTGATCCGCGAACTGCTGGAAGGCCGCGATGAAGAGGATCTGCGCCGCGTGCGCCTGGCCGCAGGCGAGCTGCTGGGCACGGCGCCCAGCGACCGCCAGCGCCACACGCGCATTGCCCTGATCGGACTGCGCGGCGCGGGCAAGTCCACGCTGGGCCGCATGCTGGCCGAGCAGCTGGGCGTGCCCTTCCTCGAACTCAACCAGGAAATCGAGCGCATTGCGGGCTGCAGCGTGCGCGCCATCCACGACCTGTACGGTGCCAACGCCTACCGCCGCTACGAGCGCCGTGCGCTGGAGGAAGCCGTGCAGATCTACAGCGACGTGGTCATCGCCACGCCGGGCGGCATCGTCTCCGACCCGGCCACCTTCAACGAGCTGCTGTCGCACTGCACCACGGTCTGGCTCAAGGCCCAGCCCGAGGAGCACATGGCCCGCGTCGTGGCCCAGGGCGACACCCGCCCCATGGCCGCCAATCCCGAGGCCATGGACGATCTGCGCAGCATCCTCGAAGGCCGCGCCGGCTTCTACGCCAAGGCCGACCATGTGGTGGATACCAGCGGGCAGACGCTGGAGCAGAGCTTCGATCAGTTGAAGGCACTGTTCCTGCCCGCACGCTGAGACGACGGCAGCAACCCACGGCATCCAGGCCCCAGGCCTGGATTTTTTTCGCCTGTGCTGGCTGGTGTTTACCCTGGATATCGACAAAACACGCACTATCGTGCGTGTTGCTGCGTGCATTTCCTGAATGAATCTGCATAATTGTGCCTGCACCGTATCTGCGACTGCACTATTTTTCATCCAAGAGGCCGTCCATGCACCCGTCCAGCCCCACTGTCGATTACCGCACCGAGCCCGCCCAGTACCGCCACTGGTCGTTCACCGTCGAGGGCGCCATCGCCCGCATGCAGCTGAACATTGCCGAGGACGGCGGCATACGGCCCGGCTACAAGCTCAAGCTCAACAGCTACGACCTGGGCGTGGACATCGAGCTGCACGACGCGCTCAACCGCATCCGCTTCGAGCATCCGCAGGTGCGCACCGTCATCGTCACCAGCGGGCGCGACCGCATCTTCTGCTCGGGCGCCAACATCTTCATGCTGGGCGTGTCCAGCCATGCCTGGAAGGTGAACTTCTGCAAGTTCACGAACGAGACGCGCAACGGCATCGAGGACAGCTCGCGCCACTCGGGCCTGAAGTTCCTGGCCGCCGTCAACGGCGCCTGCGCAGGCGGCGGCTACGAGCTGGCCCTGGCCTGCGACGACATCGTGCTGATCGACGACCGCTCCTCCTCCGTCTCCCTGCCCGAGGTGCCGCTGCTGGGCGTGCTGCCCGGCACGGGCGGCCTCACGCGCGTGACCGACAAGCGCCATGTGCGCCATGACCTGGCCGACATCTTCTGCACCAGCGTCGAAGGCGTGCGCGGCCAGCGCGCCGTGGACTGGCGCCTGGTCGATGCCGTGGCCAAGCCCGCGCAGTTCGAGGCCGTGGTGGCCGAGCGCGCGCAGCGCCTGGCCGAAGGCAGCACGCGCCCCGCCAACGCACAGGGCATCACCCTCACGCACCTGGAACGCGAGGCCACGGACGACGCGCTGCACTACCGCCATGTCAGCGTGCAGATCGACCGCGCGCGCCGCAGCGCCACGCTGACCGTGAAGGCGCCCACGCTTGGACAAGGCCCGCAGCCCGCCACCCTCGAAGCCATCGAGCAGGCCGGCGACGCCTGGTGGCCGCTGGCCATGGGCCGCGAGCTGGACGACGCCATCCTGCACCTGCGCACCAACGAGCTGGACGTGGGCACCTGGCTGCTCAAGACCGAAGGCGATGCCGCCGCCGTGCTGGCCGCAGACGCAGCCCTGCTGGCCCACCAGGACCACTGGCTGGCGCGCGAGACGCTGGGCCTGCTGCGCCGCAGCTTTGCGCGGCTGGATGTGTCCTCGCGCACGCTGTTCGCGCTGATCGAGCCCGGCTCCTGCTTCGTGGGCATGCTGGCCGAGCTGGCCTTCGCGGCCGACCGCGCCTACATGCTGGTGCTGCCCGATGACACCGAGCGCGCCCCGCGCATCCAGCTGGACGAATTCAATTTCGGCCTGCTGCCCCTGGTCAACGACCAGTCGCGCCTGCAGCGCCGCTTCTACGAGGAAGCCGCGCCGCTGGAGGCCGCGCGCGCCGCCACGGGCCGCGCGCTGGACGGCGATCAGGCCCTGGCCCTGGGGCTGGTCACGGCCGCGCCCGACGACATCGACTGGGACGACGAGATCCGCATCGCCATGGAAGAGCGCGCCGCCATGTCGCCCGATGCGCTCACGGGCCTGGAGGCCAACCTGCGCTTTGCCAGCCGCGAGAACATGGTCACGCGCATCTTCGGGCGCCTGTCGGCCTGGCAGAACTGGATCTTCAACCGCCCCAATGCCGTGGGCGACAAGGGCGCTCTCAAGCTCTACGGCACGGGCCAGAAGGCCGGCTTCGACTTCAACCGCGTCTGACCGCAGGCACGCCCCGAAACATCCACGGAGACCCCACCATGAGCGCCATCAACTACAGCGAGAAGATCCCCAACAACGTCAACCTCGGCGAAGACCGCACCCTGCAGCGCGCGCTGGAGAGCTGGCAGCCCAACTTCCTGAACTGGTGGGGCGACGTGGGCCCCGAAGGCTCCACCGACTACGACGTCTACCTGCGCACCGCCATCAGCGTGGACCCGCAGGGCTGGGCCCAGTTCGGCCACGTGAAGATGCGCGACTACCGCTGGGGCATCTTCCTGAACCCGGCCGAGGCCGACCGCAAGGTGCACTTCGGCGACCACGCGGGCGAGAAGGCCTGGCAGGACGTGCCCGGCGAGCACCGCGCCAACCTGCGCCGCATCATTGTCACCCAGGGCGATACCGAGCCCGCCTCGGTGGAGCAGCAGCGCCACCTGGGCCTGACCGCGCCGTCCATGTACGACCTGCGCAACCTGTTCCAGGTCAACGTGGAGGAAGGCCGCCACCTGTGGGCCATGGTCTACCTGCTGCACAAGCATTTCGGCCGCGACGGCCGCGAGGAGGCCGAGGCCCTGCTGGAGCGCCAGTCCGGCGACGAGAACAACCCGCGCATCCTGGGCGCCTTCAACGAGAAGACGCCCGACTGGCTGTCCTTCTTCATGTTCACCTACTTCACCGACCGCGACGGCAAGTTCCAGCTGGCCGCGCTGGCCGAAAGCGCCTTCGACCCGCTGGCGCGCACCACCAAGTTCATGCTGACCGAGGAGGCCCACCACATGTTCGTGGGCGAGTCCGGCGTCTCGCGCGTGCTGCAGCGCACCTGCCAGGTCATGAACGAACTGCGCACCGACGACGTGGGCCGCCTGCGCGCGGCCGGCGTGATCGACCTGCCCACGCTGCAGCGCTACCTGAACTTCCACTACAGCGTGACCATCGACCTGTTCGGCGCCGACCAGTCCAGCAATGCCGCCACCTTCTACAGCAGCGGCCTCAAGGGCCGCTACGAGGAAGGCAAGCGCGCGGACGACCACCGCCTGCACGACCAGCACTACAAGGTGCTGGAGGTCGTGGACGGCAGGCTGCAGGAAAAGGAAGTACCCATGCTCAACGCGCTCAACGAGGTGCTGCGCGACGACTACATCAAGGACTCCAACGCGGGCGTGGGCCGCTGGAACAAGGTCATGGAAAAGGCCGGCATCGATTTCCGACTCACCGTGCCGCACAAGGCCTTCAACCGCCAGATCGGCGCGCTGGCCGGCGTGCGCATGAGCCCCGACGGCCGCGTGGTCAGCGAGCAGGAATGGCGCATGCGCGAGGCCGAATGGCTGCCCACGGACGCCGACCGCGCCTTCGTCGCCTCGCTCATGGGCCGCTGCGTGGAGCCGGGCCAGTTCGCGGGCTGGATCGCGCCGCCGGTCATGGGCATCAACCGCCAGCCCGTGGATTTCGAATACGTGCGCTTCAACTGAAGCGCCGCGCCAGCAGGGAGTCGCCCATGACAGTCGCCTTGGTAAAACACGGCATCCTCACGCAGCACCTGATCGACCCGGAGATCTGCATTCGCTGCAACACCTGCGAGGCCACCTGCCCCGTGGGCGCCATCACGCACGATGACCGCAACTACGTGGTCCTGGCCGAGCAGTGCAACGGCTGCATGGACTGCGTCTCGCCCTGCCCCACGGGCGCCATCGACAACTGGCGCAAGGTGCCGCTGGCGAGCGCCTATCCCGTGGCCGAGCAGTTGCTCTGGGACGAGCTGCCCGAGGAGCTGCCGCCTGAGGCGCTGGTCCAGGCACAGGCCACAGTGGACGCACCCGCCGCCGAGGACCTGAGCCAGGCCCAGGCCGTGATCACAGCGGCCGCCACGCGCGGTGCGGATGCGTCCCGGCCCGATGACCAGGCCGATACCCAGGTGTTGCGCAGCGCCAGCTACGGCGCCACCGTGCCGCCCTGGTCGGCCGCCCATCCGTACACCAACCTGCATGGCCCCAGGAGCCCCGTCACGGCCACCGTGGTCGGCAACCTCAACTGCACGGAGGCGGGCTTCGACAGCGAGACCCACCACATCGTGCTGGACTTCGGCAGCCAGCCGTTCCCCGTGCTCGAAGGCCAGTCCATCGCCGTCATCGCGCCCGGCACCGATGCCCAGGGCCGCCCGCATGTGGCGCGCCAGTACTCGGTGGCCAGTGCGCGCAATGGCGAGCGGCCCGGCTACAACAACCTGGCGCTGACCGTGAAACGCGTCACCCAGGACCACCAGGGCCGCCCCGTGCGCGGCGTGGCCAGCAACTACCTGTGCGACGCACGCATCGGCGACAGGGTCCAGGTCATAGGCCCCTTTGGCCAGTCGTTCCTGATGCCCAACCATCCCCGCTCGCACATCGTGATGATCTGCACGGGCACGGGCAGCGCCCCCATGCGCGCCATGACCGAATGGCGCAGGCGGCTGCGCAAGAGCGGCAGGTTCGAGGGCGGCAAGCTCATGCTGTTCTTCGGCGCACGCACGCCGCAGGAGCTGCCCTACTTCGGCCCGCTGCAAAGCCTGCCGCGCGACTTCATCGACAACAACCTGGCCTTCTCGCGCGTGGCCGGCCAGCCCCGGCGCTACGTGCAGGATCTGCTGCGCGAACGTGCGGCCGACCTGGCGGGCCTGCTGCGCGACGACAACGCGCACTTCTACGTCTGCGGGCTCAAGAGCATGGAGGAAGGCGTGGTGCTGGCACTGCGCGACGTGGCGCAGCAATCGGGCCTGGACTGGGAGCAGGTCGGCGCGCGCCTCAAGCGCGAAGGCCGACTGCATCTGGAGACTTATTGAATCGCCACAGGCCCATACGCATCGCTGGCCAGGGCCTGGGCCAGTATCCAGGCCGGATCCACCAGCTCGGCACCGCGCACCAGCGGCGACTGCGGCAGGGCCAGCGGGATCTCGGTGCAGCCCATGATCACGGGCACATCGCCATGGCGCTGCAACAGCGGCGCCAGCACCTCGCCGAAGCAGCGCGCGGCCAGGTCCATGTCGCCCTGCTTGACGCCGTCGTAGATGCCCTGCATGAGCCGCGCGCGGCCTTGCGCATCGGGCTGCAGCGCGGTGATGCCGCACTCGGCCAGTGCCGCGTCGTACAGGCCGCTGTCATAGGTGCCCTGCGTGGCCAGCACGATGGCCTGCTGCGCGCCGCCGGCCTGCAGGTGCAGGGCGGCCTGGCGCGCGATATGCAGTACATGCAGCTGCGGAAACAGCGCCTGCAGCTGCCCATGCCAGGCATGGGCCGTGTTGCAGGCCAGGGCCACGCTGCGCACGCCCAGCGCCGCCATGCGGCCCACGCCCTGCAGCAGGTGCTGGGCCGGCCCCGTGGGCGACTGCGGGTCCGCGCGCAGCGCCGCGCTGCGGTCGGGCATGGGCAGCTGCACCAGCCAGTGCTCGGGATAGGCCTGGTCATGCACGGGCAGGCCCTGCTGCTGCAGGTGCGCCGTGCAGGCCTGCACGAACAGGCGCACGAAATCCGCGCCTGCGGCCGGGCCCATGCCCCCGAGAATGCCCACCGCGCGCGGGGGCTGAATCTGCTGCTGCATGCTGCGATCCGAAATCAAAAAGCGGGTTTGTCGCTGAGGTCCTGCAGGTTTTTCTGCAATTGCTCGCTCATCGGCAGGCCCAGGGCCACGTTCCTCGGGGCAATGGGCTGCATGAACCACTTGTCATACAGCCTGGCGAACGCGCCCGACTTCATCATGTCGCCGATCACGCCATCGACCAGCTGCTTGAACTGGGGGTCGTCCTTGCGCAGCATGCAGGCATAGGGCTCGACCTGCAGCGAGTCGGCCACCACCTCGAAGTCGCCGGGATTCTTGGCCGTGGGGATCAGGCCGAAGAGCAGGATGTCGTCCATGCCGAAGGCCGCGGCGCGGTCGTTCTCCACCAGCAGAAAGCCGTCCGCATGGTCCTTGGCCATGACGATGTTCATGCCCCAGGCCTTGTCGGCATTGGCCTTGCGCAGCACCTGCAGGTTGGTGGTTCCCGTGGTGATGGCCACGGTCTTGTCCTTGAGGTCGGCGTAGTTTTTGATGCCCGAGCTCTTCTTCACCAGCAGCCGCGTGCCCGTGTAGAAATGGTTGATGGCAAAGGCCACCTCCTTGCCGCGCACCGTGTTGTTGGTGGTCGATCCGCATTCCAGGTCGATGGTGCCGTTGGCCAGCAGCGGCATGCGGTTCTGCGAGGTCACTGCCTGCCACTGCACCTTGAGATCAGGCCGGTTCACCGCTTTCTTCACGGCCTCGGCCACGGCCTGGGACATCTCCACCGTCATGCCGATGGGCTTGCCGTTGTCCAGGTAGCTGAAGGGCACGGAGGACTCGCGGTAGGCCAGCGTGATGCGGCCGCTGTCGCGCACCTTGGCCAGCGTGTCGGCATGGGCCGCAGCCAGGCCTCCCAGGGCCAGGGCCGCGCACAGCGCGGTGGTGTGAAGTTGCATGCTTGTCTCCTCGTCTTTGGTGGATGTGCGGCCAGTGTAGGAAGGGCGGCGGCCTTTGAGGAATGACAATATCGGGCCGGTCCATGCCCGCCGGTTATGGGCGGTCCCCCTGCACTGGGCAGCGGCCCGCAGCCATAACCTGCGTGCATGGCCCGTGTGCCAAATGCCATGGCCCGGCCTGCCGCGCGCGGCCTACAGTGCGGCTGCATGGAGAAACGATCAATGCATGTCTGCATCGTGGGCGCCGGCATCGTCGGCCTGGCAACGGCCTGGGCGCTGCAGCAGGCCGGCCACCGCATCACCGTGCTGGACCGCGCACCGGGCCCCGCCCAGGGCGCCAGCGGCGGCAATGGCGCGCAGCTGAGCTATTCCTACGTGCAGCCGCTGGCCGATCCCGGCATCTGGAAGATGCTGCCCCGCCTGCTGCTGCAAAAGGATTCGCCGCTGGCCTTCCGCCTGCGCGCCGACCCCGCGCAATGGGCCTGGGGACTGCGCTTTCTGGGTGCCTGCAATGCCCATGCCTCGGCCGAGGGCACACGCGCCCTGCTGGCCCTGGCCGCCGAAAGCCGCCAGGCCTTCGAGTCGCTCCAGGCCGACGAAGCACTGGCCTGCGACCTGCACACGCCGGGCAAGCTGGTGCTCTACCCCACCCAGCAGGCGCTGGATGCCGCCGCGCAGCAGGTGGCACTGCAGGCGGGCCTGGGTGGCGCGCCGCAGCGCATCGTCAACGCCGCCGAAGTGGCGCACATCGAACCCGCGCTCGCCCGCTACGCCCAGCGCATTGCAGGCGCCGTACACACGCCCAGCGAGGCCGCAGCCGACTGCCGCCTGCTGTGCGAACAACTGGCCGCCCGGCTCACCGCACGCGGCGCCGAACTGCGCTACGGCGTGGAGCTGCAGGGCTTCGAGCGCGAAGGCGACGCCATCACCGGCCTGCGCACCGCCGCAGGCCCGCTGCCGCTGCATGCCGACCACTACGTGCTGGCCAGCGGCTGGGAAAGCGCGGTCCACGCGCGCCAGCTGGGCCTGCGCATTCCCGTCTACCCGCTCAAGGGCTACAGCATCACCGCCGATGCCGCCGCGCGGCTGCCGCACGCCGCGCCCCGGGTCAGCGTCACCGACACCGCACGCAAGGTCGTCTTCGCACGCATCGGCGAACGCCTGCGCGTGGCCGGCATGGTGGAGATCGTGGGCCACGACACAGGCACCGACCCGCGCCGCATCGCCAGCCTGCGCCGCTCCACGCAGGAGGTCTTCGCCGACCTGCCGCTGGACGGCGACCTCCACCCCTGGACCGGCATGCGCCCCGCCACACCCACCGGCCTGCCCCTCACCGGCCGCCAGCGCGGCGGTCCGCGCAACCTGTGGCTGCAGACAGGGCACGGCGCGCTGGGGCTGACGCTGGCCTTCGGGTCGGCGCAGAGGCTGGTGGGGCAGATGGAGACGGACGATCTATAGGACCCGGTCCCGCAGCCACCTATGTCATGTCGCCACTCAATCTCCGTACGAGTTGCCAGTCGTCCTTGGACCAGCCAAGTCGAGCATCCACCGACATGGCTGCGGCGCCAATCAAGGCAAGCCAACCGCTGGCCTCCACACTTCGCAACGGCTCCCATGCCGGCCGCTGGGCTATTTGCTGCCAATCCGAACCATGGCAACCAGTGCACTTTGTCAGGGTGTCATCAGGCCGGAGTGGTTCGACCGTGACCGTCCCTGTCGGCACTTCGCCCCACTCAGCGATAAGCGTCTCCAGCGAAACCGTTGAAGGCACGCCGCCTCGACCCAAAAACCACTTGAGAAAGCGCTCCCAGAGCGAAACATCGGGCGGCGCATTCCGTGAGTCGGTGTCGCGCGCTTTAAGCCAAGCGTCGTGAGACATTATGTTGGCGTAGACCACCAAAATGCATCTGCTGGATCCTGCCTGACAGATGGTCACCGTATCTCCACGCTTCCATTGTCCAATCGACAACGATGAGTTGACCGTCCCCAAGATAAATTTAGCAATATCGGCATCGTTCCAACCGCGCGGATCTTCTTGGGTGTCGGATACGCCACGCCAACTCGCGGCAATGAGCAGTGCGGCAAGCGCGATGATCACCAGTGAGCGCCACGTTTCGGAGAGGCGTGGTGAGATTGATGTTGTCTGACTAGCCACCACAGCATCTCCTCAGTAGCTCCTGAGCCATATCAGTCGCACGCTGGCGGCCTTCCGGCGGCACCCGCTGGTCTATGCTCTGAAGCAAATTGGCTTGCAACGACACATCGCCGCTGGCTTTGGCATTGGCATATAAGTAGGCCCATACCTCGGCCGGCCGCGGCTCTCCCCATGTGGGGTTGTATCGGATGGAGGCCATCATGATCAGTGCATCGACATAGCCTTGGTCGATCAGGGCATTGAGGTTGGCCAGGGTGGTGCGCCGGAATTCGTCGAGGCGCTCTGGGTCCTTCATCACATGCTCCAAATCCCGGGTCCAGTAGGCCCCCCCGTAATTCATCATGCTCTGGGGATCGCCCTGGGCCGCTAGCAGGGCGGTCCATTCATCTGCCCTGGCGTATGCGTCCTCGGGAAGCTCACCGCAGCCGGGCCGCGCCTTGGCCCCTTCCTCACGCAGCAGCGTCTGGGCCATCGCATGTCCTTCAGGATCGGAAGCCGGGGAAGCCCACTGCGCCATGCGCCCGTAGAGGGACACCATCCAGCAACGCTCCAATGCCTTGTGGAGTTTGGCGACTTCGCCGGCCTGGTCCAGCGTGACTTCGCTGCGGGCAAGCCGGTTGTACAGAGTCTCCGCCGATGCATCCACGACGACGGCAGGAAAGGCCTTGGCTCGAGGTGTCGTGGGGGGCACCACCGGCACGGGCGCCGGTACGGAAGCGATCGCCGGTGGAGCGGGAGGTTCAGGTGCCGGCGCAGCAGGCCCGGAAGCTTGCGCAGGTGGCTTGGTTGCGCTCACCTGTGCATTGATGCTCTCAGGTGCTGGATCGGCAAAAAAGAAAACCGCCAGCCCTGCGGCAAGGGCAAGGGCCGCACATGCCCAGGCAACGACCTGCCAGCGCGGACGCGAAGCTTCTGAATTTTGCATGACCCTCCCTCACAACGCTGACGTCGTCAGATCCCGGCCAATGATTGTGAATAATTCTCATTCAAAAATCAATCAACCATCCGAAGTCAGTTGAATTTGGCAATAGTTCGTGCCGACGAGCACGCGCAGTGAAGTGGCTCAACTGGCGCACCAGCTGCAGTCCAACAGGCATGCTTGTATGAACGGCCTCAGCCAGCCAGCAACTCGCGCAAGGCCTTGCGCATTTCCTCGGTCATTGCCCGCGCCAGCACCGACCCCGGCCGCTGGGGCAGGCTGAGTGCATTCACACCCACCGTGATACGCGGCAGCAGGGGGGCGACATGGACCTTGCGGCGGTCGGCGGCCAGGGCGGTGCAGCCGTCCATGATGGCGGCGCCCAGGCCGTACTCGGCCATGGACAGGGCTGCGTGGTAAGTCTGCACGGTGACCACGGGCGACAGGCCCACGCCGTGCTCGCGGCAGGCCTGGCCCAGGCGCATGCCCAGCGGGTCGCGCGCATCAAGCGCGACCACGGGCAGCTCGGCCAGGTCCTTGAGCTCCATCCCCTCTTCGCGCACGCGCGAAGGCGGCAGCAGGCCCTTGGGCAGCACGCAGAACATGTCCACCTCGGCCAGCAGTTCATGCTTCAGCGCGGGCTGGCCCACGGAGCTGATGACGAAGCCCACGTCGGCCTCCTGCAGCAGCAGGGCCGAGACCACCTGGGGGGTGTGCAGCGCCTGCACATGGACCTGCACCTGGGGGTGGCGGCGCCGAAAACCGGCCACGGCGCGCGGCAGCACCTCGCGGCTGAGCGCGAAGACGGTGAGCACGGTGAGCCGGTCCGCCGCCTGGCCATGGCGCAGGTTGTCGGCCAGGCGCTGGACCTCGTCGAGCTGCTCGAACAACTTCTCGATGTGGGGGAACAGCGCCAGCGCCTCATTGGTGGGCGTGAGCCGCCCGCGTGCGCGCTGGAACAGCGCAAAGCCCAGCTGCAGCTCCGCGTGCTGCAGGGTGCGGCTGACGGCCGGCTGGGTGATGTTGATCAGCCGTGCGGCAGCGCTGACGCTGCCGGTCTGCATGACGGCATTGAAGACCTCGATGTGGCGCAGGCGCATGGGCCGTCCTAAACGCGGGATTAGCGCAGGATTAGCGCAGGATCAGCGCGGGTTCACTCTTCGGCGGACTGCGCGCGGGCCATCCGCTCGCTCTTCCAGTAGACGTCGTCGCCGCCATCCATGCGGTTGAGCACGCGCGCCAGCACGAACAGCAGGTCGGAAAGGCGGTTCAGGTACTGGCGCGGCGCGGGCCGCATGGCCTCGCCCTGCTCCAGCGCCACCACCATGCGCTCGGCGCGGCGTGCCACGGTGCGGCAGACATGGGCCTGGGCAGCGGCACGGCTGCCGGCCGGCAGGATGAATTCCTGCAGCCGGGGCAGCTGCGCGTTGTAGTGGGCCAGCGCTTCATCGAGCTGCAGCAGGGCGTCGTCCTTGAGCAGTTCATAGCCGGGAATGGACAGCTCGCCACCGAGGTTGAACAGCTGGTGCTGCACATCGACCAGCAGTTCGCGCACGTCGTCGGGCAGGGCCTCGCACAGCAGCAGGCCGATGTGGGAATTGAGCTCGTCCACATCGCCCATGGCGTGCGGGCGGCCGCTGTTCTTGGAGACGCGCGTGTTGTCGCCCAGGCCCGTGCTGCCGTCGTCTCCGGTGCGCGTGGCGATCTGTGTCAAACGGTTGCCCATGGGCGTTCTCCTTGGCGGTGCGGGGGTGGAAAGCCGGACCCGTAACGGCCCAACACCCAATTGTGCGTTACAGGCGGCACGCAAATGTTGTAGCAGGCAACAGCCGGCAAAAGTGCTGGCCCTGCTGCGCTGCAACAGGTGGAATGCAGTCATGTTCCACGTTCGACAAGGAGTTCGACACATGACCTCTCAACTGCGCAAAGTCTCTGGTTTTGAAATCCGCAGCGTGATGTTGTTCGCGGCCATTTCGCTGGGCAGCGTTGCTGCCATGGCGCAGACATCTACTCCCGCTGCGCCTCCTTCGCAGGCCTCCTTTGGAGCCGGTAGCGGCCCTGCAACTGGTGTGCAAGCCGCACCCACTCCATCGTCGGCCGGCGCCAACGACGTGCAAGCCGCATTCGACCGCGCCGACACCAACCGGGACGGCAAGCTGAGCAAGAAGGAAGCCGAGGCCCTGCCCGCCGTGAGCAGCAATTTCGCGCAGATCGATGCCGACAAGAACGGATCGCTGTCGCGCGATGAATTCAGCAAGGCTGTCCAGCCGCGCTGATACCCGGATGCCTGGCGGCTGACCCACACGGTTGGGCGGCAGGGCCGGTGGTATTCTTTCCAGTTCCCCCTGGAGAACACCGATGAACGCCCCTGTCGCCCCCGTCCGCCTGCAGCCTGACTTCGCTCAGCGCCCCATCCCCGAAGCCTTCCTCCAAGCCCTGGCCCAGCGTTTCGGCGCCCAGTGCTCCACGGCTTTGGCGGTGCGCGAACAGCACGGCCGCGACGAGGGCGCCATCCAGGCGCCCCCGCCTGCGGCCGTGGTCTTTGCCGAAAGCACGCAGGACGTGCAGGACGCGCTGAAGCTGGCCGACCAGCATGCCGTGCCGGTCATCCCCTACGGCGCAGGCTCCTCGCTCGAAGGCCATCTGCTGGCCGTCGAGGGCGGCATCAGCCTGGACCTGAGCCGCATGAACCGCATTCTCTCGGTCAACACCGAGGACCTGACGGTCACCGTGCAGCCCGGCATCACGCGCAAGCAGCTCAACGATGCCATCAAGGAAACGGGCTTCTTCTTCCCCATCGATCCCGGCGCAGATGCCTCCATCGGCGGCATGACCGCCACGCGCGCCAGCGGCACCAATGCCGTGCGCTACGGCACCATGCGCGAGAACGTGCTGGCGTTGGAACTGGTCACGGCCAGCGGCGAGCTGATGCGCACCGGCACGCGCGCCAAGAAAAGCAGCGCGGGCTATGACCTCACGCGCCTGATCGTGGGCAGCGAAGGCACACTGGGCGTGGTCACCGAGATCACGGTGCGCCTGTACCCGCTGCCCGAGGCCGTGAGCGCGGCCATCTGCTCCTTCCCCAGCATCGAGGCCGCCGTGCGCACGGTGATCCAGACCATCCAGATGGGCGTGCCGATTGCCCGCGTGGAGCTGGTGGACGTGAACTCGGTGCGCATGGTCAACGCCTACAGCAAGCTCACGCTGCGCGAGGAACCCATGCTGCTGATGGAGTTCCACGGCTCGCCCACGGGCGTGAAGGAGCAGGCCGAGATGGTGCAGGACATTGCGGGCGAGTTCGGCGGCAATGCCTTCGAATGGGCCGAGCGTCCCGAGGACCGCACGCGATTGTTCACGGCCCGCCACAACGCCTATTTCGCGGCTGTCTCCAGCCGCCCCGGCTGCCGCTGCATCACCACCGACGCCTGCGTGCCCATCAGCCGCCTGGCCGATGCGCTGCTGGACTCGGTGCGCGAGGCCGATGACAGCGGCATTCCCTACTTCCTCGTCGGCCACGTGGGCGACGGCAACTTCCACTTCGGCTACCTGATCGACCCGGACAACGAGGACGAGCGCTCGCGCGCCGAACAGCTCAACCACCAGCTGGTGTCGCGCTCCATTGCGCTGGGCGGCACCTGCACGGGCGAGCATGGCGTGGGCATCCACAAGATGGATTTCCTGCGCGAGGAAGCCGGCGACGGCGCGGTGCAGATGATGCGCTCCATCAAGCAGGCGCTGGACCCGAAGAACATCCTGAACCCCGGCAAGATCTTCAGCCTCTGAGTCCTTCCGCCGCGGCCTTCTCGCGCAGGAAGTCGATCAGCGTGGTGATGGCCCGCGTCTGGTAGTGGGACGGCATGTACAGCAGGTACTGGCGCGTGGCCAGAAAGTCCAGGCTCCCCGGCGGCAGCGGCAGGCGCTCAAGCGCGCCGCTGGCCAGCTCGGCTGCCACCATGTAGCGCGGCACCACGGCCACGCCCAGGCCCTGCAGCACGGCATCGCGCAGGAAATGGAAGTTGGGCGACATCAGGCGCGGGCGTATGCGCAGCTCGGTGGGCCGGGCGCCGTTCATGCCCGCCGTGCGCAGCTTCTGGCCCGTGAGCGCCGAGGTGATCAGCGGCACGCGCTTGAGCGCCAGCAGCGAGTCGGGATGGCCATGCTGCGCCAGGAACTGCGGCGTGGCGCAGGCCTCGTAGAGCACGTCGCCGAGCTTGCAGGCCACCAGGCTTTCAGGCGGCTCGGTCATCACGCGCACGGCGAAGTCCACCGCGCCCTGCATCAGGTCCTCGATGTCGTTGTCGAAGATCACCTCCAGCGTGATGCCCGGGTGCATGCGCATGAACTCCGTCAGCCAGCCCGACATCTGCAGCTGGCCGTAGCCGCTGGGCACGCTCAGCCGCACGGTGCCCTGCAGGCTCTGGCCCAGGCTGTCCACCGACTCGTCCGCCGCCATGGCTTCCTGGCGTATCGCGCGTCCATGCGCGTACAGGCGCAGGCCCAGCTCGGTGGGCTCGACCTGGCGCGTGGTGCGGCGCAGCAGCTGCTGGCCGATCTGGCGCTCGAACTGGTTGAGCCGGTGGCTGACGTTGGCGCGGCTCATGCCCAGGCGCACGGCGGCCCGGCTCAGGTTGCCGGCTTCGATGATGTCCACCAGCAGGGACAGTCCGCCCAGATCCATTGTCAAGCCTCAGTACACACAATGTCCATTTTTTAGCACGATTGTCAAAGTCCATAAACGAATGAAGAATGCGTGCCTGCCCGGGCTCTGGCCCGTTGCGGTTTTCGTGGTTCGACAAGGTTTCGCATGAGTGCTCTCCCCTCTTCCCTGCCGCTGGACGGCGTGCGCGTCCTGGATCTTTCGCGCGTGCTGGCCGGCCCCATGTGCGCCATGGCGCTGGCTGACCTGGGCGCCGATGTCGTCAAGGTCGAGCACCCGGGCCGCGGCGACGACACGCGCGACTGGGGCGTGCGCGTGGGCCAGCGCAACACCTCCTACTTCAACAGCGCCAACCGCAACAAGTGACCCTGCCTCGTTTCCA
>NZ_MYFL01000004.1:0-139603 GCF_002193035.1 Delftia sp. K82 | reverse complement strand
TGAAATCGAGGCAGGGTCAAAGCGCTCGGTCACGCTGGACCTGCAGGCCGAAGAGGGCCTGCGCATCGCACGCGAGCTGGCGGCCGACAGCGACGTGGTCATCCAGAACTTCAAGGTCGGCGGCGCCGAGAAGCTGGGGCTGGGCTACGAGCAGCTGTCGCAGCTGAACCCGCGCCTGGTGTACTGCTCCATCTCGGGCTACTCGCGCAGCGGCCCCGAGGCCACGCGGCCCGGCTACGACCTGGTGGTGCAGGGCGAGTCCGGCATCATGGCCATGAACGGCGAGCAGGGCCAGGGCCCGCTGAAGTTCGGCGTGGCCGCCGTGGACATGTTCACGGGCATGTACTCGGCCCAGGCCATCCTGGCCGCGCTCTACGAGCGCGAGCGCAGCGGGCGCGGCCGCCATGTGCAGATGGCCCTGTACGACTGCGGCCTGATGATCACCAGCTACTACGGCATGGAGGCCTTGCTCAAGGCCGGCGACCCGCCCAAGTTCGGCAACGCCCATCCTTCCATCGTGCCCTACGGCGTGTTCGAGGCGGCCGACGGCCCGCTGGTCATCACCGTGGGCAACAACGGCCAGTTCCAGCGCTTTTGCACCGACGTCATCGCCAAGCCCGAGTGGGCCGTCGACGAGCGCTTTGCCACCAATACCGCACGCTCGGCAAACCGCGAGCTGCTGATGCCGCTGGTGCAGGCCGAGCTGCTGCGCTTCACGCGCGCCCAACTGCTCGAATGCCTGACGGCCGCGCAGATTCCCTGCGGCGAGGTGCTGGGCCTGTTCGAGGCCCTGAACTCGCAGCGTACGGCCGACGCCGGCCTGCTGCACCGCTTCGAGGACAGCGAGGCCGGCAGCCAGTCAGTGCTGGCCCCGCCCTATGCGCTGGACGGCCAGCGCCTGCCCGTGCGCCGCCCGCCGCCGCACCAGGGCGAACACACCGACGAGGTGCTGCAGCAGCGCCTGGGCCTGGACGAACAGGCCCGCGCCGCACTGCGCGCCAAAAACATCATCTGAGAGCGCGCAGACGTTCCCACCCAGACCGCTCCACGGCTCTCATTTCCACCCCTTCCCGCTTGAGGAGACATATGACGTCCACCCCCTTCCAGGCCTCGCGCCGCCAGATTCTTTCCGCCGCCTGCGCCACCGCCATCGCCACGCTGGCCCCCCGCCGCCCGGGCCCAGAGCCAGTGGCCCGACAAGCTGATCAAGCTGACCGTGGCCTTCCCGCCCGGCGGCCCCACCGACACGGCCGCGCGCATCGTCGCCCAGCGCCTGACCGAGCGCCTGGGCCAGACCATCGTCATCGACAACCGCCCCGGCGCCTCGGGCTCGGTGGGCACGGCGGCCTTCATCAAGTCGCAGCCCGACGGCTACTCGCTGTCCATGTTCGGCATGCCCGCGCTGCTGGCGCCCATGCTGTTCAACAACAACCTGTACGACGTGCGCAAGGACTTCCTGCCCGTGGCCACGGTCTATGACCTGCCCATGGCCATCGTCATCAACCCGCGCGAGCTGCCCGAGGTGACCAACCTGCAGCAGCTGATCGAGCACGCCAGGAAGGCCAAGCCGGCGCTGAACTACACCAGCTCGGGCACGGGCAGCTTCGGCCACCTGTCCATGGAGCAGCTCAAGGACCTGGGCGGCTTCGACATGCAGCACGTGCCGTACCGCGGCAGCGCGCCGGCCGTGACCGACCTGATCGGCGGCCAGATCGCCGTGATGTTCGCCGACGTGGTCGCGGCCCTGCCCCACATCCAGGCCGGCAAGCTGCGCGCCATTGCCGTCAGCTCGCAAAAGGCCAAGCAGCTGCTGCCGAACGTGAAGTCGGTGGCCGAGCAGGGCTTCCCCGGCTTCGACGCCGACACCTGGGGCGGCCTGATCGCCCCGCTGAACACGCCGCCCGCCGTGGTCCAGCGCCTGAACCAGGAGCTCAAGCTCATCCTGGCCGAGCCCGAGCTGCAAAAGAAGATGCTGGCCGCAGGCGCCATCGCCACCTACCAGGACGGCGCGGCCATGAAGGCACGCCTGAACGCCGACTTCACGCGCTGGAGCAAGATCGCCAAGGACAAGAACATCTCCTCGCAGTAAAGAACACAGAGCGCCCCACGATGCGCCTTCAGGGCATGCCGCAAGGCATGCCCTTTTTTGCGTCCGCAAATGCTCGGCGCCTGCTGTTCACTCCCGTATGGCCGCGCCTGCGGCGTGGTGGTTGCGGGGTTGCAGTCCTGCCGAAGGACAGGACTGCTTCGTGATCTGACTCGCTGCGGTTGTCTGAGCGGAGTTCACGCAGTGAACGCAGCGAGTTCCGCAGCGAACCCCGCAACCGCCACGACGCAGGTTGCCCCGTAGCGAAGCGCAGGGGTCGCGGACATCCGGGTCGCCTTCTTTGACCTGACCTTTCTTGGCGAATCAAGAAAGGGCCGTCGGCCGCCGGGCCGAGACCCGGCCTCGAAAAACAACCTCCCGGCAGGGTCAGAAAAAGCGACTCAAGCCAACGTCTGCTACGGCTTGACGCATGGGGTGCTGCCGCTCCTGAGAAGCCCGGGAGCCGACGCTTACTTGGAAAGATCCATGATCATGCGCGTGGCCAGGTACAGGCGCGGCACGATGGTGTTCAGCTGCACATACTCCGCATCATTGGAGTGCGCGCCGTAGCCGCTCAGGCCAAAGCCCTCGATGACCGCACCCTTGGCCTTGAGCGCCGCAAACGCCGCGTCGGTGCCGCCGCCCGTGGCCTTTTCCATCACGCTCATCTTCAGGCCCAGCTCATCGCTGTAGATGGTCTGCGCCTGTTTGGCCAGGCTGCGCGAGGCCTCGTTGGCCTCCAGCGGCGGGCGGCGCACTTCGAACTTGAGCTGCACCTTGCTGGCGTCCAGCAGCTTGTGGCCCACCTTGGCCTGCATGGCCTGCTCCAGCGCCGTGAAGTCGGCCACGCGCAGCGCGCGGGCGTCGGCCTGGGCCGTGGCCTCGGCGGGAATGACGTTGCGGTTGGTGCCGGCCTTGGCCACGGTCCAGTTGAGCTTGAGGCCGGTCTCGGGCTTGGACAGGTCCTTCATCTGCAGCAGCTGGTGCGACAGCTCGTACAGCGCGTTCACGCCGTCCTCGGGCTTGGCGCCCGCGTGCGAGGCCTTGCCCTCGACCTTGAGGTAGGCCGCGCCGATGCCGCTGGTGGCCAGGCGCACGCCGCCGTCGGTGCCGCCGCCTTCGAACGAGAAGACCGCATCCTGCTCGGCGCCCATGCGCGTGATGGTGCTGCGCGCGCCGGGCGAGCTGATTTCCTCGTCGCTGTTCATCAGCACGGTCAGCGTGCCGTAGTTGTCGAAGCCCAGCTGGCGCAGCATGGCCACGGTGTGCAGGATCAGGGCCACGCCCTGCTTGTCGTCGGCAATGCCCAGGCCGTAGGCGCGCTCGCCGTCGATGCGAAACGGCTGGTCCTTGAGCATGCCGCGCAGGTAGACCGTGTCCATGTGGGCGATCAGCATGATGCGGCTGGTGCCCTTGCCCTTGAACTCGGCATGCACCATGGGACCGATCTTCTCGGGCGTGTCACCCAGCCGGTAGACGTCGGTGGGCTGCAGGATCTCGACCTTGCCGCCCTGCTCGCGCAGCTTGCCGGCCACGTAGTTGGCGATCTGCTCCACGCCCTCCATGTCCTTGCTGCCCGACTCGATGTGCACCAGGTCGCGCAGCGTGTCCAGCAAGGGCTGCTGGTGCTTTTGCGCCAGCGCCTGGATATCGGCCTTGGGCGCAGCCAGGGCACTGCCGGACAGGCCGGCCATGGCAAGGGCCAGCGCCAGCGGGGCGCTGCGGAACATGAGGGAAAGCGGTGCGAAGGCGGAACGCATGGACAGGTCTCCTGTGTTGAAAAAGTTGTGCCTGCACGATAGCAGGCGCCGCGCAGGGCGCACGCAATTGCCGTGCCTGTTTTGTCCATCTCCCCGCCCAAAGCAAAGGCCCCGCAAGCCTTGGCCTGCGGGGCCTTGTGGGGAGCGAGACCCGGGATCAGCCCGCGCTCAGCGCCATGCCACCCTTCTTGCTCACGCCATCGCCCACGACCACGGCCGACACCACGCTCAGCACCAGGGCAATGGCCGATCCGTAGAACACGCCGTGGCTCATGCCATGGTCCAGCATGTAGCCGAACACCGGCGCGGCCAGGCAAAAGCCCAGGTCCAGGCCCGAGTACACCGTGCCGTAGACGCGGCCCGTGGCGCCGGGCGGGGCGGCGCGCTTGATCAGCATGTCGCGCGAAGGACCGGCCAGGCCCGTGCCCAGGCCCGCGATGGAGGCCACTGCCACGGCCGCCATGGCCGGCAGCCAGCCCGTGCCGACCAGGAACAGCGCAACGCCCGAGCCCAGCATGCAGATGGAGATCACCTTCTCCAGCCGCTGCACGCGGCCCACGAGGAAGCCGCCGGCCAGCATGCCTGCCGCGCCGCACAGCATGTAGCCCGTGACGATGAGCGCCGTCACGCTCAGCGGCAGTCCGTACATGGACTGCATGGCGGGGCTGGCAAAGCTCTGGATGGCGCTGAGCGCGCAGGTGCTCCAGAAGAAGAACGAGAAGCACAGCCAGACCGAGGGCAGCTTCAGGAAGGCCATGGGATGCTCCTGCGGCACGGCGGCCGCAGCGGCGCGCGCCGCGGGGGCCTGGGCATCGGCCGCACGGTCGTCCAGCGCCTCGCGGTTGAGCACCATGATGGTGAGGATGACGGCGGCCAGGGCCGCGCCGCACAGGCAGGCCAGGCGCCACGAGCCCGTGGCCGTGGTGATGCCCGCCATGAACAGCGGCGCCAGCGCCCAGCCGATATTGCCCGACAGGCCGTGCACCGAGAACGCATGGCCGATGCGCTTGGCCGACACGCGCTTGTTGAGGATGGTGAAGTCCACCGGGTGGAAGGGCGCATTGCCCAGGCCCGCGAAGAAGGCCGCCAGCAGCAGCATTCCATAGCCCTGTGCCAGGCTGGCGACCACGCCCGCCACGGTGAAGCTGCCCAGCGCCGCAAACAGAATGGGGCGCGCGCCGAAGCGGTCCACGGCAAAGCCGGCCATGGCCTGTCCCACGCCGGAGACCACGAAGAACAGCGACACCATCACGCTGAGTTCGGCATAGCTGTAGCCGAACTCGGCGATCAGCCACGGGAACAGCGGCGGCAGCAGCAGGTGGAAGAAATGCGAGGAACCATGCGCCAGGCCGATCAGGCCGATGGTGCGCACATCGCTGCGCAGCGGGTCCGGAGCCACGGCGTCCGGCATGGAAGAAGAAGAGGCGGTCATGGGCCGCATCTTAGGCAGCAGCGTTTCGTCTTGTATGCGATAGTCTGCCAACTTCTGTCGCAAACATGCCAAAGCCTGTCTCCACGCCCGGCACCCCTGCCCACACCCTTGCCGACACTTCTGCCGACACCCTGCCCAGCGCCTGCCCCGCAGCCGCACTGCGGTCGGTGCGCAGGGCCCGGCCGATGGAGCCGGTGGAGGCCCTGCATCCGCACCTGTTCGTCCCCACGCCCCAGCGCCCCGTGCGCGCCAAGCAGCATCGCCTGTCGGCACGCACGCGCGTCATACCGCACAGCCACAGCTGGGCACAGATCGCCATCTCGCTGGACGGCGTGCTGCACCTGTCAGCGCCCCAGGGCACGCTGATCGCCCCACCCTCCAAGGCCGTGTGGATTCCGCCCAGCCTGGTCCACGCCGTGGCCATGGTCGAGGAAGCCGATCTCGTCTCCATCTACGTGCTGCAGGACGATCCGGCCCAGGGTCCCGTACTGCCGGACCTCCCGCCCTGCGGCGTGGCCTGCAACCCGCAGGACTGGGCACGCTGCCGCGTGCTGGAGGTTTCGCCGCTGATGCGCGAGCTGATCACGGCCCTGCCCAAGCAAAGCGATGACCAGCCCGCACCCGACGCCGCCACGCTGCAGCGCGAGCACCACCTGAGCGCCCTGCTGCTGGAAGAACTGCGCCGGGCCAGCGAAGTCCACCTTGGCGTGAACATGCCCCAGGACAAACGCCTGCGCATGCTCTGCGAGGCCGTGGTGGCCGACCCCACCCAGCACGAGAGCCTGGCCGACTGGGCAGCCGACACCGGCGCCAGCCCGCGCACCGTGGCCCGGCTGTTCCAGCAGCAGTTGGGCTGCAGCTTCACCACCTGGCGCCAGCAAGTCGTGCTGGCCCACGGCCTGAGCCTGGCCGCGCGCGGCCTTCCCATACAGCAGATCGCGGCCGAGCTGGGCTACAGCCCCAGCGCCTTCAGCGCCATGGTGCACCGCACGGTGGGCATGCCTCCGGCACGGTTCTTCGGGCAGCAGGCTGGTTCCGCTGCCCACAGGGTCGGAACAGGCGCTGTATCGCGGCCGACCAGGGAATGACAGGGAGCCATCGCCTCTTCGCGATAGCTGATCCGATATAGGGTTTGCCGATAGGCAGGCCATGGAATGCGGCGGCGCCCTGCGTGCTCTTATGCCGCATGATCTCCACCGCCGAGTCGCGCTACAACCAGTGGGTGCGCGAGCACTACCGATTCCTGCTGCGCAGCGCCTGGGCGCTGACCGGCTCGCGCGCGCTGGCCGAGGACGTGGTGCAGGACTGCTTCACCAGCGCCTGGCGCTTTCGCCACCAGCTGCGCGAGGCCGCAATGGCGCGGGCCTGGCTGTTCCAGATCATGCGCCGCCATGCCTTCCGGCACCTTGCGCCATCGGCCCATCTGGTGAGCGATGACGAGGCGCTGGACCAGCATCCCGCCCCCTCCCCCTCGCCTTCGGCGCTGGACGACCGGCTCGACGTGGTCA
Source organism: Delftia sp. K82 (assembly GCF_002193035.1). Classification (NCBI taxonomy): domain Bacteria; kingdom Pseudomonadati; phylum Pseudomonadota; class Betaproteobacteria; order Burkholderiales; family Comamonadaceae; genus Delftia; species Delftia sp. K82. The sequence goes on along the minus strand of NZ_MYFL01000004.1, from coordinate 132,817 downwards.
AGGCGCTGGCGCGCATCGCGCCCATCCACCGCGAAGTGCTGGTGCTCTATTACTTCGACGACATGCCCACGGCCCAGATGGCCGAGGCCCTGGACATTGCGCCGGGCACGGTGCTGTCGCGCCTGTCACGCGCCCGCGATGCGCTGAAGGCGGTGCTGGAGCAGGCGGCCCCGGCGCCTGTTCCAGAGACTGCCAGCGTGATCCCACTGCGCCCCAACCCGCTGCGCGCCACACGATACCAAGGCTTGAAATGACTGCCCCGGACACAACCGACGAATCGGCCTTTGACCTGCGCGCACGCGCCGAACTGGCCCTGGCCTTCGACCCCGGACCGCACGGCGAGCCGCCCGCCCATCTGCTGCGCCACACGCCCTGGCATGCGCGCAGCGGCGTGCGCCGGCTGATCGCCGCGCTGCTGGTGGGCAGCTCGGCCGCCACCGCCGTGTTTGCCATGCGCCCGCCCGAGCTGGTGCGCGCCGCCATCGAGCACGAGTACTACGAGCGCACGCTGCGCGGCAGCTTCATGCCCGAGGCCGAGGTCGCGCGCCGCATGGACCTGCCGGCCGGCGAGAAGCTGCCCGGCTACACCCAGCTGATGCGGCCCTGCGACATCGACGGCACGCGCGCCTACCACCTGACCACCTTCTTCGAGAAGGGCGGCATCGTCACCGTGCTGGCCTTCGACCAGCCCCAGCGCCTGGCCGACGGCCAGGGCTGGTGGGCCAACATGCACTGGCAGGTCGTTCGCTCACGCGAAGGCCGGCCGCTGGTGCTCGTGGCCCAGAAGAAACAGGCCCTGGCCGTGGCCAGCAAGGCCCTGGGCACCCCTGCCCCATGAGACGCCGCATGACACGCCCCCTGACAACCACCACGAGGAGACAACCATGAACCACTTGCCGACATCGCCCACCTCCCCCGCCCGCCGCAGCCTGCTGGCCGGCAGTGCCAGCGCACTGGCCGCCGCAGGCCTGGCCGGCCTGCACCAGGGCGCATTGGCCCAAGCCCAAGCCCAGGCCCAGGCACCGACAGCTGCGGCAGCACCGGCCACCAAGCCCCTGCCCGGCTACGCGGGCTGGAAGAAGGCCGATGCCCTCATCGTCCACAGCTCCACCACCATAGAGACGCGGCGCGGCGCCTTCGGCACCAGCGTGATCACGCCCAGCGACCAGCTCTATGTGCGCAACAACCTGCCCACGCCGCCCGAATCCATCGTGGCCGACCGCGATGCCTGGCAGCTGCAGGTGGAGGGCGTGCGCCAGCCCCGCAGCCTCAGCGTGCGCGAGCTCAAGTCCCTGGGCCTGGAGACCGTGGCCATGGTGCTGCAGTGCTCGGGCAATGGCCGGGCCTTCTTTCCCAGCAAGCCCAGCGGCACGGCCTGGACCGTGGGTGCGGCCGGCTGCGTGGTCTGGAGCGGCGTGCCCGTGCGCGAGGTGGTCAAGGCCCTGGGCGGTGTGTCAGACGGCGGTCTCTACATGACGGGCACGGGCGGCGAGGTGCTGCCTGCGGGGCTGGACCCCAAGAGCGTCATCGTCGAGCGCTCGGTGCCGCTGTCGGCCATGGAAGACGCCCTGCTGGCCTGGGAGATGAACGGCGAGCCCATCCCGCTGGCCCATGGTGGGCCGCTGCGCCTGATCGTGCCCGGCTACACCGGCGTGAACAACATCAAGTACATCAAGCAGCTGGCCTTCACGCCGCGCGAGAGCGAGGCCCACATCATGTCCCACGGCTACCGCATCTCGCCACCCGGCAGCAAGGGCGACCCGAGCCAGCCCTCGGTGCAGGAGATGAGCGTCAAGTCCTGGATCAACTCGCCCCTGCCCGAGGACGGCGGGCAGGCCGCCGGCCTGGTGCAGATCCACGGCGTGGCCTTTGGCGGCATGGACGCCGTCAAGGGCGTGGAGGTGTCCACGGACGGCGGCAAGAGCTGGCAGGCCGCGCGCCTGGTCGGCCCCGACCTGGGCAAGTACGCCTGGCGCCAGTTCGTGCTGCAGGCGCGCCTGCCCAAGGGCACGCATGTGCTGGCCAGCCGCGCCACCGACGCGCGCGGCCGGGTCCAGCCCGAGACGCGCGGCGAAAACCAGAGTGGCTACAACAACACCAGCTGGGCCGACCACGCCGTGACCGTCACCGTGGCCTGAGCACGGCCCGCGCGTTCATCCCGCCACCCCTTCTCTTCACTGCCGTCACTTCCCGCACACGGCGCCAGACCGTGGCGGGCCCGTACCCCCATTGCCATGTTCACGATGAAACACCTGATCCACACCGCCCTGCTGGGCAGCTCTTTGCTCGGCAGCGCCCTGCTGTCCGCCCCCGCCTTTGCCGATGAAGCGGCCCAGATGGCCCTGGGCAAGAAGCTGTTCTCCACGGCCACGCCTGCCTGCGCGCTGTGCCACACGCTCAAGGACGCGGGCGCCGAGGGCGCCATCGGCCCCGTGCTCGACGAGCTCAAGCCCGATGCCGCGCGCGTGGCCCGCGCCCTGCGCGACGGCATAGGTGCCATGCCCTCGTTCAAGGCCACGCTCAGCGAGGCCGAGATCGCCGCGCTGTCGCTCTACGTGAGCAAGGCCAGCGCGAAGAAGTAGAGGCAGGCCGCCGTGCTCAGTCCCGCACGGCGCCCGGGCGGCGGCGCTGCCGCCAGGCAGCCAGCCCGCCCAGCATCAGGGCCAGGCCAGCCAGGCCCGCCGTGCCCAGCGCGGGAATCTGCTGCACCCCTGTGGCACCCGCCAGGCGTGACTGCAGATACCAGTGGCTGCCCACCTGCACCAGCTGGTAGCTGTAGCCTCCGGCCTGCAGCGGCGCCGCCAGCACGAAGGCACCTGCAGGCGATGCCGCACCATTGACCTGCACGACCAAAATACCGTTGCCCGCGGTCGCCGCGCCCAGGCCTGCGGCGTTGGCAATGTCCAGGCGCGTGGGCGCACCTGCCGTCACGCTGCCGTTCACCACCAGGCGGTCACTGGGCGACGCTTCATTGCCCAGTTGCGTGGCCATGGCCAGCACGCCGCCGCCGCTGTAGTTGCCTGTCACGCTCAGCGTGGTGCCGGGTACGGCCGGAGCACCGTTCCGGGGAAGGCGCACCGTGCCCGCGTTCACCAGGCTGGCCACGGTCTGGGCCAGGCCGTCGAGATCCAGCACGCCCGAAGCCTGCACCTCATGAGCCGAAACGCTGGTCAGCACATTGGCAGCGCCGGCACGCAGACTGCCGCCCTGGACCGTGGTGGCGCCGCCGTAGCTGCCGGCAGCTTCCAGCACCAGCGTGCCGGTGCCGGCCTTGGCCAGGCCACCCGGGCCGGACAGCACCAATGCCACCGTCGCCGTCGCGCCGCTGGCCACGTTGACCGTGTTGGCTCCCGCGCCCTGCAATCCCAGGGTCGCACCCTGGAGGCGGTAGCCATCGACATCGAACTGCATGCCGGTAATGCCGATGGCCCCCGCACCGGCATCCGCCGTCACCACACCGGCCACGCCCTGGAACCGGGCCACGGTGGGGTTGGGTTGATAAGGGCCGTTGAGCGCGCCGCCCGCGCCGGTCCAGTTGCGGCCATCGGCGCGCCAGACGCCCGTGCCGCCGTTTACCACGTTGTTGTCCCTGAGCGCGGCATTGCCACCATCCCAATAGCCCAGGGCCACGCCGACCGTGGAGAGCAGGTTCACCTGCCCGGGCACCGAAGTCTGCAGGGTCAGGTTGTCCGCCACCACGCCTGCGGGCAGCGCGCCGAAGGCCAGGCTCCCGGCCAGCGTGCCGCGATAGTCGAACAGCCGGTACACGCCTGCGCCAAAGCCGCCCAGGTCATTGATGCCAAGCGTGCCGCCCAGCGTGAGATTGCCGTTCACATCGAACAAGGCCGTGGCCGAAGGCGCTCCCAGGCCCGCCTGTACCACCGCACCGCTGCCCAGCGTGGCCAGGCCTGCAACGCTGAGCTTGCGGCCTTGCTGGCCCAGCAGCACGCCGCCGGCGGTCTGGTCCAGGTCGCCAGAGACCGTGCCCGCCCCGGTCACCACGCCGGAGCCGCTGGCCGTGACGGTGCCGCCCTGCGTGCCATCGACATCCAGCTGCCCGCCCGTGACCGACGCCGTGCCGCCAAGCGCATTGGCGACCACCAGCCGCCCCCCGGAGACCGCGGTGCGGCCCGAGAAACCGGAACTGTCGGCCGACAGCGTGGTCGTGCCGGCCTGATGGGTGATGCGGTGCGTGCCGGGATCGACGCTGAACAGCGCAAGCGCAAAGCCCAGGTTGGCACCCGTGTGGTTGAAATGCAGGGTGCCGGTCCCAAGGCTGAAGTCGATGCGGGCCGCATCGACCACGCCGGGCGCCATGGCGGCGTCGGCCGGTCCACCGCCCACCTGGAGGGTTCCGACAGCGCCCGGGTCAGCATCCATGGTGATGGTCCTGGCGCCCCCCTGCACAGACAGCGCACCACCATCGCGCACGGTGACCGTGCCCGTTCCGTTGAAGCTGGTGAAGAAATCCTGGGTGCTGCGCCAGGCCGAGCCTGTTCCACTGATCGTCGCCGTGCCCACGCCTTCAGGGACATCGCCCAAAGCACCCACCACACCTGACACCACGCCCCCATCTTCGACCTTCAAGGTGCCTGTGCCCCTGCCACCAATCACGAGATTGCCTGAACCGTTCCACGTGGAACCCGGGCCCCGGACGGTGACCGTGCCATTGCTGCCCAGGTCGTAGCCCACGGTGCCGACCCCGGAGTGGGTCACTGAGCCTCCGCTGTCCATGGTGAGCGTTCCCGTGCCCGTACTGCCGACGTGCAGCGTGGTGCCCGCATTCCAGCTGGGCGAGGGGTTGGGCACCTGGACAGGCACCACATCGCCGGTGGACGTGACCGTCTGGGCCTGCGCCTGGGTGCAGCACAAGGCCACGCCCCATGCCAGGATTTTCAACACGGACCGAGGGGGCACAGGCAGCGAAGAAGAAGGCGAACGCATGCGGCTGCGGGCCGTGCATGCACGAGACAGTTCCATATCCATCTTGGCGATCTTTGTGTTTGTCATCTGCACCGCAGCCTGGCGCAGCAGATGGGTCAAGACTTGCAGGGCCTGCATCTGTGGATGGCAGGCACAGCAAGTCTTGCGCACGTACACAAAGAGTCAATTCCGGGGAGCATGGAGAGCCTGCCTTTCTCCTGTAAGACAAAGGCGCGAAGTGTGTGGGCCCGCCGTCCGGACTCAGTGCCTGGCCCGGCCGTGCAACGCCACGGCTGGAGCGGCACAGGCTCTCATCGGCGCTGCTGCAGTTCCCGCCGCGCCTTCTCGTAAGGCGTTTCCTCGGGCTCGGGAACATGCACCACGGCCTCGCCGGCACCGCCCAGCGGCATGCGGTAGACCCAGAGGCTGTGCCGGCCCGGGCCCTGGCGCTGCCAGGAGGGCTCCACGCCGGGCAGCGCAAAGTCCAGGCTGATCAGCCAGGCGCCCTCAGGCAGCTCCGTGGCGGCCTTGACGGCCGCACGGCCCATGCTTTCGGGGCGCTGGAACAGGTAGACCATCTGGTACCCGCTCCAGTCGGCCAGCCAGATGTCGGCACGGCGCACGCGGGCCCAGGGGCAGCGCAGCGCGCACAGCCAGCGCAGCGGCCAGCTCCACTCCATGCCGTTGAGCCGCGCCTGCGGGTACTGCCCGCGCAGCGCGCACAGGCCGTCGCCCAGGCCGCAACCGGCATCGAGCACGGCGGCGCCATCGGGCAGCGGCGCGGCATCGGCCAGGCCTTGCAGCGCATCGGCGGGCGTGGGAAACAGCGGCGCATCGCGCCAGGCGTTGAGCGGGTAGACCAGGGTCAGCAGACCCAGCGCCGCCAGCCACAGCCAGGGGCTGATGGCGGCCAGGCCGCCCGGCCCCCACAGCATCAGGCATGACAGCGGAAAGCCCGCCGCCACGGCCAGGCGCCGCCACCAGGGCGTGGCCAGCAGGCTGGCGAGCACGCCCAAAAAACAGGCCGCCAGCCAGGCGGCCAGCGGCCCTAGGGTCGATTGCAGCGCGGCGTAGACAAGCCAGGCGCCCGCCCAGGCAAGAAGGGCCGGGGCCGGCCAGGGAAGGCGCCGCATGTCAGAGCCTCATTGCGCGACGCGCCTCCCACAGCCCATGAAACGAGCGCGACCTATGCGCCCGAAACGCCCCAAACCAGGGACAGCGAGCAAGGGCCGCCCCGCAGCGAGGCTGTCGTCCCCCTCCCGCAGGAGAGGGGGAAGGCGCGAAGCGACTCAGGGGGTGCTGCATCTCATTGCTGTTGCAGTGCTTGCGAGGTGGCACGGTCGAGGCGGCCGGTCTGCGGCAGGCTCTGGTCGCGCTGGAACTCGCGCAGGGCGTTCTGGGTGTTCTTGCCCATGGAGCCGTCAGGCGTGCCTGCGGTGTAGCCCAGAGCGTTGAGCTTTTGCTGGGCCGCGCGCAGCGACATGCCGGCGGCATTGGCGCCCGGAGCCGATGTCTGCGACGGTGCGGCACCGCCGTCCACGCCCAGGCGTCCACCGCCGCCCAGGCCCTGGCCCTTGACGGTCTGCGCCTTGTAGTTGCGCAGCGAGCGCACCATCTGGTTGTAGGCGTCCATGAAGGCGGCGGCGATCACCTTGCCTTCGGCCGTGCGTGTGTAGCCGCCCAGCGAGGCGCCGGCGGAGCCGCCGAACAGCGCGCCCATGCCGCCCCAGTCGGTCTTGGAGGACGAGCCTTCGGAAGCCGACACCTGCACGCCCGAGCGGTTGTCCACCAGGGCCAGCATGACCGAGGCCTCGCGGGTCTTGGTGGCTGCAGCCAGCGCGCCGAAGATGCCGCCTGCGCGGCCGCCGATGGCGCCGCCCATGCCACCGGCATCGCTCTGGTTGAAGATCACTTCGGGGGACAGGCCGTAGTCGGAGGCCACCATCTGACCCTTGCCCAGGTTGCTGCCGCCACGCATTTCGCCCGAGTCCATCAGCGCGCGTTCACGCGCCATGGCGCCCATGCCGGCCGCGCCGCGTTCCACGACGATGAAGCAGTTGGACTGCTGGATCATCAGGCGCAGCAGCTGCGAGGTGGGCGGCAGGCGGTACTGCTGGGTGAGGATGGTGTACCAGCCCGCGGTCTGGTTCTCGACCAGGGAGATGGTGCCCAGCGAGGAGTCGCAACGCTCCAGCTCGGTGTTGGCGTTCTCGGCGCTGGCACCGCCTGCGGCGCCCGTGGCCACGGTCTTGGCTTCCGGCGAACCCATGCGCATGTCGGTGGTCACGCAGCCGGTCAGCGCCACGGCAGCGATGGCAGTCAGGGCAAGATACTTCTTCACGTTGTAATCCTCTTGGTCTGGTCTAGGTGAATCAGCGCCAGGGCAATGGGCGTTCACGCACTGGCAGCGTCGCCAGTCAGCGATTACACACAATTACCCCGCATAACAGCGCGCAAATATACCGGGATTCACCCTTGCGAAAAAGCGCTGCTTTGCTGGAGAACGACAGATCACAGACGGTTACAAGCTGTTGTCATCACTCGGGTGCATCGCCGCGCAAACGTTCGATCAGCCCGTTGAGCGCATCGAGCGAGCCGAACTGGATCGCCACTTCGCCCATTTCCTGCAGCTTGCCGCCCCGGCGCACGGACTTCTTGATGCGCACTTCGACATCGGCCATGAGCAGGTCGGACAGCTCTTCTTCCACGCGCTTGATGTCGCGCGACTTGCCGTCCTTCTTGGACTTCTGGCGCACCAGGCTGAAGTCGGCGCCGATCTTCTTGACCAGGGCCTCGGCCTCCCGCACCGACAGCTTCTTGGCCGCGATCTGGTTGCCGGCCGTGATCTGGGCCGCGCGGTCCAGCGACAGCAGGGCGCGCGCATGGCCCATGTCGATGTCGCCGGCCATGAGCATGGTCTGCACCGGGTCGGCCAGGTTGAGCAGGCGCAGGATGTTGGTGGCCGCGCTGCGCGAGCGTCCCACGGCCTGGGCCGCCTGCTCGTGCGTGAGGCCGAATTCCTTGACCAGGCGCGACAGGCCCTGGGCCTCTTCCAGCGGGTTCAGGTCCTCGCGCTGGATGTTCTCGATCAGCGCCATCGCGGCGGCGGCCTCGTCGGGCACCTCGCGCACCAGCACCGGCACCTCGGCCAGGCCGGCGATGCGGGCCGCACGGAAGCGCCGCTCGCCCGCGATGATTTCGTACTTGCCGGCATGGTCGCCCTTGGCCAGGCGGCGCACCAGGATGGGCTGCATGATGCCCTGGGCCTTGATGCTTTCGGCCAGCTCGTAGAGCGCGCCCTCGTCCATGTGGGTGCGCGGCTGGTACTGGCCGGGCACCATGACGTCGAGCTGCAGGATGCTGGGCAGGCCGGTCTCGGCCACCGGGCCACCGCCCTCTTCCTTGTCGTGGACCTTGGGTCCGAGCAGGGCTTCCAGCCCGCGTCCCAGTCCCTTGGGTTTCTTGGTCACCATGGTGTTGTCCTTGTCAAAGCGATGCCAGCAGCGCGTGTCCGCTGTCCCAGTCGCCCAGCCCGCTGGCCGTGTTGAGATGGCCCGAAGGCCCTGCGTCGACGAAGCGTGCGCCCCAGGCATCGGCCATGGCTTGCACGCGCTGGGCGCTGCAGTAAATGTCGTTGTCGCTGCCGACCACGATGGAGGCAAACGGCAGGCGTTGCATCATCACGGGCGACCAGCCGGGCAATTGCTCGCGCAGCTGGGGCTGCTCGGTATCGCCGGGGGCCACCAGCAGCGCACCACGCACCTTGCGGGCGGCCAGCGGCGAATGCGCCGCCCACCAGGCCACAAGGATGCAGCCCAGGCTGTGCGCCACCAGCACCACGGGGCGCGGCGCGTCGAGCACCGTCTCCTGCAGCCTGGCGCTCCAGTCGCCGCGCAGCGGGCGGTCCCAGTCGTTTTGCTCCAGGCGGCGGTAGCCGTGGCGCTGCTCCCAGCGGCTTTGCCAGTGGTCGGCGTCCGAGTTCTGCCAGCCTGGCAGCAGCCAGACGTCCTCGGCGGCCCACCCGGTCGGCACGCCCTGCCCTGCCGCTTCATGTGAACCTTGCATGGCTACATCTTCTTGATGCGGCGCACCATCTCGTGCGCGAAATCGATGAAGGCCTTGCTGCCCTTGGCGCCCGGGTCGAAGACCACGCCCGGCACGCCATAGCTGGGCGCCTCGGCCAGGCGCACGTTGCGCGGGATGACGGTGTCGAACACCTTGTCGCCGAAGTGCTCCTTGAGCTGGTCGCTGACCTGCTGCTGCAGCGTGGTGCGCGGATCGAACATCACGCGCAGCAGGCCGATGATCTGCAGGTCGGGGTTCATGTTGGCGTGCACCTGCTTGATGGTGTTGACCAGGTCGGTCAGGCCTTCGAGCGCGAAGTACTCGCACTGCATGGGCACGACCACGCCATGGGCCGCGCACAGGCCGTTCAAGGTGAGCATGGACAGGCTGGGCGGGCAGTCCACCAGCACGAAGTCGTAGTCGGCATCGACCGCCTTGAGGGCGCCCTTCAGGCGATCGTTGCGGCGCTCCAGGGTGACCAGCTCGATCTCGGCGCCACTGAGTTCGCGGTTGGCGCCCAGCACGTCGTAGCCCACGGCCTCGGAACGCACGGCGGCTTCCTTGACGCTGGCGTTCTCCAGCAGCACGTCGTAGATCGACAGCTCCAGCGCACGCTTGTCCACACCCGAGCCCATGGTGGCATTGCCCTGCGGGTCCAGGTCGATCATCAGCACGCGCTGGCCGACCTTGGCCAGGCCCGCTGCAAGGTTGACGGCGGTGGTGGTCTTGCCGACCCCGCCCTTTTGATTGGCGACACAGAAGATTTTGGCCATGGTATTTACACGCTTATTTGGCGATGGCCAGCTTGAGGCCAAAACCGATCAGGAACACGCCCGCAGTCTTTTCGAGAACCCGGGAAACCGCAGGATTGGCGCGCATGCGCTCGGCCAGATGCGCGGTCAGCAGCACCACGATCAGGCAATAGAGAGAGGTCAGCGCGGCCACCGTGGCCGCCATCACCGCGAACGTGAGCAGGCCCTGGTGGCTTGCGGGATCCACGAACAGCGGGAAGAAGGCCATGTAGAACACGATGGACTTGGGGTTCATCAGGGTGATCAGGCCGGCCTGGCGAAAGTAGTGGCGCGGCTCGATGTGCAGCACGGGCTTGTCGCCGGGCTTGGCGGTGAGCATCCTGAAACCCAGCCAGCCCAGGTAGGCGGCGCCCAGCCACTGCACGGCATGGAAGGCCGTGGGATAGGAGGCCAGCAGCGCGGCCACGCCCGCCACGGCCATCCAGATCAGCACCTGGTCGGCCGCCAGCACGCCGGCGCAGGCCGCCATTCCGGCACGTATGCCGCCCTTGCCGGTGGAGGTGATCAGCGCCAGATTGCCCGGCCCCGGAATCAGCAAAAACAGAAGAATGGCAACAACGAATGCGCTGAAATCGGAGATGCCGAACATGCTGACCCCTGAGCGATGAAAGCTGGGAGTTTATGCGAGGGCCATGGCCAGCGCATGTGGAACATGGCTCCGCCGCAACGCGGCAGTGTGCCATTCGGTAAAAAAATCAGGCGCAAACGCGCAGCCAGAGGATGCAGCGCTCGGCATCCAGGCCAGGCACCTTCAATGGTTCCACGTGAAACACCTGCACGTCGGCGGGCAGCGCGGCGATTTCATCGTCGGGGTGCTTGCCCTTCATGGCCAGCCAGGTGCCGCCCTCCTCCAGCGCCTGGCGCGACCAGCTGGTGAAGTCCGCCAGCGAGGCAAACGCACGGCAGCTGATCAGCGGATAGCGCGTGGTCAGCTGCTCCACGCGGCTGTGGATGCCGCGCAGGTTGGGCAGGCGCAGCGTGGCTGCCGCCTGCTGGATGAAGGCCGCCTTCTTGCCCACGGTATCCACGCAGTGCACGTCGATCTGCGGGCAGCAGACGGCAAACACCACGCCGGGCAGGCCGCCGCCCGATCCCACGTCCAGCATGGCAGTGCGCCCTGCGCGTGCCGGCATCTGGGCCAGATGGCGCTGCAGCGCCGGCACGGCGGCCAGGCTGTCGAGCAGGTGATGGGTCAGCATCTCCTGCGGATCACGCACGGCCGTGAGGTTGTAGACCTTGTTCCATTTGCCCAGCAGGGCCTGGAATTCCATCAGCGTATCGATCTGGGCGGGGGTGAGGTCCAGCCCCAGCGCCTGCAGGCCGGCTTCGAGCGGAGCGCGCAGTTCCTGGCTCATGCGGATGCCTCCTCGCCCTTCGCGTCAGTCACATCCGGTGCAAAGCCCCGAAAGCCCCCCTTCTTCAGGTGCACCATGAGCAGCGAGATCGCCGCTGGCGTCACGCCCGACATGCGCGACGCCTGGCCCAAGGTTTCGGGCCTGTGCTTTTGCAGCGACTGGCGCACCTCGAAGGACAGGGCCGGCACCTGCATGTAGTCCAGCTCGGCCGGCAGGCGCAGGTTCTCGAAGTGGGCGGCGCGCTGCACCTCGTCCTTCTGGCGGTCGATGTAGCCCGCGTACTTGGCCGCGATTTCCACCTGCTCGACCACGGAGCCGCTGAGATCGCCCAGCACCTCGGGCTGCACATCGGCCGAGGCATAGCGGCCCTCGTTCAGGCTCATCAGCTTGCCGTAGCCCACGTCGGGCCGGCGTAGCAGGTCGAACAGGTTGTACTCGCGCTCGATGGACTTGCCCAGCACACGCTCCGATTCCTCGGGCGTGACGATGCGCGGGTTGACCCAGGTGGACTTCAGGCGCTCTGTTTCACGTGAAACAGCATCGCGCTTGCGGCTGAAGGCATCCCAGCGCGCATCGTCCACCAGGCCCATGGCGCGGCCCGCTTCGGTCAGGCGCATGTCGGCGTTGTCCTCGCGCAGCTGCAGCCGGAACTCGGCGCGGCTGGTGAACATGCGGTAGGGCTCGGTCACGCCCTTGGTGATCAGGTCATCGACCAGCACGCCCAGGTAGGCCTCGTCGCGGCGCGGCAGCCAGGCTTCCTGGCCACGGCACTGCAGCGCGGCGTTGAGGCCGGCGAACAGGCCCTGGGCCGCCGCTTCCTCGTAGCCGGTCGTGCCGTTGATCTGGCCCGCGAAGAACAGGCCCTGGATCTGGCGCGTCTCGAAGCTGCTCTTGAGCGAGCGCGGATCGAAGTAGTCGTACTCGATGGCGTAGCCGGGGCGCAGGATGTGCGCGTTCTCCAGCCCCTTCATGCTGCGCACCAGTTCGTACTGGATGTCGAAGGGCAGGCTGGTGGAGATGCCGTTGGGATAGAACTCGTTGGTGGTCAGGCCTTCGGGCTCCAGGAAGATCTGGTGGCTTTCCTTGTCGGCAAAGCGGTTGATCTTGTCCTCGACGCTGGGGCAGTAGCGCGGGCCCACGCCCTCGATCTTGCCCGTGAACATGGGGCTGCGGTCAAAGCCGCTGCGGATGATGTCGTGCGTGCGCTCGTTGGTGTGGGTGATCCAGCAGGGCATCTGGCGCGGGTGCATGGCCGCATTGCCGATGAAGCTGAACACGGGCAGCACGCCTTCGTTGACACCACCGGGCATGCCGTCGCCGGGCTGCTCCTCGCACTGCGAGAAATCGATGCTGCGGCCATCCAGGCGCGGCGGCGTGCCGGTCTTCAGGCGCCCCTGGGGCAGCTGCAGTTCCTTGAGCCGCGACGACAGGCTGACGGCCGGCGGGTCGCCCGCGCGGCCTGCCGCGTAGTTGTTCAGGCCCACGTGGATCTTGCCGTCCAGGAAGGTGCCCGCCGTGAGCACCACGGTGCGGCTGCGAAAGCGCACGCCCACCTGGGTGACGGCGCCCACCACGCGGTCGCCCTCGACCATGAGGTCATCCACCGCCTGTTGGAACAGCCACAGGTTGGGCTGGTTCTCCAGCATGTCGCGGATGGCAGCCTTGTAGAGAATGCGGTCGGCCTGGGCGCGCGTGGCACGCACGGCCGGGCCCTTGGAGCTGTTGAGGATGCGGAACTGTATGCCGCCGATATCGGTGGCCAGCGCCATCGCGCCGCCCAGCGCATCCACTTCCTTGACCAGATGGCCCTTGCCGATCCCGCCGATGCTGGGATTGCAGCTCATCTGGCCCAGGGTCTCGATGTTGTGGCTCAGCAGCAGCGTCCTGCAGCCCATGCGCGCAGCGGCCAGCGCGGCCTCGGTGCCAGCGTGGCCGCCACCGACCACGATCACATCAAATTCCTGTGGGTACAACATGCTTATCACTCCGGGGGCCTGCCCGGCCCAAGCCCCCGACACGGAGCACTCACGCTCCGGCGCTCATGGCAGGTGGCCCTCGTTCATGTAGCGAGGGGAACCCAGCGGGGAACCCGCGATTTTCCCACCTTTGCCGCACCAGTGCCTTGCAAGGGGTCGGCCGGCCCCGCCACCGGGCCGGCACTGCGCCGGTGTTCCACGTGAAACAGTGCGGCGAACACGTGTGCACCGCAGGATGCTGCGCGCCGCCGCCCGCAGGGCGGCCCGCTTGCAAGAAACATGTGCAGGGCCTGTGATGCAATGGCGGCCATGCAGATCCTCATCTTCGCGGGCAGTACCCGCCAACAATCGCACAACCGGCGCCTGGCCGCCGCCGCCGCCGACATGGCGCGCGAACGGGGCGCCCAGCCCACGCTGCTGGAGCTGTCGGATTTCGACATCCCCATGTACAACGCCGACCTGGAGGCCAGCGGCACGCCGCCCGACGTGCTGCGCTTCAAGGCCGCGCTGCACAGCCACCCGGCCTGGCTGATCTGCTCGCCCGAGTACAACGGCAGCTACCCTGCCCTGCTCAAGAACGCCATCGACTGGGCTTCCAGCCCCGTGGCCGGTGATCCGGTCTGGTCCGATGGCACCCTGCCCTTTCGCGGCAAGGTCGTGGGCATGGCCAGCGCCTCGCCCGGTGGCCTGGGCGGCCTGCGCGCCCAGTCGCACCTGGCGCCGCTGCTGCTGAACCTGCAGTGCTGGCTGGCCCCCGTGAGCCACGCCGTGGGCCAGGCAGGCCAGGCATTCGACGACGCCGGCCGCCTGCAGCGACCCCAGGACCAGCTGGGCATGAAGGCCGTGCTGGAGCAGGTGCTCTGGGCTGCGCAGCGCCTGTCGACCTGAACCCTGCCGCCAGCGCGGTCCCATCATGCGCAGCCCCTGCACATGGGGTTAGCATGGGCGCTTGTCTTTCTTACCCTGATCGGAAGCCATCCACCATGAAGCTCTACTACAGCCCTGGCGCCTGCTCTCTGTCTCCCCACATCGTCCTGCACGAGGCAGGCCTGGCCTACGAGCCGGTCCTGGCCAGCACCAAGACGCACAAGCTGCAGGACGGCACGGACTACTACGGCATCAACCCGCTGGGCTATGTTCCCTTCCTCGTGCTCGACGACGGCGACACGCTGCATGAAGGCCCGGCCATCGTCCAGTACCTGGCCGACCTGGTCCCCGAGAAGAAGCTGGCGCCGGCCAATGGCACCATGGCCCGCTACCACCTTCAGGAGTGGCTGAACTTCATCGGCACCGAACTGCACAAGGGCTTCGGTCCCCTGTTCAACCCCGCCACGCCCGACGACTACAAGCCCGTGGTGCGCCAGCGCGTGCTGGACCGTCTCAAGTGGGTGGACGGCGAGCTCAATGGCCGCGACTACCTGATGGGCGAGCAGTTCACCGTGGCCGACGCCTACCTGTTCACCGTGACGGGCTGGGCCCAGTTCGTGGGCGTGGACATCTCCGAGCTGACCAACCTCCTGGCCTACCGCGAGCGCGTGCTGGCCCGCCCTGCCGTGCAGGCCGCGATGAAGGCCGAAGGCCTGCTCAAGTAAGCAGCGCCGAGCCCGGGCTCGGCGGCACAAGGGGCCGGCTGGTGTGAACCAGCCGGCCCCTTATCTTTTGCGCGTGCGGATGCGCTGCTCTATCTGGGCCGCCGCAGCGCGCACCTGCTGGGCGATGCGCCGCACGCGCGCCGCCGTCATGCGCTGGGTCAGCGCGGCCACGCTGACCGCCCCCATGGCCTGGCCCATGCTGTCGCAAAAATGCGCGCCCACGGCTGTCACGCCCAGGCTCACGCGGTTCTGTATCACGGCCACGCCTGCGCGGGCCGTTTCCTCGCAGGCCAGGCGCAGTCCCGCATCGGTGAGCTTGCCAAAGGCCGGCAGGGCGGGCGCCACACGCTCGATGATGGCCTCGCGCTCCTCGGGCGCAATGGCGGCCAGCACGGCCAGCCCCCCGGCGCCCACGCCCAGCGGGCGCCGGCTGCCGACCTGCAGCACCAACGTGCGTATGGGGAAGTCGCCTTCGAGCCGGTGCAGGCACACGGCCTCGAATCCGCTGCGCACCACCAGGTAGGCCGTGTCCTCGGTTTCACGTGCCAGCGCCGCCATGGCCGGCTCGCACAGGTCGCGTATGTCGTGCAGCATCGACCCGGCCAGACCCAGCTCGAAGGCCAGCGGCCCCAACCGGTAGCGGTGGGTCTGGGCGTCGTGCACCACCAGGCGCTCGGCAATCAGCTGCTTGAGGATGCGGTGGGCCGAAGGGTGGGGCACGCCGGACTTTTCGGCCAGTTCGCTGAGCGGGCAACCGCGCACGCCCCCGGTCGCCAGCAGCTTGAGAAAGGCCACGCCCCGCTTGAGGGAGCCGGCATCGGACGATGAGGTCATGTTCGTTTATCGGACAACTGAGTGGCGCCGCCGGGCGATTTGAAAACAATCGGAATGGCCGATCAACCACGGCCCGGCCAGGGCACGGCAAGGCCGGGCGCCACGGATTTCCGAATGATGCAACTCTCCCATCCGCCATTGCAAGACAGAATCGCCGTCGTCACCGGCGCCAGCAGCGGCATAGGCGCCGCCACGGCGCGGGCCCTGGCCCGCGAGGGCGCCACCGTCGTGATCGGCTACCACCAGGGCCGCGACCGCGCCCAGGCGCTGCGCGAGGAACTGCCGGGCAGCCACCACACGCTGCAGCTGTCGCTGCAAGACGAGGCCAGCCACGCCACCGCCGCCCAGTGGCTGCAGCAGCATCTGGGCCGGGTGGACCTGCTGGTCAACTGCGCGGGCTTCACCGAGCGCATCGCGCACGCGCAGATCGATGCGCTGGAGCCCGCTCTGTTCAACCGCATCCTGTGCGCCAACGTGGGCGGCACCTATGCCGTGACGCGGGCCCTGCTGCCGCTGCTGCGCGCCTCGCAGGACGCCGCCGTGGTCAACGTGTCCTCGGTCTCCGCCTTCACGGGCCTGGGCAGCAACATGGCCTATTGCGCCGCCAAGGCCGCGCTCGACACGCTGACGGTATCCATGGCGCGCGCCTTCGGCCCGGTGCGCTTTCTCTGCGTCTCGCCAGCCGCCGTGGACACAGGTTTCGTGGAGGGCCGCAGCCGCCAGGAGCTGGAGAAAAAGGCCGCGCACACGCCGCTGGGCCGCGTGGTCGAGCCCGGCGATGTGGCGCAGGCCATCCTCGCCTGCGCCACGCATCTGCGCACGGCCACGGGCACGCGCATCGTGATCGACGGCGGCCACAGCCTCGGTTGAAAGAAGGCACGGCATGCTCGTCGAACAACGCACCTACACCGCCCACCCCGGCAAATGGCGGGACTACCTGGCGCTCTACCAGGCCGAGGGCCTGGAGCTGCAGCAGCGCATTCTGGGCCGCATGGTCGGCTACTACACCAGCGACTCGGGGCCACTCAACCAGATCGTCCACCTGTGGGCCTATACGGACCTGAACGAGCGCGCCGAGCGCCGCGCCCGCCTGCTGGCCGAGCCACGCTGGCAGGCCTATGTGGCGCGCATGCTGCCGCTGCTGCAAAGCCAGGAATCGAAGTTCCTGGTCCCGGCCCCCTTCTTCCAGCCCCAGTGGAGCGGCTGCCAGGAGCCGCTCCACGGCGCCACAGGCCCCGCGTCCACTTCCGGCCCCCTTTCCACCGACTGACAGGAGACATCCATGCTGTGCAAAAAGCTTCACCACGCCGCCTACCGGTGCAAGGACGCGGCCGAGACCGTGCGCTTCTATACCGAGGTGCTGGGCCTGCGCTTCACCCACGCCATGGGCGAGGACCATGTGCCCTCCACGGGCCAGTACAGCCCGCACATCCACATCTTTTTCGAAATGGAGGACGGCAGCTCCATCGCCTTCTTCGAGTGCCCCAGGGACCCGGGCCAGATGAAGGACATGGAGTCGCCGGGCTGGATACAGCACTTCGCCTTCGAGGTCGCCGACGTGGACACCGTGCTGCGCACCCGGCAGGACCTGCTGGACCGGGGCATTGACGTGGTGGGCCCCACCAACCACGACGACTTCATCACCTCCATCTACTTCTTCGACCCTTCGGGCCACCGCCTGGAGCTGACCGCACGCACGGCCGACGCGGCGCGCCACCAGGTCTTCGAGCAGGAGGCCATGCAGGTGCTGGCCCTGTGGAACGAGACCCGCGACTGGTCGCAGCGCGAAAAGCTCTACGGCGCCCAGACCGGCTACGCACGCGCGGACCGCTAGCCGCAACACCAGCCAGGCCAGCCAGGCCACTGGACACGTCCGCAGCGCGCAATACAAAAAAGGAGACATGACATGACTGCCATCACCCGACGCACGGCCCTGCTTGCAGGCGCCGCCTCACTCGCCCTGTCCACGGCCCGGGCCCAGGGCGGTTTTCCCAACCGGCCCATTCAATTGATCCACGGCTTTGGCGCGGGCGGCAATGCCGACGTGGTGGCCCGGCTCGTGGCCCAGAAGCTGCAGGAATCGCTCAGACAGCCCGTGGTGGTGGAGATCAAGAGCGGCGCGGGCGGCTCCATTGCCAGCAACTTCGTGGCCAAGGCGGTGCCGGACGGCTACAGCCTGGTCATGTTCACGGGCGCGCACACCGTGTCGGCCGCGCTGCGCAAATCGCTGCCCTACGACGCGGTCAAGGACTTCGCCTTTGTCTCCACCGTCTCGTCCTTTCCCTTCGTAGTAGCCGTGCGCGCCGAGCATCCCGCCAGGACCCTGGCCGATCTGCTGGCCATGGCGCGCAAGGAACCGGGCCGCATCACCTTCACCTCAGTGGGCGTGGGCTCCACCCAGCACATGGCCGGCGAGCTGCTGGGCTCCACGGCCAAGGTGCAGCTGCTGCACGTGCCCTACCGGGGCGGTGGCGCACCCGTGCAGGCCGTGATAGCGGGCGATGTGGACGTGCTCAGCGACACGCTGACCGTGGCCATGCCACACATCAAATCGAGCCGGCTGCGCGCCCTGGCCGTCACCAGCGCCCAGGCCTGGCCCACCCTGCCCGAGGTGCCGCCGGCCTCGGCCGTGCTGCCCGGCTTCGAGGTGCGCTCCTGGCTGGGCCTGGCCGCGCCCGCAGGCACGCCCGCCGACGTGGTGCAAAGGCTGGCCGCCGAAACCCACAAGGCCCTGAAGGAGCCCGACCTGCTCCAGGCCCTGGCCAGCGCCGGCAGCGCGGCCATGCCCTGCAGCCCCGAGGAGATGCGTGGCATGGTGGGCGCCGAGATCGCGCGCTGGCGCGGCGTCATCCAGCAGGTCGGCATACCGCTGCAGGCCTGACGCCATGGACATCATCGGCCTGTGCGGCAGCCTGCGCCGCCATTCACTGAACCGCCTGCTGCTGGAGCTGGCGGGCGAATGCCTGCCACCCCAGGCCACGATGCAGGTCTGCGACTGGCGCGCGCTGCCGCCGCTGGATGCCGACCTGCTGGCCACGGGCATGCCCGAATCCGTGCACCAGTTGCGCGAGCGCATCCGCCGTGCCGACGCCGTGGTGCTGGCCACGCCCGAGTACAACTTCTCCATTCCAGGCATGTTCAAGAATGCGCTGGACTGGATCTCGCGTGGCGACGACCAACCCTTTCGGCACAAGCCCGTGGTCCTTGTCTCGGCCTCGCCCGGCCCGCTGGGCGGGGCGCGCGTGCAGTACGAACTGCGCAAGGTATTGCAGTGCATGGAAGCCGACGTGCTGGCCCGGCCCGAGGTGTTCGTGGGCCAGGCGGCGCAGAAATTCGACAGCCAGGGCCTGTGCACCGATGCCGCCACGCGCAGCTTCGTGACGGCGCAGATGCAGGCGCTGGGGCGACTCGTGGCGCAGCACCGTCGCCTGCACGACAGCGCGCAAATCCCTGGCCTGCACGATTGATTCCATGGGCGTAATCTGTGCCGTACGCCGCGCCGCCCGCACGGGTGGCGCTTTTGCTTCACGCACAGAAAGCCCCGTTGCATGACCTCTCTGTTCGAACCCATACAGGCCGGCGAGCTGCGCCTGCCCAACCGCATCGCCATGGCGCCCCTGACGCGCAACCGCGCACCCCAGGCCCTGCCCAACGACATCATGGTCACCTACTACGCCCAGCGCGCCAGCGCCGGCCTGCTGATCAGCGAAGGCACGGCCATCAGCCACCAGGGCCAGGGCTATGCCCATGTGCCGGGCCTGTACGGCAGCGAGCAGCTCGACGGCTGGAAGCGCGTGACCGACGCCGTGCACAAGGCCGGCGGGCGCATCGTCACCCAGCTGTGGCATGTGGGCCGGGTCTCGCACACCTCGCTGCAGCCCGAAGGCCAGGCGCCCGTGGGGCCGTCCCCGGTGGCGGCCAAATCCAAGACCTATGTGATCGACGAGGACTCGGGCAAGGGCCAGTTCGTGCCCACCTCCGCGCCGCGCGCGCTCGCCCAGCACGAGCTTCCCGCTATCGTCCACAGCTTCGCCGTGGCCGCGCGCAATGCCGTGGAGACGGCCGGTTTCGACGGCGTGGAGCTGCACGGCGCCAACGGCTATCTGCTGGACCAGTTCCTCAAGACCGGCGCCAACCAGCGCGATGACGACTACGGCGGCAGCATCGAGAACCGCGCCCGCCTGCTGCTCGAATGCACGCGCGCCGCCGCCGATGCCGTGGGCGGCGGCCGCGTGGGCATCCGCCTGTCGCCCGTGACGCCGGCCAACGACATCGCCGATGCCGACCCCCAGCCGCTGTTCGAATACGTGGTGCGCCAGCTGGCGCCGCTGGGCCTGGCCTACATCCACATCATCGAAGGCTCCACCGGCGGCCCGCGTGAATTGCCCGACCGGCCCTTCGACTACGCGGCGCTCAAATCCGCCTACCGCGAGGCCGGCGGCCAGGGCGCCTGGATGGTCAACAACGGCTATGACCGCGACATGGCGCTGCGCGCCGTGGAAAGCGGCCACGCCGATATCGTGGCCTTCGGCAAGGCCTTCATCTCCAACCCCGACCTGGTCCACCGCCTGCGTGACGACCTGCCGCTGAACCCCTGGAACTCCAGCCTGTTCTACGGAGGCGGCGCCGAGGGCTATATCGACTACCCGTTCGCGCGCCAGGCCTGATTTGCGGCCGCACAAACAAAAAGCGGAGTGCATCGCACTCCGCTTTTTTTATTCAGACGATCCACGTGGAACAGGAGTCAGGCCCCTGTCCCTGCGTCCGCTATCTCAGGCGTGTTCCAGCAGCTGGGTCTCGCGCGTGTCCCGGCCAGAGGCCAGCGAGGCGCGGCCTGCAGCCGGCGCCAGGCTGGGCTGGCCCTGGGAGGGACGGCCATAGGAAGCATGCGAGCCCATGGACGCCACGGCCGCACCGGCAATGCGGAACTGGCCCACCACCTGCGCCAGGCGCGCGGCCTGCTCGCGCAGCGACTCGGCGGCGGCAGCCGATTCCTCGACCAGGGCTGCGTTCTGCTGCGTCATGCGGTCGATATCGCCCACGGCCTGGTTGACCTGGCCGATGCCGCCCGACTGCTCGCTGGAAGCCGCCGTGATCTCGCCAATGATGTCGCCCACGCGCTGAACGCTGTCCACGATTTCTTTCATGGTCTTGCCCGCGTCCTCGACCTGGCGCACGCCCACGTCCACGGCCTGCACGCTGGTCTGGATCAGCGCCTTGATCTCGCTGGCCGCCTGGGCCGAGCGCTGGGCCAGGGACCGCACCTCGGCCGCCACCACGGCAAAGCCGCGGCCCTGCTCGCCGGCGCGTGCCGCTTCCACGGCGGCGTTCAGCGCCAGGATGTTGGTCTGGAAGGCGATGGAGTCGATCAGGCCGATGATGTCGCCGATCTTGCGGCTGGAGGTCGTGATCTCCTGCATGCTGACCACGGCCTGGGCCACCACGTCGCCACCGCGCGTGGCCGTGGTCGAGGCAGAGGCCGCCAGCTGGTTGGCCAGCTGCGAGGACGATGCCGTCTGCTGCACCGTGGCCGTGAGCTGGGACAGCGAGGCCACGGTCTCCTGCACATTGCTGGCCGTCTGCTCGGTGCGCGAGGACAGGTCCTGGTTGCCCGTGGCGATCTCCTGGCTGGCCGTGGCGATGTTGCCGCTGGCGTCGCGCACCTGGGTCACCATGGAGCCCAGGCTCTGCTGCATCTGGTCCAGCGCGCGCTGCAGGTCGGCCACCTCGTCCTTGCCCTCCACCTTCACGCTCTGCGACAGGTCGCCCTGGGCGATGGTCAGCGCCGTCTGGCGTGCCTGCACCAGGGGGCGGCAGATGGACAGCATGTTCATCAGCGTCAGCGGCACCACCACCAGCACCGTGAGCACCACGGCCGCCACGAAGATCCACTGCGTCTGCTCGGCCACGCCCTGCTCCTCGGCGGCCATGGCATCGACCTGCTGGCGCAGCAGCTGGTCGAGCTGGGCGATGAGCTTTTCGACCTCGGCCACCTCGGCCATGGCCTTGCCGCTCATGCGGTTGGCCGTGGTCGCCGTGTCATAGCCACCGGCCTCCAGCTGTCGCGCAATGTGCTCGAACTGCTGGCGGTAGCGGTCCACGCGCTCGGAGATGCCGCTGACGATGGCATCGTCGGCCGGATCCTCATCCTTCAGAAAGCGCTCGGCCACGGATTTCACGCGGTCGATGGCGGCCAGCCACTGGGTGTGGGCCTTGCGCACCTCTTCGGCACGCTCGTACTGGATGATCATGTCCTTTTCATGGGCGCGCACGGCACCCAGCTCGGCGCGCAACTCCACCATGTAGCCCATCTTGGCGTACGAGGTATGCATGAACTGCTGACTCATGCCATGGATGCGGAACATGCCCAGCATCCCGGCTCCGCCCAGCAGACCCAGCAGTACCAGCACCATGGCGATGGCACCCAGCATCCGCGTGCGGATCGTGAAAGCCCGCATCATTCCCAACAAGTTCATGACCGTTTTCCTCTCTGTCAGTCAGGGCGCACGCACGGTCTCCAAATGCATAGCGCCAACGTAAATACAAATTGTTGCAGTTTGTCAGATGATCGCCAATGGTCTATGACGGTTTTTGCATATTCACGGCTCTTTTCGATCTATCGGCCATTGCAGCGGATCATTGAGCCGGCCGGCTCACATCGAATTGGGCCAAATCAACCCTTGTCCAGCCAGGCGCTTGACCTTGCCATGGTGTCAGGGTTCAACATGCCGTCCATGGCTTGCGCCACTTCGGCGCGCCCCAACCAGGAGCGAGAGATGCAACATGTTTTCACCGTGCAGGGCATGACCTGCGGCCACTGCGAACGCGCCGTCACCCAGGCCGTGCAGGGCGTGGATGACCAGGCCCAGGTAAAAATCGATCGCGCAGCCCAGCGCGTTGAAGTCGACAGCAGCGCCAGCCGCGAGGCACTGGGCGCCGCCATTGCCGAAGAAGGCTACAAGGTCGTCTGAGAGACACCTCAAAGACACCGAAGGCATCCGAAAGGCACGCACCATGTCCGCCCACCCCGCACAGCACTGGCCCGTCTCCATCGGCGAGGCCGCGCGCCGCGCCGGTGTCTCGGCGCGCATGGTGCGCCACTACGAAGCCCAGGGCCTGCTGCCGCCCATGCACCGCACGGACGGCGGCTACCGCCAGTACGCCGAGGCCGACGTGCACGCCCTGCGCTTCATCCGCCGGGGGCGCGACCTCGGTTTTTCCATGGACGAGATCGCCACCCTGCTCGGCCTATGGCAGGACAAGAGCCGCGCCAGCAGCCAGGTCAAGGCCATCGCCCAGCGCCACATCGACGAACTGACCGAGCGCATCGCCGCCATGCAGGCCATGCAGCGCACGCTCAAGACCCTGGTGCACTGCTGCCACGGCGACGACCGGCCGGACTGCCCGATATTGGATGATCTGGCGGCGCCCGACACAGTGGGAAGCGGCGCGTAATTTAAGCTGTGGGCATGCTCACCACGCCCACACAGCTTCACCAATGGTTGCTTGAGCCTGAAGGTCAGCGGCTTGAGTTCAAGGAAGCCAAGCAGCGCTATGACTTTGAAAAACTGCTCAAGTACTGCGTAGCCCTGGCCAACGAAGGCGGCGGCGCCATCGTGCTGGGCGTGACCGACAAACGACCTCGCCTCATCGTAGGTACGCAGGCGTTCGAAGACCCGGGCCGCACCGAGGCCGGATTGCACCAGAGACTGGGCCACCGTATCCCTGTTGAGGAACTGCGCCTGCCGCAAGGCCGTGTGCTGGTTGTGCGTGTGCCCTCCCGGCTGCCGGGCACGGCATGGCAGATCGACGGCAGCTTTCTCAAACGGGCTGGCGATGATCTGGCGGCAATGAGCGCGCAAGAACTGCGGGCCATCTTCGATGAAACCGGCCCCGACTTCTCGGCACAGCCATGCCCAGGGGCCACGCTGGAGGACCTGGAGCCGTCATCCATTGCATTGTTCCGGGAGCGCTGGGCTCGCAAAGGCAATACCGCTCGCAGACGCGAACTGAGCGACGAACAGACCTTGCGGGATGCAGAGTTGCTCGTAGAAGGCAATCAGGTGAGCTATGCCGCGCTCATCCTGTTCGGCAAAAGAGCGGCTCTGACAAGATGGTTGGCCCAGGCGGAGCTGGTATTTGAATACCGGTCGTCCGAAGCTGCAGGACCAGCCGCCGATCGCGAAGAGTTTCGAGAAGGTTTTTTTGCGTGGCAGGACGCGCTCTGGAAAAAGATCAACTTGCGCAATGACCGCCAAAGCTACCAGGACGACTTTTTCCGCATGGACCTGCCGACATTTGCCGAGGTTCCGGTCCGGGAAGCGCTCCTGAATGCAGTTGCCCATAGGGACTATCGCCTGGGTGGTTCGATTTTCGTCAGGCAATTTTCCAAGCGGCTGGAGGTGATCAGCCCGGGAGGACTGCCGCCCGGAATCACGCCCGAGAACATCATTGACCAACAGAATCCGCGCAATCGCAGACTCGCCGAAGCCCTCGCCCGCTGCGGCTTGATCGAGCGCTCTGGTCAAGGCCTGAATCTCATGGTGGAAAGCGCGGTGCGACAAGGCAAGCCCCTGCCCAGCCTTGCAGGAACATCCGCCCACGAAGTACGGCTGACCCTGGAAGGCGGAGTGCGCAACCCGGCCTTCGTACGCTTCATGGAGCACCTCGGCGAAGAGAAGCTGAGCAGCTTCTCGACATTGGACTACCTCGCGCTGGAATGCCTGCAACAGGAAAAGCCGCTGTCTGCCCCTTTGAGGGAACGCCTTGCAGGCCTGCTGGCGGCGGGAGCGGTGGAATCCATAGGTCGAGGCAAAGGGACGCGCTACATCCTGTCCGAGGCCTTGTATGCGTCTTTGGGCGCCAAAGGAACGCATACCCGGCAACGCGGCCTGGACAGAGAGACCAACAAGGCGCTGCTGCTCAAACACCTCACAAAGCACAGAGAGCATGGTGCTGCGCTGGCCGAACTGCGGCAGGTGCTGCCGTCCTTGCCAATGAGTGCCGTTCAGGATCTGCTGAAAGAGCTGCGCAATGAGGGGCGCCTCCAGCTGATGGGTGCGCGCCGTTGGGCACGATGGCATTTGTCGGATTGATATCTGCAGCGTTTGGGCCGTGGCATCAAGACCGGCCTATGAGTCCAAAAGATGCCAAGTTCTTTAGCCTCTTTTAGAGAGTGAGAAAAACTGTTTTCCCACAACGACTTATAAAGCGCCCCAAAATTGCCGGAGGCTCTTTTAGGCTCTTGGAAACACCTCTATAGAACCAAAGCTCTGCGGGCATGTGCGGCTTCGGCTCAATCCTTGGAAGGGTTTGCCGCGCGCTTTGCGGAGGCCGCGCGCCGAGCAGGCTCCGCCCTGCGCAACACCCCCCCCATCAAGGTATCAATGCACTGCTGCGCCACTTCCTCGGCCGAGTACTGGCCGCCAGGCTGGTACCAGCGGCCTATCCAGCTGAGTGCGCCAGCAATCACGAAGGCCGTCATCTTGGGGTCGCAGGGGGCCAGCGAGCCCTCCTCCACGCCAGCGGCCACAAGGCGCCGGAAGGCCTGGTCTATGGCGGCCTTCTGGCGGCGCAGTTCGCGGCGGCTGTCGGGGGGGACCTGTTCGTCGCCGACACGGATCAGGCACATGCCGAAGTCCATGGTGACGATGCGCGCATAGACCTGCATGCAGGCGCGCAGCTGGTCCACGGCCTGGCCGCCTGCGCGGCGCGAGGCCTCGATGCCTTCCAGCGTCATGGCCAGGCCCTGGTTCACGCACTGCAGCAGGATCTCGTCCTTGTTCTTGACGTAGTAGTACAGCGTGGGCTTGCTCACGCCCAGCCGCGCGGCGATGTCGTCCAGCGAGGTGGCGGAAAAGCCGCGCTCGTTGAACAGCTGCGCGGCGGCCTGCAGCACGGCCTGGCGCTTGGCCTCGCGCTGCTGCTCGCGGTCGGGCGTGCCGCTCCAGGGCGAGTCCACGGCGGGCGCCGCACGGCCTTTGCGGGCGCGAGTGCCGGGGCTGGGTCGGGTCTTGGTTTCAGGGCTCGATGGCTTCATGGCGGCGGGTGCACCGGGGAAATCACCGATGCTGCATGCGGAGGGCGACAACCAGAATCTACTCCAAAGTAAACAGCCTACGCATCAGTAGGCTCCTGCCCGGCTCGACGAACCAACGCACGAGAGCGCCATGGAGACACACCCCGACGGCGGCCCGCCCGCCCCCTTGCTGCAGGTCGATGGCGTCACGCTCGCTTTTGGCGGCGTGAAGGCGCTGTCGGGCGTGGGCTTCGATGTGCAGCCCGGCTCGATCACGGCGGTGATCGGCCCCAACGGAGCGGGCAAGACGTCGCTGTTCAACACCATCTCGGGCTTTTACCGGCCCACGGGCGGCTCCATCCGCTTCCAGGGCGAGGACATCACGCGCATGCCGGCGCCGCGCCGCGCGCGGCTGGGCCTGGGGCGCAGCTTCCAGAACATTGCGCTGTTCCGGGGCATGACGGTGCTGGACAACATCAAGCTGGGCCGCCACGCCCACCTGCGCACCAACGTGTTCGATGCCCTCCTCTACCTGGGCCGCGCTCGCCGCGAAGAGGCCGAGCTGCGCCGCGACATCGAGGAGCGCATCATCGATTTCCTGGAGATAGACCACATCCGCCATGCGCCCGTGGCCGCCCTGTCCTACGGGCTGCAAAAGCGCGTGGAGATGGCGCGCGCCCTGGCCATGCAGCCGCGCATCCTGATGCTGGACGAGCCCGTGGCCGGCATGAACCGCGAGGAGACCGAGGACATGGCGCGCTTCATCCTCGACGTGCGCGCCGAGTGGGGCGTGACCGTGCTCATGGTGGAGCACGACATGGGCATGGTCATGGACCTGTCCGACCATGTGGTGGTGCTCAACTTCGGCCAGGTCATCGCCCAGGGCACGCCTGCCGTGGTGCAGGCCGATCCCGAGGTGAACCGGGCCTACCTGGGCGCCGGTGATGTGGGCGAGCTGCGGCGCCGGCTGCGCGGCGCGTCCGCCCGGCCAGAGCCCGCCACGCCGCAGCCTGCCCTGGCACAGAGGGCCGCATGATGGACTGGGCCTACCTGTTCGAGATCGCCCTCACGGGCCTGGCCGCAGGCGGCCTGTATGCGCTGGCCGCGCTGGCCTTCGTGGTGGTCTACAAGGCCACGCGCGTGGTCAACATCGCCATCGGCGAGCTGCTGATGGTGGGCGCCTACCTGTTCTTCACCTTCGCGGCCATGTTCGCGCTGCCGCTGTGGCTGGCCATTCCCGCCGCCGTGCTGGGCACGGGGCTGCTGGGCGCGCTGATCGAGCGCACGATGATCCGGCCGCTGCTGGGCGAGCCGCCGATCTCGGTGTTCATGGTCACCGTGGGCCTGGCCTCGGTGCTGGTGGGCCTGGTGGAGCTGATCTGGACGGCCGACCAGCGCCGTCTGCCCGAGTTCATGCCCACGCAGCCCGTGATGATCGGCGAGGCCTTTCTCGCGCCCAAGGTGGCCTGGGGCGCAGCCGTGGCCGTGGTCTTCATCGCGGCCGTGCTGCTGGTGTTCCGCTACTGGCGTGGCGGCGTGGCCCTGCGCGCCACGGCCAGCGACCAGGCAGCGGCCTATTCGGTGGGCATCAACGTGCCGCGCGTGTTCTCGCTGGCCTGGGTGGTGTCGGCCATGATCGCGGCGGTCTCGGGAATCATCGTCGGCTCCATCGGCGGCATCTCTTCGAGCATGGGCGTGTTCGGCCTGTCGGTGCTGGTGGTCGTCATCGTGGGCGGGCTGGACAGCGTGCTGGGCGCCCTGGTCGGCGGCCTGTTCATCGGCCTGGTGGAGGCGCTGGCCGGCGCCTACCTGGGCGGCGAGTACAAGCTGCTGGCCACCTTCATCGTGCTGGTCGTGGTGCTCATGCTCAGGCCCTACGGCCTGTTCGGCACGCACGAGATCGAGCGGCTCTAGACAGCTTCAGAAAGACGGCAGCATGCGCATAGGCACCCTCAAGGAAAGCTACATCGCCGATGCGGCGCTGTTCGACTCCCGCACGCAACGCATCTGGCTGGCCATGGCCGGCGCGCTGCTGCTGCTGTTCCCCTTCATGGCAAGCGACTACTGGCTGTACCTGGCCTGCCTGGTCAGCATCAACGTGGCCGGCGCCACGGGGCTGAACATCCTCACCGGCTACACGGGCCTGGTCAGCCTGGGCCAGGCCGCCTTCATGGGACTGGGCGCCTACACGGTGGCCATCCTGCAGGCGCGCTGGGGCACGCCCGTGCTGTTCAATCTGCTGGCGGGCGGCTTCGTGGCCATGCTGGGCGGCATCGTGGTGGGCCTGCCCTCGCTGCGCGTCAAGGGCCTGTACCTGGCGATTGCCACCATCGCGGCCTCGTTCATCGCCCATTTCCTGTTCGCCAACCTCAAGCTCACGGGCGGCACGGCGGGCCTGACGCTGCAGCCGGCCACGGTGTTCGGCGTGGCGCTGGACACCTCGTTCCGGCTGTACTGGGTGATCGTGCCCGTCACGCTGCTGATGCTGCTGGGCGCGGCCAACCTGTTTCGCACGCGCATAGGCCGCGCCTTCATCGCCATCCGCGACCGCGACATCTCGGCCGAGGTGCTGGGCATACCGCTGCTGCGCTACAAGCTGCTGTCGTTCGGGCTGTCCTCGTTCTACGCGGGCGTGGCGGGCGGGCTGTGGGCGTACTTCTTTCGCGTGGTCACGCCCGAGAGCTTTCCGCTCTTGATGTCCATCTTCTTTCTGGCGGCCATCATCGTCGGCGGCATGGGCTCCATCCTGGGCGGCATCCTGGGCGCGGTCTTCATGACCATGGTCCCGGAGCTGCTCAAGCTCATCGTGGACCTGCTGCCCGGCGGCTCCGAGCTGGCCGTCTTCCTGTCGCCCGTGCGCACCATGGTGTTCGGGCTGCTGATCATCGTCTTTCTGGTCTTCGAGCCGCAGGGGCTCGCAGAAATGTGGCGGCGCCTGCGCCGCTTCTTCCACCTGTGGCCCTTCCGCAATTGAGGCGGCGCCGCGCACGACAAGCAAAAGGAGACAAGCAATGCAACAACACCCGACCTCCTCGCGCCGCCGCAGCCTGCTGCTGGCGGCCGGCGCCAGCCTGGCCGCACCGCTGGCCGCCCGCGCCCAGGCTGGCGGCGAAGACATCGTGATCGGCGGCTCCATCCCCATGACGGGCGTGTTCGCCTTCGCGGGCGTGGGCATCAATGCCGGCATGGGCGACTACGTGAAGATGGTCAACGAGGCAGGCGGCATCAAGGGCCGCAAGGTCCGCTACGTGCCCGAGGACACGGGCTACAAGGTCGATGTCTCGGTGGCCGCGTTCAAGAAGATCACCAGCCAGAACAAGGTCAACCTCTACTACGGAGACTCCACGGGCTTTTCCAAGACCATCAACCCGGA
The DNA here is from genome assembly GCF_002193035.1 of Delftia sp. K82. Taxonomy (NCBI): domain Bacteria; kingdom Pseudomonadati; phylum Pseudomonadota; class Betaproteobacteria; order Burkholderiales; family Comamonadaceae; genus Delftia; species Delftia sp. K82. Next base: position 103,869 of record NZ_MYFL01000004.1, on the reverse strand, counting down.
GCTGGACCGCAACGGCGCCATCCTCATGGCGGGCGCCTCCTTCGCCACCGAGCTCAACAACCCGGCCAAGTACCCGAACCAGTTCCTCGTGGGGCCCGACTACACGGAGATGTTCGGCATCCTGCTCAAGCACATCGCCAAGGAAAAGCCGGGCGCCAAGGTGGCCTTCGTCTACTCCGACTCCGAATTCGGCCGCGACCCCATCGAGGCCAGCGAGGCGGCCGCCAAGAAGCTGGGCCTGAACGTGGTGGCCAAGCTGATGACGCCGCCCGGCAGCGTGGACGTGTCCACCGAAGTCATCAAGCTGCGCCGCGCCGCGCCCGACTACACCATCTTCCACGGCTACATCCTCGCGCCCATTCCCGAGTTCATCCAGCAGGGCAAGCAGATGGGCATGACCAGCCAATGGATGGGCACCTTCTGGACCATGGACAGCTCCACCGTCATGAAGATGGGCGAGGCCGGCGACGGCTTCATGGGCGTCATGCCCTACCGCTACTACTACGACACCTCGGCCAAGGCGCCCATGCTGGACAAGATCCGCGCGCTGCGCCCCGAGTACCAGAGTACGGCCTATATCCAGGGCTTCCTGGCGGCCATGCTGTTCGTGGAATCGGCCAGGCGCTGCCTGGACGCGGGCAAGCCGCTCACCGGCCCCAACCTCAAGGCCGCGCTCAATTCCATCAAGGACTTCGACACGGGCGGACTGATCGGCGTGCCCATCACCATCAAGGGCAATTCGATTCCCGTGGGCCGCGTCTACAAGGCGGACATGAAGGCGCAGAAGATGCTGCCTGCCTCTGACTGGATCGCACTTTGACCGTCGTCCGAACAGACGCCCGCACATGACCGAGCAGCCCACGGACAAGGTCCTCGAAATCAACAACATCGAGGTCATCTACAACAAGGTCGTGCAGGCCCTGCGAGGCCTGTCGCTGGCCGTGCCGCGCGGCCAGATCGTGGCCCTGCTGGGCAGCAACGGCGCGGGCAAGAGCACCACGCTCAAGGCCGTCTCGGGGCTGCTGGCGCTGGAGGACGGCCTGCTGGCCAGCGGCAGCGTGCGCTACAACGGCCAGTCCACCGCGCAGTACGCGCCCCAGCAGCTGGTGCGCCTGGGGCTGTCGCATGTGATGGAGGGCCGGCGGGTGTTCGAGGACCTCACGGTGGAGGAAAACCTCGTGGCCGCCACCTACGCGCTCACGGGCCGCAATCAAGTGAAGCCCGACTTCGACCTGGTCTACAGCTACTTCCCACACCTGCATGAGCGACGCAAAGGCCTGGCCGGCTACCTGTCGGGCGGCGAGCAGCAGATGCTGGCCATTGGCCGCGCGCTGATCGCCGAGCCCCAGCTCATGCTGCTGGACGAGCCCTCGCTGGGCCTGGCGCCGAAGCTGGTGGAGGACATCTTCACCATCATCGCGCGCATCAATGCCGAGCGCGGCACCTCCATGCTGCTGGTCGAGCAGAACGCCACCGTGGCCCTGGCCGTGGCGCACAGCGGCTACATCATGGAGAACGGCAAGATCGTCATCGACGGCCCGGCCGAACGCCTGGCCCAGGACGCCGACGTGCGCGAGTTCTACCTGGGCATGGGTGGTGGCGGCGAGGCAAAAAGTTTTCGCGACCTGAAGCACTACAAGCGCCGCAAGCGCTGGTTGTCCTAGCCTGGGAACGCACATGCAAGCCCTTCCCGAACTCACCCTGCCCCAGATGCTGGCCGAACGCGCGCGCAGCGATGCCCAGCGTGTGGCCATACGGCAAAAGGACTTCGGCATCTGGAAGCCCACCAGTTGGGCGCGCTACCACGAGCGCGCCAGCCACTTCGGGCTGGGCCTGGCGCAACTGGGCCTGCCGCCGGGCGGCCACATGGGCGTGATCTCCGAGAACCGCATCGAGTGGGTGCTGGCCCAGATGGGCGCGGGCCTGATCGGCGCCATCACCGTGGGCGTGTACCCCACCAGTCCCACGCCCGAGGTCGCCTATGTGGCGGGCCATGCCGATGTGGACATCATGGTCTGCGAGGACCAGGAGCAGACCGACAAGCTGCTGGCCGCCCTGCCCCAGCTGCCGCGCCTGAAGAAGATCATCGTCATGGAGACCAAGGGCCTGCGCAGCTTCGCGCCCGAGGTCCGCGCCCTGATCGCCACCTTCGACGAGGTCGAGCGCCTGGGCGCCCAGGCCGCCAGCCGCGCCCCCATCGAAGAGGCGCTGGCACGCCAGACGCTGGATGACGTGGGGCTGATGATCTACACCTCGGGCTCCACCGGCAAGCCCAAGGGCGCCATGATCACCTACCGCAACATCCGCGGCGTGGTGCCCGGCATTGCCGAGCGGCTGGGGCTGGACGGCGGCACGCGCCACCTGTCCTACCTGCCGCTGTGCCACGTGGCCGAGCAGATGCTGACCAGCTTCGTGCCCGTCTACCTGGGCTCGCAGGTGCACTTTGGCGAGTCCATCCGCACGGTGCAGGAAGACCTGCGCGAAGTCGCGCCCAACATGTTCCTGGGCGTGCCGCGCATCTGGGAAAAGCTGCATGCGGCCATCAGCATCAAGATGCAGGAGACCGGGCCGCTGCGCCGCGCGCTCTACCGGCGCGCCATGGCGGCCTGCGCGCCGCTGGCCGAAAAGCCCCGCAGGCAGTGGAGCCTGGCCGAGCGCCTGGCCTGGGCCGCCAGCTACTGGAGCGTGCTGCGCGCGCTGCAGAACTTCATCGGCCTGCGCGAGGCGCGCGTGGCGCTCACCGGCGCCGCGCCCATACCGCCCGACGTGGTGCGTTTTTTCCGCACGCTGGGCGTGCCGCTGATCGAGGTCTACGGGCTGACCGAATCCACGGGAATGGTTACCGGCCACCGCCTGGACGACGTGGCCGTGGGCACCGTGGGCGTGGCCACCGAAGGCGTGCAATGGCGCATTGCCACCCATGCCGGCCCCGATGAGGGCGACGGCAGCGGCGAGCTCCAGATCAGGGGCGACATGGTCTTCGCGGGCTACTACAAGAACCCCGAGGCCACGGCGCAAAGCCTGCAGGACGGCTGGCTGCACACGGGCGACGTGGTGCGCGTGCAGGGCGGCCAGCTGCGCATCGTGGACCGCCTCAAGGACATCATGATCACCGCCGGCGGCAAGAACCTCACGCCCTCGGAGATCGAGAACACCATGAAGTCCAGCCCCTTCATCAAGGAGTGCATCGTCGTGGCCGAGGGCCGCAAGTTCGTGGGCGCGCTGGTGCAGATCGACTACGAGACCGTGGGCCAATGGGCCCAGGCGCGGCGCATCCCCTTCACGCATTTCCGATCCCTGGCCGAGATGGCCGAGGTACGCGCGCTGATCGATGCCGAGATCGCGCAGGGCAATGCGCGCCTGGCCCAGGTCTCGCATGTGCGGCGCTTCCATCTGCTGACCAAGGAGCTGGACCACGACGATGGCGAAGTCACGGCCACGATGAAGGTGCGCCGCTCGTCCATCTACAAGACCTACGCCGCCGAAATCGACGCCCTGTACCACTGATCCGCTCCCATGACCGACACGCAAGACACCCCGCTGCTGCTGCACCGCGAAGGCGCCATCGCCACGCTGACCTTCCACCGCCCCGCCGCCCTCAACGCCATCGACGTGCCCATGGCGCTGGCACTGCGCGATGCCGTGCGCACCCTGGCCCAGGACCGCGCGCTGCGCTGCGTGGTGCTGGAAGGCGCGGGCCGCGCCTTCATGGCGGGCGGCGACCTGGACACGCTGGCCGCCGACCCCGTGCGCGGTGCGGCCGAGCTGCTGGCGCCGCTCAACGAGGCCGTGGCGCTGCTGGGCCAGCTCGATGCGCCCGTCATCGCCAAGGTGCATGGCGCGGCGGCAGGCGCCGGCCTGTCGCTGATGCTGCAGGCCGACTTCGTCTACGCGGCCGAGGGCACGCGCTTCAACCTGGCCTACATCAACCTGGGCGCCAGCTGCGACGTGGGAGCCTCCTGGGCGCTGCCGCGCATCGTGGGCCTGCGCAACGCGCTGGAGATCGCCATGCTGGGCGAGACCCTGGACTGCGCCCAAGCGCAGCGCCTGAGCCTGATCAACCGCGTCCTGCCGCCCGCCGAACTCGACGCCGCCGTGCAGCGGCTGGCCCAACGCCTGGCCGCCGGCCCCACGGTGGCGCTGGGCCATATGCGCCGCCTCATGCGCGCGGGCCTGGACCGCAGCCTGCGCGACCAGCTGGCCGCCGAGGCCTGCGCCTTCGATGCCTGTGCGCGCACGGCCGACCTGCCGCGCGGCATTGCGGCGTTCCACGCCAAGCAGGCGCCGCAATTCGAGGGACGTTGACCTGCGCCCGGAACTGACGCCGAGGCGGCTGCGCTGCCTGCCGCCTGCCCGGCACAATGCACTCCATCCCCCGTGTTCATCGCTTCGAGGAGCTTCACCATGACCCCACGCGACGTCTTCGTCGTCGGCACTGCGCGCACCGCCATCGGCACCTTCGGCGGCAGCCTCAAGGACGTACCCAACACCCAGCTGGCCACCACGGCCGTCAAGGCGGCCATCGAGCGCGCGGGCCTGGCGCCCGACGCCGTCGGCCACGTGGTCATGGGCAATGTGATCCCCACCGATACCAAGGACGCCTACCTCTCGCGCGTGGCCGCCATCGATGCGGGCTGCCCCATCGAGACGCCGGCCTTCAACGTCAACCGGCTGTGCGGCTCCGGCCTGCAGGCCATCGTCTCTGCCGCCCAGGCCATTGCGCTGGGCGACTGCGACGTGGCCATCGGCGGCGGCAGCGAGTCCATGAGCCGCGGGCCCTACTTCGACCAGGCCGCCCGCTGGGGCGCGCGCATGGGCGACGCCAAGAGCATCGACTACATGCTGGGCATCCTGCACGACCCCTGGCAGAAGATGCACATGGGCATCACGGCCGAAAACGTGGCCGAGCGCTACCACATCAGCCGCGAAATGCAGGACGAACTGGCGGCAGCCAGCCACCAGCGCGCGGCCGCTGCCATTGCGGCAGGCCACTTCAAGGAGCAGATCGTTCCTGTGGAAATCACCACGCGCAAGGGCGTCGTGGTCTTCGACACCGACGAGCATGTGCGTGCCAGCACCACCATCGAATTGCTGTCCACCATGAAGCCCGCGTTCCGCAAGGAAGGCGGCAGCGTGACGGCCGGCAATGCCTCGGGCATCAACGACGGCGCCGCCGCCGTGGCCCTGGCCGCAGGCGATCGCGTGGCCGCCCTGGGCCTGAAGCCCCTGGCGCGCCTGGTGGGCTACGCCCATGCCGGCGTGGACCCCGCCTACATGGGCATCGGCCCCGTGCCGGCCACGCAGAAGGTGCTGCAGCGCACGGGCCTGAAGATTGCAGACATGGACGTGATCGAGGCCAACGAGGCCTTCGCGGCCCAGGCCTGCGCCGTGATCCAGCAGCTGGGCATGGACCCGGCCAAGGTCAACCCCAACGGCTCGGGCATATCGCTGGGCCACCCGGTCGGCGCAACGGGCGCCATCATCACCACCAAGGCCATCGCCGAGCTGCAGCGCACGGGCGGCCGCTATGCGCTGGTGACCATGTGCATTGGTGGCGGCCAAGGGATCTCGGCCATCTTTGAAAGAGTCTGAGCGCCGCCTGGGCGTGGCGATGTTTCACATGAAACATCGCCACCGCAGCCGCCTGCCGGCTTAGAAAGGCGCTTCTTCAGGCGCCGTATCCACGGGCGCCAGGGCCGGCCCCGTCAGCGCACCACGGCCCGATGCCGCTGCACGCGGTGTCGCTGCGGGAGTCTGGGCAGCGGGCGTCTGCAGCGATGCCGGCAGATCCTGGCCCAGGCCCGTGCGCCCTTCCCCACCCAGCGCCTCGATCAGATCGGGGATGAGCTTGGACAGCTCGCCCGTGGCAATCGCCACATCGGCATCGAAGCCGCCGTCGTCCTGCGACTGGCCTTCCATCACGGCATCGAGCAGCGAGATCTTGCGGATTTGCAGACCCTCCGTCAGCACAAAGCTCACGCGGTCATCCCAGGTCAGCGCCAGGCGCGTGGGCAGCTTGCCGTGCTCGATATGCTGGCGCACCTCGTCGATGTCCAGCGGATGGCGCGCATAGCGCACCACGGCCTTGGATTCGTCGGCGGCCTTGAGCTCGCATTCGCGGTCAATCGAGAAGCCGGCCGGGCTTTCCTGCGTGGTCAGCCAGTGCGCCATGGCAGCCTGGGCGCTGGTCTGCGTATCGACCAGGGCCAGCGCAAAGCCTGTGAGGCCCTCCACCAGCGAGCTGACCACCTCGTCGGCGCGCGCCTGGCTGCCCGTGTCCAGCACCAGGGTGCGGGCCTGCGGGTCCAGCCAGACCCACATGGCGCCCTGCTTGGTGAAGGCCATGGGCAGCAGGTCCAGCTTGGCTTCGTCCTTGAGGTCCTTCTTTTCCTTCTTGCCGGGCTTGCGGCCTTCGGTGGCCTCGATGTGGGCAGCCTTTTCGTTGACGCGGCGGTTGAGCACGCTGGCCGGCAGCATCTTGGCCTCGGTCATGAAGCGCATCACCCACTGATTGGCCACGGACTCGGCCAGCGGGCCATGGGGCTCGCCGCGCGGCGGCACCCAGCCGGCGCTGCGCTCCTGCGTGGCGCCGCACTCGGCAAACGGGCTCTTGCCCAGGGCTTCTTCAAGCTGCTGCAAATCGCCCTGCCAGCTCTCGGCAATGCGATAGACGATCATGTTTTTGAACATAGCGAACCTTTGCTCGGACGGACTGCGGCTGCGCCGCAGCAGGGGTGTGCAACACCAGGCTGCGTCGCCTCCATCCAGAGGGAGAAAACAGAAAAAACAGCAGGGGCGCCATGCCTTGGCGCCCCGCCCGGTCATTGTGCATGCCTGGCGCCAGACAGCGCTGCACAAGCTTGTCAATTCTTTACAAGCCGTGCGCAAAACCTCACTGCCCCGATACATCGGACGACCACACTTCAATCATCCGCTGCACAGGGCTCGCCAAGTGCCTTGACGGCGGCCTTCAGTCACCCTCTCCAGAAAGGATTTTGGAATGACCACCACCTTCCGCCGCACCCTCGCCAGCGCCGCCGCTACCACCGCCTTGCTGGCATCGTTCGCCCTGCCCTCGTACGCCCAGACCGCCGCGCCGGCAGCCCCCGCCGCCGCCGCTACCACCACAGCGCCCAAGCCCGATCGCTCCATGCACAAGCACGGCGACCGCATGGAGCACATGCAGCAGCGCATCGCCAAGCTCAAGGCCGACCTCAAGCTCACGCCGGCCCAGGAAACCGCATGGAACACCTATGCGGCCACCTTCAAGCCCGGCGAGCGTCCCCAGCGCATGGAGCGCGAGGACTTCGCCAAGCTGACCACGCCCCAGCGCATCGACAAGATGCGTGAAATGCGCGCCCAGCGCGCGGCCGATGCAGACCGCCGCGGCGAAGCCACCAAGGCCTTCTACGCCCAGCTGGATGCCAGCCAGCAAAAGACCTTCGATGCCGCCACGCTGCACAAGGGCCACCCCGGCCACCCCGGCATGGACCACGGCCCGCGCCATGACCACAAGAGCGGCCAGGCCCGCCCTGCCCCGGCACCCGCCCAGTAAGCAGCCACCTGGCCTGCCCGCCACCAGCGGGCAGCCGGATTGCTTGCGCCAGCCCTTGCACGGACGCCTTGTCAGGCGGCCGACAGTGCAAGGGCTTTTTTGCTGACTCCCCGATCTTCCCCGGACTGCCTAGAGTGGAACAGGCACAGCATTGTGTGCTGCCCCGGAGAAGATCATGGCCCCCAAAAACACTCAAACAACGCCATCCAGCTGCCAGAACCACGCAACGGCGCGCAAACATCCACCAGAACGTTCAGGGCGACCAGAGCGATCAGGACGACCCGGAAGTTTTGCCGCCGTGCTGCTGGCCGGTGCAGCGGCCGTCCTGCCCCTGGCGGCGCAGGCGCAGTCCACGCCGGAATCCTCCCCCTCCATGTACCTGCAATACGGCGCGGCCGAGCACAGTGCCGACAGCTGGACCGTGGGCGTCACCGTGCCCTGGCGCAACTGGCGCCATGCGCTGTGGGGCGGCCAGCTCAGCGGCTACTGGGATGTCTGGGGCGCCCGCTGGTCGGCGCCGCTGGAGGGTCGCGATCGCGGCACCTGGGTCATCGGCGTGAATCCCACCGTGCGCTGGCGTCCCAGCAACGGGCAGTCGCCCTGGTTTGCAGAAACCGGCGTGGGCCTGAGCTGGGCGCTGAACCGGCGCTACGTCACGGACGAGAAGGAATTCCCCACGCGCTACAACTTCGCCACCCATATCGGCGTGGGCTATCTGTTTGGCAGCCAGGGCCAGCATGAGCTGGTGCTGCGGCTGGAGCACCATTCCAACGCAGGCATCAAGAAACCCAACCCCGGCGAAAACTTCCTGCAGCTGCGCTACGCCCACCATTTCTGATCACGGTTGCGGATCCCGGCAAGACCACCTTCGAGGTGGTCTTTTTTTGTCCGCAGTTGCCCTGTGGAAAAACCTGGGCATAAAAATCTCGTAAATCCCTGCTTATCCACAAGGAGGATGCGCCATGGAAAGTTGTGCCCAAAACGGGTGCAGCAGCGAAGCAGCATCCACCACAGGGTTTGGAGTGTCTTAAGTTGTTGATTTTTATAAGACAAATTCAGTTATCAACAATTAAGCACTTCACTTACTACTACTACTAATTAAAAAATAAGAGAGATAGGAATAACAGCCAAGGGCGGTTTTTCACAGCGGCAAGACCGTTCTGGATAAAAAAAGGCAGCCGGTCCATCAGAAAAAAAGGCCTGTCAACAGGTCACAGCACTGCCAGACCATGTGCTCATCCATGTCTGGCAAGCCTTCTTTTCATCTGGGTAAACAAAAAAACCTTATAGATCAACAACTTGAATTGCAATAAAGGAAAAAATGCACCTCGCACAAAACTGTGGATAGATGAAGACCAACTCAACAGTTATCCACAGAAAAAATCGAAACAGGCAAACTATCCCCGTTCGGGAGACACCGGGAACAGGGCTTTGATCACATGTTTTTCAATCGGGCAAGACATTGTTTTTTTTAAGGAATAGTGAGTTATCCACAGAGATGTCATGCCTCTACTACTACGACTATTCTTTATAAGAAGATCAAAGAACAACCGAAGGCGAAGTCACGCGGGAAGCGAAGGCCAAACGGTTTTTCAAAAAAACGGCGAGCCAGGTTGTCTGGAGCCTGGGCATCTCCAGACGAGGGACTGCTCCAGCGAAATTGGCGCGCCTGTGTTCAAAAAAATTCCGGGTCGGCTCGCGCGCCATGGCCGTACACACACAGACGCACGAAGACAAGACTTCCTCGCGGCCTCGCAGGAACGCTGTGGAACGGGCGCTTTTCCACAACGGGCTGTGCACTGGACGTGGAAGACTTCAGGAAAACGCGGCTGCCAAGCGGACGCAAGCGGATGCGCCAGAGGCAGTGTTCGGCCATTCAAAAAAATTCAACCCCTTGTTGCCAGCCTGCAAGAGGACTGCGCATCCAGATCAGGAGCAGCAGATCCAGTCCAGGCAAGGGCAATCACGAAAAGTGATGGCTGCTGGCGCACCAGGGCTAGCGGACGTGAATCAGCCCGAGCGCTTCAGCGGCCTGCAGAGGACCGTGGAGGCTTGGCAGCTGTCAGGCCCTGGGTTGCACGCGCCAGCGCGTCCTGGGCGTTCTGCTGGCCTGTTGGCGGGGTATGTTGGCGGGTATGGCCGGGCCGGGGAGCAGGCACGGTCTGCGAGATCCAGCGGTATCCCGCGGGATCCGGGGACCGTGCTGCACAGGCATGCAGGGAGATGCGGGAGCCGGGAAATACGGTTGCCCACAGGCTGTGTGCAAGTGGCCTGTGGGCAATTGGCAAGCTCGCTGATTGAAAAAATCAGCCGTGATCAATGACTTGCGTATGCAAAGGAATGCAGTGGCGACAGGGCACTGCCTGTTTTTCGCATACTTTCCACAGGGTCCGGCTCAGCGTGCCGGGCGGCGCTGCAAGGCAAAGGGCGGCAGGCCCTTGAGCAGCTGCTGGCCATAGCTGGTGTTCACCAGGCGCCGGTCATAGCAATACACATGGGCCTGGTCTTCCTCGGTGCGTATGGCGCGGCCCACCCACTGGGCCAGGCGGATCGCCGTGGCCGGCACCACCAGCTCATTGAAGGGGTTGCGGCCGCTGCTGCGCAGCCATTCGGCCCGAGCCTCGCCCACGGGGTCATCGGGCGGGGCAAAGGGCAGCTTGGTGATGAACAGGGACTCGCACAGCGCGCCGGGCAGGTCCAGGCCCTCGCCGAAGGACTGCATGCCGAAGATGATGGACGGCTCGCCCATCTCCACGGCATCGCGGTGGCGGGCCAGCAGCAGGGCGCGGGGCATGGCCGTCTGCACCAGCACCTGCGAGCGCATGGCCGTGGACAGCGCATCCACCGCCAGGCGCATCTGCTCGCGCGATGTGAACAGCACCAGGGCGCCGGCCTGCACGTGGGACAGGTCGCCCAGCAGCGCGTCCACCATCTCCTGGGTGAAGCGGGCGGCCTCCTTGGGGTCGGCCACGGTTTCGCGCGCCACCAGGGTGCCCTGGCGCGCGTAGTCGAAGGGGCTGGGCACTTCCAGCGTGGTCACGGCCGCATCGTCGTGCAGGCCTGCCTCGCGCAAAAAGAAGTCGAATTGTCCACAGCTGGTCAGGGTGGCCGACGTGAGCACGGCACCGCGCACCTGGGACCACAGATGGTGGCGCAGCGTGGCTCCGGGCAGGATGGGGCTGGCATGGGCCTTGACCACGATGTACTCGCCATCTGTCTCCAACGTGAACCATTTGGCATTGGGCACGCGGCTACTGTCGTCATCCTGCGCTGGTTGCTGCATCAGCAGCTGGGCCGTGTCATAGACGGATTCCAGGCGGGGTGCCAGTGCGCCAACCTGTGCATAAGCTGTAGACAGCCTGCGTGCTTCCTCTGGATTGTCCTTGATGGCGGCGCGCAGTGCCTTGGAGATGGCACGCAGCGCGTCCAGAAAGCTGTTGGCATGGTGGGCGGCCTTGCCCAGAGGCTCCAGCAGGGGCTCGGGCAGCATGCCGCGCGGTGCGCGCACCCGCGCCGGCCCCCAGCTGTCCTTTTGCGACTTGAGCGTATCGCCGTACAGCTCCATCACCAGGCGCGCCAGTTCCTGCAGCTGCTGGCGCAGCTGGCTTGCATGGCTGGGCAGGTCGGCCAGTTCCTCCACTTCGACCAGAGTGTTCACGCGCAGGGCGCGGCTGGTCAGCTTGTCTATCCAGCCCAGGCGGCTCAGGTCCATCTCGCCGGCGAACTGGCCCAGCGCCGTGGCGGGCAGATGGTGGGCTTCGTCCAGCACCAGCAGGCAGTTGTCCAGCTCGGGCAGCAGCCGCGCGCCCAGGGAGGACAGCAGCAGATCGTGGTTGGCCACGATGACCTGGGCGGCCACCAGGTCCTTGCGGCGCTCGTAATAGACGCAGTTGCTGAAGGCCGGACAGTGCTTGCCGGTGCAGGACGAGGATTCGGCCGCCACAGGGCTCCAGGCCTCGGCCTCGGGAGGGGTTTCCAGAGAGTCGCGGTCGCCGTCCCAGGCCTGGGACGCCAGCGCGTTGGCCATGCTTTTGTAGAACTGCATGCGCGCCTCCAGCTCCTGGGCCGGGCGCGCCACGCGGCTTTGGGCCTGCGCCTTTTCTTCGGCGAACAGATCGTCCAGATCCTCGTCCTGGGCCTCGCCGGTGCTGGCCAGCCGCTCCAGCTTGAGCTTGCAGACAAAGCGGCCCCGCCCCTTGGCCAGCGCGAATTTGAAGGGCTGCTCCAGCTGCTGGGCCAGCGCGGGCAGATCCTTGTTCACCAGCTGTTCCTGCAGGGCGACGGTGGCCGTGGAAATCAGCACCCGGGTGCCGCGCGCCAGCGCCATCGAAATGGCGGGAATGCTGTACGCCAGCGATTTGCCCACCCCCGTTCCGGCCTGCACCACGGCAATGGACCGGGTGGGCTCCGGTGCGCCCTCATCGATTTTTCCCAGCTGGGCCTGGCTGAAGGTCTGCGCGATCTGGGCTGCCATTTTTCGCTGCCCCTCACGATTTCGGAACCCTGGGATGGCCCCGACCACGTCATCAAAGGATTTCAGGGCCTGATCAGCCCATTTTTTTTCATGCATTTCGGCGTGTTTTGACCAAATGGATCATCTTGGTCCATCTGTTTATAAAGATTCGTACAGTGATATGTATTAAATAAGATGCGAAATCTTATGAAATACAGCGCACAAAGCGCGTTTTTCGTATGCCGTACAGCCTACAAGCTGCCCGTCATATGGATCACTGAACCCGCCAATCGCATGTGTGCACAGGTGGGTATCGGTCACCGGGATGGACATCTGTCCACCGGCTGTTCCTGGATTGTTCCCATGGCCGTTGATGGCCATGCGCGTGGCCGCATCCACAGTCTTGCCCACAGCGGCCAGGGCGTTCGGCCTGTGATCAATCCTGTGTGCATGTTGTTGGCATGCTTGTGGATTGATTGGGTGATTGTCGCCATTCACCGTTGATTTGCAACGGATTTTTCATGAGTTCAGGTTCCACGCGATTTCCAGAAGATGGTGGAAGTTGTCACCACTGTGGAAAACAGGGCCTGTGCAGATCTTTGGCTTTGCAGAGCGTGTTTTTCCCCGGGATATCCACAGGTCTGCGGCCGCTGCAGCTGCTGCGGCTGGGGCCTTGGTGCACCGCCAGGCGGCAGGTCCGCGGCGGCGCAGCGGATCGCGCTGGATCTCGAAAAAGCGCAGGCGATCCCTGCCAGGGATCGGCCCCGGGCGCCGGCCCAGGTACGCGAATGTCTTACCAAACGGTAATGAAGGCTTCACGCACGCAGGAAGATGCGTTTTCTAGCATCTGTTTCATCTCAGGAGACAAGGGTCGGCTCGCTGCAGTCCCTGCGCTCCAGGCATGGATTGAAGGGGCAAGAATGATCAAGACATTTGCGGGCCTGCCCAAGGCAGCCCGGTTTCCGGCGGCATCGGCATGCGCTGTCATCGCCGTGGCCTGCCTTGTGGCGGGCTGCGATGCATCCAAGGCATCGGCACAGAACGAACCTGCCGCGCAGGCGCCCGCGCCGGCCGGCGTGGTGCGGGTCAAGCCCGAGTCGCTGAAGATGCTGGACATCGCCGTGGTGGCCGATCCGCAGGGCACGCAAATGGCCTGGGCGCCCGCGCGTGTGGCCTTTGCCGAGGACCGCGTGGCCACTGTCTCGGTGCCGCTGGCCGCGCGCGTGGTGTCGGTTCGTGCCCACGTGGGTGACATCGTCAAGGCCGGCGACGAGCTGGCCACCCTGGTCAGCCCCGAGGCGCTGCGCGTGCGCTACGAGGTGGAAGCTGCCCGCAGCGCGCATGACGTGGCAACCGTGGAAGTACGGCGCCAGCAGACCATGGTGGACAAGGGCGTGGGCGTGGAAGTGGATCTGCGTGCGGCCCAGGCCAAGCTGCGCGAGTCGGCCCAGGAGCTGGCGCGTGCCCAGGGCACGTCGGCGCTGCTGGGGCAAGGTGGCGGCGACCGGCTGGTGCTGCGTGCGCCGCGCGCCGGCGTGGTGGCCGAGCGCAAGGCCGTGGTCGGCGCCTCGGTCGAGCCCAGCGGCGAGCTGTTCCTGATCGGCGATCCCGCCGCCATGAACGTGGTGGCCGATGTCTTTGAAAGCGATCTGCCCGGCATCCGCCTGGGCAGTGCCGTGCAGGTCGATGTGCCGCAGCTGCCCAAGCCCCTGACCGGCACGGTGCGCCACCTGGGCGCCACGCTGGACAAGGAGTCGCGCCGCGCCTCCGTCATCGTGCAGCTCGATGCGCAAAACCCCGTGCTGCGTTCCGGCATGCAGGCGCGCGTGGGCCTGCAGGTCTCCAACGAGCACGAGATGCTGATCCCCGTGACGGCCGTGCTCATCAAGGATGAAAGCCGCAGCATCGTCTTCGTGCAGACCGGCGAGCAGCAGTTCGAGGCCCGCACCGTGGTGCTGGGCCGGCCCTCGCGCGGCATGGTGCCCGTGGTGTCGGGCCTGAAGTCGGGTGAAAAGATCGTCGTGCGCGGTGGCCTGCTGCTCGACGGCGCAGCCAGCCAGCTGCTCTGATCGCGGCCAGGAGACTCATCAATGCTGCGTTCCCTGATAGCGTTTGTGGTGCACCGGCGGCTCGTCGCCCTGTGTGCCACCCTGATCATCGCCATCTATGGCGTGTACTCATACCTGCACACGGCCATAGAGGCCTATCCCGATGTGACCAATGTGCAGGTCGGCGTGATTGCCCAGGCGCCGGGCCTGGCCCCCGAGGAGGTGGAGCGCCAGATCACCCAGCCGCTGGAGCGCGAGCTCAACGGCACGCCGGGCCTGGTGTCGCTGCGCTCGGAGAGCTACTTCGGCCTGGCCATGATCAACCTCGTCTTCAATGACGATGCCGACAGTTTCCATGCGCGCGCCGAGGTGTCGCAGCGCCTGCCCCAGGCCAATCTGCCCGACGGTGTCACGCCCGAGATGGCGCCCGACTACACGCCGCTGGGCAAGATCTTCTACTACCGCCTGAAGAGCGATCGCCACACGCTGGCGCAGCTGCGCACCGAGCAGGAATGGCGCGTGGTCCGCACCCTCAAGCAGGTGCAGGGCGTGGCCGACGTGGTCAGCATCGGCGGCTTCGTCAAGGAGTACCACGTCGAGGTGGATCCCGAGAAGCTGTATGCGCTGGGCCTGTCGCTGGAAGACGTGAGCGATGCCCTGTCCAAGTCCAACCGCAACGTGGGCGGCGGCCTGATGCGCCGCGGCGAGCAGTCGCTGATCATCCGCGGCATCGGCCTGCTGCGCACGCCGCAGGAGATCCAAGGCGTGGTCGTGGCCATGCGCGGCAGCGCGCCCGTGACCATTGGCGACGTGGCGCGCGTGGTGCAGTCGCACACGCCGCGCCAGGGCTCGGTGGGCATGGACGATGCCGACGACGTGGTCCAGGGCATCGTGCTGCTCAAGCGCGGCGAGAACCCCTCGGTGGTGCTGGACCAGATCCATGCCAAGGTGGCCGCGCTCAATGACGGCGGCCTGCCCGAGGGCATGCACATGGAGACCAACTACGACCGCTCCGATCTGGTCGGCCACACGCTGGGCACGGTGCAGCACAACCTGCTGTTCGGCGCCACGCTGATCGTGGGCGTGCTGTGGCTGTTCCTGCGCAGCCTGCGCGGCTCGCTGATCGTGGCCACGGTGATCCCGCTGTCGCTGCTGGTGGCCTTCATCGGCCTGCACCTGCTGGGTATGCCGGCCAACCTGATCTCCATGGGCGCCATCGACTTCGGCATCATGGTGGACGGTGCCGTGGTGCTGGCCGAGAACATCATCCGCAACGCCCGCCTGCGCAAGCCGCAGACGCAGGCGGACATGCGCCACATCATCATCGACTCGGCCGTGGCCGTGGCCAAGCCCACGCTGTTCGCCATGGCCATCGTGATCGCGGCGCTGATCCCCGTGTTCTCGCTGGAAAGCATCGAGGGCCGCATCTTCCGTCCGCTGGCCATGACCTACAGCTTCGCGCTGCTGGGCGCCCTGGTCTTCGCCATGGGCCTGGTGCCGGCGCTGTGCGCGCTGTTCCTCAAGCCCCAGCACGTGATGGTGGAAGAGCCCAAGATCTTCGATCGCGCGCACCACGGCTACCAGCACTGGATCGGCACCCTGCTGGGTGCCGGGCGCCGCCGCGTCATCGTCATCGTCGGCTCGCTCGCCATCCTGGTGGCGGCCGGCCTGTCGGCGGCCTGGCTGGGCACGGAATTCCTGCCCGAGCTCGATGAAGGCGATGCCTATGTGCTGGTGCAGATGCCCGCATCGATCTCGCTGGAAAAGGGCCAGGAAGTGCTGCGCGACGTGCGCCTGCGCCTGAAGACCTTCCCCGAGGTGATCACCGTCACCACCGAGCAGGGCCGGCCCGAGTCCGGCACCGACAACGAGACACTGAACCTGGCCAAGGTTCTGGTGCGCCTGAAGGGCCACGGCGAATGGCGCAAGGGCCTGACCAAGCCCCAGCTCATCGAGCAGATGCGCGCTACGCTGAGCGAGATTCCGGGCGTGTCGTTCAACTTCGCCCAGCCCATCCGCGACAGCGTGGAGGAATCGACGTCCGGCGCGCGCGGCCAGGTGGTGCTCAAGGTCTTCGGCCCCGACATTCCGCAGCTGCGCGCCATCCTGCAGCAGACTGTGGACCTGGTGAAGGACATCGACGGCGTGGTCGATCTGGGCCTGTACCGCGATGCGCCTGCACCCCAGGTCCACGTGGAGTTCGACCGCCAGTCGCTGGCGCGCCAGGGCATTGCCATGGAGACCGCGCAAAAGACGCTGGAGGCGGCGCTGGCCGGCAACATCTCCACCACGCTGTGGGAGGGCGAGTACCCCGTGCCCGTGCGCGTGCGCCTGCCCTATGTGGACCGCATGGATGAGGAGCGCATCCGCAACATCGCCATCCCGCTGCCCAACGGCGGCTCGGTGCCGCTGCATTCGGTGGGCCAGGTCGCCATCAAGATCGGCAACTCCTCCATCTTCCGCGAAGGCAATGCGCGCTACATGGCGCTCAAGTTCAACGTGGAAGGCCGTGACATCGGCTCCGTGGTCAAGGACACGCTGGCCACGTTCAAGAAGAACGTGAAGATCCCCGAGGGCTACCAGGCCGTCTGGGGCGGCGAGTGGGAGAACCAGCAGCGCGCGGCCGCACGCCTGAAGATCGTGGTGCCGCTGTCGCTGATCATCGTCTACGCCCTGCTGTTCGGCGCGCTGGGCCAGGCGCGCAGCGCCGGCATCATCTTGCTGTGCGCGCCCTTCACCATGGTGGGCGGCATCGCGGCCCTGCACTTTGCGGGCATCGAGCTGTCCATCAGCGCGGCCATCGGCTTCATCGCGCTGCTGGGACAGGTGGCGCTGGCCGGCCTGCTGGTGATCTCGGCCGTGGAGGAATTGCGACGGCAGGGCATGCCCATGATGCAGGCCCTGGTCGAGGGCGCTGCCGAACGCATGCGCTCCATCGTGCTCGTGGCGCTGCTGGCGCTGCTGGGCCTGCTGCCCATGGCGCTGTCCACGGGCGTGGGCAGCGAGACGCAAAAGCCCTTCGCCTCCGTGATCGTGGGCGGCATGGTGGTGCTGCCCCTGGTGGCCCTGGTGCTGCTGCCCGTGCTCTATGCGCTGCTGGGCCCCAAGAACATGTTGACGCAGGAAGAACTCGATGAAAAAGAGTAAGCACCCCCTGAGCGGCTGCGCCGCTTCCCCCTCTCTCGCTTCGCGGGAGGGGGACGACGCCATCGCCGCGAGGCGGCTCTTGCTTGGCGTCTCTGATTTGGGCCGTGCCGGTTTTGCGGGTCGTTCACCTTATCGGGCCCTGTTTGTGGCTGTGGCGCTGTGCTGGGGGGCGGGTTCTGCGCTTGCGCAGCAGGCTGTGCCCGCTGTACCGGGCGGGTCGGCTGTGCCGGCCATCACTGCGGCGCCTGCCTCCGAGGTGGCTCCGGCGGCTGCGCCGCAGCAGCCGGTGGGGATGCAGGAGTATCTGCAGATGGTGGTGCGCAACCAGCCCCAGCTGGCGGCGCAGCGGTTGCAGATCGGGATTGCGCAGGCGGACAGCCGCACGGCGGCGGCGTTTCCCAATCCCACGGCGTCGTACAGCAGCAAGCCGGGCGAGAAGCAGTGGGGCATAGAGCAGCCGCTGCCCATCTTCGGCCAGCGGCGTTTGCGCATGGAGAACGCGCGCAAGGGCGAGACGGCGGCGCGTGCCAATGTCGAGGTGGCCGTGGCCACCACGCTCAATGATGCAGCCACGGCCTTCATCGACCTGCTGATGACGCAGCAGCGCCTGAAGGTGTGGGAAGAGGCGCAGGAGGCGCTGAACGGCGCAGGCAATATCGTGCGCGGCCAGATCGAGGCCGGCGCGCGCAGCCGCTATGACGGCGCCCGCCTGAGCCTGCAGCAGGCCCAGATGGCCATGCAGGTCAGCCAGGCCCAGTCGGACTGGCAGGACGCCGCCTCGCACGCCGCCGCCCTGGCCGCCCTGCCCCAATGGGCGCCGCGCGCCACGGGCAGCCTGCAGGCCGTGCCCGTGGGCCAGCTGCTGCACGAGCAGGAGCTCTGGGAGGCCGCGCGCCAGCGCCTGCCGGCCCTGGTCGCTGCCCAGGCCGAGCTGGACCAGCTGCGCCACAAGGTCGAGCTGGAACGCCGCGAAGCCCTGCCCACGCCCAGCGTGAGCGTGGCGCGCGTGCGCAACCGCCTTGACGGCAACTACAACCAGATCGGCGTGTCGGTGGAGCTGCCGCTGTTCGATCGCCGCGAAGGCCCTATCGCGCGTGCCCAGGTGGAGGCCGAACAGGCCCAGCTGCGCTACGACGCTGCGCTGATCGAGGCGCGCACCGAGCTGCAGCGCGCCATCAAGCAACTGAAGCTGCGCCGCGATGCCGTGCGCGCCTACGAAAAGCAGGGCCTGGCCCAGATCGCGCCGCTCAACCAGATGGCCCAGGACGCCTACAAGCTGGGCCAGGGCTCCATCCTGGAGCTGATCGATTCGCTGGGCTCCATCAACGAGCACCGCCTGGAGCACCTGGACCTGGTCAAGGAAATGATGCTGGCCGAGTGGCAGGTGCGCGTGGCCAGCGGCGATCTGCCGATGTGGGCAGCGCCCTGAGGCGCTTGACGCCCTTCCCCTCCTGCTGTGCGGGAGGGGCGGTCGGACCCTGGGTGGCACCCCGCAGTGTGCCTGGTCCGGATCACGCCAGTTTCATGCGGTGCGATGCCGCGCAGCGCAGCCCAAGGCTGAAAAGAGGTGGTAAACATGCCGGCACCCCCACCGATCTCGGCGGAGTCTGGCGCGCCGTATAGTGTCTGCCTCAGTTTCGAGTCAGGCCCTGCCGCCCGCATGTACCGCTATCTCATCATCGAAGACGACGCGCTGAACGCGCGCTACATCGCCGAAGGCCTGCGCCAGCAGGGCGCGCAGGTGGCGGTGTGCAGCGATGGTGTGCAGGGCATCGCCATGGCCGTGGGCGAGAGCTGGGATGTGATCATCCTCGACCGCATGCTGCCCAACGGCTTCGACGGCCTGCAGATCCTGCAGACGCTGCGCTCCATGGGCAAGCAGACGCCGGTGCTGGTGCTCAGCGCCCTGTCGGCCACGGACGAGCGCGTGCGCGGCCTCAAGGCCGGCTGCGACGACTACCTGACCAAGCCCTTTGCCTTCTCCGAACTCTCGGCGCGCCTGGAGGCCCTGGTGCGCCGCGCCCAGATCCCGGCCCCCGCGCGCGAGATGCGCCTGGCCGACCTGCGGCTGAACCTGCTCACGCGCAGTGCCGAGCGCGCGGGCCAGCCGCTGGCCCTGCAGCCGCGCGAGTTCCGCCTGCTGGCGTTTCTGATGCAGCATGCGCACCAGATCGTCACGCGCACCATGCTGCTGGAGTCGGTGTGGGACTACCGGTTCGACCCGCAGACCAATGTCATCGACGTGCACATCAGCCGCCTGCGCGGCAAGGTGGACAAGGGCTTCGAGCCTGCGCTGATCCACACCGTGCGCGGCGTGGGCTACAGCCTGTCGGACCGGCCGCAGGACCTGCCGCAGGTGGCCTGATCCCATGTCGCTGGCCAAGCCCTGGAGCTCCACGGCCTTCCGGTTGGCGCTGACCTACGGCGTGCTGCTGGTGCTGACCATGTCCATCGTGCTGTCGGTGTTCTACGTGCAGACCGTGGGCGTGCTGCGCATGCGCATGGACCGGCAGGCCGAGAACCACATGCGCCGCCTGGTCGAGCACCGCGACAAGTACGGCGAGCCCGCGCTGGAGGCCGAGATCCAGCAGACCCTGCTGGACGGCGTCAACACCGATACCGAAATCCTCATCCTCATGGATGGCGACGGCAATCCCATCATCGGCAACGCCGACGTGGTGCCTGCACGCCGCCTGACGGAGATGGGCGTGCGTGATCTCAAGGTGCGGCGCAACGGCCGCATCATCGCGGGCCGCGTGGCCGTGGCCCAGCTGTCCGACGGCAAGCTGCTGGCCGTGGGCAGCGACATGCAGGTGCAAAGCGATGTGGAGGAACTGTTCGGCCGCGCCAGCCTGCTGGCCGGCCTGGTGGCCCTGGGCATGGCCGTGCTGGGCGCCGGGGCCTTCCGGCGCGTGGTGGAAGAGCGTGCCGCCGACATCCGCAGCACCATGGCGCGCGTGGCCACGGGCGACCTGCGCCAGCGCATTCCGGTCACGCGCCGCGACGATGAGTTCACGCTGCTCAACCGCGACATCAACACCATGCTGGACCGGCTGGAACTGCTGATGGACGGCATACGCCATGTCTCCAACACCATCGCCCACAACCTGCGCACGCCGCTGACGCGCATCCTGCTGCGCCTGCGCAATGCCCAGCAGGCCACGCCCGAGGAAAAGAACGAGACGCTGGCGCTGGTGGCCCAGGAAGTGGCCGAGCTGGGCGTGGTCTTCGACAAGCTGCTGCAGATCGCCGAAGTGGAAAGCGGCGCCAGCCGCAAGAACTTCGCGCCCGTGGACCTGCGTGCCCTGCTGGTCGACGTGGTGGAGTTCTACGAACCGCTGGTCGAGGACGCGGGCGGCGTGCTGCGCCTGGAGGTCGAGGGCACGCCCATGGCGCTGGGCGACGGCGACCTGCTGGCCAGCGCCGTGGCCAACCTCGTGGACAACGCCATCAAGTACGGATCACTGCCCGACAGCGACCACGGCGCCGACATGCTGCTGCGCGCGGGCGTGGCCCACGAGCACGGCATGGACGGCGGAGCCTGGGGTGTGGAAATCATCGTGCAGGACCGCGGCCCCGGCGTGGACGCGCAGACGCGCGAGAAGATGAGCACCCGCTTTTACCGCGCCGAATCGGACCGCGAAGGCTATGGCCTGGGCCTGGCCAGCGTGCTGGCCATCGTGCAGCTGCATGGCGGCAAGCTGGGCTTCGAGAACATGCATCCGGGCCTGCAGGCGCGCATCTGGCTGCCGGGCTTGCCTGGCAACTCCCCCTGAGCGGCTTACGCCGCTTCCCCCTCTCTACCCGCTTCGCGGGGGAGGGGGACGACACCCTCGGTGCGGGACGGCCCTTCCTCGGCGTCCCTGGCCTGGGTTGTGCCAGTTTCAAGCGCTTTTGGCTATTGCTGGAACTTGCAGGAGTTGAAAGTCTTGAGCAACAGCTGCTGTCAGCGGTCCTTGTGACCGTAGGCGCAAAAGCCGGGCTTGGGCCCCTTCTTGGGGTGCAGGCGACAGGTTTCGGGCCGCTTGTCGTATACCGTGCAGCGCCGCGACTTGGCATCCAGGAAATTGCAGTCCCCGCTGGCGCGCCGCGCCATGGTGAAGATGTTGTGCTTGGGGTTGTAGTGGTCGATCAGCCGCATCTTCATCAACCGCTTGGCGATGAGCTTGGGCTCCACGTTGTCCACCTCGAACGGATCCACCAGCTCCAGCCGTACCAGATCGGGCAGCTGCACCTCCAGCGGCATGGTGCAGCAGTTGGCCGCACAGCTGTCGCACATGCCGGGCTTGTATTTGCTCCAGGAGTCGAGGCGGTCGACGTCGACGATGCTGATGGGGGATCTCATGGTGGGGGATGGGCGTGTGCAGGGCCGCTATTTTTCGCCAGAAAGCCCGGCGGCGGTTGCCGCGCCGGCGTAGCCAAGCGAGGGGCCGGGTCTTTGGGGGACGCTGCCCCTGCATCCATCCCCTGGCCTTCAGGCCGGCCGCTTCCTCAACAGGTATTTCTGAAACCCGTCCGACACCCGCTCGTCGCGCTGGTTCAGCACCTCGGTGGCCAGGGTCAGCACGCCCGTGGTGTTGCCGGGCTTGAGCTCGGACACCGTCAGCGTGCAGTACAGCGTGTCGCCCACATGGACGGGGGCCAGGAAGCGGCTGCCCTGCTCCAGAAAGCCCTTGAGCGATTCCTCGACCATGTGCGGGAACAGGCCGGCGCCTGCCGCCGTCTGTATGGCCACCTGGTAGCCGTGGGCCAGCATATGGGGCATGCCGCGCGCGCGGCAGTACTCCACGTCGTAGTGCACGGGATGGTTGTCGCCGCTGGCCAGCTGGAAGGCGGCGAACAGGGCATCGGTCATGGTGCGCGAGGGCAGGGCGAAGACTTCGCCCAGCGCGAAGTCTTCAAAGTAGCGCTGGGCGCACAGGGATGGATGGCGTGGCATGGCGACTCTCCTCAGTTCGCGCTCATGTGGGCGGCCCGGGCGACCTTGCCCCATTTGTCCAGCTCCTGCTTGAGGAAGGCGGCCAGCGCCTGGGGGCGCGGCTGCTTTTCCAGCACCAGGCCCATGTCGTAGGCCTTTTTCTGCAGCCCGGCATCGTCCACCGTGGCCTGCAGGCTGGACTGCAGGCTGGACTGCAGGCGGGCAATCAGCGCTGGCGGCGTGCCTGCGGGGGCGAACACGGCGTTCCAGGTATAGGCCTCGTAGCCGGGCACCTGCTCGGCAATGGCAGGCGTGTCGGGCGTCTGCGGCAGGCGCTGGGCCATGGTGGTGGCCAGCAGGCGCACCGTGCCCGCCTTGACCTGGGCCAGGCCCGTGGGAGCGCTGTCCAGCATGAAGGCCAGGTGCCCGCCGATGAGGTCCTGTATGGCCGGCGCACTGCCCCGGTAGGGCACATGCTGGGCCCGGGTTCCCGCCATCAGGTTCAGCAGCTCCGCACCCAGATGCGGAGCGCTGCCCACGCCCGCCGATGCATAGCTGACCTGGCCGGGCCGCGCCCGCAGATAGGCCAGGAAATCCGGCAGGCTTTGCACGGGCAGCCGCTTGTCCACCACCAGCACCAGCGGCGCCCTGGCGAGCAGTCCCACGGGCGCGAAGTCTTCCTCCGTGCGGTAGCCCAGCTTGTCGTGGATGTAGGGATTGACGGCATGCGCCACCGTGGTCAGCAGCAGGGTGTAGCCGTCAGGGGCTGCCTTGGCAACCGCCTCCGTGCCCACCAGGGTGCCGGCACCCGTGCGGTTCTCGATCACCACGGGCGTGCCCAGCTTCTGGCTCCAGACATCGGCCATGGCGCGGCCGAAGGTGTCGGTGGGGCCGCCTGCCGCATAGGGAATCACCAGCTTGATGGGGCGCGCAGGATAGTCCTGCGCTGCGGCCGCGCCTGCGGCCAGAAGCAGGGCGGTGAGAAGGGTTTGGCGTCTTGCCGTCTTGAAGTCCATAATTTTCCCCGTTGTCTCCTGGCGCCGACTATAGAAATGCGCTGCCAATGCAGCCAGTCGAATCATTGATAGGGCGGTTAGAAACCGTCTAACACCAAGGAAATGCTCCCGGCGGGCATGCAACGGATGCGATATGAATTGACGGATCTCAGGGTTTTCCTTGCCATTGCCCAGGCCAAAAGCCTCAGCGCCGGCGCGGCTGAAATGCATTTGACGGCGCCATCGGCCAGCTACCGGCTCAAGAATCTGGAGCAGGCCATGGGTGCATCGCTGTTTGAAAGAACGTCCAAAGGCATGGTGCTGACCCCGGCGGGAATGACGGTCAAGAAATACGCCGATTCCATTTTCGGCAGCGTAGACCGCTTGCACGGAGAAATGCAAAGACACATCAACGGAATATCGGGACATATCCGCGTCTTTGCCAACAGCAGCACGCTGACGGGAATCGCGCCCGTGCTCAGCCGCTATCTGGCCCATTATCCGAACGTCAATGTGGACCTGGAGGAGCGCCTGAGCGAAGACACGGTGCGCGCCGTGCTGGATGGCAGTGCCGACGTGGGCCTGGTGGCCGGCCAGATTGATCTGCATGGCCTGCATGCCATCACCTATGGCCACGATGAACTGGTGTTTGTGGTGCCCGCTGGCCACCCCTTGGCCGCCAGCAGCAGGGTGCCGCTGGAAACCGCGCTGACCTACGACTTGGTCTCGATCGGCCGCAAGACCAGCAACTTCCTCTACCTCCAAGGCATGGCCTCCAGGCTGGGCATGAATCCCAGGGTACGTGTGCACGCACCTACGTTCGAGGCCGTGCTGCAGTGCGTACAGGAAGGCGTGGGCATTGCGCTGGTGCCGCGCTCCATTGCCCGGCCGGCGCTGCAGGCGGGCCGGCTGGTTGCCGTGGGCCTGGACGAGGCCTGGGCGCAGCGCGAGCAGAGGGTGGTCACGCGCGAACCCGAAACCCTGCCCGCCTATGCCCGCGATTTCGTGGCCTATGTGGCGGCCCAGCCTTTGCCCGAGGAAGGCGCCGTGCAGGAATCCCTGCCTTAGAAGATTTGAAATTCCGCTTAGAAAATGCCGACTGGCTGGGTGATTGTCGCACTTCTAGAATGCGGCGAATCGAATATTCGCCTCGTTCAGGAAAATGCAGACACGCCCATTGGATGGTTTGACGGTATTGGCCATGGAACACGCCGTGGCAGGGCCTTTTGCCAGCCGGCAACTGGCGGACCTGGGTGCCAGGGTCATCAAGCTGGAGCGATTGCCCGATGGGGATTTTGCGCGGGGCTATGACGACAAGGTCCATGGTGAATCATCTTTTTTTGTCTGGGCCAATCGGGGAAAGCAAAGCCTGGCTGCGGATATCAAGACTGCCGAGGGGCAGCATATCGTCGGGAAAATACTGGAAAACGCCGATATCCTGATCCAGAACCTGGCCCCGGGTGCCATGCAGAGAATGGGCATGGATTTCGACAGCCTGCATGAGAAATATCCGCGTCTCATCGTCTGCGATATATCGGGCTATGGCGAAGGCGGCCCGCTCAGCGACAGGAAGGCCTACGACCTGCTGATCCAGGCGGCAGCCGGCCTGATCTCGGTCACGGGCACGCCCGACCAGCCCGCACGCGTGGGCATTTCCATCGCCGATATCGCGGCCGGCATGTATGCCTACTCGGGCATCCTGTCTGCGCTGCTGCAGCGCGCCCGCACCGGCCGGGGCCTGCGCGTGGAGGTGTCCATGCTGGAGGCGCTGGCCGAATGGATGTCCTACCCGCTGAACTTCGCCCACTACGGCGGCACGGCGCCTGCGCGCAGCGGGCTGACCCATCCTTCCATCGCGCCCTATGGCCAGTACACGGCCGGTGATGGCCAGAGCCTGATCTTCGGCCTGCAGAACGACCGCGAATGGCACAGCTTCTGCACCCATGTGCTGCAGCAGCCCGCGCTGGCGCAGGACGCGCGCTTTGCCACCAACCTGCAGCGCGTGGCGCACCGCGCGGAACTCGATGCGGTGATCGCATCCGTGCTGGCCCACCTGAACCGAGAACAGGCCATGCAGCGCCTGGATGCAGGCGGCATCGCCAACGCGCCGCTCAACGACATGCACGCGGTCCGGAACCATCCGCAATTGCAGGCGCGCCAACGCTGGCGCGAAGTCGCCACGCCCGCCGGCAGCATCCAGGCCCTGCTGCCCCCGGCCACGCTGTCGGATGCCGAAGCCGCCATGGGCGCCGTGCCCGCGCTGGGCGAGCATACGCAGGCGCTGTGGGAGGAGTTTGGCGGGCGGTGAACATGGCCAGGGGGCCAGGGTCCGGCCATGAAAAAAGCGCTCCTTGCAGAGCGCTTTTTGCAGTGTGCCGTTCGGCTGGATCAGACGTCGATATTGCCCGCCCGCAGCGCATTCGTCTCGATGAATTCCCGGCGTGGCTCCACTTCGTCGCCCATGAGCATGGTGAACACGCGGTCGGCCTCGATGGCGTCGCCGATCTGCACCTGCAGCAGGCTGCGCACGGTGGGGTCCATGGTGGTTTCCCACAGCTGCTCGGGGTTCATTTCGCCCAGGCCCTTGTAGCGCTGGCGGGCCGTGGTGCGTTCGGCTTCGTGCAGCAGCCATTGCATGGCCTGGCGGAAGTCGCCGGCCTTGTCGCTCTTGGCCTTTTCGCCCTCGCCACGCGTGACCTTGGCGCCTTCGCCCAGCAGGCCGTTGAAGTTCTGGGCTTCGTCGGCCAGCGCGGCGTAGTCGTGGCTGCGCACGAACTCCTGGGTGAGGATGGAGCTCTTGATGTTGCCGTGGTGGTGGCGGCTGATGCGCAGCACGGGCTTTTCGGAGACCGGATCGATTTCGGCCGTGACCTCGGCGGGCACGCCCGTGGTGGTCAACTCGCGCAGCTTGGCCTCCAGGATGGGGGCGCAGGCCTGGGCAGCCTCGATGCTGTCCAGCGTGATCTGCACGCCGTCGGCGATGGCGCGCAGGGCCTCGGCATCCATGAAGTTGGACAGGCGGTCGATGACGGTCTCGGCGGCCAGGTGCATGTTGGCCAGCTTGGCCAGTTCCTCGCCGTCCAGCGTGCGCGGGTTGGCGCCGCCGGTGCTGACGCTGGCGTTCATCAGCGCGATGCGCAGCAGGTACTGGTTGAGCGCGGGGCCGTCCTTGATGTACAGCTCTTCCTTGCCGTTCTTGACCTTGTACAGCGGCGGCTGGGCGATGTAGATGTGGCCGCGCTCGACCAGGTCCGGCATCTGGCGGTAGAAGAAGGTCAGCAGCAGGGTGCGGATGTGGGCGCCGTCCACGTCCGCGTCGGTCATGATGATGATGCGGTGGTAGCGCAGCTTGTTGGGGTCGAAGTCGTCGCTGCCGCTCTTGCCCGATTCGGCCGTGGCCTTGCCGATGCCGGTGCCCAGGGCCGTGATCAGGGTGACGATTTCGTTGCTGGTCAGCAGCTTTTCGTAGCGGGCCTTTTCCACGTTCAGGATCTTGCCGCGCAGCGGCAGGATGGCCTGGAACTTGCGGTCGCGACCTTGCTTGGCGGAGCCGCCGGCGGAGTCACCCTCGACGATGTAGATCTCGCACAGCGCCGGGTCCTTTTCCTGGCAGTCGGCCAGCTTGCCGGGCAGGCCCATGCCGTCGAGCACGCCCTTGCGGCGCGTCATCTCGCGGGCCTTGCGTGCGGCCTCGCGGGCACGCGCGGCATCGACGATCTTGCTGCACAGGATCTTGGCGTCGTTGGGCTTTTCTTCCAGGTAGTCGGTCAGCGCCTTGGCGACGATGTCTTCCACGGGCGCGCGCACTTCGCTGGAGACCAGCTTGTCCTTGGTCTGGCTGCTGAACTTGGGTTCGGGCACCTTCACGGACAGCACGCAGCACAGGCCTTCGCGCATGTCGTCGCCGCTGACCTCGACCTTGGCCTTCTTGGCCAGTTCGTTCTGCTCGATGTACTTGCCGATCACGCGCGTCATGGCGGCGCGCAGGCCCGTCAGGTGGGTGCCGCCGTCGCGCTGCGGGATGTTGTTGGTGAAGCACAGCACCTGCTCGGCATAGCTGTCGTTCCACTGCATGGCGACTTCGACGCCGATCTCGGTGCCGGGGATGCCGCCGTAGCTTTCCGCAGGGCGCGTGCCGTTGGCGTGGAAGGCCGTGGGATGCAGCACCTTCTTGTTGGCGTTGATGAACTGCACGAAGCCCATGACGCCGCCAGCGCCGGAGAAGTCGTCCTCGCGGCCGTCGCGCTCGTCCTTGAGGCGGATGCGCACGCCGTTGTTCAGGAAGGACAGTTCGCGCAGGCGCTTGGCCAGGATCTCGTAGCGGAACTCATGGTTCTGCGTGAAGATTTCCGTGTCGGGAAGGAAGTGGACCTTGGTGCCGCGCTTGTCGCTCTTGCCGACCACGCGCATGGGCGAGACCTCGACGCCGTCCACGATCTCGATCGGGCGGTTCTGCACGTGGCCGCGCGAGAAGTCGATTTCGTAGACCTCGCCATCGCGGCGCACGTTGAGCTTGAGCCAGATGGACAGCGCGTTCACGCAGGACACGCCCACGCCGTGCAGGCCGCCCGAGACCTTGTAGCTGTTCTGGTTGAACTTGCCGCCCGCGTGCAGTTCGGTGAGGGCGATCTCGGCCGCCGAGCGCTTGGGCTCGTGCTTGTCGTCCATCTTCACGCGCGTGGGGATGCCACGGCCGTTGTCGATGACGGACAGGGAGCCATCGGCATGGATGGTGACCAGGATGTCGTCGCAGTAGCCGGCCAGGGCTTCGTCGATGGAGTTGTCCACCACTTCGAAGACCAGGTGGTGCAGGCCCGTGCCATCGGAGGTATCGCCGATGTACATGCCGGGGCGCTTGCGCACGGCCTCCAGGCCTTCGAGGATCTGGATCGCACCTTCGCCATAGCCGCTGGAGTCTGAGCCTTCGGGGGCAATGGTCTGGTTTTCTGGCTTGTTCTCGTCGGTCATGGAAGGCCCTGGGGTAGTTCCGTCGGAAGCTGTCGCTTCGCTTGAAAATGTTCGATTCGGCCGCTGGCGCGGTGCGTAGGGACGCGCGCTGCGGGCTACGAGTCGGGTAGGGTGGTTGCGCACCGTGCACCGGCTTGTGCCACCGGGCGGCAGGTGCAGGGGCTGCGCAATGTGTCAGGCATCGGTGTCGTGTGGCGCGCGGTCAGATGCGCATGGGCATCACGACGTACTTGAAGCTGTCGTTCTCGGGGATGGTCAGCAGGGCCGAGCTGTTGCCGTCCTGCAGGTCGATCCTGATCATGTCCTGGCTCATGTTGGACAGGGCGTCGATCAGGTAGGTGACGTTGAAGCCGATCTCGATGGTGTCGCCACCGTAGTCGATGTCCAGCTCGTCCATGGCCTCTTCCTGCTCGGCGTTGTTGGACGCCACGCGCAAGGTGCCGGGCTCCACCGTCAGGCGCACGCCCTTGAACTTGTCGCTGGTCATGATGGCCGTTCGCTGCAGGCTTGCCAGCAGCGGGGCGCGGCCCAGGGTCACGCTGTTGGTGTGGTTGCGCGGGATGACACGGTTGTAGTCGGGGAACTTGCCCTCGACCAGCTTGGTCACGAACTCCATGCCGCCAAAGGTGAACTTGGCCTGGTTGTTGGCGAACTGCATCTCGATGTGGGGCTGGTTCTCGCCGCCGGCATCCGACAGCAGGCGCTGCAGCTCCAGCACGGTCTTGCGCGGCAGGATCACTTCCTGCTTGGGCACTTCCACGTCCAGCTGGCTGCTTGCGAACGCCAGGCGGTGGCCGTCGGTGGCCACCAGGGACAGCTGCTTGCCCTCGGCCACGAACAGGATGCCGTTGAGGTAGTAGCGGATGTCCTGCACGGCCATCGCGAAGGAGACCTGGCCCAGCAGGTCCTTGAGCACCTTCTGCGGCACGCTGAACGACGGGCCGAAGGCCGCAGCCTCCTGCACCAGCGGGAAGTCCTCGGCCGGCAGGGTCTGCAGCGTGAAGCGGCTCTTGCCGCCCTTGAGCACCATCTTGGCCTGCTGGGTCTCCAGGCTCACGGTCTGGTCGCCGGGCATGGTCTTGAGGATGTCGATCAGCTTGCGCGCGCCCACGGTGGTGGTGAAGTCGCCGGTGTCGCCGCCGAGCTCGGCGGTGGTGCGGATCTGGATTTCCAGGTCGCTGGTGGTCAGCTGCAATGCGTTGCCGGTCTTCTTGATCAGCACGTTGGCCAGGATGGGCAACGTGTGGCGGCGTTCGACGATGCCGGACACCGATTGCAGGACCGCGAGAACTTTGTCTTGTGTGGCTTTCAGGACGATCATGTCAACCTCTGATTTAAGGATGCGGGTCTCGGTAGGAGCGGCGGCTCACAAATGAGCCCCCTCTTGCCGCTCGAATCCCCCATTTTGCCGCGTACATACGACCAGAATGGGGGAGTTTTCATCAACCTTTGAGAGTTTGCTCCAGCACGTGCAGCTGCTGGTTCAGCTCGGTCAGTTGCTGGCGTTCGCCGGCGATCTTGCGCACCGCGTGCAGCACGGTGGTGTGGTCGCGCCCGCCGAACAGCTCGCCGATCTCGGGCAGGCTCTTCTGGGTCAATTCCTTGGCCAGGTACATGGCAATCTGGCGCGGCCGGGCGATGCTGGCCGGGCGCTTCTTGCTGTACATGTCGGCCACCTTGATCTTGTAGTAATCGGCCACCGTCTTCTGGATGTTCTCCACACTGATCTGGCGGTTCTGGATGGACAGCAGATCACGCAGGGCCTCGCGGGCCAGCTGGATGGAGACTTCCTTCTGGTTGAAGCGCGAATAGGCCAGGATCTTGCGCAGCGCGCCTTCGAGCTCGCGCACGTTGGAGCGCACGTTCTTGGCCACGAAGAAGGCGACTTCCTCGGGCATCTCGGCGTTCTCGGCGCGGGCCTTGTTGATCAGGATGGCCACGCGCATCTCCAGCTCGGGCGGCTCGATGGCTACCGTCAGCCCGGAGTCGAAGCGCGATACCAGCCGCTCGTGGATGTTCGCCAGACCCTTGGGATAGGTGTCCGAGGTCATCACGATGTGGCTCTTCTTGGCCAGCAGCGCCTCGAAGGCGTTGAAGAACTCCTCCTGCGTGCGGTCCTTGTTGGCGAAGAACTGCACGTCGTCGATCAGCAGCAGATCCAGCGAGTGGTAACGCTCCTTGAATTCGTCAAAGGTGCGGCGCTGGTAGGCCTTGACCACATCCGAGACGAACTGCTCGGCGTGGATGTAGAGAACTTTGGCGTCGGGCTTGTCGGCCAGCAGCTTGTTGCCCACGGCATGCACCAGGTGGGTCTTGCCCAGGCCCACGCCGCCGTAGATGAACAGCGGGTTGTACAGGTGTCCGGGCGAGCCCGCCACATGCATGGCGGCCGAGCGTGCCATGCGGTTGGCCGTACCTTCCACCAGGGTCTCGAAGGTCAGCGCGGCGTTCAGGCGCGTGCGAAATACGGGCGCTGCCGCGTCTTCGCTGGTGACCGTGGGCACCGAGGTGACAATGGTTTCCGGCGGGGCCGAGCGCTCGCTGGTGGAGGGGCGGACGTAAGTCCGCACAACGCTTTCCCGCTGAGCAAGTGCCAACTCAAGCGTCACCGGCTGGCCATAGAGCGACTCCAGCATGGCCGAGATGCGGCCTGCATATTGGGCGCGGATCCAGTCGAGCTTGAAGCGGTTGGCCACGTAGACGGTGACTTTGGAGAAGTCTTCGGCGACGTGCGCGGTCAGGGGCTTGATCCAGGTGTTGAACTGCTGTTCGGGCATTTCCTGCCCCAGTTGCTCAACGCAGACTTGCCACAGGCCCTGGCCTGCATCGTTCGTAGGTTCCTCTGTCATTGTCGAAGTCTAGTTGTGGATAGGAGGAACTGTTGCGAGGCTGCCATTGTAGCTTTTGCGGAAGTTATCCACAAAATATCAGGAGCTTGTCCTCCGCCTTGTCGCAAAATGGGCAGGCATCCTTCGGGTTCGAAGGGCATTGCATCAAGTGGACAACGCTGTGATAATCGCGGGTTTCCCTGAATGTGTTCAGGGTGATATGTCCCGCCCGTCTGCATCGGGTCTGCATGCTGCCGCTGGCGGCCTTGGGCGAAACCTCTCGGGGTTGCTCCTTGGGCTGCACATGGCAAGTGCATCGTGCAGATTTTTGGCAGGTGGCCTGGCGGTTTGCCTTTGTGGCGGCTGCTGGCTGCACTGCGTGTAGCGTGCCGGATACGGGACCGGTGCAAAACTGAACCTTCTCTAGGAACCAACATGAAACGTACTTACCAACCCTCCAAGACCCGTCGCGCCCGCACCCACGGCTTTCTGGTCCGCATGAAGACCAAGGGCGGCCGCGCCGTGATCAACGCTCGCCGCGCCAAGGGCCGCAAGCGTCTGGCCGTCTAAGGCCAGCCATTGCTGGGCGGTTTGCTCGCTGCACTGAACCCCTGAACGGGGTGCTGGCATGCAACGGCTGAAAACACGTCCGCAGTTTCAGGCCGCCATGGCTGCCGGTACGGTATCGCGTACCGCGCATTTCGCCCTGCACCGTCTCGTTCTGACGGAGCAGGGCGGCGCCATGGCGCCACCGACAGGGCCCGGGTCGCAAGACCCGCAGGCCCTGTTCGGCGTTGGCGCCGTGCGCCAGGATGCCTGGCTGGGCGCCATGGTGCCCAAGCGCTGGGCGCGCCGTTCGGTGACGCGACACACCATCAAGCGGCAGATCTATGCCGTGGGCAGCGAGCATGAGACCCTGATGCTCCAAGGCGCCCATGTGGTGCGGCTGCGCTCGGGCTTTGACCGGCGCCAGTTCGTGAGCGCCACTTCTGATGTGCTCCGGCAGGCCGTGCGCGCCGAGCTGCAGCAGTTGTTCGCCTATGCGGCGAAACGCCTGTCGCAGCCTGCGCCCGAGCTCCCGCAGCCCGCACAGGAGCGCGCCGCAGCCGCTGGCGAGAGCATCGGGGTTGCGCCATGATGCAGCGGCTGCTGATGGCGCTGGTGCGCGGCTATCGGCTGATGCTCAGTCCCTGGCTGGGCTCGGCCTGCCGCTTCACGCCCACCTGCTCTGCCTATTCCCTTGAAGCGTTGGATCAACACGGCGCTGCGGTAGGCTCCTACCTGACGCTGCGCCGCCTGGCGCGCTGTCATCCGTGGTGTGACGGGGGGCATGACCCTGTGCCAGAGCAAAAGCCCAGGCTGTTCACCAGCCTGACGGCTGCGCCCGAAAACACCCAACCTTCCTCACCTAAGAAGTCTTCATGAACGATATTCGCCGCACCATCCTGTGGGTGATATTTGGCTTTTCGCTGGTCTTGCTATGGGACAAATGGCAAGTGCACAGCGGCAAGAAGGCCACTTTTTTCCCCGCGCCTGCCGTCGCCACGGCCCCGGCACCTGAAACGGGCAAGGCGCCCGGCGATGCCAGTGTGCCCTCGGCGGCTGCTGCGGCAACGGCCGGTGCCGGCGAAGTGCCTGGCGGCGCTGCCGCCGCGCCCGAGGCAGCCCCGCGCCAGAACGTCACCATCAGCACCGACGTGCTGCGCCTGACCTTCGACAGCCAGGGCGGCACGCTGCGCCATGCCGAGCTGCTCAAGTACGCGGATTCCGTGCACAAGGACAAGCCCGTGGTGCTGTTCGACGAGAGCGTGCACCGCGTGTACCTGGGCCAGTCGGGCCTGATCGGCGGCGGTTTCCCCACGCACAAGACGACCATGACCGCGCTGCCCGGCGCGCGCGAGCTCAAGGACGGCGAGGACCAGATGGAACTGCGCTTCGAGTCGCCCGACATGGGTGGCGTGAAGCTGGTCAAGATCTGGACGCTCAAGCGCGGCGCCTACGACATCGGCGTGCGCCATGAAGTGGTGAACACCGGCACGGCGGCCGTGAGCCCGCAGCTGTACCTGCAACTGGTGCGCGATGGCAACAAGCCCGAAGGCGAACAGTCCACCATGTACTCCACCTTCACGGGCCCGGCCGTCTACACCGACGAGAAGAAGTACCAGAAGGTCGAGTTCAAGGACATCGAGAGCGGCAAGGCCAGCGTCGAGAAGTCGTCCACGGGCGGCTACGTGGCCATGGTCCAGCATTACTTCGCCAGCGCCTGGCTGCTGGCCGAAGGCATCCAGCGCGACAACTTCCTGCGCAAGGTGGACAACAACCTCTACGCCGTCGGCATGATCACGCCGGTGGGCACCATCGAGCCTGGCCAGAGCAAGAGCGTGGAAGCGCGCCTGTTCGCCGGTCCCCAGATCGAAAAGCGCCTGGAATCGCTGGCGCCCGGGCTGGAGCTGGTCAAGGACTATGGCTGGCTGACCATCCTGGCCAAGCCGCTGTACTGGCTGCTGGACAAGCTGCACGGCTTCCTGGGCAACTGGGGCTGGTCCATCGTGGCCCTGGTGCTGCTGCTGAAGATCGCCTTCTACTGGCTCAATGCCAAGGCCTACTCCTCGATGGCCAAGATGAAGGCCATCAACCCGCGCATCATGGAAATGCGTGAGCGCCTCAAGGACAAGCCCCAGCAGATGCAGCAGGAGATGATGCGTATCTACCGCGAGGAAAAGGTCAACCCGATGGGCGGCTGCCTGCCCATCATCATCCAGATCCCGGTATTCATCGCGCTGTACTGGGTGCTGCTGTCCAGCGTGGAAATCCGCAACGCGCCCTGGATCGGCTGGATCACCGACCTGTCGGCCAAGGATCCTCTGTTCATCCTGCCCGTGCTGATGACCCTGTCCTCGCTGCTGCAGACCGCGCTGAACCCCGCTCCGCCGGATCCGATGCAGGCCAAGATGATGTGGATCATGCCCCTGGTCTTCAGCGTGATGTTCTTCTTCTTCCCGGCCGGCCTGGTGCTGTACTGGCTGACGAACAACATCCTGTCCATCGCCCAGCAGTGGATCATCAACACCCGCATGGGCGTGCCGCCGCAGTTCAACCTGCCCAAATTCGGCAAGTCCACGCCGGCCAAGTAAGCCTGCGAAGGCCCTGGCTCCAAAGCCCGCTTCGGCGGGCTTTTTCATGGGCGGCCTATCATCGGCGGCCTGAAATCCCTCCCAAGAAAGCTCCATCCATGCTGCCCCGCCACAACGACCCCATCGCCGCCATCGCCACCGCCCCGGGGCGGGGTGCCGTGGGCATCGTGCGTGTGTCCGGCAAGGGCGTGGCGCCGCTGGTGCGGGCGCTGTGCGGGCGCGACCTCAAGCCGCGCGAGGCCACCTATCTGCCGTTTCGCGATGCCCAGGGCGGCCCCATCGACCACGGCCTGGCCCTGTTCTTCCCGGCGCCGCACAGCTATACCGGCGAGGATGTGCTGGAGTTGCAGGCCCACGGGGGCCCCGTCGTTCTGCAACTGCTGCTGGCGCGCTGCCTGGAGGCTGCACAAGCCTCTGGCGAAGACCATCGCAGCGTGCTGCCGGGCCTGCGCCTGGCCCAGCCCGGTGAATTCACCGAGCGTGCCTTTCTCAACGACAAGATCGACCTGGCTCAGGCCGAGGCCATTGCCGACCTGATCGACGCCAGCACCGAGGCCGCCGCGCGCAGTGCGAGCCGTTCGCTGTCGGGCGCTTTTTCCGAGGAAATCCATGGCCTGCGCGATGCGCTGGTGCACCTGCGCATGCTGGTCGAGGCCACGCTGGACTTTCCCGAGGAAGAGATCGACTTCCTGCAAAAGGCCGATGCCAGCGGCCAGCTCGCGCGGCTGCGTGGCAAGCTGGACCAGGTGCTGTCGCGCGCCCACCAGGGTGCGCTGTTGCGCGAAGGCATCAAGGTCGTGATCGCAGGCCAGCCCAATGCGGGCAAGAGCTCGCTGCTCAACGCGCTGGCCGGTGCGGAGCTGGCCATCGTCACCCCGATTGCCGGCACCACGCGCGACAAGGTGCAGCAGACCATCCAGATCGAGGGCGTGCCCCTGCATGTGATCGACACGGCAGGCCTGCGTGAGAGCAGCGACGAGGTCGAGCGCATCGGCATCGCGCGCGCCTGGGAGGAGATCGCTGCGGCCGATGCCGTGCTCTTCCTGCACGACCTCACACGCATGGGCGAGCACGACTACCTGGCGGCCGATGCCGCCATTGCCGAAACCCTGGCCCAGAAGCTGCCGCGCCAGGTGCCCGTCATCGACGTCTGGAACAAGACCGATCGCGCGGAACCCGCCCAGATGCAAGCGCATGGCGGCCGTGAAGGCAGCGTGGCACTGTCGGCACGCACGGGCGACGGCCTGGATGCCCTGCGCCGGCGCCTGCTGGACGTGGCCGGCTGGCAGTCGGCTCCAGAAGGCCTGTACCTGGCGCGCGCGCGCCATGTGGAGGCACTGCAGGCCGTGGCCGCCCACCTGCAGGAGGCCGAGCTGCAGCTGGCGGCCCAGGCCGCCCACCTGGACTTGCTGGCCGAGGAACTGCGCCTGGCCCAGGTCTCGCTGAACTCCATCACCGGGGAATTCAGCTCCGACGATCTGCTGGGCGTGATCTTTTCCAGCTTCTGCATCGGCAAGTGACCGGGCTGCCGGATGGCCCCGACCCCATTCGCACAGCCAGCAGAGTTGCTGCAATACTTATCTTTTGCTACAAAATTTGCCGACGAAAACCCGCTTGTCGGCATTGGCGTGCCCGCTGCCGTCGCTTAGCATGCGGCGTGCCGCAGCGGCCCTCGTCGCTGCCTGCCGCCGGGCGCAGCCCTGGCGCGGGTGCGCGGCCCAATTCGAACCGGATCCGCCATGTCTTCTTCCTCCCACAATGATTTGCGGCCACTGGCCCAGGCCATGTCGTCGGCCGTGGCTGTCGATGGTGTGCAGAACGCGCTGACCTTGGAGCAATGGGATCTGCTGGCGCCCTACCTGGTGCCGGTCACGCTGGCGGCGGGCGAGCTGCTGTTTGCCGAAGGTTCGCTGGACCGCAATCTGTACTTCGTGGAGTCCGGCAGCCTCAGCGTGCACTACCAGGATGCGAAGGAGCGCATCCGCCTGGCCATCGTCGGCCCGGGCTCCATCCTGGGCGAGGGCGCCTTCTTCGCCCACCGTGCGCGCCATGCCACCGTGCAGGCGGCTGCGCCGGGACGGCTTTGGTGCCTGACGGCCATGCGCTTCGCCGAACTCAGCAATCGCCAGCCCGGTGTGGCGCTGGCCCTGGTCATGGCGGCCGGCCAGGTGCTTGCCCGCCGTGCGGTGGACAGCCGCCGCCGGGTGGCCAGTACCTGAAAGGCTCCCGGGCAGCACCTGGGGCGGGGCACTCTGCGGGCGCGGGGCGGTGACAGGCCGGCCTTTGCGCTGCGACAAATTGATACAGCGGTTTTGCTGCGCCCGTGCTCGAAATGTCGCAAAGTTGCAGGCACAATGCCGCGAGTTTGTGACTATTCGTGACAATGAGAGCCCCCATGTCTGTGTTCAACTGGTTTTCCCGCAAGCCTGTGCCGGAGCAGGGCCGTGGTTCGCCCGGAGACGATGGCCAGGCCAGTGCCGTGGCGCGTCGTGAAGCAGGGCCCGGAGGGCGCCGCAGCGAGCGTTCCGAGCGCCGTGAGCAGCTCTACGGTGTGGTGCGCGATGTCATGGTGCGTGCCGGGGTGTTGTCCGCCAGCTACAAGTTCAAGGTGCTCTCGCTGGACAACGTGGGCCAGCGCTTCGTGGTGATGATGGACCTGGCGCGGGCCTATGCCAGCGAAACCGCGCGGCTCAGCGAGATCGAGGCCATGCTGGCCCAGGCGGCCAAGGCCCGCATGGGCGCGGTCGTGACGGCCGTGTACTGGCGGGTCAGCGACCAGAACGCTGCAGCCCAGGCCCAAGCCCAGGTGCATTCCGCAGCGACGCGCGCACCGCGTCCTGCCCCGCCCATGGCCGTGCCGGTGGCGGCCTCGATGGAGGCGGCAGCGCCCCAGCGCCGCAGGCAGGACATGGCGCCCTTCGAACCCATAGACGATCAGGAAATGGCGGCCTTCAAGCTCGCCGTGGCGGCCATGCCCGCAGCCGGGCGGGGTGCCGGCTCTGCTGCAGCGGCTCCCGCTGGTGTGCGCCGCTCGGGCCCTTTGCTCGGGCCGGGCGCAGGCGATCGCGGTGCGGACTTTCCCCACAGCACGCTGGACCACCTGGACCTGGGCGTCACCCAGTACGGCGAACTGCGCTGACCGGGCTGCGGCCTGGCTCAGTGGCCGGCGAAATCCACCAGCGTGAACAGCGGCAGTCCGCTATCGCGCAGCAAGGTGGAGCCGCCCAGCTCGGGCAGGTCCACGATGGCCGCGCCCTCGATCACGGTGGCGCCGAGTTTTTCCAGCAGCCGCTTGCCGGCCATCATGGTGCCGCCGGTGGCGATCAGGTCGTCGATCAGCAGCACGCGGTCGCCCGCCTTGACGGCGTCGGTGTGCAGCTCCACGGTGGCACTGCCGTATTCGAGTTCATAGGTTTCCTCCACCGTAGTGAAGGGCAGCTTGCCCTTTTTGCGGATGGGTACAAATCCCACGCCCAATTCGTGGGCCACCACGGCGCCCAGGATGAAGCCACGCGCATCGAGCCCGGCCACCACATCGGGGCGCATGCCGCGCTGCATGTAGCGGTGCACGAAGGCGTCGGTCATCACGCGAAAGACCTGCGGGTCCTGCAGCAGCGGCGTGATGTCGCGGAACTGCACGCCGGGCGCCGGCCAGTCGGGAACGGTGCGTATGTGGGTGCGCAGGTAGTCGTTGACGCTGGGGGTGGTATGCATGGCGCTGGATCGGGGGCTGGAGAAGACGGGCCAGTGTACCCAGGCGCCCGATGGCGACCGCCGCCGCCGGATGGCCAGACCGCCTAAAATCATCCAGATGAATTCTGATGCTGCCACCCTGGATGCGCTGGACACGCCCCGTGCCCTGCGCCTGGCCCGCGACACCCTGGGCATCGAGGCCGATGCCCTTCAAGCCATGTCGCAGCGCCTTGATGGCGTGTTCGGTGAAGTGGTGCAGCGCATCCTGCGGCTGTCCGGCCGCGTCGTCGTGATGGGCATGGGCAAGAGCGGCCATGTCGGGCGCAAGGTGGCCGCCACCCTGGCTTCCACGGGCACGCCTGCGTTCTTCGTGCATCCGGCCGAGGCCAGCCATGGCGATCTGGGCATGGTGACCGGCATTGACCTGGTGCTGGCGCTGTCCAACAGCGGCGAGGCCGATGAGCTCGCTGCGCTGCTGCCGGCCATCAAGCGCCAGGGCATTGCGCTGGTGGCCATGACCGGCGGCGCGCAATCCACGCTGGCCCGCCATGCCGACTGGGTGCTGGACACCCGTGTCGAGCGCGAGGCCTGCCCCCTGAACCTGGCGCCCACGGCCAGCACCACCGCGCAGATGGCCATGGGCGACGCCCTGGCCGTGGCCCTGCTCGATGCGCGCGGCTTTGGCGCCGAGGACTTTGCGCGCTCCCATCCGGGCGGTGCGCTGGGCCGCAAGCTGCTGACCCATGTGCGTGATGTCATGCGCAGCGGCGATGAGCTGCCGAAGGTCGGGGCCGATGCCAGCTTTGTCGAACTGATGCGCGAGATGAGCGCCAAGGGCCTGGGCTGCTCGGCCATCGTCGATGGGGCAGGCGTGCTACAGGGCATCTTCACCGACGGAGACCTGCGCCGCTGCGTGGAGGCCGGCACCGACCTGCGCGCGCTGCAGGCCGGCGATGTCATGCACAAGGGGCCCCGCACCATCGCCGAAGACGCGCTGGCCGTGGACGCCGCCAGCATGATGGAGGAGCACGGCATCACCGCGGTGCTGGTGGCCGATGCGCAGCGCCAGCTGCGCGGCGTGGTCCATATCCGCGACCTGATGCGCGCCAAGGTGATCTGATGGCACGCGCTCCTTTGACGCCCGTGCAGAACTGGGACCCACAACTGCTGCTGCTGGCACAGGATGTGCGGGTGGCCTTCTTCGATGTCGATGGCGTGCTCACCGATGGCGGCCTGCTGTTCTCTGGCGAAGGCGAGGTGCTCAAGCGCTTCAACACGCTGGACGGCCATGGCCTGAAGCTGCTGCAAAAGGCCGGCATCACGCCCGCCGTGGTGACGGGCCGCGATTCGCCGGCCCTGCGCCTGCGGCTGAGCAACCTGGGCGTCACGCATGCGCGCTTTGGCACGGAAGACAAGGTGCCTGCCGCCGAGGCCATTCTGGGCGAGCTGGGCCTGCAGTGGCACCAGGCGGCAGCCATGGGCGACGACTGGCCCGACCTGCCCGTGATGCGGCGCTCCGCCTTTGCCTGCGCGCCGGCCAACGCCCATGACGAGGTGCTGGCCGTGGCCGACTGGATCACGCCGCGCAGCGGTGGCGAAGGGGCGGTGCGCCAGCTGTGCGACCTGCTGCTGGCCGCGCGTGGCGCCTATGCCGGGCTGCTGGCGGAATACGCATCATGATCCAGGCTTGGCGCCGCGTCGGTGACCGGCTTTCCCTGTACCTGCCCGTGCTGCTGATGGGCCTGCTGGCGCTGGGCACCTGGTGGCTGGTGCGCAATGCACCGCAGCCCGTGGCCAGCGGCACCGAAAAGGCCGTGGCGCATGAGCCCGACTACTTCATGAAGGATTTCTCGATCAAGAGCTTCGACGCCACGGGGCGGCTCAAGAGCCAGATCGAGGGTAGCGTGGGCCGCCACTATCCGGATACCGACACCCTCGAAATCGACAACGTGCGCATGTTCGCAGTCTCGCCTGAAGGCCGCATCACGCGCGGCAGCGCCAAGCGGGCGCTGAGCAATGCCGATGGTTCCGAGGTGCAGATGTTTGGCAATGCCGTCGTCACGCGCGAGCCATTTGTGACAGCAGGTAAACAACCGCAGCCGCAGTTGCAATTCCAGGGCGAATTCCTGCACGCCTGGCCCAACGAGGAAAGAGTGAGTTCCAACCAGCCCGTGGTGCTGACCCGTGACAAGGACCGTTTCACGGCCGACAGCATGCAGTACAGCAACCTGGATCTGGTGATGAAGCTGCAGGGCCGCGTGCGCGGCACCCTGCAGCCGTCCAGGACCAAGTAAGGCGCCAGCGCAAGCGCAGGCCTGCCGATGGAGAACAAGCCATGACGACATCCTCGCGCAGCCCGGCACCCCTGGCCTTCATCACCGGCGCATCCAGCGGCATAGGCCAGGCCCTGGCCTGGCATGCCTACCAGCAAGGCTGGTCGCTGGCACTGGTTGCGCGGCGTGGCGACGTGATGGCGCAATGGGCTGCGCAGCAGGGCCTGGAGGCGTCGCGCTTCGCCA
Source organism: Delftia sp. K82 (assembly GCF_002193035.1). Classification (NCBI taxonomy): domain Bacteria; kingdom Pseudomonadati; phylum Pseudomonadota; class Betaproteobacteria; order Burkholderiales; family Comamonadaceae; genus Delftia; species Delftia sp. K82. Next base: position 63,611 of record NZ_MYFL01000004.1, on the reverse strand, counting down.
TCTACGAGGCCGATGTGGCCGTGCCCGACAGCATCATCGCTGCCGCCCGGCGCTGTGAGCAGCAGCAGGGCCTGCCCGATGTCGTGATAGCCAATGCCGGCGTCAGCTGGGGTGTGGACACCTCGATGCGCGAGGATATCGACACCATGCAGCAGGTGCTGGCCGTCAACACCATGGGCGTGGCGGCCAGTTTCCATCCCTTTATCGCGCCCATGGTGCGGCGTGGCAGCGGGCAGTTGGTCGGTATCGCCAGTGTGGCCGGGCTGCGCGGCCTGCCGGGACATGGTGCTTATTGCGCCAGCAAGGCTGCAGTCATTGCCTATTGCGAAAGCCTTCGCGGTGAATTGCGCAGTAGTGGCGTAAAAGTCACTACATTGCTTCCTGGTTATGTAGATACACCCCTCACACGCGGTAACCGCTATGGCATGCCATTCCTATTGCAGCCCCATGAGTTTGCTGCAAGGGCTTGGCGTTCCATTGATGCCGGGCGCAGCCTGGCCATCATCCCCTGGCAAATGGCGTGGGTTGGCCGTTTGATGAAAATTCTGCCAAACCCCTTGTTTGATCGGCTGCTTGTAGGACGAAAGCGCAAACATCGTCATTCGAAAAATCCCTGAAGTTCGTCGTGCTCAGGGAATATGTTCATGCATAAACTTGCAACCGCAAAAAAGGCTCCCTGAAGGAGCCTTTTCTTGTTTGGGAGAACATGGAGACCGGGGTCTCATTCTCCGTTGTTATTGTTGTTTCCCCATCCGCCGCCACGGCCGCCATTGCGGGGGCCGGAGCCATAGGGGCTGCGGAAACCACCATCGCCACGGCCGCCGTAGCCGCCGCCTCCACCGCCGTCACCACGGCCATAGCCACCACCGCCGCCGCCATCGCTGCGCCCGTAGCCTCCGCCATCAGCGCGCCCACCGCCACCGTAGCCACCGCCGCCGCCATCACCACGGCCATAGCCGCCACCACCGCCGCCGCCACCAAAGCCGCCCGAGCGCGGGGGACGGGGCTCCATGGGGCGCGCTTCGTTCACCACGAGGCTGCGCCCGCCCAATGGCTGGCCATTCATGCCTTGAACGGCTGCCTGTGCCTCGGCATCGCTGCCCATTTCGACAAACCCGAATCCCTTGGAGCGGCCTGTGTCGCGTTCCATCATGACCCGGGCGCTGGTGACAGCGCCGAACTGGCTGAATGCCTGCTCCAAGTCGTTGTCACGCACACCATAGGGAAGGTTGCCGACGTAAAGCTTATTGCCCATCAAAAACTCCTCAACTCCTCAATGCTCACTGGTTTGCGCTCGGCTTCAGGACGCACAGACATCAGGTTCTTTGTATACAAGAGCCTGTCCAACCTTCCTAAACACATAGCGTTCGAACGGGTCTGCCCGAAACCAAATTATGAAGCACAAAAATCAAAAAGATAAATGCTCGAAAACACAAGCTGATAACGTTTGGCAACAAAAAAGGGGCCCGAAGGCCCCATTTTTTTGCTAACGCAAGCTCTAAGCGAGTGCTTAGTAGCTGTTGCGACGGCCACCGCCACCGCCGTAGCCGCCGTCACGGTTGCCGCCGCCGAAGCCGCCGCCACCGCCGCCACCACCAAAGCCGCCGCCGAAGCCGCCGCTACGGGGAGCGCGGGGCTCCATCGGACGGGCTTCGTTGACCACCAGGTCACGGCCGCCGCGGTTTTGGCCGTGCAGGCCTTGGATAGCAGCTTGTGCTTCGGCATCGCTGCCCATTTCGACGAAGCCGAAACCCTTGGAACGGCCGGTGTCGCGCTCCATCATCACTTTGGCGCTGTTGACGGCGCCGAATTCGCTGAAGGCTTGCTCCAGATCGCTGTCACGGAAGGTGTACGGCAGGTTGCCGACGTAAAGCTTGTTGCCCATGGAGGACTCCTGAAAAAACTGGAAAACGCGATGGAGCCCTAGGGAGTCAACACGGGATGACAACGTTAGAGACGCAAACGCACTCGCCCTCATTGAGCCGAAGCCCGAACGAAAGCCTGCCCATTATGTGGCAGAAGTTTTCGCACGTTATTACTGTTTCGCAAAAATTCGTCGTGCCCGCCACAGAATGCCCCTGGGAGTAACCCTGAAATTGCGGCAGCGCATAAGCAAGTGCCGTGGCGGCAGTGGTGGTCGGCATGCGGATCGGGGGGCTGCTATGATCGCCGCCTCAGTCTTTGGGGAGTAGATCGTTCGGCTCAGTAGCCGGATGCATGCGTCAACAAACTTGGGCCTTCGCTGGCCTATGGCGTATGCGGCGCGCAGTGCAATGCTGCGTGTGACCGATCGAGACCATTGACCGCGCACCGATCCAAAGGCCGGAGTCGGAGCGTGGTCAATGCGTGCTCTATCCGGCCGGATAAATCCCCACACCATGGAAGCCTTCCTGATTTCAACCTCCGTCGTCGCACTTGCCGAGATGGGGGACAAGACCCAGCTGCTGTCGCTGGTGCTCGCCGCGCGTTTTCGCAAACCCTGGCCCATCGTTGCGGGCATTTTCGTGGCCACGCTGGTCAACCATGCGCTGGCCGGTGCCGTGGGCGCCTGGATCACCAGCTACCTGGGCGAGAACGCCATGCGCTGGATCCTGGGCCTGTCCTTCATCGCCATGGCGATCTGGATGCTGATCCCCGACAAGCTCGACGAGGACGAGGTCTCCGGGCATTCGCGCTGGGGCGTCTTCGGCACCACGCTGGTGGCCTTCTTCCTGGCCGAGATGGGCGACAAGACGCAGATCGCCACCGTGATGCTGGCGGCCAAGTACAACGCCTACCTGTGGGTGGTGGCCGGCACCACGCTGGGCATGATGCTGGCCAACGCGCCTGTGGTGTGGCTGGGCGACAAGCTGGTCAAGCGCGTGCCCATACGCCTGGTGCATGTGGTCTCGGCCGTGATCTTCCTGGTGCTGGGCGTGCTGGCCCTGTTCCTTCCGGGGACGGGCGTTTTGGCATAATGAGCCTTCATGCGCCGATTTGCTTCTGCTTGCGGGCGCTTTATAAATCCTGCTAAAGACGACACCAGAGAACCCGGCCTCGTTTTTAGCGATGCCGGGTTTTTTCATGTCCTTCATCGCCACACCACAAAACATGCACTTCGACGAGCCCCTGCCGCTGCAGGGCGGGGGCTCGATCCGGGACTACGACCTCGCCTACGAGACCTACGGGCAGCTCAATGCCGATCGCAGCAACGCGGTGCTGGTCTGCCATGCGCTCAATGCCTCCCACCATGTGGCAGGCGTCTACGAGGGCCAGGCCAAGAGCGAGGGCTGGTGGGACAACATGATCGGCCCGGGCAAGCCCGTGGATACGAACCGGTTCTTCGTGATCGGCGTGAACAACCTGGGCTCGTGCTTTGGCTCGACCGGCCCCATGCACGCGCATCCCGACACCGGCAAGATCTATGGCGCCGACTTCCCCGTGGTCACGGTGGAGGACTGGGTGGACGCCCAGGCCCGGCTGCTGGACCGGCTGGGCATTGGCCAGCTGGCCGCCGTGCTGGGCGGCAGCCTGGGCGGCATGCAGGCGCTGTCGTGGTCGCTGCGCCATCCTGACCGCATGCGCCACGCCGTGGTCGTGGCCAGCGCGCCCAACCTGAATGCCGAGAACATCGCCTTCAACGAGGTGGCGCGCCGCGCCATCGTCACCGACCCGGATTTCCACGGCGGGCATTTCTACGAGCACGGCGTGGTGCCGGCGCGGGGCCTGCGCATCGCCCGCATGATCGGCCACATCACCTACCTCAGCGACGACGTGATGAACCAGAAGTTCGGCCGCCAGCTGAGGGAGGGGCTGGACCTGAAGTACAGCACGCAGGATGTGGAGTTCCAGATCGAGAGCTACCTGCGCTACCAGGGCGAGAAGTTCAGCAGCTACTTCGACGCCAACACCTACCTGCTGATCACGCGTGCGCTCGATTATTTCGACCCGGCGCGCGCGCATGGCGGCGACCTGACCCGGGCGCTGTCCGTGGCCAAGGCCGGCTTCCTGCTGGTGAGCTTCACCACCGACTGGCGCTTTGCCCCCGCGCGCAGCCGCGAGCTGGTCAAGTCGCTGCTGGAGAACAACCGCGACGTCAGCTACGCCGAGATCGACGCGCCCCACGGCCATGACGCCTTCCTGCTCGACGACCCCCGCTACATGAAGGTGATGCGCTCCTACTTTGACAACATCGCCCAGGAAACCACGACAGCCGCCAAGGAGGCCGCATGACCGAGCTGAACACCATGCAGGCGATTGCGCGCCTGATCCCCAAGGGCTCGCGCGTGCTCGACCTGGGCTGCGGCGATGGCGCCCTGCTGTCGCACCTGCAGCGCGAGCGCGGCTGCACTGGCTATGGCGTGGAACTGGACGACGCCAATGTGCTGGCCTGCGTGCGCCGGGGCGTGAACGTGCTGCAGTTGAACCTGGAGGACGGCCTGGCCATCTTCCAGGACAACAGCTTCGACGTGGTGCTGCAGATCGACACGCTGCAGCATCTGCGCAATGCCGAGACCATGCTGCAGGAGACGGCGCGCATAGGCCGCGCGGGCATCGTCGCCTTCCCCAACTTCGCGCACTGGCCCAACCGCCTGTCCGTGCTGCGCGGGCGCATGCCGGTGACGCGGCGCCTGCCCTACCAGTGGTATGACACGCCCAATATCCGCGTGGGCACCTACAAGGACTTCGAGGTGCTGGCCACCCGGAACCGGCTGCGCATACTGGACTCCTTCGGCCTGCAGGATGGCCGCAGCGTGCGTACCCTGCCCAATCTCATGGCGGGCACGGCCGTCTTCCATTTCGAGCACGCCTGAGCGGCGGTCCGGTCCATGCCCGTGTCATGGGTGGCGCGCACAATCGACGGATTGCGAACCCGAAAGGCAGACATGAACCGCTTCCCACGCCGCCGCGCGCTGACCCTGGCCGGCGCGGCCGCCGGCCTGCTGCTGGCAGGCTGCGCCACGCCGCAGGCCGCCAATTCCCCATCGCAGGCCGCGGACTGGCCTCCCCGGCCCGCGCTGATCGCGCACCGCGGCGCATCGGCACTGCGGCCAGAGCACACGCTGGAGGCCTACCGGGAGGCCATACGCGCGGGCGCCGACTTCATCGAGCCCGACCTGGTCATCACGCGCGATGGCGTGTTGGTGGCGCGGCATGAGAACGCCATCGCCATCCTGGCGGCCGACGGCAGCCTCAAGGAGGCCACGACCAATGTGGCCGACCGTCCCGAGTTCGCGGCGCGCAAGACCACCAAAACCATCGACGGGCAGGCCATCACGGGCTGGTTCGTGGAGGATTTCACGCTGGCCGAGCTGAAGACGCTGCGTGCGCGTGAGCGCATCCCGGCGATCCGCCCGGCGAATGTGCAGTTCAATGACCGTTTCGAGGTGCCCACGCTGCAGGAGGTCATCGACCTGGCCCGAGCCGAGAGCGTACGCACGAACCGCACCATAGGCATCTATCCCGAGACCAAGCACCCGAGCTACTTCCAGTCCATCGGCCTGCCGCTGGAGCCCGTGCTGCTGAAGCTGCTTGCGGACAACGGCTGGAACCATGCGCAGGCGCCGGTGTTCGTGCAGTCCTTCGAGGTCGAGAACCTGCGCTGGATCCGTGCGCGCAGCAGCCTGCGCCTGGTGCAATTGCTGGCGCCCAAGGGCAAGCCCTATGACAGCGTGGCGCGCGGCACGGGCCCCGGCTATGCCGACATGGTCACGCCCGCAGGCCTGGCCGAGATTGCGCGCTATGCCAACGGCATAGGGCCGAGCAAGAGCATGGTGATCCCCGTGGTGCAGGGTGCGAATGACGCGCCCACGGCACTGGTGGCCGATGCCCACCGTGCGGGGCTGCTGGTCCATCCCTGGACGCTGCGGCCCGAGAACGCCTTCCTGCCCCTGAGCCTGAAATCGCCGCCCGCACAGGACGGCACCCGGCGCGGCAATGCGCGCGCCGACATGGACGATTTTCTGCGCACGGGCATCGATGGCATCTTCACCGACGATCCGTCGGTGGGGCGCGCGGCCATCGATGACCTGCTCAAACCGAAGCCTTGAGACGGCGCGCCGCCGCGCGCCGGCCTGCTGCCTGCGCCTGCTCCAGCCACTGCTGCACACGGGCGGCCTCGGCGCCGAGCACGGGGCCGAAGCTGTGTATGCGCACGGGCCGGATGCCGCTGAATTCCAGGATGGCGCGGCGCATCTGGTGGTGGCCCGGCATGTGCGCCACCCAGCGGTAGTACCAGGGCGGTGAATCCATGCTCACCAGCAGGTCGGCCGTGCGGCCGGCCAGCAGCCGGTCCCACAGCACCGAGCCCTTGCGGTACTTGAACGCGAAGCCCGGCAGAAAGATGCGATCGATGAAGCCCTTGAGCAAGGCCGGCAGGCCGCCCCACCAGGTGGGATAGGCCCAGGCCAGGTGACTGGCCCAGAGGATGTCGGCCTGGGCCTGCTGCAGGTCAGGCTCCAGGGGCTGGTCCTGGCGGTAGCCGGCATGCAGCAGCGGGTCGAAGTCCAGTTCGCCCAGGCGCAGCAGGCGCACCTCGGCGCCGCTGTCGCGTGCGCCCTGTGCGTAGGCGTCGGCCAGGCCTGCGCACAGGCTGCTGGCCGACGGGTGGCCGAGGATGATCAGGATGCGCTGGGGATGCGTATCGGCAGGAGGGTGGGCGGTGCTTGGAGACATGGCACCCATGTTCGCCTTGCCCCTTGGGGCAGGGTCAAGCACCCGGGCTCAGGCCGCGTGCTCAGGCCAATGCGGGTTCGCAGGCGCCCTGGGTACCTGCCGTCTCCAGGCTGCATTCGAGCAGTTCGCGCTCCAGCGCCGCCAACTGGGACTGCTGTGCCTGGAGGCGCCGGATGTCCGCCTGAACCTGGGTGCTGCGCTCGCGCAGCAGCCGGGCCAGGGCTTCCCAGCTTGCGGCCTCATGGATGCGGTGCAGGCCGTGCAGCTCGTCCAGCCGAAAGCCCAGTCCCAGCGCCTGGCGGATGCGCTGCACAAGCACCAGGTCCTGCTCGCCATAGATGCGGTAGCTGCCTGCCCGTGCCACGGCGCCGAGCAGGCCCCGTGATTCATACAGCCGGACGGCCTTGGGCGAGCAGCCGGCGCGTCGGGCGAGTTCTCCGATATACATGGCGCGATCGTAGTCGTTGGCGGCGGGGTGCCCGGGGTCCGTGCCGCCTTGGCGCACAATGACCGGATCGCGGCGCTGGCTTCGCTCGAACGGTGCGCCGACCCATGACACGAGGACCCGCCATGAACGCACGCACCCCTTCGCAACTGCTGCAGCCCGCAGCCGCGCTTGACCAGATCAGCCGCTCCTGGGACGAGCGCATCGTCCCGGCGCTGACCGAGTACATCGCCATTCCCGCCAAGTCGCCCATGTTCGCGCCCGACTGGGAGCAGCAGGGCCACCTGGAGACCGTGCTGCGCAATGCGGCCGACTGGGTGCTGGCGCAGAAGGTGGCCGGCCTGACGCTGGAGATCGTGCGCCAGCCGGGCCGCACGCCGGTGCTGTTCTTCGAGGTGGAAGGCACGCAGGACAAGGCGGCCTCCAGCCCCACGGTGCTGATGTACGGCCACCTGGACAAGCAGCCCGAGTTCGACGGCTGGCGCAGCGACCTGGGCCCGTGGACGCCCAAGTATGAGAACGGCAAGCTCTATGGCCGTGGCGGCGCCGACGACGGCTATGCGGTCTACGCCAGCATCGCGGCCGTGCAGGAGCTCAAGCGCCAGGGCGTGCCGCACCCGCGCATCCTGGGCCTGATCGAGACCTGCGAGGAAAGCGGCTCGCGCGACCTGCTGCCCTATGTCGATGCCCTGCGTCCGCGCCTGGGCGATGTGGGTCTGGTGATCTGCCTGGACAGCGGCGCCGGCAACTACGACCAGCTGTGGCTGACCACCAGCCTGCGCGGCATGGCCAGCGGCACGCTGAAGGTGGAAATCCTCACCGAGGGCGTGCATTCGGGCGATGCCTCGGGCGTCGTGCCGTCGTCCTTCCGCATCCTGCGCCAGGTGCTGGACCGGCTGGAGGACAGCAAGACCGGGCGCCTGCTGCCTGCCAGCTTCCACTGCGAGGTGCCGGCCGAGCGCATGGCGCAGATGCGCGACACGGCGGCCATCCTGGGCGAGGAAACCTATGCCCGCTTCCCCTGGGCGCACTACGACTGCGGCGGCTCCACGCTGTTCGCCCTGCCCACCACCACCGACCCGGTCCAGGCCCTGGTCAAGCGCACCTGGGAGCCCACGTTGAGCGTGACCGGCGCCGAGGGCCTGCCCGCGCTGCAGGACGCCGGCAACGTGCTGCGCCCCTATACCGCCTTCAAGCTCAGCCTGCGCCTGCCGCCTCTGGTCGATGCCGCTGCCTGCGTGCAGGAAATGAAGGCGCTGCTGGAGGACAACGCGCCCTACCAGGCCCGTGTGACCTGGCAGGGCCTGTCGGGCGCCAGCGGCTGGAATGCGCCAGCCATGGACGGCTGGTTCGAGGACGCGCTCAACGCGGCAAGCCAGGCGCATTTCGGCGCCTCCTGCGGCTACATCGGCCAGGGCGGCACGATTCCGCTGATGAACATGCTCAGCCAGGGCTTTCCCAAGGCCCAGATGATGGTCTGCGGCGTGCTCGGTCCCAAGAGCAATGCCCACGGTCCCAATGAATTCCTGCACGTGCCCTATGCCAAGAAGCTCACGGCCGCCGTCGCCCAGGTGATCGCCGCCATGGCCGGGGCGCAGGCAGCCGCCGAGGCTGGCGCTGCTGGCGTGGCGTGATGGCAGCGCCGGCCCCCGCACCCGTTCCCGCACCTGCCTCGCAAGGCCAGGTCACGCGCCTTGCGTCCAGCGACGGCGCCGAGCTGTCACTGCGCGACTGGCCCGTGGACGGGGGCCAGGCGCGCGCCACCGTGCTGCTGGTGCACGGCCTGGGCGAGTACATCGGCCGCTATGAGGCGCTGGCCCGGCGCCTCAATGCCTGGGGCTATGCGGTGCGCGGCTACGACCAATACGGCCATGGGCGCTCGGCAGGGCCGCGCGGCGGCTTGACGGCCGATGGCCGGCTGCTGGATGACCTTGCGACCGTGGTCGATGCCACGCGTGCCCAGCAGCCCGCTGGCCAGCCTCTGGTGCTGCTGGGCCACAGCCTGGGCGGCCTGGTGGCTGCGTTGTTCGTGGCGCGTGCCATCCGGCCTGTCGATGCGCTGGTGCTGTCTTCGCCAGCCTTCGACGTGGGCCTGTCGTCCATCCAGAAACTGCTCGTGGGCACGCTGCCGCGCCTGGTGCCCGACCTGCGCGTGTCCAACGGCCTGCAGATTCCCTATCTCTCGCATGACGCGGCGGTCTGCGATGCCTACCGTGCCGATCCGCTGTGCCATGACCGCATCTGCGCGCGGCTGGCGCGGTTTCTGGCGCAGGGCGGCCCGCAGGTGCTGGCCCGCGCGGGGCAGTGGAGCGTGCCCAGCCTGTTGCTGTGGGCGGGGGATGACAGGCTGGTGGCGCCGGCCGGCAGCCAGGCCTTTTCCGACCGCGCGCCGCCAGCCGTGGTACAGGCGCAGCGCTTTGACGGCGCCTACCACGAGCTGTTCAACGAGCGCGATGACTTCGCCGCGCCCGTGTTCGCGCGGCTGCGCGACTGGCTGGGCCGCTTCAGGCCAGCGTGAGCGCCGCCAGCGCGGCCAGGGGCGCGGTTTCCGCGCGCAGCACGCGTGGCCCCAGCGTGACGGGTACAAAGCCCTGGGCGCGGGCCAGGGCCTCCTCGGCGGGCGACAGGCCGCCCTCGGGGCCGGAGAGAAAGACCACGGGTGCATCCTCGGCCGTGGCATCCAGGATATCACCCAGCGGCCGCGTGCCCTCGCCCAGCGACAGCAGCAGGCGCAGCGTGCCGGGCGGCAGCTGTTTCGCACCGCCCTCCAGCCAGTCCTCCAGGTCTGCCGGGGTGTGCAGCGGGGGAATGCGGTTGCGCGTGCACTGCTCGCAGGCCGATACGGCCACGGCCTGCCAGTGGGCGAGTTTTTTCTCGGCGCGCTCGCCCTTGAGCTTGAGCACGCTGCGCTCGGCCACCAGCGGGGTGATGCTGGCGGCGCCCAACTCGGCGGCCTTCTCCACCAGCCAGTCCATGCGTTCGTTGGCCGTGATGCCGGCCAGCAGGTGCACGGGGCGCAGGGGCTCGCGTTCCACGGCGTGGTGCGCGCCTATGCGCACGGCCACGTCGCTGCGGCCCATGCGCAGCACGGTGGCCTCGAACTCGCCGCCGCTGAAGCCTTCGCCGGCGCGGCCTTCGAAGAGGGTGATGCCGTCGCCGGGCTGCAGGCGCAGCACCTGCACATGGCGCGCCGCGCCGGACGGCAGGTCGATGTCGGCGCCGCTGCGCAGCGCAATGGGGCAGTGAAAGCGTGGCATGGCGTATCCGTTCTCAGACGCGCCCGTAGGCCCAGCCGACCTGGGGCTGGATGTTTTCGATCTGGTCCACCAGGCGCAACAGCGGCGTCAGCTCGCGGTAGCGGCTGCAGGTGGAGCGGATGTAGTGGATGAAGCGCGGTGCATCGGCCAGGTAGCGGGGCTTGCCGTCGCGCAGCGTCAGCCGCGCGAAGATGCCGGCCACCTTGAGATGGCGCTGCAGGCCCATCCACTCCACGCCCCGGTAGAACTCACCGAAATCGTCGCCCCAGCCGCTTTGGCTGCGCGCGCCGACCAATCCCGACTTGCGCGCCTTCTCCCAGTAACGCACGGTAATGTCGATGACAAAGTCCTCTTCCCAGCTGATGAAGGCATCGCGCAGCAGGCTGGCGATGTCATAGGTCACCGGGCCATAGACCGCATCCTGGAAGTCCAGCACGCCCAGCGGGCCGCTGGCGGTCACGGGCTGCATGAGATTGCGCGTCATGAAGTCGCGGTGCACGAAGACGCTGGGTGCCGCCAGGTTATGGGCCACGATCTGGTCGAAGGCCTTGGCCAGCGTGGCCTGCTGCCTGTCGTCGAGCACGGTTTCGCGGTGGCGCGCGATGTACCAGTCGGGGAACAGCTGCAACTCGCGGCGCAGCAGGGCGTCGTCATAGGCGGGCAGCACGTCGGGGCGCGAGGCGGTCTGCCAGGCCAGCAGCACCTCCAGCGCCGAGCGGTACCAGGCTTCCGCGTCCTGGGGCTTTTCCGGGTCCAGCGCCTCGATGACGGTGTGGCCGCCCAGGTCGGACAGCAGCATGAAGCCGTGCGCCGCATCCCAGTCCAGGATCTGCGGCACGGCCAGCCCGGCCGAGGCCATCAGCGCCTGCACCTTGGCGAAGGGCGCGCAATCTTCCTTGTCCGGCGGGGCATCCATGACGATGAGGCTGGCGCCCGCGCTGGTGTCCAGGCGCAGATAGCGGCGAAAGCTGGCATCGGCCGAGGCAGGGCGCAGGGTTTCGGGGCGCAGCGCGTGGCGGGCGGACAGCGGGGCCAGCCAGGCGTCGAAGGCGGCGTGGCGGGCGGGGTCGGCCCAGACAACGCCGGCCGTGGGGGTGTTTGGATGGCTCATGGATAATCGCGATTCTACAAACCGCCACCCCGGCGAATGCCCGGCGGTGATGCTAGGCTTGCGCCTTTGTCCACCCGCCGCTGTTGACCACCGTGTACCTCCGACCGCCGCTCCCCGATCCGCTGGCTGCCCGCGCGCCCGCGCGCCCCGCTGTACGCCCGCTGGCCTGGCTTGTGGCTCTCGCATGGGCCGGTGGCTCCACGATGGCCCAGGCCCAGCCCGCTGCAGCCGACGAAGGCCGGCTGCAGCAAGTCCGCCCGCTGCGCCCCAGCACGCTGATGCAGGAAACCTATCCCGAGGCGGTGCGCTCCCAGCAGCCCGTCTATGTGCGCGGTGACGCGCTCAGCGGCCAGCCGGACATCAACTCGGTGGTCGAGGGCAATGCCGAACTGCGCCGCGGCGACACCATGATCCGCGCCGACCGGCTCGAATACCAGGTGCCCGACGACCGCGTCAATGCCTCGGGCGCGGTGCACATCAACCAGGCCGGCAATGTCTACGAGGGCACGCAGCTGGACCTGGAGGTCGATGCCTTCAAGGGCTTTTTCGACAACGCCGGATATCGCTTCCTGGCCAATGGCGCCTACGGCAAATCCTCGCGCGTGGACTTCATCGACCGCGACCATGCCGTGGTCCACGATGCCACCTACACCACCTGCCAGCGCGACGACGAGGCCAGCTGGGAGCCGGCCTGGATGCTGCGCGCCCGGACCCTGCACATCGATATGGCCGAGGAAGTGGGCGTGGCCGAGGGCGCTGCCCTGCAGTTCAAGGGCGTGACCGTGCTGCCCGTGCCGCGCATGAGCTTTCCGCTGTCGGACAAGCGCAAGTCGGGCCTGCTGCCTCCCACCATGGGCCTGGACAAGCTCAGCGGCATCGAATACACGCAGCCCTACTACTGGAACCTTGCGCCCAACCGCGACATGACCCTGTATCCCTCGGTCATGAGCAAGCGCGGCGTCAACCTGGGCGCCCAGTTCCGCTACCTGGAGCCGACCTATTCGGGCGAGGCCTATGCGGCCTACATGCCCGGCGACCGCCAGCGTGACCGGGACCGCTGGGCCTACTCGCTGCAGCACCGGGGCGTCATCGACTCGCCCATCGGTGGCCTGGGGTTGAACATGAACCTCAACCGCGTCAGCGACGACAACTACTGGCGCGACTTCCCGCTGGCCGCCAAAACGCTGCGCGAGCGCCTGCTGCCCAACGATGTGAACCTGTCCTGGGCACGTGGCGACAATGTGCTGACCCTGCGCACCCTGTACTGGCAGACCATGCAGGATGCATCGGCGCCCATTGCCCCGCCCTACGGCATGAAGCCGCAGCTGCAATGGCGCTACACGCCGCTGGACCTGCCGCACGGCCTGGACTTCAGCTTTGTGGCCGACACCACGCGCTTCGAGATCGACAAGCCCCTGGCCGGCATGACCTACAACAACGGCCAGCGCAGCTACATGCTGGCCCAGGTGAGCCGCCCCTTCCTGTCGCCGGGCGCCTTCATCACGCCCAGGATCCAGTTGCACACCAGCAACTACCAGGTGGACAGCCTGATGAGCAACGGCAGCCGCAATGCCTCGCGCACGCTTCCCACGGTCAGCGTGGACAGCGGGCTGGTGTTCGAGCGCGACACCACGCTGTTCGGCCGCCAGCTGCTGCAGACCTTCGAGCCGCGCGCCTTCTACACCTACACGCCCTACCGCGACCAGAGCTTTCTGCCGCTGTATGACACGGCGCGCAACGACTTCAACTTCGCGAGCATCTACTCCGAGAACGACTACAACGGCCAGGACCGCATTGCCGACAACCACCTGCTGACCCTGGGTGCGACCACGCGCCTGATCGACGGGGCCACGGGTGCGGAAAAGGCGCGCTTCGGCATTGCGCAGCGCGTGCGTTTCTCCGACCAGAAGGTCATCTTGCCCGGCGAGGTGCCGGCCACCAGCCGCCTGTCCGACGTGCTGCTGGGCGCGGCCATCAACTGGACCGATGCCTGGTCCACCGAAGGCACGACCCAGTACAACCGCGACCTCAACCGCTCGGTGCGTACCACCTTTGGTGCGCGCTACAGCCCCAGCTCCTACCGCACGGTGAACGTGGCCTACCGTACCCAGTACGACACCGTGGCGCGTACCGACGCCAGCAAGCTGGTCGATGTGGGCTGGCAATGGCCCATCAACGACCTGTGGGGCGACAAGGGGCGCGACCTGGGTGCCGGCCGTGGCCAGGGCGGCGGGCGCTGGTACACGGTGGGCCGGCTGAACTACAGTCTGAAGGACCGCAAGCTCGTCGATACCGTGGTCGGACTGGAGTACGACGGCTGCTGCTGGATTGGCCGCGTGGTGCTGGAGCGCCTGCAAAGCTCCATCACCCAGTCCAACACCCGGCTGCTGTTCCAGATCGAGTTCGTCGGCTTCTCGCGGCTGAGCCTGGGTGCAGACCCGCAGCGCAGCCTCAAGCAGAATGTGCCGCGCTACCAGTACCTGCGCGAGTCCGTGACGCCTCCCAGCCGCTTCACCAACTACGATTAGAGCCAACGCTCCAAACACGCTTTTTGCAAGGCATCTCTCCCATGCGTTTTCTTTCCCAGACCCATTGCTGCGCAGCTGCCGCTGTGGCGCTGGCCTTGCTGGCCACCACAGCCCAGGCGCAAGGCCTGCGTGTTCCGGGCCAGTCCAGGGCGCCCCAGGCCGGCGATGCCTCCGTCTCGCGTGCGCTGGACGCCACCAACCTGCCCTCGTCGCGCGATCGCGGCACCAAGGCAGGCGTGCGCTCGGCCGATTACATCGTCGCCGTGGTCAACTCCGAGCCCGTGACCAACAACGAAGTGCGTGCCCGCATGGCGCGCGTGGCGCAGAACATTGCCGAGCAGGGCGGCCAGATGCCGCCCGAGGCGCTGCTGGCCCGCGAGGTGCTGGAGCGCCTGATCGTCGAAAAGGCCCAGCTGCAGGAAGCCAAGGACACGGGCCTGCGCGTGGATGACTACGCCGTGGACCAGGCGCTGACCAATGTGGCTCGGCAAAACGGCCTGGACAAGGCTGGCCTGCAGTCCCGCCTGCGGGCCGAAGGCGTGAACGAAAAGCAGTTCCGTGAAGAGCTGCGCCGCCAGATCACGCTGCAACGTCTGCGCGAGCGCGATGTGGACGGCCGCGTGCGCGTCACCGATGCCGACATCGATCGCTACCTGGCTGAGCAGCGCAGCGGCGGTGCCGACAAGGCACCGGCCGCCGTGAACCTGGGCCACATCCTGATTTCCGTGCCCGAGAACGCCAGCCCCGCCGAAGTGGCCGAGCGCGAGGCCCGCGCCAAGCAGGCCGCCGAGGCCGCCCGCACGCAAGGCGACTTCCTGGCCGTGGTCAAGGAGTTCTCCGATGTGCCCGACGGCCAGGGCGGCGGCGCCATGGGCATGCGCCCTCTGGACCGCTATCCCGAGCTGTTCACCAAGGCCGTGGGCCAGACGGCGCAGGGCGGCATCGTCGGCCCCTTCCGTTCGGGCGCGGGCTTTCACGTGCTCAAGGTGCTGGAGAAGTCGCAGGCCGGCATGCCGTCCGTGGTCACGCAAAACCATGCGCGCCACATCCTGCTGCGCATTGGCGACCAGATGACCGAGGCCGATGCCGCCAAGCGCCTGGCCGACTACAAGCGCCGCGTGGACAGCGGCCAGGCCAGCTTCGAATCGCTGGCCCGCGAGTTCTCGCAGGACGGCAGCGCGCGCAACGGCGGCGACCTGGGCTGGGCCTCGCCCGGCCAGTTCGTGCCCGAGTTCGAGCAGGTGCTCAATGCGCTGCAGCCCGGCCAGGTCAGCGACCCGCTGGTCTCGCGCTTCGGTGTGCACCTGATCCAGCTCATCGAGCGCCGCCAGGCTGCGCTGACGCCCCGCGAGCAGCGCGACATGGTGCGCAACGTGGTGCGCGAGCGCAAGCTCGAAACCGACTACCAGACCTGGCTTCAGGAACTGCGTGGCCGCGCCTATGTCGAGTACCGCGAGCCTCCGCAATAAGACACCCCCCGAGCAGCTGCGGCTGCGGCAGTCCACAATGGAAGGCGGTGCCATGGCGCACCGCCTTGCTTTTTCTATGAAACACATTCCTCGCAAACGCTTCGGCCAGAACTTCCTGACCGATGACGGCATCATCGACGGCATCGTGAGCGCCATCGACCCCCGGCCGGGCCAGTCCATGGTCGAGATCGGGCCGGGCCTGATGGCCCTGACCCAGCCCCTGGTCGAACGCCTGGGCCGGCTCACCGTGATCGAGCTGGACCGCGACCTGGCCGTGCGCCTGCGCCTGCACGAGCAGCTCGACGTGGTCGAGTCCGACGTGCTCAAGGTGGACTTCCGTGCCATTGCCGCGCGCCTGGGCGTGCCCAAGCTGCGCATTGCGGGCAACCTGCCCTACAACATCTCCAGCCCCATCCTCTTTCACCTGCTCGAGCAGGTGGACGTGGTCGAGGACCAGCATTTCATGCTGCAAAAGGAGGTCATCGACCGCATGGTGGCGTCGCCCTCCACGGCCGCCTATGGGCGGCTGACGGTCATGCTGCAGTGGCGCTATGCGATGGAGAGCGTGCTGTACGTGCCGCCCGAGAGCTTCAATCCGCCGCCCAAGGTGGACAGCGCCGTCGTGCGCATGGTCCCGCGCGAGGCGCCGGCGGCCCTGGACGCGAAGCTGCTGGAGGAGATGGTGCAGGTGGCCTTCAGCCAGCGGCGCAAGATCCTGCGCAACACGCTGGGGCGCTGGCTGGAAGCCAAGGGATTTGACGGGGAATTCGACCTGCAGCGCCGCGCCGAGGAAGTGCCGGTGTCCGAATACGAGGCACTCGCCGCCCGGTTTACGCGCGCCTAGGCACGGCGCCCAGCGACTGCAGAGCCCACAGCACCCGATTGGGCGCTGTGGGCTCTGGGCAATCAATGTCCTGCGCTTACAGGAACGAGTAGAAGCAGCGGAACGGAATCTTGCGCTCGGCCCAGTACTCGGCCGCGTCGCGGAAGCTGTCCAGCAGCTGCTCGCGCACTTCCTTGTCGAACTTGGGCGTGGTCGGGATCTGGTCGAGCACGAGCACAAAGCCCGGCTGCGGGCCGGCCTTGTGGATGGGGTCGGTCAGGCAGTCGTAGAGCGCGTCGAAGTTCTTGCCGAAATGCGCGGGGAAGAAGAACTGCGTGGCCAGCAGTTCCAGGATGTCGGCCTTGGTCTGCGCATGGGCCAGGTTGGCATACAGAAAATGGCACCCCAGCGTCTCGGCCGCCTGTTGCAGATCCTCCACCCTGTAGGCGCGGATCGACTGCACGATGTTGGCGCGCACGTTCCGCAAAGGGGTGTCGGGGATCTTACGAAGTGGTGCATCCATCTCCGTGGCTCTTTCTCTAACGTGGATGTGGCCTGCGGGGACGGGCTCAAGGCCTTCGGTATCCCTGGGCTGTGGATGAAATGCAGACCCCTGCCAGCGCACTGCGTCGGACACGGAGGGTCGAACTGGCTGTAGAGACTGGGTCGAGGTCATTCGATGATCTTGCGAAAGCTGCTGTAGTGGTCGCTGGTGTAGTAGCAGGCATCGGGCTGCTGGGGCTCTCCGCCGCAGACGATGCGGCGGGCTCCACGGTCACGCGAACCGGGCGTGCGCACCGTGTACTCACGGTAATAGCCGCGCGACTGGCGCGGCAGGATGCGCTCGCGGTTGCCGAACACCGTGCCGTCCTTGTCGTGGGCAAAAGGCCCGCCGCGCAGGATCAGCGTATACGTGGAACGGCCTTCGCGCGGCAACTCGGACAGAGCGACGGTGGCCACGGCCGCCGTCGTCTCCACGCTCTCGGGCGCCGAGCGGCGCGCATCAGCGAGCGAGGGCGACAGCACAAAGGCGGCCCCGACGATGAGCGCTAGACCGGACTGGTACGCCTTGGCGGCGGCTGCCTTCAGCATCAACTACACCTTTCAGAAATCCAGGGAAGCCCTGAAATCTCGACCCGCTAGTGTGACGGAACACCCCTCAAAATGCAAGTTCTGCCCAAAAAACAGGCAGCTTGACCAAGGAAATGTCTGGGGATTGAACAGTGGGCAGGCAACTCTGCGCCTGAGTTGCCTGCTATTCAATGAAGATGCCGCCCGTTGTCAAAAAAAGCGCGCGCGGCCAAAAAACCAGGGGCGCCGAGCGAGAGCCGCCTCGCGGCGAGGGCGCCGTCCCCCTCCCCCGCGAAGCGGGTAGAGAGGGGGAAGCCGCGAAGCGGCTCAGGGGGTGCTTAACGGTTAGCGTTAGCGTCCGCCACCGTCAGCGCCGTCATGTTGACGATGCGGCGCACCGTCGTGCTCGGCGTGAGGATGTGCACGGGACGGGCGGCGCCCAGCAGCACGGGGCCGATGGCAATGCCGCCGCCAGCGGCCTGCTTGAGCAGGTTGTAGCTGATGTTGGCCGCGTCGATGTTGGGCATGACCAGCAGGTTGGCGTTGCCCAGCAGCGTGCTGTTGGGCATGAGCTGGGCGCGGGCCTTGCCGTCCAGGGCCACGTCGCCGTGCATCTCGCCGTCCACTTCCAGCCACGGGGCCTGCTCGCGCAGCAGCTCCAGGGTCTGGCGCATCTTGACGGCGCTGGGCTGGTTGCTGGAGCCGTAGTTGGAGTGCGACAGCAGGGCGGCCTTGGGCTTGACGCCGAAACGCATCATTTCCTCGGCGGCCATGATGGTGATCTCGGCCAGCTGCTCGGCCGTGGGGTCGTAGTTGACGTGGGTGTCCACCAGGAAGACCTGGCGGTCGGGCAGCAGCAGGCCGTTCATGCAGGCATAGGTCTGCACGCCGGCGCGGCGGCCGATCACCTGGTCCACATACTGCAGGTGGTGCGATGTCTGGCCCCAGGTGCCGGTGATCAGGCCATCGACTTCGCCCTTGTGCAGCAGCATGGAGCCGATCAGGGTCAGGCGGCGGCGCATCTCGATCCGGGCGATGGGCACGGTGATGCCCTTGCGCTCGGTCATGCGGTGGTAGGTCTGCCAGAAGTCGCGGTAGCGCTCGTCGTGCTCGACGTTGACCACGTCGTAGTCCGTGCCTTCCTTCAGGCGCAGGCCGAATTTCTCGATGCGCTGGGCAATGATGGCCGGGCGGCCGATCAGCGTGGGGCGCGCAATGCGCTCGTCCACCACGATCTGCGTGGCGCGCAGGATGCGCTCTTCCTCGCCCTCGGCGTAGGCCACGCGCTTCTTGGCGGCCTTCTTGGCCGCGGCGAACAGCGGCTTCATCATGGTGCCCGAGGCGTAGACGAAGGTCTGCAGGTGGGCGCGGTAGGCATCCATGTCCTGGATCGGGCGCTGGGCCACGCCGCACTCGGCGGCAGCCTGGGCCACGGCCGATGCGATCTTCATCATCAGGCGCGGATCGAAGGGCTTGGGGATCAGGTACTCAGGGCCGAAAGTCAGTTGCTCGCCCACGTAGGCGGCCGCCACTTCCTCGCTTTGCTCGGCCTGGGCCAGTTCGGCGATGGCGTGGACGGTGGCGATTTCCATCTCGGTGGTGATGGTGGTCGCGCCGCAGTCCAGGGCACCGCGGAAGATGTACGGGAAGCACAGGACGTTGTTGACCTGGTTGGGGTAGTCCGAGCGGCCCGTGGCGATGATGGCGTCGCTGCGCACGGCCTTCACGTCTTCGGGAATGATCTCGGGGTTGGGGTTGGCCAGCGCGAAGATCACCGGACGCGCGGCCATCTTGACCACCATGTCCTGCTTGAGCACGCCGCCGGCCGACAGGCCCAGGAAGACGTCGGCGCCTTCAATGACCTGGCCCAGCGTGCGCAGCTCGGTGGCGCGCGCGAACTGGGCCTTGTCCTCGTCCATCAGCTCGGTGCGGCCCTCGTAGACCACGCCGGCCAGGTCGGTGACGAACACGTTCTCGCGGCGCAGGCCGACCTTGAGCAGCAGGTTCAGGCAGGCCAGGGCGGCGGCGCCCGCGCCCGAGGCCACGAGACGGACCTCCTCGATCTTCTTGCCGGCCACCTTGAGCGCGTTGACCATGGCCGCTGCCACGGTGATGGCCGTGCCGTGCTGGTCATCGTGGAAGACCGGGATCTTCAGGCGGCGGCGCAGCTCGCGCTCCACGAAGAAGCACTCGGGTGCCTTGATGTCTTCCAGGTTGATGGCGCCGAAGGTGGGCTCCAGCGCGGCGATCACATCGACCAGCTTTTGCGGGTCCTTCTCGTTGATCTCGATGTCGAAGACGTCCACGCCCGCGAACTTCTTGAACAGGACGGCCTTGCCTTCCATCACCGGCTTGGAGGCCAGGGCGCCGATGTCGCCCAGTCCCAGCACGGCGGTGCCGTTGGAGATCACGGCCACCAGGTTGCCGCGCGCCGTGTACTTGAAGGCGGCGGCCGGGTCCTTGACGATCTCTTCGCAGGGCGCTGCCACGCCGGGCGAGTAGGCCAGGGCCAGGTCATGCTGGTTGGCCATGGGCTTGGTCGGCACGATGGTCAACTTGCCGGGCTTGGGAAACTCGTGGTACTCGAGTGCGGCACGGCGCAGCTGGGCACGTTTATCGGAAGGGGTCGGGGCCGTGTTGTCGGACATCAAGCGTCTCCAGCGAAGGCATGGCCAACGCACGCGCGGATCAGCCCGCGTGCCGTCGGCCGAGGTAGGGGGGAACCGATTGTAGGCCGACAGGCAATAGCCGGGCCCTGCTGTGAAACTGTTGTGATGCCTGGTTGCCCAATGCCCCGCGGCGGCGGCGGTCTTTGCTTGCGCGCCGCCGCAAAGCCGGGCAATCACATGGCGTCCATCAGATGGCGTCCAGCGGAAACACCGGGCGGCTGATCCGGGCGAACGGAAAGCGCGAATAGTCCGAGGTGGTCACGCCGGGGCTGTCGCACTCGACCAGGCCGGCGGACAGCGGCACGAAGACGGGCCGGCAGTACATGCGCGACTTGAGCAGCACGAAGCGAAAGCGCGTCGGGTCCATGCCCACGCAGTGGAACACGCCCAGGTCCCAGGGCTCGTGCGTCTGCTCGGTGATCACGATCTGCGCTGCGCCCGTGTCCAGGCAGACCGTGCGGCCCATGTGGCAGCGCTGGCCCGTGTAGATGGGGCCGCTGACCGTGTAGGCGCCGTCGCTGACGGCGCGCACCGTGCCGCGCAGCCGCAGCGGCTGCTTGTGCAGGCCTATGTGCTCCAGCGATACCTTGTTGCCCAGCGCGATCTCCACTTCGGCGCCTTCGCCGGCCGCCGTGAGCGAGGCAACCGCTTCGGGGTCGCACAGCGGGCCCACGGCAATGCCTGACAGGCCCAGCTCCAGCGCGGTCTGCAGCACGTCCATGGTGTCGCAGGTGCCGCCGGACATGCAGTTGTCGCCATGGTCGAGCAGCAGCACGGGGCGGTCGGCGCCTTCGGCCAGGGCCTGGGCGCGGCGCAGCGAATCGGCCAGCGGCTCGCTGCGGTAGATGAAGTCGGCGCGGCGCTGCCAGATCCGGGCGGCCAGCGCGTCCACGCTCGCCTGGGTGGCCGCGCGCTTGTCGGTGCGACAGGTGGCGACCACGCTCACGCAGGGCGCGGCGATGTCGGCCAGCGAAAAGCCGCCGAACACCGAGACCGCGGGCAGGCCCTCCGCTTCCAGGGCGCGCGCTGCGTTCACGGCGTCCAGCATGGGGCCGTCCAGCGTGGTGCTGCGCAGCGTGTGGCTCATCAGGGGCAGGCGGTGCCAGCACACGGCATAGCGCGCGCGGCCGGCCAGCATGTCCAGCAGCAGGCGGCCCGCGTGCTCGCCGGTCTCGTACATGTCGATGTGCGGATAGGTCTTGAAGCCGACCATCACATCGGCATTGCCCACCATTTTTTCGGTGATGTTGCCGTGAAGGTCCAGCGCCACGCCAACGGGCACGCCGGGCGCGGCGGCGCGCACGCGTTCGAGCAGGTCGCCTTCGCCGTCGGCGCTGTTCTCGGCCACCATGGCGCCGTGCAGGTCCAGCAAGATGGCATCGCAGCCCGGCGCGGCCGCCACGATGCGGTGCGTGAGTTCGTCGTAGGCGGCCGCATGCACGGGGCCGCTGGGATTGGATGTGGCCGATACCGGCGTGACCAGGGTGGCGCCCGCCGCCTCGGCCAGGTCGATGAAGGCGGCCATGGCCGTGCGCATGCCCTTGTTGGCTGCGTAGGCCGCCTCGCCATAGGTGGGCGCAAACGCCTCGATGGGCGTGGGTACGGGCGAGAAAGTATTGGTCTCGTGGTTGAGCCGGGCAATCAGGATCTTCATGCCGGCACCCCGCCGTCCGCTGCCTGCACCACGCCCGCGGCCGCCAGCATGGCGCGCAGCAGCACGTTGCAGCCGGCCTCCAGGTGGGCGGGCTCGGCATCCTCGATCTCGTTGTGGCTGATGCCGTCGGCGCAGGGCACGAAGATCATGGCCGCAGGCGCCACGCGGGCCAGGTAGACGGCATCGTGGCCCGCGCCGCTGACCACGTCCATGGCGCTGTAGCCCAGGTCGGCGGCATTGGTGCGCACGGCCTCCACCAGGTGCGGCGTGAAGGGCTGGGGCGGGAAGTAGACGACCTGCTCCACGCCAATGGTCACGCCACGCGCGGCCGCAATGCGCTCGCAGGCCGCGCGCAGTGCGGCGTCCATGTCCAGCAACTGGTCGTCGTCCGGCGCGCGCAGGTCCACGCTGAGCTTGACCCCGCCCGGGATCACGTTGCGCGAGTTGGGAAACACCTCCAGCGATCCCACGGTGCCGCGCGCATGCGGCAGGCGGTCCAGGGCGATGCGGTTGACCTCGGCCACGATGCAGCTGGCGGCCAGCAGGGCGTCGTGGCGCAGCTCCATGGGCGTGGGGCCGGCATGGGCCTCCATGCCCTGCACGCTGACGTCGTACCAGCGCTGGCCCAGCGCGGCGCTGACCACGCCGATCACGCGTTCATGGTTTTCCAGCACCGGGCCCTGCTCGATATGGGCTTCGAAATACGCGCCTACCGCGGGCGCCGGGCCGGCCGGCCCGGCATAGCCGATGGCGCGCAGCGCCTCGTCCACGCTCACGCCCTGGGCATCGCGCTGGGCCAGCGCATGCTCCAGCGTGAAGGCATTGACGAACACGCCCGAGCCCATCATCACGGGCACGAAGCGCGAGCCTTCCTCGTTGGTCCACACGGCCACTTCCACCGGGGCGCGCGTGCGCACACCGCCATCGTTGAGCGTGCGCAGCACCTCCAGCCCGGCCAGCACGCCGTAGTTGCCGTCGAACTTGCCGCCCGTGGGCTGGGTGTCGATGTGGCTGCCCGTCATCACGGGCGGCAGCGAATCGTCCAGGCCCGCGCGCCGCGCGAAGATGTTGCCGATGGCATCGACGCGGATGCTGCAGCCGGCCTCGCGCGCCCACTGCACGAAGAGATCGCGCCCCTGGCGGTCCAGGTCCGTCAGCGCCAGGCGGCACACGCCGCCCTTGGGTGTGGCGCCTATGCGCGCCAGGTCCATCAGCGATTGCCACAGGCGGGCGCCGTCGGTGCGCAGCCCGGCCGCAACGGCGGTGGCGGCAAGAGGGGTACTGAGATCCATGAATGACTCCTGGGAATGCGAAAAGCGGTGGATCAGGCGATCCCTACACCGAGATACCGGTCCTTGATGGCGTCATCGGCCAGGAAAGCGGCATTGCCTGCCTCGTGCGCAATCGCACCCTGTTCGATGATGTAGTGGCGGTCGGCCAGCTGGGTGCAGACCTCCAGGTTCTGCTCCACCAGCAAGATCGCCACGCCAGCGGCCTTGATGGTCTTGAGCTGGGCCACGATCTCCTCCACGATCACGGGCGCCAGGCCCTCGACGGGCTCGTCCAGCATGAGCAGGCGCGGCGCGTTCATCAGGGCGCGGCCTATGGCCAGCATCTGCTGCTCGCCGCCCGACAACTGCCCGCCGCCGTTGCCGCGCCGCTCCTTGAGGCGCGGGAAGATGCGGTAGATGTCGGCCAGCTGCCAGGGCGAGCGTTTGCGCTGGCCCAGCAGCAGGTTCTCCTCCACCGTGAGCAGCTTGAAGATGCCGCGGTGCTCTGGCACCAGGCAGATGCCGCGCTGGGCCACCTGGTGTGTGGCCAGCCGGTGCACGGGTTCACCGCCGAAGCGGATCTGCCCCTGCGAGGGCTGCATTACCCCCGCGATGGACTTGAGCGTGGTGGTCTTGCCCGCGCCGTTGCGGCCCAGCAGCGTGACCAGCTCGCCGTCCTGCACCTGCAGCGACACGCCCTGCAGCACATGGCTCTTGCCGTAGTGGGCGTGTATGCCCTCGACCGAAAGCAGGGGACCGCTCATGCCTTTCCTCCCGTGATCATGTTGCCCAGATAGGCGCTGCGCACGCGCTCGTCGGCGCGGATCTCGTGGGGCAGTCCTTCGGCCAGCACGCGGCCTTGCTGCATGACGGTGATGGTGTCGGAGATGTCCATGACGATGTTCATGTTGTGTTCGATGAGGACCACGGTGTGCTCGTCCCTGAGGCCCTGGATCAGGCGCTTCATCTCGTCCAGGTCGTCGATGCCCATGCCCGAGGTCGGCTCGTCCAGGAAGATGGCCTTGGGCCGTGCGGCCAGGGCCATGCCCACCTCCAGCCGCCGCTGCTGGCCGTGCGAGAGGTTGCCGGCCGGCGTGTCCGCGTGGCGCTCCAGGCCCAGGCGCGACAGCACGCTGGCCACGGTGTCGGCCAGGGCGCGAGCACCCACGGGCGCATTCCAGCAGTCCAGCGCCCTGGCGGGCGCCACGCCCTGCGCGGCCAGGCGCAGGTTCTCGCGCACGGGCAGGGTCAGGAACAGGCTGGTGACCTGAAAGGACCGTGCCATGCCACGGCGCACGCGGCGGTGGTCGGGCTCGCGCGTCACGTCGTGGCCGTCGAAGACGATGCGCCCGCCGCTCACGCTCTTGGTGCCAGTGAGCATGTGGAACAGCGTGGTCTTGCCCGCGCCGTTGGGGCCGATCACCGAGTGCACGGTGTGGGCGCGGACCTTGAGGTCCACGCCGCCCAGGGCGACGAACTTGTCATAGCGTTTCTCGACGCCCACGGCTTCGAGCAGGATGGGAGATGCTGCGGCGCTCATGCCTGGCCTCCTTTGGTTTCTGCAGCGGCCGCCTCGGCATCTGCCGGCCCTTTGCGGCGCACCAGGGCCCACAGGCTCTCGCCCAGGCCCCACAGGCCGCGCTGCAGGCCCAGGCTCACGATCATCAGCACCACGCCCAGCAGTAGCAGCCAGCGCGGCCACAGGGTGGACAGCCAGTCGCCCAGCAGCACATAGAAGGCCGCGCCCAGCACCGAGGCCAGCAGGTTGCCCGTGCCACCGATCACGGTCATCACCAGGATCATTTCGCTGGTGTGGTACTCGGCGTTGGACAGCGGGGCGATGCCCGTCATCATGGCGTGCAGCGCGCCGGCCAGGCCCGTGACCGCGCCCGAGATCACGAAGGCCTGCAGCTTCAGCAGCCTCAGGTCGTAGCCCACGGCGGCGGCGCGCTCCTCGTTGTCGCGCACGGCCAGCAGGGTGCGGCCGAACATGGAGTCGCAGACGCGGCGCAGCAGCCAGAACACCACCAGAAAGAGCACGGCCACAAAGCCGTAGTACTGCCAGGGCGTGGCCAGCGGCCACAGCGTCTGGCCGGCCACCGCGAGGGCGGGGCGGGGCACATCGAGCAGGCCGTTGTCGCCGCCGGTGATGTCCGTGGCCGAGTAGGCGATGAAGTAGAACATCTGCGCAAACGCCAAGGTCAGCATCACGAAGTAGGTGCCACGCTGGCGTATGGCCACCCAGCCGACGATGGCCGCGCCCACGGCTCCCATGGCCGTGGCGGCCAGCAGGGCCAGCGGCATGGGCAGGGGCCAGCGCGTCAGCAGCAGGGCGATGGTGTAGCTGCCCAGGCCGAAGAAGATGCCCTGCCCGAAGGACAGCAGCCCCGTGTAGCCCAGCAGCAGATTGCAGCCCATGGCCGCGAGGCCGAAGATCAGCACCTCGCTGGCCAGCGAGCCCGACTGCATGCACAGCGGCATGGCCACCACGATGGCCAGCGCGAGAAGGAGATGGGAATGCCTGGTCATGGTCTTCATCCTTTGCGGCCCAGCAGGCCATGGGGTCGCAGCAGCAGCACCGCGGCCATGGCCACGTAGATCATCAGGCGCGCGCCCTCGGGCCACAGCGTGCTCATCACGCTTTGCACGATGCCGATCAGCAGGCCGCCGACCAGGGCGCCGCCGAAGCTGCCCAGCCCGCCCACGACCACGATCACGAAGGCCACGCCCAGCGCCTCCACGCCCATGAAGGGCTCGGCGCCGCGTATGGGCGCGGCCAGCACGCCGGCCAGCGCCGCCGTGGCCGCGCCCAGCGCGAACACCAGGCTGAAGATGCGCAGCACGTTCACGCCCAGCAGGGACACCATCTCGGTCGATTCGCTGCCCGCGCGCACCGCGCTGCCCAGCCGCGTGCCCTCCAGCAGCCACCACAGCAGCACGGCCAGCACGGCAGTGAAGCCGATCACGAACAGCCGGTACTTGGGATAGACGAAGCTGCCCCACATCACCACGCCCTGCAGCAGATCGGGCACGGCCACGCTGTCGCCCAGCGGGCCCCATTGCACGATCACCAGCTCCTGCACCACCAGGGCCAGGCCCACGGTGACGATGATGTGGAACTCATGCGCCTTGGCATACACATGGCGCAGCATGAGCTTTTCCACCAGCCAGCCCAGCGCGCCCACGGCCAGCGGCACCACGACCAGGGACAGCCAGAAGCTCATGCCCCAGCGCGTCATCTGGTAGCAGAAATAGGCGCCCAGCAGGTAGAAGGCACCGTGCGCGAAATTCACGAAACGCAGCAGGCCGAAAACGATGGACAGGCCCACGGCCAACAGGAAATACAGCATGCCTATGCCGATCCCGTTGATGGTCTGAAGCAGATAGATGCTCATACAGGGTCCGAAACGATGGACGAAGGAGGCGAAGTGCCCGGTGGCTCTGAAGCACGCCGGTCATGGTGCTGTGCCTATGAAACTGGCGCGGCCTAAGTGAGGGACACCGAGGAAGGGCCGCCCCGCACCGAGGGTGTCGTCCCCCTCCCGCGAAGCGAGAGAGGGGGAAGGCGCGCAGCGCCTCAGGGGGTGCCTTTCATCTCAGACCAGCTTGCAGCCGGTCTGATCAATGGGGAGGAAGGACTTGCCCGAACTCACCACATCCACGTAGTCGTCCTTGTTCTTCATCTTGGACTTGGCCTTGCCCTTGAGCAGGTAGTAGCTCTTGAGCACCTGGTGGTCGGCCTTGCGCACTTCTTCCTCGCCCGTCAGGCCCTGGTACTTCATGCCTTCCAGCGCGGCGACAACGGCCTTGGGGTCGGCCGTGCCGGCCTTGATGATGGCGTCGATCATCAGCTTGGTGCAGATGTAGTGGCCGGCCAGGCTGTAGTTGGGATTGGCCTTGAACTTGTCGTTGCAGCGCTGCACCAGGTCGCGGTTGAGCGGCGTGTCCACCGTGTGCCAGTACTGGGCGCCGAAGTACACGCCGTCGCACAGGTCGGCGCCCAGCGATTCGAACTGCTCCAGCCCCGAGGCCCAGGCGATCAGGATGGTCATGTTCTTGTTCATGCCGAAGCTGATGGCCTGGCGCAGCGTGTCCGAGGACTGGGCGCCGAAGTTCAGCAGCAGCAGCACGTCGGGCTTGGCGGCCACGGCATTGGTCAGGTAGCCGCTGAACTCCTTTTCGGTCAGCGAGTGGTAGCTGTTGCCCACATGCTCGATGCCCTTTTCCTTGAAGATGTTCTTGGCCGCCGTCAGCAGGCCGTCGCCGAACACGTACTGCGGCGTGATGGTGTACCAGCGCTTGGCCTTGGGCAGGGATTCGACCAGCGGGCGCACGGTCTGCTCGATGGCGCCGAAGGTGGGCGCCGACCAGCGGAAGGTGGCGCTGTTGCAGTCCTTGCCCGTGATCTCGTCGGCGCCTGCGGTGGTGATGAAGATGCCGCCGGTCTTCTCGGCCTCCTTGCCCATGGCCAGTGCCTCCGACGACAGGATGCCGCCTGCGAAGAAGCGCGTGCCCTGCTGCTGCGAAGACTCCTGCAGCTTGCGCACGGCCGTGGCGGGCTTGCCCTCGGTGTCCAGCACGGTGTAGGCCAGCGGACGGCCCAGCGCCTTGCCGTACTGCTCTATGGCCAGCTTCATGCCCAGGTCCGCATACTTTCCGTTGGCCGCGAAGGCGCCCGACATGGGCACGGGGCAGGCGAACTGGATGCTGTCCTTGGACTGTGCCCAGACGCTGCGGCCCAGGCCCAGCGATGCGGGCAATGCGCCCAGTGCCGAGAGTTGCAGGAGGTGACGACGTTGCATGGGATCTCCGTGATGGGAACTGAAGGCGCGGCGGCCCGGGTACGCTTTTCAGAGCAAGTTGCATGCCAGTCGAAATGGGTGCGTGCAGGCTCCTTGATTCATATTTATAGTGATAAATAGAAGAAATAGGGCGCGTGCTAACCCTAGGCGGGCACGGCCACGCGCCATGGCGGTGCATACTGCACCAAACCCGCATGCAGACTGGGCGCGGACACGATCCGGTGCCCTTCCGGAGAACACAACAATGGATACACCCAAGTCGCCCTCCCTGGCAATCCGGCAGCTCAAGCGCCCGGATCTCGTGGCCCAGGAGATCAAGCGCCTGATCACCGAAAAGAACCTCAGCCCCGGCGACCGCCTGCCGCGCGAAAGCGAGCTGCAGGCACAGTTCCAGGTCAGCAAGGGCACGATCCGCGAGGCCCTCAAATCGCTGGAAGTGCAGGGGCTGATCACCATCTCCACCGGCCCTTCGGGCGGTGGCACGGTCGTCGAGGTGCCGCTGGACCGCACGCTGCAGTTCATGCAGAACTACCTGTTCTTCCAGGAGGTGACCATCGACGACATCTACACGGTGCGCCAGATGCTGGAGCCCGAACTGGCGGCAGGCGCCGTGCCCCATCTGACCGAGGCGGATTTCGACGCGCTGGAGCACAGCATCGCCTGCTGCGACCCCACGCAAAGCAGCGAGGACCTGGTGAGCCAGCGGCGCGAGGACGTGAACTTCCACGACATCCTTGCAGCGGCCAATCCCAACCCCTTCCTGCGCTTCACCTGCGAGCTCATCAACGAGATGATTCGCCAGCTCATCGTCTTCGCCAACCGCACGCCCCAGTCCGAGCACCGGCGCTTTGGCGAGGCCAATGCCCGGATCCACCGCGACATCGTGCAGGCCGCACGCGAACGCGATGCCGTGAAGGTGCATGCGCTGATGCAGCAGCACATGCGGGATGCAGCCAGCAGCGTCAAGCGCATGAAGGGCCGCATCCAGGGGCGGCTCATCCTGGATGCCGACAGCCTGCGCAGCCCGCGTCCGCAACGCGCCGTGCAGCCGGTAGAAAAGCCGGCGATGGCAGTGCCAAGGACTGCACCAAAAAAGGCAGCAGAGTCGGCACCCAGAACGGCAGCAAAGACGGCGCCAAAAACAACGGCAAGGCCGGCCGCAGAGACCACCGCAAAAGCCGTCGCAAAGACCAATGCAAAGCCCACTGCAAAGGCGGCTCCGAAGGCACCTCCAAAGGCGCCCGCCACGCCACCTTCCGTGCGTCCCGCCGCCGCACGCAAGCGCGCGGCCTCCTGAACTGTCCCGCGCCGGTCATTGCCGCCCCGCGCCACGCGTTTCGCGCCGCCCGCTGCTGGTATGCTGCCGCGCGCTCGGCCTTCACGCATTCCACCCCCCTCACGAGACAACAGCATGAGACAAACCCCTTTCGCATCTTCCCGTACCCCTGCCCTGTGGCGCGCCCTGGCCGGCGGCCTGGCGCTGGCGGCCACGCTGGCGGCGCCCCTTGCCCATGCCCAGGGCGCAGGCAGCTATCCGTCCAAGACCATTCGCCTGGTCGTGCCCTTTGCGCCTGGCGGCTCCACCGACATCCTGGGCCGCCTGCTGGCGCAAAAGATGGGCGAGAGCATGCACACCACGGTGGTGGTGGACAACAAGCCCGGCGCCAACGGCACCATCGGCTGCGACCTGGTGGCCAAGGCGCCGGCCGACGGCTACACCGTGGTGCTGGGCGATGTGGGCTGCATGGCCATGGCCAAGGGCCTGTACACCAAGCTGCCCTATGACCCGCTGCGCGACTTCGCGCCCATCAGCCTGGTGGCACGCAGCCCGCTGGTGCTCACCGTGGGCGCGCAAAGCCCGTTCCACTCGCTCAAGGAGCTGACGGCGGCGGCGCAGGCCCAGCCCGGCAAGCTCAACTACCCCTCGTCGGGCACGGGCGGCCCCAACCACCTGGGCGCCGAGCTGTATGCCATGCAGGCCAAGGTCAAGATCGGCCATGTGCCCTACAAGGGCAGTGCGCCTTCCGTGGTGTCGCTGGCCGCCGGTGAGACCGACTTCGGCTTTCTCACGGCCGTGACGATTGCCGCGCAGCTCAAGGCCGGCAAGGTGCGCGCCCTGGCCGTGGCCCACAACGAACGCCTGCAGTCCATGCCCGACGTGCCCACCATGTCCGAGGCCGGCCTCAAGGACTTCACGGCCGATGCCTGGTTCCTCGCGGCCGTGCCCGCAGGCACGCCCAAGCCCATCGTGGACAGGCTCTACGCCGAGATCGCCAAGGCCCTGCCCGCGCCCGAGGTCAAGGAAAAGCTGGACGCCATGGGCGTGCTGCCCTCGGGCCTCAAGCCCGATGCCTCGGCCCAGTTCCTGCGCGTGGAAGTGGACAAGTGGCGCGATGTGATCAAGAACGCGGGCATCACGCTGGACTGATTTCGCAGCCTTGCCGTTGCCATGTAAAAAGCCCCTGCGGCCTCACGGCCCAGGGGCTTTTCTCATGTGCCGGAGATGCTCAGTTCGTTTCCGTCAGGGCATCGCCCAGGGCGCTGACCAGCCGCTCGATCTCGGCCTTCTCGCTGATGAAGGGCGGCGCTATCTGGATGGTGTCGCCGCCGTAGCGCACGTAAAAGCCCTTGTCCCAGCACTTCATGGCGATCTCGTAGGGACGGCGGGCCGGCTCGCCGGGCAGCGACTCGATGGTGAAGCCCGCAGCCAGGCCGAAGTTGCGGATGTCGGCCACATGCTTTGCTCCCTTGAGGCTGTGCACGGCCTGCTCGAAGAACGGGGCCAGCGCGCGCACGCGGCCCGGGCCGTCCTCGCGCTGCAGCAGGTCCAGCGCGGCCACGCCTGCTGCGCAGGCAATGGGGTGGGCCGAGTAGGTGTAGCCGTGCGGGAACTCCAGCATGTACTCGGGGCCGCCCGCTGCCATGAAGGTGTCGTAGATCTCCTTGCTGGCCACCACGGCGCCCAGGGGTTGGGCGCCATTGGTCACCTGCTTGGCGATGTTCATGATGTCGGGCGTGACGCCGAAGGCCTCGGCCCCCGTCATGGCGCCGCAGCGGCCGAAGCCCGTGATGACCTCGTCGAAGATCAGCAGGATGTTGTTCTGCGTGCAGATCTCGCGCAGGCGCTGCAGGTAGCCGGCCGGCGGAATCACCACGCCGGCCGAGCCCGAGAAGGGCTCGACGATGACGGCCGCGATGTTGCTGGCGTCATGCAGTGCGATCAGGTCCAGCAGCCGGTCGGCCAGCGCGCGGCCATCGGTGGTGGGCATGCCTTTGTGGAAGGACCCCAGCGCCGGCTGCGTGTGCGGCAGATGGTCGGCCTCCACGCCCTGGCCGAAGGTCTTGCGGTTGCCCACCATGCCGCCGACGGAGATGCCGCCGAAGTTCACGCCGTGGTAGCCCTTCTCGCGCCCGATCAGCCGGGTCTTGCCGCCCTGGCCCTTGGCGCGCCAGTAGGCGCGTGCCATCTTCAGCGCCGTGTCGGCCGCCTCCGAGCCCGAGCCCGTGAAGAACACATGGTCCAGGCCTGCAGGCGTCAGCTCCTTGATCTTGTTGGCCAGCGCGAACGAGGCCGGGTGGCCGAACTGGAAGGCCGGCGCATAGTCCAGCTGCTGGGCCGCGCGGCCGATGGCTTCGGCGATCTCGCGGCGGCCATGGCCCAGGCCCGAGCACCACAGGCCCGACAGGCCGTCGAAGATCTTGCGGCCGTCGGCATCGGTGTAGTAGGCGCCCTGGGCGCTGGTGATCATGCGCGGGCGCGCCTTGAACTCGCGGTTGCCGGTGAAGGGCATCCAGTGGGCGTCAAGCCAGGCGGCATCGGTGCGCGTGGCGGCTGCAGTGCCTTGTTCGGTGGGAACCAGGGTCATGGTGATCTCCTCGGGCCGGGAAAGAAATAAAGGAACCGGCCCATTGTGATCGTGCCTTTTGATTTCTCGAAGTGCGTGATATCGAGGTTCACTTGCGGATTCCTGCAAGTGAACAAGGGCTTGCCGCTCCGGGCCCGGAGAGCGCGCATTGTGGGAATCCATGGCCGTCTCCGCCCTGGTGCTCGCCTATAGTGGCTCCCCTGTAGTGGTGGCCGGTTCAGGCGGGCACCGGGAGGCGAAGGGCGATGGCGGATTTTTCGATGGACAGCACCCCAGGCCGCCCGGCGCGGGACGGGCGCGCGCGCGCCGCGCTGGGCCAGTTGGGCGACATGGACCTGCGCCTGCTGCGCGTGTTCAAGGCCGTGGTCGAGTGCGGCGGCATGTCGGCTGCCGAGCTGGAGCTGAACATCGGCAGCTCCACGCTGAGTCGCCATATGAAGGACCTGGAGGAGCGCCTGGGCCTGACGCTGTGCCGGCGCGGGCGCGCGGGCTTCGCGCTCACGCCCGAAGGCCATCGCATCTACGAGGCCACCTTGCAACTGCTCGGTGGCGTGGAAGGCTTCCTGGGCCAGGTGGACGACATCCATGGTCGGCTGGCCGGCACGCTGGACGTGGCGCTGTTCGACAAGACCGTGGGCAATCCGCAGTCGCGCATACCCGAGGCGATCGGCGTTTTGCACGACCAGGCGCCGCAGCTGCATCTGCGCCTGCATGTGGCCTCCATCCAGGCCATCGAGCGCGGGCTGATGGAGGGGCGCTGGCAGGTGGGCGTGCTGCCATCGGCACCCAGTTCGGGCGCGCTGGACAGCGCCCGGCTGTTTGGCGAGCGCATGCAGCTGTACTGCGCCCCCGGCCATCCGCTGCATGGCGCCGACCATGGCGGGCTGGACTGGGACAGCCTGGGCGCACATGCCTTTGCAGGCCTGGGCTACCAGTCGCCCAACATGGCGCTCAGCCACCAGGCCGGCCTGCAACGCCAGGCCACGGGTTTTGACCAGGAGGCCATTGCCATGCTGGTGCGATCGGGCCGCTACCTTGGCTTTCTGCCCGATCACTATGCACAGGCCATGCAGGACCAGGGCCTGCTGCAGGCCGTGGCACCGCACCGCTTTTTCTATCTGTGCGATTTCTTCGCCGTCTGGCGCAATGCCGTGGCCCCTGGGCGTGCAGCCCGGGTCTTCATTGACGCCCTGCTGGCCGTGCACCATGGATGAACGGGTTCATCACAGCCTTGGAAAGAGGAAATTCACAGGTTTGATATCAGGATGTGCACAGGTTTTTGCACAGCTTGTACTCAGGTTTTTGCAGCGTATGCGCTTGACAATGTTTGGCATTGTGGCCGGGGCCAGGGCTTCAGTCCGCCCCGATTGCGCCGACATGCATGCATGGATTCCGTGTCGGCCCTGGGCCGTACGAGCAGCGCCTTGATACCAACGATTTCGCATTTCCCGGGTTCTTGCCACCATGCGCCGCCATGTCCACCTCTCTTGCCGCCACGGCAGGGCCGGGTTTCAGCCCGTGCCGCCATCGACCATCCTGGCCAGGGTCTCGGCCAGCCATTTCCCGAATGAGTCTGCGCCAAGGGGCTGCATGGCTGTCGGCATGGGCATGGGCAAGGGCATGTTCATCTCCGTGCTACCGGCAGGCTCAGGCTGCAGCCGTGGGCGGCGCCATCGCGGCGGCGGCATCGGCACGGCGGCGCAGGCCCCGTTCCCAGAGCTTTTCATGGAAGAAGAAGGCCACGGCCTGGACGGTGGGCTCCAGCAGGCTGAGCGTCAGCGCGGCCCAGAGGTTGCGGGTCACGGCATAGGCCACGGCCGCCGCCACCGTGACGTGGATGACGTAGTAGCTGGCGGTTTTCATCAGCGTGTGGCGGTGGTGGTGCAAGGTCTGGCGGATGCGGGTCATGGGGCTTTCCTCGGGGCTTTTCTCGTGATGAGACTCCATGCTAGGTGTGATCAATAGCTGCGGCCAATCGAAAATGAATATCAAAGACATGAAGACTATCGATGGCGGGCAGGCAGGTGCCGTGGCCCTGTGCCATTCAGGGGGGGCGCCATGAATTGGGACGAGATCTTCGTGATCGGATGGGCACCCCATCCGCAGTGGTTCCAGTGGCTGCATCCGGGCCTGGTGACGCTGTCGGTGGTGGTGGCCGTGGCCACGTCGATGATGGCCATGCAGATCGCGGGGCTGGCGCGCAATGCCGCCTCGCCCCGGATACGCCGCACCGGCGTGCTGACCGGAGCCTTCTGCCTGGGCGCCGGCATCTGGGCCATGCACTTCATCGGCATGCTCGCCTTTGTGCCCTGCACCTTCGGCGACTACGACCCCTGGATCACCGCGCTGTCCATGCTGCCCAGCATGCTGGCGTCCTGGCTGGCGCTGACGCTGATGGTGCGGCCCCGGCTGTCCGCCCAGGCGCTGGTCGGCGGCGGCGTGCTCATGGGGCTGGGCATTGGCTCCATGCACTACATCGGCATGGCGGCGGCCCAGACCTGGAGCCTGATGCTCTACGACCCCTGGGGCGTGCTGCTGTCGGTGATCGTGGCCGCCACCATGGCCATGCTGTCGCTGTGGGTGCGCTTTCGGCTGGGCAACACGGGCCGCCTGTGGCCCACCCTGGTGGCCGGCATAGTCATGGGCCTGGCCATTTCCTGCATGCACTATGCGGGCCTGTACGCACTGCGCCTCAAGCCCGGTATCGATGCGCTGGCGCAGCAGGAGGCGCCCACGCATGCGCTGCTGGTGTTCTCCATCGTGGGCGTGGTGGTGCTGGTCTTCGGCCTGGTGCTCGCGGTCAACATGACGCTGCGCTACCGCCAGATCTACCGGCAGGTCCAGCGCAGCGAGTCGCGCCTGCGCGCCGTGGTGGATACGGCGGTGGACGGCATCGTGATGATCGACGGGCGCGGCAGCATCGTCTCGTTCAACGGCGCGGCCGAGCGGCTGCTGGGCTGGACGGCGCAGGAGGTGCTGGGCCGCAGCGCCAGCCTGCTCATGCCCGCGTCGGGCTGCGATGGTGAGGGCGGCTCGCTGGAAAAGCAGCTGGCCGCGGGCTTTGCAGGCCTGCTCGGCTCCAGCCGCGATGTCCATGCCCTGCACAAGGACGGCACGCAGATCGCCGTGCGCCTGGCCGTGGGCCGTGTGGCGATTGCGGGCGATCCGCTGTTCGTGGGCTTTGTGACCGACATCCGCGAGCGCCGCCAGATGCTGCAGTCGCTGCGCCGCAGCGAGGAGCAGTACCGCACCCTGATCAACAACGTGCCGGGCACCACCTTCCGCTGCCTGTACGACGGCAAGTGGACGCCGCTGCTGCTCAGCCGCTCCATCAAGGAGCTGACCGGCTGGACGGAGCAGGACTTCACGGACGGACTCACGGGCTGGGACCGGCTCATCCATGCCGAGGACCGCGACCGGCTGGAGGCTGCGGTCTCGCATTCGCTGTCACGGCGCCAGACCTACAACGCCGACTACCGCCTGCTGCACCGCGACGGCAGCACCCGCTGGGTGTCCGAGACCGGGCGCGGCGTCTTCAACGAGCACGACGAGCTGACCTGGATCGACGGCGTGATCATGGACCAGACGGCGGCGCGCGCGCGCAATGCCGAGTTCGAGGGCACGGTGCGCGCCATCGACCTGTCGCTGGCTACCATCGAGTACGACCTGATGGGCCAAGTGCTGCGCGCCAACCGCAATTTCCTGGACCTGTTCGGCTACCGGCTCGACGAGGTCGCGGGCCGCCACCACGGCATGTTCTGCGAGCCCGGCTATGCCCACACGCCCGAGCATGTGCAGTTCTGGCGCCGGCTGGCCGAGGGCGAGTTCCAGGCCGGCGAATTCCTGCGCTGCGGGCGCGAGGGGCGGCGCATCTGGGTGCAGGCCACCTACAACCCCATACGCGACGCCGACGGCCGGCCCTACAAGATCGTCAAGCTGCTCACCGACATCAGCGCCCAGCGCAAGCTGGCCCAGGAGCTGGTGCTGGCCAAGGAGCATGCCGAGGCCGCCGCCGCCGCGCGCAGCACCTTCCTGGCCAACATGAGCCACGAAATCCGCACGCCCATGAACGCCATCATCGGCTTCACCGAGGCGCTGCGCGAAACCGCCCTGCAGCCCACGCAGGCGCGCTACCTGGACACGGTGCACTACGCGGCGCGCTCCATGCTGCGCCTGCTCAATGACATCCTGGACACGGCCAAGCTCGACAAGGGCGCGGTGGAGCTGGAGATCGAGGATTTCTCGGTGCGCGAGCTGTGCCAGCAGATCCTGGCGTCGCTGCGCATCACGGCCGACCGCAAGGGCCTGGACCTGCGCCTGGACTACGACCCGCACACACCGGCGGCCCTGCGTGGCGACGGCATGCGCGTGCAGCAGATCCTGGTGAACCTGCTGGGCAATGCCGTGAAGTTCACCGAGCGTGGCCATGTGCTGCTGCGCGTGCGCTACGAGCAGGGCGTGCTGCAGCTCGATGTGCATGACACGGGCATCGGCATCGCGCCCGAGAAGATTCACCGCATCTTCGACCCCTTCGCCCAGGCCGATGCCTCGACCACGCGGCGCTTTGGCGGCACGGGCCTGGGCACGACCATCTCGCGCCAGCTGGCCGAGCTCATGGGCGGCAGCATCCAGCTGCACAGCACGGTGGGCGTGGGCACGGTGTTCGAGGTGCGCCTGCCCCTGCCGGTCGGCGAGAGCCCGCTGTCCGAGCGCGGCGCGGCCAGCCGCGGCCTGCCGCCGCTGCACATCCTGGCCGTGGACGATGTGCCCGAGAACCTGGAGCTGCTGCAGATCAACTTCTCCAGCCAGAACCACCAGATGGCGCTGGCGCATGACGGCGCCGAGGCGCTGCGCTGCGTGCAGGCACAGGAGCCGCCCTTCGACGTGGTGCTGATGGACCTGCAGATGCCGGGCATGGACGGCCTGGCGGCGGCGCGCGCCATCCGCGTCTGGGAGCGGCAACTGCAGCGCCGGCCCGTGCCCATCGTCGCGCTGTCGGCCAGCGTGCTGGAGAAGGACCGCAGCGACGCCAGCGCCGCCGGCATGGACGGCTTTGCCTCCAAACCGCTGGACATGGCGCGGCTGCAGGCCGAGATCGCGCGGCTGCTGTCGCTGCAGGTGGCACTCAAGGAGGCCAGGCCGCCTGCGCCCGCCAGTGCCCAGGCGGGGCTGCCCGATGTCACGGTGGACTGGGCCTCGGGCATTGCGCTGTGGGGCCGGGTCGATCCGCTGGTGGCCGCCATTCGGCGCTTTCTGAATGAGCAGCTTGACCTGGCCGATCGCCTGCGCCGTGCCCTGCAGCGCCCGGGGACCGAAGCCCTGGTGGGCCTGGCGCACCGCGTGCGCGGCGCGGCAGGCAACCTGGGGCTGCAGGCCGTGTACCGCCTGGCATCGCGCCTGGAAGGCCATGCGCAGGATGGCGCCCCGCAGCCCCAGCTGCTTGCCCTCATCGACCAGTTGCAGCAGGCGCTGGATGCCGTGACGCAGGAGCTGCGCCAGCGCCATCCGGCCGCCATGCCGGTGGCCGAGGTCGCGGGCCAGGCGCTGCCCGGCGGCACGGCACCGGCGCCGCCCGTGGCCGATGCCGGGCCGCAGGGCGGCGCGTCCTGCCTGCCGGCCGATGCCCGGCCCTGGCTGGAGCGCATCGTTGCCGCATTGCAAAGCGGGGAGCTGGACGGGCAGGCCATGCAGGCCCTGGTGCGCATGCTGACGGCCGAACAGCTGCAACCACTGCAGCAGGCACTGGATAATTTCGACTTCGAGCGTGCGCAGGAATGCGCCCAGCAGCTGCAGCAGCAACTGCCCTCGATCGATGGAGACAGAGCATGAATGCGCCCAATCTACTGGCAACGGACAAGCGCCCGCGCCTGCTGCTGGTCGATGACGACCCGACCAACCTGCATGTGCTGCGCCAGATCCTGGGCGAGGACTACCGGCTCTCGTTCGCCACGGACGGGCGCAAGGCACTGCAGCTGGCACAGCACCAGCCGGACCTGATCCTGCTGGACATCATGATGCCCGAGCTGGACGGCTACGCCGTGTGCCGCCAGCTCAAGGCACAGGCCGACACCGCCCGCATCCCGGTGATCTTCATCACGGCCCTGTCGGACGGGCAGGACGAGGCGCTGGGCTTTGCCTCCGGCGCGGTGGACTACATCGTCAAGCCCGTGCGTGCGCCCGTGGTGCGCGCGCGGGTGCGCAACCACCTGTCGCTGGTCAAGCTCGACGAGTTGCGCAGCACCCGCCTGCAGATCGTGCAGCGCCTGGGCCGCGCGGCCGAGTACCGCGACAACGAAACCGGCATGCACGTGATCCGCATGAGCCACTACGCAAAGACGTTGGCGCTGGCGGCCGGCTGCACGGACGAGTGGGCGGACGACCTGCTCAACGCCGCGCCCATGCACGACGTGGGCAAGATCGGCATCCCCGACGCCATCCTGCTCAAGAACGGCCCGCTGACGGCCGAGGAATGGACGGTCATGCGCCGTCATCCGCAGATCGGCGCCGAGATCATTGGCGAGCACGACTCCCAGGTGCTGCAGATGGCCTACAGCATTGCGCTGACCCATCACGAGAAATGGGACGGCACGGGCTACCCGCAGGGCCTGGCGGGCGAGGACATTCCGCTTGCCTCGCGCATCGTGGCCGTGGCCGACGTGTTCGACGCGCTCACCACGGAGCGCCCCTACAAGCACGCCTGGACCGTGGACGACGCCATGGAGCACATAGAGCAGCAGGCCGGCGCCCACTTCGACCCGCGCCTGGTGCCGCTGTTCATCGGCCTGCGCCCGCAGCTGGAAGACATACGCGAGCGCTGGAAGGATTGACTGCACCGGCAGCACCGATTCCGGCAGGGCATGCTGGGGCATGGGCCATCGCTTACCCTGGCGGGCCTGCCATCGGCGCTCAAATGACTTGTCCATGTCTTCTCCCCCGCCCCTCGCTGACCGCTTCCATGTCCGCGCACTGACCGCTGCCGACCTGTCCGACCTGCTGCACATCCAGCTGGCCTGCTATGGCGCGGACTATGCCGAGAGCGGCGAGGTCTTTGCGCGGCGCCTGGCCAGCGCGGCGAACTGCTCGCTGGCGCTGGAGCAGGGCGGCCGGGTGCGCGCCTACCTCGCGGCCTACCGCAGCCGGATGGCCAAGATCACCCCGCTGCACGGTGACTTCGAAGCCGTGGAGCAGGCTGACACCCTCTACCTGCACGACATGGCCGTGCACCCCGACGCTGCAGGCCAGGGCCTGGCGCGCGCGCTGCTGGCGCCGCTGTGGGACAGGGCGCGTGCCGAGGGCCTGCGCCACACGGCCCTGGTCTCGGTGCAGGGCTCACGCGGCTACTGGGAGCGCCATGGCTATGCCGTGCAGGCGCTGGTGAACCCGCTGCAGCAGCAGCGCCTGGACAGCTATGGCGATGGTGCGCTGTACATGGTCCGGCCGCTGTAGGGCGCGGTGTCGCGTGGGTGGCCGGCAGGGCGTGTTGAGGGCGTGTTGATGGGGTTTTGGCCGGGGACGTGCTGGCCGCCTCTGGTCATAATGCGCGCCATGCCCGATCGCTGGAAACCCAATGTCACTGTGGCGGCCATCATTGAGCGCGATGGCCGTTTTCTGCTGGTGGAAGAAGACACGGCCGATGGCGTGCGCTACAACACGCCCGCAGGCCATCTCGACCCGGCCGAGTCGCCCATCGCCGCCTGCGTGCGCGAGGTCGATGAGGAAACCGCGCACGACTTCGTGCCCACGGCCCTGGTCGGCATTTACCTGAACCGCTTCGTGCGCACGCGCACGGGTTCGGACATCACCTATCTGCGTTTTGCGTTCACGGGCGAGCTGGGCGACTTCCGGCCCGGCCAGCCGCTGGACGACGGCATCCTGCGCACGGTCTGGATGACGCTGGACGAACTCAAGGCCTGCGCAGCCCAGCACCGCAGCCCGCTGGTGATGCAAAGCATCGAGGACTACCTGGCCGGCCGCCGCTACCCGCTGGAGCTGATCCATACCGATCCCAGCGTGATGCAGGCTCCGCAGCCCCACTGAGTCACCAAGGCACCGAGCACCATGCCGGCCCTGTCTGTCACAAAACGCCACGCTCCCGCGTCTTGATGGCATGCAGACCTCCTCCGCCCCTGACGATCCCCTGGCGCTGTTCGAGCGCCACCGCCCGCGCCTGTTCGGCCTGGCCTACCGCATGCTGGGCCAGCGCGCCGATGCCGAAGACCTGGTCCAGGAAGCCTGGCTGCGCTGGCATGGCGCCGAGCGCGCCGGCATAGAGCAGCCCGAGGCCTGGCTGGTCTCCGTGACCACGCGCCTGGCCATAGACCGGCTGCGCCGCCTGCGCGCCGAGCGCGAGCACTACCAGGGCTTCTGGCTGCCCGAGCCCCTGGTCCAGCCCTGGGCCGAGGAGGCCGCACCCTCGGCCGAAGACCTGCTGGAGCGGGCCCACGACGTGTCCACGGCCCTGATGTTCGTGCTGGAGCAGCTCACCCCCGACGAACGTGCGGCCTTCCTGCTGCGCGAGATCTTCGATGCCGACTATGCCGAGCTGGCCCAGGCCCTGGGCCGCAGCGAGGCCGCCTGCCGCCAGCTGGTGCACCGCGCGCGCAGCCATGTGCAGGCCGGCCGCCCGCGCTTTGCCGCGCCGCCCGAGGCCCATGCCGCGCTGCTGCAGCGCTTTGCGCAGGCCGTGCAGGGGGGAAACTTCGCGCAGATCCAGGCGCTGTTCGCGCCCGATGCCGAACTCATCAGCGACGGCGGCGGCAAGGTGCCCTCGTTCGGCCGCGTGCTGGAGACGGGCCGGCGCCTGGCCCTGCTGTACTTCGCCACCACGCGCCGCATGCGGCGCAACGGCCAGCAACAGAGCCTGCATCTGGCGCGCGTCAACGGCCTGCCAGGCCTGCTGCGCTGCATCGACGGCGAACTGGAGTCCGTGCAGACGCTGCTGGTCGAGGACGGCCTGATCCGCTGCATCTACACGCTGCGCAACCCCGACAAGCTGGCCGGCGTGGCCGTGCCGGCGCCATTGCCGTTCCCGGCAGGCCCTGCAGCGTAGTCAGAGGGTCAGATGAACTGAAGATCGCGGGGCGTGACGCCCTCGAACACGCGCTGCAGCTGGGCCGGGCTCAATCCATACATGCGCTGGA
Organism: Delftia sp. K82; assembly: GCF_002193035.1. Lineage (NCBI taxonomy): Bacteria > Pseudomonadati > Pseudomonadota > Betaproteobacteria > Burkholderiales > Comamonadaceae > Delftia > Delftia sp. K82. The sequence goes on along the minus strand of NZ_MYFL01000004.1, from coordinate 22,851 downwards.
ACAGGCCGCCCAGCACGGCGCGGTACTCGTTGAGCACGGGATGGTCGCGGTTCTGGAACAGGTTTTTCTGGTTGACCTCGACCTGCTCGCCCACGATGCGACCGCCCGCATGCGAGGACAGCCCGCCGCCCAGCAGCCAGTAGGTCGTGCCGTGGCCGTGGTCCGTGCCCTTGTTGCCGTTCTCGCGGAAGGTGCGGCCGAACTCGCTGATCACCACCACCACCGTATGCCGCCAGGCCTCGGGGCCGATCTCCTGGGCAAAGCCGGCCAGGCCCCGGCCCAGCTCGTCCAGCCGCCCGGCCAGCGCACCCGTGGCGCCGCCCTGGGCCACATGCGTGTCCCAGCCTCCTACATCGACAAAGCCCAGGTCGAAGCGCTCGCGCATCAGGGCCGCCATGCGCTGCGCCACCAGGGCAAAGCCGCGTGCGCTGATGGCATTGCGCCCGGCCTGGTCCATTTCCTCCTGCACGCTGCGCTGCACGGCATCGCGCACCGCAAAGCCCTCCTGCACGGCCGGGCCCAGGGCAGTGCCCGCGTACATGGCGGCAATGGCCTGGCTGCGGCGATCGTCCAGGCCGCCCTTGCCCACGGATGCCAGCGCCATGTTGGCGGCCGGCAGGCTGCCGCGCAGCAGCAGTGGAAGCTGGGGCGTGAAGGCCATGGGCGATACCGCCGTGCGGCCATCCTGTCCCAGCACCTGGGCCAGCCGGTTCAAAAAGCCCGACTGGTAGCTGCGGCGCCCGTCCAGGCCCTGGCCGAGCTCGATGGAGTCCTGCGTCTCGAAATGGCTGCGCGACAGGTCGTGCGTGCCCGCAAAGGGCACAAAGCAGGCCTGGCCTGCCTGGAACAGCGGGTGGATGCTGTCCTGCAGCACCGGGTGCAGGCCCCAGCGGTCGTCCAGCGCCAGGGCGCCCCGGGCCTCGCCGGGCCGGGCAATGGCGATGCTGGGGCGGGCCTCGTAGTAGAAGTCGCTGTGCGTGGGCACGAGCAGATTGCTGCTGTCATAGGCGCCGCGCAGGAACACCAGCAGCAGGCGCGGCGTGGCTGGCCGGGGCGTGGCGGCCTGCAGCCGGCCCAGGTGGGCGGCAAAGGGCAGTGTGGAAGCCAGGGACAGAACGTGGCGTCGCTGCATGGACAGTCTCCCGGGGGTCAGCGGAACATCATTTCGGGGGCGGACAGGAAGTAGGTATTCCAGTCCGCCGGATTGCGGGCCTGGGCCAGTGCCGCCTGCGTGGCCTGGCTCCACTGCGGCAGGCGCTGGCGCACGCTGGCCAATTCCGACAGCGTGGGGTAGGGCGGCTTCTCCAGCGCGTCTGCGGGGTCGGCGCGGAACAGCACGGCGCTGCGCGTGGCGATCTGGCGCGCCACCTCGAAGCGCGCCGCCATCTGGCCCGAGCTGGCCCAGTCGGACTGCATCTGCGGATAGCCGTCCGGCGTCTCGTGCGCATAGAGGTTCTGCCCCAGCCGGTTGACCCAGCCCAGCACCGGCGCCACGTCGGCCGCCACGCGCTGGTCCACCGACAGCCGCGTGGCGGCCAGCACGTAGTGCAGCGGATCGCGGAACTTGCGGCCGAAGCGGGCGGCCTCCGGATCGGTCAGCAGCGCCGCCACGGTGGCCGCGATATCGCCCCGGCTGCGCGTGAAGGCCTGGGCCGTGCGCTGCACCAGGGCGGGCGGCGGATCGTCGGCAATGAAGAACACCGCCAGCTTGCGCGCGATGAACTGCGCCGTGGCCGGCGAGGCGACGATGCGGTCCAGCGCCTCCTGGACCTCGGCCATGCCGCGTGCGTGCATGGGCTGGCCCAGGAAGGTCTTGGGGCCGTAGTCGTGCCGGTTGGGGTTGAACTCGAAAAAGCCCGAGCGCAGGTAGTCGCCCTGGCGCTCGGCGCGCATGCGCGGCGGCGGCGTGCCGGCCGGCTGCAGGCTGATGCCCACGCCGGTCAGGATGCGCGCCATCTCCTGCACATCGGCCTGGGTGTAGCCGCTGCCCACGCCCATGGTGTGCAGCTCCAGCAGCTCGCGCGCGTAGTTCTCGTTGATGCGGCCTGCCGCATTGCTGGCGTTGTCCAGGTAGCGCAGCATGGCCGGGTGGCGCAGCGAGGCTTCCAGCAGGCTGCGAAAGCTGCCCAGCGCATGCGGGCGTATGGCCTGCTCCTCGTAGTCGCCCACCCAGGCGCGGATATCGGCCTTGCGCAGGCTGACGCTGAAATGGTTCATCCAGAACCAGGTCATCTGTTCCTGCAACTGCGCCGGCGAGTACAGCGCACGGATCACGAAGCGCTTCTGGGCATCGTTGCCCAACTGGTTCAGCGTGCGCTGGTAGGTCTGCTGCAGCGTGGCCTTTTCATCGGCCGATGCCGCCTCCTGCACGGCCTTGCGCTGGGTCTCCAGCTCCAGCAGCACCTCGTTCATGGGGCGCTGGCTGATGCCCAGCTGGTCAATCCGCTGCTGTGCCTGCGGCGGCAGCGGCCGGGGGCCGGGCTGCAACTGCCGGGCCAGCCAGGCTTTGAGGCCCAGGCGCTGCAGCTGTGCATCCTCGCTGTCGGTGGCGCCCCAGGTCACGCGGTCCAGCCATTGCTGGCGCTGCGCGGCGGTGAGGGGCGCATCGGGCAGGGCATGGAGTGCAGGCGTTGCGGAGGAGGGCGGCGCCTGCAGGGGCGCACAGCCCGTGGCCAGGGTGACGGCGCAGAACGTGAGAGCGATGGCGAACGGCGATGTGCGGCGCATGGTGTCTCGGTGGGTAGGTGGCATCCATTGGACGCCAGCATCCTCCACCCATGTGCTTCGCCCCGTAAAGCGCCGGTAGCAAAAAGTAAAAGGCAAAAAAAAGCGGAGTGTGAAGCACTCCGCTTTTTCTGAGGAACCCGGCCTTACTTGCTTGCCCGGCTTGCGCACTCCGCGCAGTGTCCGTACAGGGCCATCGAATGGTCCTGGATCACCCAGCCCTTGGCCTTGGCGATCAGGTTCTGGCGCTTTTCGATATCGGGATCGTAGAACTCCTCGACCTTGCCGCAGCTGGTGCACACGAAGTGGTCGTGGTGCTGGCCTTCATTGAGTTCGTAGACGGCCTTGCCGCTCTCGAAATTGCTGCGGATGAGGATGCCGGCCTGCTCGAACTGCGTGAGCACGCGGTAGACCGTAGCCAAGCCGATGTCCGAGCGTTCGTCCAGCAGCACGCGGAACACGTCTTCGGCCGTCATGTGGCGTTGCGCACCCGTCTGGAAGATCTCCAGGATCTTCAGGCGGGGAAGCGTGGCCTTCAGGCCGGTACTCTTGAGTTCGTCGATGTTCTTCATGTCTGGGTCTTTGGCAGAGACTGCCCGCTGGACTGCCACCATGGCAGGCGCGGGGCGGCGAACAAAATGGCCCTGGTGCCAGGGGCGTCGCATGATCGCAAGCCCTCGGGACCAGCCGCTACAATGATCCACGATCATATCCCTATGCTGATACCAATGCATGTTCAAGCCCGTTGCCGCACGAGTGCGGCCCTGATGCTGTCGATCGGGGTGGCGCTGGCAGGCTGCAGCAGCCTCGACGGCGCCGCGCACCGAGTCGCCAATGTCGTCACTCCCTACAAGGTCGAGGTCGTCCAAGGCAACTTCGTCTCCCGTGAACAGGTCGAGGCCCTGCAGCCCGGCATGAGCCGCCAGCAGGTGCGCGACATTCTCGGCACGCCGCTGGTCACCAGCGTATTCCACGCCGACCGCTGGGAATATGTGTTCACCATCAAGCGCCCCGGCGTCGATTCTCAGGTGCGCAAGCTGACCGTCTTCTTCAACGGCGACCTGTTTGCCCGCTCCGAAGGCGACGAGATGCCCACCGAGGCCGAATTCGTCGCCAGCCTGGGCTCCAAGAAGAAGCTGGGCAAGATTCCTCAGCTGGAAGCCAGCGAGGAGCAGCTGTCCAAGTTCCCGGCCGCCAAGCCTGTGCAAGAGCCCGTGGCTGCCGAGCCGCCGCCCACAGCGGCCAGCTACCCGCCACTGGAATCCGGCGCCCGTTGATATCGCCGCCCGCGCGCCGCAAGGCATGCGGGCGTTTTTCCGTGGATGGCGGCCGCCGCGGCGCCTGTCTGGCGCCCCTGTTGCCTGCTGTCCATGCATTGAGCTTGTGCATCCCTTTCCCGACATGAACGCCACGACTGCCACTTCCTCCAGCAACAACCAGCGCCTGCGTGTGGCCGTGGCCGGCGCCTCCGGCCGCATGGGCCGCATGCTGATCGAGGCCATCGCGCAAAGCGATGACCTTGCGCTGGCCGCCGCGCTGGACCGCGCCGACAGCCCTTCGCTGGGCACCGATCCCTCGGCCTTCCTGGGCCAGCCCAGCGGCATCGTCATCGAAAGCGATGTGCGCGCCGCGCTGTCCAAGGCCGATTGCCTGATCGACTTCACGCGCCCCGAAGGCACGATGGACCACCTGGCCATCTGCGCCGAGCTGGGCGTCAAGCTGGTCATCGGCACCACGGGCTTCAGCGACGAGCAAAAGGCCCGCATCGCCGAGTACGCCCAGCGCACGGCCGTGGTGCTGTCGCCCAACATGAGCGTGGGCGTGAACGTCACCTTCAAGCTGCTGGAGATGGCGGCCAAGGCGCTGTCCAGCGGCTATGACATCGAAATCGTCGAGGCCCACCACCGCCACAAGGTCGATGCCCCCTCGGGCACGGCCCTCAAGATGGGCGAGGTCATCGCCGAAGCCCAGGGCACGAAGCTGGCCGACCGCGCCGTCTACGAGCGCTTCGGCCACACCGGCGCGCGCGAGGACAACACCATCGGCTTTGCCACCGTGCGCGGTGGCGACATCATCGGCGACCACACGGTGCTGTTCGCGGGCACGGGCGAGCGCATCGAGATCTCGCACAAGTCCAGCAGCCGTGCCGGCTATGCCCAGGGCAGCCTGCGTGCCGCGCGCTTCCTGGCGGGCAAGACCAGCGGCCAGTACGACATGTACGCCGTATTGGGCCTGTGAAGAGGCTCGCAGCACGGGCAAGGTAAAACCATGAGCGGTCCACTCTGGCTCTGGTGGCAGCAAGGCGATGCCGTCGCGCGCGGCACGGCGCTGCTGCTGCTGGCGCTGTCGGTGGCCAGCTGGGTGGTCATCGTCTGGAAGATCTGGTTCATGGCCGCCAGCCGCCGCCGCGTTCCACAGGCCATTGCGGCCTTCTGGAGTGCGCCGGACCTGGCCACGGGCCAGGCCCGCATGGCCGAGGGCGATCGCCAGCAACTGGTGGCGCCCATGGCCTGGGCCGTGTCCCAGGCCCTCGCGCCCACGGGCAGCAGCGGCATGGCGCTCTCGGGGCGCGCAGCGCGCTCCGTGCGCCTCACGCGTGGCCTGCGTCAGGCGCTGCAGTCGGCCAGCCACCAGCTTCAATGGGGCCAGACCCTGCTGGCCACCGTGGGCGCCACGGCGCCCTTCGTCGGCCTGCTGGGCACCGTCTGGGGCATTCACCACGCGCTAGCCACGTTGGCAGGCAGCGGGCAGATCGGCATCGAACAACTGGCCGGCCCGGTGGGCGAGGCCCTGGTGATGACGGCGGCCGGACTGGCCGTGGCCCTGCCGGCCGTGCTGGCCTACAACCTGCTGGGCAGGGCTGCGGCCCAGATGGAGGCCTTGCTGGAAGGCTTTGCCCATGACCTGCAGGCCATGTTCGGCACCCTGCCGGCGGAGCAGGCGCCGCACGATGACGGCATGGCCGTCGCCGGCCTGCCTGCCGGCCCCATGGAAGCGCCCTGACGGGGCGGCTCGCCAGGAGCGCACATGGCCTTTGGACGACTGAGCGGCAAGGAAAGCTCCTCCCAGCCCATGCACGCCATCAACGTCACCCCGCTGGTGGATGTGATGCTGGTGCTCGTCGTCATCTTCATCCTCGCGGCACCCATGCTGGCCGCCTCGCTGCGCGTGCAATTGCCCCAGGCCCAGGGCACCCAGCCCATGGCCGCCGCGGGCGAGGACGATGCGCTGCTGCTGGAGGTCGATGCGAAGGGCGCGCTCTGGATGCAGGGCCAGCCCGCCACGGCGGATGCGCTGCGTGAGCGCCTCGCTCAGCTCGGCGCGCGCAACCCCCAGGCAGAACTGCAACTGCGTGCCGACCAGGCCGTGCCCTATGGCCGCGTGGCCGAACTCATGGGCTGGGCCCACGCGGCAGGGCTGACGCGCATAGGCTTCGTGGCCGAGCCGGCGCGAAACCAGGATGGAAAACCCGCAGCCGTCCTGGGTCCCACCGGCGCCGGGCGCTGAAGCGATCAGGCGCTCAAGCGCCGCCGGGCCTGCGCCCGCGAACCTAATCCTGTCCTTCGGGCCAGCGCTCGTTGCCCGCCAGCCGCAGATGCTGGCCATGGTCCGAGGAGCGCTGGTACAGACTGAGCCCGAACAGCGGCAGCATGCCGATCAGGTGATCGAAGATCGCGCCCTGTATGGCCTCGTACTCCACCCAGACCGTGGTGCTGGTGTAGCAAAACAGCTCCAGCGGCACCCCCATGGGAGAAGGCTCCATGGTGCGCACCAGCAGGAACATGTTCGGTGTCTTGTGGATGTGCGGATGGCGCAGCAGGTAGGCGTATGCATAGGCCTTGAACGCGGCCAGATTGCTCAGGTGCTGCGCTGCCATCTCGCTGCCCGCCGGCGCATCGGCCATGCGCAGGCCGCCATCACTGCTCCAATAGTCCTTGAGGGGCTCGAGCAATGACAATTTCTGCCGCTGCTCTGCCGTCAGCAGGCGGATGGTGTGGGCGTCTATGTGCAGCGAGCGGCGGATGCGGCGCCCGCCCGACTCGAACATGCCGCGCCAGTTCTTGTAGCTGTCGCTCATCAGCCGCCAAGTCGGAATGGTGGTGATGGTCTTGTCCCAGTTCTGCACCTTGACCGTGTGCAGCGCGATGTCGATCACGAAGCCGTCGGCGCCGACCTGGGGCATCTCGATCCAGTCGCCCACGCGCAGCATGTCGTTGGAGCCCAGCTGCACGCCGGCCACGAAGGACATGATGGTGTCCTTGAAGATCAGCATCAGCACGGCCGAGGCCGCGCCCAGGCCGGACAGCAGCAGCAGCGGCGAGCGGTCCACCAGGGTGGCGACGATGAGCACGATGGCAATCAGGAACACCAGCAGCTTGCCCAGCTGCACATAGCTCTTGATCGAGTGCGCCTGCGTGGCCTTGCGCTCTTCCTTGAGGTCGTGCGCCTCGTTCATGGCATTGAGCAGGGCGCTGATCACGCGGGCCACGTGGTAGATGGTGCAGGCGATGGCCAGGTTCAGGATCAGGGTGGCCCACTGCGGCTGCAGCTGCGGTATGGCCTGCACGCCGGACTGCATGACCAGCGAAGGCACGGCCTTGGCCAGCCGCTGCAGCACGCTGTCGTGCAGCAGCACCTGGGCCCACTCCATCTCCACCAGCGTGCTGCGCATGCGCGGCAGCACGCGCAACAGCAGCCATTGCACGACAAAACCCGCGGAGCGGGCCAGCAGCACCAGCGCGCACAGCGCAGCCAGGGCCTGCATGACGGGATCCCAGCCGGAAATCAAAGACCAGTTCAGCAAGAGAAAACTCCAGGGCGCGGAAAAACCTGCCGCGCGATAGCGGCATGCCCGGGATGTCCGTATCCGTTCCTGCGCAAGTCCGGGCTGGCGATGGCGGAACGTCTGCGGCGCACTGCCACAGAGGGTGCCAAGCATACGCAGCGCGGCTTTTCCCCGCGCGGCGGCCGGGCAACCGGGTGCCGATGGCGCAGTACCGCCTGCGGGCTTGTGGGCTGCTTGCGGCACCGGCGGGCCGGGGCCCTAAAATCGTCGGTTGATTCCGGCCATCCGGCTCGTCCGGCCACCTTGTCCGGCCCTTGGGGCCGCAGCACCATGCAAGAGAAATACAACCACATCGACGTTGAGCGCGCAGCGCAAGACCACTGGTCCGCCCGCGACGCCTACCGCGTGACCGAAGACCAGGCCAAGCCCAAGTTCTACGCCTGCTCCATGCTGCCCTACCCCAGCGGCAAGCTGCACATGGGCCATGTGCGCAACTACACCATCAACGACATGCTGACGCGCCAGCTGCGCATGAAGGGCTACAACGTCCTCATGCCCATGGGCTGGGACGCCTTCGGCCTGCCGGCCGAGAACGCTGCGCTCAAGAACAAGGTGCCGCCCGCGCAGTGGACCTACGACAACATCGCCTACATGAAAAAGCAGATGCAGGCGATGGGGCTCGCCATCGACTGGAGCCGCGAGATCGCCACCTGCGACCCCGACTACTACAAGTGGAATCAGTGGCTGTTCCTGAAGATGCTGGAAAAGGGCATTGCCTACCGCAAGACCCAGGTCGTGAACTGGGACCCGGTGGACCAGACCGTGCTGGCCAACGAGCAGGTCATCGACGGCCGCGGCTGGCGCACGGGTGCGCCGGTCGAAAAGCGCGAAATCCCCGGCTACTACCTGAAGATCACCGACTACGCCCAGGAGCTGCTGGACCATGTCCAGGTGGGCGGCGACAAGGCCACGCTGACCGGCTGGCCTGAAAAAGTCCGCCTGATGCAGGAAAACTGGATCGGCAAGAGCTCCGGCGTGCGCTTTGCGTTCACCCACGACATCCGTGGCGCCGACGGCCAGCCCATCCAGGACGGCCGCCTGTACGTGTTCACCACGCGTGCCGACACCATCATGGGCGTGACGTTCTGCGCCGTGGCGCCCGAGCATCCGCTGGCCCTGCACGCCGCCGCCACGAGCCCCAAGCTGGCCGCTTTCATCGAAGAGTGCAAGAAGGGCGGCACCACCGAGGCCGAACTCGCGGTCAAGGAAAAGGAAGGCCTGCCCACGGGCCTGTTCGTCACGCATCCGCTGACGGGCGCCCAGGTCGAGGTCTGGGTTGGCAACTACGTGCTCATGAGCTACGGCGACGGCGCCGTCATGGGCGTGCCCGCACATGACGAGCGTGACTTCGCCTTTGCGAAGAAGTACGGCATCGCCATCCGCCAGGTCATCGCGGCCGAAGGCGAGACCTTCAGCACCGAGGCATGGGCCGACTGGTACGGCGACAAGCAGCGCGCTGTCTGCATCGAATCCGGCGAACTCGACGGCCTGCCCCATGTGGCGGCCGTGGACAAGGTGGCCGAACTGCTGGCCGCCAAGGGCCTTGGCGAGAAGAAAACCACCTGGCGCCTGCGCGACTGGGGCGTGAGCCGCCAGCGCTACTGGGGCACGCCGATCCCCATCATCCACTGCGAGGACTGCGGCGCCCAGCCCGTGCCCGCCAAGGACCTGCCCGTGGTCCTGCCCCAGGACCTGGTTCCCGATGGCTCGGGCAACCCCCTGATCAAGAGCGAAGCCTTCCACGCCGGCGTGGTCTGCCCCTGCTGCGGCAAGAGCGCGCGCCGCGAGACCGACACTATGGACACCTTCGTGGACTCGTCCTGGTACTTCATGCGCTATTGCGACGCCAGGAACAGCGAGCAGATGGTGGCGGAAGGTGCCGAGTACTGGATGCGGGACCAGAATGCCGCCACCGGCGGCAGCGGCATGGACCAGTACATCGGCGGCATCGAGCACGCCATCCTGCACCTGCTGTACGCGCGCTTCTGGACCAAGGTCATGCGTGACCTGGGCCTGGTCAAGGTCGATGAGCCCTTCACCAAGCTGCTGACCCAGGGCATGGTGCTCAACCACATCTACAGCCGCCGCACGGCCAAGGGTGCCAAGGAGTACTTCTGGCCCAAGGATGTCGAGCATGTGTTCGACGAGACCGGCAAGATCGTGGGCGCCAAGCTCAAGGCCGAGGTGGACAGCGCCGATGGCCTGCTGCCCGTGGGCACGGACATCGACTACGAGGGCGTGGGCACCATGTCCAAGTCCAAGAACAACGGCATCGATCCGCAGGAGCTGATCGAGAAGTACGGCGCCGACACCGCGCGCCTGTACACCATGTTCACCGCGCCGCCCGAGCTGACGCTGGAGTGGAACGATGCCGCCGTCGAAGGCAGCTACCGCTTCCTGCGCCGCGTCTACAACTTCGGCGCCAAACTGTCGCAGATGGACATGGCCGGTGCCGTGCAAAGCGTGGCCGGCGCCAAGTCGCTGGACGACGTGGAGTTCGGCAAGGCCGCCAAGTCCCTGCGCCTGGAGATCCACACCGTGCTCAAGCAGGTGGAATACGACTACCAGCGCATGCAGTACAACACCGTGGTCTCGGGCGCCATGAAGATGATCAACGCGCTGGAGGACTTCAAGTCCTTCGACGACGCGGGCGCCCAGGTGGCGCTGATCGAAGGCTTCGGCATCCTGCTGCGCGTGCTCTACCCGGCCACGCCCCACCTGGCCCATGCGCTGTGGAGCGAGCTGGGCTACGCCGCCCACCTGGGCGACGTGCTGGATGCGCCCTGGCCCCAGGTCGATCCGCAGGCACTGGTGCAGGACGAGATCTCTCTGGTGCTGCAGGTCAACGGCAAGCTGCGCGGGGCCATCCTGGTGTCCTCGACGGCCGACAAGGCCGAGATCGAGCGCACCGCCCTGGCCAACGAGGAATGCCAGAAGTTCACCAACGGTGCCGTGCCCAAGAAGGTGATCGTGGTGCCTGGCCGCCTGGTCAACGTCGTGGTCTAGGCCATGGCATGCCCCCTGAGGCGCTGCGCGCCTTCCCCCTCTCGCTTCGCGGGGGGGACGACACCCTCGCTGCGGGGCGGCCCTTGCTCGGTGTCCCTCGCTTTGGGCGCGACCGTTGCAAGGGCTGTGAGTGGCGCAAGCGCCTTGGAGAACTGATATGCAAAAACGTACCCTGCTCACCGCCCTGGCCCTGGCTCCGCTGCTGGGGGCCTGCGGCTTTCGCCTGCGGGGGGTGCCGACCTTCGTGTTCCGCTCTCTCTACATCCAGGCGGGCCGGGGCTCTCCGGTAGCGCGGGAGCTGTCGCGCAATCTGGCCAGTGCCAGCGACAAGCTGACCGTGCTGCGCGATCCGGCATCGCCCGACGATGCCGAAGCAATCTTCCAGATCGTCAGCGAGCGGCAGGAGCGGGTCATCGTCGGCATGAACGCCCTGGGCCAGGTGCGCGAGTTGCAGCTGCGCCTGCGCGTGCGCTTCAAGCTGCGCACGCCCAATGGCGACGAGCCGATTCCCGAGACCGAAATCCTGCAGCAGCGCGATGTGACGTACAACGAAACCAACGCGCTGTCCAAGGAAGCCGAGGAAGCCATGCTCTACAAGGACATGCGCACCGACATCGTGCAGCAGTTGCTGCGCCGCCTGGCCGCCGTCAAGAGCCTGACCTGAGTTCCATGCAGCTTGCCCTGAACCAGCTCGGCGGCCATCTGGCCAAGGGCCTGCGCTCGCTCTATGTGCTGCACGGCGACGAGCCGCTGCAGCAGCAGGAGGCGGCCGATGCCATCCGCGCCGCGGCGCGCGCGGCCGGCTATACCGAGCGCAGTAGCTATACCGTCGCCGGCGCGCATTTCGACTGGAGCGCCGTGCTGGCGGCCGGTGGCTCGCTGTCGCTGTTCGCCGACCGGCAGATCGTCGAGATCCGCATTCCCTCGGGCAAGCCCGGCAAGGACGGCGGCGCCGCGCTGCAGCAGATCGCCGAGTCCGCGCGGGGCAACGACAGCACGCTCACCCTGGTCCTGCTGCCGCGCCTGGACAAGGCCACCAAGACGGGGGCCTGGTTCAGCGCGCTGGAGGCCCAGGGCATGACGCTGCAGATCGATCCCATTGAGCGCGCCCAGTTGCCGGCCTGGATTGCCCAGCGGCTGGCGGCCCAGGGCCAGCGCGTCGCACCCGGCGAGGAAGGGCAGCGCACGCTGCAGTTCTTTGCCGACCGCGTCGAAGGCAACCTGCTGGCCGCGCACCAGGAAATCCAGAAGCTGGCGCTGTTGCATCCCGAGGGTGAACTGAGCCAGGCCCAGGTCGAGCAGGCCGTGCTCAATGTGGCGCGCTACGACGTGTTCAAGCTGTCGGAGGCCGTGCTGGGCGGGCAGCTGGCGCGCGTCTCGCGCATGCTCGATGGCCTGCAGGCCGAAGGCACGGCCGAGGTGCTGGTGCACTGGACCCTGGCCGAGGACATCCGCGCCATCTGCCGCGTGAGGGACGCCATGGCCGCAGGCCAGCCCCTGCCGATGGCGCTGCGCGCCCAGCGCATCTGGGGCGTCAAGGAACGCTTGTTCGAGCGCCTGCTGCCGCGCATCACCGACGCCCAGGCCGCGCGCCTGCTGCAATCGGCCCACGCGGTGGACGGCATCGTCAAGGGCCTGGCCTTCGAAGGCTGGCCGCGCGACGGCTGGCAGGCCCTGCGCCGCCTGGCCGTGGACCTGGCCCAGGCCGGCGCCAAGGGCTGACGTACCGTTCCTAGCGCGTCTTTTCCAGCTGCGCCTGGGCCTTGGTGGCCCAGGTCTCAAGATTGTCCAGCAGGTCCTTCTGGCTGAAGGAGCAGCTTTCCTCGCTGAACAGCGCGCTGGACTCCAGTCGGTCCAACAGATTGAGCAGCACTTCGCCGTAGCGCGGCGGCAGGGCCTGCAGCAACTCCGATGAGGCCCTGGCCTGCTGTCCGAGCACGGCGGCCGACAGCTGCTGCTGTGCCAGTTGGGCGAAGCCGGCGTGCAGCTGGGCGAGCTGCTGGGCGGCGAGAAGAGTGTCGTGGCTGGTGGACATGGCGGGAAAACCTCTGCGTACTGGGCAGCAGTGTAGGGTGGCCGCGACATCCTGCCGGCCGCCGCAACGCGGGGTTTGCCCTCTGGCGGGCGTGCGCAGACGCTTCCTGGCCGCGTCGCAGCCGCATGTCGGCGCGGGGCATGCCCGGTCCCGGTGCGCAAATGGGCGCAACTCGGCGAGAATCTCGGAATGAACGCGCTCAATATCGTCGAATACACCCACAACCTGGGCGTTCAGGCCAAAGTGGCCTCCGCCCAGATGGCCCGAGCCTCGGCTGCCGTCAAAAGCCGCGCCCTGCTGGCGCTGGCGCGCCTGCTGCGGGAGAACGTGGAGCCGTTGCAGACCGACAACGCCCGTGACCTCGACCGCGCCGTGGCCAACGGCCTGTCCGCTCCCATGGTGGACCGCCTGCGCCTGACGCCCAAGGTGCTTGAAACCTGTGCCCAGGGCTGCGAACAGCTGGCATCCATGGCCGACGTGATCGGCGAGATCATCGGCATGAAGCAAATGCCCAGCGGCATCCGCGTGGGCCAGATGCGCGTGCCCATCGGCGTGTTCGGCATGATCTACGAAAGCCGCCCCAACGTGACCATCGAGGCGGCCAGCCTCAGCATCAAGAGCGGCAACGCCTGCATCCTGCGCGGCGGCTCGGAAGCCATCGACTCCAACAAGGCACTGGCCGCCCTCGTGGCCCGGGCGCTGGCCGAGGCCGGCCTGCCCGAGCACGGCGTGCAGCTGGTGCAGACCACGGACCGCGAGGCCGTGGGCCAGCTCATCTCCATGCCCGACTACGTGGACGTCATCATCCCGCGCGGCGGCAAGGGCCTGATCGAGCGCATCAGCCGCGAGGCCAAGGTGCCCGTCATCAAGCACCTGGACGGCAATTGCCACACCTATGTCGATGATCCCTGCGACATCGCCATGGCCGTCAAGGTGGCCGACAACGCCAAGACCAACAAGTACAGCCCCTGCAACGCCAGCGAGAGCCTGCTGGTGGCGCGCGGCGTGGCCGCCGAGTTCCTGCCGCAGATCGGCGCCATCTACGCCGCCAAGGGGGTCGAGATGCGCGGCTGCCCCGAATCGCTGGCCATCCTGAAGTCCGTGGCCGGTGCCCAGCTGGCCGAGGCCACCGAGCAGGACTGGAGCGAGGAATACCTGGCGCCCATCATCAGCGTCAAGATCGTCGCGGGTGTGGACGAAGCCATCGCCCACATCAACCGCTACTCCAGCCACCACACGGATGCCATCCTCACGCGCGACCACATGCATGCCCAGCGCTTTCTGCGCGAGGTGGACTCGGCCAGCGTCATGGTCAATGCCAGCACGCGCTTTGCCGATGGCTTCGAGTACGGCCTGGGCGCGGAAATCGGCATCAGCACCGACAAGTTCCATGCGCGCGGTCCTGTGGGCATCGAAGGTCTCACCTCGCTCAAATACGTGGTGCTGGGTGAAGGCGAAGTCCGCACCTGACCGGACCGTGCTGCGCGCCGGCAGGCACCCGGCCGGGACGCCCCGCGCCGGGACGCCCCGCGCCGGCACCGCAGCACCGCAATGAACCCATGAAAATCATCATTCTTGGCGCCGGCCGTGTGGGCTACAGCGTGGCCGAAAGCCTGGTGTCCGAACGCAACGACATCACGGTGATCGACACCGATGCGCGTCGCCTGCGCGAGCTGGAGTCGCGGTTCGACCTGCGCGGCGTCGTGGGCAACGGGATCGATCCCCAGGTGCTGGCCGAGGCCGGAGCCAAGGACACGGACCTGCTGATCGCCTGCGCCGCGCTCGACGAAACCAACCTGGTGTGCTGCAAGCTGGCCCAGGTGCTGTTCGAGATTCCCACCCGCATCGCGCGCGTGCGCTCCTCGGGCTTTGGCGATGACGAGACGCTGCTGGGCAAGGAAGGCTTCGGCGTGGACCGCATCATCTGCCCCGAGGAATCGCTGACCAACTACATCAGCAAGCTCATCGAGTTCCCCGAAGCCATGCAGGTGCGCGCCTTCGCGGGCGGACGCGCCGCGCTGGCCTCGGTGCGTGCGCGCGACGGCGCCCCCGCCGTCGGCAAGCACATCGGCGAGCTGCGCGACTGCATGCCCGAGCTGGCCATGCGCATCGTGGCCATCTACCGGCGTTTCCTGGAGGAGCCCGACCGCTTCGTGCGCTGCGACGGCAACACCCGCATCGAGCCCGGCGACGAGGTCTTCATCCTGGCCGCGCGCGAGCATGTGGCCGAGGTGCTGCGCGCCATCCACCAGCCCGCGGGCCGGCCTTCGCGCCCTGTCTACCGCATCATGATCGCCGGTGGCGACCAGGTCAGCCTGCGCCTGGCGCTGCAGCTGTCGCGCGTGCCGGGCCGCTTTCACATCAAGATCATCGAGCCCGACGAGCAGCGCTGCCAGGACCTGGCCTCGCTGCTGCCGGCCGAGGTGCTGGTGCTGCACGGCGATGCCACCGACGAGGACCTGCTGGCCGATGAAAGCGTGGAGGACGTGGACCTGTTCCTGGCCCTCACCGACGACGACGAAAACAACATCATGGCCAGCCTGCTGGGCAAGCGCATGGGCGCGCGCCGCGTGCTCTCGCTGATCACGCGCCGCGCCTATGCCGACCTGATGCACGGCACGCAGATCGACATTGCGCTGTCGCCGGCCCAGGCCATGCTCGGCGAGCTGCTGGCCTATGTGCGCCGCGGCGACGTGCAGGCCGTGCACAGCCTGCGCCGGGGCGTGGCCGAGGCGCTGGAGATCGTGGCGCGCGGCGACCGCAAGAGCTCGCGCGTGGTCGGCCGCAAGGTCGAGGACCTGCGCGTGCCCGAGGATGCGCACATCGGCCTCATCGTGCGCGGCATTCCCGAAGGCGTGCCGGCCGACGAGATCGCGGCCGGCGCCGAGCCCGAGGTCATCATCCCGCGCGGCAACACCGTGATCGAGAGCGGCGACCACGTGGTCTTCTTCCTGCCCCACAAGCGGCTGGTGCGGGACGTGGAAAACCTGTTCCGCGTCAGCGCCACCTTCTTCTGAGCCCATACCCATGCGCGACCTGTTCCCCGTCCTGCGCGTGCTTGGCATGCTCATGGTCATGTTCGCGCTGTCCATGCTGCTGCCCTTTGCCGTGTCCTGGTTTGCCGACGACGGCATCTGGCGCATCTACCCCTGGGCCATCGGCATCACGGCGGCGGCGGGGCTGTCGCTGTGGGTAGGCCTGGACCATTTCCGGCGCGAGCTGCAGCCGCGCCACGGCGTCATCCTCGTCACCCTGGTCTGGGTGGTGCTGCCGCTGTGCGCCATGCTGCCCCTGGTGCTGGGCCTGGGCCATGTGGGCCTGAGCATCAGCTTCACCCACGCCTATTTCGAGGCCGTCTCGGGCCTGACGACGACGGGCGCCACCGTGCTCACGGGGCTGGATGCATTGCCCGTGTCCATCAACGTCTGGCGCACTTTCCTGCAATGGCTGGGCGGCATGGGCATCCTGATCCTGGCCGTGGCCATCCTGCCGCTGCTGGGCGTGGGCGGTGCCCAGCTGTTCCGCGCCGAGGCCGCCGGCCCCATCAAGGACACCAAGCTGACGCCGCGCATGACCGAGACCGCCAAGGGCCTGTGGGGCGTCTACGGCGTGTTCTCGCTGGCCTGTGCACTGGCCTTCTGGGCCGCGGGCATGGAGCCGCTGGATGCGCTGATGCACATGTTCGCCACGGTGAGCCTGGGTGGCCTGTCCTCGCACGACGCCAGCTTCGCCTACTTCGACTCGCCGCTGATCGAGCTGATCGCCCTGGTCTTCATGCTGCTGGCCAGCTGCAACTTCGCGCTGTACTTCGTGGCCATGCGCAAGGGCCGCTGGGACGGCTTCTGGCGCGACCCCGAAATGCGCGCCACGCTGGCCGTGCTGCTGGGCGGCGGGCTCATCGTCGCGCTGCTGCTGTGGGCCAAGGGCGTGTACGGGCCTGTCGAGGCGCTGCGCTATGGCATCTTCCACGTGGTCTCGGTGGCCACGACCACGGGCTTCACCACCGTCGACTACCTGAGCTGGCCCGTCTTCGCGCCCGTGCTCATGCTGCTGCTGTCGGGCGTGGCCACCAGCGCGGGCTCCACGGGTGGCGGCATCAAGATGGTGCGCATGCTCATCCTGCTCAAGCAGGCGCGGCGCGAGCTCACGCGGCTCGTGCACCCGCGCGCCATGCAGCCCGTGCGGCTGGGCAACGGCGTGGTGGACGACCGCATGATCTTCTCGGTGCTGGCCTTCATGCTGGTCTATGGCGCCACCGTGATCACGCTCAGCATGGTGCTGCTGCTCACCGACCTGGACCCGGTGACCGCCTTTTCCGCCGTGCTGGCCAGCGTGCACTGCATGGGGCCGGGCCTGGGCGCGCTGGGGCCGAGCTCCAACTATGCTGTGCTCACCGACTTCCAGACCTGGATCTGCACCCTGGCCATGCTGCTGGGGCGCCTGGAAATCCTCAGTTTCATGGCGCTGCTTTCCCCGGCTTTCTGGCGCCGATGATGCCGAAGAGACTAGGGAAAACACTTAGACCATGGTCCAATCTCTACAATTGCCCCCCACCGCCGTACCCAGAGGGTCTTTATGGTTCCACATCTCATCACGGCCCTGACAGGCCCGATCAACGAGCTTGAGCAGCGCATCCTCGACTCCATGCCGGCGATCGAGCGCTGGTTCCGGCTCGAATGGATGGAACACACGCCGCCTTTCTATTGCTCGGTGGACATCCGCAACGCCGGCTTCAAGCTCGCGCCCGTGGATACCAACCTGTTTCCTGGCGGCTGGAACAACCTGACCGACGAAATGCTGCCGCTGGCCGTGCAGGCGGCCATGGCGGCGATCGAGAAGATCTGCCCCGAAGCGCGCAACCTGCTCATCATTCCCGAGAACCACACGCGCAACACCCATTACCTGGCCAACGTGGTGCAGCTCAAGCGCATCTTCAACATGGCCGGTCTGAACGTGCGCATCGGCTCCATCAGCCCCGATGTGAAGAAGACCACCACCGTCACCCTGCCGCATGGCGACACGGTGACGCTGGAGCCGGTGATCCGCAGCAAGCGCCGCATCGGCCTCAAGGATTTCGATCCCTGCACCATCTTGCTCAACAACGACCTGTCCTCCGGCGTGCCGGGCATCGTCGAGGAGCTGTACGAGCAATACCTGCTGCCGCCCCTGCATGCAGGCTGGAGCGTGCGCCGCAAGAGCCGCCATTTCCAGAGCTACGAGGAAGTGGCCAAGCGCTTCGGCAAGCTGCTGGGCATCGATCCCTGGCTGATCAACCCGCTGTTCGGGCGCAGCGAAGGCATCGACTTCGCCAATGGCGTGGGCATGGAAGGCCTGGCCGAGCAGGTCGATATGCTGCTGGCCAAGGTGCGCCGCAAGTACAAGGAATACGGCATCAAGGAAAAGCCGTTTGCCATCGTCAAGGCCGACAACGGCACCTATGGCATGGGCGTGATGACCGTGCGCGACGCCAAGGAACTGGCCGAGCTGCCGCGCAAGAGCCGCAACAAGATGGGCATGATCAAGGACGGGCAGACCGTGCACGACGTGATCATCCAGGAAGGCGTGCTCACCCAGGAGCGCATGAACAACGCCGTGGCCGAGCCCGTGGTCTACATGATGGACCGCTACGTGGTCGGCGGCTTCTACCGCATGCACCCCGAGCGCGATGTGGACGAAAACCTCAACGCGCCCGGTGCCGGCTTCGTGCCGCTGGCCTTCCAGCACAGCACCCAGCTGCCCCAGATCGGCGCCCGCCCGGGTGCCAGCATGCCCAATCGCTTCTACATGTACGGCGTGGTGGCCCGGGTCGCCATGCTGGCGGCCAGCTATGAGCTGGAGGCGACCAACCCCAACGCGGAAATCTACGACTGATCGGGGTGCTGTCCGATGCGCTCGTCATCAGGACAGCGGACAATGCCGGCATTTCAATTGACTGAAGCCATCTCCCCACGGGATGGCGCATAGACCTGTGCAGAAAACCAAATCTTCGTTGGCCGCGCTCACCCTGGGCGCCATCGGCGTGGTCTATGGCGATATCGGCACCAGCGTGCTGTATTCGGTCAAGGAGGTGTTCGGCTCCGGCCATGTGCCGTTCACCCAGGAGAACATCTACGGCGTCCTGTCGCTGCTGTTCTGGACGCTGACGGTCATCGTCTCGCTCAAATACGTGGTCCTGGTGCTGCGCGCCGACAACAACGGCGAAGGCGGCCTGGTCGCCATGCTGGCCCTGGCCTCGCAGACCGTCAAGGACAAGCCGCGCCTGCGCAGCGTGCTGCTGCTCATCGGCATCTTCGGCACCTCGCTGTTCTATGGCGACGGCGTGATCACGCCGGCCATCTCCGTGCTTTCGGCCGTCGAGGGCCTGGAGGTGGTGTCCCCGCACTTCACCAAGGCGGTGATCCCGCTGACCCTGGTCATCCTGTTCCTGCTGTTCTGGTTCCAGAAGCATGGCACGGCAGGGATAGGGCGCTTCTTCGGCCCCATCACCCTGGTCTGGTTCGCCACCATCGCCGCGCTGGGCATACACCAGATCGCCGGCCATCCGGAAATCCTGGCGGCCATCAGCCCGCACTTCGCGGTGCGCTTCATCTGGGACAACCCCGGCACCAGCTTCATCATCCTGGGCGCCGTCGTGCTGTGCGTGACCGGGGCGGAGGCGCTCTACGCCGACCTGGGCCACTTCGGCAAGAAGCCCATCCGCCTGGCCTGGTTCTCCGTGGCCATGCCTGCCCTCACGCTCAATTACTTCGGCCAGGGTGCGCTGCTGCTGGCCAACCCGGCCGCCGTGAAGAATCCCTTCTACATGATGGCCCCGGCCTGGGCCCTGCTGCCCCTGGTGCTGATGGCCACCATGGCCACGGTCATCGCTTCGCAGGCCCTGATCACGGGCGCCTTCAGCGTCACGCGCCAAGTCATACAGCTGGGCTATCTGCCGCGCCTGGAAGTGCGCCACACCAGCGTGCGCGAGGCCGGCCAGATCTACATGCCCCTGGTCAACTGGAGCCTGTTCGTGGCGATTGCGCTGGCCGTGGTGTTGTTCCGCTCCAGCGGCAACCTGGCGGCCGCCTACGGCATTGCGGTGACGCTGGACATGCTGATCACCACCACGCTGACCTTCTTCGTGATCCGCTACCGCTGGAACTACCCGCTGGCCCTGTGCATTGCCGCCACCGGCTTCTTCTTCCTGGTGGACCTGGCCTTCTTCTCGTCCAACCTGCTCAAGCTGTTCGATGGCGGCTGGTTCCCGCTGCTGATCGGCGGCACGGTGTTCTCGCTGATGATGACCTGGCGCAAGGGCCGCGAGCTGCTGCACCAAAAGCTGCAGGCCGATGCCATCGACCTCAAGAGCTTCCTCGAATCGGTCTGGCGCCATCCCCCGGCGCGGGTGCCGGGCACGGCCGTCTTCCTGTCCGGCGAGCCTGGCACCGTGCCCAACGCCCTGCTGCACAACCTCAAGCACAACAAGGTGCTGCACAGCCAGAACATCTTCGTCACGGTGCGCAACCACGAAATTCCCTGGGTGGGCCTGGACAAGCGTACCGAGATCGAGGCCCTGGGCAGCGACTGCTGGCAGGTCATCATCAACTACGGCTTCAAGAACGAACCCGACGTGCCGGCGGCGCTGTCTCTGCTGCGCCCCCGGGGCTGCCAGCTCGACGCCATGGAGACCAGCTACTTCTTGTCGCGCGATGTCATCATCCCGCGCATCAGCCACCGCATGGCGCCCTGGCGCGAAAAGCTGTTCGCCCAGATGCACCGCAACGCCAGCCGTGTCTCCGACTTCCTGCACCTGCCCAGCAACTCCGTGGTGGAGCTGGGCTCCAAGATCGAGCTGTAGGCGTCGCCCGCGCATCGCACGATCCGCGACTGTGGTGACAGAATCGCGCGATGCGCTTTCTCCGTGACTTGAGTCCCTCCGCCTTTGCGGCCGGCTTCGTGGCCGTGCTCGTGGGCTTCACCAGCTCGGTGGCCCTGGTCTTCCAGGCCGCCCAGGCCTTCCATGCCACACCCGAGCAGATCACCTCCTGGGTCTGGGCGCTGGGGCTGGGCATGGGCCTGTGCTCCTTGCTGCCCTCGCTGATACTGCGCATGCCCGTCATGGTCGCCTGGTCCACGCCAGGCGCTGCCGTGCTGGCCACGGCGGGGCTTGCCGGAGGCTTTTCCATGGGCGAGGCCGTCGGCGCCTTCATCATCAGCGCGGGGCTGATCATCCTGGTGGGTGCCACAGGCTGGTTCGAGCGCGTCATGAACCGCATTCCCATGGAAATCGCTGCCGCCCTCCTGGCGGGCGTACTGGCCAACTTCGGCATGCAGGCCTTTGCCGCCGCCAGGCACGCGCTGCCCCTGGTGCTGGTCATGCTGCTGACCTATCTGCTGTCGCGCCGCCTGGCACCGCGCTATGCGGTCATCGCCACGCTGGCGGTCTCCATCGCCTGGGTGGCGCTCACCGGCCAGATGCAATGGTCTGCCGTGCATGCAGGCCTTGCCTGGCCGGTCTTCACCATGCCCGAGTTCTCCGTGCCCGCCCTGGTGAGCCTGGCCTTGCCCCTGTTCGTCGTCACCATGGCCTCGCAGAACCTGCCCGGCGTGGCCGTCATCCGCGCCACGGGCTACAACCTGCCCATCTCCCGCATCATCAGCATGACCGGCATCGCCACCCTGGTGCTGGCCCCCTTTGGCGGATATGCACTCAACCTCAGCGCCATCACCGCCGCCATCTGCATGGGGCCGGAGGCCCATGAGGACAAATCACGCCGCTATACGGCGGCGGCCGTCTGCGGCCTCTTCTATATAGTCATCGGCATCTTCGGCGCCGTGGTCACAGGGCTGCTCACCGCCTTCCCCAGGGAACTGGTGGTCTGCATTGCGGGGCTGGCCCTGCTGGGCTCCATCGGCAGCGGCCTGGCCACGGCCCTGCAGGGAGAGGAGCACCGGGAGGCGGCGCTGATCACCTTCCTGGTCACGCTCAGCGGCGTGGTGATAGCCGGAGTCGGCTCGGCGTTTTGGGGCGTGGTCGCAGGCAGCCTGGCGCTATTTGTGCAACATTACCGACGTGCACGGGCCATCTGACATGCGGCCCAGGCCCGGGCACCCCCTTTTGCTTCCTATATATAGGCGAGGCACGGGCCGCCGCCTTCCGCACACAAGCCATGCAAATCCTCTTCGTTGCCGATCCGCTCGAATCGTTCCAGACCTACAAGGACACCACCTTCGCCATGATGAGGGAGGCACAGCGGCGCGGCCACTCCATCGTGGCCTGTGAACCCAGGCAGCTTTCCTGGCAGCGTGGCGGCAAGGTCGTCGCCCATGTACGGCACATCCAACTCACGGGGGATGCGCAGCAGTGGTTCGAGACAACCCAGGAGGGGCTGGCTGAACTGGCAGGCTTTGACGCCATCCTCATGCGCAAGGACCCGCCCTTCGATTCCGAATACTTCTATTCCACGCACCTGCTCGAACAGGCCGAGCGTGAAGGCGCCAAGGTCTTCAACAAGCCCAGGGCGCTGCGCGACCATCCGGAAAAGCTGGCCATCCTCGAATTCCCGCAATTCATCGGCCCCACCCTGGTCACCCGCAGTGCACAGGACATCCGTGCCTTCCATGAAGAGCACCAGGACATCATCCTCAAGCCGCTGGACGGCATGGGCGGCATGGGCATCTTCCGGGTCGGCGCCGATGGCCGCAACCTGGGCAGCATCATCGAAACCCTGAACCAGGGCGGTGCCAGCAGCGTCATGGTGCAGAAGTTCCTGCCTGAGATCACCCAGGGCGACAAGCGTGTGCTCGTCATCGGAGGCAAGCCAGTTCCCTACTGCCTGGCACGCATCCCCCAGGGCAACGAAGTGCGTGGCAACCTGGCAGCGGGCGGCAAGGGCGTGGCCCAGCCACTGAGCGAGCACGACAAGGCCATGGCCGAGGAGATCGGTCCCATCCTCATGGAGCGTGGACTGCTGCTGGCGGGCGTCGATGTCATCGGGCAATGCATCACCGAGATCAATGTGACCAGCCCCACCTGCTTCCAGGAGATCTACGACCAGACCGGCTGCGACGTGGCCAGCCTCTTCGTCGATGCCCTGGAACAGGCTCTGGCGACGGCCTGAAAAAATCCTGGCGGATGACGCCAGTCATCCGCCAGGATTGGTGCTAGAATTGCGCCCCTGCACTCGATGACATGCAAATGTCTGGAAAGTGAAGCTTCCAGGGTTTTGCAAGAACGTTAAAAAACGTGCTACAATGCAAG
>NZ_MYFL01000003.1:1404181-1449594 GCF_002193035.1 Delftia sp. K82 | reverse complement strand
TGGCTGTTGGCTGTTGGCTGTTGGCTGTTGGCTGTTGGCTGTTGGCTGTTGGCTGTTGGCTGTTGGCTGTTGGCTGTTGGCTGTTGGCTGTCCCCAGCCTCCCCCTTCTGCCCACGCCTGCGTTGGGCGGGATGCGGGGTGGCAGCCCTGCCGAAGGACAGGGCTGCTTCGTCATCTGACTCGCCGTGATGTTTGAGTGAAGCGCGCAGCGCGTAACGAGTTTCACGGCGCACCCCGCATCCCGCCCAACGCAGGTCGCCCGCAGCGAAGCGAAGGGTCGTGGACAGTTTGGGGCGCGCTTCTTTGCTTCCTTTCTTATCGCGCGATAAGAAAGGGAGTCGGCCGCCGGGCCGAAACCCGGCCTCGAAAAACAACCACCCGGCAGGGTCAAAAACCAGGCCCGGACCTAGCCCCAAACTACTCAGCCACCTGCCTCAACGTATCCATCACAGGCCTCCTCAACACCTCCCGCAACGCCCACCACCCCGCCATCCAGGCCAGCAAGGCCCCGGCAACAGCCCCCGCCAGCGGAGCCCACCAGGGCACGGTCCAGTTGAACTCGAACACCCAGCGCGCCAGGGCCCAGCCCACCGCCCCCGCCGCGCAACTGGCCAGGAAGCCCGCCAGCAGACCCACGCCAGCCAGTTCGGCGCGCTGCACCTGCGCCAGCAGCCGGGCCTGGGCACCGACGGCGCGCATGATGGCGTACTCGCGGGCGCGCTCCTCGCGCGTGGCGGTGACGGCGGCGAAGAGCACGACCAGGCCGGCGGCCAGGGTGAAGCCGAAGAGGAATTCCACCGCGCGTATCACCTGGTCCAGCACGCGTTGCACCTGGGCCAGCGTGGTGCTCAGGTCCACGTTGGTGATGTTGGGAAACTCGCGCACCAGGGCGTTGTCGAAGCCCGCCACGTCGGGCGCGCGGTAGGCGGCCAGGTAGCTGACGGCCACGTCGTCCAGGTGGTCCACGGGATAGATCACGAAGAAGTTGGCACGCATCGATCCCCAGTCCACCTTGCGCAGGCTGGTGATGCGCGCCTCGCTGGGCACGCCGCCCACGTCGAAGCCCAGCGTGTCGCCGAGCTTGAGGCCCAGGGTCTCGGCAATGCCGTCCTCCACGCTGATCTCGCCCTTGGCGCCAGGCGTCCAGGTGCCCGCCGTGATCAGGTTGTGTGCGGGCGCCTGCGCCGTGGTGGAGAGGTTGAACTCCCGGTCCACCAGGCGCTTGGCGCGGTCTTCGCTGAAGTCGTCGGGGCTGACCGGCTTGCCGTTGACGGTGACCAGACGCCCCCGGATCATGGGGAACCAGTCATAGGAGGTGACGCCAGCCTTGTCCAGCGCCGCGCGGAAACCGTCGGCCTGCTCGGGCTGCACGTTGATGACGAAGCGGTTGGGCGCGTTGGCCGGAGTGGCCTGGCGCCAGCTGCCGATGAGGTCGGTGCGCAGCAGCACCAGCAGCATGAGCGCCAGCAGCCCCACGGCCAGGCTGCTGATCTGCACCACGGCATAGGCGGGGCGCGCGGCGATCTGGCGCGTGGCCAGCACCAGCCAGCGCGGCGCCGTGCTCTCGTGCACCAGGCGGCGCAGCACCTGCACGGCCAGCCAGCCCAGGGCCGCGAACAGCAGCACGGCCACGGCAAAGCCACCCACGGCGATCAGGCCCAGCTTGATGTCGCGGCTGGCCGCCAGCAGCAAGGCCGCAAAGCCTGCCACGCCCACGGCCAGCACCACCACCGAGGCAGGCTTGAGCGCGCCCAGGTCGCGGCGCATGACGCGCAGCGGCGGCACGCGCGCCAGCTGCAGCACGGGCGGCAGGCCAAAGGCCAGCAGCAGGGTCAGCCCCATGCCCACGCCGAAGGCCGCAGGCCACAGGCCCGGTGCGGGCAAGGCGGTTTCCACCAGCCCGGCCAGCAGCAGCACGAACACATGGTGGATGGCCCAGCCCAGCAGCACGCCCGCGGCGCTGGAGGCCAGTCCGACCAGTACGAACTCCACCGTATAGGCCCCTGCAATGCGCCGCTGGCTCTGGCCCAGCACGCGCAGCATGGCCGAGGCGTCGAGGTGGCTGTTGGCAAATCCGCGCGCAGCCAGGGCCACGGCCACGGCCGACAGCAGCGCCGCCAGCAGGGCGACCAGGCTCAGGAATTTCTCGGCGCGGTCCAGCGTCTGGCGCATCTCGGGGCGGCCGCTGTCCAGCGACTCCACGCGCACGCCATGCACGCCGGGCGCCTTGGCCTGCTGCTCGGCCCAGACGCGGTAGCGCTGCACGGCCGGCTCGGAGCCATCACCCGCGCCGGCCACGGCCAGGCGGTAGGTGATGCGGCTGGCCGGCTGCACCAGGCCTGTGGCGGCAAGGTCGGCGGAGGTGATCATCACGCGCGGCGCAAAGTTCATGAAGCCCGCGCCCCGGTCGGGCTCGATGGAGATGATGCGCGCCACGCGCAGTTGGGCGTCGCCCAGCAGCAGCATGTCCCCCACGCCTATGCCCAGCGACTCCAGCAGCGGCGCATCGACCCAGGCCTCGCCCCGCGCCGGTATCTCGCGCGTGGCCCGGTCGGCCGCGCCGGGCGCATCGGCCACGCGCAGGCTGCCGCGCAGCGGATAGCCTTCGGGCACGCTCTTGAGCGCCACCAGGCGGCTCATGCCGCCTTGCGCGTCGCTGGCGCGCGCCATGGTCGGGAAGCTGGATGTCTCCAAGGCCTGCAGCCCTTCGGCGCGTGCGCGCTCGGCAAAGGCCGGCGCCGTGGGGTTGTCGCCGACCACGACCACGTCGCCGCCCAGCAGCTGGCGTGCATCGCGCTGCAGCCCCGCCTGCAGCCGGTCGGCAAAAAAGCCCACCGAACTGAGCGCGGCCACGGCCAGCATCACGGCGACGATCAACAGGCGCAACTCGCCCGCGCGCAGGTCGCGCCACAGGGTGCGCCAACCCAGGGTCCATGCAGAAGATCCATTCATGCCGCGCAGATTAGCGCAGGCGAAGATGGGCACCCGGACGCCACGGCTATTGGCGCGGCCGTTCAGAACATCAACCGCAGGCCCAGGTCCAGCCCGAGCGCCCCGGCCGGCTGCATGCCGCCCGTGGTCAGGTAGCCGGGCTGGGGCAGGATGGCCGGGTTGCTGACCACCAGCGGCGTCACGCCCATCACGCCCGGGTTGTTGCGCCCGTTGCCCACGCCGATGCGCGACACCGTGGCGTACAGCGCCGTGCGTTTGGACAGCGGGTGCACATAGCCCAGGGCGAGCTTGTTCACCGAGGAATCGCCGTCGGCCAGGCCCTGGCCGTTCCTGAACTGCACACGTGCATAGGAGGCGCGCAGCGCCCCCTGGCCCACGGGGATGTTCACGCCGGCCAGCACGCCCAGGTAGCGGTCGTTGATGGCGGCCATCGTTCCGGCGTCGCGCCGCTCGTTGCGCACGCCGGACCATTCGCCAAACAGCTTGACCGGGCCGAAGTCATAGGAGCCGCCCAGGTTCAGCGAGCGGATCTTTTCCGCGCCGGCGCCCGAGGTGCCCAGAGTGTTCTCGCCATAGCCAAGCGCCACATCGGCCGCCCCCATGGCCCAGCCGATGCGGGCACCCGCGTAGCGCCCCCGCTTCGAGCTGTTCTCGGGAAAGGCGTACATGGCCTGCCCGTAGACGCCGCCCAGGCCCGGCGGCAGGAAGTAGCCGATGGAATTGCCTGCGCGCAGATAGGTGTCCGTGCCCGCCGACAGCCCGCCGCCCAGCAGGCCGCCCGTGGCCAGCGCGCGGGCGATGGCCAGGTTGCTGTTGACCACGGCGATCAGGTTGGTGCCCACGCCGTTGACGGTGAAGGGGTCGAAGGCCCAGTCGTTCAGAAACGAAGGCGTGTGGTCGCGCCCCATGCGCAGCTCGCCCAGGCGCCCGGACAGGCTGATGGTGGCGCGCCGCCCGAAGTTGAGCGCGCCGCCGCCCGTGTCATTGGCCACCGGCGCCTCCAGCCACAGGCCGGCCATGAGGCCGCCGCCCAGGTCCTCGCTGGCGCGTATGCCGATGCGGCTGGCCAGGTTGCCCGAAGGCGACAGCGCCCAGGTGCTTTGCCGCGCCGAGCGCGCGGGGCCCGCGTCCCAGGATTCGCTGCGCACGCTGTAGCGGCTGATGCCGGCGTCCATCACGCCGAACAGCGTGACCGAGGTGGGCGCCTGGGCGGCGGCCGCGCCGGCCACGCAGAAAGCGCACAGGCCGGGGAAGGGAGGGTGAAGACGGGGCATGGAGGTCTCCTGTTCATCGCTCAGGGAATCAGCACCGTCGCGCCCGTGGTGCGGCGCGACTCCAGCACCCGGTGCGCCTGGGCCGCATCGGCCAGCGCAAAGCTCTGCTGGGGCTCGCTGGCGATGCGCCCGGCCAGCACATGGTCGAACAGCTCGCTCGCCATCTCCAGCATGTGGGCGCGCGGCTGGATGTAGTGCACCATCGCGGGCCGCGTCATCCAGATCGATCCCTTGGAGGCCAGCAGCTGGGAGTCCACCACCACCGAGCCCGACGAGGTGCCGTTGCTGATCAGCCGGCCGCGCGGCTGCAGGCAGTCCAGCGAATCCATGAGGGTGTCCTTGCCCACCGAGTCATAGACCACGGGCACGCCCTTGCCGCCCGTGATCTCCATCACGCGAGCGACGGTGTTCTCGCGCGAGGTCACGATGACGTGGGCGCAGCCGTTGGCGCGCGCGGCGGCGGCCTTCTCGTCGGTGCTCACCGTGCCGATCATGGTCACGCCCAGGGCACGCGCCCACTGGCAGGCGATCAGCCCCACGCCGCCGGCCGCCGCGTGGTAGAGGATGGTCTCGCCCCCCTGCAGCGGATGGACCTGGCGGAACAGGTACTGCGCCGTCATGCCCTTCATCATCAGCGTGGCCGCCGTGCGGTCGCTGATGCCGTCGGGCAGCGGGATCAGCACCTCGGCCGGCATCACGCGCACATCGCTGTAGGCGCCCTGCGGGCCCATCAGGTAGCCCACGCGGTCGCCGGGCCGCACTTCGGTCACGCCCTCCCCCACGGCCTCGACCACGCCCACGGCGTCCGAGCCCAGGCCGTTGGGCAGGGCCAGCGGATAGCGGCCCGTGCGGAAATAGATGTCGATGAAGTTGACGGCGATGAAGCTGTGGCGCACGCGCGCCTGGCCGGGTCCCGGCGCGCCGGCCTCGGCATGCTCCAGCCTGAGCACCTCGGGGCCGCCGGTGGTATGAAAGCGTATGGCCTTTGCCATGGAGTCTCCTTGTGTCGCGCCTGGGTGGGGCGCCCTGCATCAGTTGAGCCGGATGTCGAAGTTCCGGACGATCTCGGCATTGCGGTCAAACTCGGCGCGCAGGTCGGTGGACATCTGCTCCAGCGAGCGATCGCCTTCGACGGGCTCGAAGCCCGTGCCCGCATAGCGTTCGCGCACGGCCTTGCGGGCGTTGACCCGGGCCAGCGCGCCGTGGATCTTCTCCAGCAGCGGGCGTGGCGTCTGCGCCGAGGCGAACACGCCGCTCCAGTTGCTGAAATCCACCTCGGGATAGCCCAGCTCGGCCAGCGTGGGCACCTGCGGGTAGTCGGGCAGCCGGCTCTTGTAGGCCACGGCCAGCAGCCTGACCTTGCCGCCCGCGATCAGCGGCTTGGAGGTGACCGATCCGTCGAACATCAGCGGGATCTGGTTGCCCATGACCTGGGCCAGCGCGGGCGCCGAGCCCGGGAAGGCAACATGCTCCATGTCCAGGTGGGCTCTTCTGTTGAGGATGGCGCCCGCGTACTGCGAGGCCGTGCCCTGGCTGTACGAGGCGAACGACAGCGTGCCCGGGTGGGCCTTCACGTAGGCGATGGCCTCGGCCCCGTCGCGCGCGGGAAACTGCGGCGAGGCGATGAACAGCATCACCGAGCGCGCCATCTGCGCCACGGGCCGCACGTCCTTCATGGGGTCGAAGCCGACCTTGAGCACATGGGGCACCTCGGTGAGGATGTTGGTCACCGTCACCAGCAGCGTGCTGCCGTCGGCCGGCTGGGACAGCATGTGCTTGACGGCGATGGCGCCACCGGCACCAGGCCGGTTCTCGACGATGACGGGCTGGCGTATCTCCTGCGCCAGCTGGTCGCTGATGATGCGCGCGAACACATCGATGGTGCCGCCGGGCGGCGCCGGCACGATGAGCCGGACCGGCTTGTCGCCGAAGGCGTGGGCGCCACCGGCCAGCAGCGAGGCGGCCAGGGCGATGGCAGTCCAGGGGGGCATGCGTTGCATCGTGGGCTCCCGGTTCAGGCGGCCTTGCGCAGAAATCCCTGCTGGCCGCCGTTGCGGTTGGGCGCGAAGCCGTTGGCCGCCAGCGTCTCGTCCACGGTGCCGTAGAACTGGCCGATCCGGCAGATCTCCCGCGCCTGTTGCGCCGTGGCGATGGGGCGGCCGAACTCGCCTGCGATGCGCACCAGCTGCTCGATCTGCGCCACCGTGCCCATCTTGGCCGTGCGGCGCTGGTTCCAGAGGTTGTCCTCGGTGCCGCAGCGCACATGCAGGCCCATGGCAATGCCCATCATGTTCACGGGCAGCACGTTGAGCACCGAGCTTTCCACGGTGAGCACGGCGCCGTCGGGCACGGCGCGCACGAAGTTGGCCAGGCTGTAGATGCTGGGCGCGTCCATGCCGCCGCCAATCGCCACCCAGTTCATCACCAGCGGGCCCTTGTAGATGCCGCGGCGCATGAGCCGCTCCACCGACTCGAAGCTGTTGATGTTGTAGCACTGGAAGGCGCTCTGGATGCCGGCGGCCGACAGGCGCCGGATGTGCTCCTCGGCCCAGCCGGGCTGGGCGGGCACGGTCATCTCCCTGTAGGCATTGAAGACGGCCGGGTCCTCCATGGAGGTGCCGCGTATGTCGCGCGCATCGAACTGCTCCAGGAAATTCATCTGCGAGGTATTGATGGTCACCGTGACCTGGTCGGGCACGGGCTCCAGCTCGGCCAGCATGTGGCGCGTGTCGTCGGACAGCCACTTGGCGGCCGCGCCGTCCGTCTCGGGAGCAAAGCTGATCGATCCGCCCACCTGGATGATCATCTCGGGCACACGCGCACGCACGCCGGCGATCAGCTCGTTGAACTTGGACAGGCGCTTGCTGCCTTTGCCATCCAGCTCGCGCACATGCAGGTGCAGCACGGTGGCGCCGGCGTTGTAGCAGTCCACGGCCTTCTGGATCTGCTCGTCCATGGTCACGGCGATCTCGCCGGGAAAGTCCGAGGGCAGCCACGAGGGCGCATAGGGCGCGGCCGTGATGATCAGGGGCTGCTGGTTTTCGGGGAACAGGTGGCCGTCGAGAAAATTCATGGCGTGTCTCCTTGTGTCGTGATCGTGGTTCAGAAGGTCGGCGTGCCGACGATGCCCGCGCGCTCCATCTTTCGGTGGCTGGGCGGGTAGTCCATGGCCGCGTAGTGCTGGGTGGCGCGGTTGTCCCAGATCGCCACGCTGCCCGCCCGCCAGCGCCAGCGCACCTGGTACTCGGGAATGGCAGCCTGGCCGATCAGGTACTGCAGCAGGCCGGAGGCGCCCTGCGTGAAGTCCTGGCCCACGCGCACATTGGCGGGCGTATGGAAATTGGTGAAATGCGTGGTGAAGCCGTTCACGAACAGCACCTTCTCGCCGGTCTCGGGATGGGTGCGGACCACGGGATGCTCGGCATCGGGGTACTGGGCCTTGAGCGCCAGCCGCCTTTCGATGGGCATGGCCGCGCCGAACGTGCATTCGATGCTGTGGCGCGCGCGCAGCGGCGCGATCAGCGCCTTGACGGCGTCCGGCAGGCGTTCGTAGGCCAGCGCCATGTTGGCCCACAGGGTGTCGCCGCCCACGGGCGGGCATTCCACTCAGTGCAGCACGCAGCCCATGGGCGGCGCCTCGCGCCAGGTGGCGTCGCAGTGCCAGGAATTCTCGTAGCGGTCGTTGGGCTGCTCGGGCGTCCTGTAGATGCGCACCAGGCCCGGATGCTCGGGGTCGCTGCCGGCCACCGGATGGTCCTCCAGCTCGCCGAAGCGCCGCGCAAACGCCACGTGCTCGGCGCGCGCCAGGCCCTGGTCGCGCAGGAACAGCACCTTGTGGCGCAGCAGCGCCGCCCGGATCTCCGAGAAAAGCGCGTCGTCGCGCACCGCGTCGGCCAGCCGCACGCCGAGCAATTCGGCGCCGATGGCGCATGTCATGGGCTCTATGCGCATGCCTGTCTCCTGTCATTGTTGTGAAGGCCCGTGGCGGCACGGTCCGCCCGGCGTGGGGCCGGTCTCTGCAATGTAGGAAAACCCGGTTCCGCGGACTATGCAAGCCATGCCATCCTCTTTGCATTTCGTGCCACCGGGCCACGGACTGACAGGAGGGCAAGCATGGTCACCATGGTGCGCGCGGCGGCCTTGACCCATTTTTCGGACGTCATGCGCGAACTGGGCGGCGACCCCGACAAGGCACTGCGCCAGGCCGGCCTGCGGCCCGCGCTGCTGCGCGAGCAGGACCAGCTGATCGACGTGGCCATCGTCGCGCGCCTGCTGGAAGACGCGGCCCAGTCCACGGGCTGCGAGTCCCTGGGCCTGCGCATGGCCCGGCACCGCCAGCTGTCGAGCTTCGGCGCCGTGAGCCTGCTGCTGCTGCACCAGCCCACGCTGCGCCATGCGCTGGACACGCTGGTCGCGCACATGCACCTGGTCAACGAATCGCTGCTGATCCACCTGGAGGATGCAGGGGACATCGTCATCCTGCGCGAGGACTTCGTCCTGCACGGCGCCATGCGCCAGTCCGTGGAGCTGGCCATGGGCGTGCTGTGGCGCATGTGCGAGGCATTGCTGCGCGAGCGCTGGCGGCCGCAGGGCGTCAGCTTCAGCCACGCGCCACCGGCCGACCTGTCCGAACACCGCCGCATGTTCCGCTGCCGCATCACGTTCGGCGCCGAGTTCAACGGCATCGCCTGCCGCGCCGCCGACCTGGACGAGCCCAACCCGCTGGCCGACCCCGCGCTGGCGCGCTATGCGCTGCGGCTGGTGGAGGCCATGCCGGCCCACCGTGCCGCCTCCGTGGGGCATCAGGCGCGCCGGGTCATCTACTTGCTGCTGCCCTCGGGCAACGCCACCTGCGCAGGCGTGGCGCAGGGCATGGGGCGCAGCCTGCGCACGCTGCAGCGCGAACTGGACCGCGAAGGCCTGAGCTTCAGCGAGCTGCTGACCGAAGTGCGCCACGAGCTGGCCCTGCGCTACCTGGACCATCCCCACTACGGCGTGGGCCAGATCGCGTCCATGCTCGGCTATGCCAGCCACAGCGCCTTCACGCGCTGGTTCGCTGCGCAATTCGGTTGCGCGCCCGAGGCCTGGCGCAGCCGCGCGCAGGGGCTGCCTCGCGCCTGACGCACCGGGCGTTCCTGGCGGACCTGGCGCACTTGATCGCACTTGACGCACCACCACGGCGCACCCCGCCCCTGCACGGTGCGGCGGGCGCATTGCGGTGCACGCTGTCTGCGCACCAGACAGCGTGCACCACGGGCAGGCACCGCGCCGCGGTGCTGGCACGGCACTTGCATTGGCTGCCCTGACCCGCCGGCCCTGGCCTGCGGCCCGCAAAACACTGGATGCGCAACGCAGGACGCCAGATGAACATCGTTGTGATCGGCCACGGCATGGTGGGCCACAAATTTCTCGAGCAGCTCCATGCCCTGGGCGTGGCAGACGCGAACGTCACCGTGCTGTGCGAGGAGCCGCGCGCCGCCTACGACCGTGTTCACCTGTCGGAATTCTTCTCCGGCAAAAGCGCCGAGGACCTGAGCCTGGTGGAGCCTGGCTTCTTCGAGGCCAGCGGCTTCACGCTGCGCCTGGCGGCCAGGGCGGCAGCCGTGGAGCGGCGCGAGCGCACCGTGACCACGGCCGATGGCGAAGTCATCGCCTACGACCGGCTGGTGCTGGCCACAGGCTCGGCGCCCTTCGTGCCGCCCGTGCCGGGGCGCGACCGGCCGCACTGCTTTGTCTACCGCACCATCGAGGATCTGGAGGCCATGCAGGCCTCGGCCGCACGCTCCAGGACCGGCGTGGTGGTGGGCGGCGGCCTGCTGGGCCTGGAATGCGCCAAGGCCCTGCGCGACCTGGGCCTGGAGACCCATGTGGTGGAGTTCGCCCCGCGCCTGATGGCCGTGCAGGTGGACGACGGCGGCGGCCGCGTGCTGCGCAGCAAGATCGAGGACCTGGGCGTGCAGGTGCACACGGGCCGCAATACGCTGGAGATCACCGACGGCGCCACGGCACGCCACCGCATGGTGTTTGCCGACGGCACGCACCTGGAGACCGACATGATCGTCTTCTCCGCCGGTATCCGCCC
This sequence comes from Delftia sp. K82, assembly GCF_002193035.1. Taxonomy (NCBI): domain Bacteria; kingdom Pseudomonadati; phylum Pseudomonadota; class Betaproteobacteria; order Burkholderiales; family Comamonadaceae; genus Delftia; species Delftia sp. K82. Next base: position 1,439,286 of record NZ_MYFL01000003.1, on the reverse strand, counting down.
GCGCGACGAGATCGCGCGCCAATGCGCCCTGGCCATAGGCCCGCGCGGCGGCGTGGCCGTGGACGACCATTGCCGCACCAGCGACCGCAGCGTCTACGCCATTGGCGAATGCGCCTCCTGGCGCGAGCAGACCTTCGGCTTGGTGGCACCCGGCTACGACATGGCGCGCGTGGCGGCCCGCCACATTGCGGGCGAGGCCGAGGCCGCCTTCGGCGGGGCCGATCTCAGCACCAAGCTCAAGCTCATGGGTGTGGATGTGGCCAGCATCGGCGACGCCCAGGGCAAGACGCCGCGCAGCCGCAACTACCAGTTCATCGACGAGCGCAAGCAGGTCTACAAGAAGATCGTGGTCAGCGAGGACGGCCGCCAGCTGCTGGGCGCCGTGCTGGTGGGCAATGCCGATGAGTACGGCACGCTGCTGCAGATGACGCTCAACAGCATCGCCCTGCCCGAGGAGCCCGAGTTCCTCATCCTGCCCTCCAGCGACGGCAAGGCCAAGCCCGGCCTGGGCGTGGACGCCCTGCCCGACACGGCGCAGATCTGCTCGTGCAACAACGTCACCAAGGCGCAGATCTGCACGGCCGTGGGCGAAGGCGCCTGCACCATGGCCGAGCTCAAGTCCTGCACCCAGGCCGGCGCCACCTGCGGCGGCTGCGTGCCCCTGGCCACCCAGGTCATGAAGGCCGAGATGGCCCGGCGCGGCATGGCCGTCAACAACCATGTCTGCGAGCATTTCCCGCACTCGCGCCAGGAGCTGTACCACCTGGTGCGCGTGGGCGGCATCAAGACCTTCGACGAGCTGCTGCACCGCCACGGCAAGGGCCTGGGCTGCGATGTCTGCAAGCCGCTGGCGGCCAGCATCCTGGCCTCGTGCTGGAACGAATTCGTGCTGCAGCCGCAGCTGGCCAGCCTGCAGGACAGCAACGACTACTACCTGGGCAATATCCAGAAGGACGGCAGCTACTCCGTGGTGCCGCGCATGCCCGGCGGCGAAGTCACGCCAGACGGCCTGATCGCCGTCGGCCAGGTGGCCAAGAAATACGGCCTGTACACCAAGCTCACGGGCGGCGCCCGCGTGGACCTGTTCGGCGCGCGCGTGGAGCAGCTGCCGCTGATCTGGGAGGAGCTGATCGCGGCCGGCTTCGAGTCCGGCCATGCCTACGGCAAGTCGCTGCGCACCGTCAAAAGCTGCGTGGGCTCCACCTGGTGCCGCTACGGCGTGGACGACAGCGTGGGCCTGGCCGTGCAGCTGGAAAACCGCTACAAGGGCCTGCGCGCGCCGCACAAGATCAAGTTCGGCGTCTCGGGATGCACGCGCGAATGCGCCGAGGCCCAGGGCAAGGACGTGGGTGTGATCGCCACCGACAAGGGCTGGAACCTCTACGTCTGCGGCAACGGCGGCATGAAGCCGCGCCATGCCGAGCTGATCGCCTCCGACCTGTCCAAGGACAGGCTGCTGCAGCTCATCGACCGCTTCCTGATGTTCTACGTGCGCACGGCCGACCGCCTGCAGCGCACCAGCACTTGGCGCGAGAACCTGGAAGGCGGCCTGGACTATCTCAAGGACGTGGTGGTCAACGACAGCCTGGGCCTGGGCGCCGAACTCGAGGCCCAGATGCAGCATGTGGTGGACACCTACCAGTGCGAGTGGAAGACCGCCGTCACCACGCCCGAAGTGCGCCAGCGCTTTCGCAGCTTCATCAACAGCGACCAGCCCGACGAGCACATCGTCTTCGTGCAGGAGCGCGGCCAGATCCGCCCGGCGCGCAGCGAAGAGCGCAGCGAGGCCCTGGCCTGATCCAGGCCTGGTCCCGGCCCGCACCCACACCACCGACAAGGCACCGCCATGACACACCCCGCCCAAGAACAGTGGATGCCCGTCTGCGCCACCCGCGACATCGTCCCCGACACGGGGGTCTGCGCCCTGGTCGAAGGCCGGCATGTGGCGGTCTTTCGCCTTGGCGAAGACCGCTTCTACGCCATAGACAACGTGGACCCGCGCTGCGGCGCCAGCGTGCTCGCGCGCGGCCTGGTCGGCAGCCTGGGCGAGCGCGTCGTCGTCGCCTCGCCCATCTACAAGCACCACTTCGATCTGGCCACCGGCGAATGCCTGGAGGCGCCCGAGCACTCCGTGCGCGCCCATGCGGTGCGCAATGAGAACGGGCAGTTGATGGTGGCGCTGCACTGAGATCTCGGTCAGATCAACATGGGGAGGGGTTCCCCGCGTCCCGTGATGGCGCGGTAGAACCATCTGCCTTGCATTCCACCTTTGCCGGTCGGGCATCATTGCCGCCTCGACAGATGCATGAGGGTGGATATGAACGCAGGGAATCCGGACGCCGCAGCCCACAACGCGGGCGACGAACACAGCTACGCAGATTTTCTCCACGGCCTGCAGGCCCGCTTCGAGGCCAGACTCAAGGAGGGCGGCGACCAGGTCTTCGACACCACGGCCACCGGCCTGTTCGACGACTATCTGGCCGCCCTGCCTGCCGAACTGCGCCAGCGCCATACCTGCAGCTGCTGCCAGAATTTCGTGCGCCGCTTTGGCGGCCTGGTCACCCTTGCGGCCGACGGCCGCCAGACGCCGCTGCTGTGGGGCGATGATGCGCCCGGCATCCACCGTGCCGGTGTGGCGGCCATGGCCGCCGCCGTGCGCCGCGCCACCGTGCGTGGCGTCTTCCTCGCCACCCCTGCCGTGTGGGGCCGGCCCCAGGCGGGCGGGCATCCGCACATGCACGTCACGGTGCCGCAGGCGCTGCAATTCAAGCGCACGCTGCTGACCGCAGGCCAGAAGATGGCGGAAAGGCGTGAAGACTTCAGCACCATGGAGCGCGCCCTTGGCGACTTCCACAGCGCCCATGTGGCCACCGCCTTGCAGCTGCTGCGTTCCGACCAGCTCTACAGCGCCGAACGGGTGCTGGGCCAGGCCGAGTTCCTGCACCAGTTGCACACGGACCGCGCCCAGGCCAGGAGCCCGCAGGCAGCCGACAACATTCTTTGGCGCGCCATTGCCTCGGCGCCGGCCGGCTTCTGCCATCCGCGCAGCTCCATGATCGGCACGCTGCTGGAAGACATCGCGGCGGGCAAGAGCTACGCCGACGTCTCGCGCGCGTTCGCCGCAAAAATGCACCCGCTGCGCTACCAGCGCCCGCAGGCGGCACCCACCGCCGGCGGCATTGCGCAGGCAGAGAAAGTGTTCGAGCAGCTGGGCCTGGCACCTGCCCTGCCGCGCCGGATGGCCCGATTCGAGGAAGTGCCCAAGACCTGGACGCCGCGCAGGCGCGAGCCCGCCCCACGCACGGGCAGCGGTCTTTTTGCGCATGTTCTGCCCAAGGGCGCCGCACAGCCCAAGTCAGGCATGGCCACGCCCGCCATCACCATGACGCTGCAGAAATTCGTGCGCACCATCATCCCCACGGCCGAGCAGATCGAGGTACAGATCCGCGCCACGGCCAACCCCTTCATCGGCATCACCACGGCGGTGAACGAAGACGCGCCGCGCCTGTTCCAGTGGGACCATCCGTTCTCCTGGTATGTGTGGAGCGGCGGCTCCCCCGCGGCCCAGTTCGGCCTGAGTGAAGGCTGGGTCAGCGTGGCGGGTATCACCCGGCTGCCGGCCCGCTGGGACGATGACGGCGAACGCTTCAAGCACCAGGGCGACGGCATCATCTTGCTGCTGGACGGCGCGCGCGAAACCCGCAACGTGGGTGCCGCGCTGTTCCCCAGCCTGCTGCGCGCCGAGCTGCACGGCGTGCGCGCCACGGTGGAGGCGCACTCCAACGCAGTCACCATGGCCGGCCTGGCCGAAGGCTCTGCCGTGGGCATCGACCTGCGCGACCAGGGCAACGCCTATCCCGCATCGCTGCGAGTCGTCTCGAATGGATGGACCCAGGCCTACACGATCGATCGCTGGGACTGAGGACGGCGATCCGCCCTCCCTCTCGGCAGACGCCTGCCTATGATGGCGCTCCGCCGATCCTCCGAAATGCCCCTGGCGCCCTCACCATCCATGAACTACCGCATTGAAGACCACGTCCCCGCCGTCCAGGACTACATCCAGATCCGGCTGGCTGCCGGCCTGAGCCGCAAGTCGCCCGAGGCGGCCGCCATCGGCCTGAAAAACGGCCTGTTCAGCGTGGTCGTCTATGCCGATGCAACGCCGGTTGGCATAGGCCGCGTGATCGGAGACGGCGGGTGCTTCTTCGAAATCGTGGACATCGCCGTCATCCCCGAGCACCAGAAAAAGGGCCTGGGCCACCTCATCATGCAGCGCCTGATGCAGTACATCCACGGCAATGCCCTGCCCACGGCCTATGTCAGCCTCATGGCCGACCACGGCACGCCGGAGTTCTATCGCCGCTATGGGTTCGAACCCTCCCTGCTGCCCAAAAAGGCGGGCATGTCCTTGCGCATTGTTTGACTGCAGAGGCCCGATCAAGACAGAGATGAACAACAAACTGAGAGCAGCGGCAGTGATCGCCGCAGCGTTTTTGGCCGTGGCCTTCCTTGTGCCTGCGCCGAAAAGTGTGCCGCTCACCGAGCGCTATCCCGGTCCGTGGAGAACTGATTTCAGCCGAGACATCGCCATCGCGCTGGGCAAGAACCAAGCTATCGGCTGCGTGCAATTCCAATACCGGGAGAGCCGCCTGGACCCAGGCGAGTACCTTGTGTACTGCAATGATCGGGGCATGTGGAGGTCCTATCTGGTATGGATCCCGTCGCAGAAGATCACCGGGCCGCACATGATTGATGCATCGATTCCGCCGTGATCGAAGAATCCGCACTGGCGTGCAAGATGGCGCTGCATTGAGTTCAGCCACGTCCCATGCCGGCGGCGCGGCACCATGAAATCCGCCCGACAGGGCGCCTGCCCGTGCCCGACCTGCGGGCTCAGGCGTAAAAGGACAGCAACACCAAGCACACGATGACCACGATGGCCGCCGTGATGAGCATCACCCTGAAGCCGCCGTCGCTGCTGCGCAGCAACCGCAACTCCAGCAGGGCCGCACCCACCCGGGCCATCCAGAAACAAAGCAGTTCCACCATGGGCGCAGCATAAGCGGCCCGGCAGATCAGGTGCGGGGCGTGGAAAATGCCGGCGAACGCCTTGGCATCGCAGGCCATCGAGATGTCGTGAAGCCCGTTACCCACAAGGAGGTTTATGGAACAGATTCGGGAACGGTCAGCTGGCAGCAGGCCAGCCACAAAGAGGAAAAGAATCCTCATGGTCTGCACAGGGAACATCTGCCGCAGCCCCACGGCCCACGGCGTGCTCGAGAAAATGGTGGCCGACGCGGGCCTGGCTGACCGCATCGAAGTGGACTCCGCAGGCACGCACGACTACCACGTGGGCGAGGCCCCCGACCGCCGCTCCCAGGCCCATGCCGCACGGCGCGGCTATGACCTTTCGCAGCAGCGCGCGCGGCAGCTGCGGGCCGAGGACTTCACGGCATTCGACCAGGTGCTGGTGATGGATGGCGCCAACGAATCTGCAGCGCGCAGGATCTGCCCCGAGTCCGAATGGCACCGCGTACAGCGGCTGACGGACTTCTGCACCGAGCACACCGCGCGCGAAGTGCCCGACCCCTACTACGGCGGCGACCGGGGTTTCGAGGACGTGCTGGACCTGGTGGAGGACGCCTGCGCGGGACTGCTGGCCACGCTGGGCATGGCGCCGCGCAAGGGTTGACAAGCCACGGCACCGCTTGCGCATGCGAACCACGGCCAGCCTGGTGCGGGAGTTCAGGATCTTCACTGCGTCCAATGCGCTGGTGTTTCTGGCCCTGACCGGCGTGACGGCGCGACGCAGGCGGGCGGGGCTGCAGCTGGCACTGCCCGCCATCGTGCTGGTGACCGCCTCGGCTGTGACTGCCATGCTGTATCTGTTCGCACAGGACTGGCTTCACACCATTGTGTTTGGCAGCTACATCGGCCTGGCCTACATGGCCTATCTGGCCTTTGCCATCGCGCTGCTGTGCGACATCGCATTCAACCGGGCACGCGTGTGCACACGGGCCATCAACGGCCTTGCGTCGTCTTTTGGCTCGGCATTCGAGGTCTTGCCTTGTTGAGCCCAAGGCCCCACCTGCCCCGGCAACTGCCCCGATCACAGCAGCGGCACGGCCTCCATAGCCCTACCCACCCGCCACCACAATCCGCCCCTTGCTCGCACGCTTGGCCGCGTCGGCACCGAAAGTGCGCGCATGCTGCGGCAATGGATGCGCGCAGAGGCCGGGGAATCGCCAAGCCTGGATCTGGGGTATGAACTGGTGGTGCGACAAAGCAATTGAACGGCTGATGCCTGGATATCCATTCGCATATTGAGATAGAGTTCGGCGGCTTGGCCATTCCCGCCCAAGCCCCTCTTATCCACTGCGCCTGCGCAATGGAGATTTTTCATTTCAATCCATCTTCAAAGAACATGAACACCATTGCATTGGGAGGACGCCTGCGGCCGCAAGGCGCAATCCGGACTCGCCGGATCATGGCCGCCTTTCTGGCTGCGAGCGCTGTACTGTATGTGCCGAACGGAGTATCGGCGGCCGAGAACGATGCACTATCTGCCTCTCTGGCCGCATTCGGTGATGCCGCTGCGGCAAGACGCCTGGAGGACCAGATCGCGGATCTTGTGAAAAAGCGCAATCAGGCGGGCATGACCAAGCTGGTGGGACAGATCGCGCAGAACGACGGGGCTTTCATGGAAAAGATGGACAGCCTGACGCAGGCCAAAAATCGCGTTCCTGATCCTGAAATGGCCAGGATTGCCATGACCCTGGGCCCTTGCCACCATGCCGGTTTTCTTCTCAGGAAAGTGGCCTTCGCCCTTGCCGATGGTCAGGCAAAGCCCATCATTCGCAATGGGGTGATCATGATTGACGGCACGCACATGGACGATATGTATGCCGAGCAAATGTCGCGCTGTGAAAGGCTGGCCAAGCAGCCCATGCGGAAAATCAAGATAGGCTCCATGTGCTCCGTCAATGGCTCGGGCTGCGACGAGGATCCGGATATGGATTGAAAAGGCCGAGCGCTGAAAAACGAATGCAAGAAAAGAAAAGGCCGGGTCTGCCGCCCCGGCCTTTGGTGACCGCCCCGGCGGTGACTTTTGGTTCGGCATTCAAGGCCTTGCCTTGTTGAGTCCACGGCCCCTTTCGCCCGGACAACTGCCGCAATCACAACGGCGGCATAGCCCCCAAATCCCTACCCGCCCGCCACCACAATCCGCCCCTTGCCCGCACGCTTGGCCGCGTACATGGCCTCGTCGGCGCGCTGCAGGAGCTGGGTGGCATCTTCCCGGGAGGCATTGAGGGCGATGCCCATGCTGGCGCCGACCTGCACGGTGGCGCCGCTGTGCAGGCGGATGGGCTGGCGGATGGAGGCCAGGCAGCGCTGCATGATCTGCAGGGCGTCGTCGGCCGAGGCCAGTTCGTCCAGCAGCAGCACGAATTCGTCTCCGCCCAGGCGGGCGACGCAGTCGGTTTCGCGGGCCTGGGTGGTGAGGCGGCGGGCGATGATGCGCAGCACTTCATCGCCGGCGTCGTGACCTTCGGTGTCGTTGACTTGCTTGAAGCCGTCCAGGTCCATGAAGCAGACGGCCAGTTGGCCGGGGCCGCTGGCCTGGGCCAGCGCGCGCTGCAGCCGCGCCTGCAGCGCGCGGCGATTGGCCAGGCCGGTCAGCACGTCGTGCAATGCCTGGTGCTGGGCCACCTGCTCGCCGCGCTTGAGGGCGTCGATGTCCACGAAGACCCATATCGATTCGCCATCGGCCAGGCCTGCGCCGCTGACATCGACCCAGAGCAGGCTGCCATCGCTGGTCTGCAGCTGCATCTGGGCATGGCATTTGCCGCTGGAGCGCAGTGCGCCATAGGCCAGCTCGCCGGAGCGTTCGTAGGTTTCCTCGTCCGGGTAGAGGATGCGCGCCGAGTGGTCCAGCAGCTCGCCGGCCGGGCGCTTGAGCATGCGCTGCAGGGCCTGGTTGGTCCACAGCAGCCGGCGCTCGCGCAGGCGGGCGATGCCGATGAGGTCGTTGTCCATGAACAGTTCCTGCTGGCGCAGCAGCTCGGCGAGCCGGATGCGCGCCACGCGTTCGCGCTGCTGCAGCAGATAGAGGCTGACCGAGCCCAGCGCGATCAGCGCGATGCTCAGGCCCGTGAGCGCCCAGGCACGCCAGGCCGATGCACGCCACCCCGCCAGGTAGCTTTCCGTGCCCAGGCCGGTGAAGACGGTCAGCGGATAGCCGGCCAGGCGCTGGTAGGCCGTGATGCGCTCCACGCCATCGAGCAGCGTGGGCGTGATGTACCAGCCAAGCTCCCGGTCATCGGCCAGGGCCCGGTGGTACTCGCCCGAGACTTCCGAGCCGCCGATGCCGGCCATGGGCTGGGGATCGCCTGCCGCGTAGCGGGCCACCAGCAGATCCTTGTCCGAACGCAGCGCAATGGCGCTGTCGGGCCCGAAGGCCTGGCGGCGGAACAGCGACTGGAAATGCTCGGCCGCGACGACCGCGTAGACGATGCCCTGGAAATCCCCGTCGCCGGATTGCAGCCGCCGCGCCAGCACGATGGCCCATTTCTTGAAGGAGTGGCTGACCAGCGGGTCGGAGACCACCATGCGGTCGGTGTTGCGCGCCCGGTCGAAGTAGCCTCGCTCGGCCACGGAGAATGCCGGCTCCTCCTCGTTCGCACTCTGCAGGACCTGGCCATTGGCGTCGGTGACGCGCAGCGCCGTGACGAAGGGAACGAGGGCGCGCTGCTCCTGCAGGATTTCATAGAGGGCCAGCGCCGCCACGTCCGAGCCCTCCAGACTCCGGCTGCGGTAGCGGCCCGCAACGGTGGCCAGGGCGTTGTCCACCAGCCGCATCTCGGCGTTCAGTTCCAGGCTCAGGCTGCGGGCCTGGTTCCGGGTGACGGCCACGCCCAGGTCCAGGTCGGCCTGGTGGTTGGCGCGCAGGCTCAACCAGGTGGCCAGGCCCAGCAGGCCGGCCACCAGCAGGTTGCCGAGCACCAGGCGCCGGAGCACCTTGTCGGAAAGAAGCCTCTTCATGGCGCCGGGTGTCCCTTTCCTACTTGCTGGATGGGCATCGGGGTGGATGGACCGGCCCATTTTTAGCACAAGGCAGGAGCACTCCATGCCAGGTCGCACGCCATGGCAGCGGCGCCTTTCGGCGCTGCGCCCGGCCCCCTCAGGGCATGCGCCAGCTCAGGCCCGCGTACACGGCCCGGCCATCTCCGGGAAAGTAATAGGCACCGTCCACGCCGCGCACATTGGCCTGTACGGCCGTGGTCGCGGCATAGCGCCGGTCGGTCAGGTTGCGGCCTTCGACGAACCAGCTCCAGCCATCGCCCAGCGCCCCGCTCAAGCGCAGGTTGAGCAGCGCATAGCCATCGGAGGCCACGGTGTTGGCATGGTCCACCCAGGTGCGCGAGGGCAGCCACTCCAGGCCGGGCGCGACCGTGACCTGCTGCGTGGCCTTCCACTGCAGCTCGGCCCGCAACAGGTGCGGTGGAATGCCGGCCAGGCGGCGGCGGCCGTAGACGGCGTCGTTGTCAAAGCGCAGGTCGCTGTAGAGGTACTGGGTGCGCAGCGACCAGCGCGGCGCAAGCCGTGCCTGCATGGACAGCTCCAGCCCCTGGTGGATGGTGCGGTCGGCATTGGTGGTGCCCAGGGCCGCGCCGCTGGCGTCGGTCAGCGCCAGCAGTTCGCGGCGCACGCGCGAGTGGTAGATGGCGGCGTCCCAGGCCAGGACCTCGCCGTGGCCGCGCCAGCCGGCCTCCACCGTGGTTGCGCTTTGCGCGCGCCCCAGCGGCAGCGAAGGCTGGTAGACCAGCTCGCCAATGGGCGGTGCCTCGAAGCTGCCGCTGATGTTGGCGTACCACTGCGACGTGGGCGTGGCCGCGAACAGCAGGCCCAGCTTGGGCGAGGTGTGGCTGAAATCCACGTCGTAGCTGGCGGCGGGCGCCAGCAGATTGTCCTGGCGGCGCTGGGCGCGCACGAACTGCAGGCCGGCCTGCAGCGTCCAGCGGGTGCTCAGGCCGTGGCTGTATTCGCCATAGACCACGTCCTGCTGCGCCTTCACGCGCGTGCGCCCCGTGGGCGTGCCGGCCGCGCCGCCCGCATTGGTGTAGCGCCATTCATCGCCATCGAGCTGCGCGCTGGAAAAGCCCAGCACCAGCCTGCGCGTGAGGCCACCGCCCTGCCCCAGCTCGGCCACCAGGCGCGAGTCCAGGCCTGTGTCACGCATGTCCTGCTGGACGATGCCCATGGTCATGGGGTGGAAGCGGTCGCGCTGCGCCGCGAACAGCGAAGTGGTCCAGCGCAGGCCTTCGCGCGGCTGCCAGTCCATGCGCAGGGCGCCGCGCGTCTGGCGGTAGTTGTTGCCGGCGTCCTGCGCCACATAGCCGGGCGCGGCCTGGCGCGGATTGGCCAGCATGGCCGCGCGCGTGAGGCTGCCGGGCATCTGCATGTCGGCATCCACATGGGACAGGAAGGCGCGCAGCTCCAGCGTATCGGTGAGCTGCAGGCCCACATTGCCGGACAGGCGCTGCGTGCGCCAGGCCGACTGTTCGCGCCAGCCGTCCTGCTCGCTGCGGCTGAAGTTCAGAAGGCCATCCACCCGCTCGCCACGGCCCGCCAGCTGGGCCTGTGCCTGCCGCTGGCCGAACGATCCGGCCTGCAGCCGCAGCGATGCGGCAGGCGCCGTCAACCCGGTCGGCGAGACAAAGTTGATCGCGCCGCCCAGGCTGCTGGCGCCGTACTCCAGCGAATTGGCGCCACGCCAGACCTCGACATGCTGGGCCGCCATGGGGTCGATGGACTGGAAGTCCGCCGCGCCATCGGCCTGGTTCAGCGGTATGCCGTCCTGGTACAGCTGTATGCCGCGCATCAGGTAGCCGCGCTGCACGCCCGAGCCCCGGATGGACAGCCGCGTCTCCGGGCCGTGGCGCGTCTGTGCGAGCACGCCCGGCGCGTAGGCCAGTGCATCGGCGGCGGTGCTGGCGCGCCCGGCCGCGTAGCTGGCTGCATCGATGACGGCCGTGCCGCCTGCGCGCTGCGACAGTTCATCGCGCGCAGCCTGCACGGCCTGCGCGGCGCGGGCCTCGGGCGTGGCGGCGGCGCCGCGGGCGCGCACCTCCACATCCGCAAGAACAGGTTCTGCCTGGGCCAGGGCGGAGGATGCCGCGCAAAGGCCTGCGGCGCCGGCCAGAGAAAGTGCAAAACTCTTCATGCAGCCCCCAGGATCTGGCGCAGATCGGCCGCGCAGTCCTGCGCGTCCTGCTCATGGCGGAACGCCACGCGCAGCCGGCCCTCGGGATCGAAGACATAGGTGATGGCCGAGTGGTCCATGGTGTAGGACGCCCCCGTGGGCACCTTCTTGTAGAAGACCTTGAATTCCCTGGCGACCTCGGCCGTCTGCGCCTCGTCACCGCGCAGCGCGACAAAGCCGGGGTCGAAGGCGCCCACATAGGCCTTGAGCACCTGGGCCGTATCGCGCTCGGGATCGATGGTGATGAAGGCCACGGCCAGGCGGGCACCGTCGGCTCCCAGAAGCTCGCGTATTTCCAACGCGCGCGTCAGCGCCGTGGGGCAGACATCGGGGCATTGGGTGAAGCCGAAAAAGACCATCAGGGCCTGGCCCTTGAAGTCGGCCAGCGTGCGCTCGCGACCATCGGCATCGCGCAGGCGGAAGTCCCGGCCGTACTGCGCGCCGGTCAGGTCGATGCCCTTGAACGGCACGGTGGCGGGCTTGCAGCCGGCCAGCAGCGCCAGTGCGGCCAGGCCGCCGCCAAGGCAGGCACGGCGAGACAGGGCAACGCAAGCAACGGATGGGAGGGTCGAAGAAAAATCGGCGGCGCGCTGCGGCGCCACATGGCAATCGGAACGGAACATGGCTTCCCTGCGTGGAATCTTGGCGAAGCCGCAGCGCCAAGGCAGCGCCCGGCCGGTGCGGCAATGTTCTGAGACAGGCCAGCGGCCAGACAGCGCGGGACAGCGCTGCACAGCAGCCGAGGGCTCAGGCGATCAGCAGCAGCAAGGGAGGCCCACGCGGCGGCAGCGGCGCGCCGACCAGGGAGGCAATGCGGGCGGAGACGATGGGCTGCAGCGCGCGGCCCAGCGGCTGCGGTTGCGCCCAGGAGGGGGAGACATGCGCGGGCGGCAGCGTCACCGCCAGGCACAGCGGGCAGTCCAGCGAATGCTGGGCAGACACCGCCTGCCCTTCTTCACCGTTGACCACGACCAGCTTGACGCTGCCGCCAGCCGTGCAGACCAGTTCCATGGCCTGCGGGTGCACCAGGGGCGATGCAATGGCCAGGCCCAGCGTCAACGCGAACCACGCCATGACCAGGCGGGCCAGTGAGACGGAGTTGCGCAGGGCGTGCATGGCTGGGGATTATGGGGCTGAGATGCCGGATATGCGTGGTATCCGTAGCCGCCCGCCCGCATGGGCCATCCCATAATCGCCTTTTCCCCAAGCAGTGACCGCCATGTCGAAACTCCATGTTGTGCAGCAGGGCCAAGGCCCGGCCCTCGTTCTGAGCCACGCGCTCGGTTGTGACCTCCAGATGTGGGACGGCGTTGCCCAGGCGCTGGAAGACCGCTTCACCGTGGTGCGCTACGACCACCGGGGCCACGGCCGCTCGCCCGCCATCGGCGAGGCCTTCGACATGAACGACCTGGCAGACGACGCAGCCGGCGTGATCGAGGCGCTGGGCCAGGGGCCGGTGCACTTCGTGGGCCTGTCCATGGGCGGCATGACGGCCCAGGCCCTGGCCGTGCGCCATCCGGCGCTGGTGCGCAGCATCACCATCGCCAATTCGGCCAGCTACTACGACGAGGCCGCGCGCGCAGGCTGGCAGGCGCGCATTGCCACCGTGCACGACCAGGGCGTGGCGGTGATTGCCGACGGCGCCATGCAGCGCTGGTTCACCCCCGAGTTCCGCACCGGGCAGGCGGCCCGCGTGGCCTCCTTGCGCGCAGGGCTGGAGGCTTTGGCGGCCAAGCCCTATGCGGCGGCCTGTGCGGCCGTGGGCGGCATCGATTTTCGCGAGAGCAATCGGCGCATCGCCTGCCCCGCGCTGCTCATTGCGGGCAGTCGCGATGAGGCCACGCCGCCTGCCCTGTCCGAGGACATGCAGGCGCAGATTCCGGGCGCGCAGCTGGTGTCGCTGCCCGCCGCGCATTTGAGTGCCGTGGAAATGCCCGTGGAGTTTGCGCAGTTGGTGAGCGACTTTGTCGCGCAGGTCCGCTAGATCTGCAGTCCCACCCGGGCGGGATGGGGGCTGAGCGAAGTCGCTATCGTGGAGGACATCACGGAGGGCGCCACGGCCGGCACCAGGGCCGGCATCACGGCCGGCAGATCAACTCCGCCACGTCCGTCAGCAGGGCTTCATCGATCTGCTCGCGCAGGTCCATCGCCAGCCTGCGCCGGTAGAACACGCCCAGGTCCAGCCCCACGCCCAGCGCGCGGATCTGCACGTCGCCCGCGCGCTCGTGCCGGGCGATGACCTGGCGCAGGTGCTGGTCCAGGTAGTGCTCGTCGTTGGCCTGGTGCGTGGCCGTGTCCATGGGGCAGCCGTCCGAGATGACGAGCAGGATGCGGCGCTGCGCGGGCCGCGCCAGCAGCCGCTCGCAGGCCCATTCCACGGCCTCGCCGTCCACGCCCTCGCGAAACAGGTCGGGCCTGCGCAGCGCGGCAATGCCGTGGCGGGCGTGGCGCCAGGGTTTGGCGGCGTCCTTGAAGACGATGTGCAGCCGCTCGTTGAGCCGGCCCGGGATGTGGGGCTGGCCCGCGCGCTGCCAGTCGCGGCGGGCGCGGCCGCCGTTCCAGGCCTGGGTGGAAAAGCCCAGCACGTCCACCGGCACGCCGGCCATGGACAGCGCGCGGCCCAGCAGGTCCACCAGCAGGGACAGCGGGCGCGCATGGGCCTTCATCGAGCCCGAGCAGTCCAGCAAAATGGCCACGGCCGCATCGCTGACGGGGTGCGGCAGCTCGTTCCTGAAGATGGCGCGCTGCTGCGGATCGCTGACCAGTTGCGCCAGCCGGCTTGCATCCAGGTGTCCATCCTCCAGGCCGAACTGCCAGCCGTCGTGGCGCGGCACGGCCAGGCGCTGCTGCAGGTGGCGGGCCAGCCGGCCCGCGTGCAAGCCGCTGCGCGCCAGTTCCTCATCCATCTGCCCGCGGAACTCGGCCAGTTGCGCTGCGCGGATCAGCTCGGCCGCCTGCGCCTCGCGGTCATAGGCACGCGTGAACACGCGGTAGCTGTGGGCCGAGCCGGCCCAGGCGCGGCTGTCGCCGCTGAGCGCCACGGGCGGCGCATCCAGGCTTTGCGATTCAAAGTGCAGCGGCAGCGCGAAGCTGCCCCGCCGGCGCGGCCCGGCAGCGCCGCGCGGCGCCTCTTCCTGGGCTGACCGCACGGCCTGGCCCACCCAGCGGCTGATGGCCAGGGCCGGCGCAATGAAGGCCTGCTGGTCCTGCCGGTGGCGGCGCAGCAGGGCCCACTGCGCGCCCAGTTGCGCCGACAGGCCGGCGCGCGTGGCCTCGGCCAGGTCGGCCAGGGCATCGGGCGGCTCATGGCCGCTCAGGCGGCTCCAGGCGGTCAGCGCCACAGTGAACAGCAGGATACCCAGGCTGCTTTCGGTCAGGCCCGAATCGGCAAAGGCTTGGCTCCAGTGCACAAAGCGCGCATGCAGGTTGGCGCGTGCGCCCGGCCATTCCTCGGGCGCCAGGCTTTCCACGCGCAACTGCTCCAGCAGTTCGAACACCAGCCGCTCCACCGGGTCGCCGGGCAGGTGCCGCGCGTGCAGCGCGGCATCGCTCAGGCGAAGGCGCAGGCTGGCGCCGTCGAGCAGGCCGCGCTGGTCGGCCAATCGGGCTGGCACATCGGATTGGTGGGCCGCTGCCAGCACCACGGGCGCCGTGCCCCGGTACAGCGTCTGCCCGCTCCATTGCAGCGAGGCATCGCCCGCCATGGCGCGCAGCAGCGCGCCGCCCCAGGCCTCCATGCGCGCCAGCGAGGGGGATGCCTCAGCAGGCATGGGCGGGCTCGTCGCGCAGCGCCAGTTCCTGGCCGAAGCAGCGCTGGAAGTACTCGGCCACGATGGCCCGCTCGGCCGGCTCGCACTTGTTGAGGAAGGACAGCTCGAAGGCCAGCCGCAGGTCATGGAAGATCTGCGCGTTCTCGGCCCAGGTGATGACGGTGCGCGGCGACATCAGCAACGACAGGTCGCCCACGGCAAAGCCCTTGCGCGTGAGCGCGGCCAGCGCCACCATGGCGGCCACCTGCTCGCGCCCCTGCGGCGTGGCCAACTGCGGCACGCGTGCCAGCACGATGGCGGCTTCCTCGGCCGGCGCCAGGTAGTCCAGGCTGGTGACCAGGTTCCAGCGGTCGAGCTGGGCATGGTTGAGCATCTGCGTGCCGTGGTACAGGCCGCTGAGGTTGCCCTGGCCCAGGGTGTTCATGGTGGCGAAGAGGCGGAACTGCGCATGCGGCTGGAGCACGCGCTTTTGGTCCAGCAGGGTGAAGCTGCCCTCGCGTTCGAGCACGCGCTGGATGACGAACATCACGTCGGGCCGGCCCGCGTCGTATTCATCGAAGACCAGGGCCACGGGCCGCTGCAGTGCCCAGGGCAGGATGCCTTCCTGGAACTGCGTGACCTGGCGGCCCTCCTGCAGCACTATGGCGTCCTTGCCCACCAGGTCCAGCCGGCTGATGTGGCCGTCGAGGTTGACGCGCACGCAGGGCCAGTTCAGCCGCGCCGCCACCTGCTCGATGTGGGTGGACTTGCCCGTGCCGTGCAGCCCCTGGATGACCACGCGCCGGTTGTGCGCAAAGCCCGCCAGGATGGCCAGCGTGGCCTGCGGGTTGAAGCGGTAGGCCGGGTCCACGGCCGGCACATGCTCGCTGCGCTCGGCAAAGGCCGGCACCTGCATGTCGGTGTCCAGGCCGAAGGTCTCGCGCACGGCCAGCGTGCGCGTGGGATGCATCAGGGTCAGCTCAGTCATCGTCAGGGGCTCCCGGGGGGACTTCGTCGTTGATGCGCGCAATCGCCTCGGCCGCCGCGCGCAGTTGGGGAAGAAAGGACAGCGCCCGCTCGCGCGTGAAACGCATGATGGGCGCCTGCACGGCCAGCCCCATGTTCGAGGGGCCGCCCTGGATGGAGGGCACGAGTACGCCCAGGCACAGCAGGCCGGGCAGGAATTCCTCGTTGTCGAAGGCATGGCCCTGGGCGCGCACCTGGTCCAGTTCGGCGTCCAGCGCGTCAAAGGCCGTCAGCGTGTTGGCCGTGAAGCCTTCCAGCGGCACGGCCGACAGCAGCCGCCTGCGCTGCGCGGGCGCCATCTGGCTCAGGAACAGCTTGCCCGTGGCCGAGCAATGGGCCGGCACGCGCGAGCCCGGGTGCAGATAAAAGCGCAGCGGCGCGGGCGTTTCCACGCGGTCCAGGTAGAGCACCTCGCTGCCCGAGAAGGCGGTGATGTTGCAGCTCTCGCCGATGTCGCGCACCAGCTGGGCCAGCACCGCATGGCGTGCGCCATGCGTGGTGTTGTTGAGCAGCACGCTCTCGGCCAGCCGCATCAGGCGCCGGCCTGTGCCGTAGTGCCGGCCATTGCCCTCGCGCTGCAGGATGCCCGCTCCCTCGAGCTGCTGGAGCATGCGGTGCATGGTGGGCTTGGGCAGGCCTGTCTCCTCGACCATGGTCTGCAGCGTGAAGGGCTCGTTCTTCTGGGCAATGGCCTCCAGCAGGGCGAACAGCCGCAGGTTGGGCGTGTCGCCATCGATACGGGCAGGGATGGGGTCACGGGTGTTCATGGTGTTGGTCATCATATGTTTTTCAATTTTTCGAGTCAATTTGTTCCGAAAAAAGAAATTTGTTTGACATCCAGGCGAAGTCAGTCCTAGACTTGCGCCGTAATTTCTTTTTTCGGAACATTAAGTTCCATTTTCAAGGAGACAACATGACTGCAGCCAACAATCGTACGGTGGTCGAAGGCGTCCAGAAGATGACCCCTTCCGAAGCCTTTGTGGAGACCTGCGTGGCCAACGGCGTCACGGAGATGTTCGGCATCATGGGCTCGGCATTCATGGATGCCATGGACATCTTCGCGCCCGCCGGCATCCGCCTGATCCCCGTGGTGCACGAGCAGGGCGCCGCCCACATGGCCGACGGCTATGCGCGCGTCTCGGGCCGCCATGGCGTGGTGATCGGCCAGAACGGCCCCGGCATCAGCAACTGCGTGACCGCCATCGCCGCCGCCTACTGGGCCCACAGCCCCGTGGTCATGATCACGCCCGAGACCGGCACCATGGGCATGGGCCTGGGAGGCTTTCAGGAAGCCAATCAGCTGCCCATGTTCCAGGAGTTCACCAAGTACCAGGGCCATGTCTGCAACCCCAAGCGCATGGCCGAGTTCACGGCCCGCTGCTTTGACCGCGCCATCTCCGAGATGGGCCCCACACAGCTGAACATTCCGCGCGACTATTTCTACGGCGAAGTGCAGTGCGAAATCCCCAAGCCCATGCGCGTGGAGCGCGGCTCGGGCGGCGAAAACAGCCTGCAGGCCGCCACGGAACTGCTGGCCACGGCCAAGTTCCCCGTGATCCTGGCCGGCGGCGGCGTGGTCATGGGCGATGCGGTCGAGGAGTGCAGGCAGCTGGCCGAGCGCCTGGGCGCCCCCGTGGTCACGGGCTACCTGCGCAATGACGCCTTCCCCGCCAAGCACCCGCTGTGGGCCGGCCCGCTGGGCTACCAGGGCTCCAAGGCCGCGATGAAGCTCATCGCCCAGGCCGACGTGGTGATCGCGCTGGGCTCGCGCATGGGCCCCTTCGGCACCCTGCCCCAGCACGGCATGGACTACTGGCCCAAGAACGCCAAGATCATCCAGGTCGAGGCCGACCACACCAACCTGGGCCTGGTCAAGAAGATCTCGGTGGGCATCCACGGCGACGCCAAGGCCGTGGCACGCGAGCTGGGCCGCCGCCTGCAGGGCCAGACCCTGGCCTGCGACGCCACCAAGGCCGCGCGCGCCGACACCATCGCCACCGAGAAGGCGGCCTGGGAGAAGGAGCTGGATGAGTGGACGCATGAGCGCGACCCCTACAGCCTGGACATGATCGAAGAGGCCAAGGGCGAGCGCACGCCCACGGGCGGCCAGTACCTGCACCCGCGCCAGGTGCTGCGCGAGCTGGAAAAGGCCATGCCGCCGCGCGTGATGGTCTCCACCGACATCGGCAACATCAACTCCGTGGCCAACAGCTACCTGCGCTTCGACGAGCCGCGCAGCTTCTTCGCGCCCATGAGCTTCGGCAACTGCGGCTATGCCCTGCCCACCATCATCGGCGCCAAGTGCGCGGCGCCCGACCGCCCGGCCATCGCCTACGCCGGCGACGGCGCCTGGGGCATGAGCATGGTGGAGATCATGACCGCCGTGCGCCATGACATTCCCGTCACGGCCGTGGTCTTCCACAACCGCCAGTGGGGCGCGGAGAAGAAGAACCAGGTGGACTTCTACAACCGCCGCTTCGTGGCCGGCGAACTGGAAAGCGAGAGCTTCGCGGCGATTGCCAGCGCCATGGGCGCCGAGAGCATCGTGGTCGACCAGATCGAGGACGTGGGCCCGGCGCTGCAAAAGGCCATCGACCTGCAGATGAACCACGGCAAGACCTGCGTGATCGAGGTGATGTGCACGCGCGAACTGGGCGACCCGTTCCGCCGCGATGCGCTGGCCAAGCCCGTGCGCTTCCTCGAAAAGTACAAAGACTTCGTCTGATACCCCCTGAGGCGCTGCGCGCCTTCCCCCTGAAAGGGGGACGACAGCCTCGCGGCGGGGCGGCCCTTGCTCGCTGTCTCGCGCCTGGGCCGCGCCGGTTGCGCAGGCTGCGCTTACGGCCCGGGGCCTTGCCCCCGGGCTTCTCCACGCACAACGCGGGTTTCCAGCCTTGCAGCCAGGAGTTCTCCCATGCCCCCACTTTCACTTGCCGTGGCCGCCGACGATGCGCCCGCCACGCACCGCCCCCATCTCCAGCACTTGCTCGACCAGGCCAAGGCGCAAGGCCCCATTCCGGTGGCCGTGGCCTATCCCTGTGATGCGGGCTCGCTGCAGGCCGCCATGCAGGCCGCGCAGGCGGGCCTGATCACGCCGCTGCTGGTGGGCCCCGAGGCACGCATCCGGGCGGCGGCCCAGTCGGCCGGGCTGGATCTGGCGGGCGCGTCCATCCATTCCACAGCCGACGATCCGCGCGCGGCAGCAGGCCAGGCGGCGGCGCTGTGCGGCAGCGGCCAGGCCCGCGCGCTGATGAAGGGCAGCCTGCACAGCGACGAGCTGCTGGGCGCTGCCGTGGCGCGCGAGGCCGGCCTGCGCGGCAGCCGCCGCGCCAGCCATGTGTTCGTGATGGACCTGCCGGGCTTCGAGCGCCCGCTGCTGATGACCGACTGCGTGGTCAACATCTTCCCTACGCTGATGGACAAGCGCGACATTGCGCAGAACGCCATCGACCTGGCCCATGCCATCGGCATTGCCCGGCCGCGCGTGGCCGTGCTCTCGGCGGTGGAGACCGTCAACCCCGCCATTCCCGGCACCATCGACGCGGCCGCGCTGTGCAAGATGGCCGACCGGGGGCAGATCAGCGGCGCCATCCTCGACGGGCCGCTGGCCTACGACAACGCCATCTCGCTGCGCTCGGCGCATCACAAGGGCATCGTCTCCGATGTGGCCGGCCAGCCCGACGTGCTGCTGGTGCCCAGCCTGGAGGCCGGCAACATGATCTACAAGCAGCTGGTCTACATGGCCGACGCCGAATGCGCGGGCCTGGTGCTGGGCATGCGCGTGCCCATCGTGCTGACCAGCCGTTCGGACTCGGTGGCCAGCCGCATCGCGTCCTGCGCGCTGGCCGTGCTGGCCGATGCGGCGGGCGGCAAGGAGCAGCCATGAGCCAGGTTCAAGCCCCGTTGGCAGCACAGCCGCCCGTGCCGCGCATGCTGCAATGGCTGAAGCTCCTGCCCGGCACAGGCCTGTCGGGCGTGATTGCGCTGGCAGCCACCTTCGTCTCCACGCTGCACGGCGGGCCGCAGCTGCTGTTCGCGCTGTTCTTCGGCGTGGCCTTCCACTTCCTGAGCCAGGACGCGCGCGCCAAGCCGGGCATCGAGTTCTGTGCACGCGGCGTGCTGCGCCTGGGCGTGGGCCTGCTGGGCGCGCGCATCACGGCCACGCAGATCGCGGGCCTGGGCTGGACCACGGCGCTGATCGTCATCGCCGCCGTGGTCACCACGCTGCTGTGCGGCACGCTGCTGGGCCGGCGCCTGGGCCTGACGCGGCCGCAGGGCGTGCTGTCGGGCGGCGCGGTGGCCATCTGCGGCGCCTCGGCGGCGCTGGCCATCTCCTCGGTGCTGCCGCGCGACAAGGACAGCGACCGCTTCACGCTGACCGTGGTGGTCACGGTCACGGTGCTGTCCACGGCCGCCATGGTGCTGTACCCGCTGGTGGCGCGCGCCCTGCATCTGCCGCCCGAGCTGGCGGGCCTGTTCATCGGCGGCACCATCCACGATGTGGCCCAGGTGGTGGGCGCGGGCTACACCATCGACCAGGCCACCGGGGACTACGCCACCATCGTCAAGCTGTTTCGCGTGTCCATGCTGGCCGTGGTGGTGGTCATGGTCTCGGCCCTGTTCAAGCGCCAGCGCGAGGCTGCGGCCGAGCAGCACCACGGCAAGAAGCCGGGCCTGGTGCCCTGGTTCCTGTGGGTGTTCGTCGCGCTGGTGGCCATCAACTCGCTGGGCTGGGTGCCGCCGGGCCTGCAGCACCAGTTGAGCGACCTGTCGCGCAACTGCCTGGTGCTGGCCATTGCGGCCCTGGGCCTGAAGACCTCGTTCCAGCAACTGGCCCAGGCCGGCTGGCGACCTTTTGCACTGCTGGTGGTGGAGACGCTGTGGATGGCGGCCTTCGTGCTGATCGCCATCGAGTTCGAGATGCGGTGAGCCCAGGCGCAACACGGCAGTTTTCCAGGGCCCGCCATGCGCGGGCCCTTTTCATTTCTCATGGAACCGGCGCATTTGATGTTCGCGCATCGAGGTGATACATTTGCACACAATTTTTTGACGCACATCAACGCCCGACACTAGCCGTGAACGTTCTTCGCAAGCAAGCCGGCAGATTCCGCAGAAGGACTGCCATCCAGGTCCTCGCCCTCCTGCGCAGGCAACAACCCCTGCAAGCAGCCTTGCTGCGGCTGCTTCCGTGCCTGCTGCTGCTGGCCGGCTGCGCCGTGCTGCTGGACTCCCTGGTGCCCATCCCGCTGTGGGCCGTCGCCGGCCTGACCGGGGTCATGGCGGGCTACATCGCCCACAACTGCCAGTCTTTCGTTGCATCCCAGCGCAGGAAGTCCACGCTGCGCCATCTCGCGCGCTGCTGCCTGCTGCACGCCCAATGAAATACAGGCGCCCGGGTCGTCAGCCACCGCTGCTGGCATAGGCCGTCAGCGCCTGCGCGACCGCCTTGAAGACCACGGCGCAGCGCTCGCTCTTGCGCAGGTCCTCATGCATGGCGACCCAGGTATCAAGCTTCCATGAGAATGCCTGCGGCAGCACCCGCACCAGGCACGGGTCCCTGGCCGCCAGCGCCGACTGGCAGATGCCGATGCCAAAGCCAGCGCGGATGGCGCCCAGCTGCGCCAGGTCGCTGTCCGAGCTCAGCGCCATGGCCTCGCGCGTGAACATCGGAAACTGCTGCTGAAACCTGCGGATGAAGGCGTTCTCATGGTCGAAGCCGATCAGCGAGTGCCCGGCCAGCTCCTGCAGCGAAGCCGGCACGCCATGCCTGGCCAGATAGCTCTCATTGGCATGCAGCCCCAGTTCGATGGCGCCGATATGGCGGGCCACCAGCGCCTCCTGCTGCGGCCGGAACATGCGCACGGCCACATCGGCCTCGCGGCGCAGCAGGTCATCGACCGCGTTGGACAGCACCAGTTCGATGCGCAGTTCAGGATGGGCCGCGCGCAATTGCGCCAGCACGGGCGGCAGCAGCTCCACGCCCACGACCTCGCTGGCCGTCAGGCGCACCGTGCCGCGCACGCCCGCGCCATGGCTGGCCGCCACGCGGCGCAGCGCGGCAGCCGTCGCGGCCATGCTGGCCGCATAGGGCTGCAATTCATAGGCCGCTTCGGTGGCCGCGAAGCCATCGGACGAACGGGTGAACAGTTGCAGGCCCAGCGCCGACTCCAGCCCGTCGATGTGCCGGCCCACGGTTGGCTGTGCCAAGCCCATGGCCCGGCCCGCCGCTGACAGCGACCCAGACTCCAGCACCTGCAAAAAGCTGCGATACCACTCCCAATGGGGTTCCGACATCACTGATCCATTCATTTATGCATGGACACCAGAAGATTCTAGGCAATTTTCCTTTTGCAGCGTGTTGCGGACACTGGCGTGGTCACCACAGGACCCGCACCATGCCATCCATTGCACTTTTCGGCGCCGCAGGCGCCATCGGCCAGAGCCTGGCCGCCGCGCTCAGACAACAGGGCCGCGCCTATCGCGTGGTCGGCCGCAACGCAGCCAGCCTGCGCCAGACCTTCGGCGCCGATCCCCTGGCCGAGATTGCCACCTGGAACCCGGATGTCGCCGGCTCCATCGAGGCTGCCGCCCACGGCGTGGACACGCTGATCTACCTGGTGGGCGTGAACTACTGGCAGTTTGAATTGCATCCCGAACTGATGCGCAAGACGCTGGAAGGCGCCATTGCCGCGGGCGTGCGCCGCATCGTGCTGATCGGCACCGTCTATCCCTACGGAAAGGCCCGCACCCTGCCCGTGGCAGAAGACCATCCGCGCGAGCCCCATACCTTCAAGGGCCGCATGCGCAAAGCCCAGGAGGACCTGCTGCTGCAAGCCCATGCACAGGGCCGCATCGAGGCCACCGTGCTGCGCCTGCCCGACTTCTACGGCCCCGGAGTGCACAACAGCCTGCTGCACGGCGCCTTCGAGGCGGCGGCCCACGGCGGCCGGGCCGACATGATCGGCCCGCTGGACAGGCCGCACGAGTTTGTCTATGTGCCTGATGTGGGCCCCGTCGTGGCGCGCCTCATCGACACGCCGCAGGCATTCGGCAGGGTCTGGCACCTGGCTGGCGCGGGGGCGACCACGCAGCGCGACATCGTCTCGGAGATCGAACGCCTGAGCGGCAGGCCGTTGAAACTGCGCATCGCGGGCAAGACCGCGCTGCGCCTGGCCGGCCTGTTCAGCCCCTTGATGCGCGAACTGGCCGAGATGCACTACCTGCTGACCGATCCGCTGATCATGGACGACTCGGCCCTGCACGCCCTGCTGGGCCCCATAGCCAAGACCCCCTACGCCCAGGGCATACGCGCCACGCTGGATGCCGCCAGGGCGGGCTCGGGCTCAGCAGTGAACTCCAGCCCGCAGCGGGCCACGGCCTGAAAACAAAAAAGCCCTGACAGCAGAACTGTCAGGGCTTTTGTCTATCTGGCAGGGGAGGAAGGACTCGAACCCTCGCATGCCGGAATCAAAATCCGGTGCCTTTACCAACTTGGCGACTCCCCTAGAAGACGTAAATTCTAATACGTTTTTTGGACCAAAATCCAAAATTCAGAAAATTTGGTCCAAAACGTTCTTCAATCATTCCGGCGCCAACGCGGCATCCAGCTGGCCACGAATCGCCTGCTGCCCCGCCGCCGTGAAGCAGCCAATGAAGACAAAGGCGGACCCGGCAACCTGCGCCGCGCCCAGATCCGCCACGCGCAGCCGGCCTCCCACCACATGGATTTCTTGCAAAGGCTGCGGCCCCCGCAGCCGCACGATGCCCTTGGCCCGCAGCAGCGGCACCGGCAGAGTGCGCAGTGCCTGCCTGAGGCGCTGCTTGTCGAATTGCCGGTGCGTGGTGTACGAGAAACTGGTGATTCCTGCCATCCCGGCGAGACCTGCCGTGCCATCCACGGCCCTCTTCCAGGCGCCACCTTCACCCGCAAGCGCACCCAGGAGGCGCTGCGGGTGCTGCGGGTGTCGTGGCAGGGGTACGGCATCCAGGAAGACGGCCAAGGGAATCTCGCCGCACTGTGCGGTCAGCACCATGGTGTGCGGGGCGATCTCGGCCAGGCGCTGCCTTGCCTTGCCGATCATCGGCGCGCCGGCCAGGTCGGCCTTGGTCAGCACCAGCGCCGTCGCGCCGGCGATCTGGCGGCGGACCATGTCGCCGACCAGCGGGTCGCACAGTTGCTCATCGACGTCCTGGACATCCACCGCCACCAGGATGGCGTTGAGCTGCAGTGCGGGGTCGAGCATGCCGACCTGGGCGATGCGCACGGGGTCGGAGACGCCGCTGGCCTCGATGACCAACAGGTCCGGGCGGTCGGGCCGCGCGCCCACGGCTGCCAGGGCCTCGGCCAGCCGCCCGCCGATGGAGCAGCAGATGCAGCCGTTTTCCAGCTGCAGCACGTCGCTGCTGCGTGTGCGGATCAGGGCGGCGTCGATGTTGATCTCGCCGAAGTCGTTGACCAGCACGGCCACGCGCAGGCCATCGGCGCGCTCCAGCAGCCGGTTGAGCAAGGTGGTCTTGCCAGCGCCCAGGTAGCCGCCCACGACGACCATGGGAATGGGCGCCCGCTGCGCCGCGACGGCCGGCGTGCTCATGGCTGGGACCCGGGCGCAGGGAAGATGCGGCCGCCCAGCACGGTGCCCCAGACCTTCACGTCCTTGAGGGCGGCGGGCGCCACCGTGCGGGGATCGTCCTCCAGCACGGCGAAGTCCGCCAGCTTGCCGGGCTCGATGCTGCCCACGCGCTGCTCCAGCTTGAGGGTACGGGCCGCGCCCATGGTGATGGCGTGCAGGGCATCGTCCACCGACAGTCGCTCGGCCTCGCCCAGCACGCGGCCTGACGCGGTTTCGCGCTGCACGGCGCACCAGGCGGTGAACAAGGGGTTGATGGGGGTGATGGGCGCATCGGAGTGCATGGAAAAGTCCATGCCCAGGCGTCGCGCCGTGCCCGCCGCATTCATGCGTGACGCCCACTCGATGCCCACGGTCTGCCCGGCATGCGCATCGCCCCAGTAATAGAGGTGGTTGGAGAAGAAGTTGACGCACATTCCCAGGCGCGCGGCGCGCTGCAGCTGGGCGCTGCTGGCCAGCTGGCAGTGCTGCAGGGTGTGGCGATGGTCGGCGCGCGGGTGCCTGGCCAGCAGGTCCTCGATCACATCCAGCACCACCTCGGTGGCTTCGTCGCCATTGGTGTGGATGTGCAGTTGCAGGCCGGCCAGGTGGAAGGGCTCGAACAGCGCGGGCAGCTGCGACGGCGGAATCAGCCACAGGCCGTTGGGCTGCCCGCCCGCGTAGCCGGGAGCGCGCAGCCGCGCGGTGAAGCCCTGGATGGAGCCATCCACGATGAACTTGACGGGGCCGAACTGCAGCTTGTCGCTGGCCGACGATGCGGCAGCGGCGTGCACGCGCGCGGCGCCGCCTTCCGGGTTGCGCTGCGGCGCAAAGGCCGGGACGATGCGCAGCGGATAGGCCGCGTCGCCCGTCACCTCGCGCAGCGCGGCCAGGCCCTGGGGCGAGAGATCGCTGACCAGGTCGGTGGCCGTGGTCACGCCCGCGAGCTGGGCCACGCGGCCGAACTTCCAGATCGCCTCGCGCTGCTCGGCAGCGGCCAGCGACAGCGCGCTGCCGATCACCTTCTGCACGGGGTACATGGCGGCGAATTCCTGGAGTTCGCCCGTGGGCTGGCCCTCGGCGTCCTTGTGGATGCCGTCGATATCGGTGTCCTCGTCGATGCCGGCCAGCGCCAGCATGGCCGAGTTCACATTCATCAGGTGCACGCTGGCGTGCAGGATGACGATGGGCCGCGTGGCAGAGACGCGGTCCAGCTCGCGCACCGACAGCCGGCTGCTGCCAAAGAGGATGGGATCGAACCCCCAGGCCAGCAGCGTGGCCTGCGCGTCGGGCAGGGCACGCTCGGCCTCGGCCAGTCGCGCCAGCACGGCGTCCAGCGTGCGCAGGCCGGGCCACAGCCGCCCGTCGGGATCGCGGCGGTCAAAGTAGCCCAGGTAGACCGCATCCCACATGGCGCCTTCCATCAGGTGGCTGTGGGCCTCAATCAAGCCGGGCATGAGCACCTTGTCGCGCAAGCGGTCGATGCGCTCGGCCTCGGGCCAGGCGGCCATGTCGGCCTCCCCGCCCACCGCCAGCACCGTGCTGCCCCGCACGGCCACATGGGTGGCCTGTGGCTGGGCCGGGTTCATGGTGAGGATGGTGCGCGCCGCGAAGATGCGCACGCGCTCGCTGGTTTCGTGGTTCATGGGGATGTTTCCCTCAGGCGGTCTTGACGTGCGCCGCACGCGGCAGGCAGTGGACGATGGCCGTGACCAGCAGGTTCAGCGCCAGGCTGATGAAGCCCAGGTTGATGCCGCCGAAGTCCGGCTGCTGCAGGTACAGCACGATGGCCAGCGCCTGCCCGCAGACGATGCCCAGGGCAATGGCCAGGGGCCGGATGCGCCAGCCAAACAGGATGGCCATCATTCCCGGGAAGAACTGCGTCACGCCGTAGTAGGTGGTGTTGATCAGGGTCAGCATCAGGTTGGGCGTGAGCAGCGTCATCACGATGGACAGCAGCAGGTAGATGACGATCACCACCTTGGCGCCCTGCTTTTGCTTGGCCTCGGGCAGGCCGGGCAGCAGGTTGCGCGCCACGATGGGGCCGATGGCCAGGCAGATGCCCGCCAGCACCAGCAGGCCCGACAGCGCGGCGCCTGCGGCCACCAGCCCCAGCAGCCAGTCGGGCAGCAGGCGAACGGCAGCGGCGAAGAAAGCCTCGTTGGGCGATGCCAGTTCCAGGTTCTGGCTGATGGCGTAGTACGAGGCCAGCACCAGGAACGGGTACATCAGCATGTACAGCGGCATGGCGATCTGCGTGCGGCGGATGGTGTGCGAACTCTTGGCCGTGAAGAAGTTCTGCACGGCGAACGGCATCATGTAAAAGCCCAGCGCCTGGAACAGCATGGTGCTCATGGAAAAGCGCAGCTGCGTATCGGTCATGTGGTTGCTGACCTTGGCACTGGCGGCGGCGAACACATCGCCCACCCCGGCATGCCAGCCCACGGCCACGCCCGTGGCGATGATGGCCACCACCATGAGGATGTCCTTGAGGATGGCAATGTAGGCCGAGGCACGCACCCCCGAGATGGCGATGTAGGTGAAGGCCAGGCCCGCCGAGATCAGCAGCAGGTGCAGCGGCTGAAAGTTCCAGCCCAGCCCCTTGAGCGCCGCCACCAGCCCCGTGAACTGCAGCTGGCCCCAGGGCAGCAGGAACAGGATGGCCGAGCCGGCCACGATCAGCTCCAGCGCGCGGCTGCCGAAATGGCCCTTGAACAGGTCCGGCAGCGTGATGGCGTTGTGGCGCAGGCCGGCCTTCCAGATCATGGGGCCGAGGAAGTAGCCCAGCGGATAGGCCAGCAGGATGTAACCCAGGAACCAGACGCCATAGGTCGGCCCCTTGGCGTAGATGCCGCCCGGAAAGCCGACCATGGTGCCGATGCTGTAGATCTCGCCGGCGGCGAGGAAAAACACCAGGTAGGCGCCGAACTGGCGCGAGGCGACGAAGAAGTCATGCACGCTTTGCGCACCCTTGCCCGTGCGCGAGCGGATGGCCAGGTACAGGGACAGTGCGATGAAGCCCAGAAAGACTGTGGTGGTCATGGCGGTGCTCCCTTCAGGCCGACTGCACGTCGTCGGCTTCGTGGCGGTCGAACATCAGCCAGCACACGAGCATGCACAGCGACGTCAGCACGAACCACATGAAGATCCACAGGTAGATGAAGGGCACGCCGAGCAGATGGCGATCGACGGACGCGACCCAGGGAAGCAGGCCGATCACCGCGATGTACGGGATGCCTATGCCGATGAACAGCTTGAGCATGGTTTGTCTCCTTTTGCTCCGATGAAAGAGTTGGCGGTTGTGGCCGCTCTATAGGACGTTTCAATGTCCATGGATGCGATCTTAGGAAGTGCCTACCTATAATTCAAATGAGAAATTAGCCAACAAACCATGAGGATCACGCATGGATACCCAGAAGCTGCGGCACTTGCTGGCCATCGTCGAGCACGGCACTTTTTCAGACGCGGCGCGCGCCGTGCACCTGACCCAGCCGGCGCTGAGCCGCAGCATCCGCGCGCTGGAAGACGAGCTCCGGGCGCAGCTGTTCGACCGGGGCGCGCGGCGTGCCCGGCTGACGGTCTTCGGCGAACTGGTGGCCGAGCGCGCACGCCGCATGCGGCTGGAGGAAACCCAGCTGCGGCGCGACCTGGAGCTGCTGCGCGGCGGCCAGGAGGGCGCACTGGCCATAGGCGTGGCGCCGGCCCCGGCGGCACTGCTGCTCAAGCCCTTTCTGATCCACATGGCGCAGGCGCATCCGCGCATCAAGGTGCGCACCGAGATGGGCGCCACCAGCGCCCTGCTGGAGCTGCTGCGCAATGAGTCGATAGACGCCATCGTCGGCGACGCCTATGTGCTGCGCGCCGCCGATGACGTGGACATGGAGCTGCTGGGCGAGTTGCCCGCCGGCCTGGTCTGCCGCGCGGGCCACCCCGTGCTGCAAAACCCCGGCATGGACGAGATCCGCCGCTACCCCCTGGCCACCACCACGCTGAGCACGGCCATGGCGCGGCAGCTGGCCGAGCTGTGGGGCGAGGGCGCCGAGCCCGACAAACTGTTCACCCTGCACTGCAACAACCTGGAACTGCTGCGCAGCGTGACCCTGGCCACGGACACTTTGCTGTTCGGCGTGCTGTCCATCACACGCCAGGAGCGCGCCAGCGGCACCATGGCCGAAGTGCCCCTGCCCGCCGATCCCCGGCGCTGCGGCCGCTACGGCATGGCGCGCATGGGCGCGCGCAGCCTGTCACCGGCGCTGGAAACCGTCTATGCATTCACCCGCACGCACTGGCGGGAGCTGTCCGAGCACGACCAGTGAAGCCGGGCAG
Source organism: Delftia sp. K82 (assembly GCF_002193035.1). Classification (NCBI taxonomy): domain Bacteria; kingdom Pseudomonadati; phylum Pseudomonadota; class Betaproteobacteria; order Burkholderiales; family Comamonadaceae; genus Delftia; species Delftia sp. K82. The sequence continues at coordinate 1,410,316 of NZ_MYFL01000003.1, read as the reverse complement.
GCGCAAGTCATGCATCGGCCCGCGCCAGCGGCAATGTCTGCGTGCGCAGCCACTCCAGCACCAGGGCGAAGCGGGCCTCGTCATGCACCGGCCTGGGTGACATGAGCACGTAGTGCGAGCCGTCGGCCACAAAGCCGCGCGGCGCGCACAGGGTGCCGCTGGCCAGATCGTCGGCCACCAGCGCCAGCGGCCCGATGGCAATGCCCGCCCCGGCAACGGCGGCCTGCAGGCTCAGGTAGAAATGCTCGAAGCGGGCCTCGCGCCCGGGCTGCAGCGGCACGCCGGTCAGCTCGCTCCAATGCCGCCATGCGTCCGGGCGCGATGCCGTGTGCAGCAGCACGCCGCCCAGCGGCCCGGAGCGTGCCAGCGTCTTCGCAAGTGCAGGCCTGCAGACTGGACCCACGTGCTCCTGCAAAAAGGGCTCGGCAACCACATCGGCGCCCATGTCGAAATCCGCGCGGCGTATGGCCAGATCAATGCCCTCACGCGCAAAGGGCACCGAGCCGCCGGCCGACACCAGGCGCAGCTCGCGCTGCGTGCCGATCGCTTCCTGCAAACCGCCCAGGCGGGGAATCAGCCAGCGCATCAGAAAGGTGGGCTCGCAGGACAGCACCAGCGGCCGGTCCGGCCCGGCGGCCTGCCGCGCTCGGCCCAGCGCGCCGCGCAGGCGCTCCAGCGCCAGGGCCACCTCCTCGGCCAGCACACGTGCCGTGGGAGTGGCAATGATGCTGCGGTTGCTGCGCTGGAACAGCGCAAAGCCCAGCGCCTCTTCCATGTCGCGCACGGCGCGGCTCACGGCGCCATCGGTCAGGTGCAGCTCGCGCGCGGCCTTGGAAACGCTGCCGTGGCGCACCGTGGCCTCGAAGGCGCGCAGGGCGGACAGCGGCGGCATATGGGTGGGTGGGGCCATGGGACTGGAGGGCGGCATCGGGCACATCGGACACATCGAAGAAAGGGAGTGGGGAGAGATTTCAATTGACTTTTGATCAACTGAATACTGAATCCATATCGATTTTCTGCAGTGCGATTTTCATGCAAAGTACCTCCATCGATTGAGCTTTCAGCAATGACCATGAATGAAGCCCCCGCCATCGCCCCCGCACCCCTGGCCATCACCATGGGCGATCCCGTGGGCATAGGCCCCGAGATCATCGTCAAACTGGCCATGGACCCTGCCCGGCCCCATGCGCCTTTTTTCGTCATCGGCGACACGGGGCGGCTGCAGCGGGCAGCCGACATGCTGGGCGTGCACCCGCGCATCCACGCCATCGATACGCCGGCCCAGGTTCCCGCCACCGTGCCACCCGCCACCCTCTTCGTGCTCCAGACCGGGCACCGGCTGCCCGAGGACCTGGCCTGGGGACGCATCGATGCGCGTGCCGGGGCCGCCTGCCATGCCTACATACAGCGCGGCATCGACCTGGCCCTGGCCGGCGAAGTCGCAGGCCTGGTGACCGCCCCCATCCACAAGGAGGCGCTGCGCGCGGCGGGCTGCCCCCACCCCGGCCATACCGAGATGCTGGCCGAGCGCTCGGGCACGCGCGACTTCGCCATGATGCTCGCCAATAACGAGCTGCGGGTGCTGCTGGTCTCCATCCACGTGCCGCTGCAGCAGGCCATTGCCGCAGTCACGCCGGACAACGAATTGCGTGCCATCCGCCTTGCGCACCGGGCCTGCCGGGCGTTCGGCATCGCCCGGCCCCGTGTGGCCGTGGCGGGTCTCAATCCGCATGCCGGCGAGAACGGGCTGTTCGGGGACGAGGACCGCTCGGTGATCATCCCCGCCATTGCGGCCGCACGGGCCGAAGGCATAGACGCCAACGGCCCCTGGCCGGGCGACACGGTCTTCATGCGGGCACGCCGGGGCGAGTTCGACGTGGTGGTCGCCCAATACCATGACCAGGGGCTGATTCCCGTGAAATACCTGGGCGTCGAGCAGGGCGTGAACATTACCGTGGGCCTGCCCTTCGTGCGCACCTCGGTGGACCACGGCACGGCCTTCGACATCGCCGGCACGGGCCGTGCGGACCATGCCAGCCTGGCCTGCGCGCTGCGCCAGGCGGCGGCCATGGTGCAGGCGGGCCGCTCCGGCGCCAGCGGGCAGGCGCAGCGCCCGGACTTCATCTTCATGCTCACGCAGCAGGACAAGACCATTGCCGATGCGCGCGAGCGGCTGCGCGAAGTGCTGGCCCAGGGCGTGCGCCATGTGGGCTTCAAGGACATAGGCCTGCCCCTGCCACAGCTGCGCGAGCTGGCCCGGGACATCCGCGCGGGCGGTGCCAGGGTCTATCTGGAAGTCGTCAGCCTGGACGAGGCCAGCGAGGTGGCCTCGGCCCGCGCGGCGGTCGAGCTCGGTGTGGACGTTCTCATGGGCGGCACGCGCCCCGAGGCGGTGCTGCCCGTGCTGCGCGGCAGCGGCATTGCCTACTATCCGTTCCCCGGCAGGATCAGCGGGCATCCGAGCGTGCTTTCAGGGCCGGCCGAGGACATCGTGGCCAGCGCGCGCCGCATCGCGGGGCTGGAGGGCGTTCATGGCCTGGACCTGCTGGCCTACCGTTTCCGGGGCGACGTGCCGGCCCTGATCAAGGCGGTCTGCGATGCGGTGGACAAGCCCGTGGTCGTGGCCGGCTCCATTGATCGCAGCGAACGCATCGCGGCCGTACTTGCCAGCGGTGCCGCGGGTTTCACGATAGGCACCGCCGCCTTCGAGGAGACTTTTCCAGCCGCGCGGCCCGGGCTGGCGGCGCAGTTGCAGGCCATACAGGCGCTGGTGGACTGAGAGCGGGCCGGCCACCGCGCGCACCTCCCGCACCTCCCGCAACTCTGACAACGCACGCAACTCTCGCACCTCCCGTGCCTGCCACGCCTCCCGCACATTCCGCGCGCCGGTGTCATGGGCCAGCAACTGGCGCCGCTCGGCTTCGGCCAGGCGGTGGGCCTTCAGCCGCTGGACCACATGGAACTGGCGCTTCTTGGTCATGAGGGACGCGCCGCCTGCAAAGCCTTCCATGCGGCTTGCCGCCTTGCCATGCTGCGGGGCATTCCAGGGGCACAGGCCTGCCACCAGGGTCACAACGACAGCCAACGCCATGACCACGAGCGCCCTCCAGGGTGCCCGGGGTCTGCGTTGGCCTTGCCTGTGATGCGCCTGAGAGTTCATGAAGACAGGGCAAATGATTGCGGCAGCTTGCATTGGTGCAGGTGCTTTAGCCTGCATCAATGAACCTGGCCTGATACCAGTCCAAAAACCAATCAGAACCTGGCGCACTTCAGTTGCGCCATTCCTTGATTCTCCAGCAGCCGGAATCTGATGAGAACCCTCGTTTTCCAACAGATGCATTGCCTGAATACGGAGATAACGCCCAGCAGCCTCTATTGCCGCATGAAAAACAAATGATTCATTAATATCAATAGAAAACCTGAAACCCATCCATGGCCAAAAAGCAAAGCCCGCCAACCGCCCTCTGGGCAATGCCAGCCAGGCACCGCAGCTCCACAGATGAACATCGAATGGCATCACCCTTTCCCCTACCATCCGGCAGCATGTCGTCCTACTGGATAAACCATGCCATTTAGGGAACGATGATATTCACCCTGAATACCTCTCATTCGGCACACCATTGACAACGGCCGGTCTTTGAAGTGCAGCGACGGTATTTGCAGGGCCCAATCGATGGCTGCACGCATTCAGCCATTTTCCGCGGTTTTGTGATCAGTTGTTTTGGCCAGATGGCTTGGCATCCGATGAATAAAGCAGGGATCTTGGTTGATGATTCGAACGCTGCCGCGGACCGTTGCCGGCCCCGCTGGAGTCTGGTCGCGCCTGCCGCTCGCGTGCCTTGGGTGGAGCCTGGCAGCCGCTCCCGTCTTCCTGTGCAGCGCACAGGCGCAAACACCTTCTTCGGCGGCCGTTGCCGGTACCTCCATGGCTGAGGCACGCATCGAATCCCTGGACCGCGACCAGGCCGAGCAGGCCCGGCTCAAGGCACTCTCCGAAGGGGCCGCCCCCGCCTACCAGGACCGTTTCATGGGTCCGGACGAGATCGCACAGTCCGCTGCCGCCGAGCCCGAAGCCGAGCAGCCCGAGGGCTTTCGCGCCTGGGTGGTGGAAAGCCGCCTGGGCCTGGGCGAATCCCGCACCACCGGCCATGGCCGCCAGCGCGCCACCGAAATCGGCCAGCGCCTCGAATACCGCCGCGAGACACTGAACTACGGCGAGTTGACCCTGCAGGCCGAAGGCCGGCACCTGAGCGGCGACAACTTTGGCAATGGCCTGGGTATGGGCGGCTTGAGTACTGGCGGCCTGAGCATTGGCGGCCTGGGCTATGCCCGGCAGGCCACGAGCGAGCGCTTCACGCTGCGCAACCTTGCCTTTCCGCTGACCACGCAGACCTTCGCCGACACGGCCGTGGGCGACCTCTACAGCGAGCTGACCGATGGTCTGGCGCGCAACTACCGGCTGTCGCTGGGCTCGACCACGGTGCGCGGCGCCTCGGCGCGCATCTTCCGCCCGGACCTGGACCTGCGCGCGGGCTACGGCCAGCGCGGCCTTCTCACGGGAGGGCCCTACCCCGGGTTCGAGAAAAACCGGGGCACGCTGGGCTGGCTGGGCGCCACCGTGCGGCTGGATGGCCCCTGGTTTGCCGCCTTCCAGCTGGACCAGGCCGACGATATTCCCGCCTACTACAGTCCCAGGCACTACCCCGGCGATGACACGCAATACGACCCCGGCTCCGCCCTGGGCCTGGGCAGCAAGCGCGTGACCAGCTGGGCCGCCTCGCTGGGCTACGGGCGCGGCGTGCTGCGCGATGGCGACTTCAGGCTCCGCACCACGCTGCTGGGCAGCCGTACCAGCGCGCCCCTGTTCTCTCCAGCGGCAGGCACCGCAGGCATGGAGGGCCGCAGCGCCCAGGGCCTGTTCATCGAGGCCAGCGCGCGCGCGGGCGCCTACCGCCATGAATTCGGCCTGCATGCAGCCCAGCCCCAGCTGCACTTTGGCGACTACGCGCTGTCCAGCGCGGCGCGCGGCGCCTATTGGCGCGTGGACCGCCATGTCACCCGCCTGAGCTGGGGCACGGGGCTGGACTACGAACGCACGCCGCAAACCACGGCGCAGGATGCAGGCTTTCAACTGTCGGGCTACCGCCGCCTGGGGGCGAATGGCAACGCCCAATACCAGTTCGACCGGCACACGGCCGTGGGCGGCAGCTTCAGCGCCTACCAGACGCGCAACGATGCGGGTACCGCAGGCGGCGGCCAATCGCGCAGCCTTTATGGCAGCGCGTTCTACCAGACCCGCTTTTTCGACTGGCCGCGCAGCCGCTTCATGCTGACCGTTCGGCGCAACGAGCTCATCGTGCTGGGCGACTCCTCCGCCACGGGCCAGGAGGTGCAGTGGGAGCAGGACTGGGCCGGTGCACGCCAGGCAACGCTGCGGTCCGAGCTCACCACCACGCTGGGCTATGCGCGCGACCGTAGCGGCGGCATGTCGCGCAACTATCCAACGGCCGGGCTGCAATGGCGCTACTGGCTGGAAAGCGGGCTGCAGCTGGCCGGCAACCTGCGCTACACCTCGCAAAGCGGCAGCCTCTACACCAGCCGGGGCCTGTCGGGCTCGCTGTCGGCCGAGAAGGAGCTGGGCCGGGGCTGGCGCATGGGCGTCATGGCGCACTTCAACCAGGCCCGGTCCTCGCTGCTGCCCACGCCCTCTTCCCTGCCCAACCTCTACCGCAGCGACGAGAAGACTGCCTATGTCTACCTGCGCTGGGAAGGCAGCGCGGGCACGGCCTATGCGGCCGCAGGCGCACCCGGCGAAGGCGTGGGCGGCGGCAGCCTGTCCGGCCGCGTGTTCTACGACGCCAACCGCGACGGCGAACAGCAGGCGGGCGAGGTGGGCGTGGCCGGCGTCGAGGTGGTGCTTGACGGCCGCTACCGCACGGTGACCGACCGCGATGGCCAGTTCGAATTCCCGGTGGTGCCCACGGGCCACCACCGGCTGTCGCTCACCCAGGAAAGCGTACCGCTGCCCTGGGGCGCCTCCGGCGACAACACCAGCAGCGTGCACGTGCCCCTGCGCGGCCAGGCCTCGGCGTCGATTGCCGTGGTCAAGGTGGGTGAGTGAGTGAGTGAGTGAGT
>NZ_MYFL01000003.1:1378900-1404043 GCF_002193035.1 Delftia sp. K82 | reverse complement strand
GAGTGAGTGAGTGAGTGAGTGAATGAGTGAATGAGTGAATGAGTGAATGAGTGAATGAGTGAATGAGTGATTGAGGCGCAAAGGCTTCCCAGGCAACCCGTTCCATCCAAGGAGATTCCATGAACCGAACACCCATCGCCCAACGCCTGCTGGCCGCATCGCTCGGCGGCCTTGGCCTGGCCCTGACCGCGTTGCCTGCCATGGCCGAGAGCCAGTACGGATCGGGCACCGGAACCATCACGGCCCAGGCCAAGGTCAACCTCAGCGTGACCGTGCCCAAGCTCATCTTGCTGCGCGTGGGCTCGACCAATACCACGGTGGACACGGTGACCTGGACCTCGACGCTGAGCATCCCCGGCGTACCCACCACGCCGCTGGCCTCGGTCAACAACACCAACGTGGACTGGAACGGCGCCGCGCCCACCGTGGCCACCGCCTCGGCTGCCTCCACGCTCACGGTCTATGCCTGGACCAATGCCGGCGCCGGCACCATCAACTGCGCGGTCGGCGCCTGGAATGCCACGGGTGGCCCCGCCAACGCGGACTTCACCGTCACGACCACCGGTAACCTGCCCCACCCCGGGCCCAATCTGGGTGCCTGCGCATCCACCTCGTTCCCCTCCAACGTGGTTGCTACGGGAACCTGGGCATATGCGCTGGGAGGTACGCCGGCCAGCTGGGCTGCCAATACCTATACCAACGTCATCACGTATACGGCCCAGGGCATCTGATGGACAAGGCATTGCCTCGCCTGCTGGCCGCAGCGGCCCTTGCCGTTGCCGTGCCGCCCGTGCAGGCCGTCTTCACCATCGTGACCGACAACGATCCCCTCAACTACAGCCTGACGCTGCGCGTGGGCACGGCCGGCGCCACGGTCGATACCGTGGCCTTCAGCGTCACGGGGGCCAACGCCGGCCTCACGCCGGTCCCTGTGACGGGCACGCCCAGCATCGGCATCTCCGTGGCGCCCACACGCCCCATGCTGGGCACGGCGATCTCCAGGCCCGTGACGCTGGTCGTCGATTCGAGCACCGCCCTGGCATGCCAGTCGGGAGGCTGCGGTAGCGCGACGATTCCCTTCAGCAAGATCAGCTGGGTGGCCACCGGCAATGACACCGCCGCCTCCGGCGACATACAGAGCGGCCGCTTCACCGCCAGCGCCAGCCAGACCCTCGCCAGCTACAACGCCAATGCTTCGTTCTGCACGGGCATTCTCTGCCCTGCGTTGGGCTGGACTTTCCAGTCACGGCAACTGACCGGCACCGTGCTGCAGTTCACCTACGACAACGACGTGGTCTACCCGGGCGGCAACTACAAGGGCACCGTGCGCTTCACGGCATCGATGGTATGAGGCGGTTGGCCTGGCCGCTCCTGTGCATGGCACTGGCCTGGGCCACGGCCCTCGCGGCGCATGCCGAAGTGGCGCGGCTGGACGACTCGGCCTCGCCCCGGTCCCAGGTGCGCAGCGACTTCGCCCGGGCCAGGGTCGTGGGCGAGCGGCTGCTGGAGCTGCCCATGGGACGCATCGAATACCGGCTGGCCACGGCGCCCCATGTCGGCCGCACGGCGCGCATCTTCTATGTGATTCCCGCCCTGGTCACGGGCCTGCGCTCGCCTGCGGGCATGCAGGTGCAGTGGCGCGGCAACGGCGTGTTTGCAGGTGGCACGGGCCGGCCCGGCGACCGGGTCCAGGTCTGGAACGGCGTGGTGCGCACGCCCTGGATGGCCGAGGTTTTCGACCTCACGCTGCACATCGACCCCGCCGAGCTGCGCCTGACCCGGGGCTCGGCACTGAGCTTCGAGTCCTACTTCGAGATCGAGACCCTGCCATGAAAGCCCCTCCCATCGCCGTTTCACTGGCCCTTCTGATCGCCTGCAGCGGCGGCGCCGCCGCACCGTTCGAGCTGGCCGTGGCGCCCTCGCGTTTCGAGCTGTCGGCCAAGCCGGGTGCGCGCACGGGCCAATCGCTGGACATCCACAACCTGGCCTCGGCACCCACCGAGGTGGCCATGCGCACCATCGACTGGACCTATTCCGACACGGGCGACATCACCTACCACGACGAACTGCTGCCCGGCAGTTGCCGGCCCTGGGTGCTGCTGGAGCGGCGCAGCGTCACGATTGCAGGCCGCAGCAAGAAGGCCTTCCGCTTCCAGGTGGAGCCGCCTGCCGATGCGCCGCGCGGCGAATGCCGCTTCATGATCGCCATCGAAGGCGTGGAGCCCGCGCAGCAGACCGTCATACGCAGCGGCGGCGCCAGCCTGAGCCTGCCTGTCACCGGCCGCATCGCGGTGGCCGTCTACGTGACGCTGGGAGGTGCTTCGCCCCAGCTGGACATTCGCCAGCTTTCCATGGCCGAAGACGGCAAGACGCGCCGCGCCCTGGTCACCGTCAGCAACGCCGGCGATGCCCATGGCCGGCTGGAAGGCAGCCTGGACGCCGTGGACAACAAGGGCCGCCGCTTCGAACTGGTGCCGGAAGGCACGCCCATACTGCCCGGCCAGACACGCACGCTGGCCCTCATGCCCAAGGGCGAAGACGGCCAGCCCGCCCCGCCGCCCGCGTATCCGGTCAATGCCAAGGGCAGCCTGGACTGGGAAAAAGGCAGCTTCAAGATCGATGTGGAACTGAAGTGATGGCAACCAGACCGATCGCGTGGCTGGCCCTGTCCATGGCGTTGGGCGGCCTGGGCCACACCGTGCATGCGGCGTCCAGCACCACAGGCCCCAGCCTGCTGGTGCCGCTGAGCACCTCGGTGAACCTGGACTTCACCATCGCCATCGACAAGTTCATCTTCTTTCGCATAGGCGACGGCACCTGGCCCACGCCCGGCGGCACGACCAGCAGCGTGGCCTTTGTGCTCGCCCCGTCCATCCCTGGCGTGCCCACCACGCCCGTGACGGGCAGCAACACCTCGGTGAACTGGAGCGGCGCGGCCCCCAGCTTCAGCATCACGCCCAGCGGCAATGTGCTGCCGGTGGAGGTGCGCAGCAACGCAGGCCAGGTCACGCTGCGCGCCACCGCCACCACGGCGCTGGCCAGCGGGGCCAATACCATCCCGCTGTCGGAGATCACCATCGCCACCAGCGACAGCAACCTGCCCGCGCCGCTGATACCCAATACGGGAACGGGCGCAGCGGTCAACGTGGTGGCCACTGCCTTTGCGGGGCTGGTCACCCAGCGCACGGCGAACTGGACCCTGTCCTATGCCAACCTGGCCTCCCGCAGGGCAGGCACCTACACCGGGCAGGTCACCTTCACGGCCAGCTCGCCCTGAGCGCTTTGGGAGCTTTGGGCGCGCTCAAAGGCCCAGGTACAGCGCAACCAGCGACACGGCAGCCGGCACGGCCTGCACCCAGAGGATTTTGCGGCTGGCCGTGGCGGCGCCATACACGCCGGCCACCAGCACGCAGATCAGGAAGAAGTATTTGAAGCCCAGGCCATCGGCCCCCTGCGCCAGCCCCCAGATCAGCCCGGCGGCGAGAAAGCCGTTGTACAGGCCCTGGTTGGCGGCCAGTGTCCTGGTCTGCTGGGCAAATTCGGGCGTCAGGCCAAACGCGCGGCGTCCGGCCGGCTTGTCCCAGAGAAACATCTCCAGCACGAGGATGTAGACATGGATTGCGGCGACGATGCCGATGAGTACGTTGGCCATCTGGGGTGGGAAGAAAGTGGACAGGCCTCTGTATACGGGATGCACCCACACCCGTCCATGGCCGCTGCGCTACACAGGGCCTGCCACCACCCCTTCCCTGTCACCCGGAAGACTTGTTGCCGGGGTGCGACGGTTTTTCCGCGCCCTGCGCAGGTGCCACGGCGCCAGCGGCCGCGCCGCCCAGCGCACCGGCCACACTGCCTACCGTGCCGCCGACCACCACGCCCACCGGGCCGGCAATCGCAGCACCCGCCGCAGCGCCTGCAGCGGCTCCGGCCAGCACGCCGCCGCCTATGAATACCGAGCGCGACTCGCGCTCCGCATCCTCGGGCGACAGTTCGAACTGCGCGGACGCATCGGGGTCCTGCGAAGGAACACCGTGGCCGGGGCGTGCCTGCTCGGCAAGGTCTTCATCCTCGGGGGCATCCGTGGACACCGGCTGGATGGGCTGGATGGATGGCTTGTTGCTTGCATTCATGGGGCTCTCCTTCGGGGCATGCCACACGCATGCGGGACTGCCTGCGCTTCATTGCCCTGTCGTTTTGTTGTACGCCTCGCCCTGCCGCGCCGCAGCCGGCCCAGGCTGCTGCCCCGCGTCAGCCAAGGCCCGCAGCCCCGCCGACCTTGACTACAGGGGCTCGTAGGAACTGGCCTCCGCCGCCCAAGGCACCTCCTACGCCCGTCGCGGCGGCCCGACTACCCGGTGCCCGCAGATGCCGTCCTAAGCTAGAACCCAGAAGCACACAGGCTTCGACTTCGCCAGGCGATGCACAGGTTTTCTTGACGGGCCGGCTACCGCGTCCCATTCAAAGCCGCATCGCTCAGCCGCCAGACGCACCGCGCTGGCGGGTCAGCACAAACTCACTCACTGGAGAACGTCATGGTCACACCCAACACCGCATCGAGCGTCATTTCTTCCGAAACCGTCAGCGGCACCAATGTCTACAACCCGGCAGGCGACAAGCTGGGGACCATAGACACGCTGATGATCGACAAGCTGTCCGGCAAGGTGCGCTATGCCGTCATGGAGTTCGGCGGCTTCCTGGGCATCGGAACGGATCGCTATCCGCTGCCCTGGGAATCCCTCAAGTACGAGCCCAACATGAATGGCTACGTGGTGTCGCTGACGCGTGAGCAACTGGACAACGCTCCACGCTACGAGCGCGATACGGCTCCGGCATACACCGATGAATATGGCCGCCGCGTGAACGACTACTACGGCGTGCCCTACCTGTAAATCCCGACCCTTGCGGTCTTTGACACAGCCCCGTTCGCGGGGCGTTTTCTTTGGTGCGGATAGCTGCCAGCGAATGGCCAAGGAAGAACGCCCTGCGCAACTTCACTCCCTCATTCCTGGAGAACTGCCATGAATACCACCCCACCTGCCATCGACTACAAGGCCTGCATGGACGCCTGCCAGGCCTGCGTCATTGCCTGCAATACCTGCGCCGCCGCCTGCCTGAAGGAGTCAGACGTCCAGATGATGGCCGCCTGCATTGCCCAGGACCTGGAATGCGCGCAGATCTGCGAACTGGCCGTGGCCGCAATGGCGCGCCAGAGCCCGCATGCGCCGGACATCTGCCGCCTGTGCGCCCAGATCTGCCAGGCCTGCGCCGACGAATGCAGCAAGCATTCCCACGACCATTGCCAGACCTGCGCGGCAGCCTGCCAGCAATGCGCCATGTCGTGCAATCTCATGGGCATGCAGTCTCACTGACACGGCTGGCATGGGCCATGACAGCCGCCCTGGCAGAAATCCTGCAAACACGCAGGAAAAAACGCCACCGGTGCTGTCGCCAAACGCCGCGCCTTCGCGGAACCGGGCCTGCCTACACTTTGATGCATATCCAGGCACACAGGAGGCAAACATGGCACTCGAAATCAGCGCAGAGGAACGGTTCTTCACCCTGCTGAACCAGTTGAAGCACATGCCTCCCTGCTCATCCCGCCAGGAGGCACACGACATGCTGTTGCTGCTCTGGATGCGCATCTGCGAAGGCGCTGGCGCTCGCCGTGAATTGCTCAACCGCATGCGGCAACGCACGCTGTGCGCAGAACATGGCTGGAAAAACCTCGACAAAAGCCCTTGCCATCTGGATTCGGACACCCTGCCGGGCATCCGCATCTATCTGCATTCCAACGGCACCATCGTCATTCAAAGACAGGGGGGAGCGCAGGATTCCGAAATCCTGCACTTCAGCGCCAGGCGCGAATTTGCCGAGGCCTAGGCCCGGTCCGCGCGCAGCGCATGGGGGCAGGCGGAGCAGAGGCTAGGTGCAAACACCAACGATGTCCCACATGCGACATGGGCCCTGTCTCCATAGAATGCGTCATTGTGTAGCACACTATCCATGAGGAATACATGACAGCAGATTACAAAACCCTCCTCCAGCAGAAGGCCGAGCTTGAGGCAAAGATCGCCGCCACCCTGAAGGCGGAAAAAGGCGGAGTCATCGCCAAGGTCCGCGAACTCGTCGAGCAGTTCGGTCTGACCCAGGATGACATCTTCAGCACCGGCAAGGCCAAGTCCGCCAGCATTGGCGTGGCCAAATACCGCGACCCCGCCAGCGGAGCCACCTGGACCGGCCGGGGCAAACCGCCGCGCTGGATTGAAGGCAAGGACCGCAAGGCCCTCGAGATCTGAGCACGGCCCGCCAACGCGGGCCTTTTTTATGGCCGCAACTGCCTGCTGCGTCAGCACAGGCTGCAGTTGCACTACCATCATTGCGTTGTTCTGCAAAGGCAACAGAGCCTTGAGCAACTCACAGGGCCTTTGGCAAAGACGCTCCCCTGCCAGGAGTCGCCGCCGCAAGCCAAGATGCCTTTGCGCAGCACATCATGCAAATCGGCCCACACCGCGCGGCTTCAGCGATCATTATTCATACTGCATCGAAAAGACATCATGCTTGATGGATCAAAAACACTGGTGATGATTGCTTTCTTTTGGATGACCATGGTCCATGGCGCATCAGGGCAAAACATCCAATCACCGATCTTGCTTCATGAAAGAACATCGCCCACTGCTTTTCCAGTCGCCATTTATCGTGGCATCAAGGTGGATGATTTCAGAAAACTGGTGATCAGTGCTTTCGAAAGCGCCCGGTTTTCCCATACGGCCATTGAAAAATCGAAGGATGGAACGGCGCAATACAAATTCTTCTATTCCGTGGCGACGGGTGGAAAAATTCAGCGCGTTGATGTGGTCCTGCGGGTGGACGAGAACCTTGACAAGAGCAAGAGATGCGCCAGCTGCTTCTTGCGGCTGACCATGATTCCCGATCTCCCCAGCCTTCAATCTTCTTCGTGGATGCTTCAGTACGATCTGAGTCGCCAAGTTTTTTCGGCCATCGATCAAGCCTATGCCAGCATTCACGATCTCGGGCGAAAATCCATGGACGCGGATTTCGGGTTCAACTATAGAAACAAGTGGCGAGGAGAAAGAAATCTATACGAAAACTCATTTGTCGGCATTGATCCATCAAGTCTGAAGACCATGATCATTGACGCATACAGCGTTGCCGGTTTCAAGCTTGCAGGCGATACAACGAAGGATTCCATCCTTTCCGAATTGACCTTCTCTTTTCCCATCGCTCCAGATCAAACCGAAGGCGTTGTCTACAAGATTTCTCTGGCAAGCCAACTCGACGCAAGCAATCGCTGCTATCCCTGTGAGATCAGTGAGGTCTATGACCCTCACCAGCGACTGCCGGCAGCGGGCCTGTCTGGCATGTCCAGCCGGCTGACGCTCGAGTCACGCTTTACCGCTGCCCGCATGCAGGCGCTTGAAAAGCTCAAGAGTGGCACCGAGCACTATTTGCGCCCGGAAACCGTTTTCACCATCCCGCCAAAGCCCGCACCGCTCGGGTCGCCTCGGCCGCAGATCCAGCCACCCATCGTCACATGACTGCCCTGCCACACGCAAACGCCATGCGTGCCGGCCTGCTGGCACGGCATCCAGGGTTCGACGGCCTGTTCATTGCCGGCACGCTGGCATTGGCCCTCGGCATGGCGGCCATAGCTTCGATATCGCCTGCCATGCTGCTCGCCATCGTGCTGGTGGATACCTGGCTTTTCGCCAATCCTCATGTCCTGGCCACCTTGACCCGGATCGGAGCCAGCATGGCCGATATCCGACGCCATCGCTTCCTGATCTTTGGCCTGCCCGTGATCGTGCTCGGCGGTGTGGTGGCGACCGTGCTGGCATTCGAGGTCGCCGGGCTGTTCACGCTATATTTCTGCGCGCAGAGCTATCACGTGGCGAGGCAGTCCTTCGGCATCGCCAGGGCCTATCGGCGTTCAGGGATGCATCCCTTTCGCCAGGACAGGCTCGCAGAAGCCGTCATCTACCTCGTTGCCGCGTGGGGGCTGCTTGCCCGCTGCGCCCAGGCGCCCGAGACCTTTCTGGGCTATCCCATCCAACTGCCTGCCGTACCCGCCCAGGCGGCCAATGCGATGGGCGTTGCGGCCATCGCTTGCAGCGCCTGCTGGCTATGGCGACAGGCTCGCCTGGCTCTGACGGGAAACATCGATTGGCGTCACGATGGCTTTGTGGCCTCGCATGCATTCACCTGCTTCGTGGCCTACATCTGGATCACCGACATCACGCTCGGATGGCTCCTGATCAATCTGTGGCACAACCTGCAATACCTGCTATTCGTCTGGGTGCAGAACATCCGCCGCGAGCGACAGACACAAGCCGACAAGGCGTCGGAGACCGGCTTGTGGAAGAACGCTGCCCGGTATGGTGGTGTGTGCCTGGCACTGGGCTCAATGCTCTACCTGGCCATCGACTGGGCAGGCACACAACTGCTCTGGCTGGGGCTGCCCACTGTGCTGATAGCGCACTTCACCCTTGGTTTTCATCACTACCTGGTGGACGGGGTGATTTGGAAGCGGCGTGCTGCCTCAGCGGAGCATGGCGCACTTGTCAGGCGCGATTGCAAGTAAGCAACCGGGCAAGGCCTTCCCATTGCAGGCGGCCACCGGCACGCCAGAAACAGAAAAACCCAGTGCCGTTTTCACAGCACTGGGTTTCATGTTTCTGGCGGAGAGGGAGGGATTCGAACCCTCGGTACGTTCGCACGTACGCCTGATTTCGAGTCAGGTACAATCGACCACTCTGCCACCTCTCCGCAGCGTCGAAGCTGAAATTATAGCCTAAAAATTCAGGCCTTCAGCAAAGTCTGTCCACCCATGTACGGGCGCAGCGCTTCGGGAATGGTCACGGAACCGTCGGCGTTCTGGTAGTTCTCCAGCACTGCCACCAGCGTGCGGCCCACGGCCAGGCCGGAACCGTTGAGCGTGTGCACCAGCTCGTTCTTGCCCTGGGCATTCTTGAAGCGTGCCTGCAGGCGGCGCGCCTGGAAGGCCTCGCAGTTGGAGACCGAGCTGATCTCGCGGTAGGTGTTCTGCGCAGGCAGCCAGACTTCCAGGTCATAGGTCTTGGCCGCGCCAAAGCCCATGTCGCCCGTGCACAGGCTCATCACGCGGTAGGGCAGGCCCAGCTTCTGCAGCACGGCCTCGGCGTGGCCCGTCATTTCTTCCAGCGCCTCGTAGCTCTTTTCCGGATGCACGATCTGCACCATCTCGACCTTGTCGAACTGGTGCTGGCGGATCATGCCGCGCGTGTCGCGGCCATAGCTGCCGGCCTCGGAACGGAAGCAGGGGCTGTGGGCCGTGAGCTTGATGGGCAGCTGGTCCTCGGCCACGACCACGTCGCGCACGAAGTTGGTCAGCGGCACCTCGGCCGTGGGAATCAGGTAGAGCGCCGCGTTGTCGGGCACGGGCTCGCCGTCCTGGCCGCCCTTCTTGGCGGCGAACAGGTCGCCCTCGAACTTGGGCAACTGGCCCGTTCCCTTGAGCGAGTCGGCATTGACGGCGTAGGGCACATAGCACTCGGTGTAGCCATGCGAGTCGGTCTGCAGGTCGATCATGAACTGCGCCAGGGCGCGGTGCAGGCGGGCGATGGGGCCCTTCATCACGGTGAAGCGCGAGCCCGACAGCTTGACGCCCATGTCGAAATCCAGGCCCAGCGGCTGGCCCACGTCCACATGGTCCTTGACCTCGAAATCAAAGGTCTTGGGCGTGCCCCAGCGGCGCGCCTCCACATTGCCGCTTTCGTCCGCACCGACGGGCACGCTGTCGTGCGGCAGGTTGGGCACGGCCAGCAGCATGGTCTGCAGCTCGCCCTGGATCTGCTCCAGGCGCGTGGCCGACTGGTCCAGCTCGGTCTTGAGGCTGCCGACTTCGGCCTTGGCGGCCTCGGCAGCGTCCTTCTCGCCCTTGCCCATCAGCATGCCGATCTGCTTGGACAGCTGGTTGCGCTTGGACTGCAGCTCCTCGGTCCGCGTCTGCAGGGACTTGCGCTCTGCTTCCAGGGACTGGAAGGCCTCCACATTCAGGAAGGCCTGGGGCTTTTTGCGGGTCTCCAGCCGTGCGACGGCCGAGTCAAGGTCTTTGCGAAGAAGAAGGATATCGAGCATAGCCGGCAATTTTAGGCGGTATCGCCATGGCAGCGCCCGCCCCTGGGCGTTGGGGGTCTTGCCGCTACAGAAATCCCGCGCCAGCGCCGATACTTCCGATATGCCGCCCACAGCGGTTTGCGCACCCGGGAGCACCCATGTTTTTTGTCTTCGGTCCCAACGGACAGATGTTTCGCGGTCCCGCCGAGCGGCTGGGCCAGGTGGCGCCCGTGCGCCGCGTACAACGCCCGCAGGCCCTGCGCACGCGCTCGGCCGATGTGATGGCGGGCGACGCCGCCGCCTCGTTCCCCGCCATCCTGGCCGACCTCGCGGGCCAGCCTGCCGGCGCGCCGGAGCCCGCTCCGCGGCTGCGCGGCGCGGTCGATGCCTACCTTTCCACGGAAAAAGGCCCCAGCCAGCCACGCCAGCCCCTGCAGACCGTGGCCGACGTGATGAGCCACGAGGCCGTGACGGTATCGCCCGAGGCCGGTGTCAACGACGCCTGGCGCGTGCTGGCCGAGCACGGCGTGGCCCAGGCGCCCGTGCTGGATGCCGGTGGCCGCGTGGTCGGGCTGCTGCTGCGTGCCGACATGGCGCCGCTGGACCTGCTGCCCGAGCCCGGTGCGATCAAGGACGCCATTGCCCTGGCGCGCCGGCCCGTGAACGAGGTCATGATCTCCCCCATTCCCACGGTGGCCACCACCACCGACCTGCGCCGCGTGGCCGGCGTGCTGCTGGAGACCGGCCTGCCGGGCCTGCCCGTGACCGATGAGCAGGGCCTGCTGGCCGGCTTCATCAGCCGTACCGACATCCTGCGCGCTGTGGCCTCCGATCCGCCGCTGGATCTGTGGAGCTGAGGCTTTCGGCCCCACCATGCAAAACGGGCGCCAGGCGCCCGTTTGCTTTTTGGCCAATGTCCGCTGCGCCTGCGGTTCAGCCGCCCGTCTCGGGCTGCTTGCCCACGGAGATCTCCAGGCCCGTGGCCGCGTCGATCTTCAGGCCCTTGGGCAGCGGGAACTTCACGGTCTCCTCGATGCCATCCATCTTGCGCACCGACAGCGCGCCCAGCTGGCGCAGGCGCTGGATGACCTCGTCCACCAGCACCTCGGGGGCGGAGGCCCCGGCCGTCAGGCCCACGCGCCCGGCATTGGCAAACCATTCCTCGCACAGCTCGCCCGCGTTGTCCACCATGTAGGCGGGCGTTCCCAGGCGCGCGGCCAGCTCGCGCAGGCGGTTGCTGTTGGAGCTGGTGGGGCTGCCCACGACGATGAGCACATCCACCTGCGGCGCCAGCACCTTGACGGCGTCCTGGCGGTTTTGCGTGGCATAGCAGATGTCCTGCTGCTTGGGCTCGCGCACCTGCGGAAAGCGGGCGCGGATGGCCGCCGTGATGCCGGCGGCATCGTCCACCGACAGCGTGGTCTGCGTGACCACGGCCAGCTTCTCGGTCTGGCGGGGGGTGACACGGGCCACATCGGCCTCGTCCTCGACCAGGTGGATGCCCTCGGACAGCTGGCCCATGGTGCCCTCGACCTCGGGATGCCCCTTGTGGCCGATCATCAGGAACTCGTAGCCTTCCTTGGCGAGCTTGGCCACTTCCACATGCACCTTGGTCACCAGCGGGCAGGTGGCGTCGAAGATGGAGAAACCGCGCCGCCGCGCCTCTTCCTGCACCGCCCGGCTCACGCCGTGGGCGCTGAACACCAGGGTGGAGCCGGGCGGCACATCGTCCAGCTCCTCGATGAAGATCGCTCCCTTGGCCTTGAGATCGTTGACCACGAAGGTGTTGTGCACGATCTCGTGGCGCACGTAGATGGGCGCGCCGAACTTGGCCAGCGCACGCTCCACGATCTCGATGGCGCGGTCCACGCCGGCACAGAAGCCCCGGGGCTCGGCCAGCAGGATTTCCTGGGGCGAGGTCGAATCCAGCACCTCAGAGCACCCCGATGATCTGCACTTCGAACGTCACCGGCTGGCCCGCCAGCGGGTGGTTGAAGTCGAACAGCACGGCGCCGTCCTCGCGCACCTGCACCACGGCGCCCGCGTAGCTGCCCAGGCCGTCGGGCGTGGGGAACTGCACCACGTCGCCGGGCGCGTACTGCTCGTGCGGGTCGCCCAGCTCGTTCATCAGCTTGCGCGCCACCCACTGCATCATGTCGCCGTTGCGCTCGCCAAAGGCTTCGCCGGCCGGCATCTCGAACGTGGTGCGCGTGCCTTCGGCCAGGCCCAGCAGGCGCTGCTCGACGGCGGGCGACAGCTCGCCCGCGCCCAGGGACAGCGTGGCGGGCTTGTCGTTGAAGGTGTTGATCACATCGCCTGCAGGCCCGGACAGGCGGTAGTGCAGCGTGAGGAACGAGCCGGTCTGGACCGTGGGGAGGGCCGAGGAAGAAGCGCTAGAGGTCATGGAAGTCCCGATAAACTGGCACGTATTGTAGAAAAACATCCATGCCCCCACGCCCCGTGCAACGGTGTCCCTGCGGCGCCCCCCACCTGGCTGAACCATGGCTCTCAAAGACCTGCCCGCCCAGGCCCAGCCGCGCGAAAAGCTCGCGGCGCGCGGCCCCTCGGCGCTTTCCGATATCGAACTGCTGGCCATCGTGCTGCGCACCGGCATGGCCGGCAAGGGCGTGCTGCAGCTGGCCCAGGAACTGCTGCAGCTGCCCGGCCGGGCCGGCCTGTCCGGGCTGCTGCAGGCCGGGCACGCCGACCTGAAGGCCATCAAGGGGCTGGGGCCTTCCAAGTGCGCACAACTTCTGGCCGTGCTCGAACTGGCGCGCCGCGCCATGGCCGAGCAACTGCGCGAGCGCCCGGCCCTGACCTCGCCCGAGGCCGTGGCGCGCTACCTGCAGCTGCACCTGGCGGCGCGCCAGCATGAGGTGTTCGCCGTGCTCTTCCTGGACAGCCAGCACCGGCTGATCGCGCTGGAAGAAATGTTCCGGGGCACGCTCACGCGCACCAGCGTCTACCCGCGGGAGGTGGTGCTGCGCGCCCTGCACCACCATGCGGGCGCCGTCATCCTGGCCCACAACCATCCCAGCGGACAGGTCCAGGCCAGCGCCGCCGACAAGGCCGTCACGCAGAGCCTGCAGGCCGCCCTGGGCCTGGTGGACATCCAGGTGCTGGACCATGTGATCGTGGCGCCCGGTGCCTCGCTGTCCATGGCCAGCGAGGGGCTGATGTAGGCAGACTCTGTAAAATGAGAAAAATTCTCATTTGCAAAACCGCTGCACCATGCCCTCCCCGTCCACCGCCGACCCGGTGCACACGCTCTACGTCGCCCACCATGACTGGCTGCACGGCTGGCTGCGGCGCAAGCTGGGCAATTCCCACCAGGCCGAGGACCTGGCGCACGACACCTTCGAGCGCGTGGTGGCGTCCCGGCAGGCCCATGCCATCCAGGAGCCGCGTGCCTACCTGACCACGCTGGCCCAGCGGGTGCTCTACAACTTCTGGCGCAGGCGCGAACTGGAGCAGGCCTGGCTCGATGCGCTGGCCACGCTGCCCGAGGAAGTGGCGCCCTCCCCCGAGGACTACGCCCTGGTGCGCGAAGCCATCGAGGCCCTGGACCAATGGCTGGACGGCCTGCCCCCGAAGGTGCGGCAGGCCTTCTTGCTGCGCCGGCTCGACGGCCTCAGGCACGCCGAGATCGCCGAAGCCATGGCCGTGTCCATTGCCACGGTGGAGCGCTACATGAAGCAGGCCCTGGTGCACCTGTACCTCTCGCCGCAGCCCTTCCCCGGCTGATCGCCTGCATGGATGCCGCCACCGATCAGGCCATCGACTGGCTGGTGCGCCTGGACTCGGGCCACGCCAGCGATGACGACCGCCGCGCCTTCGCCCACTGGCTGCGCCAGTCGCCCGGCCATGCCCAGGCCTGGGCCATGGTGCAGCAACGCCTGTCCGCCGGGGTGGAGCCCGCCCTTGTGCAGTTGCGCCGGCAGGGCGGGGGCACGGCGTCCCTGGGCCTGCAGGCGCTGGTGGCGCCCATCCCGAAGGCCGCGCGCAGGCGCGGCCTGTTGCGCGGTGGGCTGGCCGCCCTGCTGGCCAGCACCGCCACGGCCTGGCTGGTGCACCGGCAAACACCGCTGACCACGCTGGCCGCCGACCTGCGCACGGGCACCGGCCAGCGCAGCCACCACCGGCTGCCGGACGGCAGCGAGATCGAACTGGACGCCCGCTCGGCCGCCGACATTGCCTACAGCGACACCCGCCGCCTGGTGCGCCTGCGCGAAGGCGCACTGCTGGCACAGGTGGCTGCCAGCGCGCCGGGCCAGCCCCTGCGCCCGTTTGTCGTGCAAAGCGCCCAGGGCACGGCCCAGGCGCTGGGCACGCGCTTCATGGTGCGCCAGGCAGAAGGCAGCACCCTGGTGCATGTGCTGGAGCACAGCGTGCTGCTCACCAGCCTGAACGGCCGGCAGCACCGGCTGCAGGAGGGCCGCAGCGCCTGGATCGACGCCGACGGCATCCGCACGCAGGACACCGCCCACCTGGCGCCGGCCGCCTGGGCCGACGGCGTCATCGACGTGCGCGACCAGCCGCTGGGCGAGGTGATCGACGCGCTGCGGCCCTACCAGGCCGGCATCATCCGCATCAGCCCCGAGGCCGCGCGCCTGCGGATCTTCGGCGTGTTCCAGCTGGCCCGGCCCGACCAGGTGCTGCAGGACCTGGTGGACACCCATCCCGTCAGCGTGCGCCGCTGGGGGGACTGGCTCACGGTGATCGACGTGCGAGACCGGTCCGCTTGAATCTTTTTTTGCGCCGCGTGAGGGGTTTTGCCGCCCTTGTCGCACATACGGAATGAAAGCCCTTCATTTCCACCGCAACGACAAGGACCTCCGACTCCATGGCCTCCGCACGCCGCCCTCTCCGTATCCCGCAGCCTGGCAGCACGCCCGCACACCGCAGGCCGAGCCCGCCCTCGCTGCTGCTGCCCGTGGCCGCCGCGCTGGCCTGGTCGCTGTCCGCACCGCCGCAGGCCTGGGCACAGCCAGCGGCGGCCAGCACATCGCAGGCAGCCGCCACGCTGGAATGGAATCTTCCCGCCGGCGCGCTGGACGACTCGCTGGCGCGCATCGCCCGCCAGGCCCAGCGCAGCATCAGCGCCGATCCGGCCCTGCTGGCCGGCAAGCGCGCGCCCGCCATCCGGGGCAGCTACAGCGTGGAGCAGGCCGCCCAGCTGGCGCTGGGCGACAGCGGGCTGCGGCTGGCACGCACGCCCCAGGGCACGCTCACGGTGCTGGCCTCCGTCGCCGCGCCCGCAGCGTCACCGGCCACGGCAACGCCGGGCCGCGCCCAGGACCATGCGCTGGCCGAGGTCAAGGTGGTCGCCCAGGCCGACCGGGCGGGCACGACCGAAGGCACGGGCAGCTACACCGCGCGCGGCCCCAGCGGCGTGGCCACGGGCCTGGCGCTGAGCGTGCGCGACACGCCGCAGTCGGTCAGCGTGATGACCCAGCAGCGCATGGAGGACGAAAACCTCACCAGCATCAGCGACGTGCTGGCGCGCGTGCCGGGCATCTCCACCTCGGCGCTGGGCACCGAGCGCAGCAACGCCAATGCGCGCGGCTACCCCATCACCAACTACCAGCTCGACGGCGTCAGCACGCACACCGAATTCCTGGGCCTGGACGCCCTGCCCACGCAAAGCATTGCCGACATGGCGCTGTACGACCGCATCGAGGTGCTGCGCGGCGCCTCGGGCCTGACCACGGGTGCGGGCGATCCGTCCGGCATCGTCAACATGGTGCGCAAGAAGCCCACGGCGCAGTTCCAGGGCTCGGCCGAGGCCAGCGTGGGCTCCTGGGGCAACCGGCGCGGCGTGCTGGACCTGTCCTCGCCGCTCAACGCCTCGGGCAGCGTGCGCGGCCGCCTGGTCGCCGTGCACCAGGAGGGCGACAGCCACATCGACTTCTACAGCAAGAAAAAGGACGTGCTCTATGGCGTGATCGAGGCCGACCTGACCTCCACGCTCAAGCTCACCGCCGGGCTGGACCACCAGCGCGGCCGCTCGCGCGGCTCCATGGCCTACCTGGGCTTTCCGCTGTTCAGCAGTGACGGGCGGCAGACCGACTTCCCCGTCTCCTTCAACCCGGCCAGCCGCGACAACCGCTTCAACACCGACTCCACCAGCGCCTTCGTCACGCTGGAGCAGGCGCTGGCCAACCGGTGGCAGCTCAAGCTCTCGGCCAACTACCTGCGCTCCAACCAGCGCGAAGACGCGGTCTACCTGGCCGTCAACAACAGCCTGTTCGACCGGGAGACCGGCGATGGCCTGTCGCTCAACGCCGAGCGGCGCGACTACCGGCTGCGCAACAAATCCGTGGACATCAACCTGCGCGGCCCCTTCAACCTGGGCGGGCGCGAGCACGAGGCGGTGCTGGGCTTCGACTACACCGACTTCCAGAGCCTGACCGACGGCAGCTTCGACGTCACGGGCCTGCGCAACAAGCCCGTCAACATCTACCAGTGGGACAGCAGCGGCAGCCCGGTGTTCGGCGACCGCTTCGTGGTCTTCGACAGCACGCGCCGCCAGACGAGCCTGTACGGCGCCGGCCGCTTCGCGCTGGCCGACGACCTCAAGCTCATCGTGGGCGGCAAGCTGTTCAACTACGACAGCGACTACCGCACCGACACCACGGCCGGATACCACGAGACCGCGCCCTCGTCCGAGCGCCGCGTGTTCACACCCTACGCAGGCCTGGTCTACACGCTGAACCCGCAGCACACGCTGTACGCCAGCTTTGCCACCATCTACAGCCCGCAGACGTCGCGCGACCGCAACGGCTCCTTCCTGGACCCGCAGGAAGGCAACACCTACGAGGCCGGCATCAAGAGCGAATTCCTGGACGGGCGCCTGGCCACCAGCGCCGCCGTCTACCTCATCCGCCAGGACAACCTGGCCGAGTCCGATCCCGGCCAGTTCATCCCGGGCACCACCACCACCGCCTCGCGCGCCATCAAGGGCGCCAAGACGCGGGGCCTGGACCTGGAAGTCAACGGCGCCATCAACCGCCAATGGTCGATTGCCGCCTCCTACAACTTCAGCGCCTCCGAAGACGCCACGGGCCAGCGCATCAACACCACCTTCCCGCGCCAGATGGCCCGCCTGTGGACCACCTACCGCATGCCCGGCGAATGGCGCCGCCTCACCCTGGGCGGTGGCGTCAACTGGAGCAGCGGCATCGAGTACAGCGGCGAAGCCTGGCAGGTCGGCAAGCAGGTCAGCGCGCGCCAGGCCTCCTACGCCGTGGCCGGGCTCATGGCCCGCTATGACGTGAGCGACCAGCTGTCGCTGACGCTGAACGTCAACAACCTGTTCGACCGCAAGTACATCGCGGCCATGTCCGGCTGGTGGTATTCGGGCATGTACGGCGCGCCGCGCAATGTCCAGGTCAGCGCCCGCTATCGCTTCTAGACTCGCCAGCCATTGAGAGGGCGCCATGGCCGCCGGGGTGCCGAAATTGCGGTACAACCGGCGTCACCATGACTTTGAAAGCCACCAGCCTGCAGGACCTCGCGCCAGTGCGCCGCGCACTGGCCGAAGCCGCCGCCCAAGAGGCCCTGCTCCAGCAGCAGCGCGCCGAGGCGGCGCGCCGCCTCCTGGCCGAGCAAAAGCTGTTCGAAAACACCGTGGGCCCGGTGCATGCGCTCAAGTCCGCGCACGCCCGCCACCTCCACGCTCCCGAGCCCCCCGAGCCGCTGCCCCTGCAGCTGGAGCTGGACGAGCAGCGCGTGCTGCAGGAGGCCATGAGCGACGAGTTCGACGTCAGCACCCTGCTGGACACCGACGACCAGCTCAGCTTCCGGCGCCCCGGCATCGGCCTGGACGTGACGCACAAGCTGCGCGCCGGCCAGTGGAGCATCCAGCGCCAGCTGGACCTGCACGGCCTGCGCGTGGACGAGGCGCGCGAGGCGCTGGGCCAGTTCATCCGCCTGTCCCACCGCACCGGCATACGCTGCGTGCGCGTGGTGCACGGCAAGGGCCTGGGCTCGCCGGGCAAGACCCCCGTGCTCAAGGGCCGCGTGCTGCGCTGGCTGGTGCAGAAAAAGGAAGTGCTGGCCTTTGTGCAGGCCCGCCCGGCCGAAGGTGGCGCGGGCGCCCTGGTCGTCCTGCTGCAGCCGGGCAGGCGCCAGCTGTACTGAGGGCGTGGGTGGCGTGAACGGTGATGGGGCTCAGGCCGCGGCCACCGCCGCCGCCTTGCGCGCCCGCCCTATGACCAGCGCCATCACCGCCGCCACCAGGCAGGCCAGGCCGGCCGCATACAGCGCGGGCGTATAGGTCAGCAGCAGGGTGCGCGTCAGGCCTGCGCCCCAGGCAGCGGTGGCCGCGCCCAGCTGGTGGGCCGCGAAGATCCAGCCGAACACCAGCCCCACCTTCTGCGGCCCGAAATGCTGGGCGGTGAGCTTGACCGTGGGCGGCACCGTGGCGATCCAGTCCAGCCCATAGAACATGGCGAACAGGCCCAGGCCGTAGAAGGTGAACTCCGAATGCGGCAGCCAGAACAGCGACAGGCCGCGCAGCCCGTAGTACCAGAACAGCAGCTTGCGGTTGTCGTAGCGGTCCGACAGCCAGCCCGACAGCACGGTGCCCACGAAGTCGAAGGCCCCCATCATGGCCAGCACCGACGCGGCGGGCACCGCGCCCATGCCGTTGTCGCCGCACAGCGAGATGAAGTGCGTCTGCACCAGGCCGTTGGTGGACAGGCCGCAGATGAAGAAGGTGCCCGCCAGCAGCCAGAAGGTGCGGTTGCGCGCGGCCTCGGCCAGCACCTTGAAGGGCGTGCCGAAGTTCATGGCCATGGCCGGTGGCGGCGGGGCCGAGGCATCGCCGCCAAAGGGCACCAGGCCCAGGTCCGAAGGCCGGTCCCGCACGAACAGCAGGGCCAGCACGGCAATCAAGGCGCTGGCCACGAACACCGGCACCGTGGCCGAGCGCCAGCCCCAGTGCTCGATCATCCAGGCGGCCAGCGGCAGGAAGGCCAGCTGCCCCGTGGCCGCACTGGCCGTGAGCACGCCGATGACCAGGCCGCGCCGCGCCGCAAACCAGCGGTTGGCCACCACGGCGCCCAGTACCAGCGCCGTCAGGCCCGTGCCCATGCCCAGCAGCAGGCTCCACAGCAAAAACAGATGCCACAGCTGCGTGGCCTGCGTCACCATCGCCATGGCGCCGCCCACCAGGGCCAGGCCCATGCACATCACGGCACGCAGGCCGAAGCGCTCCATCATCACCGCCGCAAACGGCCCCAGCAGGCCGAACAGCGCAAAGCGCAGCGCCAGGCTGCTCGATATCTGCTCCGTACTCCAGCCGAACTCGCGCGACAGCGGCTGCAGCATGGCGCCCGGCAGGCCCAGCGCGGCCGACATGGTCAGCATGGTGAGGAAAGTGATGGCCGCGACCAGCCAGCCGTAGTGGATGCCGCGCCGCTGCAGCCAGCGCGCCGTGGAGTTGGAGAGCATGGGAGTCTCTTCGGGGGTTGGGAATTCGGTAGGGCCTACGCCTGCGGGCCGTCTGCAGCGTTGCCATCGCCATCGAGCAGCACCAGGCATTCGTCGATCAGCGCATGCAGGGCCGCCACGCGCTCCAGGCCCACGCGGGCGTTGAGCTCGTTCTGTGCGGTCTTCCAGCTTTGCTTGGCCTCTTCGCGCTTGGCCTGGCCCGCGTCGGTGATGTGCACCAGGCGGCTGCGCTGGTCCTCGCCCTGGCCCATGCGCACCCAGCCGGCGTCGATCAGCGGCTTGAGGTTGCGCGTCAGCGTCGAGGCATCCATGCGCATGCGCCGCGCCAGGTCCGAGGGCCGCACCGGACTGGCGGCCAGCACGTGGCTGAGCAGCGAGTACTGCGTGATGCGCAGCCCCGTCTCGTTTAGATGGGCGTCATACACCTGGCCCACGCTGCGCATGAGCTGGCGCACGCGGTGGTTGGTGCAGCCCTGGGGCACGGCGAGGATGTCTGGATTCACTGGCATGGCGCAGATTATTGCATATACAACTGTTGTAGATACAATAATATCCACGCCGCCATCCCAGACAGCCTGGCGCCCGCACTTTTCCCAATGAAAGAGAGACATTCCATGGACACCCGCACCCACTCCCCGGAGCAGGCCGCCCACAGCCTCACCTCCAGCGCCACCACCAGCACCACCATCGGCGCCATCTCCCCTGCCCTGCAAGCCTGGCTGGACGAGGAACAGGCGGTCACCCTCCGGCTGGACGCCGGCCCCGGCGCAGGCGTATCGCGCCCAGACCAGGTCGCAGGCCGCAGCGGGCTGGAGCTGATGCAGGCCATGCTGCGCGGCGAGCTGCCCTACGCGCCCATTGCACGCACGCTGGACTTCATGCTGATTTCCGTGGGCGAAGGCAGCGCCGTCTTCCAGGGCCGCCCCGGCGCCAACCACCTCAACCCCATGGGCACGGTGCACGGCGGCTGGTTCGCCACCCTGCTGGACTCGGCGCTGGGCTGCGCCGTCCACACCTGCATGCCGCCGGGCCGGGGCTACACCACGGCCGAGCTGGGCGTGAACCTGGTCAAGGCACTGACCCCGCGCGTACCGCGCGTGCGCGCCGAAGGCCGCGTGCTGCACTGCGGCCGCCAGCTGGCCACGGCCGAGGCGCGCCTGGTCGGCCCCGATGGCACGCTCTACGCCCACGCCACGACCACCTGCCTGGTGTTCGAGATGCCTCCTGCTCGGTGAACACGCTGAACAAGCTCAACACGCTCAACACGTTCAACACGCAGAAAGCCGCCACCAATGCAAAAAGCCCCGTGCGCCAGGCACGGGGCTTTTTCTTGGCCGGTCCGGCTTACTTCGACAGATCCAGGCGGTACTTGGACGTGCCCTTGCCCGAGCCGTCATCGGCGGCCACCAGCGAGATGTTGGCCAGGCCCGCCGCCTGCGCCACCGGCAGCGCGTTGGCGCCGGAGCTGAACACCACGTTGGCCGAGGTGGCCACCTTGGTGAAGCGCCAGCTCTTGGCCGCGCCATTGGCAGCACGCGTGATGCTGCCGTTCTTGCGCACGTAGCCGATCACCACGTCGCGGTTGGCGTCCGGCGAGGCCCAGATGGCGCTGGAGCCGTCGAGCTTGGCGATGAAGCTCTTGCCGCTGGTGGCGCGGTAGTTGTTCGTGGCGATCACGAACTCCTGCGCCGGGTCGATGGCCTTGCCCAGGTACTGCAGGTTCTTGATGCGGCTGCCCACGGGCTGGGTCACGTCGATCTCGTACTGCACATCGGCCGTGGTGAACATGTCGAAGTTGTAGCCCGGGAAGGTGCTGATCAGCTGCTGCTCACCCGTCTTGGCCGGGTCGATCTGGTTGAAGCGCTTGGCGGCGGCCTCCAGCCAGTCCTTGATGTCGGCGCCATTCACCTTCACCGCATACACGGTATTGGGGTACAGGTACAGGTCGGCCGCGTTGTAGATGGCCAGCGGGCCCACGGCCACGTCGGTGTAGTCGGCGCCGCCCTGGAAGCCCGACTTGAACGGCGCACTCACCGACAGCACAGGCAGCTGCGCGTACTGCGGCAGGCTGGCCTTCACATAGTCGGCCACATAGTCGCGCTGCGCCTGGTTGACGATCTGGATGGCGCCCGGGTCGCCCACATCGGCGAACAGCGTGCTCATGCGGAAGTCCGTGCTGCCGATGGGCGTCTTCACGTACTGGATGGCGGCCTGGTGCTGGCTCTCGATCAGCGGCGCCACCGTCGGGTCCACGGCCACGTAGGTGGCCTTGCCTGCAGCGTCCTTGCCGGTCTGGATATTGCGCAGCTCGCTCTTGCCCGCGCTCTTGTCCACGCTCCACTGCTTGCCGTCCCACTTCAGCGCCAGCTGGATCACGCCCAGCGCCTTGCCCCAGGAACTGGCCATCACCGACTGCACGCCGTTGATGGTGCCCGCCTTGTTGTCCACGCCCGCCTGCGTGAACGCCGGCGTGGCCGCCGCATCGGGGAACACGCTGTGCTGGTGGCCCATGACCATGGCGTCGATGCCGGCCACCTTGCTCAGGTGCAGGCCGGGGTTCTCCATCGTCGGCGAGTAGGCCGCGCCGTCCAGGCCGCCGTGCAGCATGGCCACCACCACATCGGCGCCCTTGGCGCGCATCTCGGGCAGGTACTTCTGGGCGGACTCCACGGCGCCTTCGGTGTAGAGCTTGCCTTCCAGATAGCGCTTGTCCCAGTTCATGATGCCCGGCGTGGTGAAGCCGATCACGCCGATCTTGATGGGCAGCTCCACCGCCTTGCCATCCTTGTCCTTGGCCGCGATCTTGCGCTCCAGAATCACGTAGGGCTGCACCAGCGGCTGCTTGGTCTTGCTGCTGTAGACATTCGACAGCGCCATGGGAAAGCCATTGCCCGCGCACTTGAGCGCCTTGTCCACGCCGTCCACATCCAGGCCGCCGCCCAGCACCTGGTTCAGGAAGGGCAGGCCGTAGTTGAACTCATGGTTGCCCAGCGTGCCCGCATCAAAGCCCAGCGCGCCCATGGCCTTGTACATGGACAGTTGCTGCGTGCAGGGGATCTTGGCCACCTCGGCCTCGTAGTCGGCCAGGGCCGTGCCCTGGATGGTGTCGCCGTTGTCCACCAGCAGCGTATTGGCAAACTCCTTGCGCGCCGCACGCACCAGCGTGGCCGTGCGCTCGAAGCCGTAGGAGGCATCCTCGGCCAGCTTGAAATAGTCATAGCTGCGCACGTTGAAGTGCAGATCCGTGGTCTCCAGCACGGCCAGCGTGGCCGTCGCGGGCTGGCTGGCCACCGGGGGCGTCGTGCTGTCGTTGCTGTCGCTGCCACCGCAGGCGGCCACCAGCGCGGCGCTGGCCAGGACGCTCAGCGCCAGGCGGCGGGACAGGAGCAGGGATTGCAATGTGGGGAGGTTGCTCAGCGGCATGTGGTTTTTGTGGGGGTGGTGAAGGGGGGGAGTTTGTTGGTGGGGGTTTACAGGGGTGTGACAGCTGGTCTGTTCTGGTCTGGTCTGGTCTTGGTCAGGTGCTGTTTTTTGTCCCTGCCGGGAGGGTTCTTTTCGAGGCCGGGTCTCGGCCCGGCAGCCGACCTACCTTTCTTTGATTCGTCAAAGAAACGTAGGCCAAAGAAAGACGACCCGGATGTCCGCGACCCCTTCGCTTCGCTGCGGGGCAACCTGCGTCGGGCCACCTGCGGGGTTCGCTGCGGAACTCGCTGCGTTCACTGCGTGAACTCCGCTCAGACAACCGCAGCGAGTCAGATCACGAAGCAGTCCTGTCCTTCGGCAGGACTGCAACCCCGCAGGCGGCCCGACGTAGGCGCTGACATACGGGGAGTTTGCTCGGGCCTTCGCTGCGCTCGGCCAGGTTTTTTGATACGCAGCCGTTAAACTTGCGGCAGGCCGAAAGGCTTGGTGTGTCGTAACACCAATACAGAGGTGCGGCCCCCACCTTGAAGGGGGCTTTGTCATGTCCAGATTCATGGGGCAGATGCGTCATCGCGCGTCCGTCTCCAACGGTTTTGGACGGGATGGGCTTACCCGCAAGGATGGCCGCACGTCTGTATACGTGTTACGAACATCCCGTCCACCCGTTGCCCGTCGTACGGTGGCGTGTGGTTCTCTTGATTCATACAGGAACCAAGACATGCACCCTCTCACCGCCGCACAGGCGTCTTCTCCCCAACCACCTTTTCTTCCCACTTGGCGGCAGGCAATGCACGCCTCGCTGGGCCTGGTGCAGAGCACGCTGCAGCAGTTGATTGAACTGATGGTCGACGATCCCGACAGGGACGACAGCGAAGTCGATGTGGACTGCGCCGTGGAGCTGGCGCTGGAGCACATCAAGCGCATGAGTGCCCAGCAGCATGCGGACCGCTATGCCTTCGAGGTGGAGTGGATCAAGGCAACGGCGGCGCTGCGGCTGGCGCAGGGCGCTTTCGGGCGGCCGGAATCACGCTTCGGCCTGCGGCTCAAGGACGCCATCCAGCAGCTGGAGATGCTGCCGGAGCTGGTGGAGTTCGTGGACCAGGACGACGGCGAGTGAACTGTGCGGCGCGCCCGTATCTCTGTGAGAAACTGGCCCGCCGAACACCCCCTTGCCTTCACCCATGGAACTGCGCCAGCTGCGCTACTTTGTCGATATCGCCAAGACCGAGCACCTGACGACATCGGCCAGGAACCTCTACGTCACGCAGTCCACGCTCTCGCACGGGCTGCGCCAGCTGGAGGAGGAGCTGGGCATGGCGCTGTTCGAGCGCATTGGCCGGGGGCTGAAACTGTCGCAGGCCGGCGTGGTGTTCCGCAACTATGCGGAGCGTGCGCTGCATGAGGTGGAGGCCGGGCGCATGGCGCTGGCCGACCTCAGCGAGCTGCAGACCGGCACGCTGACCATCGGCGTGATTCCCACCTTCCTCAACACCCTGGTCGCCCCGGCCGTGGCGGCTTTCATGCGTGCCTATCCCAAGGTCAACGTGGTGGTGATCGAGCTGCTGGCCCCGCCCGTGGAGCAGGGATTGCTGGACGGCAGCCTGGACCTGGGCGTGAGCTTTCACCCGCCCCAGCGCGCCGAGCTGGACGCGCTGCCGCTGTTCGACGAACGCATGATGCTGCTGGTCAACCCCTCGCATCCGCTGGCCGGGCGCCGCACGCTGTCCGTCAAGTCGCTGACCGGCGTGCCCCTGGCCCTGCTGCCGCGCACGTTCTACACGCGCAGCCTGATCGAGGACGGGCTGCGCACCGCAGGCGTCACGCCCTTGCTGCGCGCGGAAATGGGCTCGGTGGAATCGCTGATCGCGCTGTGCCGCTGGGGCGACATGGCCACAATCGTCCCCGAGCGCGCCGCCCAGCAGGCCACGGACATGGTGGCCATCCACCTGGTCGCCCCGCAACTCATCCGCACCGCCGGCCTGCTGTGGCGCCGAGGCGCCAGCTACAGTGCAGCGGCACGCGAGTTCGCCGCACAGCTGGCCCCCGCCACAAGAACCAACATGCCCCGCTAAAAAACCCCAGGCCGAGCGCAGCAAAGGCCCGACCCCACCCCCCGTATGTCAGCGCCTGCGTCGTGGCGGTTGCGGGGTT
>NZ_MYFL01000003.1:1320611-1378794 GCF_002193035.1 Delftia sp. K82 | reverse complement strand
CGCCACGACGCAGGTTGCCCCGCAGCGAAGCGAAGGGGTCGCGGACATCCGGGTCGTCTTTCTTTGGCCTACCTTTCTTTGACGAATCAAAGAAAGGTAGGTCGGCTGCCGGGCCGAGACCCGGCCTCGAAAAAACACCCCCCGGCAGGGTCAAAAACCAGCTCACTGCAAAGAAGGCCGCGCCCTCTCAGGCACCCGAGCCCCCAACGCAGCCGGCACATAAGCCGCATCAAAACTACACCCCACCCCAAACTTGGCCTCATTAGCAGAACAAGCAGCAGCAATCCCCGCCGCAGTCGGCTTCACCCCCGCCTCCACCCACTGCATCAACGCAGTCATCAAAGTGGGATAGGTCGCATCGCTGATATAGCTGTGCGTCCCCTGCCGCGTAAAGGTCTGCACCAGCCGGTCCCCGCTGCCGCCTTGCTGCATCACCGCACGAAACCGCGCATCCAGCTCCACGAAGGCCGTAGGGTCGCTGATCCACTTGGCCGAGAGGACCGGCACGCCAATCTTGCCCACGGGGTCGGTGTCATCGGCGAACTTGCGGTAGGCCGCAGGGTCGGCGCGGTAGCGCAGCACGCCGGCATTGAGCGCGGCATCGTCGGCCGAGCCGGCATAGACCGCACCCTCGTTGCCGAAGGGGCTGGCGCCGCCCGTGCGCTTGGCCGAGATGTCCTGGAAGTGCATGGTTCCCCAGTTCATGTGCGACTGGATGGCGCTTTCGGGGATCTTGATGACCTTGGTGATGGTGTCGATCTTCGATTGCTGCGCGGCCGTGCGCTGGGCGGCGGGCTTGTCCAGCGCCAGGCATTCGTTCACGCGCAGGGCCACGTCGGCCTGGCGCATCTTGGCGTCTGCGGGCAGGCCCAGGTTGAGCGCGTACTGCGGCTCATTGGGGCGCGGGTGGTTGCCGCACAGGTACTGGTAGACCACGCGCAGATCGGTGCGGAAGTCATAGGCATGGGTGCCGCCGCCCAGCACGCCGCTGGTCAGCAGCACGCCATCGTAGGGGCGCTCGCCCACGGTCTGCTCGTTGAACATTTCCGCGCCCTTGGCCGCCACGCCCGCACCCCAGGACTGGCCGTGCAGGATGGTGCGCTGCGGCTTGGCCACATGCTGGCGGAAGATGCCACGCAGGCGCTCCGTGTCCTCTGCGGCGGCGCGCACTTCCACGCCACCCTGGCGGTAGGTGGAGCCGGCCCAGGCGTAGCCTGCGCGCACCATGATGGACCAGCGCACCAGGTCTTCGGCCGCACGGTCGGCGGTGGGCGCGGCCAGGTCCGGGCCGCCGTGGGCGTGCAGCACCAGGGTGCCGTTCCACTGCGCGGGCTTGGCGATCAGGTAGTAGGCGCCCTTGGAGTCCTGCCCGGCCCAGCAGCTGATGCCCGCAGGAATCTCGGCGGGGCAGGCCGTGCTCTTGGGCGCGGTCTCGATGGAGGTGACCGGCCCGTGCAGCACGGCCGAGCCGCCGCCGCAGCCGGCCAGAGCGAGCGCGGCCAGCAGCGAGGCGCTGGCGGGACGCAGGGGGAAATACGCGGATGCTTGCATGTCTTGTCTCCTGTCTTGGCTTCTTGTTGGAAGTCACCTGCCGCGCCGCGGCAAGCGGTCGCATCGGTGACTGGAGGGGATTCTGTAGAGGCTTGTCCAATATTTCAAAGATTTTTAGGATATCGGCTGGATACTTTTCACATATATGGAACTGCGCCATCTCCGTTACTTCCTGGCCGTGGCCGATACCGGCCACATCACGCGCGCGGCCGAGCTGCTGGGCATGCAGCAGCCGCCGCTGTCGCAGCAGATCCGCGCGCTGGAGGAGGAGCTGGGCATTGCCCTGTTCCGGCGCCACCCCAAGGGCGTGGACCTGACCGACGCGGGCCTGGAGCTGCAGGGCGAGGCCACGCGGCTGCTGGCCGACTTCACCGCCATGCGCGACCGCATGCAGGCCTTTGCGCGCGGCGAACGCGGGCGCATCCATGTGGGCTTCACCAGCTCGGCGGCGGCCCATGCCTTCACGCCCGAGGTGCTGCGCCTGTGCCGTGGCCGCCATCCCGACATTGCGCTGGATGTGAGCGAGAACAATGCCGCCGAGATCACCGAGGCCGTGCAGGCCGGGCGCATGCACTGCGGCTTTCTGCGCGTGCCGGTGGCCCGGCCCGAAGGCCTGGTTTTCGAGACGCTGCTGCAGGAGCCCGCGCTGCTGGCCATTCCCGTGGACCACCGGCTGGCGCGCGATGCATCGCGGCCCGTGGCGCTCAGGCAGCTCGATGGCGAGCGCCTGATCCTTGTGCGGCGCACGGGCGCGCCGGGGCTGTACGCGAACCTGCTGGCGCTGTGCGCCCGGCACAAGGTACAGGTGGAGGTGGCCGCCGAGGTGGAACGCATGATGACCAATGTGAACCTGGTGGCGGCGGGCGTGGGCCTGTCCATCGTGCCGGCCTCGGTGCGCGGCGCCCATCCCGAGGCCGTGGTCTACCGCGCCTTCGAGCCCGCCGTGCGGCTGAGCGCCCCGCTCACCCTGGTGCACCGCGAGGCCGGCACGGAAACCGGCGGTGCAGGACCCGCGGCCACCTTCATCGCCCTGGCGCGCGAGCTGGCGCAGCGCCACCAGGCGCCGGGCGGCTGAGGCATGCGGGCACCGCAAGGCACCGATACCGGCCGGCGCGCCCTGCTGGCGGCGGGCGCCTGCGCGCTGGCCTGGCCCGCCCAGGCATTGCCGGCCCGGCCCGCCTGGCCGGGCGCCAGCGTGCGGATCGTGGTGGCCTACCCCGCAGGCGGTGTCAGCGACATGGTGGCCCGCGCCCTGGCCGAGCAACTGGCGCAGCAATGGGGCACGGCCGTGATCGTGGACAACCGCCCCGGCGCCAGCGGCACCGTGGCGCTGGAGCTGCTGGCGCGCAGCGCGCCCGACGGCCGCACCCTGGTCTTTGCCGCCGCCACCGCCGTGGGCCTGGCCGCAGCCTCCGTGACGCCCGTGGCCGGTGTGATGCGCACGCCCATGCTGCTGGTGGGCACGCCGGCGCTGAAGGCCGCGGATTTCGAGGGCATGCTGGCCGAGGCGCGCGGCATGCCCGGCGGCATACGCTGGGCCACCACGGGCGAGGGCACGACGGGCCACGCCGTGCTGCAGCGCATAGAGCAGGCCACGCGCATCCCCATCGTGCATGTGCCCTACAAGGGCGGGGGCCAGCAGCTCAACGATGCGCTGGCCGGGCATTTCGAGCTGCTGTCCACCAATGTGGCGCCGCTGCAGCTGCAGGCGCTGCGCGCGGGCCGCCTCAAGGCCCTGGCCGTGGGCGCACCGCAGCGGCTGGCGGCCCTGCCCGATGTGCCCACGCTGGCGCAGCTGGGCCATGCGCAGGCCAACCTGGATTCGCTGTTCGGCCTGTTCGCGCCGCCGCAGATGGCGCCAGCGCTGGCCCAGCGCATCAACGCCGCCGTGGCCCAGGCGCTGCGCGCGCCGGCCATCCGCAGCCGGCTGGAGGCGGCCAGCAACCAGCCGTTCGAGGGTTCGGCCGCAGAGTTCGCGCAGCAGGTGATGCGCGAGGCCGGGCGCTGACCGCCCCTCCGCCCTGCCCCGCCCCCCCGCACCACGCCCGCCAGGCTCAGCGCGCGTACTTCTTGGCCCCGGCCACGCAGACCACGGCGGCCATGGTGACCAGCACCATGCCCCAGCTCACCTGCTCGTGCAGCAGCAGGGCCGCCAGGCCCAGGCCCATGAAGGGCTGCAGCAGCTGGATCTGGCCCACGGCCGCAATGCCGCCCTGCGCCAGGCCCCGGTACCAGAACACAAAGCCGATCAGCATGCTGAACAGCGAGACATAGGCCAGGCCCAGCCATGCGGGCCGGCCCACATCGGCCAGCGATGCCGGCATGCTGAGCAGGGCGGCCGGCAGCATGACGGGCAGGGCCAGCACCAGCGACCAGCTGATGACCTGCCAGCCGCCCAGCGTGCGCGACAGGCGCGCGCCCTCGGCATAGCCCAGGCCGCAGACGATGATGGCGGCCAGCATGAGCAGATCGCCGCGCAGCGAGCCCCCGGCCCCGCCCACGGCCGCATAGCCGGCCACGAAGGCCGCGCCCGCCAGCGAGAACAGCCAGAACGCCGGGCGCGGGCGCTCGCCGCCGCGCAGCACGGCGAACACGGCCGTGGACAGGGGCAGCAGGCCCACGAAGACGATGGAATGCGCTGAGGTGACGTACTGCAGCGCCAGCGCGGTCAGCAGCGGAAAGCCCACCACGCCGCCCAGCGCACTCAGCGCCAGTGAAGGCATGTCGGCACGCGCGGGCCGGGGCTGACGCAACGCCAGCAGCATGGCCAGGGCCAGCAATGCCGCGATGCTGGCGCGCGCACAGGTCAGGAAGGTGGGGTCCAGGTCGGCGACCGCCACGCGGGTGGCCGGCAGCGATCCAGCAAAGATCGCCACGCCGATGAATCCGTTGATCCACCCGCTGCTTGTCTTGTCCATCAAAAAGCTCCTTGGTTTGCAGCGGGCAGTGGGCCATTGCACGGCCGGATCTTCCATAGACAGTCCAATACAATCCAAAAGAACTGTTATGCACACAAAACCACTACAGAAGAAAGAGCAGCCATGCGCAGCGGCACACGCATCCAGGCGGTGATGGAAGAGATCCAGTCGCGCATCGCCGCGCGCACCTACCTGCCCGGCACGCGCCTGCCCTCGGTGCGCGCGCAGGCGCAGGCCATGCAGGTGTCGGTGTCCACGGTGGTGGAGGCCTATGAGCGGCTCGCGGCCGAGGGGGTGATCGCCTCGCGCCCGGGCTCGGGCTTTTATGTGGCGGGGCCGGTGGCACCGCTGGCGCTGGGCGGTATCGGGCCGCGCGTGGACAGGGAGGTCGACCCCCTGTGGCTGGCCCGCCAGTCGCTGCAGGCAGATGCCCACGCGCTCAAGCCGGGCTGCGGCTGGCTGCCGCCTTCATGGCTGTACGAGGAAGGCGTGCGCCGCGCGCTGCGTTCCCTGGCGCGCTCGGGCACGCTGGAGCTGACGGAGTACGCAACGCCGCTGGGCCACCCGGCACTGCGCCGCCTGCTGGCGCGGCGCATGGCCGCCATGGGGCTGGAGACCTCGCCCGAGCAGATCCTGCTGACGGAGTCGGGCACGCACTCCATCGACCTGGTCTGCCGTTTCCTGCTGGAGCCCGGCGATACGGTGCTGATCGACGACCCCTGCTATTTCAATTTCCATGCGCTGCTCAAGGCGCACCGCGTGCAGGCCGTGAGCGTGCCCTACACGCCGCAGGGGCCCGACGTGGCCCGGTTCGCCGACGCGCTGCAGGCACATTCGCCACGCCTGTACATCACCAATTCGGCCATCCACAACCCGACGGGCGCCACGCTGTCGCCACTGGTGGCGCACCGCATCCTGAAGCTGGCCGACAGCTCGGACCTGGTGATCGTGGAGGACGACATCTTCTGCGACCTGGAGACCCATGCGGCGCCCCGGCTGGCGGCCTTCGACGGCCTGTCGCGCGTGATCCAGATCGGCAGCTTCTCCAAGACGGTGTCGGCCTCGCTGCGCTGCGGCTTCATTGCGGCGCGGCCCGACTGGACGCAGGACCTGGCGGACCTGAAGATCGCCACCAACTTCGGCGGCGGGCGCATGGCCGCCGACATCGTGCTGCGCACGCTGACCGACAGCGGCTACCGCAGGCACATGGAGTCCGTGCGGCTGCGGCTGGCGCAGGAGATGGAACGCACGGCCGCGCGGCTGCAGGCCCTGGGCATGAAGCCCTGGCTGGTGCCGCAGGCCGGCATGTTCCTGTGGTGCCAGTTGCCCGGGGGCATGGATGCCACTGCGCTTGCGCGCACCTGCCTGGAAGATGGCGTGGTGCTGGCGCCCGGCAATGCCTTCAGCCAGTCGCAGAGCGCGGGCGATTTCCTGCGCTTCAATGTGGCGCAGTGCTCGGATGCGCGGATCTTCGAGGTGCTGGCGCGGGCGCTGAAGGGCTAGGCCGTTTCAGCCTGCAGCAGGCCGCGCACCCGTGCCTGCACGTGTTCCAGGGACGGCGGCAGGTCGAACAGCACGCGGTAGACGATGGGCGCGGCCAGCGCGTCGATCAGGGTGTCCGCAGCGGGCATCGCCTCGCCACGCCGCGCTGCGCGCTCGCCGATCTGCGCCAGTTGCCCGCGCAGGATTTCCACGCAGGCGCAGGGCGTGTGCTCGTTGCCCGCTGCGGCGGCCATGTCGCGCAGCATGGTGCGGCCCAGCGGCGAGGCCGATTCCTCCAGGAACTGCTCGGCCCAGGCCAGCAGGTCGCCCTCCAGCGTGCCCGTGTCCAGCGGCGGCGCCGTGGGCCGGATGATTTCCACGGCCACATCGGCCAGCAGCTGCTGTATGTCGCCCCAGCGCCGGTAGAGGGTGGACGGCGTCACGCCGGCCTGGGCGGCGATGAGCGGAAAGCTCAGTTCCTCGCGCGGCATGGTTTCCAGCAGGCCCTTGACGGTCTGGTAGACCGTGGCCTGGATGCGCGCGCTGCGTCCGCCGGGACGGGCGGGACCGCCTGTTTTGGAAAGGGATGGGACTTGCGTGCTCATGGTTATTAAAGCTAAAAATTTGCATTAGCAGCGCACAAGCGCAGAATTCGCTAACGCAAAAACTTTGCATTAATTGTGCAGCAGGGCTCTTAACCATGTCGGTACTGCAACCATCCAACTCCACTCCCGCTGCCCGGCCCGGCCGCAGCCTGGCCGTCCTGGCCTTCGGCCTGGGCAGCTTCTTCGCGGCCTCCAGCGCGCCCACGCCGCTGTACCGGCTCTACCAGCAGGACTGGGGCTTTTCCTCGGGCATGCTGACCCTGGTCTTCGCGGTCTATGCGCTGAGCCTGCTGCTGGCCCTGCTCACCACGGGCGCGCTGTCGGACCACCTGGGCCGCAAGCCCGTGATCCTGGCGGCGCTGGTGCTGGAGATCGTCTCGCTGGCGGTGTTCGCCCGCGCGGGCGACGTGCAGGCCCTGGTGCTGGCGCGCGTGCTGCAGGGCTTTGCCACCGGCATGGCCAGTGCGGCCATGGGCGCGGCGCTGCTGGACCTGCACCGCGAGCGCGGCACGCTGGTGAGCACCATGGCGCCCATGGTCGGCATGGCGGCGGGCATTGTCGTGGCGGGCGAGTTCGCGCAGCTGTGGCGCCAGCAGCTGGGCCTGGTGTTCTGGCTCATGGCGCTGATCTTCGTGGCCGTGGCCGCCGCCATGGCCGTGCTGCCCGAGACGGGCGCGCGCCGCCCCGGCGCACTGGCCGCCATGCGCCCGCGCGTGCGGATTCCGGGCCAGGCCCGGGCCGACTTCATGCGCGTGCTGCCCATGAGCATCACGGTGTGGGCGCTGGGGGGCTTTTACCTGTCGCTGGGCCCTTCGATGATCCGCTCGGTCACGGGCTCGGAGGTCGCCGCCAGCTTTGCCGTGTGCATCAACACGCTGAGCGCCGCCGCCGCCATCTGGACGCTGCGCAGCCGCGCGCCGCGCGCCATGCTGCAGTTCGGCGGCAGCGGCCTGCTGGCCGGGGTGGCCCTGCTGCTGGTCGGCGCCCATCTGCAAAGCCTGCCCCTGGTGCTGGGCGCCTCGGTGGTGGCGGGCGCAGGCTTCGGCGTGGGCTTCCAGGGCGCGCTGCGCAGCGTGATCCCGCTGGCCGAGCCGCACGAGCGCGGCGCCCTGATCTCGGCCATCTACATCGCCAGCTACCTGGCGTTCAGCGTGCCGGCCATCGCGGCGGGCATGGCCGCCGCGCGCTTCGGCCTGTTGCCCGTGACCTATGCCTACGGCCTGATGCTGATGCTGTTCGCGGGCCTGGCGCTGGCGGGGACGCGCCAGCCCAGGCCGGTGGTGGTGTCCTGAGGCATTGATCGGAAAATAAAACCATAGCAATCCAGCCTTATTCCACCTGGTTATCAACGGGAAGTAACGGAGAAAATCTCAGGGGCAGCGCAAAAAAAATCCAGCCGAACTTGCAGGATCGGCAAGGCTTGTTCGGCATACGGGGAGTCACACCACTTTCCCAGCCCCATGCCCCGCACCCTCCCCCACCAGCCCCAGGACGGCCTTGCAGCCGCACGGGGCTGGCCTGCGTCCATGGGGATGGCTGGGGTGTCAGCGGTGCTGGGCGTGGCGATGCTGGTTGCCACGGCAGCGGACTGCGTCCATGCGGCGCCGTCCGCCCAGGCCGCCCAAGCCGGCCAGCGCAGCTTTTCGATTGCGGCCGGCCCGCTCACGCATGTGATCGCGCAGTACGCCAACCAGGCTGGCGTTGCGCTGTCGTTTGATGCCGCGCAGCTGGGCCGGTTGCAGTCCCCGGGGCTGCAGGGCAGCTATGCCGTGGAAGACGGTTTTGCCAGGCTGCTGCAGGGCACGGCGCTGCAGGCCGTGCGCGAGTCCAGCGGCGTCTATACGCTGCGGCCGCTGCCAGCGGCGGCCTCGGGCATCGGCGGGCAGACGCTGGGCACGGTCACGGTCCGGGCCACGGCGCCGGCCAGTGCAACGACCGAGGCATCGGACAGCTACGCGGCCAGCCTGGTCACGGGCTACAAGGGGCTTCAGTCGGTGCGCGACATCCCGCAGCCCGTGACCGTGCTCACGCGCCAGTGGCTGGACGAGCAGGCCCTGCCCGACCTGCATGCCGTGCTGCAGCACACGCCGGGCGTGACGGTGGAGTACATCGACAGCGAGCGCATCGCCTATTACTCGCGCGGCTACCAGATCGATTCGCTGCAGGTGGACGGGCTCAATGTGAACCAGGTGGCCTCGGCCTCCACCTTCATCCAGCCCGACATGGCCATGCTGGACCGCGTGGAGGTGCTGCGCGGCGCCACGGGCCTGCTGCGGGGCGCGGGCTCGCCCTCGGCCATGGTGAACATGGTGCGCAAGCGGCCCACGGCGCAATGGCAGGGCTCGGCCGCGCTGACGCTGGGTTCCTGGGACCGCCAGCGCATGGAGGCCGACCTGTCCGGCCCTCTGAACGCAGCCGGCACGCTGCGCGGCCGGCTGGTGGCGCTGGCGGACGACAAGGCATCGTTCCAGACCGCGCGCAAGGAAAAGCGCCTGGGCCTGTACGGCGTGCTGGAGGCGGACCTGGGGCCGCGCACCACGCTCACGGCCGGCCTGCAGCACACGGACCTGCAGGCCACGGGCTCCTGGGGCGGCCTGCCTGCCGCCGCCGACGGCAGCCAGCTCGGCCTGCCGCGCAGCACCTACCTGGGCACGCCCTGGAATACCTGGGACCGCCACAACCAGCAGGCCTTTGCCGAGCTGGAGCACCGGCTGGACAGCGGCTGGCAACTGAAGGCCCAGGCGGCGCACACGCGCTTTCGGTCGGACGGGTTCAAGCAGACCTCGTTTTCCAGGGCCAGCGACAGCAATCCCTACCTGTTCGACGTGAGCACCTCCATCTATGGCGGCGACGGCAGCACGCAGAACGCGCTGAGCCTGCTGGCCAGCGGCCCCTTCGAGGCCCTGGGCCGCAGGCACGAGCTGTCGCTGGGCGCCGACCTGCAGCGCATCCGCAGCACGGGCGCCACGGGCTACTGGGGCGTGAGCCCGCTGCGCAATGTGGACATCCGCGGCTGGAATCCGTACACCAGCTATCCCGAGCCGTTCTACAGCGAGGGCAACGGCAACGCCTATTCATCGCCCGTGTCCCACATCCACCAGTACGGCGGATTCGCGCGGGCCCGGCTGTCGCTGACCGACTCGCTCACCGCCATTGCCGGTGCGCGCCTGAGCTGGTGGAGCTATCTCGAACCCGGCAATGCCCAAAGCGGCTACAGCGTGCGCCGCGAGCTGACGCCCTACGCGGGCCTGGTGCATGCGCTGTCGGACACGCTCGACGCCTATGCCAGCTACAGCGAGATCTTCAGCCCCCAGGACAAGAAGGCCGCCGACGGCAGCATCCTGGCGCCCGCCCGGGGCGAGGACCTGGAGGCCGGGCTCAAGGGCAGTTTCATGGACGGCCGGCTGCAGGCCAGCGTGTCGGTGTTCCGCATCCAGCGCGTGGGCAGCGCCATGCAGGACACGGCATCGGCCATGCCCTGCCTGCCGTACTACCCGACCAGCCACTGCTTCATGGCCGGCGGCAAGAGCCGCAGCCAGGGCTGGGAGCTGGAGCTGTCCGGCGAGCCCGCGCCAGGCTGGCAGGTGCTGGCCGGCTACACCTACACCCAGGCCAGGTACCTGCGCGACGCCTCCGAGGCCAACGTGGGCCAGCCGCTGCGGCCCGTGGACCCGCGCCATGCGCTGCGCCTGTTTGCCAGCCACCGCTTCAAGGGGCCCTTGCAGGGATGGACCGCAGGCGCCGGCGTGCGGCTGCAAAGCGATGCCTACGCCAGCGTGGGCGATGTCACCACCCGCCAGGGTGGCTATGCGCTTTTTGACGCGCTGCTGGCCTACCGCCTGGACGACACCTACTCGCTGCAGCTGAACGTGAGCAACCTGCTGGACAAGCGCTACTACGCCAAGTTCTCGCCCAACAGCACCTACTTCAACAACTACTACGGCGATCCGCGCAACGTCACGGTGTCGCTGCGCGCGCGCTTCTAGGGCCACGGCCGGCCTGCCCTCGTTTCCCGGTTTTCCCCCCGGTTTTCTTCCCGCTTTTTCTTCCCGTTTTCCAACCTTTGCACATGACTGCCATGACGCACCACAGCACTCCTGCGGACTTCCGCTTCGCTCCCCACCCCCTCACGCGCCTGATCCGCCAATGCCTGGGCGCCGGCCTGGCCCTGGCCGCCGTGGGCGTGGCGGCCCAGACGGCCGAGGGCCCGGCCCTCAAGGAAGTGACGGTGAGCGACCAGGCCGAGGCCATCGGCGGACTGCAAAAGACCTATGCCGGCGGCCAGATCGCGCGCGGTGGCGACCTGGGCATCCTCGGCAAGACCGACCAGATGAACGTGCCCTTCAGCACCACCAACTACACCTCGGAGCTGATCGAGAACCAGCAGGCGCTGACCATTGCCGACGTGGTGATGAACGACGCCTCGGTGCGCACGCTGCAGGCGCGCGGCGGCTATGGCGATGACTTCCAGGTGCGGGGCTTTTCCCTGTCCATGCGCGATGTGTCGGTGAACGGCCTGTACGGCCTGTCGCCCTCCACGCGCCTGCCGCTGGAGGTGATCGAGCGCGTGGAAGTGCTCAAGGGCCCCGGCTCGCTGACCAATGGCGTGGGTCCCAGCGGCAGCATCGGCGGCAGCATCAACGTGGTGACCAAGCGCGCGGGCGATGTGCCGCTGAACCGCCTGACCGCCACCTACATGGGCAAGGCCCAGTTCGGCAGCCACCTGGACGTGGGCCGCCGCTTTGGCGAAGACAACCAGTGGGGCGTGCGCGTGAACGGCGTGTGGCGCAATGGCGAAGGCAATATCGACGGCGGCCGCCAGCGCCTGGGCCTGGCATCGGTGGGCCTCGACTACGAAGGCCAGGGCCTGCGCTGGTCGCTGGATGCGCTGACCACCAGCGGCAAGACCACGGAATTCCGCCCGCAAAGCGCCTTCCTGGCCGGCATCACCCAGGTGCCCGCCGTGCCCGACAGCCGCACCAACTTCAACCCGGGCACGGAGCTGCTGGACAAGGCCAAGACCGTGATCTCGCGCGTGGAATACGACATCAACGCCAACACCTCCGTCTACGGCGGCGTGGGCTACAGCGATGTGTCCAGCGACCAGAGCTTCCCCACGGCCGTGCAGCGCATCGACTCGCTGGGCAACTTCACCGTGCGCAACGGCTTCTACGACG
The DNA here is from genome assembly GCF_002193035.1 of Delftia sp. K82. Classification (NCBI taxonomy): domain Bacteria; kingdom Pseudomonadati; phylum Pseudomonadota; class Betaproteobacteria; order Burkholderiales; family Comamonadaceae; genus Delftia; species Delftia sp. K82. Next base: position 1,367,061 of record NZ_MYFL01000003.1, on the reverse strand, counting down.
AGTTCAACAAGACCACCTCGGCCGACGTGGGCCTGCGCACGCGCTTCAAGACCGGCGCCATCGGCCACACCGTGGTGGCCGCGGCCAACTACATGGACCGCGAGAGCGGCTACTTCTACCAGCTGACCACCAAAGCCGTCCCCTCCAACATCTACAACCCCGCGCCCCTGCCGGCCATCGACTTCGTGCGCGGCGCGCCCACCAAGAATGCCGAGCTGACGCAGCACAGCCTGGCGCTGGCCGACACCATGGCGCTGTTCAGCGACCGCGTGCTGGTGACCGTGGGCCTGCGCGACCAGACCATCGACCAGAAGAACGCCAGCGGCACCACGCTGTACAAGGCCAGCGCCGTGACGCCGTTGGCCGGCGTGGTGTTCAAGCCGCAGAACAATGTCTCGGTCTACGCCAACTACACGGCTGGCCTGTCGGCAGGCGGCACGGCCGGGCCCAACACGGCCAATGCCGGCCAGGTGTTCGCGCCGCAGAAGTCCAAGCAGTACGAGGTCGGCGTGAAGGTGGACTGGGGCCGCATGACCACGCAGGCCGCGCTCTACCAGATCCAGCGCCCGGGCTCCATGACCGACCCGGTGACCAATGTCTACAGCTTCGGCGGCGAGACGCGCAACCGCGGCCTGGAGCTGACCGCCTACGGCGAGATCCACAAGGGCCTGCGCCTGCTGGCCAGCGCGGCCTTCAACAACGCCAGGCTCTCGCGCACGGCAGGCGGCGTGAACCAGGGCAACGACGCCAACGGCGTGCCCGAGCGCACCTTCAACCTGGGCCTGGACTGGGATACGCCCTGGGTGGAGGGCCTGAGCCTGAACGGCCGCGTGATCCACACCTCGTCCATGTACTACGACGCGGCCAACATCCTGCGCATGCCTGGCTGGACGCGCCTGGACCTGGGCGCACGCCTGCGCACCCATGTGGCCGGCAAGCCCGTGGTGCTGCGCGCCAGCCTGGAGAACGTCAGCAACAAGAGTTACTGGGTGACTGCCGCCGGCTACACCACCACGGGCGCGCCGCGCACGCTGATGCTGTCGGCACAAGTGGACTTCTAAGCCCCCGGCCACCGGCAACCGCCCCGCCCCCCGGCAAGGCGCCGGGGGCGCGGTGATGGCGGGGGCCCCAGGCCCCCTTCTGTCAGAGAAAAAACACCCCATGCAAAGCCACACGATCAAGACCTGGGCCTGGTTGCACAAATGGAGCAGCCTGGTCTGCACCGTCTTCATGCTGCTGCTGTGCCTGACCGGCCTTCCGCTGATCTTCCACCACGAAATCGGCCACCTGCTGGGCACCGAGGTGGAGGCCCCGCCCATGCCCCAGGGCACGCCCCATGCCAGCCTGGACAAGGTGCTGGAGGTGGCCCGCGCCCAGCACCCGGACCGCGTGGTGCAGTTCGTCTCCAAGTCCGACGACACCGATGACCTCTGGTTCGTCACCATGACGCCCACGCCGGCGCCCACGGACGATTTCCGCTCCGTGGTCATCGATGCGCGCACGGCCGAACTGCTGGCCCAGCCGCGCTTCGACCAGGGCTTCATGTGGGTCATGTTCAAGCTGCACGTGGACCTGTTCGCAGGCCTGCCGGGCAAGCTGTTCCTGGGCTTCATGGGGCTGCTGCTGCTGATCGCCATCGTCAGCGGCGTGGTGCTGTACGCGCCCTTCATGCGCAAGCTCGATTTCGGCACCGTGCGCCGCACGCGCCAGCCGCGCCTGAAGTGGCTGGACCTGCACAACCTGCTGGGCATCGTCACCCTGGTGTGGCTGTTCGTGGTGGGCGCCACCGGCATGATCAATACCTGGGCCGACCTGCTGATCAAGTACTGGCAGCATGACCAGCTCAGCAGCGTGCTGGCGCCCTACCAGGGCCAGGACACGGTGCCGGTGGCGGAGCGCGCCTCGCTGCAGCAATCGCTGCAGGCCGCCCAGCAGCAGGTGCCGGGCACCAAGCTGTACTTCATCGCCTTCCCCGGAACCACGTTCTCCAGCCCGCACCACCACACCTTCTTCCTGCGTGGCAACGAGCCCCTGACCTCGCGCCTGTTCCTGCCCGTGCTCGTGGACGCCAAGACCGCCCAGGTCACGGCCGCGCCCGCCCTGCCCTGGTATCTGACGGCGCTGCTGGTGTCCCAGCCGCTGCACTTCGGCGACTACGGCGGGCGGGCCATGCAGATCCTCTGGGCGCTGCTGGACATCGCCAGCATCATCGTGCTGGGCACGGGCCTGTACCTGTGGGTCAAAAAGGGCAAGAGCGTGCCGGCCCCGCAGCCCGCGCCGCGCGGCAAGGAGGTCTCGGCATGAGCGGCGCGCAACACCGGGGCTTTCTCGCCCTCTGGGGCTGGCCCATCGCGCTGGGCGTGCTGACGGCCATCGGCCTGGTCTCGGCCCTGTTCAGCGACGGCGGCCTTGGCGACATGCTGGCCGGCGTCTGCCTGGCCATTCCCACGGCGGCGGGAATCTGGCACGGCTGGGTGCGGCGCAGCCCCCGCAATGACGGCGGGATGGCGGAATAGCGGGCGCGGTGTCAGCCGCGCCGGGGCCGCTGGCCCGCGCCGTCCAGCATTCCCAGCAGGGCCGCGCCCAGTTGCCGCCAGGCATCGGTGGCGCCCGCCCAGTCGCTGGCCAGGCAGGCCTGCTCCAGCGTCTGCGCCAGGCCGCTGGCCTGCTCGTGCCCCAGCAGGCGCAGCACGCTTTTGAGGTTGTGCGCCAGCCGGCGCAGCGCCGCGGCATCGCGCGCGGCCAGCAGGTTTTCGCCCAGCGCCACATCGTCGGGCAACTGCGCAAGACAGCTGGCGCGGTAGCTGTGGAACAGGGCGGCATCGCCGCCGAAGTAGCTGGAGACGGCGGCCGGGCCGCCATCCGCCGGCACATCCGCCGGCATATCCGCCTTCATATCCACCGGCACATCCGCACCGGCGGCTTGCACGCTGGCTGGCGCGGGCGAGCCGGCCGGTTGCGCCGCCAGCACCGATTCCACGCAGTCCACCAGTTGCGCCACCGACACGGGCTTGCGCAGCACGCCCCAGACCTGCAGTTGCTCCAGCCGCAGCGCCACGTCGGCCCGCACGCCGGCGCTGAAGACCACGGCGCTGCAGCCTGCCTGCGGGGAGTTGCGCAGCCATTCGATGAGCTCGACCCCGGAGGCGCCGGGCAGCATCAGGTCGGTGATCAGCAGGGCAAAGGGCTGGCTCTGCAGCAGGCTCTGCGCCTGCTCCGCACTCGCGCAGGACACCAGGGTGAGGGGCATTCCCTCCAGCGCCAGCGTGACGAATCGCGCAATCGAGGCATCGTCCTCCACCAGCAGGACCGCAGGATGGGCCGGATTCACGCTGCCTGCCTGCCCAGCAGCTCGCCCAGCGCCTCGGGCAGCTCCTGCACGAGCTGGGGTTTGTGGATCACGCGCGCGCCGCCCAGCGCAAAGGCGTAGGCCTCGCGCTCTGCCGCATCCAGCGAGGTGACCACCAGCAGCTTGCAGCGCGCGAACTGCTCATGCGTGCGCAAGGTGGTGATGAGGGCGGCGCCGTCGATGTCGGGCAGCAGGATGTCCACCAGCAGCACGTCGGGCTGGATCTGCCCGTACAGCGCCATGCCGGTGATCCCGTCGTGCGCCACGTGCAGCTGCACGTCGGGAAAGTGGCGCTGCACCAGCAGGCGCACCAGGTTCTGGAAGTGCACGGAGTCCTCGATCAGCAACACGCGCGGGCCTGTGCCGGCCTGCGCGGGAGCGGGCGCCGGGGCCGCCGCTGGCGCCCCGGACGTGGTGGCCGCATCACCCTGCCTGCCGCGCCAGCGCTCCACGGAGGCGCGCGTGATGCGCCGGTGCCCCCCGGGGGTCTTCCAGGCCTCCAGATCGCCGCGATCGACCATGAGCTGAACCGACCGCACCGCCATGCCCAGCAGCTTGGCCACCTCAGCGGTCGTGTAGTGCGGAATTTGGCCTGGTGGGGTGCTGTTCTCGGACATGGCAGCAATTTTGCATCAAATACGATTAAAAAAAACAATACAAATTTGATGAATTTGATATTTATGATTCAATCCAACGCAGAAACCTTCAACTGCGTTGCGAAAGGCCCGCCATGAAGAAGATACTGATCGCCGAAGACCAAGCCGACATCCGCAAGCTGTTGCGCATGACGCTGGAGTCCAGCGCATACGAAGTCATGGAGGCGCCGACCGGTGACGAAGCCTGGGCCCTGGCCCAGCGCAGCCAGCCCGATGTCGTGCTGCTGGACATGATGATGCCGGGCACGCTGGACGGCCTGGAGGTGTGCTGCCGCATCAAGACCTCCTACGACCTGCGGCACACGCGGGTGATCCTGCTGACGGCCCGGGGCAGTGCGCAGGACCGCGAGGCGGGTTTCAATGCCGGTGCCGACGAATACCTGCTCAAGCCCTTCAGCCCGAACCGGCTGCTGGAGACCCTGGCCAGTCTTTACAGGAGCGACTGATGACGATGCACACGCAGGCCGCCGCGGGCCGATGGCAGATACCGTCCGGGAACGCCGCGCGCCTGTCCGCGCTGGTGCGGGCCGTTGTGTTGCCCGTTGTACAGGCGCTGCTGCTGGCACTGGTGCCGGTCTGGGTGGCGGTGCTGGCCATGGGGCCTGGCGCAGCACGGGCCGGCGAGGTGCTGGACCGCGTGGCCAGCAGCCACACGCTGAAGGTCTGCATCTGGCCCGACTACTACGGCATCACCTACCGTGACGCACGCACGGGCAGGCTCACGGGCATCGACGCGGAGCTCTCGGCAGAGCTGGCCAAGGACCTGGGCGCGCGGCTGCAGCATGTGGACTCGTCCTTCTCGCGGCTGGTGCCCGACCTGCTGGAGTCACGCTGCGACGTGGCCATGTTTGCCGTCGGCATCCTGCCGCAGCGCCAGCAGCAGCTGCGCTTCACCCAGCCCTACCTGAGCAGCGATATCTACGGCATCACCACCAAGAGCAACCCCGCCGTGCGCAGCTGGGCCGACATCGATCAGCCCGGCGTGCAGGTGGCCGTGCAGCGCGGCACCTTCATGGAGCCGGTCATGCGCGAGTCGCTCAGGCATGCGCACCTGGTGCTGGTGGAGCCGCCGCAAACCCGCGAAAAGGAACTCATGGCCGGGCGCGTGGACGTGTTCATGACCGACTACCCGTACAGCCGCAAGCTGCTGGACAGCTCGGACTGGATGCAGCTGATCGCGCCGCCCAAGCCCTTCCATGTGCTGCCCTACGGCTATGCGGCAAGCCCTGCCGACGCCCAGTGGCTGGCGCGCCTGAACCAGTTCGTCTCGGACATCAAGCGCGACGGCCGCCTGGCCAGGGCCGCGCGCCACAACGGCCTGACCGCCATCGTCGCGCCCTGAAACTTCCGATGGAGCACCTTCATCATGTCTGAACGAGCTGCCGCGCATCATTTTCTCGGAGCCCGGCGCAGTGCCCACATCAAGGCACTGGTGCTGACCTTTGCACTGTGCGTGCTTGCCGGACTGGTGCTCTTCGTCTGGAGCCAGCTGCATGCCGATGCGGACCAGAGCAAGTCCCAGGCCTCGCTGCTGGCCCGCGTGCTGGAGGACCAGACGGCAAAGACCTTCGAGAACACCGAAATGGCCCTGGCCAGCCTGGCGCACAACCCGGCCATCGTGGCCGCAGGCAGTGGGCGCGGCACGCGCGAGGCCGCCATGGCCCTGCTGATCGCCCAGTTGCCCTACCTGCGCAGCATGGCGCTGATCGACGACAAGGGCCTCATCCTGGCCAGCACCCAGGCCGGGGAGGCCGGCCAGCAGATCGACACGCAGGATCTGCTGCACGACAAGGCGGCCGTCCTCATCCCCGGCAAGCCCCAGCTGGGCCGGCTGGTGCCCGGCCGCAGCCTGTCGTCGCTGGCGCCACGGGCGCATCCGACGCCGCGCGGCGTGTCCTTTCTGCCGCAGTTGCTGGCCTTCCACCAGGACAACGGCATGCCCGCCGTGCTGGTGGCCCTGATCAATCCCGACGCCGTGGCCAACTTCTACCAGTCCACGCTGGAGACCCTCAGCTACGAGGCCGTGCTGCTGACCTATGACGGCCGGCCCCTGGCCAGCACCAATGCGGGCACGGGCGTGCAGGCGGCCGCCGCGCTGCAGACGCCGCTGTTCCAGGAATGGCTGCCGCACAGCGAATTCGGCTCCTACATCGGCGCGGGCATGCTGGGGCGCCACCAGATCGTGTCGTTCCGCACCGTGCGCAACTGGCCGCTGCTGCTGGTGGTGGAGGAGCCCTACGCGGCCATGGTGGCGCGCTGGCGGGACAACGCCTTTGCCTTCTTCGTGGCCGGCTTGGCCCTGCTGGCCCTGGTGCTGGGACTGAGCTGGTCGGTGCTCAAGACCCGCAGGGTCCAGAAGTCGGCACTGCAGGCCATGGAGCAGGCCCAGGCGCGCCTGGCGCGCAGCGAGCATGAGATGGCCGTGCTCATGCGCAGCGTGCAGGAGCTGATCTTTCGCACCGACAGCCAGGGACTGCTGACCTTCGTGAACGCGCGCTGGGAGCAGCTGACCGGCCAGCCCAGCGCCGAGGCCGTGGGCCAGCCGCTGGAGAACATCGTGGACGGCTCGTACCTGGCGCAGATCCAGGCCCTGCTCGATCCACTGGCCCGGCTGGCACCGCGCAACTGCCAGGCCATGTTCCGCCTGCCGGGCAACCGGGAGATGCTCTGCGACATCGCCGTGGTTCCCCTGCTGCGCGACGGCCGGCTGGTGGGCTTTGCCGGCAGCGCCGTGGACGTGACCGCCCGCTGGAAGGCCCAGCAGGAACTGCAGACCCAGCTGGCCTTCCAGCATCTGCTGTTCGAGACCACGCCCCTGCCCATGCTGGTCACCGACGCGGACCAGCGCGTGGCCCTGGTCAACAAGGCCTGGGAGGACTTCTTCGGCCGGGGCCGCTACGCTGTGCTCGGCCACGAGATCAAGGGCCTGCACGCGCGCGACGATGCCCTGCTGCAGATGCGCAGCAACCAGGTCGTGATGCGCTCGGGCCAGCGCATGATGGTGGAGGCCCGGCTGCCCCATGTGGACGGCAGCTACCGCGACGTGCAGATCTCCAAGGCCGCGGTGAAGAACGCCCAGGGCCAGATCACCGGCGTGCTCAGCATCTTTGTGGACGTGAGCGAATTCCGCGCAGCCGAGCATGCCACCCGCGAAGCCCGCGACGCGGCCGAAGAGGCCTTCCGCGTGAAATCGGAATTCGTGGCCAACATGAGCCATGAGCTGCGCACCCCGCTGCAGTCCATCATGGGCTTTGCCGAGCTCGGCGGCCTGCGCTCGCGCGGCAATCCCGCCATGGCCGACATGTTCAACGACATCCACGAGGCGGGCATACGCATGCTGGCCCTGGTCAACGACCTGCTGGACGTGGCCAAGCTGGAAAGCGCCGTGGGCACCATCCACGTGGAGCGCACCGACCTCAGGAGCCTGATCCGGCCCGTGGTGCGCGAGCTGGAGCCGCAGCAGCAGCAAAAGCTGATCGACCTGCGGCTGGAGCTCGACGACACGCCGCTGATCGCCAAGGCCGACCCCGTGCGCTTCCAGCAGGTGGTGCGCAACGTGCTGGCCAATGCCATCAAGTTCTCGCCCATTGGCGGGCGCATCGATGTGCAGGGCCGCATCGATGAGCAGGGCGATATCTGCATCGCCGTCTCCGACCAGGGGCCGGGCATTCCTCCGCAGGAACTGGACAAGATCTTCCAGCCCTTCGTGCAGTCCAGCAAAACCCGCAACGGCTCGGGCGGCACCGGCCTGGGCCTGGCCATCTGCCGCAAGATCATCGACGCCATGGACGGCACCATCGCCGCCAGCAACCGCTCCGAAGGCGGGTCGCTGTTTCGCATCACCCTGCCCTGCCGCACCGGCGCATCGGAGACGCGGCCGGCGGAGTTGCTGTAGCGGCGCCAGACAGGGCAGAGAGCGCGTGGGCATTCGGCAACAAATGAGAAAAAGTCTCATTTAGAATGCCGCAACCTTGCTCCCTGAACCTGCCGGTCGGCACGCCCGGCCTCCATTCCCGTTCGTATGACACGCCATCCGACTCCCGCAGCCTGGCTGGGCCTGGACCTGCGCTGGGCCTACGGCAGCCTGCTGCCCGCCATCTGGCGCAGCACGCGCTGCATCCACCGTGCGCAGGATGTGCTGCATGACGCCTTCGTACGCTACGCCCTCAGCGGCAGGCATGAAGGCATCGCCCAGCCGCACGCCTATCTGCGCGTGGTGGCGCGTACCGTGCTCGCGGACCAGATGGCGCATGAACGCCGCTTCGTGCCCCTGCCCGACCTGGCAGGCGAGCCGGACTCCACGGCCCCCGGCAGGCGCGCGGACGCCATCGCCGTGCAGGAAGCATTCACCGCGCCTTCTGCCGAGGTGCTGGCCGATCTGCAGCAGCGCCTGGCCGCTGCGCAGCGGGTCATCGAAGGGCTTCCCCCGCGCTGCCGCGAGGTGTTCTGGCTGTGCAAGGTGGAAGGCCATTCCCAGCCCTGGATTGCCGCCACGCTGGGCATCAGCCTGAACATGGTGGAGCGCCACCTGATGCGCGCCCTGCTGGACCTGCGCGCCGCGCGCGAGCTGCTCGCGCCATGACCACACCGCGCGAAGAGGCCGCGCGCTGGTTCATACGCATGCACCGGGATGCGGGAGCGCAGCCCGGCGCCGCCGACGCCGCCGCCTGGCGCACCTGGATGGACGCCGACCCGCGCCACGCCGCCGAATACGCCGCCTTCGAGGCGCTGTGGCAGGACTTCGACTCCACGCCCCGCACCGAGGCCCTGGCCACGGCCGTGAACACCGCCGCACGCCAGCGCCGCAACACGCGCCGCGCAGCCATCACCCGCAGCGTGCTGGGCGTTGCCGGCCTGGGCACGGCGGGCCTGGTGGCATGGCGCGGCTGGCTTGAATGGCAGGACACCACCGTGTTCGCCCTGGCCCGCGACAGTGCGATTGGCGAACGCATCGTGCTGAACCTGCCCGACGCCAGCGTGCTGACCCTGGGACCGGCCAGCCGCATCGCCACGCGCTACACGCGCCGCCGGCGCGCCGTGGTGCTGGAGCAGGGCGAGGCCCTGCTCGACGTGGTCAGGGATGCAGACCGCCACTTCACCATCGACGCAGGCCAGGCGCGCATCACCGTGCTGGGCACGCGCTTCACCGTCAACCGCCTGCCGGGCCTGGTGCGGGTGAGCGTGGAGCATGGCACGGTGCGTTTGGCGGTGAAAGGTGCTGAAGGAGCACCGTTCTTGCTGCTGCAGGCGGGCGAAGTGGGGGAACTGCCGGACGAAAGCGCCGGTGCCGCCCCCGGTGCCGATGGCGCCCACGCCAGCCCCCTCCCCCGCCGCGTGCAGCGCGATGCGCGCGACAGCTTCTCGTCCATCGAACGCGGCCTCATCGTCTTCGACAGCGCCGGGCTGGGCGAGATCGCGGCCACGCTGTCGCGCTGGCGCCGCCAACCCGTGCGTGCGGCCGTAGCCGACGGCACGGGCGGGCCGCGCATCACGGCCGCTGTGCAGCGCGCCGATGTGGAGAGTTTCCTGGACGCGCTGCCGCGCATCGCCGCCGTGCGCGTGCAGGAGCGCGACGGTGCCACCTGGCTGGCCCCGCGCAGCACGGCGCCGGAAAAAATCCGGAAAAACTGAAAAAAAGCGGCCAACACACATCAGGGATCCGGCGGGCTGCTCCGTCATACAGGCGAGCACAACCGATACCCAGGAGAACGTTCCCGCCATGCCCGCCCGCCCTCTTTCCTCCCGCCCGGCACGCGCCTGCCTGTCCCTGCTCGCCTGCGCGGCGGCACTGGCCTGCACGCCAGCCCTGGCCGCGCCTGCCGCCATCGACCTGCCGGCCCAGCCGCTGTCCGACGCCATCAAGGCCCTGGCGCGCGCCACCGGCACCAGCATCGCGGCCGACAGCGCCCTGCTGGCAGGCAAGACCGCGCCCGCCGTCCAGGGCCGCCTGGAGCCGGCCGAGGCACTGCAGCGCCTGCTGGCCGGCAGCGGGCTGCAAGCCTCTGCCCAGCCCCAGGGCGGCTGGCTATTGCGCCCCGCCCCGGCGCGCCCGCAGACCGCGCTGGACGAAGTGCGGGTGACGGCCACGGCCCTGCGCGACGGCCGCACGGAAGGCACGGGCAGCTATCGGGCGCCCTATGCCAGCGCGGCCACCAAGATCGAGCTGACGGCGCGGGAGACGCCGCAGTCCGTGTCCGTGATCTCGCGCGCGCAGCTCGATGACCAGAACTTCGTGGAGCTCACCGAAGCCGCCAAGGTGGTGCCCGGCATCGTCGTGCGCCGGCAAAGCAGCACGGGCGGGCGCAGCGACATCCTCTCGCGCGGCTACCAGTCCTCCACCTACCAGTTGGACGGGCTCACCGTCAGCGGCAACCCGGCCACCCAGGAAACGCTGGACCTGGCCCTGTTCGACCGGGTCGAGGCCCTGCGCGGGCCGGCCGGGCTGTTCTCGGGCGCGGGCGAGCCCAGCGTCATGCTCAACCTGGTGCGCAAGCGCGCCCTGCCGGACTACCAGGGCCAGGGCGCCATCGGCCTGGGCTCGCGGGGCCGCAAGCGGGCCGAGGTGGATGTCACCGGCCCGCTGTCCGAAGATGGCCGCCTGCGTGGCCGGGTGGTGGCGCTGCACGAGAACTTCGGCAGCCCCGTGATGGCCATGGACGGCCACAAGCAGGCCCTGTATGGCACGGTGGAGCTGGACATCACTTCCCAGAGCACGGTCTCGGTGGGCGCCACCTGGCAGCGCGGCCGGGGCAACTACGACACCGGCCTGCCCGCCCACGCCGACGGCAGGCTGGCCCCCATTCCGCGCGACGTGGCCATTGCCGCCGATTGGGGCCGCGCCGCGCCCGAATCGCTGGCCGGCTTCATCGAGTCGGAGACGCGGCTCGACGGCGGCGGCCTGTTCAAGGTGGCCGCGCGCCGCGTGCTGCGCCAGCAGCGCGACAAGTACATCAACGGCTACTCGGCCGTCTCGGACACCGGCATCAGCCGCTTCACCCAGGCCCAGACCGTGGACCGCGACTATGCCGACACCACGGCCGACATCTACTACAGCACGCCCTGGCAATGGGCCGGGCAGACGCACCATTTCATCGCGGGCGCGGACTACCGCAGCTCCAACATGCACCTGCGCATGCTGCGCGGCGCCATGAACACGCCGGCCGACCTGTTCCACTACGACCCCTCCTCCATCCCCGAGCCCAGCTTCAAGCCCTTTGCCGACGACATCACGCGCACCAGCCTGCGCGGCGTCTACGGCCAGTTGCGCATCAAGCCCACGCAGGCCCTCACCCTGGTGGCGGGCGCGCGCAAGAGCTGGTGGAAGACAGAAACCTCGGACCGGCTGCAGAACACGCGCTCGGGCTACGAGGTCGATGGCCAGTTCACGCCCTTCGGCGCCGTGCTCTTCGATCTGAACGACAGCTGGACGCTCTACGCCAGCCAGTCGCGCATCTTCCAGCCGCAAAGCGGGCGCCTGGCCGGCGGCGGCCAGATCGCCCCGCGCGAGGGCCGGCAGGTGGAGGCAGGCATCAAGGGCAGCCTGCTGGACGGCCGCCTGAGCGCCACCGCCGCCATCTACCGCATGCAGGACACCAACCGCGCGCTGGCCGACCCCGCCGATGCCGCCTTCGTCATCCCCGCAGGCAAGGTGCGCTCCGAAGGCTTCGAGGCCGAAGTGGTCGGCTCGCTGTCGCCGCGCTGGGACGTGGCGGCCAGCTACGCCTACATGCGCTCCAAATACCTGCAGGGCACTGTCACGCAGACGGGCACCGACTTCAGCAGCATGTCACCGCGCCACAGCGTGAACCTGTGGGCGCGCTACCGCGTGGCCGGCCCCGCGGCCCAGGGGCTGGAGCTGGGCGCGGGCGTGCGCGCCGTCAGCGAGTTCTACGACACCCTGGGCACCGTGCGCTGGCGCGCGGGCGGCTACGGCGTCTGGTCCGTCTATGCCGCCTACCCGCTCACCCCCAAGGTCAAGCTGGCCGTGAACATCGACAACCTCTTCGACCGCGTCTACTGGGAGCGCGTGGGCACGGCCACGCGCAGCAACTACTACGGCCTGCCGCGCAGCATCATGGTCACGCTGCGCAGCAGTTTCTGAAGGTGCCCAGCCGCGCGCCGAGCCACCCTGTCAGCCCGCCATGCAGCCCAAGCCTCGCGGCAAGGAGGTGGCAACATGGGCGGCGCGCGGCACCAGAGCCTCCTGCCCACCTGGGGCTGGCCATCGCCCGGGGCATTTCCATGGTGGCAGACATCTGGTACAGAAGGCTAGGGCGCGGACACCGAGCTCGCCGAGTGCCTGCCTCTGGCACCATAGGCTGGTCCGGACATCGGGCCGCAACCTGAGGCAGGCAGGCCATGCACGATGCGACGGGTGGTATTCATCGGCACATCGCTGCGTGCGGCATTGCCGGTAGCCACCTGGTATCCGGTGATGGCCGTGTGCAGTTCACCGCCGGGCTGGCACGATGGCAAGCCCACGCTGTCACAAAAGCCGGCCACGGTTTCGGGAATAGGCTCTCCGCGCAAGAAGGGCAGATTGGGCCTGGCGGCGAAACGATTGAGCGCCTGCGTGATATCTATCCAGCGATACAGCAACTTGACTTGCTCGATGCGCTCATACGCCTCCTTGTCCAAGGGTGCCAGGCCATCGATGAAATGCTGGGCCAACAGCGTGCCGGAAGCAGCGATGCGGCCCGTGAACTTTTCATCTGCCGGCGTTTCCCCGGGAACGACACTGACACCGCGCAGCCATGCAGCGGCTCCGGGCTCAAGCGCCTCGAATGCTGCATCGACCTGCTCTCTCAGGCCATGGGCATCGGCAAGCCGCGCTGCTCGCGCCAACGGCCAGTTCCAATAGCGCCCTGAACTCACGTCGACCAGGCTGCCGGCCGCCTTTGTCAGCGCCAACTGGACCTCTCGTATGGCCCGCCCTCTACGGCCCTGCGGTGAATTGCGCAAGGTATCCCACGATGCAAGCTCCTTTTCGCTGAACGCGTGCTTTGCCAGAACCGGGAGCATTTCGCGCACGGCTACCGAATAGGGCTCCGGCGGCAGATCGGAATATGCTTCGCCTGTCATCCAGCGCAGGACTTCCGTGCTTGCCGCAACCATTGCTGGCGCAGCTTGCTGGGGAAACTTCCGATCCAGTGCAGTGCAGCGATCCAGCAGCAGTACACGGCGCGCATTGTCGTGGGCCATCAACCAGAGATCTACACCGTACGCCATGTTTTCCCGCATGGCAGCCGAGCCATCCAGGCCATGGGGAACCTGAACGGACAGTGCCTGGGCCTGCGCTGGACTCGCTGCCACCAGGCAAGAAAGCAGCGGCACAATGGCCGCTGCATACAGGGATGCACACGCGGTGTGCAAGCTGCGCATGCCGAATGTGGAGCGCTTTGTATTTTGCATTCCTGCATTCTCGGCCAATTGCACGTGCCCTCCGTCCACATCATCGCTTGGCTTCCTGCGTTGCGGCCTCTTCTTCACGATCCGGTGCGTGGCATACCGATGCCGCTTCACTTGATCATCTGGCAAGCCACTGCCGAATTGAAGCGGATGCTCTTTCCTGAATTGCCGATGTGCAATTCATCGGCCGAGCCCACCATCAAGGTGGTCTTCTTGCTGGTCTCCTTGAAATAGGAAGCCTCTTCCGTGCTCGCGAATTCATTGATCTTGCTCACGCCCAGTTTTTTGGCCATCTGCTTGCCGGATTGCCTTTTCAGATAGACCGAGATCTTTTTCTCGCCATCGGAATCCGTCACATCGGCCGCCAGCACTTCATCGCCGAATCATCGCGCCAGACTGCGCACTGCATCACCGCAATTCATCCGCTCCTGCATTGGCTGCAGGGTCAGGCGGGTTTGCCGCTGTCTGCTGCCTCCCCTGGCGCAAGCGCTCCAGTGCAGCCTGCCACATCCCACCGGCCCGGCAGCATCTAGAGTGACGGCACACCGTCGGCACGACGGATTGCCGCACGCACTCAATTCATCGATTTCATCGAACAATTCCTGGAAAATAATTCACTGGAACAGTGCAATACATGCCACTACGCTTGTGGCATGCAAGACCGTTTCCTGATCGAGCGCATCGAGGCGCGGATCCTCGACATTCCCACCATCCGTCCGCACAAGCTGTCGTTCGGCTCCATCAGCCGGCAAAGCCCGGTGATCGTGCAGCTGTGGCTGCGCAATGGCGCCACGGGCTTTGGCGAGGCCGCCACCATCGGCGGCCCGTCGTGGAACGAGGAATCGCCCGAGAGCATCCACCACGCCATCACCAACCACCTGGCGCCCAGCCTGATCGGCCAGGACGGCGCGCGCTTCGAGGCCTGCCTCTCGCGCATGGACCTGGCCTGCAAGGGCAATGCCTTTGCCAAGAGCGCCGTCGAGATCGCGCTGATGGACGCCGTGGCCCGCAGCCTGCAGTTGCCGCTGTGGCAATTGCTGGGCGGCAAGCAGCGCGACAGCCTGCCCCTGGCCTGGACGCTGGCCAGCGGCGACATCGAGCGCGACCTGGCCGAGGCCCATCTGCGCCTGGAACAAAAGCGCCACCGCATCTTCAAGATGAAGATCGGCGCGCGCACGCCCGAGGCCGACGTGGCCCATGTGAGCGAGATCGCACGCGGCCTGCAGGGCCGCGCCACGCTGACCGTGGACGTCAACCAGGCCTGGGACGGCGCCACGGCGCGGCGCTTTCTGCCGCAGCTGATCGATGCCGGCGTGACCCTGATCGAGCAGCCCGTGGCCGGCTGGAACGTGCCCGCGCTGCGCGAGCTGACGGCCACGCTGCAGGGTGCACTGGTCATGGCCGACGAGAGCGTGTGCACGCCCTACGACGCCATGCGCCTGGCGCGCGAGCAGGCCAGCCATGTGTTCTCGCTCAAGGTGGCCAAGCACGGCGGCCTGCTGCGCACGCGCAAGGTGGCAGCCATCGCCCAGGCGGCCGACATCGGCTGGTACGGCGGCACCATGCTGGAGACCTCGATCGGCTCGGCCGCCTCGGCCCATGTCTTTGCCACGCTGGGCGGGCAGCACTACAACTGCGAGCTGTTCGGCCCCCAGCTGCTGGTGGACGACATCGTCACCGAGCGCATGGCCATCCGCGACTTCGAGCTGCAACTGCCCGACGGGCCGGGCCTGGGCGTGGAGATCGACCTGCAGCAACTCGCGCGTTTCGACCGCGCGCTGGCCGGCAGCCAGCCGCAGCACTTCGACATGGGGCAGGCCCGGACCGGGGCTGCGACCTGAATTCCTTTCATTCCTCCTGGAGACAAACATGCTTTATCTGGTCCGCATGGACGTGAAGATCCCCCACGACCTGCCCGCCGACGTGGCAGCCGAGATCAAGGCCCGCGAGAAGGCCTATTCCCAGCAGCTGCAGCACGACGGCCGCTGGCCCCACATCTGGCGCGTGGTGGGCGAGTACGCCAACTACAGCGTGTTCGACGTGGCCTCCAACGACGAGCTGCACGAGCTGCTGCAGGGCCTGCCGCTGTTCCCCTACATGGACATCCAGGTCACGCCGCTGGCCCGGCATCCGTCGGCCATCGCCTGAGCACAGCCCAAACCAAGACCAAATTTTTCGGAGACAACTGAAGTGAATGTGAAACGCCGTTTTCTGACCGCCGCAGCCGCAGGCCTGTGCCTGTCCGCCGTGATGCCCGCCGCCCATGCGCAGGCACCCGAGGCCAACTGGCCCAGCAAGCCCATCCGCTGGATCGTGCCCTTCCCGCCGGGCGGCGCCATGGACGCCATCGCGCGCACCCTGGGCGAGAAGGCCGGCCGCACGCTGGGCCAGCCCTTCGTGGTCGAGAACCGTCCCGGTGCCGGCGGCAACATCGGCGCCGACTTCGTGGCCAAGCAGCCCGGCGACGGCTACACGCTGATGATCACCTCCATCGGCATGGCCACCAACAAGCCGCTGTACCGCAAGCTCAGCTACGACCCGATCAAGGACTTCGCCCCCGTGGGCGTGCTGGCCGTGGTGCCCAACATCCTGGTCACCAACTCCACCCAGCCCAACGTCAAGAGCGTGGCCGACGTGATGGCCGCCGCCAAGGCCTCGCCCGGCAAGCTGACCTATGCCTCGGCTGGCAACGGCACCTCCATCCACCTGGCGGGCGAAGTGTTCAACTCGCTGGCCGGCGTGGACATCCTGCACATCCCCTACAAGGGATCGGGCCCGGCCGTCTCCGACCTGCTGGGTGGACAGGTCAACTACATGTTCGACTCCATCACCTCGGCGCGCCCGCACATCCAGTCGGGCAAGCTGCGCGCCCTGGCCGTGACCACGGCCAAGCGCTCGTCCAGCATGCCCGACGTGCCCACCATGGAAGAGGCCGGCATCAAGGGCTACGAGGTCTCGCCCTGGTTCGCCGTCTTCATGCCCGCCAGCACGCCGCCGGCCATCGTCAAGAAGCTCAACCAGGTCTTCGTGGCAGAGATGAAGCAGCCCGACGTGCTCGAACGCTTCAAGGCCATCGGCGCCGAAGTCGTGGGCTCCACGCCCGAGGAAGCGGCAAAGCACCTGCAGGCCGAGTCCGTGCGCTGGACCAAGGTGATCACGGAGCGCAACATCAGCATGGATTGAGCGCTTCTCTTTTCCAGGACATCCCATAAAACCACGAGGAGACAAACATGTCCGAACTGTCCCAGGACCAGCTGCTGAATCTGGTCAACAGCAAGCAGATCGCCCCTGGCAGCGACCGCGTGCGGGCGCTGACCCAGCGCATCGTCAGCGATCTGTTCCACACCATCGACGAGATGGATGTCACGCCCGACGAGTTCTGGGCCGCCGTGGACTGGCTGGGCCGCCTTGGGAGCAGCGGCCAGCTGGGCCTGATCACGGCAGGCCTGGGCTTCGACCGGCTGCTGGACATCCGCAGCGACGAGGCCGATGCGCGTGCCGGTCGTGCGGGCGGCACGCCGCGCGCCATCGAAGGCCCGCTGTTCGTGGCCGGCGCACCGCTGTCGCAAGCCGAGGCGCGCCTGGACGAGGGCGAACCCCAGGGCGAGGTCTTCGTGATGGAAGGACGGGTGCTGGATCTTGACGGCCAGCCTCTGCCGCATGCGCTCATCGATGTCTGGCATGCCAATGTCCAGGGCGGCTACTCACACTTCTTCCCGGGCATGAAGCCCTACGAGCTGCGCCGCCGCATAGAAACCGACGACCAGGGCCGCTACCGCTTTCGCAGCTATGTGCCGCCCGGCTACTCCATACCGCCGAACAGCCCCACCTCGGAGCTGTTCGACGCGCTGGGACGCCACGGCCATCGTCCCGCCCACATCCACTTCCTCGTGGTTGCACCCGGCATGCGCACGCTGACCACCCAGGTCAACCTGCCCGGCGATACCTACCTGGACGACGACTTCGCCTTCGCCACGCGCGACGGCCTGATCGTCGAGCTGGAGCGCGGCGTGGCGCCGGCCGGCTATGAGTCGCTGGGCGTGAACGCGCCTTTCGTCCGCACGCGCTTCGACTTCGTGCTGCAGCCCGCAGTCAGCGAAGGCGAGTCCTTGCCGCTGACACGCATGGAGCGTGTGCGCGCCTGAGGCGCCTCCACCTTCCGCGGCCTTCCGGCCTGCCATTTTTTCGATTCTTCCGTTCCACAGCAGGCCGCCCCTTGGAGTGCGGCCTGCTTCACCGTACCCGCTTCCCACACCATGTCCAGCCTGCATCGCATCGCCGCAACCCTGCTGACCGCCACCGTGGCCCTCGTGCCCGCCCTGGGCCACGCCCAGGCTCCGGCAGCCTTTCCTTCCAAGCCGGTGAACATCGTAGTGCCCTACGCGGCCGGCGGCCCCGTGGACAACCTGGCACGCGCGCTGGCCACGCGCCTGAACAAGGTCTGGTCGCAGCCCGTGGTCATCCTCAACCGCACAGGCGCCAACGAGATCATCGGGGCCGAGTACGTGGCCAAGAGCGCACCCGACGGCTACACGCTGTTCGCCGCGACCGAAGCGTCGCTGACCATGAACCCGCACCTGTACAGGAAGCTGCCCTACAACCCGCAAAAGGACTTCGCCCCCATCTCCCGCCTGATCAGCGTGCCCATGGTCTTCTTCGTGCCCCAGAGCTCCAAGGCCGGCACGCTGCAGGAGTTCATCGCTCAGGCACGCCAGGCAGGCAAGACCAAACCGCTGACCTATGGCTCATCGGGCGCGGGCGGCATCGTGCACCTGCCGCTGGCCATGTTCGCCAAGCAGGAAGGGCTGGAGATGGTGCACGTGCCCTACAAGGGCGCTGCACCGCTGATCCCCGAAGTCATCGCCGGCCAGATCGACGCAGCGGTGCTGGGCGTGTCGGTGATCGAGCAGCACATCAAGTCGGGCAAGCTCAAGGCCCTGGCAGTGTCCTCGGAGACACGCAGCATCGCCCTGCCGGATGTGCCCACCTTCAAGGAAGCCGGCGTGCGCGACATCCAGGCTGTCTTCAACATCGGCCTGCTGGCACCGGCTGGAACGCCGGCGCCCCTGGTGGAGAAGATCGCCGCCGATGTGCGCCGCGTGCTGCTGGAGCCCGAATTCCGCAAGACCCAGGTGGACGCGTTCTCTTACGTGGCCGTGGCCTCCAGCCCCGCCGAATACCGCGACTTCCTGGCGCGCGACTACCAGGTGCAGGGCGAACGCGTGCGCACCTCGGGCGCCTCGCTGGATTGAACCGGACGGAGTCCGTTCAGCTCTGGACTGCGGTGCGCTTGGCAACCACGTGCACCGCAGCCGCAGGCCTGCGCCCCCAGTTCATCAGCGCCGTGCCGGCCACGGCCATGCCGCCGCCCAGCATGATGCTGACATCGATGCTCTCGCCCAACCACAGCGCCGACAGCGCCACGCCGATCACGGGCACCAGGGTGATGTAGCCAGAGGCCGCGCCCGCGCCCAGCGCCTTGACGCCGTCGAAGTACCAGGCATAGGCAAGCGCCGTGGCGCCGAAGGCCAGGAAGGCCAGCGCACCCCAGGCGGTTGCGTTGCCAAGCACGGCAGCCTGCAGGCCGGCCGGCCCTTCCACCACCAGACTGGCCACCAGCAGCATGGCCGCGCCCATGGTCGAGGTCACGGCCGTGGCCGACAGCGCATCGACACCCGTGAGCAGCCAGCGGCCGATCAGGGTGTAGGTCACCCAACACACCACGCAGCCCAGGATCAGCAGCTCGCCGGCGCCCACCGATCCCTGCAGCAGCGCCAGCGGCTGGCCATGCGAGATCACCACCACGGCGCCGCAGGCCGCCAGCGCCATGCCCAGGGCAATGGTGCGGTTGAGCCGCTCGCCGAACAGCCAGACCGCCAGCGCCAGCGTGAGCACGGGGTTGAGCGTGATCACCAGGGCCGCCTTGCCGGCCGGCACATGCTGCAGCCCCATGAGGAAGAAGGCCGCATAGCCGAACACGCCCGTGGCGCCAGCGGCCGCCATGCCCAGCCAGCGTTTGGCACTCCAGTGCCTGAGACCGGCCATGCCACCGGCCCAGTACAGCCACGGCAGCAGCACGGCGGCGGCCAGCAGGAAGCGCAGGCTGGCGGCTGCCAGCGGCGGCATGTTCTGTGCCACCACGCGGCCCGCAGGCCAGGAAGCGCCCCACAGCAGGGCCATGCCGACAAGCCGCAGGTGGGGACCGAAGAAGCGTTGAAAATTCATGGCGCGTACTATGTGCTCATATCGATTCATAGACAAATGAGCGAATGTTCATGACCCAAACACTGTGATCCCATGACCTTCACCCAGCTCGAAGTGTTCGCGGCGCTGGCCCGCGCCGGCAGTTTCTCGCGCGCGGCAGCGCTGCTGGGCATTACCCAGAGCGCCGTCAGCCATGCCCTGCGCGCGCTGGAAGGCGAGCTGCAGGTGCAGTTGGTGCGGCGCGAAGGCCCTCACTCCCCGCTGACCGACGCAGGCACGCGGCTGCTGCAGCGCGCCAACGACATCCTCCAGCAAAAGGAGGCCTTGCGGCAGGAGGCCGATGCCGAGCGCGGCATGGCGCGCGGCACGCTGCGCGTGGCCTCGTTCGGCGCCACATCTTCGCTGCGTCTGCTGCCCCCGCTGATCACCGAATACCGGCGCCGCCAGCCCGCCGTGCTGGTGCAGATCGACGAGCAAAACGACGACACCGTGGTCAAGTGGCTGCTGGAGCGGCGCGTGGAGATCGGCTTCGTCGTGCTGCCCGACGAGCGCTTCGAGACCGTACCCCTGGTGGAAGACGAACTGGTGGCGCTGCTGCCCGCATCGCACCGGCTGGCGGCCCAGCGCAGCATCCGCGCCGCCGACCTGCAGGGCGAGGCCTTTGTGCGCACCTCGGCCGGGTCGGGCGCGCACATCGACCGCTTCCTGGCCGAGGCCGGTGCCCAGCCTGCGGCCATCTACCACTTCGAGCAGATGTCCTCCATGCAGGGCTTCGTGGCCCAGGGCCACGCCATTGCGATTGCCGCACGCCTGGCCGTGCCCGAGCAGGCGCCTGAAGGCATGGTCTACCGCAGCCTCTCGCCCCGCCAGCGCCGCGTCACCGGCCTGGCCGTGCGCAGCATGGAGCGGCTGTCGCCGGCGGCTGCCGGCTTTGTGGAGCTGGCGCGG
Source organism: Delftia sp. K82 (assembly GCF_002193035.1). Classification (NCBI taxonomy): domain Bacteria; kingdom Pseudomonadati; phylum Pseudomonadota; class Betaproteobacteria; order Burkholderiales; family Comamonadaceae; genus Delftia; species Delftia sp. K82. The sequence continues at coordinate 1,346,496 of NZ_MYFL01000003.1, read as the reverse complement.
GAGATGGCGAAGAAGAAGTGCTTTGGCTAAGCCTGCGCCGCCGACGGCAAGGTCAGCGGATGCAGCACCAGCGCCTCGCGCACGATGGGCTTGAGCGCCTGGGCCTCGTCGGGGCTGGCCAGCACGCGGGCCAGTTCGGCGCGCATGCGGGGCTCCCAGAATTTGCGGATGTGTTCGGCAATGCCCTGCAGGGCCTCGTCGCGCTCGGGCATGGCCTCGAAGAACTCGCCGATGCGGTTGGCCATGCGGACCAGGTTCGCGCTGTCCATCACTTGCCTCCCGCCACGGCCATGCTGCCTGCCTGCGCGGCCTGCGCGGCTTGCAACAGGCCGATCTGCTCTTCGTGCATGCGCGCAAAGCCGCGCTGCCAGTCGGACGGCTGGGCGTGCTGGGGGACGGGCAGCACCTGCACGGCCGTGACCTTGTATTCGGGGCAGTTGGTGGCCCAGTCCGAGCTGTCGGTGGTAATGACGTTGGCGCCCGATTCGGGAAAGTGGAAGGTGGTGTAGACCACGCCGGGCTGTATGCGCTCGGTGACGGTGGCGCGCAGCACGGTCTCGCCCGCGCGGCTGGCGATGCCGACCCAGTCTCCGTCGCGTATGCCGCGGTCCTCGGCGTCATGCGGATGGATTTCCAGCCGGTCCTCGCTGTGCCAGTGGCTGTTGTGCGTGCGCCGGGTCTGGGCGCCCACGTTGTACTGCGACAGGATGCGGCCCGTGGTCAGCAGCAGCGGAAAGCGCTGGGTGACCTTCTCGTCGGTGGCCACGTACTGGGTGATGATGAAGCGGCCCTTGCCGCGCACGAAGCGGTCCCTGTGCATGATGGAAGTGCCGGCCTCTTCGGTGCTGTCATTGCAGGGCCATTGCACGCTGCCCAGCCGGTCGATCTTGTCGTAGTTCACGCCTGCAAAGCTGGGCGTGAGCGCGGCGATCTCGGCCATGATCTCGCTCGGGTGCGTGTAGTGCATGGCGTAGCCCAGCGCATTGGCCAGCAGCTGGGTGACCTCCCAATCGGCATGGCCGGCCAGCGGCGCCATGACCTTGCGCACGCGCGAGATGCGGCGCTCGGCATTGGTGAAGGTGCCGTCCTTTTCGAGGAAGGAAGCACCCGGCAGGAAGACATGGGCGTACTTGGCGGTTTCGTTGAGGAAGATGTCCTGCACCACCACGCATTCCATGGCCGAGAGCGCGGCCGTCACATGCTGGGTGTTGGGGTCGGACTGCACGATGTCCTCGCCCTCGCAGTACAGGCCCATGAAGCTGCCGGCCAGGGCCGCCTCGAACATGTTGGGAATGCGCAGCCCGGGCTCGGGGCTGAGCGCCACGCCCCAGGCCCCCTCGAACTCGGCGCGCACCGTGCTGTCCGAGATGTGGCGGTAGCCGGGCAGCTCGTGCGGGAAGGAACCCATGTCGCAGGAGCCCTGCACATTGTTCTGGCCGCGCAGCGGGTTCACGCCCACGCCCTCGCGGCCCACGTTGCCCGTGGCCATGGCCAGGTTGGCGATGCCCATGACCATGGTCGAGCCCTGCGCATGCTCGGTCACGCCCAGGCCGTAGTAGATGGCCGCGTTGACGGGAGTGCCCGCCGCGTGGTCCTCGGCACCCAGCGCATACAGGCGCGCGGCGCCGCGCACGAGTTCGGGAGCGACCCCGGTGACCTCGGCCATGGCCTCGGGCGAGTTCTCGGGCCGGGCCACGAATTCCTTCCACTGGGCAAAGGACTTGGCATCGCAGCGCTCGGCGATGTAGTCCTCGGCCAGCCAGCCTTCGGTGACGATGACATGGGCCAGCGAGGTGATCATGGCCACGTTGGTGCCAGGCCGCAGTTGCAGGTGGTAGTCGGCGCGGATGTGGGGCGACTTGACGAGCTCGATCTCGCGCGGGTCGATGACGATGAGCTTGGCGCCCGCACGCCGGCCGTCGCCGCGCAGGCGCTTTTTCATGCGTGAGCCGAACACCGGGTGCGCGGCCGTGGGATTGGCGCCGATGACCATGACCACGTCCGTGTGCTCGATGGACTTGAAGGTCTGCGTGCCGGCCGAGGTGCCATAGGTCTGGCCCAGGCCATAGCCCGTGGGCGAGTGGCACACGCGCGCGCAGGTATCGACGTTGTTGTTGCCGAAGGCCGTGCGCACCAGCTTTTGCACCAGGTAGGCCTCTTCGTTGGTGCAGCGCGAGGAGGTGATGCCGCCAATCGAGTCCTTGCCGTGCTTCGCCTGGATGCGGCGGAACTCGCTTGCCGTGTGGGCAATGGCCTCTTCCCAGCTCACTTCGCGCCAGGGGTCGGTGATCTTCGTGCGGACCATGGGCCGGGTGATTCGGTCCTTGTGCGTGGCATAGCCCCAGGCAAAGCGGCCCTTGACGCAGGCATGGCCCTCGTTGGCCTGGCCGTCCTTCCAGGGCACCATGCGCACGACCTGCTCGCCCTTCATCTCGGCCTTGAAGCCGCAGCCCACGCCGCAGTAGGCGCAGGTGGTGATGGCGCTGTGCCCGGCCTGGCCCAGCTCGGTCACGGTCTTTTCCTGCAGCGTGGCCGTGGGGCAGGCCTGCACGCAGGCGCCGCAGCTGACGCAGTCGCTGTCCATGAAGCTGCCGCCCTGCCCCGCCGTGACGCGCGACTCGAACCCCCGGCCCGAGATGGTCAGCGCAAAGGTGCCCTGCGTCTCCTCGCAGGCGCGCACGCAGCGGTTGCAGACGATGCACTTGCTGGGGTCGTAGCTGAAGTACGGGTTGGAGACATCGACCTCGGCGCGCGCCTGGCCCTTGAAATGGTTGGCGCCGTCGAAGCCGTAGCGCACCTCGCGCAGGCCCACCGTGCCGGCCATGTCCTGCAGTTCGCAGTCGCCGTTGGCGCTGCAGGTCAGGCAGTCCAGCGGATGGTCGGAGATGTACAGCTCCATCACGCCGCGGCGCAGCTCCTGCAGTTGCGGGCTTTGCGTGCGCACCTTCATGCCCGGCTCGGCCGGCGTGGTGCACGAGGCCGGAAATCCCTTGCGGCCTTCGATCTGCACCAGGCACAGGCGACAGGAGCCGAAGGGCTCCAGGCTGTCGGTGGCGCACAGCTTGGGCACGCTGACGCCGCCTTCCATGGCAGCGCGCATCAGCGAGGTGCCCTCGGGAACGCAGACCTCGCGGCCGTCGATCTCCAGGGTGATCAGGCGTTCGGACGGGCTGACGGGCGTGCCCCAGTCGGCTTGCTTCAAATGGTCGAGCATGGTGTTCTCCGTTCAGGCAGCCGCTGCGGCCGTGGTGGACTCGATGCCGAAGTCCTGGGGGTAGTGGTTCAGCGCCGAGCGCACGGGATACGGCGTCATCCCGCCCATGGCGCACATGGAGCCGTACTGCATGGTGTCGCACAGGCTTTCCAGCAGGGCCACCTGGCCGGCGTGGGCGGCAGGGTCGGTGCCGGCGCGCACGATGCGGTCGATGACCTCCACGCCGCGCGTGGAGCCGATGCGGCAGGGCGTGCACTTGCCGCAGGACTCGATGGCGCAGAACTCCATGGCGTAGCGCGCCAGCTGCGCCATGTCGGCCGTGTCGTCGTGCACGACGATGCCGCCGTGCCCCACCACGTTGCCCTTGGCGGCATAGGCCTCGTAGTCCAGTGGCGCATCCCAGTCGGCCGGCGCCACATAGCTGCCCAGCGGGCCGCCCACCTGCACGGCCTTGATGGCGCGGCCGGTGGCCGTGCCGCCGCCGAAGTCTTCCATCAGTTCGCGCAGGCTCAGGCCGAAGGCCTTTTCCACCAGGCCGCCGCGCGCAATGTTGCCGGCCAGCTGGAACGGCAGGGTGCCGCGCGAGCGGCCCATGCCGAAGCCCTGGTAGAAGGCCGCGCCGCGCGCCAGGATCAGCGGCACCGTGGCCAGCGTGATCACGTTGTTGATCACCGTGGGCCGGCCCCACAGCCCCTCGATGGCCGGCAGCGGCGGCTTGGCGCGCACAATGCCGCGCCGGCCCTCGATGCTCTCCAGCATGGCCGTTTCCTCGCCGCAGACATAGCTGCCCGCGCCCTTGCGCACCTCCATGTGGAAGGCCCGCCCGCTGCCGGCCACGTCGCGGCCCAGCCAGCTTGCGGCCTCGGCACGCGCAATGGCCTCGCGCAGGGTGGCGATGGCATGCGGATACTCGCTGCGCACATAGACCAGGCCCTGCGTGGCGCCCACGGCCAGGCCGGCGATGGCCATGCCTTCGATCAGCGTGTAGGGATCGCCCTCCATCAGCAGCCGGTCGGCGAAGGTGCCCGAGTCGCCCTCGTCGGCATTGCAGGCAATGTACTTTTGCGGCCCCGCTGCGGCGGCCACGGTCTTCCACTTGATGCCGGCAGGAAACGCCGCACCGCCACGGCCGCGCAGGCCCGAATCCAGTACCTCCTGCACGATGGCTGCGGGCTCCATGCGCGCCGCGCGCTCCAGCCCCTGCCAACCGCCATGGGCCGCATAGTCGGCCAGGTTCAGCGGATCGATGACGCCCACGCGCGCAAAGGTCAGGCGCTCCTGGCGCGCCAGGTAGGCAATGGCCTCGGTCAGTCCATGGCACAGCGCATGGCTGCCGCCCTGCAGCATTCCGGCATCGATCAGGCCCGGCACCGCATCGGCCGTGACCGGGCCGTAGGCCACGCGGCCTTCGGGCGTCTCGACTTCCACCAGGGTCTCCAGCCACAGCAGGCCGCGCGAGCCGTTGCGCACGATCTGCACCTGAAGGCCGCGCGCCGCGCACTCGCGCTGCAGGGCGCCGGCCACGGCGTCAGCGCCCACGGCCAGCGCGGCGGCATCGCGGGGCACATAGACGCGCACGCCGGGGCCTGCCCCTGCCCCTGCCCCTGCATGCGCAGGCTGGGCCACCGGCTCGCCGGCCTGCTCCGGCTGGCGGCATTGCGCGATGAGTGCATCCAGGCCGTTGGCCGAGACATGCGCATGGGGCTGGCCATCGAGCATCACGGCAGGCGATGACGCGCACAGGCCCAGGCAGTAGACCGGCTCCAGCGTGACGGCGCCATCGGCACTGGTTGCATGCCCATGCCCGTGCCCACTCGATCCGCAGCCCAGCGCCTGGCCTGCGTGGGCCAGCAGCGCGTCCGCACCGCGCGACTGGCAGGCCTCGGCGCGGCAGACCTGCAGCACATGGCGGCCCGCTGGCGTGCTGCGGAAATGGGGGTAGTAGGAGATGACGCCATGCACCTCGGCACGCGAGAGGTTCAGCGCATCGGCGATGCGCGGCACGGCGGCTTCGGGGATATGGCCCAGCATGTCCTGCACGGCGTGCAGCAACTCGATCAGGGGGCCGGGGCGCCGGGCATGGACGGCAATGGCGTGCTCGACGGCCTCGCGCTCATGGGCGCCGAGTGCGCTGCCGGCAACAGCGGCATTGAGGACGGCGATGGGAATGATCTTCCCTTGTGTGGCTGGCATGGGTGTCCCTGCTGGCTTTCGTTGTGGGGAGCGGCGCGGTCCGGTCCGCTGGCGCTTTGTCTCTGATGCCCATTTCAAGCCCTGCTGGACAAGCCGTCAAATTCAAACGGGTGATTGCGCCATTCAATTCCCAAATGAGCTGCCGGGCAGTGCTGCGCCTGCCAAACCAGGCCGTTCGGATGCCGCAGCCAGCGCGGGTTTGCGCCACTTGGCAAATGCGCCCGGCTTGTCGCAAATCACACGGTATTTGGTGTGAATTTTGATAAGCTCACGCGCACCATGAACCACCCGCCATCAGCCATGACGCCACAGGATGGCTATCATTTTTCAGACCAGATCGGCCACCTGCTGCGGCGTGTCTATCAGCGCCACACTGCACTCTTCCAGCAATACATTCCCGACTCGCAGCTCACGGCTGCGCAATTCGTGGTGCTGTGCTCCGTGCGCGACAACAGCGGCAGCTCGCTGGCCGACATCGTCAAGGCCACCGTGATCGACCAAGCCACCATCCGCGGCGTGGTGGACCGGCTCAAGCAGCGCGAACTGGTGCAGGTGGACCATGACCGCATCGACCGCCGCAAGGTCGTCATTAACCTCACCGAGGCCGGCCAGGACCTGGTGCGCGACATGGAGCCCTTCGCCAAGCAGATCACCGAAAGCACCTACGGCAAGCTCAATCCGGCCGAGCGCCTGGCGCTGGATTTTTTGCTCAAGAAGATGCTGGAAGGTGGCGAGGCGGATTGAAGAGCCCCTGTTTTCATGAGGATGGCTGCCAGGCGATTTCAAAGGGCTTGGGCCCTCGCCGTCAAAGCCCCATCAACCCAGGCAGTGCCTTTGCGCACGACCTGTAGCAAAGAAAAAACAGATTCTCACGCCCATCTTCCGGATAGAGATACCCGGCGCCTGCTGCATTGATGCTCCACCCATAGACCACGCCATTGCGCCGCAGCTTCCCACTGAAGGCGCAAGGCAGAATGATCGATTCATAGTGGAAGGTGGAGAAGGAAACTTCGGTTGCCGTGGAGAAATAACGAATGACATCCTTGGGCCGCAGCGTAATTTTCTCGCAGCCCATGGTTTGCCCTTCTCCGACCGAACGATGGATCGAGCCGATCAAAACCACTGGTTCTTCCTGGTTGGCCATCGCCTCTCGGGGAGCGACCAGCACTGAAAGGCAGAGCACAGCCAGGATTGCCGTGGCGACCAGGCCATGCCTGCGATAGCTGCCATTCAATGACATGAGAACAAGGCTCCGCTGGAGATATGGCGCAGCGAATTGCTTGCGCCAGGAGCAGTCATTGTGTCGCATGGACCGGTTGAGCTCACAGGATCTTCAGCCCATGGGAGTTCTCCAGCAAATCGGACAATCCGCACGCCCTGCCTTCGAAAAAGGCCTGATCCTCATTTGGGGAAGCCATGAAAAAAGGCCTGCTTGCGCAGACCTTTTCCATTCGAAGTTCTTTCTCGGCGTCAATCCAGCGCCCGGTTGCGCGATTCCACATCCACGGCCCAGATCGACAGGGCACCACCCACCAGCATGGCGGACAGCACGGCCAGCGCCAGGGTGAAGTGGGTGGCCATGATGGGCGCAATGATGGCCGGGGCGAACAGGCCGCCGAAGCGCGCCACGGCGCCGGCCATGCCCATGCCGCTGGCACGCAGGTCGGTGGGGTAGACCTCGGGGGTGAAGGCATACAGCGCGCCCCAGGTGCCCAGCAGCGAGAAGCTCATCAGCAGGGTGGAGCCGATGACCACGAAGGGCGACGAGCCCAGGCTGTAGAACATGCAGCCGACGGCGCTGAGCAGCAAAAAGCCGATCAGCGTGGGCTTGCGGCCCCAGCGTTCCACGCCATAGGCCGACAGCGCAAAGCCGGGCAGTTGCACCAGGGCCAGCACCACCAGGAAGACCTGGCCGCGCATGAAGGCGAAGCCCTCGCTGCTGAGCTTGACAGGCAGGTAGACGAAGACACCGTAGTAGGCGATGGAGATCAGCGCCCAGGCCAGGAACAGCGAGAGGCTGCGGCGGCGCAGGTCGCCGTTGAACAGCGCGAGGATGGATTTGCGCTCCTGCTTTTCAGGCTGCAGAGCGGGGATTTCCGCGGTGGTGCCGTTGACCTTGGCCACCCGCTGCAGCACCTTGCGCGCCTCCTCGGACTTGCCGTTGCGGTTGAGGAACATGGGCGACTCGGGGATGTAGAAGCGCAGCACCACGCCGATCAGCGCCGGCAGTCCGGTCACGAAGAAGATCACGCGCCAGGCATCGTCACCCCAGGACACGGCCACCAGCGCCAGGATGGCCAGGAAGATGGTGCCCACGGCCCAGAACGATTCCAGCAGCACCAGCCAGCGGCCGCGGCGGTCACTGGGCAGGAACTCGGCCATCATGGTGTAGTCCACGGGCAGCGTGCCGCCCACGCCGATGCCGGTGATGAAGCGCAGCACCAGCAGCCAGGCGAACTCGGGCGCAAAGGCCGAGGCCACGCCCGCAAAGGCGTCGATCACCACGGCCATCATCAGCACCGGGCGGCGCCCGATGCGGTCGGCCAGGCGGCCGAAGACGAAGGCGCCGATCAGCATGCCGATGAAGAAGAAGGTGCCGGTCTGCAGCGCCTCGGGCACGGTCTTGCCGAAGGTCTTGGCAATGGACGGCGCGCTGAAACCGATGGACAGCACCTGCATGGCATCGGCCAGCCAGACCAGCCCGAAGATGACGAACAGCCGATATTGGAACTTGCCGACACCCGCTGTCTGGATGCCTTTTTCCACCGAAATGTATGTAGATGACATGCAGGGACTCCTTTTCTAGCCATCGCAATTGTTGAATCTGTCTTTTCCCAGGCAAGGCCGTTCAGCTTGTGTTGCCGTCTCCTGCCGTGCCTTCCACCCTTCACACATCCGGAGCGAACCGCTCCCTCGGCGCCATCTCCATGGCCCGATGAAAAATTTCCGGATGTCGGTCTCTGCATCCGGGCGATGGGCGCATTGCGGACAGGCTGCACATCGACAGCGCCGCCCGTTGTTGCCCATCACCCGTCCCCAGCATCAGATGTCAGGACCCAGACCCTGGAGAGATTCCAGGGCAAGGTGTCCATATCCGCGGCATCGCCCCTGCCGCCGCCCATTGCTGCCCATTGCCGCCCTCAGTGCGCATGCGCCTGTGCCTGCATGCGCAGCCGGTTAATCGTCTTCGTGTCGTCTGGCCAAGCTTTTTCCTCCGGTGCAAATCGTTCGCGCAAATATCCGAGCAGGTCCGCGATCTGCCTGTCATCCAGGCTGTCCCCGAAGCCGGGCATGTAGCCCAGCGCATCGTCGGCCGGCGCCTGTATGCCGTTCAGGATCACCTGGACCAGGTTGTCGGGGCTGGCCGCGTGCAGGTTGGTGTTCAGGGCCAGCTGCGGCTTGACGCCGAACAATGTGGGACCGCTGCCCGCCTCATGGCAGACCGCGCAGGCGTTCTGGTAGATGCGCTCGCCATTGGCGTGGCGGTCCAGCGCCCTGGCAGGTGGAGCCGCAGGCGCTGCCGCCTGCACGGCGGCCGGTGCCGGCATGGCCGGGGCGGTGGCCTGGGCGGCCTGTGGGGCCTGGCCCGGCAGTTCCATCAGATAGGTGGCCATGGCGCGCACATCGGCTTCGGGCAACTGGGCCAGGCCGTGGATGACGGGCGCCATGGGGCCTGCCGCCACGCCGTGGCGGGCCGAGAAGCCGGTGCGCAGGTACTGGTACAGCTCTTCGCGGCTCCAGGGCAGCTTGCCCCCGGCCAGTTGATTGAGCGCGGGCGCCGTCCAGCCTTCGGCCTCGCCGCCGCCCAAGTAGTGGATGCCGGTCTTTTCCGCACCCAGCGCATTGCGCGGCGAGTGGCAGGCCGCGCAGTGGCCCGCGCCTTCGACCAGGTAGGCGCCCCGGTTCCATTCGGCGCTGCGCGCGGGGTCGGCCTTGAAGGGCGTGGCGTCGTGGAACAGCAGGTTCCAGCCCGCCATGGCCGGGCGCAGGTTGTAGGGGAAGGCCAGCTGCGTCTCGGGCGCCTTGGCCTTCACGGCGGGCTGGGACATCAGGTAGCCGTAGAGGGCCTGCAGATCGCCATCGCTGAGCTTGGCGAAGGCCGTGTACGGGAAGGCCGGATACAGCTGGCGCCCATCCTGGTGGATGCCGTGGCGCATGGCACGCTCGAAGGCCGCGTAGGACCAGCGGCCGATGCCGGTTTCGTTGTCGGGCGTGATGTTGGTGGAGTAGATGGTGCCGAACGGCGTCTCCAGCCCGAAGCCGCCGGCATTGGCCGCGCCTCCCGGGGCGGTGTGGCAGACCACGCAGTCGCCCGCAGCCGCCACCAGGCGGCCGCGCTCCAGGGCCTGCGGCGAGTACAGGGAAACGTCGGGCCCGTCAGTCAGCGGCAGGGTCGGCTTCAGTGGCCAGGCCATGGCCGCCATGCCGGCAAGGCCTGCGGCGCCTGCGGCCAGCCAGCCCCAGCCACGGCCGGGCCGCGCCGCACCGGGCCTGCCGGCACCCTCGCCCGCCAGCGCCAGGCGCAGCTGCTCGGGCTGGAAAGGCACTTCGCGCAGGCGCACGCCTGTCGCATGGTGAATGGCGTTGGCAATGGCGGCGGCGGCGGGCAGCGTGGCCACGCCGTCCAGCGCCAGATTGCCCTGGCGGATGACCGCTATATCGCCGGGCGCATGCTGCGCCAGGTCGGAGCCGGGCTTGGCGATCACATCGAAAGAAGCAGCGGAAGCTGTGGACCCTGTCCAGTCGTCAAAAGCGGGGGCCGCGCCCAGCAGCCGGCGCGCGTCGGCCAGCAGTTGCGGGTCCTGCTGGACGATCTCGGGCCGCGTGCTGGCGGCCTGCGCCGCCTGCAGGCTGCGGCTGTCATGGCCGGCCACGACGCGGGTTACTTCGATCTCGCCCGTTTGCGGGTGCACGGCCACCTCGGCCACCCAGGCGCTCCAGGCATGGAGATCGGCGCCCTGCGCGTCCAGGGTCTGCAGCTGGGCGGTGGCAAAGCCCCGGCCCAGCAGGCGGCCATCGGCACCCTGGTGGGATGGTGCCTGCTGCGATGCCTGCGCACGCTCGGCCACCTGCCGGGCCAGATCGCGCACCGGGCCTTCGGGCAGGTGCTGCAGCCGCCATTGCAGCGGGTCACGGCCCTGATCCAGCGCCTGCTCATGCCAGTGGCTTTCGCGGGCAAAGACCTGGGCGGCATTCAGATCATCGACGCCGGCATGCCGCAGGCTGGCGGCCTGTCGGCGTTCATGCACTTCGCCGGCATCGAGCACGGTGGCCAGAGCTGCGGCGCGCGCCAGCTCGGGCTGGCTCAACAGGCGCGCCATGCTGGGGCGCACGGCCCAGGGCGTGTCGGACAGCAGCAGGTCTGGCTGCGGCGATGCATTGCCCGGCTGAGGCTGCACCACCGTGTCGGCTTCAAGCCCTTGCGAAGGCTGCGCATCCACGCGCAGCACCAGCTCCCGGCTGTCTGCGCTGCCCGCAGCAGTCCAGGCCTCGCAGGCCACGCTGACAGGCCGGCCCACGGCCTGGGACAGCAGGGCCGCATCGGCCGCTGCGTCCATGAGATCCAGCACATGCGGGGTGCCGGCCGCCGTGGCCGGCAGGCTGAACAGCCTCAGCGCGGACTCGGGGCATTGCAGCAATGCGGCCAGTTCGCGGCCGATCATCTGCCGCACCTCGGCGTCACAGGGCGGCAGCCAGACGCTGGCATGACCGTCCAGGCACCACACGGCTGCGCGTGCGGCACCCTCGCAAGACACGGGCGCCGCCATGCGCCAGACATAGCGGCCGGCATCGGGCAGGTCGGCCTTGTCAGCCTTGTCAGCCTTGTCGGTTCTGTCGGCTCTGTCGGCAGCACGGGGCGCGCTGGCGGCCCTGGCTTCCTGCCGGTCGTCCCAGGCAGGGGCCAGGCTGGCAGCGGCCTGCCGGGCATGGACAGGCGCCACGGCCACCACACCCAGAAAATGCCCGCGCTGCACCGCAGTCACCACGCCGGCCATGGCCTGGGCGTCCTGCAGCCTTGCATGCAGGGGCACGCTGCCCCGGTAGCGCAGACCGTCCCAGGCCGCGACGGGCGGGCGCAGCGCCAGGCCGTGCAGCAGGTCGGAAGGCAGGGCGGGAGTGTTGCCGGCCGGGCTCATGGCTGGACCTCGCCCGCGCTGGAAGATGGAAAACCGGAGGGTGCCTGCAGCGCGGCGCGTTGCGCACGCAGCTGCACGGCGCGCAGGGCGGCCTGCATGATTTCCACATGCGTGCCGCAGCGGCACAGGTTGTGGTGCAGCTCGTTGCGCAGCTCTTGCTCGGTGGGATTGGGGTTGCGGCGCAGCAGGGCCTCCACGGTCATGATCATGCCGTTGAGGCAGTAGCCGCACTGGGCCGCCTGGCAGTCGATGAAGGCCTGCTGCGTGGGGCCGGGGCACTGGCGCGAGCCCAGGCCTTCCAGCGTGGTGACCTCGCGGCCCACGGCCGCCCGCACGGGGATCACGCAGGAACGCGCGGCCACGCCATCGATCAGCACCGTGCAGGCGCCGCATTCGCCCAGGCCGCAGCCGTACTTGGGCCCGTTCAGCTCCAGGTCATTGCGCAGCACATGCAGCAGCGCCGTCCCGGGCGCTGCCGGCACCTCGCATGCGCATGCATTGACCTGCAGGCGGATGGGGCTGGGGGTACTGCTTGGATGGACTGGGGTTCCCATGGGACGAGGCTCTTGCAACTTGGCTGCGGTTCAGGATGTCGGCGTTCTGCGGCCGGACAGGAGGGGGGGGGATTCCCTCCCCTCCCCTCGTCCGGCAAGGCAGCGAGTATCAGGCCGCTGCCTTGACCTTGGGCTCGACCAGGGGCACGTTGAACACGTCGTAGCCGAAGCACCAGGACGGATCTTCGTTGGTGCGCAGCCAGGTGTTGTCGTGCGAGATGCGCTGCACCTTGCTGGCGCGCTCGGCACGGTTGGCTTCGTACAGGGCGAAGGCCAGCTCATGGTTGTGCGCGCCGACTTCCTTGAGGCAGCGCGCCAGCATGGCGCCGTCCTCGATGGCCATGGCCGCGCCCTGGGCCATGTGGGGCTTCATGGGGTGGCAGGCATCGCCCAGCAGCACCAGGCGGCCACGGCTCCACAGCGGCAGCGGATCGCGCTCGAGCAGCGACCACTTGGTCACTTCCACGGTGGCGTCGATCAGTGCCTGCACGGTGGGATGCCAGCCCGAGAAAGCCTCGCGCATCTCTTCCTTGCTGCTTTCCAGCCAGCGGTCGTTGAGATCCCACTTCTCGACGGGCACGCCGGTCACGTAGTACAGCTCGTCGGCCTTGCCGGTGACGAAGTAGGTCATCATGTGGCGGTCATCGCTCCACCACTTCACGCAGGCATCGAAGGGCAGCATGCCGGCCTTGACCTCGGGCGTGGGGAACACGGCGCGGTGGGCCAGGTAGCCCGCGTACTTGGGAAGCTCCGGGCCCAGCAGTTCCTCGCGGATGCGGGAGTTCACGCCATCGGCGCCGATGACGATGTCCGCCTCCTCGGTCGTGCCGTCCGCAAAGTGCATGACCACCACGTTGCCGCGGTCCTCCACCTTGGTCAGGAACTTGCCGTAGGCCATCACGCTGTCGGGCAGGGCCTCGACCAGCAGCGCATGGAAGTCGCCACGGTGCACGGTCAGGTAGCTGGCGCCGTATTCCTTGACGGCGTAGTCGCCCAGCGGAATCTGGGCCAGCACGTCGCCCGTCTGCCAGTGGCGGCTGTACCAGTAGTCGGGATGCGAGCCCTGCTCGTTGAGCGCGTCCTCGATGCCGATGCGGCGCAGGATCTTCATCACATTGGGCCCGACGTGGATGCCGGCTCCCAGGCGCGAGAAGCTGGGCGCCTGCTCATAGACGCGGACATTGAAGCCTTCCTGGAGCAGCAGCTTGGCAGCTGCAGCCCCGCCGAGACCGGCGCCGACAACGGCGATTCGAGGGGATTGAGACACAGTTTTCTCCTTGCAGGAATGTTGAAAGCCAGACGGGGCAACCGTTGCTTCGGCGCGTCCTTGCAGGGTGTAGAGCAGGAAGCGTGCCAGGCAACAAAACACTTAATTCAGGTGTATGCGCTTGAATTTTTCAAATCGACGCATGCACCATAGGGCGGCAGAATAAATTGAAGTTCGCCGTTTTTGGTGCAATTTCTGCACCAAATCAGTACAAACCCCGAGAAAATTCTCATTTGCAAGGCGGCACGTCTTTTGCAAGAATAAAGCGTACACACTCAGTTGATTCTGATCAGAAACCCTCGAAACTTCGCAAAGGCAAGTCCATGACCAAAACGTTCCGCATCGGCCAGATCGTCCCCAGCTCCAACACCACCATGGAGACCGAAGTGCCGGCCATGCTGCAGGCCCACTCCACGCTGCGCCCGCAGGACCGCTTCACCTTCCACTCCAGCCGCATGCGCATGAAGAAGGTGCAAAAGGAGGAGCTGGCCGCCATGGACGCCGAAAGCGACCGCTGCGCGCTGGAGCTGAGCGACGCGCGCGTGGACGTGCTGGGCTATGCCTGCCTGGTGGCCATCATGGCCATGGGCAAGGGCTACCACCGCGTCTCGCAGCAGCGCCTGACCGAGCGCACGGCCAGCAATGGCGCCACCGCCCCGGTGATCACCAGCGCCGGCGCGCTGGTGGAAGCGCTCAAGGTCATGGGCGCCAAGAAGATCGCCCTGGTGGCGCCCTACATGATTCCGCTGACCCAGCTGGTCATGGACTACGTGGCCGCCGAAGGCTTCGAGATCGTGGACTGGCGTGCCCTGGAGATCCCCGACAACCTGGACGTGGGCCGCCACGACCCCGCCAAACTGCCCGGCATCGTGGCCGGCATGAACTACGCCGACGCCGACGTGATCGTGCTGTCGGCCTGCGTACAGATGCCCTCGCTGCCGGCCGTGGCCCAGGTCGAGGCCCAGACCGGCAAGCCCGTGCTGACCGCCTCCATCGCCACCACCTATGCCATCCTCAAGGAACTGGGGCTGGACCCCGTGGTGCCGGGCGCGGGCGCGCTGCTGTCGGGCGCCTATCCCTACGACACCGGCACCAGCGCAGCCAAGGCCTGAGGAACACACGCATGACCAGCCACTCCAGCTCCCCCACCCCCAGCACATTCCGCTACGGCGGCAACGTCCACGCCAACGGCATCCGCCAGCACTACCTGCGCTACGGCGGCGCCGAGGGCGAACGCGCGCAGCGCGACGCCGTCATCCTGATCCCCGGCATCACCAGCCCGGCCGTGACCTGGGGCTTCGTGGCCGAGCACCTGGGCCGCCAGTTCGACACCTATGTGCTCGATGTGCGCGGGCGCGGCCTGTCGTCCTCCGGCCCGGGCCTGGACTACAGCCTCGATGCCCAGGCCGCCGACGTGACCGCCTTCGCCCAGGCCCTGGGCCTGCAGCGCTGGGCGCTGGTCGGCCACTCCATGGGCGGGCGCATTGCCGTGCGCGCCGCACGCAGCCAGCCGGCCGGGCTCACGCGCCTGGTCATCGTCGATCCGCCGGTCTCCGGCCCCGGCCGCCGCGCCTACCCGGCCGCCCTGCCCTGGTATGTGGACTCCATCCGCCAGGCCACGCTGGGCATGGATGCCGAGGCCATGCGCGCCTTCTGCCCCACCTGGACCGAAGAGCAGCGCCAGCTGCGCGCCCAGTGGCTGCACACCTGCCACGAGCCGGCCATCGTGCAGAGCTTCGAGGACTTCGGCCGTGACGACATCCATGCCGACCTGCCCCGCATCCAGCACCCGCTGCTGCTGGTCACGGCCGAGCGCGGCGACGTGGTGCGCAGCGAGGACGTGGCCGAGTGGCAAGGCCTGGCACCCCAGACCGAGCATGTGCGCGTGCCCAATGCCGGCCACATGATTCCCTGGGATAACGAGGCCGGGTTCTACGTGGCCTTGGGCGATTTCCTCGGCGCGCGGGTGGACTGAATGTCCAACCGCAGCCCACTCCCATCCATCGCGACACCAAGGAGCCGACCATGTCCGTCAGCGATATCGATCTGATCCACGCCTGGAAGCAGGTGCTCACGCTGTCCCGGCTCGAAGCCGGTCAGACCGTCACCGTGCTCACGGGCGCCGACACGCACCCGCAGACGCTGCGCTGTGCCATTGCCGCCTCCAGCGAAATGGGGGCGCGCGTCAACCGCCTGGACCTGCCGCCCGTCAATGCCGAAAAATCACTGAGCCGCGACTCGCTGGCCTACCTGGGCACGACGCCGCTGACCGGCAACCCCGCCGCCATCGCCGCGCTCAAGGCCAGCGACCTGGTGCTGGACCTGATGACGCTGCTGTTCTCGCCCGAGCAGCACGAGATCCTGCAGACCGGCACCAAGATCCTGCTGGCCGTGGAGCCGCCCGAGGTGCTGTGCCGCCTGGTGCCCACCGAGGGCGACCGTGCGCGCGTGCAGGCCGCATCCAAGCTGATCGAGGCGGCCGGGCAGATGCACATCACCTCGGCCGCGGGCACCGACCTGCGCTGCCGCCTGGGCAGCTTCCCGGCCATCTGCGAATACGGCTTCGTGGACCAGCCCGGCCGCTGGGACCACTGGCCCAGCGGCTTCGTGCTGACCTGGCCCGACGAGGGCGAGAGCAACGGCCGCGTGGTGCTGGACCGGGGCGACATTCTGCTGCCCATGAAGGACTACGTGACCGAGCCCATCGAACTCGTCATCGAAAAGGGCTACGTCACGCGCATCAGCGGCGGCCTGCAGGCCGACATCCTCAAGGAGTACATGGCCTCCTACGAGGACCCCGAGGCCTACGCCGTCTCCCACATCGGCTGGGGGCTGCAGCCGCGCGCCCACTGGTCCATGCTGGCCCACTACAACAAGGAAACCCACATCGGCATGGACGCCCGCGCCTTCGAGGGCAACTTCCTGTGGTCCATGGGCCCCAACAACGAGGCCGGCGGCAGCCGCACCACGGCCTGCCACATCGACATTCCCATGCGCCACTGCTCGGTGGCGCTGGATGGCAAGCCCACGGTCATCGACGGCGTGGTGCAGGACGAGGAAGGACTGGCGCGCGCCGCCAAAAGGTCCAAGCAAGGAAAGGACATCGCATGACAACCGCCACCGCCACCGCCACCACCAGCACGCAAAGCGTTCCCACCGAGGGCGTGCAGGGCGACATCTCTGCTGACATCTCGGTTTATGCACGCCAGGGCTTCGGCACGCCGCTGCCGCTCAAGGCCCCGTTCGGCCTGCTCATCATCGACTTCGTCAACGGCTTTGCCGACCCGGCCGTGTTCGGCGGCGGCAACATCCCCGAAGCCATCGCGCAGACGCAGCACCTGCTGGCCCATGCGCGCGAGCGCGGCTGGCCCGTGGCGCACAGCCGCATCGTGTTCTCGGACGACGATGCCGACCACAACATCTTCTGCCTGAAGGTGCCCGGCATGCTGACCCTGAAGGAAGACAGCCCCAACAGCGCCATCGTGCCCCAGCTGGCCCCGGCCGCTGGCGAATACGTGGTGCGCAAGAGCACGCCTTCGGCCTTCTTCGGCACCATGCTCGCACCCTGGCTGGCCCAGCGCGGCGTGCAGACCCTGCTGGTGGCCGGCTGCGTGACCAGCGGCTGCGTGCGCGCCAGCGTGGTCGATGCCATGCAGTCGGGCTTTCGCCCGCTGGTGGTGGCCGACTGCTGCGGCGACCGCGCCCTGGGCCCGCACGAGGCCAACCTGTTCGACATGGCCCAGAAGTACGCGGCCGTGATGCCGCTGAGCCAGGCCATCGCCGACACCGACGCCCTCGCCGCAGGTTGATCCCACCGCGCCAACGCGCCTATGGGGCCGGCCCTGCGCAGCCGGCCCCGGAGTGCATAACATGCACAGGGCACGCCTGAAAGCGTGCCCGCGAAGAACACCGCCCCATGAACCTGCCCCAGCCCCAAGCCCTGCACGCACAGCTGCTCACGCGAGCCGACACCCTGCTTGTGGTGCGCCAGCCCGTGGCGCCGCCGCGCCCTGCGCCCGGCCAGCCCGGCACGGCCACCGACTATGTGCAGTCCACGCCCGAGGTCTTCGTAGCCGTGCTGGCCGACGAAGCCGCGCCCCAGGGCTGGCGCGCCCTGGCCTTCAACGGCCATGTGGACCTGGGCACGGGCATACGCACGGCCCTGGCGCAGATCGTGGCGGAAGAGCTCGAAGTGCCTTTGGCGCGCCTGGACATGGTGCTGGGCCACACGGCCGCCGCGCCCAACCAGGGCCCGACCATTGCCAGCGCCAGCATCCAGATCTCGGCCGTGCCGCTGCGCCGCGCCGCCGCCCAGGCGCGCGAGCAGTTGCTGGCGCTGGCCGCGCAGCGATGGAGCGTGGCGGCGGACCGGCTCCAGGCGCGGGATGGCGCGGTGCGCTTTGCCGATGGCAGCGATGCCCGCGAACTCGGCTATGGCGATCTGCTGCGCGGCCAGCAACTGCAGCTGACGCTGGCCCCGCCCGATCAGGAAGTGAAGCTCAAGCCCGCCAGCGAATACCGGCTCGTCGGCCGTGGCGCGGCGCGCGTGGACATCCCTGCCAAGGCCACGGGCGAGCTGAGCTTTGTGCACGATGTGCGCGTGCCCGGCATGCGCCATGGCCGCGTCATCCGCCCTCCGCACCCGGGCCGCGACGGTGGCGATTTCATCGGCCGCTGCCTGGTGGCCGTGGAGCGCGACTCCGTGGCCCACCTGCCCGGCAACGTGCAGGTGGTCACCGAGGGCGACTTCGTCGGCGTGGTCGCCGACCGCGAGGAACAGGCCATTGCCGCCATGCGCGCGCTGCGCGTGCAATGGCAGGCCGTGCCGCCAGCGCCTGACTTATCCGATCTGGCTGCGGCGATACGCGCCAATCCCGCCCAGCACCGCTCGCTGGTGGACCAGGGCACTGTGGACGATGCCTTCGCGGGCGTCGGCACGGGCGCGGCCACCGAACTGCGCCGCAGCTACGTCTGGCCCTACCAGATGCATGCCTCCATCGGCCCGTCCTGCGCCGTGGCCGATTTCAGCGGGGGCCGTCTCAAGCTCTGGGCCGGCACGCAGAACCCCCACATGCTGCGCACCGACCTGGACCGCCTGCTGCAACTGGGCGAGGACCGCATCGAGATCGTGCGCCTGGAGGCGGCCGGCTGCTACGGCCGCAACTGCGCCGACGATGTCTGCGCCGACGCCGCCCTGCTGTCCATGGCCGTGGGCGCGCCCGTGCGCGTGCAGCTCACGCGCGAGCAGGAACACCAGTGGGAGCCCAAGGGCACGGCCCAGCTCATGGACGTGAGCGCAGCCATCAATGCCCAGGGAGAACTGCTGGCCTACGACTTTGCCGTGCGCTACCCCTCCAACGACGCGCCGCTGCTGGCCCTGCTGCTCACGGGCCGCATCCCGGGCGAGCCGCGCACGCTGGAGATGGGCGACCGCACGGCCGTGCCGCCCTACCGCTACGCCAGCCAGCGCATCACCTGCCATGACATGGCGCCCATCGTGCGCTCATCCTGGTTGCGCGGCGTCTCGGCCCTGCCCAATTCCTTTGCCCACGATTGCATGATCGACGAGCTGGCCCATGCGGCCGGTGCCGATCCCGTGGACTACCGTGTTCGCCACCTCGATGACCCGCGCGCCGTCGAGTTGATCGAGGCCACGGCCCGCCACGCGGGCTGGCAGCAAAACCAGCCGGGAAGCCGGGGCCGCCCCGGCGCCGACGGCCTGCTGCACGGGCGCGGCGTGGCCTATGCGCGCTATATCCACAGCCGCTTTCCCGGCTTCGGCGCGGCCTGGGCCGCCTGGGTCATCGACATCGACGTAGACCCCACCAGCGGCCGCATCGCCGTGCGGCGCCTGGTCGTGGGCCAGGACACGGGAATGATGGTCAACCCCGACGGCGTGCGCCACCAGATCCACGGCAATGTCATCCAGACCCTGAGCCGCAGCCTGATGGAGAAGGTCGCCTTCAATGCGCAAGGCGTGGCCAGCCGCGAGTGGGGCAGCTACCCCATCATCGGATTCCGCGACCTGCCACCCATTGAAGTGGTGCTGATGCCGCGCCAGGACGAGCCCCCCATGGGCGCAGGCGAATCAGCCTCGGTCCCCGGCCCGGCCGCCCTGGCCAATGCGCTGTTCGACGCCACCGGCCGGCGCTTCTACGCCGCGCCCTTCACGCCCGACGTGGTGCGCGCCGCACTGAATGCCGCGCCAAAGACTGCACAGCCCGCCTAGTTTTTCAGCGCCCCTGCATGCCGCAGGCACTGCGCACGCCAACCGGCGTCGTCCTGCAGTTGCAGCGCCGCCTGCAGCGCGCGCGTGGGCGCCACGCCCTGCTGGGCCATGAAGCCTATGGGGGTGACCAGTTCGGGCGAGCGCAGTGGCCGCGCCACCAGGCCCGGCATGTGGCGCACCGTGGCCACCATGGCGCCGGGCAGCACGGTGGTCATGCCATCCGTTCCTTGCGCCACGGCCATCACCAGGGTCAGCACGGAGTTGGTTTCCATGGCGGGCTGCACGGCCATGTCCACGGCGGCGAAGGCCTCGTCGATCACCGTGCGGTTGTGCATGTCGGGCGTGAGCAGGCACAGCGGCATGCCGGCCACTTCGCGCCAGGCGATGTCGGCGCCAAAGGCAAAGGGCCGGCCCTCGCCCTGCCCATCGCAGCACTCGCGGCACAGCAGGTAGTAGTGCTCCTCGTACTGGGGCCAGGACTGCAGGCGCGGGCCGCGCGGCGGCATGCGCGCGCTGTAGCCCAGGGCCAGGTCCAGCGACAGGTCTTCGAGCCCGCTCTCGATCTCGGCCGAGCTCATGGACAGCACCACGGGCGTGATGCCCGGATGGTGCTCGCGCAGCATGGCCGCAAAGCGCGTGAGCATGGGCATGGCCGTGGGCACGGCCGCCATGCGCAGCTGCCCGCGCAGCGCGCCGGCGGCGGCGCTCAGTTCCTGGCGCAGGCCTTCCTCGGCCCGCAGCATGGCCAGGGCCGTGGCCAGCACCTGATCGCCCTCGGGCGTGAAGCCCGCGAACGAGCGGCCCCGGCGCACGATGACCGTGCCGAACTCTTCCTCCAGCGCGCGCAGCGCATTGGACAGCGCCGGCTGGGTGATGTGGCATGCCAGCGCCGCGCGGCCGAAATGGCGGTGCTCGTTGAGCGCCGCCAGATACCGCATCGAGGTCAGCAGGTTCATGCCGGCAGCGCCAGAAGGGTCAGGTTCCCTGGCTCACCGTGATGGTGGGGAACTTGCTCGTGAAATCGCGTGCCTTGAGCGCCACCTTCACGGCCAGGTCGCGTGCCACCTTCTTGTAGATCTGCGCGGCCTCGCTGTCGGGCTCGGCCACCACGGTGGGCTTGCCGCTGTCGGCCTGCAGGCGGATCTGCAGCGACAGGGGCAGTGCGCCCAGGTAGTCGATGCCGTACTCGGCCGCCATCTGCTTGCCGCCCTCGGCGCCGAAGATGTGCTCCACATGGCCGCAGTTGGTGCAGACGTGGGCCGCCATGTTCTCCACCAGGCCCAGGATGGGCACGCCCACCTTCTCGAACATCTTCACGCCCTTCTTGGCGTCGATCAGCGCGATGTCCTGGGGCGTGGTGACGACCACGGCGCCCGTCATGGGCACGCGCTGGGCCAGCGTCAGCTGGATGTCGCCGGTGCCGGGCGGCATGTCCACCAGCAGGTAGTCCAGATCCTTCCAGTTGGTCTGGCGCAGCATCTGCTCCAGCGCCTGCGTGGCCATGGGGCCGCGCCAGATCATGGCCTGGTCGTTGTTGACCAGGAAGCCGATGGACATGACCTGCACGCCATGGCTTTCCATGGGCTCCATGGTCTTGCCGTCGGGGCTTTCGGGGCGGCCCGAGATGCCCATCATCATGGGCTGGCTGGGGCCGTAGATGTCGGCATCCAGGATGCCCACGCGCGCGCCCTCGGCGGCCAGCGCCAGCGCCAGGTTGGCCGTGGTCGTGCTCTTGCCCACGCCGCCCTTGCCGGACGAGATGGCGATGATGTTCTTGACGCCCGGCAGCAACTGCACGCCGCGCTGCACCGCATGCGCGGCGACCTTGGACGTGATGTTGACCGAGACATTGCCCACGCCCTCGACGGTCTTGGCCGCCGCGACGAACTGGCCGCGCAGCGCCGGCACCAGGCTTTGCGCCGGATAGCCCATCTCCACGTCGAAGGCCACGTCGGCCCCCGTGACCTGCAGGTTGCGCAGGGCGCGGGTGCTCACATAGTCCTTGCCGGTGTGGGGGTCGAGCACG
Organism: Delftia sp. K82; assembly: GCF_002193035.1. Lineage (NCBI taxonomy): Bacteria > Pseudomonadati > Pseudomonadota > Betaproteobacteria > Burkholderiales > Comamonadaceae > Delftia > Delftia sp. K82. The sequence goes on along the minus strand of NZ_MYFL01000003.1, from coordinate 1,324,876 downwards.
CTGGAGAGCGCGGCCAAGAGCGCTTGTTCTGTGACTGCCATTGCTTTGATTACTCCTAGAGCCGGATAGTCTATCCAAGGCACCATCCCCTCGCTCACGCGAGACAATGCGGGCCTTGCTGCCTTTGCGGCCCCTGTTACCGCCTTTTTCCGCGAAAGATCCGCCCCGTGAAATTCAAGATGGCCCACAACTCCCTGTTCGCGATCCTGCTGCGCTCGCGCTGGTGGATCAGCATCGCGCTGGCCGCGCTGGTGACCCTGGTGTCCACGGCGCTGCTGCCCAAGGACATCGCGCCGTTCGCCGCCATCACCGCCCTGCCCTTCTTCGGCATAGGCTGCGTTGCCGCCTGGCGCCAGCTGCGCGCGCCCAGCCCCGCCAAGGTGGAGCAGGCTCTGGAGATCGCCGCCCAGCAAAGCTGGCGCGAGTTCGCCGATCGGCTCGATCGCGCCTGGCAGGCCGAGGGCTACACCGTGACCCGCCTGTCCGACAAGGATGGCGCCGACTTCGTGCTGGAACGCGAAGGCCGCACCACCGTGGCCAGCGCCAAGCGCTGGAAGGCCGGCGTGCACGGCATGGAGCCGCTGCGCGCCCTGCTGGCCGCAGGCCAGGCGCGCGATGCGGCCACGGTCTGCTACCTGTCGCTGCAGCCGCCGGCCGAGAATGCCGCCGCCTGGGCCAAGCAGCAGGGCATCGCCCTGATCTCCGGCAAGGACCTGGGCTCCCTGCTGGCCAAGGCCTGATCCCTTCGGGGTCATCCCCTGATCTGATGACGGCCGGCGCGCGGCACACTCCAGGCATGCCCGATGCCGCGCCCTCACCCGACTCCAGCCTCCCTCCCCCCAGCACCGGACTGCTGCTCAGCGGCGGCGGCGCCCGCGCCGCCTACCAGGCCGGCGTGCTGGAGGCCATTGCCGAAATACGCCGCGCCTGCGGCCAGCAGCATGGCCCCAATCCCTTCCCCATCCTGGTCGGCACCTCGGCCGGCGCCATCAACGCGGCGGCCCTGGCCTGCGGCAGCGACCATTTCGACCGGGCCGTGCGCCGCATGTCGCGCATCTGGCGCAACCTGCGGCCCGAGGACATCTACCTGTCCGACTCGCTGAGCGTGCTGCGCAGCGGCGCGCGCTGGCTGACCCTGCTGTCGCTGGGCTGGGCCCTGGCGCGCTGGGGCCGCATGCGCCCGCGTTCGCTGCTGGACAACCAGCCGCTGGGCCGGCTGCTGTCGCGCGGCCTGGTTCCGCTGGAACGCCTGCCGCAATTGATCGCGGACGGCCACCTGCGCGCGCTGGCGGTGTCCGCCTCCAGCTACACCACCAGCGAGCACGTGACCTTCTGCCAGGCGCAGGACCAGCTCCAGCCCTGGGTGCGCAACCAGCGCAAGGCCGCAGCCGCCCAGATCACGCACGCGCACCTGCTGGCGTCCTCGGCCATTCCCTTCATCTTTCCGGCCACGCCGCTGCCGCTGGACGGCGCCACCGAATACTTCGGCGACGGCTCCATGCGCCAGACCGCGCCGCTGGCGCCCGCCATCCACCTGGGCGCCGAGCGCATCCTCGTCGTGGGTGCGGGCCGACGCACCGAGCCGCCGGCCAGGCCGCCGCCAGAAGGCGCAAGCTACCCGTCGCTGGCCCACATCGCGGGCCACACGCTGTCCAGCATCTTCCTGGACGCCCTGTCCCTGGACGTGGAGCGCGCCGAGCGCATCAACCAGACCCTGGCCCTGATCCCCCCCGCCGACCGCGAACGCAGCCGGCTGCGCCCCCTGCAGCTGCTGGTCATCTCGCCGTCCGAGCGCATAGACGCCATCGCCGCGCGCCACGTGGGCCAGTTGCCCCTGCCCATGCGCACCCTGCTGGGCGCCCTGGGCGTGCGCCAGGACGCCAGTGACCCGCGCGGCGCCGCCCTGGCCAGCTACCTGTTGTTCGAGCGCAGCTTCACCCGCGAACTCATGGCCCTGGGCCGGCGCGACGCGCTGGCGCGGCGCAGCGACATAGAGCAGTTCCTGGGCTGGCAACGGCCGCTGGTCGCCAACTGACGGCCTGCACGGAAAAGCCATCGCCGCCCCACAACCGCCCAGCCCTTCTAGAATGTCAGGTTCCCCCGAGAAAGCCGCCATCCATGACCGCACGCAAACTCTTCGTCACCACCGCCCTGCCGTACGCCAACGGCAACTTCCACATCGGCCACATCATGGAATACATCCAGGCCGACACCTGGGTGCGTGCGCAGCGAATGCAGGGCAACGCGGTCAACTTCGTGGGCGCCGATGACGCCCACGGCGCGCCCATCATGATTGCGGCCGAGAAGGCCGGCAAGACGCCCCAGCAGTTCGTGGCCGACATCGCCGCAGGCCGCAAGCAGTACCTGGACGGCTTCCACATCGCCTTCGACAACTGGCACAACACCGACGCGCCCGAGAACCATGTGCTGGCCCAGCAGATCTACAGGGACCTGAAGGCTGCCGGCTTCATCGAGACGCGCACCATCGAGCAGTTCTTCGACACCGAGAAGAACATGTTCCTGCCCGACCGCTTCATCAAGGGCGAATGCCCGCGCTGCCACGCCAAGGACCAGTACGGCGACAACTGCGAGGTCTGCAGCGCCGTCTACGCGCCCACCGACCTGATCAATCCCTACTCGGCACTGTCCGGCGCCAAGCCCGTGCTCAAGAGCTCGGAGCATTTCTTCTTCAAGCTGTCGGACCCGCGCTGCGTGGAGTTCCTGACCGAGTGGACCCAGGACGGCCAGCATGTGCAGCCCGAGGTGGCCAACAAGATCAAGGAATGGTTCGGCGTGCGCACCAACCCGGACGGCACGACCAGCGAAGGCCTGGGCGACTGGGACATCTCGCGCGACGCGCCCTACTTCGGCATCGAGATCCCCGATGCGCCAGGCAAGTACTTCTACGTCTGGCTGGACGCGCCCGTGGGCTACCTGGCCTCGCTCAAGAACCTGCTGGACCGCCGTGGCGAGGACTACGAGGCCTACATGGCCGACCCCACGCTGGAGCAGTACCACTTCATCGGCAAGGACATCATCACCTTCCACACGCTGTTCTGGCCCGCCATGCTCAAGTTCAGCGGCCGCAAGACGCCCACCAAGATCTGCGTGCATGGCTTCATGACCGTGAACAACGGCGAGAAGATGAGCAAGAGCCGCGGCACCGGCCTGGACCCGCTCAAGTACCTGGGCCTGCAGATGAACCCCGAGTGGCTGCGCTACTACCTGGGCGCCAAGCTCAACGGCAAGAATGAAGACATCGACTTCAACCCCGATGACTTCATGGCCCGCGTCAACTCCGACCTGATCGGCAAGTACGTGAACATCGCCTCGCGCGCGGCCGGCTTCATCGCCAAGCGCTTCGACGGCCAACTGGGCACGGTCAGCGAAGACGGCCAGGCCCTGCTGGCCCAGCTGCGCGGCCAGAGCGAGGCCGTTGTCCAGGCCTTCGAGAACCGCGACACGGCCCGCGCCGTGCGCGAAATCATGCAGCTGTGCGACCGCGTCAACGAATACGTGGATGCCAACAAGCCGTGGGAGCTGGCCAAGCAGGAAGGCATGGACGCCCGCCTGCAGGACGTGTGCACCACCTGCATCGAGGCCTTCCGCCTGCTGACCATCTACCTGAAGCCCATCCTGCCGGCCGTGGCCGAACAGGTGGAAGGCTTCCTGAACGTGGCGCCGCTGCAGTTCGCCGACGCACAGAACCTGCTGGGCGCCGGCCATGCCATCGGCCTGTACAAGCACCTGATGCAGCGCGTGGACGTCAAGCAGCTGGAGGCCCTGTTCGAGGCCCCCGAGCCCGTGGTCGAGAAGGTCCTGCCCGGTGGCGAGGAAATTGCCGAAACCATCGGCATCGACGACTTCGCCAAGGTGGACCTGCGCATTGCCAAGATCGTGGAATGCAAGCCCGTGGAAGGCTCCACCAAGCTGCTGCAGCTCACGCTGGACGTGGGCGAAGGCAAGACGCGCAACGTGTTCTCCGGCATCTCCAGCATGTACCAGCCCGAGCAGCTGCAGGGCAAGCTCACCGTGATGGTGGCCAACCTGGCGCCGCGCAAGATGAAGTTCGGCATCTCCGAAGGCATGGTGCTGGCAGCCAGCCACGCCGATGAGAAGGCCAACCCCGGCATCTACGTGCTGGAGCCCTTCCCCGGTGCCACACCCGGCATGCGCATACATTGAAATGCCCCCTGAGTCGCTTCGCGCCTTCCCCCTGAAGGGGGGCATACGGGCACCCGGCGACACCCTCGGTGCGGGGCGGC
>NZ_MYFL01000003.1:985590-1320527 GCF_002193035.1 Delftia sp. K82 | reverse complement strand
CGACACCCTCGGTGCGGGGCGGCCCTTCCTCGGCGTCCCTGACTTAGGCTCTGCCGGTTTCAAAGATTGCGCACAGTGTGTTGGACGACAATCATGAAGTCTGCAAAGTCCCGCAAGCCCTCACGGTCCCCGGCCCTGGGGGCTTTTCTTTGCCTGTGCGCCGCGGCCCTGCTGTCCGGCTGCACCGTGGTGGCCGTGACCGCCACGGCGGTCAGCGTCACGGCCTCGGCCGTGGGGCTGGCCGCGGATGCGGCTGTGGGCACGGTAAAAATCGTCGGCAAGGGAGTGGGCAAGGCCGTCGATGCGATGAGCGATGACGGGGCAGCCGCAGACAACAGCGGCATCACGGTCCGCTACCGCACGCCCGATGGGCAGCCTCTGACGCCCTGAGGCTACTGCCCGGCGTAGCGCCCGGGCCGGTGGCTCACGGCCAGGAACACGCCCATGACCACGGCCGCCAGCACCGACCAGGCCACGCGCTCGAAGGGCACGACCCACAGCGCCAGCAGCACCACGCAGCAGTCGATGGCCATCTGCACCTTGCCGGCGCGGATGCCGTAGCGGTCCTGCAGGTAGAGCGAGGCAATGGTGGCGCCGCCCAGGCTGGAGCGGTGGCGCGCCAGGAACAGCAGGCCCGAGCCCATGAGCAGGCCGCCCGCAATGGCGGCAAAGGCCGGGTGCAGGTAGTCGATGTGGATGAGGCGCGGCCCCATTTCGGTGATCAGCGACAGCGCGCCCACGCAGATGAAGGTCTTGACCGTGAAGGTACGGCCCACGCGCGTCCAGGCAAACCAGTAGAACGGGATGTTGATCGCGAAGAAGACCAGGCCGAACGGCCAGCCCGTGGCGTAGTGCAGCACGAAGGCCAGGCCCGCCGTGCTGCCCGTCAAAAGCCCCGCCTGGGCGAACATCATCATGGCGATGCCCACGAACAGGGTTCCGGTGAAGAGGGCCTGGACATCCTCGAAGAGGCCATGGCGCAGCGAAGCGGTGGCCGAAACAGGCGCAGCGGGCGCGGCAGCGGGTAGGGAAGGCGTGGACATTGTCGGGGTGATGACAGATCTATCGTCGCAAAGGCCCCGGATCGGAGCCTTCACCGTACCCATGGGGTGTCATAGGTACAAACCCGGATTCTAGAGACTGTTGCCCCGGCGCGCTGTGGCGTGCAGGGTACAGCGCACCGCAGGAGCTTGCAGGAGTTTGCGGGGGCCTGTTGTCAGGCTCCGCCGTGCAGTTTCTCGCGGCCCGCGCTGCGCAGCACGCGGCCGTCGGGGCCGAAGGTCACGGTGAACTCCATGTCGCGCGTGGGGGGATCGATGTAGTTCCAGTCCCAGTCGGTTTCCTGCTTGAGCTGGTAGGGCGTGATCTTGGCGGGCTTGCCCAGCATGCGGCGCACCTGCTCCTCGTCCATGCCGGGGCGGATCTTCTCGAAGTTGTGCGGCGCCAGCACCTGGCGCAGCGCGCTCATGCGGCCATCGGTGCCGATGGTGATCATGTAGTTGCGGCTGCCGGCGGGCTGGCGGTTGTACTCGAAGGTGCGCGAGCCGTCGGGCTCGGTCCAGATGCGTTCGGGCTCGCCAAAGCGGGCGCGGACGTCGGCCTCGGTGGACAGGCCTTCTTCGAGTTCCTTGATGTTTTGGGGATCGCAGCCGGGCAGCGAGAGCATGCCCATCACGGCCACGGCAACCCCCAGAAGACGGGAGACTAGGTTCATCGGCGGTGTCCCGGTAAAATCACGCGATTCAAGAGGTTATCAGACTATGTCATTCTTTCGCCGCCCCGACTATCGCTCCGACGCCACCAACTTCATCAATGACCTGAAGAAGCAAAAGCCCGAGCTGCCCAGCCAGCAGCTGGCCGGCCGCTCGCTGCTGTGGGACAAGGACGTGAACCACGAAGTCTGGGAAGACCTGCGCGCCGGCCGCGTGGACCAGAAGCCCTACGTCTACCAGACGAACTCCTGATTGCCCATGCGATGAAAAATCAGCCTGTTCCCACCGTGCACCCTGCGCATGCGGCATTCGCCCAGGCAGCAAGGCATGGCCGAGGCTGAATCCGCGCTGGCGCCTGCGGGCGCCTCCGCCACATCCCCCCCTCCTGGCGACGGCACCCCGGTCGTGATCGACCAGGTGGCTTTGGCGCGCCTGTACGGCGAGCCGCTGTTCGCCCTGCCGCAGGACCTGTACATCCCGCCCGATGCGCTGGAGGTCTTCCTCGAAGCCTTCGAAGGGCCGCTGGACCTGTTGCTGTACCTGATCCGCAAGCAGAACTTCAACATCCTCGACATACCCATGCTGGACGTGACGCGCCAGTACATGCGCTATGTCGACGAGATCCGCAGCCGCAACCTCGAACTGGCGGCCGAGTACCTGCTGATGGCGGCCATGCTCATCGAGATCAAGTCGCGCATGCTGCTGCCGCCCAAGAAGCAGGAAGGCGGCGAAGAGGCCGAGGACCCGCGCGCCGAGCTGGTGCGCCGGCTGCTCGAGTACGAGCAGATCAAGCTCGCTGCCCACCAGCTCGGCCAGGTGCCGCACTACGGGCGTGACTTCCTCCGGGCCCAGATCCACATCGAGCAGAACCTGCAGCCGCGCTTTCCCGATGTGGATGTGGCCGAGCTGCAATCGGCCTGGCGCGACATTCTCAAGCGCGCCAAGCTCGTGCAAAGCCACAAGATCACGCGCGAGGAACTCTCGGTGCGCGAGTACATGAGCCAGGTGCTCAAGGCCCTGCAGGGCCGGCGCTTCGTCGAGTTCGAGACCCTGTTCCAGCCCGAGAAAGGCTCGACCGTGCTGGTCGTGACCTTCATCGCCCTGCTGGAGCTGGCCAAGGAAACGCTGATCGAGATCACCCAGGCCGAAGCCTTTGCGCCCATCTACGTGCGCCTGGCCTATACGCCCGTCTAGCGGGCACGGATACAGGCACGCGCACACCGACAGGCCGGCTCCACCGGCCTCCATGCACCATGACTTACAGCGTCAAAGAAATCTTCTACACCCTGCAGGGCGAGGGCGGCCAGGCCGGCACGCCGGCCATCTTCTGCCGCTTTGCAGGCTGCAACCTCTGGACCGGCCGCGAGCAGGACCGCTCCAGCGCCATCTGCCAGTTCTGCGACACAGACTTCGTGGGCACCGACGGCACGCTGGGCGGCAAGTTCGCCACGGCCGACGCCCTGGCCGAACGTATCCTGTCCCAGTGGCCGGCCGGCGACAGCCAGCACCGTATGGTGGTGCTGACCGGGGGGGAGCCCCTGCTGCAGGTGGACGAGCCCCTGATCGCCGCCCTGCATGCGCGCGGCTTTCGCATTTCCGTGGAAAGCAATGGCACCGTGGCCGCGCCCGAGGGCATCGACTGGCTGTGCATCAGCCCCAAGGCGGGCGCCGAATGGGTCCAGCGCAGCGGCCAGGAGCTCAAGCTGGTCTGGCCGCAGCCCGGCTTCGATCTGCAGGCCATCGAGGCAGGCACCCGTTTCGACCGCTATTTCCTGCAGCCCATGGACAACGTCCTGCAGGCCGACAACACGGCCGCCTGCATAGCGCAATGCCTGCAGCGCCCGGCCTGGCGCCTGAGCCTGCAGACCCACAAGCTCACCGGCATCCGCTGATTTTTGCCATGCAGTTCACCGTACACCAGCGCTTTTTCTTCGATGCCGCCCACACGCTGGAGCGCGCCATCGAGACCGAGAGCAGCCGCCGCATCCACGGCCACACCTACTACGCCGAAGTCAGCGTCACCGGCCCGCGCAACCCGGACAACGGCATGGTGATCGACCTGGGCTACCTGCGCTCGCGCCTGAAGACCCTGGGCGACGCGCTGGACCACCGCTTTCTCGACGAAATCCCCGGCCTGGGCAAGCCCACGCTGGAAAACCTGTGCCTGTTCATTGCCGATTCCCTGGCCGACCTGCAGCCCGCTCCCAGCCGCATCCGCGTATGGCGCGACAGCATCGGCGATGGCTGCGTGCTCGACCTGAACTGAAGCCAGGCCCCGCAGCGGCGCCGCTGCCGTTGAACAACTTCACGGCCTTCATGGGATTTCTCCTTCGCATATAGACTTGGTGGCTTTTTTTGCCAGCCCAGGCCCCATCAAGACCGCGCAAAGCGCCCCTCGAGAGACAAACATGTTCCGCACCCTGCTCAAATCCAAGATCCACCGCGTCAAGACCACGCAATGCGAGCTGCACTATGAAGGCTCCTGCGCCATCGACGAGGACCTGCTGGACGCCGCCAACATCGTCGAGAACGAGCAGGTGCACATCTGGAACATCGACAACGGCGAGCGCTTCGTCACCTATGCCATCAAGGGCCAGCGCGGCAGCGGCATGATCTCGGTCAACGGCTCGGCCGCGCGCCGTGCCGCCGTGGGCGACCTGCTGATCATTGCGTCCTTCGCCCAGGTGCATGAGACCGACGTGGCCACGCACCAGCCGCAGCTGGTCTTCGTGGACGATGCCAACCGCCAGGTCGAACTGCGCCACCACGTTCCCACGCAGCAGCTGTGAGCTGCGCTGCGGTGTGACAATCGCGCGATGACTCAATCGCTTGCCGCCCGCAGCCTTGCGGCTGTGTGGCACCCCTGCACCCAGATGAAGCGGCACGAGGCCGCGCCCCCCATCGCCATCGCGCGCGCACAGGGGCCCTGGCTCCACGACACCGAAGGACGCCGCTACCTGGATGGCGTCAGCTCCTGGTGGGTCAACCTCTTCGGCCACAGCCATCCGCACATCCAGGCCGCGCTCACCGACCAGCTCGCCCAGCTTGACCATGTGATGCTGGCCGGCTTCACGCACGCGCCCGTGGTCGAGCTGTCCGAACGGCTGGCCACGCTCACCGGCCTGGGCCATGCCTTCTACGGCAGCGACGGCGCATCGGCCACCGAGATCGCCCTCAAGATGAGCGCGCATTACTGGCGCAACCTGGGCCGCCCTGCCAAGAGCCGCTTTGCAGGCCTGGCCGGCGGCTACCACGGCGAAACCGTGGGCGCGCTGGCCGTGACCGATATTCCCATCTTCCGCGAAGCCTATGCGCCCCTGGTGCGCCTGGCCGACACCGTGCCCAGCCCCGATGCACGCGGCGCGCAAGACGGCGAAAGCCCGGTCGATGTGGCACGGCGCGCCGCCGAAGGCCTGCGCCAGTGGCTGGAGCAGCACCACGAGACCACGGCCGCCCTCATCGTCGAGCCGCTGGTGCAGTGCGCGGCCGGCATGGCCATGCACGACCCCGAATACCTGCGCCTGGCGCGCGCCCTGTGCGACCGCTACGAGGTGCACCTGGTGGTGGACGAGATCGCCGTGGGCTTCGGCCGCACGGGCAGCATGTTCGCCCACCAGCAGGCCGGCATACGGCCGGACTTCATCTGCCTGTCCAAGGGCCTGACGGGCGGCACGCTGGCCCTGTCGGCCGTGCTGACCACCGAGACCGTCTACGCCGCCTTCTACGACGATTCCGTGGCGCGCGGCTTCCTGCACTCGCACTCGTACACCGGCAACCCGCTGGCCTGCCGCGCGGCCCTGGCCACGCTGGAGCTGTTCGAGCAGACCGATGCCATCAATGCCAACCTCGCGCTGGCGCAAAGGCTTGACGGCGCCTTCGCCCCTTTGAACCAGCACGCCCGCGTGCGCCACGCACGGCGCCAGGGAATGATCTGGGCCTGGGATGTGCAGACCTCGCTGCCCGACTTCTCGCGCCGCTACAGCGCAGCCGCACTGGAGCGCGGGCTGCTGCTGCGCCCTATCAGCAACACCCTCTACGCCATGCCTCCCTATTTGCTGGACGAAGAGGCCGTGCAGCACCTGGCCGCCAGCGCGCTGGCCGCCCTTGAAGACACACTGGCCCAGGAGAACCATTCGTGAACGCCCACCGCACCATTGGCTGCTTTGTCACCGGCACCGACACGGGCGTGGGCAAGACCCTGGCCTCCTGCGGGCTGCTGCATGCGCTGGCCCGCCACCATGCCCGCGTGGTGGGCATGAAGGCCGTGGCCGCAGGCGCCGAGCCCGACGGCCAGGGCGGCTGGGCCAACGAGGACACGCTGGCGCTGCGCGCCGCCTCCACCCTGGCCGTTCCGCCCGAACTGGACAACCCCGTGCTGCTGCCCGATCCCATGTCGCCGCACATCGCCGCGCAGCGCGCGGGCCGCTCCATAGAGATCGCACACATCGTGGACAGCTACCGGCGCCTGGCCGAACAGGCCGACGCCGTGGTGGTGGAAGGCGCGGGCGGCTTTCTCGTGCCGCTGTCCGACCAGCTCTCGGGCGCCGACCTGGCCTGCGCGCTGGACCTGCCCGTGGTCATGGTCGTGGGCCTGCGGCTGGGCTGCCTGAACCACGCCGCCCTCACGGCCGAGGCCATCCGCACGCGCGGACTGCGCCTGGCCGGCTGGATTGCCAGCCGCGTGGACCCCGCCATGCTGGTGCCCGAGGAAAACATGGCCTGGCTGCGCCAGCACCTGGACCGGCAACTGCAGGCGCCGCTGCTGGCCGACATCCCCTTCCAGCAGCACCCCGACCCGCGCGCCACCACCTATACCCTGCCGGAGCAATGGCAATGAGCGGCTCCTGGCTGGACGACATTCCCGCGCGCATCGCCGAGCTCGACGCGGCCCACCTGCGCCGCCGCCGCCGCGCCACGGCGCCGCTGCAGGGCGCCGCCAGCGGCGCCCACATGGAGGTGGACGGCCACCCCATGCTGGCCTTTTGCAGCAACGACTACCTGGGCCTGGCCGGCCACCCCACCCTGGTGCGCGCCGCCTGCGCGGGCGCCCAGGCCTTTGGCGTGGGCTCGGGCGGCTCGCCCCTGGTCAGCGGCCACAGCACGGCCAACGCCGCGCTGGAGGAACAGCTGGCGCACTTCGTGCAACTGCCGCGCGCGCTCTACTTCTATGCGGGCTACGCCACCAATGCCGGCATCGTGCCGGCCCTGGTGGGCGCGGGCGATGCCCTGTTCTCCGATGCGCTCAACCACGCCTGCCTGATCGACGGCGCCCGCCTGTCGCGCGCCCAGGTCCACCGCTATGCCCATGCCGACCTGGGCGACCTGGCCGCGCAACTGGCCGCCAGCACGGCCCGGCGCAAGCTGGTCATCAGCGATGCCGTGTTCAGCATGGATGGCAACGTGGCAGACATCCGCGGCCTGCTGGCGCTGTGCGAGCAGTACGACGCGCTGCTGCTGCTCGACGACGCGCATGGCTTCGGCGTACTCGGCCCCCAGGGCCGGGGCAGCCTGGCCGAGGCGGGACTGACGGGCGCAAACGCCTCGCCGCGCGTGCTCTACATGGCCACGCTGGGCAAGGCCGCTGGCGTGGCCGGTGCCTTTGTCGCGGGCAGCGACATGCTGGTCGAGTGGCTGCTGCAAAAGACGCGCAGCTACATCTTCGCCACGGCCGCGCCGCCCATGCTGGCCAGCGCGCTGCAGGCCAGCGTGGCCCTGATCGAGGCCGAGGACGAGCGCCGCGAGGCCCTGGCCGAACGCATTGCCGAGCTGCGCGCCGGCCTCACGCCGCTGCTGGCGCGCACGGGCTGGCAGCTGCTGCCCTCGCGCACCGCCGTGCAGGCCCTGGTCATAGGCTCCAACGCCACGGCCCTGGCCGTGATGGAGGGCCTGCGCGAGCGCGGCCTGTGGGTGCCCGCCATCCGCCCGCCCACCGTGCCCGAAGGCACGGCGCGGCTGCGCATCGCGCTGTCGGCCTCCCACACGCGCATCGACGTGCAGCTGCTGCTGACGGCGCTGGACGAGGTCTCGCGCCTGGCCCCACCCATCCCCTGAATCCCTCTTCACCACCGGAACGGAGACATCCATGCCCCATCTCTACGTCGAATACACCGACAACCTCGCCGGCCTGCCCGGCCAGCAACTGCTGACCGAACTCAATGCCTTCGTCTGCAGCCACCCCAGCATCCTGGACGAGGCCGACGTCAAGGCCCGCCTGCTGCCGGTCAGCCAGTTCGAGATCGGCTCCGCTCCTGCCAACCGCGGCTTCGTCCATGTGCAGCTGCGCCTGCTGGCGGGCCGTACCGACACGGCCAAGAAGGAGCTGTCCGAAGGCATTGCCGCGGTGCTGCGCCGCCTCACGCCCCAGCCGGCCGGCATGATGGTCCAGCTCAGCGTGGAAATCGCCGACATGGACAAGCCCAGCTACTACAAGGGTCGCCTGTAAGGCAGGCGCCGGGCCTTGTCCGCCGTGAGCACCCGCGCACGCTGCGCGCAATGCCTGCGCCCTGAGCGCACCTGCCTGTGCCCCCTGGTGCAGCCGGTGCCGCATGCGGTGCAGCTGCTGGTGCTCCAGCATCCCGAGGAAGAACTGCAGGCCAAGGGCACGGGCCGGCTGCTGCACCTGTGCCTGCCCGCCAGCCGCCTGGCGGTGGGCGAGGCCTTCGAGCCAGCGCAGTTGCAGGCACTGCTGCACGCGCCCTGGCAGTCGGGCGACGCCCCGCGGCAGGCCGTACTGCTCTATCCGGAAACACCGCACGGCGACCAGCTGGGCCTGGCCAGGCAAGCGCCCTGGCCGCAGCCCGCGCCATGCCCCGAGGACCTGCGCCTGGTGGTGCTGGACGCCACCTGGCGCAAGAGCCGCAAGATGCTCTACCTCAACCCCGGCCTGCAGGCCCTGCCGCGCCTGGCACTGCAGGGCGACCTTCCCGCCTCGCGCTACGGCGCCCTGCGCAAGGCCCATGCGCCGGGCCAGCTGTCCACGCTGGAGGCAGCGGCCTGCGCGCTGCAACGGCTGGCGCCTGCCGGCCCGTCGCTGCAGCCGCTGCGCGATGCGTTCGAGGGGCTGCTGTCCCTGCATGCCCTGCACAGGCCCGAATGAAAAAACGCCTCGGGGAACGAGGCGTTTTTCATGGCGGCAGGCCGTGCTTCAGTTTTCCGGCGTGATCCTGGCGAACTTGACCAGTTCGGCGTACTTGCCCATGTCGGTACGGATGATCTGGGCCAAGTTTTCGTCGCCCGTGGGGGCAATGATGCCAGCCCCTTCCAGGCGCGCGCGCATCGCCGGATCGGCCAGGCCCGCCTTCAAGGCCTTCTGCAGGCTGGCCACCACCTCGGCAGGCAGGTCCTTGGGTCCCGCCAGCCCGAACCAGCCGCTCAGCGCGTAGCCCTTGAGTGCCGCGTTCTCGCCCAGTGCGGGCACGTCCTTCATCATGGCGATGCGGTGGGCCGTGGTCACGCCCAGGGCCTTGATCTTGCCGCTCTGGATGAACGGAGCCGCCACCGAGGGAGAGACGATGGCGAAATCCAGGTTGCCGCCCGCCAGGTCGCTGGTCATCGCGGCCGATCCCTTGTAGGGCACATGGACGATGTCCACCCCGGCAATCTTCTTGATCAGCTCGCCCGAGAAATGCGGCGTTGACCCGATGCCCGGGCTGCCGTAGCTGTACTTGCCGGGATGGGCCTTGGCCAGGGCGATGAACTCGTCGATGGTCCTGGCCGGCATCTTGGTGCCGGCCACCCACAGGTTGGGCAGCACGCCGGTCAGCGCGATGCCGGTCAGGTCCGTGGCCGGGTCGTACTTCTGCGCGGCGTTGACGAACTTCGTGCCCGCCAATTCGTTGCTGGAGCCTGCGAGCAGGGTATAGCCGTCGGCCTTGGCACCGACCACGCGCTGCGCGGCCACCACGCCGGCGGCACCGGGCACGTTGTCGACCACGACGGTCGCATTGAGGTGCTTGGCCAGGATGTCACCCACCACGCGCCCCACCAGGTCGACCGAGCCGCCTGCCGCGTAGCCGACGACGACGCGAATGGGCTTGTTGGGATAGGTGGTCTGGGCGCACAGCGGGCCCGCCGCCAGGACAGCCGCGGCGGTGATCAGCGCGCGGCGGGAAATACGGAATTCATGCATGGATCGATCTCAAGGGAGACAGGCATCAGCCAACAATCAAAATGATATTGCTCAACAATATTCACCGATTGTCTGACATTGCCTTGTGGAATCCATCCCTGAAAACCATGAGTTCCACCCCGGCCTGCAGTTCAGCGCAGAACTGCCGGCAGCCAGCCGCGCAGGCTGTTGACGAAGGCCCAGCCCTGCACGCGCGGCAGATCGTCCAGCCGCACCGGGTGCTCCACCACGCGGCCCTCGTCCAGCGCCACCGCGCGGCCCACGCCGGGCAGCAGGCCGCTGGACAGCGGCGGGGTCACCCAGCGGCCCGCCAGCAGCACGGCGATGTTGCCGCGCGTGCCTTCGGTGATCTCGCCGTCCTCGTTGTGGAGCACGGTGTCGAACACCGAGGCATCGGTGGGCTGCAGGCTGTCGTAGTGCGCGCGGCGCGAGGTCTTGAAACGCACCCAGTCGCCACGCGCCACCGCATTGGCGATGGGCCGGTCGGCCAGCGCCAGCCGAACAGGCGTGGCGGAAGGCGGCAGCGGCGCCGCCTGGGTCTGTATCCGCCCCGTGGCATCCAGCGCCAGGCGCACGCGCCAGTGGCCGCTGGCGTGCGCCTGGCGCAGCTGCTGCAATGCCTGCTCCAGCACGTCATCCGTGCAGGGCCGGCCGAAATGCCGCGCCGCGTCCTGCATGCGCGTCACATGGCGCTGCAGATGGATGAAACCGCCATCCCGCAGGGCCAGTGTTTCCAGAATGTCGAAATCGAAGTCCGTATCCGCCATGGCTGCACGCCCTTTCACACCTTGTCCAGAAAAGCCCTCTTGTGGCGCCATTCCTGCCATTCGGCAGGCGCCTCGGCGCCCGAGGTGATGCCGCTGCCGATGCCGCAGCGCAGTTCCGTGCCACGCGCCACCACAGTGCGTATGGGCACATTGAAGGTGGCGTGCACGCGCCCCGCGGCGATGCCGGGCCGCACAACGCCCACGGCGCCGCAGTACACGCCGCGCGGACCCGGTTCCAGCTCGTGGATGAGCCGCATGGCCTGGCGCTTGGGCGCGCCCGTGATGGAGCCGCAGGGAAACAGTGCCGCAAACACGTCTGCCAGGCCAGTGCCGGGCCGCGTGCGCGCCTGCACGTCGGACGTCATCTGCCACACGGTGGGCAGGGGTTCGGCATGGAACAGGCGCGGCACCTGGACGCTGAAAGGCTCGGCAATGCGCGAGACATCGTTGCGCAGCAGGTCCACGATCATCACGTTCTCGGCCCGCTCCTTGGGCGAGGACCGCATGGCCTGGACATTCGCCTCGTCCTGTGCAGGCGTGGCGCCACGGGGCGCCGTGCCCTTCATGGGGCGCGTGAGGATGCGCTCGCCATCCCAGTCGAAGAACAGCTCGGGCGAGACGGACAGCACCTGCTCGTCGCCGCTGTCCATGCAGGCTACGTAGCCACCGGGCTGGGCGCGGCGCAGCGCGGCGAACAGCGATGGAATGTCGCCCCGCAGCCGGCCCATGAACTGGGCCGTGTAATTGATCTGATAGCAGTCACCGGCCGCAATCGCCTCGTGGATGCGCGCAATGGCGGCATCGAAATCGGCACGCTCCAGGCCGGGCTGCCATTGCACCTGAGATTGCGCCTGAGGGCCGGTATCGACTGCGTCCGCGTCTTCAGGCCAGGGCCGGGGGCCGTCGAAGACGGCAAACCAGGCCAGCGGCTCGCCTGGCGGCGTGGCATGCAAGGCGCCCGCGTAGGCCGCGTCAAACGCCGCCGCCGCCTCGTAGCGCACCCAGCCCAGGCACCACAGGCCGGCCTGGGCGGCCTGCTGCACGGCGTCAAGCACACCGCGCACCTGCTCGGGCGCATGGGCTGCCAGGCTGCGCAGCGGCGGCCCGAAGCCATGGCGCAGCCGGGCGGCCGAACCGTCATGGGGGTTGGGAAAATCGATCAGAAACTTCACAAAACGGCCGTCAACGCATGCTGTACTTGCATCAGCAGCTTCGCTATCGATAGCAGCCACTGACACGGGGCCGCCCAGTGTAGAGCGCGGGAAACAAAAAAGCGCCCCGAAGGGCGCCAAACCAAGCATCCCGAAAGGACGCTTTCCACCAACAGGCCCGGCACCATGCCGGACCCATATCCATTCACATCACTTCTGCGTGACGGTGTGCTGGCCTTCCAGGCGGGCCACGGCCTCACGGTAGGCGGGGCCGCTGCGCAGTTGCTGGTAGCGGGCCAGGCCGCGCTGGTATTCGGCCGAGTTGTAGCTGATGTCGCGGTCAGCCGAAGGCGAGGGCAGGTAGGTCATGCCCGCCTGGTGCCACATTTCGAGGTCGGCCAGCACTTCGGCGCGGCTCAGGCCTGCGGTGGCGGAGGACGAGGGGGAAACGGCTTCTTGGGCCATTGCAGTCCCGGCGAGGCCCAGGGTCACGGCGGCCAGTGCAGCGGAGAGGGTACGCATGTCAGATCCTTTCAAAAGGCCGCTCGGCATTCATTTCCTCACGGCATGGACGTACTATGCGGCGCTGCAGCATTCTTCGTCTGTGCGTTTTCTCACGTGTTTTCGCATCCGGCCCGGGCGGCCCGCTGCCTTTTCACCCGTGCTCCCCTCGACAGAAGGCGAATTCACGCGTTCTAGAAACAGTGTTTTTCGCGGCTTGAAACAGCCGCGGCAGACAAGGCTCAGCGCGCTTCCTCGAGCAGCACGCGCAGGCCTTCGACATGGCAGATGCGCAGGTTGCGGCCTTCGCGCCGCAGCAGGCCCAGGCGCACCAGGCGCGACATCTCGCGCGCCACTTCCTCGCGGCTGGAGCCCAGCATCAGGGCCAGGTCGGTCTGCCGGGGCGCGGGGGCGAGCAGGGCCTGCCCCTGCTCCTCTCCGGCCAATTCGGCGCGCTCCAGCAGCAGGGCATGCAGTCGGCTGCGCACGCTGAGGGTTCCCAGATTGACCATGCGCCGCGCCAGCGTCACGGCCAGGCTGCTGAGCCGCACGATGAAGGCGCGCAGCACCAGGGGCTCGCTCATCAGCAGTGCTTCCACATCCTCGGGCGCAAGCGAGGCCACCAGGCTGGGTTCTCCCGCCTCGACGACCAGCGGTATGCCCCCGCATTCGTTTTGCTGCTGCTGCATCTGGCCGCCGACGAACATGCCTGTGGCAATTTCACCGAGCGTCAGCCCGCGTCCGTTCGCGGCATAGCTGCTGACGCGCAGGCTACCGTGGACGAGCATGTACATGCGCTGGTCGGCATAGGCGCCCTCCAGCCTCTGGTGCGTGGCCAGTTGCTGCCAGCGGCATTGCGCGGCCAGTTCGGCCAGGCGCTCGTCGGTCAGGCTTTGCAGCACATGGACCTGGCGCAGGCCCTGCCAGGCCACGGCGGGAAGAAGCGGAGATGTCTGTAAGGAACCGGACATGGTGCAACACCGTTGAAGCGCATCCGCAGGGCCTGTGCGGGCCCTGTCGTCCGTCGCGGGAATCACAGCATAGCGGGATCGCATAGACTCGTCGCGCGCCGGGAATCGCACCGTCCGGCCCCTCGGATGGCCGTACCGCGCAGCACATAAAAAAGGGAGGGGTTCATGGAACCGAGCATTGAATCAGTACGACCACCTACGCCGCCACAGTCCGCCGTAGTGGCCTGGGCGCAATCCGTGGAACAGGCGATCGCCAGCCAGCAATGGCATGGCGCGTGGCGTGCACTCATAGACGCCGCCCTGCCGGCCGAAACCGCCGTGCAGCAGAGCCTGCTGACTGCGCTGGATGCCTGGGATGGCCTTGCGGCCGATTCCGGCGCAGAGCCACGCCGCGCGCTGGTGCAGCAGGCCTTCGATGCCCTGCATGCCGCCCATGCCCCAGGCCAGGCGCTGCAGGCCGATTCCGCACCTTCCCGCGCGCACCGTGCGCACCGCGCGTACCGTGTACAGGGACGGCAACTGGTCAAGCGCTACCGGCGCGGCGGCTTTGCGCTGGGGCCGGTGGATGTGGCCGTGGAGCCCGGCACCATCCTGGGACTGGTGGGCGAGAACGGCAACGGCAAGACCACCTTGCTGCGCCTGCTGGCCGCCGATCTGGCGCCCGACGCAGGGCAGCTGGACTGGGGTGTTCCCGCCACTGATGCCTACCTGCTGCGCACCCAGCTCGCCTATATCCCCCAGCGCCCGGCCGTCTGGAGCGGGCGCCTGATGGACCATCTGCAATTCGCCGCGCGCAGCCATGGCGCCGTGGGCCCACGCAACATCTGCCTGGTACAGCTGGTCATCGCGCAGCTGGGGCTGCGCGCCTTCCGGGGCCACCAGTGGAAACAGCTGTCCTCGGGCTACAAGATGCGCTTCGAGCTGGCGCGCGCCCTGCTCTGCCGGCCGCGCGTGCTGCTGCTGGACGAGCCGCTGGCCAATCTGGACATCAACGCCCAGCAGACCCTGCTGACCGATCTGCAGTCGCTGGCGCGCTCGCCCTGGCAACCCATGGCCCTGGTGCTGAGTTCACAGCAGCTGTACGAGGTGGAAAAGGTGGCCGATCAGGTGCTGTTCCTGGAGCAAGGCCAGCCGCGCAGCGTGCAGCAGAGCTTTGCCGCCATGGAAGGCTGCGCCATCGAGTTCGAGACCGGCTGGGCCATGGCGCAACTGAAACCCTGGCTGGACCGGCTGCCATCCCATACGCACCAGCTCAGTGGCCAGACCCACATAGTGAGCTTTCACGTGCCGTTCACGGCAGCGCAGTTCCTGGCGCAGGCCGTGCAGGCAGAGATGCCCGTGCGCTATTTCCGCGACATCACCGCATCCACCCGCCGCCTGTTCGTGAGGGACTGAGCCATGCCACGTTTTTCCGATATGACGAACCGCTGGGACCAATGGGTGCTGATGCGCTGCCCCCTGCTGTGGCAGCTGCGCCTGCACTGGTATCTGCCGCTGGCGCTGCTGTGGTGCGTGCTGGTGCTCGGCGTTTGGATGCAATGGATGGCCGAACCCGCGCGCTGGATGGGCTCCCTGCCCGGCGTTGCGTCCACGGCACAGCAAACGCCCGAGCAATTGGCACTGGACATCGGCTCCGTCGTGGCCTGGATCGTGGCGATCGGCCTGGCGCTGTGGTGGTTGCTGCGCGTGCGCATCCACAACCGCTGGCGCGAACACGCCCCCGTGGGCCGCTGGGGCCTGTGGTGGGAGTACCTGTGGGGAGCCTTGTTCCTATCGCTATTGTTCGCGCCTGCGATCGCCTTTTCGCCCATCTATGAAATGCGGATTCAGCGCCAATGGTCGGACACGGATGTCAGTGCACAGATCCAGACTGTCGAGCAAGTCGCAGCCCTGGAGGCGCTTGTCGCGCCACGCCAGGCGGCCATGCTCGTGGAATGGATACGTGTGCTGCGCGAGGAAGAGGTCGATCCGGCGAAGTACCCGAGCATCCAGGCCCTGGTCTGGTTGATGCGCGGAGACCAGGCCGCGATTGCCGCGACGCTGGAGCGCTACGGCCAGCCATTGCAGGCCAGAGGCTATGTGCGCCAGTCTGCCAGCTCCGCCCAGGACGAGGCGGAGCACCTGCTGGCCAGCTACCGCAGCGCGCTGCAATCCCCCCTGGCCGAGGAATGGCGCGCCTACCTGGCCGCCAACCCACCATCAGAGACTGGCGAGAAGGTATCCAGAGCGCAGAACTCCAACTGCAAACCAGCCCTGGGTCGCAGCAGGCCTTTGGATCTGGAGCCGGAACCGCGCAAATGCTTCGGTACCTATCTGGCCCAGAGCAACCGTGAGTGGCTCATGCTGCTGGAGATGTTCGACAGCCGATGGAGCCCGATGCAGCATGTGCAATGGAAGCACGCGCGCTACGGCCTCGCCCTGCCTGCCTACCAGGAAAGCCATCTGCGGCGCGCTGACAGGTCCCGCGACGACGAATGGCCAAGGATGTCCCAGTTGCTGGCGACCGTCAGCGTTGGCTTTTTCCTCGCCTTGGCCCTGGTGCTGGTGCGCCTGATGCCTGCCATGCAGCTGGTGGCCTGGGGCGCATGCCTGGTCCTGACCTTGCTTGGCAGCGTGCTGGCCGGGATGCTGGGAATCACCAGCCTCTATGTGCTGGGGCTGTTTCCAGCCGCGCTGATATCGGTCGCCTGGCTGCGCATCCGTGTGCTCAAGCGCCCCTGGGCAGGCGCGGTGCTGCTGGCCCTGGGCATGTCGCTGGCCCTGATATGGCTCGCCGCCGCCTGGTCTGAGTGGTCCGCACTGCTGTTGCCACACCCCACCGGCAGCGCAGGCCCCTGGACGGATACCCAGCACTGGCTGGACCTGCTGATGAGCGCGCCTGCCGTGGCAGCCAGCACGGCCATGCTCGTGGCCCTGCTGTCTCCGCTGTGGCGCCGATGGCGTGGCCTGCCCGAAAGGTGACGGAAAAGCAAAGGACAGCTCAGGGACAGGTGCCCCCCGCGCGCATCGCATAGACTCGCGGCAATTCCATCCCCCTCCGAGCGCCCCATGACCCAAGCACCCGTCACCGCCGGCACGCCCTACGGCACCATCCCTCCCGCCTCGCCGCTGCCCCAGCGCCGCCCCGTGAGCCTTCCGCGCCTGGCGCAGATGCGCGAGGCCGGCGAGAAGATCACCATGGTCACCGCCTATGACGCCACCTTCGCGGCCGTGGCCGATGCGGCCGGCGTGGAGTGCATTTTGGTGGGCGATTCGCTGGGCATGGTCTGCCAGGGCCTGCACAGCACCGTGGGCGTGTCGCTGCAGGACATGTGCTACCACACGGCCAGCGTGGCGCGCGGCCTGCACCGCGTGCAGGGCACGGCCTGGCTGATCGCCGACATGCCCTATGGCAGCTATGCCGAAAGCCGCGAGCAGGCCATGCGCAGCGCCTGCGAGCTGATGCAGGCCGGCGCCCATATGGTCAAGCTCGAAGGCGGCGGCTGGACCGCGCCCACAGTGCAATTCCTGGTCGAGCGCGGCGTGCCCGTCTGCGCCCACCTGGGACTGACGCCGCAGACCGTGCATGCGCTGGGCGGCTACCGCGTCCAGGGCAAGAGCGACGAGGGCGCGGCCACGCTGCGCCGCCATGCGCTGGAGCTGCAGGATGCAGGCGCCTCCATGCTGGTGCTGGAGATGGTGCCAGCACAGCTGTCGCGCGAACTCACGGCCGAGCTGCCGCACTGCCACACCATCGGCATCGGCGCGGGCAGCGGCACGGCCGGACAGGTCCTGGTGCTGCACGACATGCTGGGCGTAAACCTGGGCAAGATGGCCCGCTTCGTGCACAACTTCATGGCCGATGCGGGCAGCGTCAAGGGCGCCTTCGAGGCCTATGTGCATGCCGTGAAGAACGGCAGCTTCCCCGACGACAGCAAGCACGCCTGGTAGTCCGGCAGGCTGCACGGTCCGTTTTTCCGCTTCCCGCTTCCCCGTTTTCCCGTTCCCCGGTTTTCCCATGCAAATCGTCCACTCCATCGCCGACCTGCGCGCCATCCTGTCGAGCAAGGGCCGCCCCGCCTTCGTGCCCACCATGGGCAATCTGCACGACGGCCACCTGTCCCTGGTGCGCGCCGCGCGCCAGCACGGCGACATTGCCGTGGCCAGCATCTTCGTGAACCGCCTGCAGTTCCTGCCGCACGAGGATTTCGACAGCTATCCGCGCACCTGGGAGGCCGACTGCGCCAAGCTGGAGGCCGAAGGCTGCGACCTGCTGTTCGCCCCGCGCGAAGCCGATCTCTACCCCGAGCCGCAGACCTTCAAGATCCAGCCCGATGCGCAGCTGGCCGACATCCTCGAAGGCCATTTCCGCCCCGGCTTCTTCACGGGCGTGTGCACCGTGGTGATGAAGCTGTTCTCGGCCGTATTCTTCGCCAGCGGCGGCGGAACGGCCGTGTTCGGCAAAAAGGACTACCAGCAGTTGATGGTGATCCGCCGCATGGTCGAGCAGTTCGCCCTGCCCGTGAACATCGTGGCCGGCGACACGGCGCGCGCCGACGACGGCCTGGCGCTGAGTTCGCGCAACGGCTACCTGAGCGACGACGAGCGGCAGCAGGCCATGGCGCTGTCGCTGGCGCTCAAGCAACTGGCCGATGCCGCGCGTGCGGGCCAGGCGCCGCTGGCCGAACTGGAAGCCTGGGCCATGCAATCCCTGGCCGCCCAGGGCTGGGAGCCCGACTACCTGACCGTGCGCCTGCGCCGTGACCTGCAGCCCCCCGCCGAGGGCGCGCAACTGGCCGGTGCACCACTGGTGGCCCTGGGCGCCGCGCGCCTGGGCAAGACGCGCCTGATCGACAACCTGGAGTTCTGATCCAGCGCAAAACCCTGGCGGCTATGGCGGTCCAAGCTGGATGCCATGGCCAAGAAATTCCCCATCCACCCCGCCCATCCCGAGCGCACATGCTGGGGCTGTGACCGCTACTGCGCCCGCGACGAGCTGGCCTGCGGCAACGGATCGGACCGCACACAGCACCCGGTGGAGATCTTTGGCGACGACTGGATGGAGTGGGGTCCGGGCCCGTGCCTGGCCCCCGAGCCCGCCGCCGAACCCCGGCCTCAATCCACCAGATAGCGCTCCACCAGCAGGCTCCAGTACGCGGCACCGGTCAGCAGGTTGTCGTCGTTGAAGTCGTAGCGCGGGTGGTGCACGGGGTGGCAGTGCTCGCTGAACAGGCCATTGCCCAGGCGCAGGTAGCAGCCCGGCCGGCGCTCCAGCATGAAGGCGAAATCCTCGCCCGGCGTGATCGGGCCGAAGTCCGGGTCCACGCGCTGCGGCCCCACCAGCTCGCGCGCGACCTCCACGGCGAAATCGACCTCGCGCCCGGTGTTCACCAGCACCGGATAGCCCTGCTGGTGCTCAATCTGCACGCTGGCGCCATAGCTTTGCGCCTGCCCCTGGGCAATGGCCTCGATGCGCTCGCGCAGCTGCACCCTCACGCCGGGATCGAAGCAGCGCACGCTCAGCTCGATGCGCGCCTCATCGGGAATAACGCCATAGAAGCCGCCCGATTGCAGCGAGCACACGGACAGCACCGCCGTCTGCATGGGATCGACATTGCGCGAAACGATGCTTTGCAGCGCCATCACGATGCTGGCCGAGACCACCGACGGGTCCACCGTGAGATGGGGGCGCGCCACATGCCCGCCCTTGCCGATGACGCGGATGGCGATCTTGTCCGTCGCCGGCTGAAAGGCACCCTTGCGCATCATGAAGTGCCCCAGCTCCGCGCCCGGATGGTTGTGCATGCCGAACACGGCATCGCAGGGGAAGCGCTCGAACAGGCCGTCGGCGATCATGCGCTCGGCCCCGCTGTCATGGCCGCGCTCCTCGGCCGGCTGGAAGTACAGGTGCAGCGTGCCCGAGAAATTGCGCGTCCTGGCCAGGTACCGGGCAGCGCCCAGCAGCATGGCGGTGTGGCCATCGTGGCCGCAGGCGTGCATCTTGCCCTCGATGCGGCTGGCATAGGGCAGGCCGGTCTTTTCCTGCATGGACAGGGCGTCCATGTCGGCGCGCAGGCCGATGCGGCGGCCGCCCGTGCCCGCGCTCAGCGTGCCGACCACGCCCGTGGTACCCACGCCGGTGGCCACCTCGAAGCCCCATTCGGCCAGCTTTTCGGCGACCAGCGCAGCCGTGCTGCGCTCCTCGAATGCGATCTCGGGATGGCTGTGGATGCGGTGGCGGATGGCCCGGATCTCGGGCATGTCCCCGGCCAGTTCGGCCAGTTTCTGGTGTCTTGTGGTCTGGTTCATGCTTGGGCTCACTCGGGGCGCAGGTCCAGCTGCCTGACGGCATCGTTCCATTTGCGGTGCTCGGCCGCCAGGAAGGCCTGGAAATCGGCCGGCGTTCCCGGCATGACTTCGTTGCCGGTGGCCGCCAGCGTGGTCTGGATGTCCGGCTGTGCCAGCACTTTTTGCAGGGCAGCGTTGAGTTTGTGGATGACGGCCTCGGGCGTTCCCTGGGGCGCGACCAGTCCGTACCAGGAAGTGACGTCGAAGCCCGGGTAGCCGGATTCAGCGATCGTCGGGATCTGGGGCAGGGTCTTGAGCCGCGTGGCCCCCGAGACGGCCAGGCCGCGCATCTTGCCGGCCTGGATCATGGGGCCCGAGGACGAGGCGATGTCGAAGGCCACATCCACATCCCCGGCCAGGATGCCCGTGAGCATGGGGGCCGTGCCCTTGTACGGCACATGGGTCATGCGCATGCCTGCGCGGGCACTGAGCATCTCCATGGCGATCTGCGGGCTCACGCCGGCGCCCGTGGACCCGTAGTTGACCCCGCCGGGCCGGGACTTGGCCTGCGCCACGAGCTGGCGCACATCGCGCAGCGGCGAGTCCTGCCGAACGACCAGGATGTTGGGCACCTTGACCAGGCCGCCCACGGGCGCGAAGTCCCTGGCCAGATTGGCCTTCATCGAGGGGTACAGCAAGCCCGGGCTGTAGACCAGCGAGGTCCCGCCGAACAGCAGCGTATGGCCATCGGCAGGCGCCTTGGCGACGAACTGCGCAGCGATGTTGGTGCCGGCCCCCGGCTTGTTCACCACGATGACGGCCTGGCCCAGCTCGCGGCCCAGCCAGTCGCCGACCAGGCGAGCCGTGGTGTCGGCCGAGCCGCCCGGCGTGAAGCCGACGATGATCTGTATGGGCTGCATGGGAAAGCGCGGCTCCTGCGCGCCTGCGGCGGTGGCCAGCGCGCAGCCCAGGGCCGGCAGGATGAGGCGGGGGTGTATCACGATCATGTTTCCTCGTATGGCTCTTGAATGGCGTCTTTCCGGACCGGGCCGCCCTGTGTCTGACTGGCCGCGTGAAATTGAAATTCAGTGTAGGTTTCGGGTCTTGATTCAACAAATCGATATGAATGATGTCTCGCATCGATCATTTCAATCTGCGCTCCTTCGACCTGAACTTGCTGCTGGCTTTCGACGCGCTGATGCAGGAGCGCAGCGTGACGCGCGCCGCCGCCTGCCTGCGCATCAAGCAACCGGCCATGAGCCATGCGCTGTCCACGCTGCGCCTGCTGATGGACGATGAACTGTTCGTGCGCGTGGGCTACCACATGGAGCCCACGCTGATGGCCCGCGAACTGCACGCCCCGGTGCGCGAGCTGCTGGAGGCCTCGCAGAGGCTGCTGCTGTCGCGCCGCAGCTTCGATCCGGCCACCGATGAACACACCTTCCGCATCGGCATCTCCATCCAGTCCGAATCGCTGCTGGTCTCCGAGCTGTTTGCCGACCTGGCCGTGTCCGCACCGCGCGTGAAGCTGCTGCTCAGCCCCACCAGCCGCGAGCGGGCCTTCGACGCGCTGGATGCCGAGCAGATCGACCTGGCCATTGGCTACCTGCCCGGCGGCAGCGGCTGGCACCGCCGGCAGATGCTGTTCGACCTGGGTGTGGTCTGCTGCTACCACCCGGCCCTGCTGCCGTTTGCCGCGCCGCTGAGCATGGCGCAGTACCAGGCTGGCCGCCACGCCATGATCTCGGCCAAGGACAGCCTGTACGGCTACCTGGAAGATGCGCTGGAGGCGGCCGGAGTGGCCATCAACCCGGTGCTCGCGGCATCCAACTTCCTCACGCTGTTCGCCACCGTGGCACGCGCACCGTTGCTGACCACGGTGCCGGCCATCGTGGCACGCCACTATGCGCCGCTGTTCGGCCTGGCCATCAGCCCGCTTCCGTTTGCCTTTCCGTCCTTCCCCGTAGAGCTGGTCTGGCATGCGCGCAGCCATGAGGACAGCGCCCACCGGTGGCTGCGCCAGCGCCTGGAGCGCAGCGCCCAGGCCATCGTTCCTGCCGACATGGTGCGCACCCCTTCGGCCTAGGCACTGACGCCTTCAGCCGACCGCGGCCACCTCGGCGGCGAGCGCGTCCACCAGCCACTGCACCTCGGCCACGGCCGGCCGGTGCAGCGGCAGCAGCGCATGGACCTGGAAGGGAATGGAAAACGCCAGCGGCCGCACCACCAGCTGCGGCCCGGCGCAGGCACGCGCCGTCAGCGGATTGACGATGGCCACGCCCAGGCCATGCTGGACCATGGCGCAGACCGCCACGGCGCTGTGGGTCTCCAGGTGCAGCTGGCGCTGCACGCCGGCCTGCTCGAACACGGCATCGATCTGCTGGCGATAGGGATCGTCGCGCGCCAGGCTGACAAAGCTTTCCCCGGCAAAGTCAGCCACCTCCAGCACCGGCCTTGCGGCCAGCGCATGGCCTGCGGGCAGCACGGCCACCTCGTCCATGGCGGGCAGCGCAAGGGCGCGCGTGCCCGGAGGCGCCTCGGCCAGCTCGGCCAGGCCCAGGTCGTAGCGCTGGGCGGCCATCCACTCCTGCAGCAGCGGCGCCTCCTGCGTGGCCACGCTGACGGCCACCGGGCCGTGCTCCGCATGCAGGCGTGCCAGCGCTGCGGGCAGCAGCGCATGGCTGAGGGCAGGCAGGCACAGCACGTTGATGCGCGCCTGGTGCGGTCGGCCCAGGGCCAGCGCATGCTCCACCACCCGGTCCAGCCCCTGCCAGCTGCGCTGCACCTCGGCCCACAGCGACAGGGCGCGTGCCGTGGGCCGCAGCCGGCCCTGGGCACGCTCGAACAGCGCATAGCCCAGCAGGCTCTCCATCCGCGCCAGTTCGCGGCTGACGGTGGGCTGGGAGCTGAACAGCATCTGCGCCGCCGCCGTGGCGCTGCCGCTGAGCATGAGCGCGCGAAACACCTCCAGGTGGCGGTGGGAGATGCGGGGTTCGGGAGACGTGTGCGGCAGCGCGGGGTCTTGCATGGCAAGAGCATATCCAAATCAAATAGACACCATAAGAACAAGCATTGGACTGAATGACCGCCATCCACCATCATGCGCGGCAGTTCCCCTGAAAGAGACACCATGTCCAATCCCTTCTCGCCCGCCCAGCTCTGGGCCCTGGCCGACCAGCACGGCACGCCGCTGTGGGTCTATGACGCCGCCACCATCCGCGCACGCATCGCCCAGCTCAAGGCCTTCGACACCATCCGCTTTGCACAGAAGGCCTGCTCCAACATCCACATCCTGCGGCTGATGCGCGAGCAGGGTGTGAAGGTGGACGCCGTCTCGCGCGGCGAAATCCTGCGCGCGCTGGCCGCCGGCTACGCGGCCGGCCATGGCGACGACCTGCACAGCGACATCGTGTTCACCGCCGACGTGATGGACGAGGCCACGCTGGCCTGCGTGGCCGAGCACAAGGTGCCCGTGAACGCCGGCTCCATCGACATGCTGCACCAGCTGGCCCAGGCCTCGCCCGGCCATCCCGTGTGGCTGCGCATCAACCCCGGCTTCGGCCACGGCCACAGCAACAAGACCAACACGGGCGGCGAGCACAGCAAGCACGGCATCTGGCACAGCGACCTGCTGGCGGCGCTGCAGGCCATCCGCGACGGCGGCCTGAAGCTGGCCGGCCTGCACATGCACATCGGCTCGGGCGTGGACTACGGCCATCTGCAGCAGGTCTGCGGCGCCATGGTCGAGCTGGTGCGCGCCACCCGCCGGGCAGGCCATGACCTGCAGGCCATCTCGGCCGGCGGCGGCCTGTCCATTCCCTACCGCGATGGCGACGCCACCATCGACACCGCCCACTACCACGGCCTGTGGGATGCGGCACGCAAGGACGCCGAGGCCATCGTGGGCCACGCGCTGGGCCTGGAGATCGAACCCGGCCGCTTCCTGGTGGCCGAGTCGGGCGTGCTGCTGGGCCAGGTGCGCGCCACCAAAAACGCGGGGAGCAACCATTTCGTGCTGGTCGACACGGGCTTCAACGAACTGATGCGCCCTTCCATGTACGGCAGCTGGCACGGCATGGAAGTGCTGCGCCGCGACGGCCAGGCCATGCCCCTGCGCGATGCCGTGGTCGCCGGCCCGCTGTGCGAATCGGGCGACGTGTTCACCCAGGGCGACGGCGGCGTGGTGCTGCCGCGCGCGCTGGCAGGCGCCTCGGTGGGCGACCTGCTGGTCATCCATGACACGGGCGCCTATGGCAGCTCCATGTCCAGCAACTACAACACGCGCCCGCTGGCCGCCGAGGTGCTGGTCGATGGCGACAGCACCCGCCTGATCCGCCGCCGCCAGACGGTGGAGGAACTGCTGGGCCTGGAGCTAGGCCTGTAACTGGGCCTGTAACTGGGCATGTAGCGCGCCAGACGCCAGGATTTCTGACGCAAAAAAGCCCCGGGGCCTTCCAGCCCCGGGGCTTTTTCATCGCCGGGCCGCCCCAAGATGAAAAGCGGCCCCCTCGGGGGGCAGTGGACCTTGCGCAGCAAGGGGAGCGTGGGGGCCATTTTTCATGGACACCGAAGAATCACTCGCCGCGTGGATCGCGCGCCATCAGGTGCTGCACGGCCTCGGCCGCCTGAAGCCGGCCGTCCAGCAGCTCGACCACGGTTTCGGTGATCGGCATCTCCACGTTCAGCAGCCGCGCGCGTGCCAGCACGGTGCGCGCGCTGTACACGCCCTCGGCCACATGGCCCAGCGAAGCCACGGCCTGCTCCAGCGTGCGGCCCTGGGCCAGCAGCAGGCCCACCTTGCGATTGCGCGACAGGTCGCCCGTGGCCGTCAGCACCAGATCGCCCAGGCCCGACAGGCCCATGAAGGTCTCAGTGCGCGCGCCCAGGGCCAGGCCCAAACGCGTCATCTCGGCCAGGCCGCGCGTGATCAGCGCGGCGCGGGCGTTCAGGCCCAGCTGCAGGCCGTCGCACAGGCCGGTGGCAATGGCCAGCACGTTCTTCACGGCGCCGCCCACTTCCACTCCCACGATGTCGGCATTGGCATAGACGCGCATGGCGCCGCCGTGGAAGGCGGCCACCAGGGCGTCATTGACCTGGGCATGCCGGCTGGCCGCCACCAGGGCCGTGGGCTGGTGGCGTGCCACCTCGGCCGCGAAGCTGGGGCCGCTGAGCACGCCGCACAGCAGATCGGGCGCCACCTCGGCGCAGACCTCGTGCGCCATCAGTCCATGGGCGGCGGCCGAAGCGCCTGCGGGCACGGCCTCGAAGCCCTTGCACAGCCAGGCCACGGGTGCGGGCACATGCTGCAGCCGGCCCAGCCATTCGCGCAGGGCAGCCATGGGCGTGCCGATCACGATCAGGTCGGCGGCCGCCAGATGGCCGTCGATCTCGCCATGCACCACCTGCAGCGCGGCAGGCAGTGCCACGCCCGGCAGGTAGCGTGCGTTCTCGCCGCTGCCGTGCATGGCCTGCGCCTGGGCGGCGTCGCGCGCCCAAAGGGTCACGACACGCCCGTCACCGCGCGAGGCCGCGCTCATCGCCAGCGCCGTGCCCCAGGCGCCTGCGCCAATCACCACTATGTTCATATCTGCTCGACGTTGAAGAAGCGACGTTGATGAAAAAAAGAGGCCCTCGGGCCTCTTTTCTTGTACCACAGCGATGCGACGCGCCTGGGCGCAAATCACATCGTCCGGGAATGGACCGGCTTACTGCGGCAGCGAGTTGCCGTCCGCCTGGGCGGCTGCCTGCTGCTGCTCGTACATGGCCTGGAAGTTGATCTCGGCGAGGTGCACGGGCGGGAAGCCGGCGCGGGTGACCACGTCAGCCACGTTGCCGCGCAGGTAGGGATAGATGATCTGGGGGCAGGCAATGCCGATCACGCCGCCCATCTGGTCTTCGGGCACGTTGCGGATCTCGAAGATGCCGGCCTGCTTGGCCTCGACCAGGAACACGGTCTTGCCCTGGATCTTGGTCTGCACGGTGGCGGTCACGGCCACTTCGTAGATGCCTTCGGCCACGGGAGTCGCCTCGACGCCAAGCTGGATG
Organism: Delftia sp. K82; assembly: GCF_002193035.1. Classification (NCBI taxonomy): domain Bacteria; kingdom Pseudomonadati; phylum Pseudomonadota; class Betaproteobacteria; order Burkholderiales; family Comamonadaceae; genus Delftia; species Delftia sp. K82. Next base: position 1,294,985 of record NZ_MYFL01000003.1, on the reverse strand, counting down.
TCCACGCTGGGCTGCTCCTGCTCCAGCAGGATGGCGGGCGAGTTGGGCTGCTCCAGCGACAGGTCCTTGAGGTAGACGCGCTGGATCTGGAAGACGGGAGTGTCCTGTTCGGCCATGGAATCAGTCTTTCTGGGCAAAAAACCCTGGTGCGGTGACCAGGGCATCAAAAAAATCACCAACAAAATGCCCGCTGCCAAGAGCTTGCGCAGCGGGCACCTGGGCCAGCATTATGCAGTGCCCGTGTTTCAGCTTTGCAGCAGAGGCACCAGACCGCCGTCGGCGTCCAGCGCCATCAGGTCGTCGCAGCCGCCCACATGGCGCTCGCCGATGAAGATCTGGGGCACCGTGCGGCGGCCCGTGCTCTGCATCATCACGTCGCGCGCGGCCGGATCGGTGTCGATGCGGATCTCTTCGATCTGCTCCACGCCCTTGGACTTGAGGATCTGCTTGGCCCGGATGCAATAGGGGCAGACAGCGGTGGTGTACATCTTCACGGCTTGCATGTGCGACTTTCTTCGAGTTTGCGGCGTGCCGCCGGCTGGCGCCCGGGGCGCGGAGCAGCGGCTTCCATCGCCGTCAGATGGGGGCGTCTCAGGCCTTTTCAACCGGCATGCCGGCATCGCGCCAGGCCTTCAGGCCACCGGCCAGGGCCTGGGCCTTTTCGTAGCCCAGCTTCTTCGCAATGCCTTCGGCACGGGAGGCGCGGTTGCCCTTGGTGCAGATCAGCACCAGCGGCAGCGCCTTGTTCTTCACGGTGGTGGGCAGCTTTTCCTCGAACTGGCTCAGCGGCACATTCTTGGCGCCGTTGGCATGGGCGGCCGCGTACTCTTCGGGCTCGCAGACATCGATGACCACGGCCTTTTGGCGGTTGATCAGTTGCACGGCCTGCGCCGCCGTCAGCGAGCCGCCGCCTGCGCCGCGCACCAGGGGCAGCAGCAGCATCACGCCGGAAGCCAGCGCGATCAGGATCAAATACCAGTTATCGATGATGAATTTCACGTCATTCCTTGGGTTGGCAAACCTGTCAATTCTAGAATGCTGGCTTTTGCCCCCGCGACAGCCCAGCTTTGTCGCATCGAGAGACTTAGAAAGCCGCCATGTACAAGCTCGTGCTGATCCGCCACGGTGAATCCACCTGGAACCTCGAAAACCGCTTCACCGGCTGGACCGATGTGGACCTGACCGCCACCGGCGTCGAACAGGCCAAGAACGCCGGCCGCCTGCTCAAGGCCGAAGGCTATGACTTCGACCTGGCCTACACCAGCGTGCTCAAGCGCGCCACGCGCACGCTGTGGCACACGCTGGACGAAATGGACCGCACCTGGCTGCCCGTGCAGCACAGCTGGCGCCTGAACGAGCGCCACTACGGCGGCCTGCAGGGCCTGAACAAGGCGGACATGGCCAAGCAATACGGCGACGCCCAGGTGCTGGTGTGGCGCCGCAGCTACGACACGCCCCCGCCGGCCCTGGAGCCGCAAGACCCGCGCAGCGAGCGCAGCGACGTGCGCTACGCCCAGCTGGACCCCAGCCAGGTGCCGCTGACCGAATGCCTGAAGGACACGGTGGCCCGCGTGCTGCCGTTCTGGAACGAGTCCATCGCGCCCGCCATCCTGTCCGGCAAGCGCGTCGTGGTCGCGGCCCACGGCAACTCCATCCGCGCGCTGATCAAGTACCTGGACGGCATCTCGGATGACGCCATCGTCGGCGTCAACGTGCCCAATGGCATTCCGCTGGTCTATGAGCTGGATGCCGATCTCAAGCCCATTCGCCACTATTACCTGGGCGATGCAGAAGCTGCCGCCAAGGCTGCAGCCGCCGTGGCCGCACAGGGCAAGGCCTGAGCCGGGCCCGCTTGAGGTGAGCGCCTGCTGCGGAAATTGCGCTTGCTGCGCCGTTTTTAGGGAACCACGCGGGCGCTTGCCTTTCCAAGCGGGTGTATATTGACGCGGTTAAAGGGGTGATATGGGCCAGAAAATCAAAATTGCCGGCTGGGTTTCCGTAGGCGTAATCGCCGGAGCACTGACCACGGTTTCCTTGCAGACCGTGGCCCGCGGTGCCATGACCCCGCTGCCGCTGGAGGAAATCCAGCAGCTGTCCGCCGTCTTCGGCCTGATCAAGACCGACTATGTCGAGTCGGTCGATGACAAGAAGCTGATCACCGATGCCATCTCCGGCATGGTGTCCAGCCTCGATCCGCATTCGCAGTACTTCGACAAGAAGTCCTACAAGGAATTCCGCGAGGGCACCTCGGGCCGCTTCGTCGGCGTGGGCATCGAGATCACGCAGGAAGACGGCCTGATCAAGGTCGTCTCGCCCATCGAAGGCTCCCCCGCCTTCCGCGCCGGCCTCAAGACCGGCGACCTGATCACCAAGATCGACGACACGGCCGTCAAGGGCCTGTCGCTCAACGACGCCGTCAAGCGCATGCGCGGCGAGCCCAACACCAAGGTGCAGCTGACCATCCTGCGCAAGGATGAAAGCCGCAGCTTCCCCGTGACCATCACGCGCGAAGAAATCAAGACGCAGTCCGTCAAGGGCAAGGTGATCGAGCCCGGCTACGGCTGGATCCGCCTGAGCCAGTTCCAGGAACGCACGGTGGACGACTTCGTGCGCAAGGTCGAGGAACTGTACAAGCAGGACCCCAACATGAAGGGCCTGGTGCTGGACCTGCGCAACGACCCGGGCGGCCTGCTGGACGCTGCCGTCGCCATCTCGGCAGCCTTCCTGCCGCCGGATGTGACCGTGGTCTCCACCAACGGCCAACTGGCCGAGAGCAAGGAAACCTACAAGGCATCCCCCAGCTTCTATGCCCGCCGCGGCATGGGTGACCCGCTGCAGCGCCTGCCCGCCTCGCTCAAGAAGCTGCCGCTGGTGGTCCTGGTCAACGAAGGCTCGGCCTCGGCCAGCGAGATCGTGGCCGGCGCACTGCAGGACCACAAGCGCGCCATCATCATGGGCAGCCAGACCTTCGGCAAGGGCTCCGTGCAGACCGTGCGCCCCCTGGGCCCCGACACGGGCCTGAAGCTGACCACGGCGCGCTACTACACGCCCAGCGGCAAGTCCATCCAGGCCAAGGGCATCGTGCCCGACGTGATGGTGGATGAGACGCCCGAAGGCGACCTGTTCGCCGCCCTGCGCATGCGCGAGGCCGACTTGGAAAAGCACCTGTCCAGCGGACAGGGTGCCGAGGTCAAGGACGAGGTGCGCGAGAAGGCCCGCGAGGAAGCCCGCAAGCGCCTGGAAGAGGAAGCCAAGAAGCCGCCGGCCGAGCGCCGCCTGCCCGAGTTCGGCACCGAAAAGGACTTCCAGTTGCAGCAGGCGCTCAACCGCCTCAAGGGCCAGCCCGTCATGGTCAGCAAGACCCTGACCGAGCGCGAGCCCGAGAAGAAGGAAAACTGACAGCGCGGCGCGGACCGGGTCCGCGCCTGCACCAAGCCGGGCCTTGCGCCCGGCTTTTTCACGTCTGGAGTCGCGAATGAACGACGATCAACTGCTGCGCTACTCGCGCCACATCCTTCTCGACGAAATCGGCATCGAAGGCCAGGAGCGCATCCTGGCAGCGCATGTGCTCATCATCGGCGCAGGCGGCCTGGGCGCGCCCGCCGCGCTGTACCTGGGCTCGGCCGGCATAGGCCGCATCACCCTGGTGGACGACGATGCGGTGGACATGACCAACCTGCAGCGCCAGATCGCCCACACCACGGATCGCGTGGGCCAGCCCAAGGTGGAATCCATACGCACGGCCGTGCACGCCATCAACCCCGGCATCCGCATCGACTGCCGCCAGCAGCGCGCCGACGACGCGCTGCTCGACGAGCTCGTGCCGCAGGCCAGCCTGGTGCTGGACTGCACGGACAACTACCGCACGCGCCACATGATCAACGCGGCCTGCGTGCGGCACAAGGTGCCCCTGGTGGCGGGGGCGGCCATCCGGCTGGACGGCCAGCTCATGGTCATGGACCCGCGCGACGAGAACTGCGCCTGCTATGCCTGCGTGTTCCCGCCCGATGCGCAGTTCGAGGAAGTGCAGTGCTCGACCATGGGCGTCTTCGCGCCCGTGGTGGGCGTCATGGGCACGCTGCAGGCGGCGGAAGCCCTCAAGCTGATCGCGGGATTTGGCACGCCTGCAACAAACCGCCTGACCATGTTCGACAGCCGCAGCCTGGATTGGAGTAGCATGCAAACCACTCGTGTACCGGAATGTCCCGTTTGCGGTAACAAGGCGTAGGAATCGGCTGACCCCCACGCCGATCCCTCACTGGCACAATCGCCCGCTGTCGCGCAGGACAATGAAGGCCGGGCTCCACCGGACTCCGATTGCCATCCGCGTCCCTATTGGATACAGCCGTGAAATTGCGCACCTATCTTGTTGAAGACAACCCTACGATCCGCGAGAACCTGATCGCCACGCTCGAAGAACTGGCCGATGTCGAGGCCGTGGGCATCGCCGAGACGGAGAGCGCGGGGACGGACTGGCTTCAGCAGAACCCCGACGCATGGGATCTCGCCATCGTCGACCTGTTCCTGCGCCAGGGCAGCGGCCTGGGTGTGCTCACCGCCTGCCGCGAGCGCCAGCCGCACCAGAAGATCGTGGTGCTCAGCAACTATGCCACCCCCGACATCCGCAGCCGCTGTGCCCAGCTCGGCGTGGATGCCGTCTTCGACAAGTCCAATGAAATCGACGCACTCATGGACTATTGCATGAATATCGATGCGGCGTCACTCAATCAACTCAAAACAGCCTGAACCCAAAGCACTGCATTTGATTTTTCACCAAAGAAAAAGGCTGCACGACTTGATAATCGTGCAGCCCGTATTTTCTATTGACTGAAAATCAATCGATCAGCCTGTTCTTCAGTGCGTAATACGTCAGATCGCTGTTGGAAGACAATCCCATTTTCTCCATGAGTCGCGTGCGATAGGTGCTGACCGTCTTTACGCTCAGTGAAAGCGACTTTGCAATATCACCTGCGGTTTCACCACGCGCGAGCTTGAGGAAGACCTGGAACTCACGCTCGGACAGCTGCTCATGCGCTGGCGCGTCATCCTTGCGGTTGAGCTGCTGGGCCAGCAGGTCGGCCACGGCGGGCGTCAGGTAGCGGCGGCCCAGGGCCACGGTGCGGATCGCTTCGGCAATCTCCTGGGGATCGCATTCCTTGTTCAGGTAGCCGCTGGCGCCTTGGCGGATCAGGTTGATCGCGTAGTGCTCCTCGGGATAGCCGCTCAGGATCAGGATGCCCATGTCCGGCGCCTTGGCGCGCAGCATGGCCAGCGCGTCGATACCGCTTTGGCCCGGCATGGACAGGTCCATCAACAGCACGTCGATCTCGTGGGCACGCACCAGATCGATGGCCTCGCGGCCATTGGCGGCCTCACCGACTACACGCAGGTCCACGTGTTCCGAGAGAAACTGACGCAGGCCCGAGCGCACAATTGCATGGTCGTCCACAATGCCAATTCTGATCATGAATACCTCTTTTTCGGGGGACCAGCGGGATCGCTGGTCGTGCAAACAATATATGGTAACGGCCGGCGCAGGAACTGCCCCGGCAGCCGATAACACGAATTATGCAGAATATCGGCGAAGATCTTGTAGGTGAGAGGATGCTTATGCGTTGGATAAATTTCCGAAGAATTGCGATCAGCCTGGCATTCGCCATCGTCGCGGCCGTGCTGCTGGTGAGCATTAACGAGGCCAGCTACAAGCGCTCCACCAAGGCGCTGGAGGCCATGACCCAGACCCAGAACACCCGCTCGGAGATCAGCCAGCTGCTGCGGCTGATGCTGGATGCGGAGACCGGCCTGCGCGGCTACCTGCTCACGGGCGAGGAGCGCTACCTGGAGCCCTACAGCAAGGCGATCACGGCCATCAACTACAACATGGACGAGCTGCGCCAGATCTTCATCTACGACCCGCAGGAGCTGGCGATCTTCACGCCTCTGGCGCGCCAGGTCGAACGCAAGATGAGCGAGATGGAACTCAGCCTGCGCCTGTACCGCCAGGGCAACGAGGAGGCCTGGCGCTTCGTCATGTTCACCGACGTGGGCATGGAGAACATGGACGCCATCCGCGACTACACGGGCAAGCTGCTGTCAGGCATAGACCAGCGCTCGGCCAAGAACCTGCAGGACATCGAGCACACGCTGTCGCTGTCACGCATAGGCATCGCCACGGTCACGGCCCTGGGCGTGCTGGGCTTTTTCATGTACCTGCGCCAGGCCCACGCGCTGCAACAGGCCCACCAGCGCGAGCAGGAGATCCAGCGCGACGAGCGCAACCGCCTCGAAGCCCTGGTGCGCGAGCGCACGGCCACGCTGACGGAGCTGGCCAACCACTTGCAGCAGGTGCGCGAGGACGAGCGCGGACACCTGGCGCGCGAACTGCACGACGAGCTGGGCTCGCTGCTGACGGCCGCCAAGCTCGACGTGGCGCGCCTCAAATCCAAGATCGACCTCAGCGCGCCTGACGTGGGCGAACGCGTCAGCCATCTGGTGGAGACGCTCAACAGCGGCATCGCCCTCAAGCGCCGCATCATCGAGGACCTGCGCCCCTCCTCCCTGTCCAACCTGGGCCTGACGACGGCGCTGGAAATCCTGGCGCGCGAGTTCGGCGAGCGCAGCGGCATCGAAGTCACGGCCAACCTGGAGCAGGTGGAACTGCCGGAATCCACCCAGCTCACGGTCTACCGCATCGTCCAGGAGTCGCTGACCAACATCGGCAAATATGCCAAGGCCAGCCATGTCCTGGTCTCCGTGCACAACTATCCGACCTATGTGACGGTGCAGATCCAGGACGACGGCGAAGGCTTCGAGACCTCGGCCATGCGCCCCAACTCCCACGGGCTGGCCGGCATGCGCCACCGCGTGGAGGCCGCAGGCGGCCGCCTGACCGTCTCGTCCGAACTGGGCAAGGGCACGGCGATCTCCGCCGTCATCCCGCTGGCGCCGATCTCCACGGACAAAAGCGCCGGTACGGTCGCCACCGCCTGAAGCGGCAGCACCCGCCATGCAAAAGCCCCTGCGCGCCCACGCGCCAGGGGCTTTTTTTCATGCGCGCTCCTGGATGGCTGCAGCCGCCGGCGGTTGGCAAGCCCTGTGCAGCCGGAGCATTCCTACACTGCCCCCCCGCCTAACCCTGACGCCATGCCACGCCGGCCACCGTCAGATACACCTTTGGCGGCTCAGTACAGTCGAACCCATGCAAACAGCACTTGGCCCATCCGCCCCGTGCCGTTTCTTGGAAACGAACAACCCAAGGAGTTTTACATGCTGCACTACGCCATCGTGTTCTTCGTCATCGCCCTGGTAGCCGCCATCTTCGGTTTTGGTGGTATTGCGGCAGGTGCTGTAGGCATCGCCAAGATCCTGTTCTATATTTTCGTGATCATGGCTGTCGTCACCTTTGTGATGAGCCTGATCAAGAAGTAGCGGCGGCGCCGCCTTCAGCCCCCTGCCAGCCCAAGCCCGCTTACCGCGGGCAGCCAGCCCGGCAGCCCGACCGCCTTTCGCATTCATGCCAGTTTTGAGGAGATAGAACCAATGAGCCAAGCCGAGAAAGCCGTGAACAAAGCCGCCGATACCGCCAAGGACGTTGCCCAGGATGTCGCGGATGCCGCCAAGGAAGCCGTCAACACGACACGCCGCACTGCAGCGAATGCGCTGGACAAGGCCGAGGAAGGTGTCCAGTCCATCGAGCGTGAACTGAATCCCGTCATCGATGACCTCGCAGCACGTGCCCAGGAATTGGCCACACGCGGAATCAACTTCTGCGCCGACAGCTCCGACCGCGCCCGCCGCCAGCTGCAATCGGCCACCGAGGCCACCACGCGCTACGTCATCGAACAGCCGGGCCGCTCCATCCTGCTGGCCGCGGCCACGGGCGCAGCCCTTGCCACCGCGTTCTTCATGAGCTCACGCTCGCGCAAGTGAGCGGTCGCCCAGTTCCCTGAGTCTCCCGAGTACCGTTAGTCCAGTTACCCCAATTTTCTTACCCAAGAAAGAATTGATCATGCAAAAGTACACCCGTGCCATCGCTTTCGCTCTCGTCGCCGGCGCCACCGTGCTCGGCACCACCGCCTGCTCCGTCGCCCGCGACCAGCAGACCGTGGGTTCGTATGTGGATGACGCAGGCATCACCACTGCGGTGAAGGCCAAGATGGCAGAGGACAAGAGCGTCTCGGCCACCTCCATCAGCGTCGAGACCCTGAACGGCACGGTGCAGCTGTCGGGCTTTGCCAAGTCCGAATCGGAAAAGGCCCGCGCCGCCGAGATCGCCCGCACCACCAAGAACGTGCGTGAAGTGCGCAACAGCATCGTGGTTCGCCCCTGATGCAGGCCCCTGCGGGGGCTGATCCAAGTACAAGGCCGGAGACTTCCGGCCTTTTTTCATCCAGGGCCCCAACTGCCGCACGGTCCGCCGCAAGGATTGCCGACCATTGCAGCCGACGGCAGGTACGACCCCTTTCCACCGTGCGCCGGACATACGGCGTAAAGTGACCGACATGCGAGTCTTCAACTGCGATGCCTGTGGCCACCCGGTCTTCTTCGACAGCGTTCAATGCGTGCACTGCGGCGCCACCCTGGCCTTCCTGCCCGAGCGACTGCATGTGGCCTGCCTGCGCCCGGTTTCCGGCACGCGGGACAGCGTGCTGTGGGAGAGCCTGTCCTCGCTGACGAGCGGCAAGCCGCCAGGCCGGCTCTACAAGATGTGCAGCCACCGGGGTCCCGTGGGACAGTGCAACTTCGCCCTGCCCGCAGACGATCCCCATGCGCTGTGCGAGTCCTGCCGCCAGACACGCTGGCTGCCCGATCTGTCAGACCCGTCCAATGCGCTGCGCTGGACCCGGATCGAGGCCGCCAAGCGCCAGCTGTTCTACACGCTGGCCCACCTGGGCCTGGGTCCGCGGCCTGGAGAGGATGGGCCGCGCTTCGAGCTGCTGGCCGACCTGCCGGGGCAGGCACCCGTGATGACCGGCCATGCCAACGGCACCATCACGCTGAACGTGGTGGAGGCAGATGATGCCGAGCGTGCCCGGCGCCGCCAGGCCCTGCATGAGCCCTACCGGACGCTGGTGGGCCATCTGCGCCATGAGTCCGGCCACTTCTTCTGGGACAGGCTGGTGGTGGGCGCGGGCCGTATCGAGGAATTCCGCCGCCTGTTCGGCGACGAGCGCCAGGACTATGGCCAGGCCCTGCAGAACTACTATGCGCGCGACCCGATGGATGAGCAGTGGCGCGACAACTTCGTCAGCGCCTATGCCACCTCCCACCCGTGGGAAGACTGGGCCGAAAGCTGGGCCCATTACCTGCACATGGTGGATCTGCTGGAGACTGCGGCCAGCTATGGCACCTGCATCACCATGCCTGGAGGCTCAGGGACAAGTACAGGCTCGGGCACGCAGCCCGCGCTGTGCGTGCAGGACCCTTTCGCGGTCCATGCACGGCCGGACTTCGGCACCATGCTGGACCAGTGGGTGCCGCTGACGCTGCTGACCAACAGCCTCAACCGCAGCCTGGGCCATGGCGATGCCTATCCGTTTGCCCTTTCGGCCGGGGCCAGGCGCAAGCTGGAATTCGTGCACGCCGCCGTGAATGCGAGCGCCACGCGGCAGGCTGCCTTCTAAGAAGGAACTGCGAGAGGGCCCTGGCCGCCCCCTTGCCGGGCCTCAGGACAGCCAGGCGGCAGGGCATCAGGGCGCGGGATCAAGGCGTGCGATCAGGTTGTGCGATCACGACCCACGATTGGCCTGTACCTTCTGCAGAAGGCGGGTACGCACGCTGGGAGAGACGAACTTGTCGATCTCGCCATCCAGCGTGGCGATCTCGCGCACGAAGGTGCTGCTGATGAACTGGTAGCGGTCGCTGGGCGTGAGGAAGACGGTCTCCACCTCGGGCATCAGCGTGCGGTTCATGCCGGCGAGCTGGAACTCGTAGTCGAAGTCGGTGACCGCACGCAGGCCGCGCACCATGGCCTTGCCGCCGCGCTCGACCACGAAGTCGCGCAGCAGGCCATGAAAGCTCTCGACCTGGACATGGGGATAGATGGACACGGCCTCGCGCACCATCTCCATGCGCTCCTCAAGATTGAACATGGTCTTCTTGTGGTGGCCTGCCGCCACGGCGACGATGACGTGGCTGAACAGCTGGGTCGCGCGGCGCACCACGTCTTCATGACCCAGCGTGATCGGATCGAAAGTTCCGGGATAGACGGCAATCACGTCGTGGCTCATGGCGGTCGCTTTCATTGGCTGCGCGTGCCCTGTCCGGCACGGATGGCGCATTATGCATTGCGCTGCAGCATGGCCGGTCGGCTGTGCGACAGCCGCGCTCCTGCCAGGGAACGCGGCCGCCGCTGCGCCCTTTACTCGTCCTGCGGTGCCTTGCGCAGCAGATGGGCGTGGACGGCGCCCGCCTTCAGATGGCGGAACAGCTGCAGGCCACCGGCCTCGGCCAGTTGCTCCTCGGTCCAGGCCTGGGGCGCCTCCAGATAGACATAGCCCGTGGCGGACACCGCCTGCGCGGCGGCCTTCAGCGCAGGCTCGAACAGATCGGCATGGTCGAAGGGCGGATCGATCAGCACCAGGTCCAGCGTGCCCGGCGCCACCTGGCGCAGGCAGCCGATGCCATCGCCGCGCAGCACGCGCACGGACTGGGCGTCCAGGCGCTCGCGCAGGCGCTGCAACTGCTGGACCAGAGTGGCGTCCTGCTCGTTCATCAGCACATTGGTCGCGCCGCGCGATGCGGCCTCGAAGCCCAGCGCGCCCGTGCCCGCGAAGGCATCCAGGCAGTGCCAGCCCGTCAGGTCCTGGCCCAGCCAGTTGAACAGGGTCTCGCGCACGCGATCCGGCGTGGGCCGCAGGCCCGGATGCTGCGCCACGGGCAGCCGCGTGCGGCGCCATTGGCCGCCGATGATGCGGACCTCGCCTGCGCCCACCGGCGCCGGCCGTCCGGCTTTCGCCTTGGCGGCAGCAGGTGCTGCGGCAGCTGCCTTGGGTGCTGCGGCCTCGGCCGTGGCCTTTTCCAGCCAGCGCTTGCCGGCAGGGGTATGAATTTTGATGCTGTTGCGGCTCATTGTTTGCCTCCCACGACGACGGTCACCATGCGCTCGGGCTGCAGCATGCGCTGCATGGCCTCGCGCACATCACGCACGGTGAGCGCCTGCACGCGCTCGGTCCAGTGCTCCAGGTAGTCCAGCGGCAAGCCGTTCCAGGCGATGTTGGACACATTGCCCAGCAGCTTGCGGTTGCTGTCGATGCGCAGCGCAAAGCCGCCGATCAGGTTGTCCTTGGCGGCCTTGAGCTCCTTCTCGGTCGGGCCTTCGGCCACGAAGCGGCGCAGCGTGTCCTGCGACACCTTCAGGGCCTCGGCTGCCTGGTCGGGGCGCGTCTGCAGGGCGATCGTGAAGGCGCCTGCGTCCAGACCCGGCGAGAAATCGCTGTAGACGCTGTAGCTCAGGCCGCGCTTTTCGCGCACTTCCTCGGTCAGCCGCGAGGTGAAGCCGCCGCCGCCCAGGATGTGGTTGCCCACCAGCACGGCCATGAAGTCCGGGCTGTTGCGTGCAATGCCGGGCTGGGCGATCAGCACCTGCGCCTGGGCCGAGGCGAAGGGGATGTTCTCGTTGACCGGCGCCTTGAGCGCCTGCACCTTGGGCACGTCGGGCAGGGGCGCGCAGGCACTGGCGTCCTGGCCCTGCGCCGCCTGCAGCGGAGCCAGCAGTTGCTGCACCAGCTGGTCGGCCTGCTCGCGGCTGACCGCACCGACGATGCTGACCTTGGCGCGGCAGGCCGCGATCAGGCGGCGGTGGAAGGACTGCATGTCGGACAGGTCGATGTGCGCGAGGCTCTCGCCCGTGGCGCGCGCTCCGTAGGGATGGGTGCCGAACACGCCCTGGCTCAGGGCCTTGCCGGCCACCGTGCCGGGGCGCGTGTCCGACTCCTTGATGGCCGCGGTCCAGCGCTCGCGCTCGCGCAGCCACACGTCCTGCGGCCAGCTGGGGCTGGCGATCTGGCGCGCCGCCAGCGCCACGGCGCGCTGCAGCAGCGCAGGCTCGGTCAGGGAGCGCAGCCCGTAGCTGAAGCTATCGCGGCCCGCCTGGGCGCCAAAGCTGGCACCCAGATCGGCCCAGGCCTGGCCCAGGCCGTTCTCGTCCAGCGCAGGCGCATCGCCCTGGGCGGTCACGCCCTTGGAGGCCATCAGCGCCACGGCGCTGGCCAGGCCGACCTGGTTGGCGGGATCGCGCCGGCTGCCGGCATCGAAGTCCATCTGCACATCGACCATGGGAATGCCCGGGCTGTCCACCAGCCAGACCTGCGCCCCGCTGGGCTGGGTCCAGTGCTGGATGGGCAGCAGGGCCCATGCGGACGTGGCACCAAAGCCCATGCCCACGCCTGCCAGCACCGTGCTGGCCACCATTTTTTTCATGTTCTTCATCTTCACTCCAGCGTGCTTCGGGGGCATCAATGCAGGGGTCCGCCGATGCCGGCACCCGCATCGGGGCGACGGGGCTTGCCGCCTTCGGGCAGCGGTTGCGGCACCAGGGTGCCCACCGTGAGCTGGTCATCGCCAAAGTACTTGGCAGCCACACGCTTGACGTCATCGGGCGTGATGGTGCGCAGCTGGGTCAGCAGCTGGTCTTCCGCATCCAGCGGCATGCCCTGTATCCAGTAATTGCCCAGGCTCTGAGCCTGGCCCATGACCGAATCACGCTCATAGACATTGGAGGCCATCCACTGCGTCTTCACGCGCTCCAGCTCGGCGGGCTCCACACCATCCTTGGCGACCTTGGCCACTTCGGCGCGCAACGCCGCCTCGACCTCGGCGGCAGTCTTGCCCGTGGCGGGCACGCCCGTCAGCATGAACAGACCGGGGCCACGGCCCATGAGGGACATGGAGCTGCCCGCGCCATCGGCCACGCGGCCTTCGCCCTGCACCAGGGCGCGCTCCAGGCGGGCACCGTCATAGCCGTCCAGCACGGCCGACAGAACCAGCAGCGCCAGCGCATCCCGGTCGTCGGCCTGCAGGTCGCTGACGCGCGTCAGCGAGGGCGCGCGGAAGGCCAGGGCCACCAAGGCCTGCTCGGCCGGCTGCTTGACCTCGATGCGGCGGATGCCGATCTGCGCGGGCTCGGTGCGCGGCTTGCGCACCGGCAGGGCGCGCGCGGGAATGCTGCCGTAGTACTTCTCGGCCCAGGCGCGGACCTTGGCCACATCCACGTCGCCGGCAATGACGATGGTGGCATTGCCGGGCACATACCAGCGGCCGTGGAAGTCGCGCACGTCGCCGGGCGTCAGCGCGTCCAGGTCGCTCATCCAACCGATCACGGGGCGGTGGTAGGGCGAGGCCACGAAGGTCGCCGCCATCAGCTGCTCCATGAGCACGGCACGCGGCTGGTCCTCGGTGCGCATGCGGCGCTCTTCCTTGATGACCTCGATCTCTTTCTTGAACTCGCTGTCGGGCCAGTGGTTGTTGGCAAAGCGGTCGGATTCGAGCTTCATCACGTCTTCCAGGCGGCTGGACGGAATCTGCTGGTAGTAGCCCGTGTAGTCGCGGCTGGTGAAGGCGTTTTCCTGCCCGCCCAGCGCGGCCACGCGGCGCGAGAACTCGCCGGGAGCCACCTTGCGCGAGCCCTTGAACATCATGTGTTCGAGCGCGTGGGCCACGCCCGAGGTGCCATCGACCTCGTCCACGGAGCCCACGCGCACCCAGACCATGTGCACGGCCGTGGGCGCGCGCCGGTCGGGCTGCACGATGAGCTGCATGCCGTTCTTCAAGGTGAATTGCTGTGCCGAAGTGGCGGTGCGCGTGCCGCCGGCGGCCTGGCTGGCCACCGTCTGCAGCAGCGATGAAGGGATGGAAGATGATGCATCCGGGGCTGCCAAAGCAGCCCCGGTGCCCATGCAGGCCATTAAGCCCAGGAGGGTGAGTGCATGTTTCATAGAATGCTGTGATTCTAAGAACCTGCCGATGTTCAGTTTTTTCAAGAAAAAGCCCACCCCCTCCGCCGCCGAGATTTCCCCGACGGACAGCAGCGCCGCGCCTGAAAAGGCCGGCATTCCCGCAACCCCACCGCAGGACAGCCCCCCTGCCCTGCCACCGGCCGCACCAGCAGCCCCGGCCGCCGACACCGGCAGTGCCTGGTGGCGCAAGCCCTTTGGCGGCAGCAAGGGCGATGCCGCGCCGCCCGAGACCCCGCCTGCCCCAGCTGCAGCACCCGCGTCCACCATCGCGCCTGCGGACTTCATTGCCGCGCCCGAGCCCACGGCCAAGCCCGAGGCCGAAGGTGCCAGCCGCCAGAACTGGATGCAGCGCCTCAAGACCGGCCTGCGCAAGACCGGCAGCAGCATTGCCACGGTCTTCACGGGCACGCAGATCAACGATGCGCTGTACGAGGAACTGGAAGATGCCCTGCTGATGGCCGACACCGGCGTCAAGGCCACCGAGCACCTGCTCGCCGACCTGCGCCGCCGCGTCAAGGAGGCCAAGGCCACCGACCCCGCCGCCGTCAAGGCGCTGCTGGCCGATGCCCTGGCCGACCTGCTGCGCCCGCTGGAAAAGCCGCTGGTCATCGGCGAGCACCAGCCCACCGTGATCATGGTGGCTGGCGTCAACGGCGCGGGCAAGACCACCTCCATCGGCAAGCTGACCCGTCACCTGGCCGATGAAGGCCAGAGCGTGCTGCTGGCCGCCGCCGACACCTTCCGCGCCGCCGCGCGCGAGCAGCTTGGCGTCTGGGCCAACCGCAACACGGTGGAGATCGTCAGCCAGGAAGGGGGCGATCCTGCGGCGGTGAGCTTTGATGCCGTCACCGCCGGCCGCGCGCGCAAGAAGGATGTGGTGCTGGTGGACACGGCAGGCCGCCTGCCCACCCAGCTGCACCTGATGGAAGAGCTGCGCAAGATCCGCCGCGTGGTCAGCAAGGCCGACGCCACGGCGCCGCACGAGGTGCTGCTGGTCATTGACGGCAACACCGGCCAGAACGCGCTGGCCCAGGTGCGCGCCTTCGACGATGCACTGCAGCTCACGGGCCTGATCGTCACCAAGCTCGACGGCACAGCCAAGGGCGGCGTGCTGGCTGCCATTGCCCAGGAACGGCCGATCCCCGTGTACTTCATCGGCGTGGGCGAAAAGGTCGAGGACCTGGAAACCTTCAACGCCCGGGAATTCGCGCAGGCGCTGCTGTCCTGAGGCCACCCGGCCCACCACCACCCAAAGGAGCGCGCTGCGCTCCTTTTTTCATGGGCATGCGAGCGCAGCGAAGGCCCAGGCATGCAGGCAAGGGTTTTCCCTTGATTCGAATCAAGCCGCAGGTTTTATGCTTTGCATTGATTTATAAGAAGAACGTTGTTTTATATAAGAAACAACCAATAACCCTCAGGCATTCCTTTTGCTTGTACCTGCCTTGCCTTGTTCCCCGGAGTTCCCCATGAAAGCCCCCACCTTGCTCGGCACTGCCGCCCTGCTGGCCGCAGCCGCATGCCAGAGCGCCCTCGCCCAGGATGCCGCCGCCCAGCAGCAAATGGCTGCCAAGCCTTTCACCATCGTCGCGCCCTTTCCGCCCGGTGGCCCGGTCGATGCGCTGGCCCGCCTGCTGTCCACGGGATTGGCCGAGCGCTACAAGCAGACTTCGGTGGTGGAGAACAAGCCCGGGGCCAACGGCAATATCGGCATCGACATGGTCAAGCGTGCCGCGCCGGACGGCCATACGCTGCTGGTCGTGCCCCAGGGCAACCTGACCATCAATCCCACGCTGCTGGCCAGGCCCGGCTACAGCGTGGAGGCGGACTTCGCACCCGTGGCCTCGCTGGCCAGGGCGGCCAATGTGATCGCCGTGCACCCTGGCGTGCCCGCCAAAACGGTGCAGGAGCTGGTGGCCCTGTCCAAGGCCAGGCCGGCCACCATCAGCTATGCCTCGCCCGGCGTGGGCTCCAGCCTGCATCTGGCCGGTGAGCTGTTCAAGCAGCAGACCGGCGCCGACATCCTGCACGTGGCCTACAAGGGCACGGCGCCCGGCCTCAACGATGTGCTGGGCGGCACGGTGCCAATGATCGTGGGCAATGTGCCCGCGCTGCTGCCGCATGTGCAGTCGGGCAAGCTGCGCGCGCTGGCCGTGACAGACCCGGCGCGCAGCAAGTACCTGCCTGATGTGCCCACTCTGGCCCAGGCGGGCGTGCCGGGCATTGCCATATCGTCCTGGTACGGCGTGATGGCGCCAAAGAAGACGCCGCCGGCCGTGCTCAGGCAGCTGGAAAAGGATATTCAGGAGATCTTCAACACGCCGGCCGTGGTCAGGCAGCTGGACCTGCAGGGGATCGAGCCGTGGGTGGTCACGGGCAGCGCCTTCGGCGAGCTGATCCGCAAGGAGACAGCGACCTGGGTGCCTGTGATCAAGGCCGCCAACGTCACGCCGCAGTGATGCGGGGCGCGGCGGCCCTTTCTGCAGTGTCCGCCACGTCCCGGGTCGAGACCTGGGAGCGCAGCCACTGCGCATAGTCGGCCATGCAGCGCTCGGTGCGCATGGTGATCTGCGGCACGCTGTAGCGGTGCCCGGCACGCAGCAGCCGGGCCAGGCGCTCCAGCACGTCGGGCAGGGTCTTGCAGACCAGGCGCCATTCGGACGTGGCATGCAGCTCGCCCTCCCACACGTAGTGCGAGGTGATGGGCTCCACCTGCACGCAGGCCGCGGCCTGCTGCTGCACCAGGCTGCGCGCCAGATGGGCGGCCTCCTCGGCGCTGGGGACGGTGGTGGCCACCACGCACAGCGTGGACCAGGGCGAGGCGGGGTTCTTGGCGGAAGTCATGGAGGCGTAGTCTAAGGTTGCGGGCCGCGCGGGCACGTTGCTCCGGCCCTCAGTCCATCAGCCCCTTTTGCCGTGCCTGCAGCCGCGCCAGGCCCAGCAGCGCATCCGTGAAGGGCGTATCCACGCCGCACAGCTGCCCCATCTCGCGCACCGCGCCCACCAGGGCGTCGAGTTCCACGGGCTTTCCCGCTTCCACGTCCTGCAGCATGGAGGTCTTGAAGGCGCCCAGCTTGAGCGTGACCGCATGGCGGTCTTCGGGCGACTCGTTGATGGGCAGGCCGATGCGCGCGCCGATTTCCTTGGCCTCCAGCATCACGCGCGTGATCAGGCCGCGCACCAGGTCGTCGCCCAGGATGCGGTCCGAGGTGGCACCCGTCAGCGCGCTGACGGGGTTGACGGTCATGTTGCCCCAGAGCTTGTACCAGGCGTCGCGCTGGATGTTGTCGGAGACCTTGGCCTCGATGCCGCCGCGCTGCAGCAGTTGGGCCAGTGCCGCCAGGCGCGGCGTGGGCAGCTGGCCGGGCCCTGTGGCCAGGGGCTCGCCCAGGATGAGGCTGTTGCCGAAGTGCCGACGCACCACGCCGGGCGCATCGTTGGAGCAGCTCGCATGGACCACCGAGCCCAGCACCTGGCCCAGCGGGATGGCTTGCGCAATGCGGCCTTCAGGGTCTACGGCTTTCAGCTGCTTGCCGCGCACGCTGGCATCGACACCGCCGTGCAGGAACCACCAGGGCACGCCGTTCATGGCCGTGAGCACCACGGTCTGCGGGCCGATCAGCGGGGCGATGCGCTCGGCCACATCGGGCATGCCCGGCGCCTTGACGGAGATGATGACCAGGTCCTGCACGCCCAGGGCGGCCGGGTCCTGTTCGGCATGCAGCGCGAAGTGCTCGCGCTGCTCGCCGTGCACGAGGGTCAGGCCCTGGGTGCGCAGGGCCTGCAGCGCAGCGCCGCGCGCCACGGCGCTGAGCTGGCAGCCGGCGCGGGCCAGGGCCGCGCCCATCCAGCCGCCGATGGCACCGGCGCCGAAGATGCAGGCCTTGTCGAATGAAATGCTTGTCTGTTCCATGATCATGCGCGGGAAGCTCCGGGTTCAAAGATCGAGATAGCTGCTGTCGCGCCGGTTCACGCGGCGCACCAGGTGGTCGAACACATCGCGGGCACCGCCGTGGCTGTCGTTGAAGGTCAGCGAGTCCTCGTTGCAGCGCCGGGCCATGGCGTCGGAGACCATGCGCGGCGCACCCATGGACAGGGTGGCCATCTGCACGTCGCAGGCGCGCTGCAGCGTCCACAGCACCACGAAGGCCTGGGGCAGATCGCTGCCCCAGCTGAGCAGGCCATGGTTGCGCAGGATCACGGCCTTGCGGTTGCCGATGCTGGCCAGCAGGCGCGGCCCTTCGTCGGCATGGATGGTGATGCCCTCGAAGTCATGGTAGGCCACCATGCCGTGCAGCTGGGCGCTGTAGAAGTTGCTTTGCGACAGGCCCTGCTCCAGGCAGGCCACGCCCATGCCCGAGGTGGTGTGCGTGTGCATCACGCAGTGGGCGCCCGGCAGCCCGTCGTGGATGGCCGCATGCACCACGAAGCCGGCCGGATTCACCGGATGCCGCGAGCCGTCCAGCACCTCGCCGCGCACGTTGATGCGTACCAGGTTGCTGGCCGTGACCTCTTCGTAGTGCAGGCCGAAGGGGTTGATCAGGAACTGCTTTTCCCCGCCCGTCACGCTGTCGGGCAGGCGCACCGTGATGTGGTTGTAGATCAGCTCGTCCCAGCCCAGCATGGCGAAGACGCGGTAGCAGGCGGCCAGTTCGATGCGGGCGGCCCGCTCATCAGGGTGCATGGAGCAATTCATGGTGTGGCTCGTGGGGTGGGTTCTGAGGTGGGTCTTGAGGTGGGTTGTGCAGTGGCTTGTGGGGAAATCAGGCATCCAGCCCCTGGTCCAGCCCCTGGTCCAGCGCCTGGGAGGCACGGCCCAGCTTGTCCAGGATGCGGTCGAGCATGGCGCGCTCATCGGCCGTCAGGGCATTGAGCAGGGCCGCCTGGTAGGGGCGGGCGCGGGACAGCACCTCGTCGAAGAGCGCCTGCCCTGCTTCGCTCAGCTGCAGCAGGTGGCGCCGCGCGTGCTGCGGATCGGCGCGGCGCAGCACCCAGCCCCGGTCGATCAGCGGCTGCAGCGCGCGGCTGATCTGGGCCTTGTCCATCAGGCTCAGGCGTGACAGTGCGCTGGCGTGCAGTTCACCGTGGCGCTGGATCTGGCCCATGAGCCGCCACTCCGTCAGCCCCACGGGCGATGCCGGTGCGATGTAGTGGCGCGTCACCTGGGTCTGCAGCGCATTGGACAGCGCACCCAGGCGGAAGGTGATGAAGTCCTCCAGCGCCAGCGTCTGGCTGCAGACCTGCGTGTCCGGTGCAGGGCCGGTGGCGGCATCGGCGGCAGGGATCGTGGATGTGCGTGGGCGGGGCATTGGGCGGAGGGAACCGGGCGGCGATGGCGATTGCGATGGCCGCATGATCCGCAAATGTTGACATATCAACATTGGTGGCAACCCTGAGAGCCCTGGCGGCCTGCAGGCCGCAAGCGGGCGCAGGGTGAAACCCATGCGCCCGCGCCGCGCTCAACGCTTGAGCAGTTCGTTGGAAGGCAGGGTCTCGTCCAGCAGCTTGCGGGCCGTCTCCACGCCCGCCACGGGCAGCAGCGCCGGGTCCAGCAGGCCCACCTGCACCAGCACGCTGGCCTGGTCCCAGTAGATGTGCTCGTGGTAGAGCTTGTCGCCCCGGAACTTGACCACGGCCAGCAGCGGGATCTCCACGCGCCGCCCCGTGGGACGCACGCCGGGCAGCATCCACGGGATCTCGGTGGTGTGCGTGAAGCAGAACAGCATCTCGTCCACCACCTGCGAGGCCCCCACCGTGCGTGAAATCGGCGTCAGCGACGTGTCGGGCGGATTGCTGTTGACGAAGTGGTTCGTGTAGAAGGCGTGCAGGTTGCTGAAGCCCACGCCGCCGGTCATGGTGGGGATGTGGTTCACATAGGGCTCGGCCACCATGGTGGCCATGGTGTCGTCCACGTTGCGCGTGGCGAACTCGTACTCGCAGTGCTTGTCCCACAGCGCGGCCAGGTCGAAGTGCGGGCCGATGGCGGACTTGAGCGTGGCAATGCTGCGTTCGTGCGCCATCAGGGCCGAGGCGCGGTGGAAGTGATCGCCGCCCTTGCGCGCGAAGGCATGGTCCACGCCCGGATAGACATGCACGGCCACGCCGGGACGCCCGCCCAGCGCCTGGACGATGCGCTGGCGCGCCTCGGGCGGGCAGAAGGCGTCGAGCTCGGCCACGTGCAGGGTGAGCGGGCAGCGGATGCGCTCAGCCTCGTCCAGCGCCGCCTCGATGCCCACGCCGTAGTAGCCGACCACCACATCGGCATCGGTGCGGCAGGCGGCCAGGTAGGCCAGCTTGCCGCCCAGGCAAAAGCCCAGCACGCCGGCCTTGCCGTCCGTGACCTCGGGGCGCTGGCGCAAGGCGTTCAGGCAGGCCTGGATGTCCTGCACGCCCAGGGCCTCGTCGAATCCCTTGTAGAAGCCGAAGGCGCGCTCCCAGTCCGCCGGCGTGTAGCCCAGCTCCACATCGGGCTGCTGGCGCCAGAACAGGTCGGGCACCAGCACCACGTAGCCTTCTTCGGCGTAGTAGTCGGCCACCTCGCGCATGGTGGCGTTGACGCCGAAGATCTCCTGCGCCAGCACCAGGCCGGGGCCGCTGCCCGAGGCCGGCACGGCCAGGTAGGCGTTGAAGCTGCCGCTGCCGTCCAGCGCGTTGATGTGCACATGGCGGCTGGCCGGGGGTTCTTTCTGCTGCATGGGGGGTGTCTCCGTTTCAAAGGGTGGGGAAAGCTGCGGTGCCGCTTTTTTCATGACCCGTCATACGCATTCGGGGTGCCGCACCGTCACCTGATAGTAGCCCGCGTGAAAGGCCAGGGGCTCGCCGCCGAAGCGCTCGCAGCGCTCGACCTGGCCGATGAAGATGAGGTGGTCGCCGCCATCGTATTGCCGGACGTTGCGGCAGACGAAGCGGGCCAGCACGCCATCGATCAAGGGCACGCCGGCCGGGCCTTCCGCGCAGTCCAGGCCGCCGAACTTGTCTTGCTGCGGCGTGGAAAAGCGCCGCGACAGAAGGTGCTGGTCCGCAGCCAGCACGTGGATGGCGAAATGGCTGGCGCCCTGGAAATCGCAGACGCTGGGCGCCTGGCGCGCCAGGCTCCACAGCACCAGCGGCGGGTCCAGCGAGACCGAGGAGAACGAGTTGGCCGTCATGCCCACGCGCCGCCCGTCCGGCGCGCGCGTGGTGATGACGGTCACGCCCGTGGTGAACTGGCCGAAGGCCTTGCGCAGCTCGCGCGGATCGAAGGAGCAGGCCGTGGCGGCGGCCGGGGTTTCGCATGTGCTCATGGCGGCCTCTGCAGCTAGGCGGGGACGGCTGCCATGGCGGCGATGGCCGCGCAGCTGTCGATGTAGTGGTCTGCCTCGCCCGCGTCCGCGAACCAGGGGAAGAAGGTGCGCGGGTCATCGAAGCCGTTGGCAAAGGCGCTGGCCAGCGGTGCCAGCGTGCCCGCGCTGGCCAGCAGCTTGAGCACATGGGGTGGCGGTGGCGCCAGCAGCATGTTGGTCCACTGCGTAACCCATTGCGCATAGCCGAACCAGTAGCGGTCGAAGGTCTGCTGCATCCAGGCGGCGTCGAATGCGCCATTGCCGTCGCCATTGCTGTCGCCATTGCCGCGCGCCAGGATGCTGCGCAGATAGGTGTCGGCGCACTTGGCCGCGTTGTTGGAGCCCTGGCCCGTGATGGGGTCGTTGAGCACCACCACGTCGCCCATGCCCAGCACCTTGCGCCCCGACGGCAGCGTGGCCACGGGCTTGCGCACCGTGGGGGCGAAGCGGCCCGCGAGGATGCCGTTGTCATCGGTCAGCGCAATGTCGCGGCAGCGTTCGGCCTCCCAGGGCACGAAGGTGTCGAGGATCCAGCGGCTGCGCTCCAGGTGCTGCTCCGGTGTCTTCACATCGCCCCAGCAGTCCATGGGGCCGCCGGGCACGCCCTCGAACACCATGATCTCGCAGGGGCCCGTGGTCGTCAGCGCAGGGAACACGAAATACTCGCCCACACCCGGCAGCAGGTTGAAGGACACGGCGGAGAACGGCTCGCGCGGCTTCATGCCCGTCACATAGGTCAGCGCCAGCGCGCGCTGGGGCTGGTCGAAGCGCGAGCGATGGGCATCGCGCTCGAACAGCCTCGATATCTCGCCCTTGCCGCTGGCGACCAGGGTCAGGTCATGGCTGCGCGTGCATTCCTCCAGCTCGGCGATGCCCGCGTCCTTGAGCACCAGCTCGCCGCCCTGGCGGCGGAAGTCGTCCATCCATGCGGGGATCTTCAGGCGCTGGTCCACGGACTGCGCGCCCGCGTTCAGCCGCGCGGCCCAGTCGATGGCCTTGTCGACCGATTTCCCGCCGTGCTGCGCCGGATGCGGCACGCACAGGCCGATGCCCTCGACCAGCGGGCATTCGCGCGACCAGTGGTCCAGGCCCAGGCCGCGCTCTATCTGCAGCGCGCTGTCGAACATGCACTGGCTGGACATGACCCGGCCCTGGGCGATGTCCTGCGCCGTGCGGTTGCTCAGTATCGTGACCTGATGGCCCGCGGCCAGCAGGCCCAGGCCCAGTTGCAGGCCCGACTGGCCGGCTCCGACGATGGCGATTTTCTTCATGGCTGTCTCCTTGCGGCTCCGTGTCCGTACTGCGTACTAGTCCATCAATTGGGGAATGGCGGCCACGGCGCGCTCGGGCCCCATGGCGCCGTAGCCGCCGTCCACCGCGTAGTCGGCCCCCGTCACGAAGCTGGCATGGTCCGAGCACAGGAACAGCACCACCTGCGCCACCTCGTGCGGATCGCCCACGCGGCCCAGCAGGTGAAAGGGCGCGGCCACGCGGTCGGTCTTGGCGCGGTCGCCGCCACTGAGCCGGTCCATCACCGCCGACCAGGTCCAGCCCGGGCAGACGCTGTTGACGCGGATGCCATCGGCCGCCAGGTCCATGGCCATGCTGCGCGTGAGCTGCTTCATGGCCGCCTTGCTGGCCGGGTAGAGCCAGCGCCCCGTCTGCGCCGCTTCCGAAGAGATGCTGGTGAAATTCACCACGGCCCCGCCACCGGCGGCCACCATGTGCGGGTGCACGGCCTGCAGCATGGCCACGGCGCTGGCCACGTTCACGTTGAACGAGGCCAGCCAGTCAGCGCGCGGCGACTGCAGGCCTTCGTCTACATACGAGCAGGCCAGGTTGACCAGGATGTGCACGCCGCCGTGCCGGCTGCATGCCTGCTGAACGCAGGCGGCGACCTGCGCGTCGTCGGTGATGTCGGTGCGCACGAAAAGCGCGCCCTCGCCCAGCGCATCGGCCAGCACCTGGCCGTTGTCGGCATCGATGTCGGCAATGACCACCTTCACGCCGGCCGCGTGCAGCGCACGCACCACGCCGGCGCCTATCAGGGTGGAGCCGCCGGTGACGATGGCGCTTTTGCCTTCGAGTCCCTTGAACATGACGCTTGTTCTCCCGTGTGGATGCCAGGCCGGGCTGGCCTGTGCAGCACACGTTACGGGGGGCCGGGCCGCGCAGGCATCCGGCAAGCGCAGGCACTGTCCCTGGCGCGCAGAAATTGGCTCCCGGGGAATGGTCCGAATTGTGGGAGCGGGTGGTTTTTGCTACGTTCTGCCCAGCCTATGGAACACGCCATGCACACACCGCTGCCGCTGCAGCGCTACCGGCTTTTCGAGAGCCACGACATGGACGAGGCCCGCGAAAGCGTGGCGCGCGTCTTCTGTCCGCATGGCCTGGGCATGCTGCGCCCGCGCGCCGAGCTGGACGCCTGCCACCACAGCGCGCCGCTTTCCCGCAACGTCAGCCTGAACTATGTGCAGTACGGTCCCGGCGTGCGCATCGAGCCCGGCTACCTGCGGGACTTCTTCCTGCTGCAGATTCCCCTGCGCGGCAGTGCCGAGATCCGCTGCGGCGCGCAGCAGGTGGATGCCACGCCGCGCCTGGCCTCCCTGCCCTCGCCGACCGAGCCGCTGTCCATGCGCTGGGCCGACGACAGCCCGCACCTGATCGTGCGCATGGCCCGCCCGGCCCTGGTGGCGCGGCTGGAGGCGCTGCTGCAGGCGCCCGCAGGCCGGCCGCTGGTGTTCGATCTGGGCGTGCCGCTGGACCAGCCGGCGCTGGCACCGCTGGTGCATTTCATCGACTGCCTGCGGCACACGCTGGATGCGGGCAACGCCCTGCAGGCCACGCAGGCACTGGCCCAGCATGCGGAGGAATACCTGCTGACCAGCCTGCTGATGTCGGCCACGCACAGCCACAGCCGCGCACTGGCCGGGGACAGCCGGCGCAGCCTGCTGCCGCGCGGCGTGCGCAAGGCCCAGGAGTACATGCAGGCCCATGCCGACCAGCCCCTGTCGCTGGCCGATGTCTGCCGCGAGGCTGGCTGCAGCGCGCGCACGCTGCAGGCCGCCTTCCGCCAGCACGCAGGCATGGGGCCCATGGATTTCCTGCGCCAGCTGCGGCTGGACCGGGTGCGCGCCGAACTCCAGGCAGCCAAGGGCCCGGGCGTCGCAGCCGGCTCCGGCGTGCGCGACGTGGCGCAGAAATACGGCTTCCTGCACCTGGGCCACTTCGCGGCCCAGTACCGCAGCCGCTTCGGCGAGCTCCCGTCCGAGACGGCGAGCCGCCGCGTGCAGGCCTGAGGGCCTGCCTTTGCCGGTTCAGCCCCGGCCCACGAAGGGCATCTTGGTGGCCATCACCGTGTGGAACAGCACATTGGCCTCCAGCGGCAGGCTGGCCATGTAGAGCACGGACTGGCCCACCACATCCGCGTCGATCAGCGGCTCCACCGCGATCTCGCCATTGGCCTGGGGCACGCCCTTGGCCATGCGCGATGCCAGCTCGGTCATGGCATTGCCGATATCGATCTGGCCCACGGCGATGTCGTAGGCACGGCCGTCGAGCGCAGCGGTCTTGGTCAGGCCCATGACGGCATGCTTGGTGGCCGTGTAGGCGCTGGAATTGGGGCGCGGCGCATGCGCGGAGATGGAGCCGTTGTTGATGATGCGGCCGCCGCGCGGCGACTGGTCGCGCATGGTGCGAAACGCCTGCTGCAGGCAATAGAACATGCCGTTGAGGTTGACATCGACCACCTCGCGCCACTGCTCGGGCGTCCAGTCCAGGAAGGAGCCGGGCGGATTGCCCCGGCCCGCGTTGTTGAACAGCAGGTCCACGCGACCGAAGCGCTGCACCGTGCGCGCGAACAGCTGCTCCACGGCAGCCGGATCGCTGACATCGGTGGCAATGCCCAGCATGCGCTCGCCCGCGCCGTACTTTGCCTGGGCCTCGGCGCAGGTCTCATCCAGCGGCGCCTGGCGGCGGCCTGCCACCACCACCTGGTAGCCCGCGCCCGCCAGGGCCAGCGCCACGGCCTTGCCCACGCCGGTTCCTCCGCCCGTGACCACGGCCGTCTTTGCGTTCTTCATCTCCATTGCTTGTCCATCCTGTAGTGCATGTGTTGCAGGCGCCGCCCGCGCACCGGTGGCGGGCGGCGCCGCTGCATTGTCCCCCACGGCGATGGCGCAGTCCGTGCGTGGACTGTCGCCCACGGCGATTGCTGCACCGCCGCACAACCGGCAGCCATCCATAGCTCTTGCGGCAATAAGCTCAAGCGCAGGCGGCATGGAAAGTCTTTCAAAACAAGGCCTTGCAGCGCTTCGCAGTCGCTATAAGGAAATGTGAATTCCGTCGTGGTGCGCGCCGGGGCCGGGTGTTGCAATGCCTTCAGAGGCCATGCCGGCAGGCGCCATGTGGGCGCCGGCGCCGGGCCTGGCCGAGCTGGAGGAACCACGCCTTGCCCACGCGCAGAAACACATTGCTCTGGTCGCTCGCCGCCACGCTGGCGCTGCCTGGCCTTGCGGCGGCCGCCGCGCTGAAGATAGGCGTCACACCCGGCTCGCTGGCCGACTCCGTGGAGGTCGCCGCCAAGGAGGCGCGCGCCCAGGGGCTGGACGTGCAGGTCATCGAGTTCACCGATTGGACCACGCCCAACACGGCGCTGGCGGCCGGCGACATCGACCTCAACTACTTCCAGCACCAGGCCTTCCTGGACAACGCCATCCGCGAGCGCGGCTATGCCTTCACCAGCGTGGCCACGGGCCTGCTGCCCAACATCGGCCTGTACTCGCTCAAGACCCAGCGCTTTGCCGACCTGAAGGAGGGAGCGCGCGTGGGCGTGGCCAACGACCCCGTCAACCAGGGGCGCGGCCTGCTGCTGCTGGAGAAGGCCGGCCTGATCCAGCTGCGCGAAGGCAAGGGCCCGCGCGCGGGGCTGGACGACATCGTGTCCAACCCGCGCAGGCTGCGCTTTGTCGAGATCGAAGGGCCGCAGCTGGTGCGCGCGCTGGACGATGTGGACCTGGCCCAGGGCTACCCGGCCCACTTCGTCAACGCCGGGCGGCCGCAGGTGGCCGGCAATGCGCTGCTGTATTCGGGCATTGACGACCTGTACTACGCCATCCGCTTCGTCTCGCGCCAGGACAACGCCCGGGACCCGCGCATTGCGCAGTTCGTGCGCATCTACCAGACCTCGGGCGCCGTGCAGGCGCAGATCCACAAGTCATTCGCCGCCAACGACAGGCTGTACAGCCTGCCGTGGCGCAAGCCGTGACGCGGCCCCTTCCTGCCTTTTTCGAACCCTTTTTTTTCCGGAGATCCCGATGAAGCTTTCCCGTGCCCTGATCGCCCCGCTGGCCGCCCTGGCCCTGTTCTCCGCCCACGCTGCCGACAAGCTGCGCATCGGCGTGGTGCCCGGCGCCTACGCCGACTCGGTGGCCGTGGCCGCCAAGGAGGCCAAGGCCCAGGGCATCGATGTGCAGGTGGTGGAGTTCACCGACTGGACCACGCCCAACGTGGCCGTGGACTCGGGCGACCTGGACATCAACTACTTCCAGCACCAGCCCTTCCTGGACAACGCCATCCAGAAGAACGGCTACAAGCTGGCCAGCGCGGGCACGGGCATCCTGGCCAACGTGGGCCTGTACTCGCTCAAGCACAAGGCCATCGCCCAGGTGCCGCAGGGCGGCAAGGTGGGCATTGCCAACGACCCCGTGAACCAGGGGCGCGGCCTGCTGCTGCTGCAGAAGGTGGGGCTGATCAAGCTCAAGCCCGGCGTGGGCTACCTGGGCAGCCTGGACGACATCGTCGAGAACCCCAAGAAGCTCAGCTTCGTCGAGGTCGAGGGGCCGCAGCTGGTGCGCATCACGGGCGACGTGGACCTCGCCCAAGGCTACCCGCACTTCATCGTGGCGGCCAAGGCCTTCGATCCGTCCAGCGGGCTCGCATATTCGGGCATCGAGGACGCGCGCTTTTCCATCCAGTTCGTGGTCAAGGCCAACCGCACGCAGGACCCCGTGGTGCAGAAGTTCATCCGCATCTACCAGAACTCCGATGCGGTGAAGGCCGAGGCCCAGCGCGCCTTCTCCAACGACAAGCGCCTGTACAACCTGGCCTGGGTCAAGCCCTGAGCGGCGCGGGGAGGACTTCAGCCATGTCAACCAGCATTGCAGCCAGGCAGCCCCTGGCGGACAGGCCGGCCCACGAGGCGGACAGGCCGGCCCATGACGCGGGCAGGCGCTCATCGGCAGCGGCCGGCACCACGCGGGAATCCATCCGCGGACCCGGCGCCGTGGCCTTCAGCGGCGTGGCCAAGACCTACCAGTCTTCGGCCGGTCCCGTACAGGCGCTGGACGCCATCAGCCTGGAGATCGCGCCGGGCAGCGTCTTCGGCATCATCGGGCGCAGCGGCGCGGGCAAGTCCAGCCTGCTGCGCACCATCAACCGGCTGGAGCAGCCCAGCAGCGGCCAGGTGCGGGTCGACGGCGTGGACATCGGCACGTTGGACGAATCGCAGCTGGTGCAGCTGCGCCGGCGCATCGGCATGATCTTCCAGCACTTCAACCTGCTGTCGGCCAAGACGGTGCATGACAACGTGGCCCTGCCCCTGCAGGTGGCGGGCCTGCCGCGCGCACGCATCAATGCGCGGGTCAATGAGCTGCTGGCCCTGGTGGGCCTGCAGGAGAAGGCAGACACCTATCCGAGCCGGCTGTCGGGCGGGCAAAAGCAGCGCGTGGGCATTGCCCGCGCCCTGGCCACCGACCCCGAGATCCTGCTGTGCGACGAGGCCACCTCGGCCCTGGACCCCGAGACCACGCAGTCCATCCTGGAGCTGCTGCGCACCATCAACCGCAAGCTGGGCATCACCATCGTCCTGATCACGCACGAGATGAGCGTGATCCGCGAGATCGCCGACCGCGTGCTGGTGCTGGAGCAGGGCCGCATCGCCGAGCTGGGCGAGGTCTGGAAGGTCTTCGGCAACCCGCAGCACCCGGCCACGCGCGCCCTGCTGGCACCGCTGCAGCACGGCCTGCCCGACGACCTGCGCCAGCGCCTGCTGCCCGACGCGCCCGCAGGCCGCCACGAACGCATCCTGCAGCTGACCTACCGCGGCGAGGACGGGCTGGAGCCCGACTTCCCGCGCATCGCCCAGGCCCTGGGCGGCCGGGTGCGCCTGCTGCATGGCGGCGTGGACCGCATCCAGGGCCATGCCCAGGGGCAGCTGCTGATCGCGCTGGGCGGCGGCACGGCCGCGCATGACTGGCACACATTGACGCAGGGCCCGGCGGCCATTGCGCATGACATCAAGGATCTCGGATATGTCGCTGAATCTGTCCATTCCCATTGAGCGCTATGGCAACGCGCTGGCCGACACGCTGATGATGGTCGGCGTCTCGGGCGGCATCGCGCTGGCGGCGGGCATTCCGCTGGCGGTGCTGCTCATCGTCACCGCGCCCGGCGGCTTCCTGGCCTCGCCGCGCACGCACCGCGCGCTGGGCAGCGTGATCAACGGCTTCCGTGCCACGCCCTTCATCGTGCTGCTGGTGGCGCTGATCCCGTTCACGCGGCTGGTGACGGGCACGACCATCGGCGTGTGGGCGGCCATCGTGCCGCTGGCCATCAGCGCCACGCCGTTCTTTGCGCGCATCGTCGAGGTCAGCCTGCGCGAGGTCGATCCCGGCCTCATCGAAGCCGCCCAGGCCATGGGCTGCCGCAAGTGGGACATCGTGCGCCACGTCTACCTGCCCGAGGCCCTGCCCGGCATCGTGGGCGGCTTCACCATCACCCTGGTGGCGCTGATCAGCTCCTCGGCCATGGCCGGCGCCGTGGGCGCGGGCGGCCTGGGCGACCTGGCCATCCGCTACGGCTACCAGCGCTTCGACACCCAGGTGATGCTGCTGGTGATTGCCGTGCTGATCGCGCTGGTCACCGTGGTCCAGGTGCTGGGCGACCGCTACGTGCGCCGGCTGCGCAGCCGCTGACGCTGAAAACAGGCACCAAGCCTTTCCCTCCGGGGCCGCCGCCTGGCGGCCCTCTCCCCACCGACTCAGCAACGAGGCACGGAATGACCACACCGGATGCCCTGGGCGCAGCCTTGCCCGGCAACACACACCACACCCCGGGCGAGGCGCTGCGGCGCCTGCCCCTGCCGCCCTCCACCCCGCACCGCATCACCAGCGAGGCCGAGGCCCTGCAGGCCGCCCAGGCCCTGGCCGAAGAATGGCGCGTGTACGCAGCAGCCCGCGACCACGGGCGGCGCCTGCCCTGGCAGGAAATCGAGCGCCACACGGCCAGCGGGCTGGGCGCCATCACCGTGCCCCGCGCCTACGGCGGCCTGGGCGCCTCGTACGAGACGCTGGCCCAGGTCTTCGTCACGCTGTGCGCGGCCGACCCTTCGCTGGGCCAGATTCCGCAGAACCATTTCGCCGTGCTGCAGAACCTGCGGGACATGGGCAGCGAGTCCCAGAAGCGCCGCTGGTTCGCCGACGTGCTGGCCGGCCACCGCCTGGGCAATGCCGGGCCGGAACGCAAGGGCCGCGCGGCCCATGTGCTGGAGGCCACGGCGCGCCTGTCGCGCGATGCCGAAGGCGGCCTGCGCATCAGCGGCACGCGCTTTTACTCCACGGGCTCGGCCTTCGCGCACTGGGTGCCCTTCCGTGCCCAGGACGAGGAAGGCCGCATCGTGCAGGTCTGGGTGCGGCGCGATGCGCCGGGCGTGACCGTGTTCGACGACTGGGACTCCTTCGGCCAGCGCACCACGGCCAGCGGCAGCGTGCAGCTGGACCAGGTGCAGGTACAGCCCGAGGACGTGGTGCCTGCCTGGCAGTTCGAGGCCACGCCCTCGCTGTCCGGCCCGGTGTCGCAGCTGATCCAGGCCTCCATCGACGCGGGCATTGCCCAGGGTGCGCTGCGCGACGCGGTGGACTTCGTGCGCGACAAGAGCCGGCCCTGGATGGACTCCGGCGTGGCGCGCGCCAGCGACGATCCCCACCTCATCCACGAGGTCGGCCAACTGCAGATCGAGGTGGACGCAGCCCATGCCGTGCTGCTGGAGGCCGCGCGCACGCTGGATGCACTTGCTGCAGCGGCTGGTGGCGCGGTGGACGAGCAGGCCAGCGCCCAGGCCTCGGTGGCCGTGGCCGAGGCCAAGATCCTCACCACCGAGGCCGCGCTGCAGGCCGGCGAGCACCTGTTCGCGCTGGCCGGCTCCTCGGCCAGCCGCGCTGCCCACCGCCTGGACCGCCACTGGCGCAACGCCCGCGTGCACACGCTGCACGACCCCGTGCGCTGGAAATACCACCTGCTGGGCAACTACCTGCTCAACGGCGCCCTGCCGCGCCGCCACCAGTGGAACTGACCGCCATGACACAGACATCGACCCAAGAGCTGCAGGCCCTGGCCTCCACACCGGGCAGCCAGCCCGCTCCCGCAGCGCCTCCGGCCCGGCCCGCCCACATCATCGGCAGCGAGGCCGAGGCCCTGGAAGCGGCCCGCCGCTTTGCCGCCCTCATCGCCCCCGGCGCGCTGGCGCGCGACCGCGACCGCCTGCTGCCCTGGCAGGAGGTGGAGCAGTTCAGCCAGAGCGGCCTGTGGGGCATCACCATTCCCCGGGAGTACGGCGGCGCGGGCGTGTCCACGGCCACGCTGACGCGGGCCATTGCCCTGATTGCGGCGGCCGATGGCAACTTCGGCCACATTCCGCAGAACCACTACTACTCGCTGGAAGTGCTGCGCGTGGGCGGATCGCCCGCGCAAAAGGCCTTCTTCTATGACCGTGTGCTGCGCGGCGAACGCCTGGGCAATGCGCTGGCCGAGATCGGCCACCGCGACTTCCAGCGCCGCACCCGGCTGCTGCGCGACAGCGGCGGCTGGTTCGTGCAGGGGCGCAAGTTCTATTGCACGGGCGCCCTGTTCGCGCACTGGATTCCCACCCTGGTCAGCGCGCAGGAAGAGGCGCCGGGGCAAGGCGAACGCATGTATCTGGTCTTCATCCCGCGCGATGCGGCCGGCGTCACCGTCACCGACGACTGGGACGGCTTCGGCCAGCGCGTGACGGGCAGCGGCTCCGTGCAGTTCGACCGCGTGCGCGTGGAGCCCGAATGGGTGGTGCCCTTCACCAGTTCCTTCGAGCGGCCCACCACCATCGGCCCCTTCGCCCAGATCATCCATGCCGCCCTGGACGCGGGCATTGGCCACGGCGCGCTGCAGGCCGCCCTGCCCTTCATCCGCGAGCATGCCCGGCCCTGGGTGGACGCGGGCGTGGCCAGCGCCACGCAGGACCCGCTGCTGCTGCAGCAACTGGGCAATGTCCACGTGCGCCTGCGCGCCGCCGATGCCCTGGTGGCCCGCGCGGCCCTGGCCGTGGACGCCGCCCAGCGCGCGCCCACGGAAGACAGCGTGGCCGCCGCCTCGGTGGCCGTGGCCCAGGCCAAGGCGCTGAGCACCAGCGCCAGCCTGCTGGCCAGCAGCAAGCTGTTCGAGCTGGCGGGCACGGCCTCCACCCTGGCGGGACAGGGCCTGGACCGCTTCTGGCGCAACGCGCGCACCCACACCCTGCACGACCCCGTGCGCTGGAAATACCACGCCGTGGGCAACTACGTGCTCAACGGCATACGCCCGCCGCGCCATGGCGCGCTCTGACCTTTATCAACGACACAGGAATGCAATGATGACAACGACCTCCCCCAACCTCTGGCCCCGGCTGGCCGCCTTCCTGGGCGCTGCCCTGCTCGCGGGCAGCGCCCTGGCCGCGCCCCTGAAGATCGGCGTGGTGCCGGGCATCTTCGCGGACTCGGTGGAAGCCGCCGCCAAGGAGGCCAAGAAGCAGGGCCTGGACGTGCAGGTGGTGGAATTCACCGACTGGGCCACGCCCAACGTGGCGCTGGACGCGGGCGATATCGACCTCAACTACTACCAGAACAGCAACTACCTGGCCAATGCAGCGCGCAGCAAGGGCTTCAAGTTCACCAGCGTGCAGGCGGGCATCCTGTCCTATCTGGGCCTGTACTCCACGCGCCACAAATCCCTGGCCGACCTGCCCACGGGCGCCAAGGTGGCCATTGCCAGCGACCCCGTCAACGTGGGCCGCGGCCTGCGCCTGCTTCAGCACGCGGGCCTGATCACGCTGCGCCCCGACACCGGGCTGCTGGGCACCCAGGCGGACATCGTCTCCAACCCCAGGAAGCTGCAGTTCGTGGAGATCGAGGGCCCGCAGCTGGCGCGCACCACGCCCGACGTGGACCTGGCCCAGGGCTTTCCGTATTTCATCATCGCCTCCAAGGCCTTCGATGCCAGCAAGGGCCTGGCCTACACCAGCTACGAGGACGACTCCTGGGCCATCCAGTTCGTGGCCCGCAGCGACCGCGCGGCAGACCCGCGCATCGCCCGCTTCCTGGACATCTACAAAAACTCCGACGTGGTGCGCAAGACCATCCACGCCTTCTACCTGAACGACCAGAAGCTCTACCGCCTGGCCTGGTTGAAGAACTGACGCAACGGACTGCAGGACCCGCCCCATGACGCAAGCCAAGCGCCACATCCACGTCAACGCCTTCAACATGAACTGCGTGGGCCACATACACCACGGCCTGTGGACCCATCCGCGCGACCGCTCCACCGAGTACGGCACGCTGGCCTACTGGACCCACATCGCCAGGGTGCTGGAGGAAGGCCTGTTCGACGGCATCTTCATCGCCGACGTGGTCGGCTACTACGACGTCTACCAGGGCGGCGTGGACCTGACCCTGCGCGAAGGCATACAGCTGCCCGTCAACAACCCCTGGCTGCTGGTCTCGGCCATGGCGGCGGTGACGCGGCACATCGGTTTCGGCCTCACGGCCACCGTGGGCGCGCACCAGCCCTATACCTTTGCGCGCGACGTGACCACGCTGGACCAGCTGACCAATGGCCGCATCGGCTGGAACATCGTCACCGGCTATGTGGACAGCGGCGCGCGCGGCCTGGGCCAGAACGGCCTGGCCGAGCACGACAGCCGCTACGACCGCGCCGACGACTTCCTGGAGCTTTCCTACAAGCTCTGGGAAGGCAGCTGGGAAGAGGGCGCCGTGATCGCCGACAAGGTGCGGCGCATCCACGCCCTGCCCGGCAAGGTGCACCCGGTGGTGCACGAGGGGCCGTTCTACCGCGCCAACGCCATCCACATGAGCGCGCCCTCGCCCCAGCGCACGCCCGTGCTGTTCCAGGCCGGCACCTCGCCGCGCGGGCTGCGCTTTGCGGGCCGGCATGCCGAGGGCATCTTCATCGGCGCGCGCACGCCCGAGGCCGCGCGCGAGGCCTCGCGCCAGCTGCGCCAGGCCGCCGTGGACGCGGGCCGGCGTCCCGAGGACATCAAGATCTACGCCGGCGTGGCCGTGGTGCCCGGCCGTACCGAGGCCGAGGCGCGCGAGAAATACGCCGACTACCTGGCCCACGCCAGCGCGGAAAGCGGGCTGGCCCACTTTGCCGCCAGCACCGGCGTGGACTTTGCGCAGTACGGGCTGGACGACCCCATCTCCTTCGGCAACACCAACGCCATCCAGTCGGCGGCCCAGGCCGCCCAGAAGCAGGGCTGGACCACGCGGCGCAAGCTGCTGGAGCAGTTCACGCTGGGCAGCCGCTACGCCACCATCGTGGGCGACCCGTCCCAGGTGGCCGACGAGCTGGAGCGCTGGATCGATGTGGGCGAGATCGACGGCTTCAACCTGACCCGCATCGTCGCGCCCGAGACCTGGGAAGACTTCGCCCGCCTGGTCGTGCCCGAGCTGCAGAACCGGGGCCGCTACCGCACCAGCTACGGCGAGGACGCCACGCTGCGCCAGCGCCTGTTCGGCCAGGGCGACCGCCTGCCCGCCAGCCACGCCGCCGCGCGCTGGCGGCGTTGAAGTCCTTAGCCACCCTCCCCCACCGGCCCGTGGCCCGGCCCTGCCTTGCAGGCAGGCCGGGTTGGCGGGCCTTTGAATTTGCAAAGCCATGACCACCACCCTCCCCTGCGCCACCGAGCCTGCGGCCTACGCGGCGCCCGGCCCAACCACAGACGGCCCGGCCGATCCAGACGCGCCCTCGCTGCCATCCCTGCAGGCGCGCTTTCGCCCTGTGTTCGACCGCATCGCCCAGGGTGCGGCCGAGCGCGAACGCACGCGCAGCCTGGCCCATGAACCCATCGCCTGGCTGCGTGACAGCGGCTTCACCGCGCTGCGCGTGCCGCGCCGCCTTGGCGGAGCCGGCGCCAGCGTGGAGCAGCTGTTCGCGCTGTGGACCGAGCTGGCCGAGGCCGACTCCAACGTCGCCCAGATCCTGCGCCCGCACCTCGGCTTTCTGGACCGCGTGCTCATCGACCGCGATGCCGCCACCCAGGCCCGCTGGCTGCCGCTGGCCGCGCGCGGCGCCGTGTTCGGCAATGCCACCACCGAGGTGGGCACGGGCACCCTGGGCACGCTGCAGACCACCCTGGTGCCCGATGCGCAGCCCGGCTGGTGGCGGCTGGACGGGCGCAAGTTCTACAGCACGGGCACGCTGTATGCCGACTGGGTGACCGTGGTGGCGCGCGCGGTGGAGCCGGGCAAGGAAGACCAGACCGTGCACGCCGTCGTGCCCACCTCGGAGGCCGGCGTGCAGCGCTTCGATGACTGGCGCGGCTTTGGCCAGCGCCTGACCGGCTCGGGCACCACCGTGCTCAGCCAGGTGCGCGTGCCCGACGACGCCGTGATCCGCTTCCCGCGCGCCCAGCCCACGCCCCTGGTGGCCTATTTCCAGCTGGCCCACCTGGCCACCCTGGCCGGCATTGCCCGGGCCTTGCAGCGCGATGCCATCGCCTATGTGCAGGCGCGCCGCCGCGTGTTCAGCCACGGCAGCGCCACCCTGCCCAAGGACGATCCGCTGGTGCAGCACATCGTCGGCCAACTGGCCGGCACGGCCTACATCGCAGGCCTGGCCGTGGCCGACGTGGCCGCCGAACTGGGCCGCATCGCGCGCGAGCGCGAGGCCGGGCGCGAGGTGCCGCTGCAGCAGCTGCATGCCCTGGAGCTGCGCACGGCCCAGGCCCAGGTGGCCGTGGTCGATCCCGTGCTGCAGGCGGCCGCGCGGCTGTTCGAGGTGGGCGGCTCCAGCGCCCTGTCCGAAGACCTGGCATTGGACCGCCACTGGCGCAATGCGCGCACCCTGGCCTCGCACAACCCCGTGCTGTACAAGGCCCGCTCGGCGGGCGACATCCTGCTCAACGGCGCCGACCCCATCTATTACTGGCACGTGGGCGTGGCGGGAGTGGCGGGCTGAAAGCCCTTGCGCGGCCGCGCTGCGCAGGGACGGGCGCAGCGGCCGTGCGCATATCGCCAGAACGCATTAGCACATGCCATGCGCCACAAAATCCCTTTCAGAAACAAGCACTTGCCAAGGCACCCAAACCGATAAGCAAATGCGTTAAGTTTCTTTCGCCATACCGGCGTTCGGCCCTGTAATGAAGGCATCCATCCCACCTCATCCGGGCTGGCAGTCTTCGCAAACCGCATGCCGCGCTGCCTCCTGGAACCCACGCCAAGGAGTTTCCATGAGCCGATCGCTGAAGACTGTCATCGTCAATGGCAGCCTGAGCCGCCCCTCCCGCACCCGTGTCCTGCTGGACGCCCTGCATGCCCGCCTGGGCCAGGAGCTGCCGCTGCAGGCACAGGTCATCGACCTGCTGGACCTGCAGCCCCATCTGGGCGCGGCCCTGTCCAAGAACGACCTGCCGCCGGCCACGCTGCAGGCCATCGAGGCCATCGAGCAGGCCGACTTCCTCATCGTCGGCGCGCCGGTCTTCCGCGCCAGCCTGCCTGGCCTGCTCAAGCACCTGTTCGACCTCATCGACCTGGACGCGCTGCAGGGCACGCCCGTGCTGCTGGCCGCCACCGGCGGCAGCCCGCGCCACGCCCTCATCCTGGACCACCAGCTGCGCCCGCTGTTCGGCTTTTTCTCGGCACTCACCCTGCCCATTGGCGTGTACTCCACGCCCGAGGACATCCAGGACGGCCAGGTGCACAGCGAATCGCTGCGCCAGCGCATCGAGCTGACCGTGCAGCTGTCGGCCCCGGTGCTGCGCGGTGCGCTGCAGCAGCTGGTGCAGGCCCAGGCCCAGGCCGAAGCCGAGGCACAGCGGCCCGTTCCCGAAGCCGCCGACCTGGCCCTGGCCGGGCAGCCCGCGTGAGCCAGGCACAGGCCGTCCCTGCGGACCCGATAGCCACTGCGCAGGATCTGGCGCAGCGCCTTGCCGCCACGGCGGCCCGGCGCGATGCCGCAGGTGGCACGCCCAAGGCCGAGCGCGATGCGCTGCGCGCCAGCGGCCTGCTGGCACTGAGCATTCCGCGCGAGCTGGGCGGCCTGGGCGCGGACTGGGTGCAGACGCTGGAGACGGTGCGCATTCTGGCCACGGCAGACGGCTCGCTGGCCCATGTCTACGGCTTCCAGCACCTGCACCTGGCCACCGTGCAGCTGTTCGGCCAGCCCGCCCAGTGGCGGCCCTGGCTGCTGCAGACGGCGCGCCACCGCTGGTTCTGGGGCAATACGCTGAACCCTCTGGACCGCCGCACCACGGCCACGCGCCAGCCCGGCCACTGGGAGTTTTCGGGCAAGAAAAGCTTCACCTCGGGCGCGCTGGACTCGCAGATGCTGGTGGCCTCGGCCATCGATGCCGACAGCGGCCAGCTGCTGATCGGCGTGGTGCCCACGGAGCGCACGGGCATCACCTTGCTGCGCGACTGGGACAACATGGGCCAGCGCCAGACCGACAGCGGCTCGGCCCTGTTCGAGCGCGTGCGCGTGGAGGCGGCCGAGCTGCTGCTGGACCCCGGCCCGCTGTCTACGCCGCATGCCGCGCTGCGCCCGCTGCTGGCCCAGCTCATCCTGGCCCATCTGTTCCTGGGCATTGCCCAGGGTGCGCTGGAGCAGGCGCGCGGCTACACGCTGAACGAGGCGCGGCCCTGGTTCAAGTCCCCTGCCGATGCAGCCAGCGCAGACCCCCACATCCAGGCGCTGTATGGCGAGCTGTGGGCCGCGCTGGAAGGCGCGCGCCTGCTGACCCTGCAGGCCGCGCAGCGCTTTGACGCCGCCTGGCGCCGGGGCCCGGCGCTGACCGTCCACGAGCGCGGCGAAGTCGCCGTGGCCGTGACGGCCGCCAAGATTGCCACCACGCGCTCGGGGCTGGACCTGTCCAGCCGCATCTTCGAGGCCACGGGCGCGCGCGCCACGCACGCGGCGCTGCGCTTTGACCGCTTCTGGCGCAACCTGCGCACGCAGACGCTGCACGACCCGCTGCACTACAAGCTGCAGGAGCTGGGCGACTGGGTGCTCAACGGAACCCATCCGCAGCCCAGCTTCTACTCGTGACGCCGCGCCATGAACACCCGTCTGCCCACCTGGCCGCCCGGCAAGCCCTCGGCAACACCTGCGCCCGTACCTGCAACGGTGCATGCGCCCGCAGCCTCTGCCGCGCACGATGACGGCGCCGCGCCCGCGCCGTGGATACTGCAAGACCCGGCCTCGCAGGCCCTGCTCAAGACCATGGGACAGGTGGCCGCCAGCGAGGCCGGCGTCCTCATCCTGGGCGACAGCGGCGCCGACAAGGAAATGGTGGCCCGCCACATCCACCGCCTGAGCCCGCGCCGCCACGGCCCCTTTGTCGCCGTCAACTGCGGCGCGCTGTCCGAGGCCCTGATCAACGCCGAGCTCTTCGGCCACGAAAGCGGTGCGCTGACGGGTGCCTTCGGCAACCTGCCCGGCCGCTTCGAGGACGCCCACGGCGGCACCCTGCTGCTGGACGAGATCGACGACCTGCCCCTGCACATCCAGAGCAAGCTGGTGCGCGTGCTGCAGGACAAGGCGGTCACCCGCATCGGCGCCAGCCAGCGCACGCCGGCCAACGTGCGCGTGCTCGCGGCCAGCAGCGCGCCGCTGCACACCAAGGTGGCAGCGCGGCGCTTTCGCGAAGACCTGTACTACCTGCTCGATGTCGTCACCCTCACCGTGCTGCCGCTGCGCCAGCGCCCGGCCGACATCCTGCCGCTGGCGCGCCACTTCATCGCGAGCTACTGCCAGCGCATGCGCTACGCGCCCATGGCACTCAGCCAGGACGCGCAGCGCAAGCTGCTGGAGCACGACTGGCCCGGCAACAGCCGCGAGCTGGAGAACGTCATCCACCGCAGCCTGCTGCTGACCCAGGGCATGCACATCGGCGCGGGCGACCTGCACATCGCCAGCAGCCAGGGCGAGCCCGATCCCGTCCCCACACGCGAGGCCGAACACGGCGCCCAGGCCGCCGCCGCCGAACTGGCCCTGGGCGAAGCGCTGGACAGCCTGTGCGACGTGCATGCCGAAGGCCTGGAGCAGCACGTGCTGAGCGCCCTGCTGCTCAAGGCCTGGCAGCGCAACCGCGGCAACCAGGTGCAGACCGCGCGCCAGCTGGGCATCAGCCGCAGCGTGGTGCGCGCGCGGCTGCAGCGCCTGGGCCAGGTGCCGGGCGAGGCCGCGCCACCGTCTTTTCCATCGTCCCCGGAGATCCCATGAGCCAAGACACCCACGCATCGCCAGACATCTTCTGGTTCCTGCCCACCTCGGGCGACACGCGCTACCTCGGCACCTCCGACTTCGGCCGCGCACCCACCAACGCCTACATGCGCCAGATCGCCGTCACGGCCGAGGAGCTGGGCTACGACGGCCTGCTGATCCCCACCGGCAGCTCCTGCCTGGACCCCTGGGTGGTCGCCTCCAGCCTGGTGCCCGTCACGCAGCGCATCAAGCTGCTGGTGGCCCTGCGCACCTCGCTGGGCGCGCCCGTGTCCAGCGCTCGCCAGGCCGCCACGCTGGACCAGGCCCTGGGCGGGCGCCTGCTGCTCAACGTGGTGCCCGGGGGCGATGCCACCGAACTGGAGGCCGACGGCATCTTCCTGGCCCACGACGAACGCTATGCCTACGCCGATGAGTTCCTCACCATCTGGCGCCGCCTGCTGGCCGGCGAGGCCGTGGACTTCGACGGCAAATACTTCAAGGTCAAGCAGGGCCGCAACTTCTTTCCCCCGGTGCAAAAGCCGCATCCGCCGCTGTACTTCGGCGGCTCCTCGGACGCCGCCCACGACCTGGCCGCGCGCCAGGTGGACGCCTACCTCACCTGGGGCGAGCCCCCCGCCGCCGTGGCCGAAAAGTTCGCCGACATCCGCCGCCGCGCCGCGCAGCAGGGCCGCCAGGTCCGCCTGGGCGTGCGGCTGCACGTCATCGTGCGCGAGACCAACGAGGAGGCCTGGGCCGATGCCGAGCGCCTGATCAGCAAGCTCACCGACGAGGACATCGCCCGCGCCCAGGCCGGCTATGCGCGCATGGACTCCGTGGGCCAGTCGCGCATGGCCGCGCTGCACGGCGGGCGGCGCGACCGGCTGGAGGTGGCGCCCAACCTCTGGGCCGGCGTGGGCCTGGTGCGCGGCGGCGCGGGCACGGCCCTGGTCGGCGACGCGGCCACCGTGGCCGAGCGCCTGCGCGAGTACGCCGCGCTGGGCGCGGACAGCTTCGTGCTCTCGGGCTACCCGCACCTGGAGGAATCCATCCGCTTTGCCGAGCTGGTCTTCCCCCTGCTCGGCAAGCAGGCCGTCACCACCAGCGATCAGGCCCAGACCGGCGGCGCCTTCGACATCCGCAGCATCCAGCGCAGCCAATCCGCATCGTGAGCCGCCCGGGGCCCCGGCCCCCGCACAGACCGGAGTCTGTGCACGCAACGCGATCAACGCCACAATCCGCCCGTCCCCCACGATGAGAGCGTGACGTTGCCATGAGCCTGAGAATCGATGACGAAATAACCTTCCGCAGACTCGAGGTGCTGCTCGCCTTCCTGGAGACAGGCAATCTCGCCAAGACGGCGGAACGGCTGGAGACCAGTTCGGTCAGCGTGCACCGCGCACTGCACGCGCTGGAGGCCGGCATGCGCTGCGCCCTGTTCCGGCACGAGGGGCGCAACCTCAAGCCCACCGAGGCAGCGCAGACCCTGGCCGATGTCGCCAGGGAAGTGCTGGCCACCATGTCCGAGGGCATACGCGCCACGCGCGAGGTGGCAGGCTACTCGGCGGACCGCATCCGCATCGGCTCGCTGTACTCCCTGACCAACCGAACCGTGCCGGCGCTGGTGATGGCGCTGAAGCTGCGCCGCCCCGATCTGCAGACCGAACTGGTGCTGGGCTCGAACGCCGGCCTGCTGGAGCGGCTGCGCAACGGAACGCTGGACGCGGCGCTGATGGCCATGCCGGACAACGCCGCCGACATGCAGACGCAGCTGCTGTTCGAGGACGACATTTTCTTTGCCGCGCCCGTGGGATCGCCCTATGCGCATCTGGCCGAGGTCGATCTGGGCGCCATGGCGCGCGAGAACTTCGTGAGCCTGGGCGAAGGCTTTGCGACCTATGGCGGCTTCATCGAGTCCTTCCGGGTGGCCGGCTTCACGCCCAACGTGGTGATGAAGACGGATGACATCTTCTCGCTGATGAACCTGGTCAGCGGCGGCGTCGGCTACACGCTGCTGCCCGGGCGGGTGCGCGGCGTGATGCCGCAGAAGGTGCAGCTGATACCGCTGCAGGCCAGGTATCTGATGCGCCAGACCATCGTGCTGACCTTTTTGCGCTCCCGCGAACGCGACCCCAACCTGCTGGCCCTGCTCAGCGTGTGCCGCCTCGCGGACGGGCAGCTCGGCTGACCCGGCGGCATGCCGGGGGCGACAGCCCCGCTTCGCCGGGTTAACCCTTCATTGTTTCTCTCTGCGTAATTGTTGGCGCTCGCGCTTTATTGATGCGCTCCGGGCCGCCGCGTACCGTGCATACCAGCATGCACACGTATTGCAGGCGCATAAAAAACCGGAGACATCGCATGAATTCCCATTGGATATCGATTGGCGCGTTGATAGGCATGTTCGTCCTGGCGACGGCACTGCCCATCAACATGGGCCTGCTGGCCTTTGTCGGGGCCTTCCTGGTCGGCACCCTGGTGGCCGGCATGGGGACCAAGGCCATCATTGGCGGCTTTCCCGCCGACCTGTTTCTGACGCTGGCGGGCATCACCTACCTGTTCGCGCTGGCGCAGAACAACGGAACCATCGACTGGCTGGTCCGCATGGCGGTGCGCGCCGTGCGCGGGCGCATTGCCGCCATACCGTGGATCATGTTCTTCATTGCGGCCCTGCTGACGGCGGTGGGCGCCGTCAGCCCTGCGGCCGTGGCCATCATCGCGCCCATTGCCCTGGGCTTTGCCGCCAAGTACGGCATCAATCCGCTGATGATGGGTCTGCTGGTGATCCATGGCGCGCAGGGCGGCGGCTTCTCGCCCATCAGCATCTACGGCGGCATCACCAACAAGATCGTGGCCAAGGCGGGCCTGCCGCTCAACGAGATGGCCACCATGCTGGCCAGCATGGGGGTCAACCTGGCCGTGGCCGTGCTGCTGTTCTTCCTGATGGGCGGCGCCCGGCTGATGCGCATGAAGGCCGATGCCGATGGCAGCGTGCCCGCCACGCCGCGCGTCTCGCATGCCCAGGGCGGCGCCCAGGTGTATGGCGACGCCGAAGGCGAGGCCCTGTCCGAGGAGCGCAACACGGCTGCACGCTCCAGCGACTCGCTGATGCGCGCCGCCCCTGAACAGGACGCCGCCCCGCAATCGCGCAGCTACCAGGTGGCCACCGTGGTCGGCCTGCTGGCGCTCGCGGTCCTCACCCTGTTCTTCAAGCAGGACATCGGCTTTGTCTCCATCACCATCGGCCTGGTGCTGACGCTGATGGCGCCCAACCTGCAAAAACGCGCGCTGGGCCAGGTGTCCTGGCCCGAGATCATGCTCATCGTGGGTGTCAGCACCTATGTGGGCGTGATGGACAAGATGGGCACCATCGACTTCGTCGGCCACAGCGTGGCGCAGCTGACCTCGCCCCTGGTGGCGGCCTTGCTGCTGTGCTTCGTGGGCGCCGTGGTGTCGGCCTTCGCCTCCTCGACGGCGGTGCTGGGCTCGCTGATTCCGCTGGCCGTGCCCTTCCTGCAGGGTGGCTCCGATGTGAGCGCCGTCGGCTTCATCGCGGCCATGGCCGTGTCCTCGACCATCGTGGATGTCAGCCCCTTCTCGACCAACGGCGCCCTCGTCCTGGCCAATGCCAAGGGCGTGGACCGCGACCGCTTCTTCCGCCAGCTGATGGTCTACGGCGGCCTTGTCACCCTGGTGGCGCCGCTGCTCGTGTGGCTGCTGTTCGTGGTCCTCTAGCCAGGCACTTCGACGGAACGCCCGCCCCCTGCCCCCTCCATGTCACGCCAACCCCTGATATCCCATGACTGACCCCTCCTGGAACCTCAAAGCCGGGGAGCGCGCCGCCAGGCTGGCGCGCGCCCAGGCCGCCCTCGGGCCGCGCCTGGCCGGCAAGCGCGTCGATGCCGGCGCCATCACCGAGCTGCTGCACGCGGTGCTGGCGCCCGGCGACCGCGTCTGCCTCGAAGGCAACAACCAGAAGCAGGCCGACTTCCTGGCCCGCGCCCTGGTCCAGCTCGATCCGCAGCAGGTGCACGACCTGCACATGGTGCAGTCGGTGCTGGCGCTGCCGGAGCACCTGGATGTGTTTGAAAACGGCATCGCGCGGCGGCTGGACTTCAGCTTCTCCGGCCCGCAAGGGGCGCGGCTGGCCAAACTGGTCTCGGCCCGGCAGCTGGAGATCGGGGCCATCCACACCTACCTGGAGCTGTTCGCGCGCTACTTCGTGGACCTGACGCCCAAGGTGGCCCTGGTGGCGGCCCACGCGGCCGATGCCCAGGGCAACCTGTACACCGGCCCCAACACCGAGGACACGCCGGCCATCGTCGAGGCCACGGCCTTTTCGGGCGGCATCGTCATCGCCCAGGTCAACGAGATGGTGGATGGCACCACCACGGCGCTGCCGCGCGTGGACATTCCCTCGGACTGGGTGCATTTCGTCGTGCAGGCGCCCAGGCCCAACGTCATCGAGCCGCTGTTCACGCGCGACCCGGCCCAGATCAGCGAAATCCAGGTGCTGATGGCCATGATGGCCATCAAGGGCATCTACGCCGAGTACGAGGTCCAGCGCCTGAACCATGGCATCGGCTTCGACACGGCGGCCATCGAGCTGCTGCTGCCGACCTATGGCGAATCGCTGGGGCTGAAGGGCCGCATTGCGCGGCACTGGGCGCTGAACCCGCATCCGGCGCTGATACCGGCCATCGAGGCCGGCTGGGTGGAGTCCATCCATTCGTTCGGCTCCGAGCTGGGCATGGAGGACTACATCCGGGCGCGCTCGGACGTGTTCTTCACCGGCGCCGATGGCAGCCTGCGCAGCAACCGCGCCTTCTGCCAGGCGGCCGGCCACTATGCCTGCGACCTGTTCATCGGCTCGACGCTGCAGATCGACCTGGACGGCAACAGCTCCACCGCGACGCTGGGGCGCATTGCCGGCTTCGGCGGCGCCCCCAACATGGGCGCGGACGCGCGCGGCCGGCGCCATGCCAGCGCCGCCTGGCTCAAGGCCGGGCGCGAGGCGCGGGCGGGCCGCAGCGGTGCGGCAGGCACGCCGCGCGGGCAAAAGCTGGTGGTGCAGATGGTGGAGACCTTCCGCGAGCACATGCAGCCCGCCTTCGTGGAGCGGCTCGACGCCTGGACGCTGCAGGAGCAGGCCGGCATGGACCTGCCGCCCATCATGATCTACGGCGAGGACGTGACCCACATCCTGACGGAGGAAGGCATTGCCAACCTGCTGCTGTGCCGCAGCGACGAAGAGCGCGAGCAGGCCATCCGCGGCGTGGCCGGCTACACGGCCGTGGGCCTGGCGCGCGACCGTCGCATGGTGGAGAACCTGCGCGACCGCGGGGTGATCCGCCGTGCGCAGGACCTGGGCATCGACCCGCGCCAGGCCACGCGCAATCTGCTGGCCGCGCGCAGCATGCGCGATCTGGCCCAGGCCTCGGGCGGGCTGTACCAGCCTCCCCGCCGATTCAGGAACTGGTAGGAGAGACGATATGAGCGAGATACCCGCAGGGCTGGAGTCCCTGAGCTATTGCTTCGCAGGCGGCCGGCCGGCCGGCGCCTTTGCCCCCGTCCTGGTCGGCGTGGTCGGCTCGGGCAACCTGGAGGTGATGCTGGAGAGCACGGGCGGCGATGGCTGCGAAGTGCAGGTGCAGACCTCGGCACACGGCTTCGGTGCCATCTGGCAGGCCGTGGTGGAGGATTTCCGCGAGCGCCACCCCGTGGGCGGCGTGCGCGTGTCCATCAACGACATGGGGGCCACGCCGGCCGTGGTCAGCCTGCGGCTGGACCAGGCCCTGGCCGAACTGCAGGGAGGCCAGCCATGATCAGCTACGCGGAATGCACGGCGCGCGAGCGCCTGGCGAAGCTGCTGGATGCCGGCAGCTTCCATGAATGGCTGCCGCCCTCCGAGCGTCTGACCAGCCCCCATCTGGCACAGCTGGGCGTGCCCAGCGCCTTTGACGACGGCGTGGCCATCGGCCGGGGCCTGCTGGGCGGGCGCACGGTGTTCGTGGCCGCGCAGGAGGGCGAATTCATGGGTGGCGGCGTGGGCGAGGTGCATGGCGCCAAGCTCGTGGGCCTGCTGCGCCGCGCCCTGCTGGAGCGGCCCGCGGCCGTGCTGCTGCTGGCCGAGTCGGGCGGCGTTCGGCTGCATGAGGCCAATGCCGGTTTGATCGCGGTGTCGGAGGTCA
The DNA here is from genome assembly GCF_002193035.1 of Delftia sp. K82. Taxonomy (NCBI): domain Bacteria; kingdom Pseudomonadati; phylum Pseudomonadota; class Betaproteobacteria; order Burkholderiales; family Comamonadaceae; genus Delftia; species Delftia sp. K82. Next base: position 1,250,021 of record NZ_MYFL01000003.1, on the reverse strand, counting down.
TGCGCGCCCTGCTGGACGTGCGCGCCTCGGGCATCCCTGTGGTGGTCCTCATCGGCGGGGCCAACGGCTGCTTCGGCGGCATGGGCATCGTGGCGCGCTGCGCCGACCAGGTGGTGATGAGCGACATCGGCCGCCTGGCCATGTCGGGACCGGAGGTGATCGAGGCCTCGCACGGCGTCGATGAATTCGATGCGCGCGACCGCGCCCTGGTCTGGCGCACCACCGGCGGCAAGCACCGCTGGCTGTGCGGCGACTGCGATGCGCTGGTGGCCGACGATGTCGAGGCCTTCCGCGCCGCCGCCATCGCCGCGCTGGACCACTCCCGTCCGGTGACCCTTGAAGGGCTGCTGCAGGAGCATGCGCTGCTGCGCGCGCGGCTGGACACCCTGGACGCCCTCAAGGCGGGCAGCGCCATCGGCCCGCAGGACGAGGCCATGCGCCTGTGGCAGGCCCTGGGCGTGCCCGACGCCTGGCGCGTGCCCGACCTGGACGCCGCCGCCGTGCGTGCCTTGCGCACGACGCCCGCCACGGGCATTTCACAGGAGTAGCCGCCATGCAATGGAACACACTTGCCGAGCACCTGTTCGGCCCGGGCCACCAGATTCACGCCAACGACGATTTCCTCGAAGGCCACGCCGTGTTCGATGGCCAGCCCCTCGCCATCGTCGGCACCACGGGCCACGCGCCCATCGGCGTGCGGCTGGCCCTGGCCCAGGCCCGCGTGGTGCTGGAGACGGTCGGCGCGCACCCTGGCCGCCCCATCGTGCTGCTGATCGACACGCAGGGCCAGCAATTGCGCCGCCATGACGAGCTGCTGGGCATCAACCGTGCCATGGCCCACCTGGGCACCTGCATCGACCTGGCACGGCGCCGGGGCCACCGCGTCATCGGCCTGGTCTATGACCAGGCGCTGTCGGGCGGCTTCATCACCTCGGGCCTGATCGCCGATGCCTGCTACGCCCTGCCCGAGGCCGAGATCCGCGTGATGCGCATCCCCGCCATGTCGCGCATCACCAAGCTGCCCGAGTCCCTGCTCAATGCCTTGTCCGAGTCCAACCCGGTGTTCGCGCCCGGCGTGGGCAACTACGTGGCCATGGGCGGCGTGCGCGGCCTGTGGCAAGGCGATCTGCAGGCGGCGCTGCGCGACGCCCTGGCCCACAGCCCGCGCGAGGACATGCGCGCCCTGGACGGCGCCGAGCGCGGCGGCCGCAAGCTGGCCGCCGAGGTGGTGCAGCGCGTTCTGGCCGCTGGATGAAGGCAGGCCGCAGCATGCTGGACACCCTGCACCGCCACCAGCTGGTGAACCTCGGCCCGCAGGCCTGGGCGGACCTGCTGGAACGCCCCTGGGATGCGCAGGCGCGCGAGATCCTCACGCACTGGCGCGACCATGCACTGCCGCTGGTGGTCGCGCGGCAGTCGGCCGAGCATGCCGCCGCCGGCCTGATGGCGCTGGGCCTGCCTGCGCCCGGGCGCTGGCAGCGGCGGCGCATGGGCTTCGATGTGGCGCGCGGCGCGGCCATGGGCACCCGCGAATTTCCCTCGCTGGACGAGCTGATGGCCTCGCCCCTGGCGGTGTCCGGCGCCCTGCGGCAGGCGCTGGACTCGTTGCAGCAGCGATTGCACACGGCCGGGGCGACGGGCTTTGTCTTCGGCAGCCACGGGTGGCAGTGCATCACGGGCCTGCCCTATCTGCGGCCCGGCTCGGACATCGACCTCTGGGTGCCGGTCGATGGCGCCGAACAGGGCGATCGGCTGGCCAGCCTGCTGCAGGCCATGCCGCAGGAAGGCCCGCGCGTGGATGCCGAGCTGGTGTTTCCCGGCGGCTGGGCCGTGGCCTGGCGCGAATGGGCCGCCTGGCGTGCAGGCGGGGTGCGATCGGTCCTGGTCAAGGGCCTGCACGGGGTGGCACTGCGTGAAGACCATGACTGGTGTGCGTCGGCTGCGGCGCCTGGAGTTCCTGCATGAAACCTGCCCTTCTCCACCCTGCCCGGGCCTTGCCATCGACCGGGCATATCGGCCGCGCGGCCACGCTGGCCCTCTACGACGAGCTGTCGCTGACACCCAAGCCCGGCCTGGTGACCCTGGTGGACCGCGGCAGCCATGACGACATGGATGCCCACAGCTTCATGCGCAGCCTGTTCGCGCTGCGCAGCTACTTCCCCAAAATGGCCCAGGCAGGCAGCCAGGGCGCATCGTTTCCCGTGCTGGAGCGCCTGGGCATCGAGGCGGAGCAGCGCATGCTGGCCGCCACCGGCGGCATCAACACCCACCGTGGCGCCGTCTTCATGCTGGGCCTGCTGTGCGCGGCCGGCGGCGCGGTGCTGGCCGAGCAGGCCTGCATTCCCGGCGCCGCATGGCTGCGCGAGGCCCTGTGCCGCCACTGGGGGGAAGCGCTGCAGCAGCGCAGCCTGCGGACCTCCGCCCTGCCCGGCGGCATCGCCGCGCGCCGCCACGGCCTGCGGGGCGCCTCGCAGGAGGCGGCCCTGGGTTTCCCCGTCCTGTTCGAGACCGCCGTGCCGGCGCTGGCCAGAGCGCATGCCAGCGGGCTGCCCGCCTCCTTGGCGCGGCTGGAGGCCCTGTTCCACATCATGGCGGTGCTGGACGACTGCAACCTGGCCCACCGCGCGGGCATGCAGGGGCTGCGCCATGGCCAGGATGCCGCGCGGCGCTTTCTCCAGGCGGGCGGATGCGCGCATCCCGAAGGCCTGTCCAGGGCGCAGGCCATTTGCGACGATTTCGTGGCGCACCGCCTTTCGCCGGGCGGCGCGGCCGATACCCTGGCGGCGGCCTGCTGGGTGCTGCGCGTCTGCGAGCGGCCATGAGCTTTGCACTGCTGTTTTCGGGCCAGGGTACGCAGCATCCCGCCATGCTTCCCTGGCTGGCGGACGATGCATGGACACAGGCAGTCTGCGAACAGCTGCAGGTTTCGCACTGGCGCGACAGGTTGGCCGATGCGCCGTGGGCCGAGTCCAACGCCGTGGCCCAGCCCCTGCTGGCGGGCCTGGCCATGGCCGCGTGGATGCAGCTGTCCCCGCAACTGCCCGCGCCTTCGGCCGTGGCGGGCTACAGCGTGGGGGAACTGCCCGCGTTCGGTGCCGCGGGCGCGCTGGATGCCTGCGACATCGTTGCCCTGGCCACGCGCCGCGCGGCGGCCATGGACCGCTGCGCGCAGCAGATGCCCGGCGGCGGGCTGCTGGCCGTCAGCGGCCTGCCGCCCGCACGCATGGCCGCCTTGCTGGAGACGACCGGGCTGGCCGTGGCCATACGCAACGGCCCAGAGAACCTCATCCTGGGCGGCCCCCATGCGGCGCTGGAGCAGGCGCAGGCGCTGGCAGTGCGCCAGGGCGCGCATGCCACCCGGCTGCGCGTGCAGGTGGCTTCCCACACCCCGTGGATGCGACAGGCCGCACAGGCCTTCGCACAGGACCTGGGCCAGGTGGCCGTGCACGCGCCCGCCGTGGCGCTTTTCAGCAACACGGCCCGGCGGGTGCGTGACGCCGCAGGCGCCCGTGCAGCCCTGTCCGAGCAGATAGCGGGCACGGTGCACTGGGACGACTGCATGGACAGCATTGCCGCACGCCAGGTGCGGTGCGTTCTGGAAATCGGCCCCGGCCAGGCGCTGGCACGCCTGTGGAACCAGCGCCATCCGGACATTCCGGCCCGCTCCTGCGACGACTTCCGCAGCGCGGCGGCCATTGCCGGCTGGATAGACCGGCACTGCGGGGACTGACGCCCCGGGGCCTTGCGCCTGAGCCTTTGCGCCTTAGCTTTTGCGCCTGAGCTTTTTTCACCGGCTTCGTGACCCCCTTGATTTCTAGACCCAGGAGACAACCACCATGAGCCAAGACCTTGCACCGTCCTATCCGCCAGTTGCAGAACTGGCCCGCAATGCGCGCGTGAGCGGGCGCGCCGCCTATGACCGGCTCGTCGCGGAGGCGGACGCCGACCCCCAGGCGTTCTGGGGCCGGCTCGCGCGCGAGTTCGTCGCGTGGAAGCGCCCGTTCACGCGCGTGCTCGATGAAAGCCGCGCCCCGTTCTACGAATGGTTCAATGACGGCACGCTCAACGCCAGCTGGAACTGCCTGGAGCGCAACATCCAGCGGGGGCTGGGCGAGCGCACGGCCCTCATCTTCGAAGCCGATGACGGCGCGGTGACGCAGGTGACCTATGCGCAGCTTCTTGCCCGGGTCAATCGCCTGGCCAACGCCCTGCGCAGCCTGGGCGTCGGCAAGGGCGACCGCGTCGTCATCTACATGGCCATGTCGATTGACGGCGTGGCCGCCATGCAGGCCTGTGCACGCATAGGTGCCATTCACTGCGTGGTATTCGGCGGCTTCTCCGCCACGGCGCTGCGCGACCGCATTGCGGACACGGGGGCCTGCGCCGTCATCACGGCCGACCAGCAAGTGCGGGGAGGACGGCAATTGCCCCTCAAGAGCATCGTGGACGAGGCCCTGGCCCAGCCCGGCTGCGAGCAGGTCCGCCACGTGCTGGTGGCACGGCGCACGGGCGCCGCCATCGCCATGCACCAGCCCCGGGACCTGTGGCTTGAAGAAATCACCGCAGCCCAGAGCGATGTCTGCGAACCGGAATGGGTGCAGGCCGAGCATCCGCTGTTCCTGCTCTACACCTCGGGCTCCACCGGAGCCCCCAAGGGCGTCCAGCACGCCACGGGAGGCTATCTGCTGCATGCCGCCGTGACCTGCGCCTGGACCTTCGACCTGCAGCCCTGCGATGTCTTCTGGTGTACGGCGGACATCGGATGGGTGACCGGCCACACCTATATCGCCTACGGCCCGCTGGCGCTGGGCGCCACGCAGGTGGTGTTCGAGGGCGTGCCCACCTATCCGGACGCGGGACGCTTCTGGAAAATGATCGAGGCCCATGGGGTGACGGTCTTCTACACGGCGCCCACGGCCATTCGCTCGCTGATCAAGGCCGCCGACGCCGATGCGCAGGTGCATCCCGCGCGCTACGACCTGGGCAGCCTGCGCATCCTGGGGTCCGTGGGCGAGCCTATCAATCCCGCCGCCTGGCACTGGTACCACGAGCAGGTGGGCGGGGGCCGCTGCCCCATCGTCGATACGTTCTGGCAGACGGAGACGGGCGGGCACATGATCACGCCGCTGCCCGGAGCCACGGACCTCGTGCCCGGCTCCTGCACGCTGGCCTTCCCGGGCATTGCCGCCGCCGTGGTGGACGAGGCCGGCAACGAGCTGCCCTGGGGCGACAGCGGCATCCTGGTGATCAAGCGCCCCTGGCCCTCCATGATCAGGAACATCTGGGGCCATCCCGAGCGGTTTGTCGCCAGCTACTTTCCCGAAGAATTCAAGGGCCGCTACTACCTGGCGGGAGACGGCGCGGTCCGCGATGCGCGCACCGGCTACTTCACCATCACCGGCCGCATCGACGATGTGCTCAACGTCAGCGGCCACCGCATGGGCACGATGGAGATCGAGTCCGCCCTGGTGGCCATGACCGACCTGGTGGCGGAGGCCGCCGTCGTGGGGCGGCCCGATGACACGACGGGAGAGGCCATATGCGCCTTCGTCGTCCTCAAGCGTTCGCGGCCCAGCGGCGCCGAGGCGGCCGACATCGCCAGGCTGCTGCGGGAGTGGGTGGCCAAGGAGATCGGGCCGATCGCCAAGCCCCGGGACATCCGGTTCGGCGACAACCTGCCCAAGACCCGCAGCGGCAAGATCATGCGGCGATTGCTGCGCAGCATTGCACGCGGCGAGCCCATCGTGCAGGACACCTCCACCCTGGAGAACCCGGCGATCCTGGAGCAGCTGTCACAGGCCTGCTGAAGGCCGGGCTGCAATCCACAAACGATGCAGCCCTGTCAGGCTGCAAGGCCTGCAAGGCAGCCCGCCCGTTCAAGCTCCCAGATGTTGGAAAGCAGTTGCCGGGCACGTCCCTCGCCGGCGACGGGCGCGGCAAGCTCGATGAACTTGTCCTCCAGCTCTCCATCCGACAGAGGCAGCTCGGGATCGCCCTTGCGGTCCGGCTGGAACCAGCCATGGCAGCGGCCATCCCTGGTGACGATTTCCACGCGCGCCGATCTCTTTCCCGGGAAGGCCCGGTCGATTTGCGGGTCCACAGCCACCTGGACACGCCCAAGCATTGCGCGAACGGCGGGATCGGCCAGTCGCTCCGGGGTGTACGCCGAAAGCCGCACGCTGCCATGGACCAGGGCCGTGGCCACCACGAAACGAAGACTGAAGCGGGCTTCGTTTTCCGTCGCAGGATCGGTGTAGCAGGCGATATCCAGGGCCGGGCCATAGGTGGCCACGGCCACGCTGCAGATGTCTTCCGCCCGCAGGGCATGCTGGCTGCGCAAGGCCAGCGCGGCGTCGATGGCGGCGAACGTATGGCCGCAGCCGACGTGGTTCTTGAAGGTGAGCCGGGTGATGTGGAAGTCCCTGCCCAGCGTCGCACCGATGTTTGACCAGTCGGGTCCGTCGCTGACTGCGCGGCCCAGGCCCAGTTCTCCATCCAGCACGTCCAGCGATCCCGTCACCCCCTGGTGCGCAAGCTGCGCGGCCAGCAGGCCAGCCTCCGCTGCGCGCCCGGCATGCAGGGGCTTGGACATCGAATCCATGCGAAATGCCTGCTGCAAACCCGCAGAGAAGGTGGCCGCCGTGGCCAGTGCATGGGCGAATTGCACTGCATCCAGCCGCAGCGCATACCCTGCGGCCGCCGCTGCCCCGAAGACGCCCACGGTGCCGGTGTTGTGCCAGAAGCGGTAGTGGGCCCGGCCCAGGGTCACGCCGATGCGGGTGGAGACCTCATAGCCCAGCACCACGGCACGCAGGAAGTCCAGGCCACTGGCCCCTGCCTGCTGGCTTGCCGCCAACGCCGCCGCAATGGTTGCGGCCCCGGGGTGGTACATGGCATCGCGGAAGCTGTCGTCCACCTCGGCAGCATGGGCCGCCGAGCCGTTGAACAGCGCCGCCGCCCGCGCCGTGGCCATGCGGCCGTTTCCAAGCCGGCAGGAGCCGCGGTCCAGGTCCTCGGCAAGCACCTGCTCCAACTGTGCAAGAGGGGCCGCGCCCAGCCCTGGGAACAAAGCGGCATACCAGTCGATCACGGCACGCTTGGCATGGTGGATGACGGTTTCGGGAAGCTCGGTACGGTGGTATTGAGCGGCAAACTGCCCGAACACTTCGGTCGCATGCATGTGTGGTCTCCTTGGCTTGGCCCTCAATGAGGCATTCTTTTTTTTGGAAGAAATGTGCAGTACCAGGCGCTCTCAGGCCAGAACCAGCACACCATCGGCAGCGCACACGCCCTGGCCCTGCGGCAGCACGAACACCGGGTTGATCTCCGCTTCGATCACGCGGTCGCCCAGCTGGGCGGCCATCGCAGAGAACGCGACGATGGCATGGGCCAGCGCATCGACATCGGCCCTGGGCCGGCCGCGAAAGCCGTCCAGCAGCGGCCAGGTCTTGAGCTCCCTGGCCATCTCCAGGGCGTCAGACAGGCTCAGCACCCCCAGCTGAGAGCCGTCGTCCGGCAGCAACCGCAGCGTGGTGTCCTGGAACAGCTCGGCCGTCACGCCTCCCATGCCCAGCATCACGGCGGTGCCCAGCGCATCCTTGTGCAGGCCAAGAATCAGCTCGGTGCCACCGGCCACCATCTGCTGCACCAGGAACCGGTCCGGGCGCACGCCAGCCCTGGCCTGCACGTCGGCCACCATCGCGCCCAACCGGGCACCTATGGTTTGCGCAGTCAGGCCGACGGCGACACCGCCCACATCGCTCTTGTGCGTGATCCGGGACGAAAGGATCTTGAGCACCACCCGGCCGCCCAGTTCGCGCGCGGCGGCTTCGGCCTCTTCGGCGGTGCGCACCACACGCTCGGCCGCGCACGGCACGCCGAAACGGCGGAAAACGGCCTTGGCCTGCGCTTCATCGAGGCAGCCAACGGGCAGGTCCTGGTCATGCAGGGAGCCTTTTCCTACGACCAGCTCGGAAGGCGCACCCTGGAAGCCGTTGACGCGCAGCATGCCCGCCAGTGCGGCCGTGCAGCTTTCCGCCGCAGCGAAGGCCGGCACGCCGCGTTGCGTGAGCAGCGCGCCGATTTCCGGCGCATGCGGGCTGACGTAGGCCAGCACCGGCTTGTCGGAGTGGGGCAGGCACTCCTGGATGGCACCGGCCAGCAGCTCGGGCATGGCCAGGCTGGAGGAGCCGACGATGATCACCAGCGCGTCGTAGCTGGGGCTTGCCAGCAAGGCATGGATGGCGCCGCGCAGCAGGTCGGGACGCAGGCCCGCAAGGGTCACGTCGATGGGGTTGCGGTCCAGCACGGCCTCGCTGCCGGTCTGCAGGGCGCGCAGTGCGTCGGCTGTCGCTTGGTCAGGGGCCGGCGTGTCGAATCCGGCCACGCCCAGATCGTCCGACACCAGGGTGCCCGCACCGCCGGTGGACGTCAGGATGGCGACCCGCCTGCCGCGCAGCCTGCGGCCCGTGGCCAGCGCAGCGGGCACGTCCAGCAGGTCGGCAAAGCTTTGCGCACGGATCACGCCGACCTGCCGGAACAGCGCGTCGTACATGCGATCCGCACCAGCCATGGCCCCCGTGTGCGATACGGCAGCCTTGGCGCCGGCCTCGGAGCGGCCGATCTTGAAGGCCACCACGGGCTTGCCGGCACGCGCGGCCTTCAGGCAGGCGGCACGGAACCTGGCGGGATGGCGCACCGTCTCCACATACAGCGCGATCACCTTGGTGGCCGGGTCATCGGCCAGGTGGTCGATGAAATCGGCCAGTTCCAGATCCACTTCGTTGCTGGTGGAGATGAGCTTGGACAGGCCGATGCCACGCGCGGCGGCGCGCGACAGCAGCGAGCCCAGGATGCCGCCGCTTTGCGAGACGACACCGATGCCTCCGACGGGGAACTCGTCCATCTCCAGCGCGCCCGAGGGCGACAGCACGATCCGGTCGGTCAGGTTGACCAGCCCGATGGTGTTGGGCCCCAGCAGGCGCATGCTGCCGGCCGCCTCGACCAATTGCCGCTGGCGCAGTGCGCCCTCCTCGCCCGTTTCCGTATAGCCGCTGGCCAGCACGATGGCTGCCGCGCAGCCCAGCGCCGACAGCTCCCTGACGGCCTGGTGCGCACGCTCGGCGCCCAGCAGCACGACGGCCACATCAGGCACTTCAGGCAACGAGGCCACATCGGGATAGCAGGCCAGATCGCCGATGCGCTCCACGCGCGGATTGACGGGAAGAATGCGGCCGGCAAACCCGTGCTTTTGCAGGTAAGCCACCGGGCGGCCCGTGGTTTTCTTCAGGTCGGCAGAGGCGCCTATGACGGCGACACTACGCGGCGACAGCAGCTTGGCAATGGCTTCGCTCATGGCATCACTCCTTGCCGGCCGTCTTGGCCAGGAAGGCCTCCACCGATGCGCGGTGTTCACTGCTGGTGTAGCAGATGCCCTGGGCCTGGCTGCCCTGGGCGAAGACATCGTGCGAAGACAGCTCGAAGCTCTGGTTCAGGATGGTCTTGGTCAATGCCAGCGCGGTGGAAGAAGCCGAGGACAGCTCGCGCGCCCAGGCCTGGGCGTCTGCCACCAAGGTCTCGGCACTGGCCTGGCGGTCCACGATGCCCAGGGCCAGGGCTTCCGGCAGCTTGACCTGGCGGCCGGTGAAGATCAGCTCCTTGGCCTTGGCCAGGCCCACACGGCGCGGCAGGAAGTACATGCCGCCACCGTCCGGGATGATGCCGCGCAGCACATAGCTCCACGCGAAGCTGGCCCATTCGCTGGCGATCACGAAGTCGCAGGCCAGCGCCGTGTCTGCCCCCAGTCCCGAAGCCGCGCCGTTGACGGCGGCGATCACGGGCTTGGGCATGGTGTGCAGCAGGGCCTGGACATGGTGCACGCGCTGCTGGCGTTGCCAGCCGTTGAAGCCCACCTCGCCCGCGGGAGCATTCATGCGCCTTTGCATTCCGGCAATGTCCCCGCCTGCGCAAAATCCCTTGCCCGCGCCTGTCAGCACCAGGGCCTTGATGGCCTTGTCTGCCGCCACGCGCTCCAGGGCATCAATGAACTCGGTGCGCATGTCGTCACTCATGGCGTTGCGCTTGTCGGGGCGGTTCAGGGTCACGGTCGCCACCGCATCGGCGACATTCAGTTGGATCAGTTCGTAGTTCATGGCGTGCTCTGAAAGCGATCGCAGCCAGTGCGATCAATCGGGATGGATGTTGTTTTGCCTGACGATCTGGGCCCAGCGCTTTTCCTCGGCCTGCACATAGGTGTCCAGTTCCGCCGCAGGTCCTGCATTGACCATCAGGCCCTCGTGCTCCAGCTTGCGAACGAACTCCGGCGAGCGGGCCGCCTTGCGGGCCGCGGCGTTCAGGCGATCGATCACGGCAGCGGGCGTGGCGGCCGGCGCGTACAGGCCGTACCAGCTCTCGACGCGGTAGCCCGGGACGGTGACGGCGATGGGTGGCACGTTCTTGAATGCCGCGGACGGCTCGGCCGTGGTGACCCCCAGCACGCGCAGCTTGCCGTTGTCGATGAAGGTGGACACCGCAGCCGCCGTGGCAAACATCATGTCCACCTGCCCGCCCATGAGATCGGTGAGCGCCGGGCCTGCGCCGCGGTAGGGCACATGGGTGAGCCTGACCTTGGCAAGGTTGGCAAACAGCTCACCCGCCAGATGCGCCGAAGTCCCGGCGCCTTGCGAGGCATAGGTCAGCTTGTCGGGACTGGCCTTGGCGGCGGCCATCACGTCCGCCACCGTCTTGTACGGGCTGGCGGCGGGTACCACCAGCACGTTGGGGCCGCGGCCGATCAGGATCACCGGAGCAAAGGCCTTGTTGCTCCCGTACGGCAGCTTGGCCTGCAACGCCGGATTGACGGCGTGCGCGAACGAAGCCACGACCACGGAGTAACCGTCCGGCGCACTCTTGGCAACGTTGTCGGTGCCGATGATCGTGCCGGCACCGGGCTTGTTGTCCACGATGACGGGCTGGCCCAGGTCCTTGGCCATCTCGGCCCCCAGCGTGCGGGCGATCAGGTCCGTTCCACCGCCTGGCGCAAAGGGCACGACGAGGCGCACGGGCTTTTCGGGGAATGCTGCAGATGCTGCGCTGCAGACAGTCGCGAGCACGGCAATGAACGCAATGGCCCTTGCACAACGGCGGGCGGCGAAACTGGGCATGGTGTGTCTCCTGGTTCTATGGACAGAGGTCCGGTCACTGCGCCAGCGTTGCGATGACGCTGGCGACTGGCTTGTGAAAGCTTAGGGAAACGCACCGCACTTGTGACCCCCCATATTCCAACCAGTGAAATTCCAAAGCGGGCGCGCCAGAGCCTGCGGCTGCATTTCCCTTGCATTCGGTGGAATACTTGGCTTCCATCAGGCGCCCGTACCCGGGCAGGAAGAACACAGCTTTCGACACCGGGGCAAGCGCGTTCCCCCACCAGCGGCAGCAGCATGACGAACAGGCGATCCCCCATCCTCCATGACAAGCCGGGACAGTCCCCGAGCAACCGCTCCCTGGAAAGAGGCGTCGAAATACTGCGTGCGTTCAGGCCCGGCTCGGAACTGCTGGGCAACAGCGACCTGGCGGAACGCACCGGCCTGTCCAAGGCCACGGTCACCCGGCTGACGCAGACCCTGGTCGGCTGCGGCATGCTGCAGGCCGACCACCCAAGCCGGGCCTTTCGCCTGGCCCCGGCGGTCCTGAGCCTGGCGCACGCCATGCGCACGGGCTCGACGGTGCTGTCGATTGCGGCGCCCCTGATGCGCACCCTCGCCGAGACACGCAGGATCAACGTGGGCCTGGCATGTCCCGACAGGGACGAGATGGTCTACCTGGAATCCATACGCTACAACCGCCGGATCGTGCTCAGGCATGTGGTCTCGGGCCAGCGTGTTCCCATGGAACTGACGTCGCTGGGGCGCGCCTACCTGGCGGCGGCGCCATCGGCCAGGCGCAAGGCCTTGCTCGACAGTTTCAGGCTCAAGAGGGGCGCCCAATGGCCTGCGCTGGAGCAGCAGATCCAGGAGGCGATCAAGTCCGTGAAAAGCCAAGGCTTCTGCGCCGCATCGTGGCAGCCGGAAGTGGTTGCGCTGGCCACGCCGCTGGTGACACCCGATGCCATCTATGTCCTGAACTGCAGCGTCTCCTCCACGGAGCCTTTGACGGCCATCGTGCAGGAGCTGCACCCGGCCTTGCTGCAACTGGGCCGGCAGTGTCGAGTCTCTTCGAGGCTTGAACCTTGAATCAAGGTAGATCAACCACTTGGCTTACCTCGAGCAGCATAGTTTTGAACTCCCGGATCGCTCAGTTTTGAACTTCACCAGAAGTTTTTCACTAAGTTTTGAATTCTTCCTTCACCGAATACTGACGTCAGTCTTTTCGTTCTCGTCGATAGCGCTTGGCTTTACCTGGTAGTGGTGCGGCAGCTCTACGCTCGCAAGTCATGGCGCAGAGCGCAGCCGGCGGCATGTATGTATGCGAGCCCGAAGACATAGAAACGTTGCCATTGACATTGCAGCAATGTTGCAGGATGTTTTCCAAACAATTTCGGAGGGCATCCATGACACGCGACATCGCCGTTGGAAAATACATCGCCACCCTGCGCGAGCAGGCGAGACTGAAGCAAGCCGAACTCGCACGCAAGCTCACCTGGAGCCCCGCCGTACTGTCCCGCGTCGAGAGCGGTGAGCGCACGCTCGGCGGCGACGAGCTGGCTACGATCCTCAACGGCATCGGCACTCCCGAAGCTCTCAAACTACAGGAAATGCTCGCCCGTGAATGGAAGATCCTTTCTGAACCTCCGCTCGGCGACCCGGATGCCGACCTCCTATGGAGCGCTGAGCAGACGGCCCAACAGGTTCATGACCTGGCCGAGCGGCCGGACGTCAAGCAGTTCTTCGAGCGCCGCCTGGTACGTTATCAGGACGAGCTGAAAACAGCCGCCGCGCGCGTGGCCGACAAACGCTTCCGCGCCGCCTTCATCGGCACCATCGCCGTCGGCAAGTCGACAGCAATCTGCAGTGCGCAGGGCCTCGAGATTTCGACGGGAAAGGGCTTGCCAAAAGCGGTGCTTGAGACCGGCACCGGGCGCATCACGCTTTGCGAGGTTCACGTCCGGCAGGGTCCAGGCTACGGCCTGATGGTCGAGCCCTGCAGCGATGACGAAATCCGCCGCCACGTTTCTGACTTTGCGAGTTTCCTGCTCCGACCGACGCAACCGGTGCCGCAGGATGACGACGAAAGTGAATCCGCTTCACCTGGCGTGTCCGGCGAGATTGAGCGCGCCATCCGCAATATGGCAGGCCTGCGCCGCCGCCGAGCGGAGCGGAAGCAGGACGGCACGGTCGTGCCCGCCAGCGACGAAGCCCGGGCGCTGGCAGCAACGCTGACAGACTCGAAGGCGCTCGCGGTCGAAATCCTCTCGCGCATGGAGCTGCACCGGCGCGCAGAGCGCGATATGTGGCACAGCGCCGACAGCGGCACAAACCCGCTGGAGTGGCTACAGGACGCGTTCGAGCGCATCAACAACGGCCGCCACTCGGATTTCACGCTGCCCCGGCGCATTGAACTATTCGTACCGCAGACCATCCTGCAGGAGAGTGAGGTCGATCTCACTCTGATCGACACGCGCGGCATCGATGAGTTGGCGGAGCGTCGCGACCTTGAGCAGCACTTTGACGACCCGCATACAGTCGTCGTGCTGTGCAGCCGGTTCGATGAAACCCCAGCTCTGCCGGTCCGGCAGCTGCTGACGCGCGCTAGGGAGGCCGGGGTACGCACCCTGGAGAGCCACGCAGCGATCCTGGCGCTGCCGCGGCCGGGCGAGGCGACGATGGTCAAGGAAAACGGCGTCTTGGTCCAGGACGCGGCGGAAGGTCGCGAGGTCAAGGGCTTCGAGGCTGCAGATCGTCTCCAGCAACTCGGCGTTGGCACAATACCGATCGAGTTCTTCAACGCATCGGAGGATGACCCGGAGGATCTACGCAGCTTCGTCTGCAGGCGTATCCGCGTAGTCCGGCAGTGGCAGCGCGACGCCTTGGAGGAGATCATTTCGGGAGCGCAGGCGCTGCTAGAAAACCATGAACGGGCCCAGGCCCGCGAGGCGATGCAGGCCGCAGCGCGCAGACTGCAAACTTGGCTCGAAAACAATGCCGCGCTGCCCAAGAGCACAACGCGGCACGTGCATGACAGCCTCGTCAAGGCGGTCGAGGCCGCCCATCCGCGGACGGTCTACGCTGCCATCGTGCGCGACGGGGATTGGTTGAACCTGCACTACGGGCATCAATTGAGTCACGGCGCACGCCGGCTCGCCGCAATTCTCACAGAGCCGAAGCTAAACGAGTTTCGGGCGATTGCGAACAACCTGCTCCAGGACGATCAGTTCGCCGACGCACACGGCCTCGTGCATCAGACCATCAGGTCCGTGGAGGCCGGCTTTGACGCAGTGATCCGCAAGGCCCAACTGGTCGGCGAAAGTGTGCACGCCGACGAGATGCGAGGGGACTCCGACTTCTGGCGCGATTGCAGCAGCCAGTGGGGTCTGGGGAAAGGCTATCGGGAGCGAATCAATGTGCGCAATCATGACTGGTTTTGCGTCAAGCACGATGGCGAGGCGGATGCGCGAGTGCTGGCCGCGGTTACAGAGGCCTGGGACGACGCGATGGCATCGGTGCGCCATCTGCTGATCCAAGGCTGAACCCGGGCGGCCGTTGCCGTTCGCCTAGTTGGCAGCAGTCCCTCGCGCCAAACAAATCTTCAGTCCGCACTGTAATCCGCAGCAGTCGTTGAAGCCTTAGGCTGAGTGTCCGAAATCAGTTCTGGGGCCGCCGGTAGCGGCTTTGGGGCGAAAGACTGCTGACGGCGGTGGATTCAACCGGTCAACGCAACACACTCATCAAACATTTCAGCAGGTGTGCTGAACCCCAGTGTCTTCCTGGGACGTTGGTTCAATTGCCTTGCAATCGCATCCAGTCCTTCCTGCGAGTAGCCTGACAGATCAAGCCCTTTGGGGAGGTACTGCCTGAGCAACCCGTTCGTGTTCTCGTTGGTACCCCGCTGCCATGGATGGTGCGGGTCACAGAAGTAGACCTGGATGTCGGTCGCCAACGTGAAGCGCTTGTGCCCTGCCATTTCCGAGCCGCGATCCCAAGTCAAGGAGCGGTAGAGCTCATGCGGCAGGCTCCTGGCATGCCTGGCCAGGGCCGCAGCCACGGTGTACGAGTCTTTGTCCACCAGCTTGATCAGCATCACATAACGCGTGTGTCGCTCCACCAAGGTCGCGATCTGGCTATGGGCATCGCCGAACAGCAAGTCTCCCTCCCAATGCCCCGGCACGGCTCGGTCCTCAATGCAGGCTGGGCGTTCAGCGATGGGAACGGCATCGACGATTCGGCCATGAATGCTGGTCTTCTGCGTGTAGTGCCGTGAACGACGCATGCCTCTGGTGCGCCGCAGATGCTCGAGAAGTTCCTTCTTCAAGGCACCCCGCGTCTGGACAAAGAGCGTGCGATAGATGGCTTCATGCGACAGCTGCAAGTCCCTTTCCCCCGGGTAAGTCTGTTTAAGCCATCCTGCGATCTGTTCCGGCGACCATTGATGCTGCAGTTTGCCCGCTACGATCTGTGCCAGGGCTGGATTGCTCGCCAGCTTGCAAGGCTTGTGGCGGTGTGCACGCTCCCAGGCAGCTTCGTCGGCCCGAGCAGCCCTGTAGCAAGTCTTGCCACCGTTGCGGTGAAGCTCACGGCTGACGGTGGATGCGGCTCGACCCAAGCGTGCAGCCACGCAGTGAATGGATTCGCCCACTGCCAGAGCTCGCGAGATCTCCTCGCGCTGAGTGAGGGTCAGTGCCAATCGGGACCGATGGCGCGCTGGCGAGCGGATTCCGCCGGTTGCGGCCAGGATGTTCTGAATGGAGGTATGTGGTCGATCGAACAGCTTGCCGATCTGGTGCAGGGTATCGCCCTTGCTCCAGCGATCCCACATCATCGCTTTCTGTACTTCGGTGTAGTAGATCCGAGGTCTTTGCTGCATGGCCAGCACTCCTTGCGCCAGGTGCAGTCATTGTGTTGCATCGACCGGTTGAATTCGCAGCCAGGAGCGGCCGATTGATTCCACCGCTAACTGGTCATCCAGGCGGCGGCTTCACGACGGGAAGCGGACACTGAGGGGCTAATGCACGCCTGGACGGTACCTGTGGTCATCATGCATAGCCACGCGTCGATCCGGACGTTATGATCGATCATGCGATATTGCGCCTGCGTTCGCAGCATGGGCATCATTCATTAAAATTGCTGTACAACGATATAACAAATATGGGCCATCTAGACGCAGTTTCGGCAGACAAAACCTCACTCGGCTTTGAATTCCAGGATCTAGTGTTTATCGAAAAACTCCTGGAACTCAAGCCTGGCGAATCACTGGGGCTCGAAGTCTTAGATGACATCCACCTCGAGACGATATCCAGCAAGTTCCTCCTGTATCAGGTCAAGCATAGCCTGTCCGGAGGCAACATCACTGATCGTGACTGCGACCTGTGGAAAACGCTCGCCAACTGGCTTAAAGCGTTACCCGAACTGCCGCAGCACGGCGAGGTCGGTTTTCGAATATATACGAATAAGGCGTTGAACAGCCAGACACTTATCAGTCTGCTCAAGGCACCCAAAAAAGACATCGAAGCGATCATCACGCATATTCGTGAGACACACCATGACATCGCTGCTACAGACGCGCAGAAAGCCCCCGAGGCATCTCCCAATCCAATCGCGGGCTACGCCAGGGCACTGGCGCAAGCATCCGATGTCGACCTGTGCTTTCTTTTCGAACGCTTCGAGTTCCATGCGGACAACAGCGGGATCCTCGCACGAATCGACTCGCTCCTGACCTACCTCTCAGTGCCGGATAGCCGGCTCCTAGCGACCCGCCAAGCCTTGATCGGGGCTTTCAAGGAGTACAAGTTCAAGACCATCTGTGCCAACGAGAAGGTTAGCATTTCCTTCGATGATTTCCGAAAACGGATGGGATTCAGGCTGATTCTGACGGCCGCGAGGACTGACGAAGCAAATTTTGAGGAGTTTGTGGATCGCCATTATTCTTATCGCCGTCCGCAAGAACTGTCCTTCTTGAACAGTAAGTTCCAGGCGCAGCTTGCCGCGCTCAATATCGCATCCGAAGAAATCATCGATCGCGGCATTGAGATGAAGGTCGCCGAAGACTTCATCGAGGAACTGTGCGACCGCGGACTTTTTGGGCAAGTTGAAAATCTTCGGCTGGAAAACAGCGCGCACGGTATCTGGACAGAGATCCATCGGGATACTCACCGCGATGCGCATGCCGACGAGGCAGCACACCGCCAAGCGGCTTATGCCTGCTACAAGCAAACCATCAAGGAGTCGCTGACTGCCAATAAAAATTCGCTGCCGATCGCCATGAGCCGTGGCAAGTTCATTAGCCTGTCGGATCAGCCGAGAATCGGCTGGACGAAGGACTGGGAGGCGAAATTCAAATCATGAGTACCCTGTCCACCAACGAATTGCTCGGTGCAGTTGCACTGCAGACAGCTCTGCAGTACGCACCAGACAGGCGACTCCCGCTCTCCAAAGCGTTCCTCGTCTTGCCTCTCCTGTTCGACCGCAGCATTCGCAAAATACTCAAGGATCAGCGCAGCGCCATCGTGAGTTGCAAGGATCTAATCCTGTCGCACCCCGAAGCTTTCACCACCGTCAGCGCACGCTTCAGCGATCTGTCTCTGACCTCACTCAACACTATATTGCTTGCCTGCGAGATGGGCATGACCCAGCTGGTTAACAGTGAAATTGTGCTTGAGAAAGTCTTTTTCGACGATAACAAGCCGGCACGCGTCGGCAAGACTGCCAGTGACATCATGGGCGCCGGTCCGCACCTGGCCACACTATTGCGGGAGCCAGCCGTTGATCTGTATCAAACCTTTCGGATAGCGCTGTGAGCAACATTCAGATATCGAACATTCTCCTTTGGCAGAAAGACCAGCAGTTCAGAAATCTGGAATTTCGACACAACCACGTCAACGTAATTACCGGTGATGCGGGCAAGGGAAAATCGTCCATCCTGTTCATCATCGATTATTGCCTGCTGGCCAGTGAAACCAAGGGTATATCCAAGACCAATATCGATTCCAAGGTCGACTGGTATGGCATCAGGCTTACCATCGACGGCAAGGAACTGGTCATCGCCCGCCCTTCGGAGGCGCAACAGGACAGAGATCGCGCCTACTTCAGTGAGGATGGAATCATCCCAGAGCGGCCGACACCGAATATCCGTATCGATAACCTCAAGCGGGTCCTCAACAAGGCTTTCGGGATCGATCCCGAGTTGAAGGTTCCTTACGGCGGCAAGTTCATACAGGCTGGTCAGAAGGTCTCGTTTCGCAACTTCCTGGCGCATTGTTATCAGGATCAGACGACCATCATCGCCCCAGATTATCTGTACATTCGTCCAAGTGATGGCCGATACCAGGAAGGGATCGAACGGACTTTTCGCATGGCCATCGGTGCAGAGAACGTCAAGACAGCGCTCGCGCGCAGTCAACTGGCTGACCTCGAACGCAAGAAGGCCGCGCAAGCGAGAAAGCAGGGGATTTATGACAAGGCGGTCCACGCGTTCTCCGACGAGCTTGAGCAGCTCGGCCGGGAAGCCATGTCTTTTGGCCTAGTCGACAACTTCCCGGATACGCCTACGGAACAGATCAATGCACTCCGGCTAGCGCTCGACATGGCCGATATCTTGCCAGCACAACTCTATGAAGAAGATCGAATTGAGGCCGAGATTTTTGAGCTACGCACGAAGAACCGCCGGTTGGTGGCTTTCGTCGAAAACGGAGACCACCATAAAGGTGCGCTCCGGAACATGGCCGATGCGCTTAAACCGGCCAGCATATTCGACGCCGATTTAGAGCAGGTGTTTCCGTCGTTCCTGGCCCATCAGGTGGTTTCGCGCCTTCAGAGGGAACTGAACGATATTCAGCGAACTATCCGCAGCCGCGACACCTTCCCCTTTCTCAAGGAGGTGCAAACGCTGATCGATGATAACGAAAGGCGCATCGTCGATCTACGTGCTAGACAGGCGGAATTACAGCAAAGTCAGGCGATGCGCCGGAGTCCGCAGACCTACCATCGGTATCTTGGCCGGCTCGAGTCGAAGCTTGAGCTCTACGCCAGACGCGACGACTTGCGCCAACCAGTTATCAACGACGACCTCGATGCGCCGATCCGAGAACTGCAGGAAGCAGTCGACGCTAACCTGCAGAAGACTGCCCACACCAAGGAAGAACTCAACCGACGCATCAACGCACGTTTGACGCGGCTGAAACTCAAGGGTTACGAGGGCTTTTTCGCGCATCTTGCCGAGCGGGAACGCCTGATCACCCTGTACTCCCCGGATCTCTCGCAGACAGAGAAAATGCCGGACATTGGCAGTGCGTCGAACTACCTCTACCTACATGTCGCCTATTTTCTTGCACTGCACGAGATCGCCAAGCTTCAGCGCGTACCCTGGATGCCATCGTTCTTGGTGCTGGACCAACCCAGTACGCCGTATTGGACCGACGGAAAGCCGACCGACGATATCGTCAGCCTTGACGTCGTGCTAAGCGAACTCAACGGCTTCGTCAAGGAAATGGACGCGCATGGAGGCTTTCAAATCATCGTGCTGGAACATATCGAAGAGACTCATTGGACAGGCCTGGGGTTGGAACGATTCCACCTAGTTGATCGTGAACTGCGCGAGGATTATGGATTGATCCTACGCAGACCCGCCTCTCCAGCGAAGGAATAGTTGTCTTGGTCAAGCCGGTGAGCGGCACCAAACCGCTCACTACGAATACGACCGACCTCTTCGTGGCGCAACATCCCGAAGCGAGCTGAACATGGTTAGTCGCGCGCTCAACTAAGAGTGGCTAACACCACTGCCCCAGAGGGTCCGTCAGAGTGGTTATGCTCAATGCCCTCATAGCACGACGACCGGTAAGCAAAGAACTGAACCGCCCCGGTTTTCGCAGATGCTCAACACTCTGAGAGGATTGAGCCACGAGCAAATCGAACAAGTTCTCGCCCGAGGTCCGTGAGCGTCCGGGGAGGATGGTTCGGGAGCACCGTGGGGAATACCCGTCGCTGTGAGCGACCATCGAGTCCATCGCTCTCAAGATTGGCTGCGTGCCGCAGACCCTGAACGAATGGGTCAAGCGCGCCGAGGTCGATGCCGGCGCGCGTGAAGGCATCACGACCGGCGAGACGCAGCGGATGAGGGAACTGGAGCGTGAGAACAAGGAACTACGCGGGGCCAACGAGATATTGAACGTTTTTCGCCCAGGCGGAGCTCGACTGGCAAGCCCCCTACGCCGACTGAAGTCGTAAAGGCTTTCATCGACCAGCACCGCCACGCCTTCGGGGTCAAGCCGCTCTGCAAGGTTCTGCAGGTTGCTCCGTCGGCATATCGGCGGCATGCCGCGCTGCTGCGCGAGCCCCACAGGCGCTGTGCCCGAGCCAAACGCGAAGAACTACTGCTGATGCCGCAAATTCAGCGCGTCTGGCGGGCCAACATGCAGGTCTAAGGTGCCGATAAGGTGTGGCGACAGATGGCACGCGAAGGCGTCGTCGTGGCCCGCTGCACAGTCGAGCGGTTGATGCGCAGCATGGGACTGCGCGGCGTGACGCGCGGCAAGGTCGTGCGTACCACCATCGGCGATGCCAAGGCCCCATGCCCACTGGGCCGGATGAACCGGCAGTTTCTTGTCGAGCGGCCCAACCAGCTATGGGTCAGCGACTTCACGTACGTCTCTACTTGGCAGGGCTGGTTGTCCACGAAGCACTGCTGAAATTGGCGGCAGCGATCATCTGCACACGCTTCGTGGATCGGTGGTGTTAGCCAGTCTTAATGGAAGGACAAGGTGCCCGTGCCACGCCGCTCAATGTGCCCCGCCTACTTCTTTTGAATTGCACGTTGTGTCAGTGCCGAACCCGCAGCAGTCTTTGTCGACTTGCTTGATCCCGCGCTACGCAACGCGGCAGATGCGGCAGTCGCTGCCTTTGTGGATGTGACCTTTGGTGGTGCTTTGTGCTGAGACAAGGCAGATCCGGCAGCGGATTTCGCAGATTTACTTGAATCGCTGCTTCGTAGCACTTTGGAAGCGGCCGTAGCGGCACGCTTGCCGGTGACTTCGGGCCTAATTGCCATGTTCCACTCCTACGGAAGATTGATTTGACTTCTTCACCATTTCGACTGGAGATGTGTCATTGAACACCAGGAATGCGACCACGGTGAGGATGGCTGCAAACAATAGTGCGCTAGTAAGACCGCCCGCCACGTTTACTCCGAACTGCGGCCAGAACTGCTTCAGCTCTTTGATCTCGCCGACCACGATTCCGTTTTCGATTTCTTTCCGATACTCCGCATCTAACTCGGCGGAAACCTGTTCTGAGTATGCAAGCAAGGCATTCTCTGCAGTACCCTTTGCACGCAACAGGGCGCCCGGTGGTTGCTGCTCGTACCAGCCATGAACCTGATCCGCAGTCGGCAGAGCGCCGTGGCTCTTCTCGTAGTGTCGCATCCATTCAACGCGCTGCTCTTCAACGACAGCAAAAGCTACGAGACCCAAAAGCCAACTCTCATTTGATTCTTCGACGAGTTCGCGATAAGTGTCTTGCGCGCCTGCATATTTGGTCATCTTGCATCCACCTCCTGTTTGCGGTGTCGCCGATCTGATCTCGAGTACCTAACGCTTGAGTGAAGCCGCTTCAACGACGAGCCTCAAGATTTGCCCTCAAGGCATCAAGCGCAGCCACCTGGTGGGCTGGCATTGCTGCGCTGTTATACAACAAATTCGTATCTAGGTAACCCACTACATTCTCGACCTGGTCATCCGGAATGCCTGATGAGCAAACTTCCGAGAGGGCTGAATCGATGATCCTTGCATCGTCTGCCGTGATTGAGCCGCCATCTTTTGAGGCGAAGAGAATGCTTAGGCCAGTCATGAATTTATCCTGCGGCATAACGGATTATGGATCGCAAAAAACGCAGATCATATCTGATGCTTGCGATCTAAATCGGCACTTAAAAGAAGCAGCAAGGGGCTTGTAGCCTGGCCTTGTTGCAGGTGTGCTGAATGAAAATACAGTACCAAACGCAGCCATAAAACCCACCGCATCTCCTATGTTACGCACCACGTAGTTGTTGAATAAGATCTGCGAGCGAATTCGTAACAAGCACTATAGCCTACGCACGGAGCAGGTCTATGGTAACAGCGCGGCAATCCCATGTTGACCGTCGCAGGCAACACAGGCATTGATCAGGCGGCGCCCTCAGCCTGCCAGCGATACAGCAGCAATTCTTCGGTCCGGCTGGCACGTGTGTGGGCAGGCGCGTGAGCACGTCCTTCAGGTAGAGGCATAGGGGCCATGCCCGTTCAACCCCGCTCCCGCTCCGCAGAAGAACGCCTTCGTAGCGGCAGAGTCTAGGGGCTGGGTTTGGTGTGCATCGCTCCATCGGCAACCAAGCTCGAGAGCTCGCCGTCCTGATGAAGCTCCCGCAACACAGCAATGAGGTCTTCGGCTTGGCGATGGGGCGCCCCTGTCCCGGTCGCGCCGCCTTTAAGCGGGAGCTCTGCACCAGCTTGATGCTCTTCGGACTTGACCAATGTACTGTATTTATATACAGTTACCTCTATGGAAGCATCACCCATACCAAAACCCTCTCCGGGATCTGTATGCGTGACAGGCCGCCAGCGCGGTCTCAATCAGGCGTTGGAGGTACCCACATGCAAGCATAAGGTGAGAGCTTCTAAAGGCAAGCGCATCTATCGCCTCCCGACTTTGATTCATTGCAGCTTAGCGCCCCTTGCTCTACTGGCGGCTTTCATACGTAACAGCTTTGATACAGTCCTGCCCATCGACTTAAAAAGGTGGAGCGTTGACTGCATGGAAACCCAAAAGCTCACGATCGACTTACTTTCGAAACGCCAAGATGTCCTGCCATATGTTGCTCAGGTGGTTGAGGCCGCTGAAACTGTCCGTGATGCGTTGGGTTGGTTCCCGTTCAAGGTCTACAACGAAGCTGCAACCGGTGAACGGCTTATCGTGGCGGTTGCTCGCCAAGCTAATGAGGCACGTTATGCGGGGCACCTTCTGTTTGCTACGCGGTTTCCGCGGGGCTACGTCATGCAGATCCATGTCGATTCGAGGTGCCGCCGCCACAACGTCGCAAAGACAATGCTCGACTCGCTCAAGGCACATTTGAGCGCGTTGAACTACATCGCCATTGATGCTCGGGTCGCTGAAGACCTTCGCTCCTCCCAGGAGTTTTGGCAAAGCCAGGAGTTCTATGCATATCGCACCACGCCAGGAGGGAAGACAAGGGGCCGGACGCTGGTGGTGCGCAGCCACGAACTACCGACCCAGCAGCTTTTTGCGCCCAGTGGACTGAACCATCGAGATCCTCTGGGCCTTGCTGTCGAGCCCTCTGCAGCCACCAAACTCTATCTGCTGGACCTTAACGTCATGTTCGACCTGGGTCCGCGCAGAGCACGGCATCAGGATGTTGTCGACCTGTTTGCGCTAGAGCGCTTGGGCGTGTGCCGCCTCGCATTGAGCACCGAGTTTGATACAGAGCTCAAGCGGTCGGCAACAAGCGGAAAGACCGACCCCATGCAGGGTCTAGGACAAGTTTTCCCGAAGTTCGCAGTGCCCCCTGGCGATGTCATGACGCAGCTCACCAACGAACTTGCTCCCGTTATTTTTGCGGAGCGTTTCGCAGCAGGTGCCCTGACAGCAAACGACCTCTCTGACCTGCGGCACCTTGGCACAGTGATACATCACAAGTTAGCAGGGTTGGTGACCAGCGATGGTTCCATTCGCGATGCATCGGCCATGCTTCGCCTGCGGTATGGAATCGAAGTGCTCTCCCCATCTGCGTTTCAGATTTTGGGGGAGATTGACCCGGAGCTTGGCGCCATCACAGCCAGCACACGTGACACGCTGGAGCTGAAGGAGCTCACCTGTGGCAACGAGGTTGCGGTCCGCGAACTCCTTGCGCGCCTGGGCGTAGCTCTGGTTGATCAGTCCACTGCCTGGGCTGCAGATGATGGCAACAGCCGGGCCCGCCATCGCTACATCGTTGTGCAAGAGGATCAAACTATTGGGTATCTGATGTGGCCCAGTGGTCTCAGAGGAGGCACTTGCGATGCCTACCTCGCGGTCGATGAACGGGTTACGTGCGCACATGACGCAGCACGCCTGATGCTCGTTCACTTGATGGGAAGGGCTGAAAAAGAGGTTCAACGCATTCGGCTGAACCTCGCTCCCCAGCAGGCGTCTGTCAGGGAGGTTGCACTTGAGATCGGCTTCACCGGCACGAACAAGGCGCAGGAGCTGCACAAGGTATCGCTCTACAGCGTGGTCCTTGCCCAGAACTGGTCTACACACCGCTCGAAACTTCAAAGCGCGAGCGAAATCGGCCTGCCAACGTCGATGCCGATTTTCCGAGATCCAGACCAATACATCGAACTCACTCGGCCCGATGGTCAACGCACCCAGCTGACAGCTTTCGCTTTGGAAACTTTGCTCTCGCCAGCGCTGATTTGCATGCCTGGCCGACCTGGGGTGCTCGTGCCTATCCTGCGAGACTATGCAGAACATTTGCTGGATCACCTAGATCAGATGCAGCTGCTGCCGAGCGCCAAAGCTCTGCTCTACCAGCAACGCCACTATTTGAGTTCGCCGCAGACCCTAAAGGCGTTCCGACGTGGGAGCTTGATGTTCTTCTACGAATCTGGGCGCCACAAAGGACTCAAAGCCGTGGTGGCTGTTGCACGGGTGACAAACGCTTACCTGAGTGCTGAGGGGATGGTCGACAAAGGGGACTTGGACCGATCGGCGCTTGAGGAAGTCGATCTATCAACCATCGGCAAGTCAAAAATCAAGGCCGTCGTGGCCTTCAGCAACCTTAGAAAACTGCCAAACCCTGTGCCGCTGGCGCGCCTTAAGAGGCTCGGTTGTGGCGAGCCTACCCAACTGCTGACAAGTCGATCGCTCACATCCGAGCAGATCGAAAACATTCTCCTCGAAGGATTTCCGCATGAACGCCCCGCATAACTTCCTGATCTCTCTTGAAGAACGGCATGCGAACAGGATTCTGCAGGGCACCAAAACCGTTGAGCTCCGTCGTCGGCCTATGCACGTAGCCCTTGGATCAACGGTCTGGTTCTACGTAAAGATGCCGGTCGGCAGCATCGTCGGCTGCGCCACTGTCACAGGCCTGCACACGCTCGCCCCCAGCACACTGTGGAGGCGATTTGGCACCGTATCGGGCCTCAAGCGCCAAGAATTTTTCGAATACTTTTCAGGTATTTCGAAAGCCTTTGCATTGGGCCTGAGTGAGCCTACTGAGCTCACGTCCCCCATCCCGCTGAGCAAGCTGCGCGACGTGTCGGGAGGCTTTCACCCACCACAGTTCTTCGCCAATGTCGCAAATGATGGACCTTTACTGCACGTGATGAGCCAAGCTCTTCACGGCAGGCCCGCGACGTCGCAAAATCTGCAGACTGAGCTGGAACTGGCCTGAGGCGCCCCATGGAAACAAACGCCTCAAACACCCTCAGGCTCTGCTACGGCCTGAGCGAGCTTGCGTTTGCAGTATGGAACCATCTGCGCGATGAGATCTTTACAAACCTCGAAAGCATTCAACACCTCAGAGGGTGAGGTGCCGGGTGTATAGAACTTCCCGCCTTCCTCGATCAGGCCTAGCTTGGGGCGAGCACCGGCAACTGCGGAAGTCATCTCGCTGATGGGAAATTCTGGCGGTATGCCTGGATAGTTGGCTCGCTCAATGGTCTTGTCCGCTCCTTGCAAGACTCCCCTAGAAACGCATCTGGCACAGAAGTGCAAAAAAACTGATTTCGGGCTGTGGACTTCTGCCCCGATGCGCCCAGCTTACTTGGCTTTGAATCGGACCGTGATGACCTTGCCTTCAGCCGTGGTCACCGTCGCAACGACGCGAGCACCAGACACCAACTTCGTCGTAGCCTCGAGCTTGTTGCCCCCGACCGGTTTGAGTTCGACCTCGCTCTTCTCGGTGCCATTCAGAATGGCCAGCTTGCCACTCATTTTGCTGGCGTCTGCAGGCGCATCGTGGTCCACGATGTACAGCGCAGCCTTATCGCCTTCGTTCGCAAGCTCAAACGACAGGTCGCTAGCGGTCTGAACCACGCCTCCATATTGGGCCTTGCTAGGGCCATGGGCGGAAGCATTGAAGGCCAACGCAGACAAGCCGAGCATGACGGCCAGGGCAGTTTTACGATTCATCATTTCCATCTCCAAGTTTCAAGTTGACCGCAAGTTGAGGCTGCGGTGTCGCCTATCTGAGTGCACGCGTCAGTACGCGTGTTGAACGTCGTGAGATTCTTCCGGTTGGTCGGTGATGAGACGCTCTGTCGCCTTGCGACCGAACCGCAGGTACATCAGCGGTGTCATCAATGTGTCGAGTAGCGTTGAACTCACCAAACCGCCGAAGATGACGACAGCCACTGGGTGCAGAATTTCCTTGCCGGGTGCGTCGGCAGACAGCAGCAAAGGAGTCAGAGCAAACGCGGCAACGAGCGCAGTCATCAGGACTGGAGTCAATCGTTCCAGTGAGCCGCGTACAACCATGGCCTGGTCAAACGTCTCCCCCTCGAACTTGCAGAGGTTGATGTAATGGCTGACCTTGAGGATGCCGTTGCGCGTCGCGATGCCGGCCAGCGTGATGAAGCCCACCATTGAGGCAACAGAGAGGCTGATGTCTCCAATCCACATGGCGACCACACTGCCTATCAAGGCGAGGGGGATGTTCGCCATGATGATGGCCGCCAGCGTGACAGACTTGTACCGGGAGTACAGGACCAGGAACACCAGCAACAGGGACAGCACGGATAGACTGGCAATCAGTTGCGCGGCCTGCTCCTGAGCTTGGAACTGTCCCTCAAGGCTGATGAACGCGCCAGCCGGCAGCGTCACCCCGCCAATCACGCTCCGGATATTGCTCACGATGGAGCTCATATCGTTGCCATCCGTGTTCGCGTAGACAACAATGCGGCGCCTCCCGTTCTCCCTGCCAATCTGGTTTGGGCCGTCGTTCTGCTCGACCGTCGCGATGGAAGACACAGGGATACGTCCCGACGGAGTATCGATGAGGGTACGCTCCAGGTCCTGGGGCGTTCGAGCCCCATCTGGCAAACGCAGCACCAACTCGTACCGCTTTACGCCATCGACAATTTGCGCGCTGTGTGCTCCATCTGTCAGGGCTTGGAGGATACGGACGGCTTCCCCGGGAGAGATGCCTGCCTGCGCTGCCTTGCGCTGGTCGATGCGCACCGTGATTTGGGGAATAAGCACCTGTTTCTCAACAGACAAGTCCACCACGCCAGGAATGGTCGACATCCCCAGGCGTAGTTGCTCCGCCAAACCACGTAGGGTGTCAGTGTCGTCACCGAAAACTTTGACTGCAATCTGCGCGCGAACGCCCGACAAGAGATGGTCCAACCGGTGTGAGATGGGCTGGCCAACGGCAACTTGCGCGGGCAAGACGGAAAGCTTGCCGCGGATGTCAGCCATGATGGCTTCTCGGTCCCGCTGACTACGGCGAAGGTCGACATCGATTTCTGCAGAGTGCACACCCTCCGCATGCTCGTCCAGCTCCGCACGTCCGGTACGACGCCCCACCTGCGTTACCTCTGGAACCTCCTTGATGAGTGTTTCAGCCAGTGAGCCCATCCGGTTAGCCTCTGCCAGTGATGTCCCGGGGTTGAAGACCATTCCGAGAACCAGGGAGCCTTCGTTGAAAGCCGGCAGAAACGCCCTCGGGAAGAATGGCACGCTCGCTGCTGCACCGGCAACGGCCAAAGCTGCCGCGCAAAGCAGTATCTTGGTGCGCGGAAAGGACCAGCTCAGCAGCGCCTCATCCCAGCGCTTCAAATGCGTGACCAATGTGCTGTCACCATGGTCAATACGGCGCATCTTTGGCAGCAGGTAGGAGCTCATCACCGGCGTGACGGTCATGGACACCAGCATCGATGCCAGGATGGAGACGATGTAGGCAATGCCCAGCGGTGTGAAGAGCCGCCCTTCGATGCCGGGAAGAGCGAACAGAGGAACGAACACCAGACACACGATGATGGTGGCGTAAACGATGCCTGAGCGCACTTCGATACTGGCGTGGCGTACCACCTCCATGGTCGACAGTGGCCTGGGCAACTGGCGGTTCTGCTTCAGCCGTCGCAGGATGTTTTCCACGTCCACGACAGCATCGTCGACCAGCTCGCCAATGGCGATGGCCAGGCCTCCCAATGTCATCACATTGATGGACTGTCCGAGCAGCTTGAAGACTACCGCCGTCACCGCCAGCGAGAGCGGGATGGCGACGAGGGAGATAAGTGTGGTCCGCGCTGATAGCAGGAACGCAAAGAGCACGATGGCTACCATGATGGCGCCGTCACGGAGCGCTTCACTGACGTTCCCCACGGACGCCTTGATGAAATCCGCCTGCTTGAACAACACACGCGGCTCTTGCAGGCCAGCTGGGCGGCCTTGCTTGAGCTCTTCCAAAGCCGACTCGATGGCTTGCGTCAGAACGACTGTGTCGCCCGCAGGTTGCTTTTGCACACTGACGACCACAGCAGGCGCGCCGTTGTAGCCGCCATCACCACGTTTCATACCAGCGGCAAAGGAGACCTGTGCAACCTGCTCCAAGAGAATGGAGCGACCGTTTCTCCATGCAACAGCAATGCCCTGCAAGTCTTCAACACGGTTCGTTCGTCCTACATGCCGAATGAGGAACTCACGACTGTTCAGGTCGATAAAGCCGCCCCCCGCATTGGACGAGAACCCGCGCAAGGCGTCCTCGACCTCCGTGAGCGACACTCCAAACTGCGCCATCCTTGCGGTGTCGGGCTCGACCCGGAGCTGACGTACATCGCCCCCGATGGGGATCACCTGTGAGATGCCAGGAATCGACAACAGCCGTGGTCGCAGCACAAAGTCGGCGTACTCCCGTGCCTCCATCGGCGTGGCCGTTCCTCCCTCAGTGCCCTGCAGCGGAAGCGCGAGCAGCATGATTTCGCCCATGATGG
This sequence comes from Delftia sp. K82, assembly GCF_002193035.1. Classification (NCBI taxonomy): domain Bacteria; kingdom Pseudomonadati; phylum Pseudomonadota; class Betaproteobacteria; order Burkholderiales; family Comamonadaceae; genus Delftia; species Delftia sp. K82. Next base: position 1,220,908 of record NZ_MYFL01000003.1, on the reverse strand, counting down.
ATGAGACTGGCCCCATCATCGGATTGACGTCGGCAGGGAGTCGCTCGCGAGCGAGTGAAAGTCTCTCCGATACCAACTGTCGGTTGCGGTATACGTCGGTGCCCCAGTCGAACTCTGCGTAGACGATGGACAGACCCACTCCGGACATGGAGCGAACCCGTGTCACGCCGGGCATCCCGTTGAGCGCCGTCTCCAACGGAAAGGTGACGAGTTGCTCCACTTCTTCAGGGGCCATGCCGCCGGCCTCGGTGAGGACGGTGACAAGCGGCTTATTGAGGTCCGGGAACACATCCACCGGCGTGCGCCAAGCGGTAATGGCTCCATAGACCAGCAAAATGGCCGCAAAGACCAGTACGAACAGCCGGTTGTGGAGGCTATTTCTAACGACCCAGTTGAACATGAGTGTGTCTCCTGGGCTCAGCGGATTTGTGCAATCAGCGGTGCACCCTGGACCACGACCCGGTTGTCGCTGCCCAGACCTTGCGTGACCACCACGCGCTGGGCATCCAAGGGGCGAAACTGCACTGGCTGCGGTATGTACCGCTCGGCTCCGGACTTAATCCAAACGACGGGCTCATTCGCAGCGTTCCGGGTAACAGCTTGCGCCGGCAGGACATAGCCCTTGGTCGTGTCTTTGCGGGTGGCCAGCACTGTGACCGGCTGACCCACAGCCACGGCAAGCGCCTGCTTGGAGCTCAATCGGAACGTGAGTGGCAACACGCCATCGCGCAAGGCGCGCGCGGCTCCAATGAGTTGGAGTTCGGCATCTGGAATGCCTGACAAGGAGGCGGAGGACAGCTTGCCCGCCAGCGCTGCATCGGCTGTCGATGCCTCCACCAGTACACGGCCCGGGTCAACAATCTCATACACCACATCGCGTGGCTCAATGAACTGTCCTGCCACGGCATCCGCGCGGGAGATCACTCCGGTTATCGGAGCCACCAACCTCTCCCGTGTGCTCAGGCTGGCCCCCACTGCGGATGACCGAGCTTCCAGACCTGAGCGTTCCGCTCGAGCTGCGTCAATGTCTTTGCGAGGTACAGACCCTTCGAGGCCTTCAAGCCGTTTGACTCGTTGGCGAGCCAATTCCAGGCCGCTGCGGAGCTCTGCCAAGGCTGCATGCTGGTTCGCCAGTGCGATGGGGTCTGGCTGGTGCGCGACAACGGCGAGGACATCTCCTTTGCGTACCGCTTGCCCCGCGACAGGCAACCCTCTGGGACCTGCCTCAATGCGGCCGCCCAGCGCCGTCTGCACTCGACCACCTGCATTGGGGTCCATGACAATGCGAGCAGGCAGTTGCACCGTCACGCCGGCATCCTGCTCGGTGATGAACGTGGTCCGAATCGCCAATCGTCGTTGGGCGAGCATCGGTACGTTGACGCTACCGTCAGGCAATCGGCTCAGGCTATTGGACGTTGTGGGGACGGAGGGGCCGTCAAGATGCTCGCCATTGGGGCCATGCGCACCAGGAGCGGCGTGAACGGAGGCGCACAGTGCGACCATGAGAGCTGAAAGGAAGTACTTCATTGGGAAACTCCAGCCTTCTTGGCGGTAGCTTTCCGACGCATGACTGCCCAGCCAATCAAGAACAAAAGTGCCAGGCCTGCAACGATGGCAGCCTTGATGGCGTTTGACATGTGGTGACCGTGGCCGTGTTCGGCACTTTCTGACAGAACAACCAGCGTTCCGTCGAGCAGGTCTGCCTCATTGCCTGCCGTGACCATGATGACCATCGCGTGCTCACCAGGGGCGGCAAGCGCTTTGAGGAAGGCCTCGTCAGCGACTGCATAGTCCCCTTGGTCTGCATGGAATGGCGCGGTGGCCTTGAGGTTGCCCAGCTCCAGTTCCACCTGCGCATTCAGCACGGGCTCGTTGGTCTCATACCGATTGATGAACATAGAGAATTCGCTAACGCTGAGACGCCCAACCATTTCGAACGACTCGGAGCGTGTCTCCAGGCGCGGAGCGCTGCTGCCCTGGACCTGAGTAGCGGGCCCGTCAAGATGCTCGCCATTGGGACCATGGGCACCAGGGGCCGCGAGACTGACATCGGCGAATGCAAACAGGGCTGCAGCAACGTACCCCATGCAGTGTTTTTTGAAATTCATGGGGTAACTCCTAGCGCTTGCAATACCTTGGCACGGGCAAGACCAACCGCCGCCTCCTGGCGCTTGGCTGCTGCGGCAGCGTCCTGCGCTGCGGACAGGGCCCTCAGCGTCTCAGGCAGCGCGCCTTCACCAGCCGCGAATGCCCGCTCCATCAGTTGGGCCCGCTCAGACAACAGGGCCGCCCGCTTGCGGTCGTCTTTCAGTTGTCGTTGTGCGTTGGCCTCGGTCAACCTTGCCGTTGTCAGTGCCGCCTGTTGCCGGTCCTTGAACTGGCGCTCGGCCGCCTCAGCGACATTGAGCGCTGTCATTGCCGCTTCGACCAATGGCGCGTTGCGTTTGGATGCTCCGAGGGGAATGCGCACGGCCAGTCCAAACGAATGGCTGCTGGCCTCGGCTCGGCCGGAGGTGTCTTGACGGACTCGGGCAATGAGCTCCGGTGATGCCGTCGACGACGCAGACACTGCCTTCAGGCGGCGTTGCGCCGCTTCGACATGCAACCGGGCGAAGCGCAAGGCTGGATGCTCTTCCGGACCGATGACATCAGGCTCAAGCGTCGGTTCCGGTATTGCGGTCAAGCCTGTTAGCACTGACCACTCCTGGGTTGCAGCCTGGAGTTGCTGCTCTGCGGCCAGAACAGCAGCTTGCGCTCCTAGCATCTCTGCTCGCGCCGCCAAGCCATCGGCCCGAGCCAACTCTCCTGCGTCGACTCTTCTCCCAACGTCCGCACTGAGGGACCGCAAGGCTGACTGCCGTGCCTTGGATACCTCTAGCTCGGCTCGCTGGATTGCGATGTTCCATGCTGCCTCGCGTACGGCGCCTGCCGTACGCAATCGGCCCGCTGCTATGGATGCTTCTGCGGCATCTCGGTCTGCCTGCGCTGCGTCCAGGCGGGCGCCGCGCTGTCCAGGCCTCCACAACGGAAGCGCTATGCCGAGTTCGGTCTCCTTCGCTCCGCGGTTCGATTGCAGCCGGTCGTCTCGGTGGCCAATCTCAAGTGTGGGAGCGGCTGACCAGAAGGACCTGGCGACCTCCAGCTCAGCACCTGCACGACGGACCTGGCCAGATGACTCCTGTGAGTCGGTGGTGCGCTGCCAAGCCGCATCAACAGCTTGCGACAACGTCACATATTGGGCGTTGGCAAAGGGCATGCCAGCGCCCAGGCCGATGGCGATGCCAAAGGCCAATAAAACGGATTTCAAGGTACACCTCGTGACTTAAAGCAGTGACGAGCACGCGTTCAAACGCGCACGCCACGGGCTCGGCAAGCCATCAGGCATGCCGACCAATAAGTTCAGAGGAGGAGACGGGGAGGTCTTCGCAATCGGTGCGGAGACGGGCTGGGGAACGCAGCGTCGTGCAGCGTCAGCACCTGCCCAGCATCTGCAGGAGGAAGACTGAGAGACATGGAGGGCAGCAGGGCCGAGAGGCTCAACACTGCGTCCAGAGCGACGTGCTGGCTGGCGTCGTCCGAATCAGCTTCGTGGAAGGACCCATCATCGTGATGATGGTGTCCTGCCTCAGACCAGTGCATGAGCGTGTGCTCGAAATCCTCTCCATAGACAGCCGAGCCTGCTATGGCAAGACTTTGCCAGAGCATCCCGAAGAGCACTGCTACGAGGATGAGTGATTTACGCACGGGGAGGGAGTCTACCTGTTCGTGTGCAAAAAGCTGTATGCCAATGACTCGCTAGGGCCATTTTGGCAAACGGGGTATGCCGAACATCGGGCAGGCCCTTCGGTGGGGGACCCTTAGGATTGAGAGCAATCAGCTCCAAAGTTCATCCCATGTCCGTCCGCTCAGCATCTCCTGCCCTGGCTGCGGCCCTCCTTTTCGGTGCCAGCACACCTTTCGCTAAGCTCCTCGTTGGAGATGTGCCGCCATTGTTGTTGGCGGGACTGCTGTACCTCGGAAGCGGCATCGGTCTTGGTGCATTGCTCGCCATCCGGCAACTTTGGGACAGGCCCGACCAAGCGCCGGCGGTTGGTATCTCGAAGAAGGACATCCCATGGCTCCTTGGCGCAGTACTGTTCGGCGGGATGCTGGGCCCGGCGCTTCTGATGTGGGGCCTTACCGAGACATCGGGTGCGACAGCATCTTTGCTTCTTAATGTCGAAGGGGTGCTTACCGCCGTGATTGCATGGGTCGTTTTCAAGGAAAACGCTGACCGGCACATCGTGCTCGGCATGGTCGCCATCGTCGTGGGTGGTGTGCTCCTTTCCTGGCAACCCGGTGGCGCTTCACTTTCGCCCCATGCATTGCTCGTCGTGGCTGCTTGCCTTTGCTGGGGCATCGACAACAACCTCACGCGCCAAGTGTCTTCGAATGATGCAATGGTCATTGCGTGCTGCAAAGGTCTGTTGGCCGGAGTCTGCAACACTGCGTTGGCTGTCTACATGGGAGCTCAGCAACCCGAGCCCGCAGCTGTCATATCAAGCATGGCTGTGGGGTTCCTGGGCTATGGACTCAGCTTGACTCTCTTCGTTGTCGGACTCCGAACCCTTGGCACCGCTCGTACCGGCGCGTACTTCTCCGTCGCACCGCTGTTCGGTGTGGCACTGTCGTTCGCCATTTTGCAAGAAGCGCCCTCCACGCTGTTCTGGGCGGCGGCAGTGTTCATGGGCATCGGCGTTTGGCTTCACCTGCGAGAGCGTCATGAGCATGAGCACTCGCATGAGCCGATCGTGCATACGCACAGCCACCGACATGATGAGCACCATCAACATGGCCATGGCGCTGAATGGGGCGGCAAAGAACCTCATGTCCATGCCCATACGCACGAGGTGCTGACTCACAGGCATCCGCACTACCCGGACATTCATCATCGGCATGTGCATTGAGCAATGCCTGCTCGACGTTGCGCAAGATTCTCGCATCGTGATTGCAGCCTCCTGTCCCGCAGGGGTAGAGGGTGACCCTGCCTCGTTTCCACGTACACCAAGTCATGCAGCCAAACGAGCGTTCTCCCAGGTCACTGGGGGCAGGAAGCCGTTGGCCGAGTGCAGGCGCTGGCGGTTGTACCAGCCCTCGATCCAATCGACTATGTCCAGCCTGGCCTGCGCTCGCGTGTCGTAGCGTACCTGATGGATGCGCTCGACCTTCAGCGTCTTGAAGAAGCTCTCCATCGGCGCGTTGTCCCAGGCATTGGCCTTCCTGCTCATGGACATCGTGATGCCCAGCTCGGCGGCCAGTGCCCGGTAGCGCCCGCCGGCATACTGCGACCCGCGGTCGGTGTGGACCAGCAGCCCCTTGGCAGGTTTGCGCAGCCACCATGCCGACTTCAAAGCGGAGCACACCAGCGTGGCGTCGATGGTCTCGGACATCGACCAGCCGACGATGCGCCGACTGGCCAGGTCCAGCACGGCGGCCAGGTACAGCCAGCCCTCGCAGGTGGGCACGTACGTGATGTCCGCCACCCACGCCTGGTCGCTCTGCCAACCATCAAAGCGCCGATCCAGCAGATTCGGCGCCACCGGCAAACGGTGCGCCGAGTCGGTGGTCGTCACGAACGGCTTTCTGTACACCGGGCGCAGGCCCTGGCGCCGCAGGCTCTTTCGCACTCGCTCGGCGCTGACGACCTCTCCCTGCTGGCGCAGCTTGTGAACGATCCGAGGGCGGCCATAGCTTCGACGGCTGGCATCGTGGATGGCCGCCACCTTGGCGTCCAGAGCCTGGTTGGCCAGCGTGTTGGGACTGGGCGGGCGCACGCGCCATTGGCAGTAGCCGCTGCGAGACACCTGCAGCACGCGGCAAAGCCGACTGACGGTGTATTGGTCGCGATGCTCGTCGATCCAGGCGTACTTCATCGCGACCCCCTGGCGAAGTACGCCGTCGCTTTTCGAAGGACTTCCACATCCAGCTTCGCGTCGGCCAGTTCTCTGCGCAGGCGGCTGTTCTCCGCCTCCAGTTCACTCACGGGGCGGCGCGCAGGCGCCTCGGTGGGCGGCACAGCCGCGCCACTGCCGCCGCTCGCTGCGACACCTCGCCTGGACCAGTTGCCCAACGTTGCCACCGGCACGCCCAGGCGACGTGCTGCCTCGTGTCCGCCGACTGACGCCGCGAGTCTGACGGCCTCAGCCTTGAATTCCTGTGTGTACTGCCGCTTGGGCAGCTTGCCTTCTTTCATTTCGATTCTCCGTACCTCTGAAGTTATCAACTTCTTGCTGTACGTGAAATCGAGGCAGGGTCAAAGTGTCACGCTCCAGCGCTGGAGATGCTCAATGGAGTTTCCAGCGCGCTCAAACGGTTGCTTTAGCCGCAAGCCGACGCTATGCCCGCGCCGGCTGTTCTTGGGTTAATTGGAAACTGGGATCCAGCATTCATGCGGCCTTCGTACGTCCGCGACGATCGATGGGCCTAGCTAATGTCGGAAACACAGGCAGACATCCGCCGCACGCAGCATCACCTGCTGTGCCGAGAGCAAATCGCACAGAGGATGGATGATTTAAAAAACGCAACCATCGGCGAAGCTCCCCGCCACTGCTACCTCTGACCGGCGCTAGATCTGAGACGCTTGAACGCGCCTCGGCTTGAGGCTGGGGTTTGTCTACTAGACCGGGACCACTCCATATGGCAGCGCTGCAGCTGTTCTTTGAGCTCCCGCTGAACGTCGGTATCGGACAGACCCGCCGTTCCGTCGCAGGCGATCGGGTGGTGCCGATACACCGCAGGCCAGTCTCCCCTATCAGGGACAGTCCAAACTGTTAGCCTATGGCTTGAGGCAAGTCTGCAGGAAGTCTGTGTGTGCAATCAGCGCTCGGTAGAGCGAGATGCGCCAGTTCAACGGTCCCAAAGTCTGCTCCCAATTCTTGACAAATTCTCCCAAAAACCGACGCAGCACCACTACAGTCTTCGCCTCTCTGGAAAGCGCAGCATTTCGAATGGCAAGGAACTCAGTGTGCGCCTGGTCCTTGTACCTTGCGAGCAAACCCAGCTTCTGGAAGTGATTCGAGACGAGCTGGAACTCAGCTGCTCCAAACCCAGCTGGACAGACTAACTGAAATATCGACACCGGGACGAGCTTGCCGTTCTTCACTGACCATTGAACCGTGACGTCGAGCATCGGCACTGCAGGCAAAGAGTCGAGATAAAAATTGATGAATGTCCGGGTGTTGTTGGGCTGCAGCCAGATATCGGCCTTCTTGCCATTGCAGACGCCACAGCACGGCACCAAGTTGTACGAGTGGACGCTGTACTCGGGGAACTTCTCTTTTGGCAAATAGTGGTCAAACTGCCTGGGGCCACCGATGCCGCAGTAAGGGCAAACCTCTCGAATGCCTTCCGGCTGGCTGTCTAAAATCAGCGTCTTCAGTTGCTGCAGAGCCTTGGCCGTGGTCTCATAGCAGTGCAGCAGGTCTTCACGTTCAGTCTTCGTCCAAGTGCCCTGAGCCACACCACTGATGTCCGCCACTGTATAGGCAGCCTCAAAGACTCCATAGTGAGCTTGGACTACCGGTAGCATGTCCGTCAATCGGGCGCCTCGGTCACCGCTTTTCCCATCGACGATACCGGAAAAATGCTCTCTCGGGAGACCGGCTGCAAGGGTAAGCTTATGCATCCCCGTCCTCGTACAGCGAGGCAAGGTACGCCGTTGCGTGCAGGCTTAGCTGTTCGTCGAACATCTTGGCGACCGTGTCGAAATCGTGTTTCTTGGCCAGCGCCTGTAATGTCTTCTTATAGAAATTTGGAATCTCGACAGTCTCAAACACCAGGCGGGTCAGCTCGGCGATATTCTCCCCAAATGACTCATGGCCGAGGGGACTGCCAGTGGTGATGTTGCCTTCACGCTCAAACCGAATGACCCGCTTGCGGGGAACCTCCTGGATCACCACCGGTGAATGGGTCGCGATGATTGCGTACGAGTCGAACTCCTTCAGCAGTGCCTGCAAGGTCTGCATCAGCAGCGCAACTGCATTGGGATGCAGGTGAATTTCGGGCTCGTCGAAGATGACCAGCGACCCTTCCTTGAGGTAAGCCAGTGCAGCCGAAATGAAGTAGGCCAGGATGGACTGCCCGGAGCTCATGGTGGGCGGCAGGCTCTTCTCAAGCTCCTCGATGTGCTCCGTAATGGAGATAATTTTCTTCGGAACGCCCATTACGTTCGCAACGTGCTGCTCCCAATGGTCCTCACGGTCTTGTTCAACGATGCGCTTTAGGTACTCAAGGTGCTTCGCTTCAAGTGCTCGCCTAGAAATTCCGCCGCTGTCATCACGCACCCCGCAGTAGATATAGCTGAAGTACTTCTCCGGCTCGGGGCGCTGGAACTTGTCGAATGCGCTGAAGGACAACGCGATGACTCGTGAGAAAAGAGGTCTGGCAGGCTCAAAAGCAGACTCTACTTGGCTGGCTGTCTCTATCGACACCCGCTTTGTCGTCGCAAGGTCTCGTGCAAGCTGGGCTAAAAATTGAGTCTTCCCCACTCCGTTGCGACCAATGATCGCGAGGATTCGGCCTGGCACAGGGTCATCTGGCTGAAGGTCCACGTCTATGGACACTCCCTCTTCAGCGCCTGGAATCTTGCCCGAGTACATGAACCTATAGCCCTTCTCCAAGGGCCGCTCCTCAAGCGTTGCCAGTCCGTCGCGCAAAGCTAGCTTAGCATCATTGAATCGAATCAGCGAATTGCGGAAGCCACTCGACGTTTCGATTTCATCGAGCAACTGCGGCTTCACGACGACGTCGTTCAAAGCATCCAATACCTTGCGATGGGTTTTCGGGAGATGCTTGCGCATGTTCTCGTAGTACTCCAAGTCCTGACCAAGGCTAAAGAACTCAGGACCAAGAGAAGGGAACGAATCGGGGATCTTGGTGTTCCGACTGTTGGTCTGGAGAATCTTCACATCCCCAAGAACTTCTTTGCCCCCGCTCTTTTTGAACAGACAGAGGTGGTACAACGTCTCGAAGTTGTAGTCGTCCCAGTTGTCTACGATGTAAACGACACACGGGAGTTCTGCTCCCTGCGGCAGGACGTAGTCGCGGTTTTTAGTACTCTTGTAGAAATTCATCTCTCCTCCCTAAATTTTATTATATCTGGGCTTAAGACTGGCGAACACCACCGATCCACGAAGCGCGCGCAGATGACCGCTGCCGCCAATTTCAGCAGCGCTTCGTGGATATCCAGCCGTCGTTCAAAGCGGATTCGCAGCTTGCCAAAGCCTGCAAACCAGCTGTGCATCCACTCCACCACCCACTGGTGTTTGCCCAGGCGCTCGCTGCTCTCAATGCCTCGTCTGGCAATGCGGCCAATGATGCCCCGCTGCCTCAGGTGGGCTCGGCATCGCTTGAAGTCGTAGCCTTTGTCGGCGTGCAGCTTTGCCGGTCTTCTACGGGGACGTCCTGGCAGGCCAGCAATCGCAGGAGTCGCGTCCACGCACTTCTCGAATATCGTGGAGTCGTGCCGGTTCGCGCCGCTGACCAAGATCACCAGCGGGATGCCTCTGGCATCTACGACGATATGCCGCTTGGAGCCGAGCTTGCCTCTGTCAGTGGGGTTTGGGCCCGTTTCCTGCCCCTGGGGCTTGGTACCGAGGAGTCATCAATGCTGGCCCGGCTCCAATCGATTTGGTCATGTTCACGCAAGCAAGTCTGCATGGCTTAGTGCAGCGGCTCCCAGACACCAGCGGCGTTCCAGTCGCGCAAGCGCCCCCAGCAAGTCATGCCGCTGCCGTAGCCCAGCGATTGGGGAAGGTCTTCCCATGGAATGCCTGTTTGCGGCACGAACAAGATGCCGTTGAGGACGGCTTCATCGCTGACTGCGAGTTTGCGCGCATCGCCTTTGGCAGAAGGCACGAAGGCTGGGATCAGGGGTTGTAGCTGTAGCCACAGTTCTTTGCTTACGGGTCGTCATGCCATGAGGGCAGCGAGCGTAACTGCTCTGCGGGGGCCTGTGACGAAGTGGTGTTAGCCACTCTTTAGCATGTTTACGACTTTAATAAATCAAAACACCGGCCATCTCGCGGCGCGTACTGCACAGCATCCATGCTTTTTCCTATAATGCAGCGCAAAGAGATGGCGTGCCTCTAAAACCGCCGCACTAGTGCGGCTGATGACGCCTACAGAACCTGGCTTGTTCAGGGCTGTAGGCGCTCGCGCATGCAACTCGTCGTTGGTCAGGCCGATTAATTCGAGCTACCTGACCAATGCGCAAATTCCCCCATTTCGAACAGCTTGAACTGCTTCCCTATCTGGGCAAGTGGTTCATCTTCGCCACCCTCGTGGCGGCCCTGGCCGGCACCGCTTCCGCGTTCTTCTTGCTGTCCCTGGACCTGGCGACGGCCTGGCGTGAGGCCCATCCCTGGATCATCTGGCTGCTGCCCTTCGCAGGCATGGCAGTGGGCCTCGTTTACTTCCTGTTGGGCAAGCGGGTGGACGGCGGCAACAACCTGTTGATCGAAGAGATTCACGACCCCAAGCAGGTGGTGCCGTTACGCATGGTGCCGCTGGTACTGGGCGGCACCGTCATATCCCATCTGTTCGGCGCATCAGTCGGGCGCGAGGGCACCGCCGTGCAGATGGGGGGCGCTCTGGCCGACCAGCTGACGCATGTTTTCCGACTCCACCAAGACGATCGCCGCGTGCTGCTGATGAGCGGAATCAGCGCCGGCTTCGCTTCGGTCTTCGGCACGCCGCTGGCCGGGGCAGTCTTCGGTCTGGAGGTGCTGGCCATCGGCCGTATGCGCTACGACGCGCTGTTTCCCTGCATCGTGGCAGCCTTCGTAGCCGATCAGGTCTGCACCGCCTGGGGAGTCCACCACACCCACTACGCCATGAGCGCCGTGAACAATATCGATGCTTGGAGTGTGGTCGCCGTCATCATCGCCGGCATTCTCTTTGGCCTGGTCGGAATGCTCTTTGCCACCGCCGTGCACAAGATCGGCGCGCTGGTCAAACACCTGATCGCATACCCGCCACTGCGGCCTTTCTTCGGCGGCCTCGTCATCGCCACGGCGGTTTGGGCGCTCGACGCCTACCGCTACATCGGCCTGGGTATTCCGGACATCGCTCGCTCCTTCCAAGAGCCCATGCTGCCATGGGACTTCTTGGGCAAGCTGGTGTTCACGGTCGCCTCGCTGGGGACGGGCTTCAAGGGCGGCGAGGTGACACCGCTGTTTTACATCGGTGCGACCATGGGCAACGTCCTGGCGCCTTTGCTGCATATGCCGTTCGCGCTCATGGCCGCCATCGGCTTTGTTGCAGTATTCGCGGGGGCGGCGAACACGCCCATTGCTACTACCTTGATGGCGATGGAGCTGTTCGGCGCTGGCATCGGACCACTGGCGGCTATCGGCTGCGTCACCGCCTACCTGTTCTCCGGGCATGCAGGCATCTACCACGCCCAGCGCATTGGCCACAGCAAGCACCACAGGCGCAGCCTGACCGGGGCCGAAGTTCCACGCCGCGATGTGGAGGCAACCAAGACCAAGGATCCAGCATGATGAGCACCAAACCGGCCACGCTGGCAGCTCTGCGTCTGTACTTCCCGGGCGCTAGCACGGCCAAGGCCACGCGCTTCTGGCACCGCCTGAGCGCGCCTGCGCTGGCTCATCACCTGCTGGTTGCAGCAAAGAACGCGCACATCCGCCAGGCCATGCTGCATCGGGTCAGCTCGGGCTACCTGCCGGGCGAACGTCTCTCGCACAGCCATGCCGAAGTGCTCGACATGCGACATCCTCAATGCCTGGAACTGCTGGACTCTGAGCAGCGCTTGCGCGCCTTTATGCATGAGCACGCAGGCGAGCTGAACAAGGTGCACGCGGTCTTGCTTCTGGCCGAGCTTCCGCTTGGGCCGTTCCGGTTTCCGGGGGAGGCGCGCCGGGGTACCAAGCCGCCGCCGGATGAACAATGACGGCGAGGTGAGCGGCAATTGTTCGTTGTGAACCTGTTGTTGGTGCACAGATTCTGAGCGGCTGCAGCGGCTCGCATGCAGACCTTCACGAGCCCTTGACGGCCGCGGCGCATCAGCCCAGAGCCCCGTGCTTTCGCCGATCGCTCACTCCTCCCCCGTTCGGGAGGGGGCACAAACTAAAGTGCAGTGGCGCACCGAGTGCTCAGAGCCATTACGCACGTGCGCTTTCGGGTGAAGATTGGCTTCATCAGCGTTGGAGGTCCTGCTGGCCAGATTTCCACATGCAGGAGGAACTGGTGGGCTGCCGCCGCTGGATTTCCAAGAAGCGGTTCCTGCATGCGCTGAACTACAGCATGTTGCTGACCGGTCCGGACGCGCACCAGCTGGAGATCTACATCGGTTGGCTGTTGCACCGCACCTGGGGCGTAATCTTGGCGGGCGCGCATTGGAAACATCGAGTCTCTACAGTTGCGAAATAAGAGCTGGGCTAGTTCTGTTGGCGAGGTTTGATTTAAGCGAGTGTGTGGGATCTGCGTCGATTTAATTGACTCAACTCTCTGCGAGGCAGCACAGTTACACCCAATATACGAAACGGCGCACCACTTTTTCGTTCAAGGCGCTTGTGTCTCTGAATCTCGAGTGGATGATTCCGGCTCCAATTCTTTGGCTGCGGGGACTTCTAAAATATATCCCACACCCCTTCGAGTATGGAGTAGCTTCAACTCATGATTGTCGTCTAGCTTCTTTCGTAGTCTGCGTACTGCAACATCAACCATATTTTTCGTAAATTCGCCTTCTTTCTTCCAAACATGTACCGCCAGATACTCTCGGGATAAAACCCGTCCTGATCGACGCATGAATTCCAATAGCAACGAAAACTCACCTTTGGTTAGGTCAAGTCTCTTACCACCACGTTCTGCTCTTTGTTTCGACAAATCAAGCACGAGATCTTCTAAATTATAAAACTCTCTGTTTCTCAAGTCGCGCAGCAAGCCGGCTTTGATTTTTTCAACAATTTTTATGATCTCTTCGTTGTTTTTGATACGCGACATTGATAATGTCTTTTTATCTCTTAAAAATAGCTGGTGGCCAGTGTTATGTGTGATTTTTGTGATGGCCGAAACTGGGAGATATTTATCAGGGCCTTGCCTGCAGAATAACTCTACCTTCTCCAAATATGACTGTTTCTCATAAACCAGTATGATGGCAATATTATTGCTTATGGCGAACTTCATACCTGAGTCATAGTCGATAAATTCTTCTATTGTGAGCTCGAAATTATGCAAAGTCTCTCTGAGATATTGTGGAAAATCTTCATAAGATCTAATTACAACTATTCGCATTTATACATTTGCACCTAGAAGGATTCTTTTAGGATTTCTTTTTGCACCTTTGCCCATTTAGCCCCCACTCTGGTGCTTTCTCTTTCTTGGGAAGACGCTGAAGAAAAGAAAATTTTCTCCTGTACATGCAACTTCTGGAGCAACCTCCTCAGTTGCAGCGATCTCGCTCTAAGCGATCCTTCAAATATCGTGCTCTCCAACGAATTAGATGTAAAAAGAGCTGATGCGATATCAAGGCAGTTCATCGCATAAGTGCTAGTTGCAGGAATAACTCTTGGTTCGGAGAGCTTTCCCTTCGCAACGAGGGTGTTCTTTTCTAAAACCAAACCCCATGGCCGAATGGTGGTTGTAATATTCATGGACAGGGCTTCGAGCTTTGTCAGTCCAAAAGCTCTTGCCAGTCGCAGTCGCATCGCCAGCATGGGAGTAACGCTTTGGATTTCTAATATTGCTGCTTCGGCATCTTCTTCTAAGCCAGAAACAGGAAGTACGAAGGAGCAAAGCAAAGTCTTAGCCAGTGAATCCCCTTTGTGGGCAGAAGAATGAAGTAACTTCATTCCGGTTGCCATTGAATCTATATCCAAGGATTCTCTGAGAATAATTATTCCGAGGCAGCGTTCTGCTTCTACAATTCCATGTTTTGCCGCCTTTTCGAGGCAAAATTTTGCCATTGTTGGATTTGCTACAGAGCTGCGGTAATCGGAGCAAATTCTAAATAGATGCAGCCAAGCGATAGACATGCCAGCATCGGCGCATCGCAAGAGGAGTGCAACGGATTTCCTGAGATTTTGTGAGCGCACAAGTCGATCCGCCGGTAAATGACCGCATGGATATCCGGCTAGTGATCTTCCCAAAATATGGCACGCATTGAGATCGCCATTTGCAGAGCATCGCTCTAAGCTCTGCTCGATCATACTCTTGGATAGACAACCCAAATCGCGCCTAAATTTCTCTGCATACGCAACAATGTCGCATATCAGCTGATGAAAAACTGGGTCAAGCGCAACAGATCGGCAGCTCATTGAGAGCATTGATATCATCTGTATGCTCTTGTCGAGGCGATTTTCATCTAGTGCGGATCGAGCCTCGCTTTCGATGACATAAGAGACATCTTTCGGATTAATAACACGTAGTGCATATAAGGATTCCAATATCTTGGAAACAGATGGAATTTGACTATCGATAGCATTGCTCTCAATAAGTCTGGTCTGGCATCGGCGTAGCCAGGAAATTCCCATATCTGGCTCGCAACGAAGAAAGTGCCAGGCTGACAACTTTAATCTAGCGATCTCATCCACTTCAGCAGCTTGCCTAAGAGCGAAAGCCAGGTCCTCGCTGATGAGCTCTCGGAGCGATAGATTTTTTGCTAAGCAGGAAGCAACTCTTTGTTCGGCTTTTGGGATCGCCAATCTGAGATAAGAAATCCCGATGGAAGTATTTTTGGCTATCCCAGGTGAGCCTGTTAAATATGCTTCACCAAGCTTTAAGCATGCCTCTGTATCCCCAGTCTTCGCAAGCTGCCTGAGCTGTAAATCCTCTCTCCGCATCACATCTCCCGGAATCACTATAAGTTGAGCAAAAAATCCGAATCCTAGTTTTTCAAAGACACTAACAAATTTGTGATGGCATATTCCACTCAAAAAAATGACATATTTGCAATTTTCATGAAACGCTATGCCTCGGAACTATCAGAAATCAGATCTGCAGCTTGAGATGTTGGAAAGAGGGTTCATGAACGATGGAAATGCGCAGTTTTGGCTTGCGCAAACATGCTCATTCCTTTTCACTGAGCGATATTTTTTTGTGTGACGTTTAGGATTCCGTTTGATGGCCTAAGCAGGCATCAACCTACCGCTTTCTTAAGGAAACTGATCATGAACCTCAAACATATAGTTGCGTTGTCGCTGGCAGGCATTGCTGCAAGTGCAAGTGCTCAATCCTCCGTCACCCTGTTTGGTATCGTTGACGTGAACACGCGTTACGTGAACAACAGCAATCTTCCAAGCAACCTGACGATGAACAACAGCGGTCTGTCGTCCGGCCGCTTCGGTTTTCGTGGCGTAGAAGATCTTGGCGGAGGCCTGAAAGCTGGTTTCTGGCTTGAGTCTGACGTTAATGCCGATACCGGCACCTTCAGCTCGACGGGAAAATTCTTCCAGCGTCGCTCGACGATCAGCCTGATGGGCAATTTTGGTGAAGTTCGCCTGGGTCGCGATTTCTCGCCTGCTTCCATCAATGCAACCAAGTTCGATCCCTTCAATGTGATCGGCCTGGCCGGCTCCAACGTCACCAGCCGCTTGCCTGGCACAATCGCGTCGTACTATCGTTACGACAATGCCATTCAGTACTTCTCTCCGAAGTTCGCGGGTTTCCAAGCGGAAGCAATGTACGCTATGGACGAAGATCCGCTGACCAAAGTTGGTCGACACATGGCTGGGCGTTTGGCCTATGACAACGGTCCTCTGAGCCTCTCGCTTTCGTACGGTGCAACCGATGTCACGACTGCTGGTGCCAAGCTCAAGCAATATGGTGCAGCAGCGTCGTACAACTTCGGTGTAGCGACTCTGATGGGTTATTTCCAGCGTGACGATCTGCCCTTTGGAACTTATGGCTCTCGTGCTGCGGGCTCAGAAGATCGCTGGCAAGTTGGTGTGACGGTGCCTGTGGGCAAGGACTACATCCGAGCTTCTTATGTGCGCACCGATTCGCGTAAGGGCCCCGTTGGGTACAACCAGAGCGATGCTAACAAGTACGCAATCGGCTACGTCCACAACATGTCGACTCGTACGGCTGTCTACGGCACTATCGCCCGTATCACGAACAAGGGTGGTGCGAACTTCAGCTTGGTCGGCGGGGCGTCTGGTCTGGCTGGAGGCGGTAGTTCTACTGGCGCAGAAGTCGGTATTCGTCATTCCTTCTAAAGAGCCAGGTTTTCAGTCTGCAATGTGACAGGAAAGTAACTGTCCAGCTTGCAAATTTAAATGTTGGCTCGGTTACAGTGAATGCCATGGAGTTAGCGCTCCATGGCATTTTTTTATAGGAAAGGAGTCTCCAATGAAGTCCACTCTGTCGCTTGCCGCTGTTGCCATGATGCTCGTTACGAGCCAAGCATGGGCGGATACTTTCCCTACCGGAAAGTCTTACTACGGCTCTGAGGTTCAGTCTCCGAATTTTCGAACGATAGACCTTTCTCAGAAAAAACCAATAAACATAAATTGTGGAGAAATTATTCAGTTTTCGAGCAACGGAAAGACGTTCATCTGGAAGGCTGATTCAATTTACCATTCTGAAGTACCGATTGCAAAATTTGCTCCCAAGGGTTTTGATGCCCAAGGCAGGTCGATGTTTGTTGCCCCCAATGAATATGAGTATGGTGGGTAATCTGTCTGCCATCTAAAAAATAGCCCACCGTAGGTGGGCTATTTTTAATTGAAAAGTCGGATGTTGTTGTATATGGTAGCCGTCCATAGCGCCAAGCATAGCAGTATGCCCATCAGCACTGCCGCACTACCTAGGTCCTTTGCTCTTCTAGAGAGTTCGTGCTCTTCGGAGCCTACCCTGTCTATTGCAGATTCGATAGCAGAATTGAGAACTTCTATTAACATCAAGACCCAGATGCTTGCGATAAGTAGAAACTTCTCCAGCCAACCGTTTCCAATCAACAATGCCAAAGGTGTGGATATGACAAATATCTTGCACTCTAGCCTGAATGCTTTTTCATGCCAAGCATCTAGGATGCCTCGCCAGGAGTAACGCGTTGCGTGAATTAGTCGGTTTAGTCCTTTTCGGCTCTTCTGCTGATTGACGAAAATATTAGGCTTGGTAGAGTTGTTTTTCACAATAGTGGCTGCGGGGGTGAGATTCAAATTTTGAGAAGAAGGTGTACATCAGTGCTGATATGTACCAGCAGATTGCTAAAGACCAGAGGTCATGGGATGCAAAATGAGCGCCTCGAAACTGCTGCGTCAGGCCAAAGATCAATCCGGACAATATTCCAATGGCGAGGCCCAGCCATCGGTACGATGGTTTAACCATTAGGTAGAAAAAATAGAGACTAATCCATGCATATCCAGCACTAGCATGCCCGGCAGGAAAGCATTTTCCTCGCCCGAGGCCTGAGGGCCTGGTCTCAAATAGCCCTACAAATGGGCGATCCCCTCCGTAGTCCACCAGGCTCCAAGGGCAGTCCATGTTAGTTAGTGATTTTAATAAGCTTATTGCTACCACACTCGCTATTATGGTAAGCAGCAAATAGCACAATGGCGTTCTCCACAACCGAATGTATGGCGCACATTTAAGAAAAGATATAGTGTAGAGGCAGAAAACTGTTATTGCTGCAAGGATGCTTGCAATCTTTCCACCTCGATGAAGTATTGTTGACGCGAGCCAGTTATCGACAAACCTCCATTCATGGCCTTGCATTCCGTATATAGAATCAGCAAGCCATTGATCACCTCCTCCTGCCATGAGCACATATGACATAGCAATTATTGGGAGGAATGGTGTGAAGATATGGGTGATCAGAAACTGGTGTCGCTGGGAATCTATATAATTTCCCAATTGTTCTTGAAACATATTTTTTATTCTGAGGCCGCACTGCAGGGCCGATGCCCCAATTAGAACTGGCCCGTATCGAAGGGCCAGTTTTTCAGACTATGTGGTCAGCACCGATCAAACCTGCTGCTTCTTGTAGGCTAGCAAACGTAGTGCATTGAAAACCACTAATAGGGTTGATCCTTCATGGACCGCAACCGCAGCACCAATACTGAGTCCCATAATAGTAGCCGGAACTAGAACCGCGACTATGCCTAAGCTCACGAAGACATTCTGTCGTATGACTGATCTGGTGTGTCGACTCAGGCCTACCGCAAAAGGCAAGTGCTTTAGATCATCTGCCATTAATGCGACATCTGCTGTTTCTAGAGCCACGTCGGGACCGGCAGCTCCCATTGCAATTCCTACAGTGGAGTTCGCCATGGCGGGGGCATCGTTAACACCATCTCCAACCATGGCGACTTTAGTATTTTTCTTTAGATCCCGTATTGCCTTAACTTTGTCTTCTGGCATGAGGTCACCCCAAGCCTCGTCTAGGCCCACCTCTTTAGCAATCGCATCCGCAACCTTTTGATGGTCACCAGAGATCATTATCATTCTGGAAATACCTAGACGACGCAGTTCTTGCAGTGCTTCCTTCGCTCCAGGCCTCGGAGTATCTAGTAGACCGATAGCTCCTAGCTCTTTATCATCAAACCGAACAAACATTGTTGTTCGGCCATCTTCTCGGAGTTTGTCTATTATGAATTTTGACTGACTGCTTAGACTGGGAATTCCCTCAGTGCCGAACATCTCGGCCTTACCGATCCAAACCGGTTTGGAGTCGATGGTCGCCTTCACTCCACGGCCAATCAAATTGTTGAGATCGACGGCATTCAGGCGGACCGGCACGGTGATGCGGGCGCCTGCATCTTTCACAATTGCTACAGCAAGAGGGTGATCGCTGAGAGACTCAACTGCTATGGCCACTTCTAGCAGTTCTTCCTGCGTAACTCCTTCCAGCGGTACTACATCGGTAATCCTTGGCTGACCTTCGGTCAATGTTCCGGTTTTATCAAAGGCAATTGCGTTCAGCGATCCAAGTTCTTCTAGAGGAGCTCCACCTTTGATCAGTACGCCTCCTCGAGCTGCGCGGGCTATACCGGACAGCACAGCGCTTGGTGTGGCTATTGCGAGCGCACATGGGCTGGCGGCGACCAGTACAGCCATCGATCTGTAGAAGCTCTCTCGGAATGACTCGTCAACAACAACCCACGCAAAAAGCAGTAAAAATGCGAGCAGCAGAACCGCTGGGACAAATACCTTCTCGAATTTCTCGGTGAAGCGCTGAGTCGGTGACTTCAAGGTCTCGGCTTCGCTAACCATTTTCACGACTCTGGCCAGTGCTGAGTCTGAGGATTTTTTGGTTACCTCAATTTCGATACCACTAGCTCCATTAATCGTTCCGGCAAAAACCTTTGATTCCGATCCGACAATATCGGGCTTTGCTCTGGCTCTATCAATATCAGCAACAGCTCGTTTGTCAACTGGAATGCTTTCGCCGGTAACTGGAGCTTGGTTGATGGCAGAGTTGCCGCGTACGATGAAGCCATCGGCCGCAATGCGCTCATTTGGCTTAATGAGGACAGTGTCGCCTACGACCAGTTCTTCGACAGGAATTTCGCGGGCCTCGCCGTCTCTCCGAACTGTTGCTTTATCAGGTGCTAGCTCTGCGAGTGCTTCAATTGCACGCTTGGCGCGGCCCATCGCGTAGTGTTCGAGGGCATGACCAATGCTGAAAAGAAAAAGTAATAATGCACCTTCTGCCCAAGAGCCCAGAGCAGCAGCGCCCGCTGCAGCTACAAGCATGAGGGTATCTATTTCAAACCTCTTAAGTTTGAGGTTCTCTATTGCTTCTCTTAAGGTGAAGAATCCACCAAAAAAGTATGCTAATACGAAGCAGCTAATTGGTAGCCAAGATGGTGCATTGGCTACAAATTTTTCAATGACCACCCCCAATCCTAGTAGCGCGCCGCAGGTGATCGCGAAAATCATCTCGGCATTTTCTCCCAAAATGCCATTCCCATGATCATGCTTATGATCCGATTCGGATTTTGAATGCTCGTGACCCTTTGGGGCAGAAGGATTAGCAGCCTTCGACCGAACTGGCGTAACGTTCAACTCTTTTAGTGCCTCCAAAATATCAGCTTCTTTTATTTTTGACTTGTCGAAGTCGATATGAACTTGTCCAGTTGCGCTTACTTGCACTTCCAGAACACCACTCAATTCGCTGAGTTTGGCCTCAACGGTTTGGGCCTTGCGCGCGTGCTTGATTCCATCTAACTCGAGCAGAAAATGGCCCCATCGGTCGGTGATCCTGGAGCCAGCTGCTTGAACTAGTTCGCGTATCCGAACTAATGACAGCTTATCTGAATCATAGTGTATGCAAAGCTTAGGCCATTCACCATCCTGTCCAGGCTCAAGATGTACTTTCTCAACCCCATCCCTTCCTTCAATATCATTTAACAATCTTCTTACTAGAAGATCCTCGCTCGAGGAAATCGATGGCAGCACTACTGGTATGTCTAGACGCAGTTTTTTTGTCATGATGTTTAGGCGAAGACAGGAAGAAATCGATACTTGCTTCGCAGCGTACTAGTTGGCGCAGGCAACGTCAACTTAGGAAGCCGCGCGTCCGCATTGAGGGCAAAATTTTGCGCCAGGCGTGATAGTTGCATCGCAACCTTGGCAAACTAATGAAAGTCCGCATTGTCGGCAGAAGCGGCTCGTCGCTGAATTGATCGTTCTACAGGTTGGACATGCATATCCGACTTCTCCATAACTCCCCCTTTGTGCGGGCTGATTGTATTGATTGTGATGACCGCCATTTTTTTGGTGATGGCCACCATTATTGTTATGTTGAATTTTTCCAAATAGCCATTTACTGATACCCATGATTCAATTTCCTTGAAGCGAGATTTAATTATTTAATCATTTTGGCTAGCATATCGCCAATTTCAGAATACTCTTCTACCGCTTGTTTCATTGCAAGCTCTGTCCGAATTGCATTGTCAATAAAGCTGGCTCTTTCTTGGTCTAAGTCGACAGTATTTCTGTCGAGAGAATTTTGTGATGCCGGACGGAAGGCGACTTGTGTGTCATAAATAGATTTCATCTCAGAGCTGGGAATGTGACCCTTGCTGGTGCTACTAACGGACAGCATTGTTGCGTTGCTCCGTTCAAGTGCTTCTTTGAAATCAAGGTCCTTTGCCTGGTACCCAGGTGTATCTGCGTTGGCTATATTACTTGCAATAATCGCAAGTCTTTGAGTTCTTATCTTTAGAGCTATATCTTCAAAACGAACTTCACTCATTTCATGCCTCCAGTAAAATCCTCTTTCGAGGTGATTGCCATTTCATCGTTGACGGTCAAAGACTGGTTAAATATGATAGTGGACTGGCTAATTTGATTGGGTTACATATTTGTTATGTTGGCGACCGACTCTTTCTTCATGCATGGTGCAGTGATGTCTAGAGATTTCTCATAAACATCTGTTTGAACGTTCATTAATCCAAGTACAGTATGAAAGTAGTTATCATGACTAATGGCTCTGTCGTTGTTTTTCTCTGCAATGCAGGATAGGTTTTTTTGTCTGGATGCCATCATGGATTCGGAGAGCCAAACTATCCACGGTATATTTTTCTGTACGTTGGGCGCTATTGAGTATGGGAGGCCGTGAAGATATATGTTATTTTCACCCAGTGATTCTCCATGGTCAGAGACGTAAATCAATGCAGTGGGGGTTGATGGGAATTTGTTTTTCAGCCACTCGATAGAGCTATTTATGAAGTGATCCGTTTCGACAATACTGTTGTCGTAGGCGTTTATAACCTCTTGCTGTGTACATTGCTGCAGAGATGCTGATTTGCATTCGGGCTGGAAAGGCTTTCTCTGCATGCTTGATCTCTTGTAATAGGCGGGTCCATGGCTACCCATCTGGTGAAGCACGATCACCTTGCCTTTATCTCCTGTATTTGTTGGAGGCCATTTAATACGCTCTTCAAGAGAGTCCAGCATGGCTGCATCTTGGCAAACACCTTCTTTGTCACATAGAGGGTTGTTTGGTTGATGCTTGAATTGTTCGTTTGCGACCCTTGCGCAAATGCCCTTGCACCCGGACTGGTTGTCGAGCCAGAAGACGGATAGCCCGGCGCGACTCAAGACATCGAGCATGTTTTCGTAATTTTGCTTTCTGGAGAAATATTTTTCTCTACTCATGTGAGAGAACATGCAGGGAAGCGACTCAGCTGTACTCGTCCCGCAAGACCAAGCATTTTTCGATGAGAAGATATCTGTACGTTGGGACAACTGCGGAGTTGTATTCCTTTCGTACCCGTTTAATCCAAAGCTTTCTGATCGTGCAGTTTCACCGACTACTAGTAGTAGGATGGGCGCGGCTGTAGTTTCTGCAGGGGGTGTAATTATTTTGGCGTCTTGGCCTATTTTAGAAAGCTCAGCATTTGTCCGTTCTAATGGATTTGTGGCAACCTTAATTGTTGAGTAAAAGGTATTTAGTGGGTTTATCAGATATCTCATCTTTGTATGATTTCTCATCGTCGAGGAGAATGGCTGATAAATTAAAAATATGCACAAAATTGAAAATACTAAGCCCGTTGCTGACAAAGCAATGGAGGTGGCTAACGACCCAACTGCAGTAGTCTTCTTTACATTCGCAAGACATATGAACGCGATCGGTACTGCAGAAAGCATAACTACGGTAAGCAGCATTTGTACGCTTACGAGATCGCTCGCCTCAGCCACATCCGTTTGTATTGTGTTCCTCACCATGCCGGGATCAATGACTATCCCGTAGTTCAGCATGAAGTAGCTTGTGATAGACGCTGTAAGTATCGAAAAAATCAACACTGGCTTTAGCAGCCGTCCCCAGGCGAAGATTGCGATGAGTGATATATTTAATGCAGCGACTGCCGTTAGAAACCCTGTAAAGAACTTGGCATCGACACCTTCAGGCAGTTGGCTCAGAGCTTTCCACAATGGAATATTTCCAATGGTCGCGATCCACAGTCCTGTCGCAATGATTAAAAGAGCTGGGCCAACTGTCAGGTGCGCTGATATTTTCTGTAGAAAGCTTTGATTATTATTTTTCATGACTAGCTCTTTTGCTTGAGCCAAACGCAGAAAGCCTTCCTCAAGAGAACGTTGTTCTAAAGAGGAAGGCATAATCTGCTTTTCTATGCGCGACTATTTTGTCATTGCTGATGACAGATAGCCACGTCTTTTTTGATGGTATACGGCTGTCGTGTTAAGCGATTTCGTGCTTAACCGCCCATCGAACGCTGACGGGCGTCGCGCTCAGCAGGAGTTTCCCTCAGCAGCTCGTTAATTACTTCTTCGCGTGTCTTGCCTGTAGTAGGTTGCTTCGAGGCCGCCGGGTAAACTCCCGTATTAAAACGATTGGTACCACCCTCACGGACAGCCGCTGCAGCTTCAGCTTGAACTTGTTCACGGGTTTTTTCGCCCTTGAAATGCTCCGGGTAAGTCTTCACCCCCGCTTCGTTGTTGGCAGGGTGCTGGTAGCTTTCTGCCGAGGCGGTACCAGGGAGAACGAACGCCGCCGAAGCGACCAATGCTGCAATAAAAGATGCAGAGTAAAAACGACGGTGCTTCATTGGATTTCCTTTCAACAGAGTTTTGATTCTCTTCTCGAGATTTGGATCTATCTCAAGTCGATGGCTCTACTGTAGAAAAATGCCCCCCACAGGACGCACACATTGCAGTGACAAAGCTGTAATCTTGTTGACACAAAAAAAGGCCATGGCATTAAGCCATGACCTGTAAAAGGCGATCGCTGTCCCAGTTACACGATCGCCACCTCGCCAGAGGACGATGCTCCACTCTCGGGGTTCCCTTGACCTTCACTTTCTGAAGGGTCGTTCCTGTGTATGAGTCGGTACAGCAAAGGCAGCACTAAGAGCGTGAGGATCGTTGAGGACAGAATCCCTCCGATCACCACGGTGGCCAGGGGACGCTGCACTTCAGCTCCAGTACCCGTGGCGATGGCCATGGGGACGAACCCAAGTGAGGCGACCAGGGCGGTCATCAAGACCGGCCGCAGCCGGGTCAGGGCTCCCTCAGTCACGGCGTCAGCTACGTTTCGACCCTCTTCACGCAATGTACGGAAGTAGGAGATCATCACCAGGCCGTTGAGCACTGCCACACCGGATAGCGCGATAAAACCCACAGCTGCCGTAATCGACAACGGGATGTCGCGCAGCCATAGCGCCAAGATGCCTCCCGTTAGCGCAAACGGAATACCCGTGAAGACGATGAGGCCGTCACGAACGTTGCCGAACATTGCGAAGAGCAGCACGAACACCATCAAAAGTGCAACGGGTACGACGATCAGAAGTCTCTGTCGAGCGGACTCCAGGTTCTCAAACGTACCTCCCCAACGGGTCCAGTAGCCAGCCGGCAGTTGCAAGCTCTCCAGGCGCTGCTCTGCTTCGCCCACAAAGGACCCGATGTCACGTCCGCGCACGTTTGCGCTGACGACGATGCGTCGTTTCCCATCCTCTCGGCTGACTTGGTTGGGACCAGGCGCCGTCTCAAAGGTCGCAACGGAAGACAAAGGGACGAAGCCAACTCGGCCATCTGCTCCCTTTGGCAAGGCGATGGGAAGGCGGCTCAGCGCTTCCACGTCATTGCGGATGTTCTCCGGCAGGCGCACTTGAATGTCGAAGCGCTTATCGCCTTCGAACACGATCCCCGCTTCTCCTCCGCCCAACGCAACGCTGATGGTGTCCTGTACGTCACCCATGTTCAGCCCATAGCGTGAAGCCTTCTCACGGTCAATTTGAACGGTGAGCATGGGCAGGCCTGTCGTCTGTTCAACCTTAACCTCAGAGGCGCCTTGGATCTGCTGAAGCATCCCTGCCACTGTTTGGGCGTTCTTCTCCAGGACGGCCATGTCGTCACCAAAGATCTTGACGGCGACGTCGCTGCGCACGCCCGAGATCAGTTCGTTGAAGCGAAGCTGAATCGGCTGCGAAAACTCATAGTTGTTGCCTGGCACTCCGTCAGCAGTCTTCTGGATGGCAGCGAGCAGGTCATCGCGTGAACGAGATGGATCTGGCCACTGGTCCTTGGGCTTGAGCATGATGTAGCCGTCGGAGATGTTGGGAGGCATCGGATCCGAAGCGATCTCGGCAGTACCTGTACGAGCGAACACTCGATCGATCTCGGGGAACTCCTTTTTCAGAGTATTTTCGATCTGGATCTGCATCTCCAAGGACTGCGTGAGGCTGGTGCCTGGTATGCGCAGCGCCTGTATGGCGAAATCACCCTCGTTGAGATTAGGAGCGAACTCGCTACCAAGGCGCGTCGCAAGCAGAAGGCTGAGCGCGACCGCCACGCCTGCTGCTGTCAACACCACTGCTGGAGCCGCCATAACGCGGGCAAGCACAGGCGAGTACGCCTGCCGAGCCCAGCCCATGATGCGGTTTTCCTTTTCGGCCACTTTGTCGCCCATGAACAGGGCCACAGCCGCAGGAATGAACGTGATGGACAGCAGCATGGCGCCGGCCAAGGCAATGACCACAGTCAACGCCATGGGATGGAACATCTTGCCTTCCACCCCTGTGAGGGCAAAGATGGGCAGATAGACCACCATGATGATGAGCTGGCCGAAGAGCAACGGACGCCGAGCTTCCTTGGCGGCAGCAAACACTTCATGAAACCGCTCACTGCGAGTCAAGGGGCGGCCGCGCGCTTCTTGCGCATGGGCCAAACGGCGTACACAGTTTTCCACGATCACCACGGCGCCATCGATGATGATGCCGAAGTCGAGAGCTCCCAAGCTCATGAGGTTGGCACTGACTTTGTAGTACACCATTCCGGTGAAGGTGAACAACATGGACAGTGGGATGATCAACGCTGTGATCAGCGCCGCGCGCAGGTTACCCAGGAACAGGAAGAGGATGACCACCACCAGGGCGGCGCCTTCGAGCAAGTTCTTTTTGACGGTGGCAATGGCCTTGTCCACCAGGTTCGTACGGTCGTAGACCGTTACGGCTTTGACGCCTTCGGGCAAGTTGCGGTTAATTTCCCGCATACGAATATCGACGGCCTGGGAAACCTTTCGGCTGTTCTCTCCAATCAGCATGAACACCGTTCCCAGCACTACCTCGCGACCGTTGTCGGTGGCTGCGCCAGTGCGCAGCTCGCGGCCGAGGCCCACTTCTGCCAAGTCACGGATGCGAATAGGCTGACCCTGTGCAGAGCCAACGATGACCTCACGGATGTCTGCGATGCCCTTAACTTGACCAGGCGCACGGATCAAATATTGCTCGCCTTGGCGCTCGATGTAGCCAGCGCCGACGTTTGCATTGTTGCGCTGCAGCGCCGCCACGATGTCGGCCAGTGTGAAGCCGTAGGCAGAGAGCTTCTCAGGAGAGGGCGCGACGAGGTACTCCTTCGCGTAGCCACCAATTGAGTTGATCTCAGTAACGCCTGGCACGTTGCGCAGCTGAGGTTTGATCACCCAATCCTGGATCTCCCGCAAGTCCATAGGAGTGTAGGGAGACCCATCGGGCTTTTTGGCGTTTTCCTCCGCCTCAACGGTCCAGAGATAGATCTCTCCTAGGCCAGTCGATATCGGCCCTAAGGTGGGAGACACGCCGTCTGGCAGGCTCTCTCGGGCCTGTTGCATGCGTTCGCCCACGAGCTGGCGCGCGAAGTAGATGTCCGTGCCGTCCTTGAACACTACGGTAACCTGAGACAGGCCGTAGCGCGACAGCGAGCGCGTCTGCTCCAGGTTCGGCAGTCCAGCCATCACCGTTTCTATCGGGTAGGTGACGCGCTGCTCAGTCTCCAGCGGAGAGTAGCCGGGAGCCTGGGTGTTGATCTGCACCTGGACATTGGTGATGTCGGGCACAGCGTCGATGGCCAGGCGCTGGTAGCTAAAGATGCCCAGTGCTGCCATGCCGAAAACGGCGAGCAGCACAAGCCAGCGCTGCTCAATGGCAAAGCGGATGATGCGTTCAAACATGTAGTTCTCCGGTCCCCGCCTCAATGAGCATGTTCAGCCGTGGCTTTGCCGAGCTCCGCCTTCAGGAGGAAACTCCCTTCGGCCACGTACGCTTGGCCAGGCTTGAGGCCTTCCAAGATTTCCGTATTTTTGGAGTCCGTACGTCCGATTCGAACCGGCTGTGCCCGGAAGCCGCCTTGCACTGGAACGAACACCACTGTCTTTTGGTTTTCGATGCGCTGAATTGCGGTGGACACAACGGTGAGCGCGGCTTCCTGCGAGGATGCTGTGACCTCCACATTCACAAACAGACCTGGGCGCCAGGCACCGTCTGGGTTCGGCAAGGTGATACGGGCTGGGGCAGTTCGCGTGTCCTGTCCGATGAGCGCGCCGACATAGGAGACTTCGCCCGTCGCTGCAGATTCAAATGCTGTCGCGCGAACCGTTGCCTTTTCGCCAACACGCACTGAGGGCAGATCGGGGGCGGAGACTCTCATCTCGGCCCACACAGAACGAAGGTCGGAGATCGTGAAGACTTGCGTGGTGTCCTGAACGGCCTCACCGATAGACAGGTGCTTCTCCACGATCACACCGTCAAATGGTGCCCGTAGTTCGAAGCGATTGAGCCCTGCGCCCGCGCCAGCGCCTGCACCAGTAGCTGCCAACTTTTGCTGAGCGTTGGAGACCGCGATCTCAGCTTCGCGTAGTACCTGTTGGGCCTGCAGATAGTCCTGCTCCGCCGAAACCTTTTCCTCCCAAAGCTGCTTTTCACGCTGATAGGTGGTTCGGGCGAGTGCCAAACGCTTTTGCGCGCCCAACAGTTCGCTGCGCTGCTCCGACACTGCAACGCTGCTCAGAACAGCCAGCAGCTGGCCCTTCTTAACGTTTTGACCTAAGTTGGCTGGCACGCTTTCCGCGACGCCGGCAACGCGGGGTACCACGTGAGCGGTGCGGTCTTCGTTAAAGCGAATCTCTCCAGGCAGTTGCAGCACGCTACGGATAACCGATGGTCCAGCTTGAGCGGCCTTGAGGCCGGCAACCTGGATGCGTTGGGCATCCATCGGGATCAATCCTTCATCTTCGTCATGACCAGCTTCGGCGCCGGGCTTGGCGGAAGCTTCTGGCTTGGCCTTGTTGCCATCGCCCTCTTCATGATGCTCACCATCAGCATGGCCCTTGTCATCGCTGTGGGACTTGGCAGCCTTCTCCCCATGATGTTCTTGATCAGCATGGCCTGCGGCCTCACCATGACCATGCTCCTGGGACTGGGGGGTCTTTCCGCTGGATTCGGGGGAGTTGGAGTTGCCTGATCGCAAAATCAGAGTCGCTGCGAGAACCCCTACAGACAGGATGCTCACAATCGCTATGACGGTTGGCGTACGGCTAGAACTTGAAGAAGAGTTCGTTTTCATTTGGCGGCTCAATGGTTTACTGATCAGCTTGCGATCCGAGCAGACGTTCGAGGTCCGCGACGGCGCTATGGGTGGACAGCAGCTGGCTTAGATACTGGCTACGCGCGTCGAACCATGTGCGCTGTGCGTCCAGAACGTCGAGGTAGCTAAACTTTCCAAGTGAAAAGCCCTTCACGGCTGCTTCATAAGCAGTTTGTGCTGTGGGCAGTACTTGGGTTGATAGCTGTTGTGCAAGGCGACGGCTGGTTTCCAACTGCTCACGGGCTTGAAACACATCTGTCTGCATCTGGACGCGCAGCGCTTGAAGCTTCTCTTCAGCTTGATCGGCAAGGCGCAGTGCTTGGATCTGGTTACCGCGGTTGGTGTCCAGCACCGGAAGTGGTATCGAAATTCCAAAAACAAGTTGGTTACGCCCCACCTCCTGCGCGCGCTTCAC
The DNA here is from genome assembly GCF_002193035.1 of Delftia sp. K82. Classification (NCBI taxonomy): domain Bacteria; kingdom Pseudomonadati; phylum Pseudomonadota; class Betaproteobacteria; order Burkholderiales; family Comamonadaceae; genus Delftia; species Delftia sp. K82. The sequence goes on along the minus strand of NZ_MYFL01000003.1, from coordinate 1,192,188 downwards.
ACCCAAGCTCAAGGTCGGATCAGGCAAGCGCTTTGCTCGCTCTAGATCTGCTGATGCGCGGCTTTGCTCCAGCGTAGAGCGCGCCTGCCTGATGGATGGGGAGTCCTCCAACTGGGCCAACAATTCCGATGCAGCAGGTGCTTCAGGAGCGATCTCGAAGGTCCCGAGCGCTGGTCCAAAGGAGAAGTCTTGTCCTCCTAGAAGTGCCTGCATCTGCTGCCGAGCAACACGAAGGTCCGACTCCGCTTTACCCTGCTCGAGTTCAGCCCCAGACTCAGCAACCTTTGCCCTGCTTTCTTCAAGCGGAGCTACTTTGCCGGCCGCAACGCGTTTTGCTGCCGCTTCGCGGGCACTCCTAACTATCTCCACTGTTTGCTTGGCAACAGTCACCCGCTCCTGGGCCGCTAAAAGACTGTAGAAAGTTGCGCGCACGTCGGCACGGATGTTTGCACGGGTGGCGGCCACCCCGGCTTGAGCGACGTCACGCCCGCGTTCCGCGATGCGCATGCGTGCGTCTCGCTTGCCTCCGACTTCAACCAACTGATTCCACTGAACGGTTGATGTTTTGGTACGGCTGCGTGTATCTTCTTGAGCGTAGGAGAGCTCGGGGTTGGGGCGAGACTTGCTTTGAAGGACTGCGCCGTCGCTGGCCTCAAGTCCGAACTGAGCCGCACGCAAGCTCGGATGAGTTGCTAAGGCTTGAGCGACCGCGACAGACAATGTCAAGGGCGCCGCCGGTGCTTCGCTTGAGGCCGTTGTGAGGCTGCTTGAGCTCGTGGGTGCGGCGTGGACTAGGCCTGCCCCTACCAACATGCTGACAAGCAAGGTTTGGCAGAAGCTCGTGCGAAGCCTCTCCTTGCCACGTGTGGTTACCAAGATCATGTATGAAACTCCTGCCCGGACAGAATCCATGTTCCTGTCGGTCGCTGTAGTGCCCTGAAATATTTATGCGCAAGCGCAAGGTATGGGCGAAGGGCACTATAGAGGAGCGTTCCCGGCGGCTTCCTGATAATCAGATGACAAATTTATCATCCAAGTGCCAGGGCCCTGGGATCACAATCCGCCCCATGAGAATCCTAATAATTGAGGATGATGAAAAGTTGGTAGACCAGCTTGTCAGAGGGTTGGACGACGAAGGGTTTACTGTAGATTTTGCACTTGATGGGATCTCAGGACTAAATAAGGCGGCTACCCAGGATTTCGATGTAATTATTCTTGATGGCATGCTTCCTGGAATAGATGGCCTTGCTGTTTTAGCGGCTTTGAGACAGTCAAAGCAAACAGCTGTTTTGATGCTCACTGCAAGAGATTCAGTTGAAGACAGAGTGACCGGCTTGAAAAGCGGTGCTGATGACTATATGGTCAAGCCGTTTGCATTTTCCGAATTGGTCGCAAGAATAAAGGTATTGCTCCGCAGGAATCCTTCATTGAGCAGTGCGGTGAATGTTGCGACAATATTGAGAATGCACGACTTGGAAATAGATCTTGCAAGGCAGCGTGCCTTTCGTGCGGGGAAAAAACTCGATCTAAGTGCGAAAGAGTATAGCTTGCTGATATTGTTGATACGTAGACAAGGAGAGGTGATTTCTCGAGCTGAGCTAGCCTCTCAGGTCTGGTCAATAAATTTTGAGTCAGAGTCAAATGTCGTTGAGGTGGCCATTAGAAGGCTAAGAATGAAAATCGATGAGCCGTTCGATAAGCCATTGCTGCACACCATTCGCGGAATGGGCTACATTTTGGAATCAAGATGATTAAACAAGGAAGAGCAAAAAAAGCGACGCGCCCTTTGTCGGCGCGTTTGTCTATTTCTCTGGCTCTGCAAACTATTTTTGGACTAGGAATAGTGTGCGTGGCTGTTTATCTGGTCATATCGCAAACGCTCTATTTGAAGCAAACCGATGCTCTTGATCATAAACAAGTAGCGTTGGAGCGCCTGCTCAATGAGAGTAAGCTACACATAAATACCGAATCGTTGCAGAGTTCACTGTTGGATTTTTTGAGCGGGCACGACGATTTGTCATTGGTGGTGCGAAAATATGGCGTGAATGGGGAGGTTCTTTTTGAACTGCTGCGTCACAGAGAAAATACCATTGAACGCGAGTTCTCTGTGAAAGTTTCAAGTCAAGATTCTAGCCCTCAAGAAATAGCTGTAACACTCATATTGGATCGTGGTCCGGATAATATGATTTTGCGTCATTTGGCATGGACGCTTGGCATCGCAGCTATCGCTAGCACTTTGATTGTTTCTATTTCAAGTATCTGGTTGGTGAAGAAGGGGCTGTCGCCAATTAACCTTTTGATCACACAGACGCGACAGGTATCTGCTCAAAATTTGATAAAGAGATTGGACGATAGCCAGCAGCCTCAAGAGTTGATGCCCTTGATACGGCAAATTAATGACCTCTTGGATAGGTTATCTGTTGCTTACAGGCAGATGGAATCTTTTAACGCGGACGTGGCACATGAGCTGAATACACCTTTGTCAACTTTGATAAGTAGCGCGGAGCTGGCACTACGAAAGCGGAGAACATCGGATGAACTGGTTGATGTCCTATCTTCCAATTTGGAGGATTTGCATAGAATGGCCAGCATCATTGCCGATATGCTTTTCCTCTCAAACGCAGATAGAGGGAATGGTGCTCAGCGAATGGCGGTAAGCAGTCTCGCTGAGCTCGCTCGCGAGGTTATTGAATTCCACGAAGCGTCTCTTCTGGACGCTGGTTTAGAGGTAGCCATACAGGGCGAAGCAAAAGGCATCTTGGATGCGAGCTTATTACGTCGTGCACTTTCGAATCTTTTGGGGAATGCTACGCGCTATGCCTCAAAAGGTAGCAAGATAATTGTTGATATCCGAATGGTTGCTTCTGATCGAAACCCATTCACCATGAATGCACAGCATATCCAATTGACAGTCACTAACGAAGGCCAGACCATAGATCCCTCTCATCTTCCGAGACTATTTGATCGATTTTACAGAGCAGACTCCTCTAGGACGCAGGCTAGAAGTAACCACGGACTAGGACTGGCAATTGTTGCCGCAATTGCCAGGCTGCATCAGGGTAATGTATTCGCAAGATCTGAAGCGGGAGTGACTAGTATTGGGTTGATATTCCCGCAGATCAGTGATGACGCATAATTAATTTTCGTCAGAATATGATGCCCTGAGCGTGAGATGATCGAGATGGTGAAGAATTTTGGGGATAGAGTGTGGCGCGCAATTAAGAAACCGGAACTTGTATTTGCAATAATACTTCTTTCAGTTTTTTCTGCATTAAGTATTGGTCATGAAGGACTGAGGTTGGTAAAGCTACTGGTTTTGTACCTGCCATATTGCTTTCTGATTTTTCTTTTTGCAAAAAATGGAAATCCGTCTTGGATCGGCAAGACCTTCGTTTGGCTTGTGACCTTGGCATTTTATGTGGATGGAATCGCTCGATATTATCTGAGAGAGGCCTATGACGCCGCGCCTGATAGCGCACTTGTTTTAAATGCAGTAGCGAATACCAATCTCCGAGAGGGCATTGAATATGCATTTGCAAATTCAGTGTTGTTGATATGCTTGGGGTTGCTGTTGTTTTTTCTGGCGACCCTTTCTTTGGTTCTCTTGATCTCGGTTGATTCAGCGCCAAGGAGCTACTCGAGGGCTATTTGGTGCATCGTCGTCTTGCTGATGACGTTTAGTTTGGTTGCCCATGTCAATAAGCCCTGGAGGAAGTTGCATCCAATAGTTTTCTGGAAAAACTGGCAGGAGTCTATTTCACTTGTTCAGGCAGAATGGGCAAACCAAGTTGCCATCCGTGAAGAGCAGTTCACGAGAGCGAAGACACTGGCGCCAAAAGTTGAGCGCAAAGGGAGCTCCACAATTGTTCTCGTAATTGCGGATAGTATTAATAGAGATAATTTGGGGATATATGGCTACCCAAGAAATACCACGCCGATGCTCTCGCTAAAGCGGAGGGATGCGGGTAGAAATATGGTGATATTCCGTAATTCTTGGTCATTGGATGCAAGCACAATACCTGCGTTTGAACGGATGTTTTCATTGCAGGCCGCTTCTACTGATAATTCATTGCACCTTTTGGCCATGGCTCGAGCCGCGGGTTATAAGACGTGGTGGGTAAGCAATCATGATGATGTTGCAATTGAATCGCGGCATGCAAGCTATGCAGACATAGTCGAGTTGATCAACCGCACGCCTGGTCGCTCATCATCCTCATTGGATGGCGAGACTCTGAATCTTTTGGAAGAAGCTCTAAAGGATGGGGCGGAGAATAAATTTATTGTTGTGCATTTGCTTGGTGCACATCCTCATTACAGTCTTCGCTACCCGAAAAATGAGAACCCTTTTGATGATACAACTGATGATGTAGATCGGGAGATGGAGGCTAAGCATAGATCATTTTGGGTGCGTGGTTTCAGAGAGCAGTATGACGCCGCACTCTTGTATCATGATTCGGTAATTGCCAAAACACTGGATCTGATGAAAACTTCAGAAAGTAGTTCAGATTATCAGGCCTGGATGTACCTATCTGATCATGGCCAAGAGGTTGGACATCTACTAAATAAGGTTGGTCACAGCCCTTCAACTGAGTCTGGCTATCGTATTCCGACCATAATTTGGCGCAATAAAATTGAGAGTAATAGTCCGGATAACCTTGGTGATAGAGGATTTAGGTCTGACTGGGCCTCTTGGACAATTGCGGATTTACTCTCGCTGCAATGGGAGGGAAAAAGTAGTAAGTTAAATATCCTGGCTGAAGACTATCAATGGATTGCTCCGAAGCTTCCATTTCCGTTGACGGAGGCCACGCCCAGCATGCGACCATGAGCGAACATGAGCGAACATGGTCGTTAGCATGACATTTTTGTCCTGCTCAGATTGGGTGTATGACTCTCGTGTGTGTGAGGTGTGCTTGAGTATGAGGCGGGCGCAGCAAAATTTCGCTCTCTAGCCCCGCTGAAATGAAAGCATCCTTGGCTAGAAACCCTTAAAATTAGCAATTTGCTAGCATGCAAATTTAAGGAACACCATGACATCCGATTACAAGACACTTCTTCAGCAGAAGGCTGAACTTGAAGCCAAGATTGCCCACGCTCTGGCCACAGAAAAGTCTGGCGTGGTCGCCCGCGTGCGCAGCCTGATCGAGGAATTCCACCTGACTCCAGACGATGTGTTCGGAGGCTCCAAACGCAAAGCTTCGGCTGGCGCGGCCAAGTACCGCGATCCTGGTACCGGCGCTACGTGGACGGGGCGTGGCAAGCCGCCCAACTGGATCAAGGATGCTGCGGATCGGACCTCTTTCGAGATCTGACGGGCGGCCAGGAGCACGCGAGCTTGAACGCGTAAACGCCGTGATCGATGGGGTTTGTGCCTTTGGTCGAAATGCCTTCCTGGCCAAGATGGATCGCGAGGTGTGTCGTTCGAGTTCCAGACATTTCGATGAATGGCTCTTTGCTCGATCTCGACATCGCGGTCAGCCTTGATGTCCAGCACTAATCCTGTAGCGAAGGCCAGTGTAATGTGCGCATCAAGACTTAGTCAGCGATGTTGGGTGCCAGTGGCCTAAGCCTGCACAAAGCCCTTGAGCTTGGGATAGAGCGAGTTCGTCGCGGATAGCACGTTCGTCGAAGTGAGTGATCAGATCAAGCATCACCATGCAACGATCCTCCTGGCAATTGAAAGGGTGCTCGAATGATTTCACACCGAACAGCCCATGAGCTCGCCGTCGCCATCCAACAACCCCTCACGCTTGCAGGCCTCGCGAAACGTTTGCCGATTGAAGTCCAGTCTGCCCTGCGCAAGCCACTGAAAGGCAACTTCGTCATACACGAAGCTGCTCTCGCTCACGGGGATTCGGCGTAGATCACGGCTCTCGAGCAGCAAGGCCAGATTTTCCCGATGGCCTTCCAATGACGTGGAGTCCGTATCCAGTGACAAAGTCCGTGGCAGCAGCAGGAGTTCCTGATCATCAATGCTCAGGTGTGCCCCCCAGAGCTCCCTGACCTTGCGGGCGTGTGAATTCAACTGGTCGATACAACACGATGACCGCCTGAAGCTGTCGCTCGGAAGTCTGCCAGTGCCGACCGCTCTTAGCCGAGAACTGCTGCGGCGCGAGACTCGCTCGCAAATGGCCGATCAATCGCCGGGCGGCGATACACCGAACTTCGCACGTAATGCCGCCTCCACCACGACTCGCTCGGCCTTGATGTCGATGTCTTTCGGCACCTGGATGTTCAGGTCCTGCAGCTTTTTTAGTGCGGCCCAGGCTTCGTAGTCGTGGAAAGGGTTCAATCCCATTACGTTCCCGAGCTGCTGGTCTGCAGTACCCACCGCCGGTGAGATCTTGGCGAAATCTGCGATCGCCTTGCTGATATCCCAGTCTCGTCCGAACAGCAGCAATGCTGACAAGGCGAGCACACTGCCCGTGCTCGAACTAGTGTCTTTGACCGCATTCAATGGGGGGTGCGTATGAGCGATGAATTCCGACAAGGCCAGGGTCTTCCTATATTCGGAGGCCAGCACCGTAGGGTTGAAAACTGGCCTGCCGGCGTAGCGCCTGGCCAAGCTCTCCGACCGCTTTCCGCTCGCGCCGAACAGGCCAATGTGCTGGTCTATCAAAGCGCGCATGTTCGCCTGGTGCTGGGGATAGCGGGCTTGAACTAGGCGAGCTGCCTGGGCCCTCCAGTTAAAGTTGGGCAGTTCGGCGATCTCTGGCGTGATCTCTACATCCGTCGGCAAGGCGCCGCGAGCGTGAAATGCGTTCTCCCGCAGTGCATCGATCCACGGATACGTTCGCGGGTCTAGGGAGACCACAAACATCGACTCGACCTTCTTGTTGAAAAACCAATCCCGCATGGAACGAATGGAACCTTGGCTGAAGCTGCCTACCTCGATCCCGGTGCACACAAGATCCCTCACCGCTCGCGTCAGATTCGACCGTGACTCACTGAAAGCTACTAGGGTTTCGGGTACGGCATTCGTCGCATCTGGGTTGGCGTAGTCGCAAAAGGGGTGGTGACCTGGTGTCGTGAATCTGAAGAATGACTGCCTTTTGGGCTTACCGGACTTGCCCGCGACGACGGAACGAACAACCTCGGCCCCTGTCACCGAGCAGTCTGGGCACTTGAGATCAGCGCGAAGATGGGCTCGCCACTCATCAGGAATTCTCTCAACGGACATGTAGGCATGGCCTGTTTCTGCACTAAGTTTTTCCAGAATTTGGTCGACGTCGAACTCGCCGGTGCGAGTAATTGAGAAGGCTGTTAGCGTCATTGCTCTCCCTTCGCGGAAATATTAGCTCAACGAAAAATAGACGATCGCCACTTGAGTCGATAGCGAGCCTGCGGGCGGCACTCGGTGAACCCCCTTTCTTGGCTGATTCCAACTGACTCCCTTCCAGCCACTACGGGGCACCGAAGGATAGAACGGTAACATGGTTGACGCTGGATCCAACGTGCAGCAACAGACCAGCTTACACAGTACCGATAAATGAGAGCCCGAGCACGATTTTTGCCAGATATACCTCAGCGACAAGAGAAAGGGAATTCTCTCATAATCTTCCAGCCTCTTTCCAGTGACGCGGTAACCACCACCATGTCGTAAGAATCAAAACAGCGATCAACGCCGCAGCTATGCTGCCCACGAAATGACCAAATATGGTTGAAAGAACAAGTTGTGTGCCTGATATCAGCGCGATAGCAAGCGTTACCGCGCCCGCCAGAATCTGACGAGATGCAAATGTTTTGAAGCGAGGTCTGTCAATCAGCGGTCGAATTAGTCGATGCTGGACGGCGGTTGCACTTAGTAGTATCAAGCTCATCACTGCCAAGAGGAATGTCGCCAAGAATACCCATTTTTCCGTGTAAGCGATTGCATCGAATCTTGGCATGAAAGGTACTGTTATCAAAAATGCGGACAGTAGCTGTGAGCTAGGAAGTAGAATGCGGAGTTCTCCAAGTAGATCTGTCAAATCTCCATCGTTGTTTATTTCAGACATTTCTTTGTCTGCATGTGTTTGATTGTGTTCAGATTTCATTAAAAATACATCCTATTTTGCAACTGATAATTTTTCTTGGGTACGTTTTTTGGTTTTATAAGGTGATCATCAAACCCACTATTTCTTGCATTTTCGTCACGCCAGTGTCATTTTCTCGTAATTTAGGGTAAAGCCTCTGTTGTATTTTTTGAAAATGGTGGTCAACTTGGGTCTCCCTTCAGTGCCACTTCAATGTGGCCGAAGATCCCCATCATTTCTGTAGGGTACTGAGTTCTGTTGATTTGAAATTTATTATTTCGCGAATCGCCTCGCGAACGTGAAATTTCACAATTTATTTCATGATTACATATTTGTAGTCATTGCACAAATTCGCTCTTCGTAAGGTCGCCGATACCCGGGTAACCGAGCCACTTGCATGCAAAGCAACGCGAGAAACCGATCTGCAGGAGGGTGAATTGGTCCATGACCATCAGCCGCTTACCCTTGGCGAGGGGATTTCTCCGCTGACTGATCACGTCCTCCGTGTTCAGGCGCAGAGTAGGATGCAAATCCAGCACATGAAAGCTGTTCGCAACTGCCTCCTACAGCTCTAGCTGTACTGTTCAGAACCGGTGCTGCTTGAGCTGGTACCGGTTTCGATGACACCTTGTTATTGCACATGAAACCGGCAGCAGCCCAGTATCATCCAGGCCGTTGATGGGTTGTCTGATCAAGTCGGACGCAAGCGCGCGATGCTGCCAATCAAGAATTCATCATCGCTTTCTGCCCGCGTGACTTTCGTCGGCTTGGCGCTGGCGGGGCGGCCATCCCGCAGACTTTGAAGACGCACAGTCTTAATGTCGGAAATGTTATAGGCGCGGATGAGACGGGGCATCTCCACACGATTCGCCGCCGCTTGCTCCGACAAGGCCAACTTCCCCGCATCTGGTCGGCACAACGTAGGCTTTATGTGGTCGCGATACCGGGCCTGGGCTCCCGTCGCATCGTGGGCTGGTCGATGCTGGTGAGTTGTCCTCATCACTGAAATTTCAACGGCCGACAGTACGACCGCGCATTTCAGGATCCACTGCTCAAGCGCTTGCAGACCGCAAGGCTGCTCAGCTTGAGCGCCCGCCTACCAGCAGGCCCATGGAACATGGGGAACGGGTGAAATAGCCAAATACTTAGCCGCAATGAGTTCCTTGGTTTTGCATAAAATCTCATAAAAATCATGGGCTTACACTGTTTTAGTGATCCGCAAATTTAGGCGCAATCTTTCACGCTCAGAGGCCTTTCATGCTGTCGCACTTTGCCTTAATTGCTGCCGTAGTTGATGTCGCACTTCCGGGTCGGAAAGCCCGGTGGTGCCGTCACAAGCTACCAAGTTGCTGATAGCGAGCGGAGGCCAGTCCTCAATGTCATCGTCCAGGGCGATCCAGTGGCGCGGTTTTCTCCGCTGCACGTCTGCCAAGATCTGCATGCCTCGCGGGGTGCTCTGGAACGACGCTAGGTTCCAAGGATCAGCCCCATGGACACGCTTGTGGTATGTGCCGCCGATGAATCGCGCGCGCAGTCGCTCAGGCAGCCGCTGAAGCGTCTTGGCGTAACCTGGGCGAATGCACCAGGTGCTGCTCAGCACCAAGGCCACAGAGGGATATGGCGCCAGTTCCTCTTCCAGAATGGGAAGCCACTCAAACAGCGCATGGCCAGGAGCTTGGTATGGGCTCATGTAGATGCCCTTGCGGGGATGCCAGAGTACCTTCTCATGGTGGACTACGCCATCAAGGTCCAAGTACAGGATCACATCCGCGCTGCGAGGCGTGGATGCCGGTACATAGGGCGCGTTGTGACCAGAAGTCATCGCATGTGCGTCACGCATAAGGGTAGCTGTTAGGCGGAGTCTGTAGCGGATGGTTGCGCGCTAGACCCATGCTACCAAGATCCTTCATAACATCCAGGGGCAGCCGGCAGCCGGCAGCCGAATACCGGGACGGCGTTCACGAGTCAGTCGCTCAGCCAAGCACTCTTATCAAAGCCCTGCAGATTTCCAGGCTCTTGGGCCGTGTGCTGGATGATCGCGGTGAGGGCCATGATGCCGTTCTCTGAACGTCAGATGGAAAGAAAGCAATCACTATCGCTATTCGCTTCCCGAATGCCTTTCTTGACGTGCTCGAGAAGCGCGTTCAGAGCATCGATCAGTTTGGCCAGGACGCAGTAAGCGGCGCTTTCTGGATCGCATGGCGATGCGCCAAGTCACCTCTCACTTAGTTTCAGGCCGTTTGACAACACTTTGATAGTCGGCATCAGCATAGACCTCCCGGTCGCTTCAACTAAAATCGCTGAGAAAATCTCCTCTCCAACAAAGAGCTAGGAATTTCAAAATATTCGTGAGGAAGAACTCCAAATTTTCTCATTGTCTCCAAGTAAGCAAGTGGTCGTCTTTTATCCGACTGATCCGAGTACACTGAGCGGTGAAGCAGAGCGGCCAACACCGCACGGCCATTCATTAAGAAAACCCGCTCTGCAGAGGTAAGGAGATCGTCGGCTACCGGATGGAAGATTTTTCCTAGCCCTGAAGATAGCGGATTAGCACACTGCAAACAGTATTGCAAAGTAGCGACGCCTTGCTTATCCGGCCCCGCGTTAATCATTGTATCTGGGAGAGTGACAGGTGCGCTGCAGTGAGCGCAGACGTCCTCTAGCAAGCAGTCGTGAACAGGACACCATCGCCACGCTTTAAAACGCCAATGCAGCGGGAAAAATTTACAACCAGGCTCTTCCAGACAAAGTGGACAGTATCTGTAGCGGGCTTTACGGCATTCAGTCCACAGTAGAAAATTATGCCCTAATGGATCAAGACTTCGCAGCCCAGCAAAGATGTGCTCCGCGAGCGCAAAGGATGACGCGGGCAACCCAGAGACTCTAGAAATCTTACAAATCGCGCCTCCAAAAACTGTTATGTCTGGGTCGCATCTAGTTGGAACTCCAAGATGTGACTTCAAGCTCGGTAAATTTACAGCCTGACTTAGCGCGGCGCGTGTAAGCCAGGATGCCGGGCTTTCGCCACAGCAAGTATCGGGCACACCAACCAATTTCATAGAGTTTCCTCGAACAGGCTCTTCTGCCCGAGTGCCGCGTGCCGGGATTTCAGCTGTTCAAGCTCACGTCGGCCGAAGATGGAGCCGTACATACCCAGTGCTATGCTTCTGTCCTGCGGTGTGACAGGATGGACAATGACTTTGATGAATGCGGCAGCCGCGACTACCGGAGCAAGTTTTTCACCGGCGTATGGATACTCGTTGGACCAAGCTTGAAGGCGCACCAAGCCTCGTGCAGCGATGGCTTTTGCATAGCCAGGTGATAGGCACTTGGCGAGCGCTCCTGCGCTTGTGGCAGCCCATGGACCATGGAGCAAGCCAAAAGCATACAGTGTGTGTATCAGACCATCCATGGATAACAAACCTATGCAAGGATGCAAGCTAAATTCCGCGAGTACTTGCGACAGTTGTTGCCTGTAGAAAACCCCATCAAGCAACCGCTGCACCTGCAGCTGTTTTCCATCTGCGACAGAGGTACCGGTTCGGCCAAGATGATGTCCACAGTGACCCCATTCCACTGATCTGCGGTCCCATCGAACTGCAGATCCGCAGCGAAGGCACTTGTCAGTGAAACCAAGCCCATGCTTAACACAGCAACTCGACAGGCCAATGTCCCAATGCGCTTTGAGATAGCCACTTTCCTGTATGCATAGAGCGCATAGCTGAGGACGGCTCATCCTCAGCAGCCCAGCAACTCTGAAAACATGCCCGTAGCATCGTCTAGGCACTCCAGGTGCAACGGTAGCAGCAATGGGAAGCCTGTAAGCAAGCCTTGAAGCATCCACACCAAGCAATGGGGCCAGTTTTTGTGCATGGACCGCATTGAACCTTACAGAGCGCCCTATACCCAACATCTTTCGTAGCAAGTGCAACTTGCCTCCATTGGTAGTCACGACACGCAGGCAGAAACCAAGACCAGATTCATCATCGAATAACTCTTGGCAAAATGGAAAGGGAAGATCAAACAAACGGATTACCTCGCACTGCCCCCGCACCAAAAACACCTTGAAAACCACGCTGGAGCGCTTTTCTATCCACTTGCCGATCATTGGAGTCGTAAGCAATGAGGACTGCCTCGGTAACTAAGCGCTTGAAAGCGCGTAGATTTCCCTCGCTGGCCATGTGCAAACGCATAGCCATCTGCACATCATTCATACAGGTCAGATCGAAAGATTGACATTGTTTAACGAATCCCCGAACAAATCCCACCCAATTCGCATCAGCGATGAAGTTATCCATACTCTCACGGCCACTAACGCGTGATGAAAGGTGGGGCGCCACCTCAGGCAAGTTGTCGAGTTCAGAAGTGCCAGCTAGAACCAGACTCAATTTACATTCGTCCACCAGCTCTCTAAGAAACTCGGTAGCATCGTTCTCCCATTCGTTGCTCATCTCGGAGCGCCGCTGATACAGCAGGTGCTGAGCCTCATCGAGCCAGATCAGCCTCGTTTTGTAGTTCTTGAGAGCGTCGAACAGGAGAGATCTACGCATGTACAGCTGCCGTGCTGAGCCCGAATTAAATGGGTAGCGGATCGCGTTGAGGATGGCTTGGACAAGGTGAGATGTCCTTGGCTTATTCTGCACCCGAACACTAATAGCAGCCATACCTTGCGCAAAAAGAGCTGAATTCGGCAATGATGCACGAAAATACTCAAAAGATGCCGTTTTTCCGACACCCGAAGGACCGACCAGTCGCATTCCCTGTGGCATATTAAACTCAGTGCCTAGCTGAAATAGCCTGTCGAGCGACGTGAGTGCTTGAACTGCAGCAGGAAATAGCACAAATGTCCGATCAACAGATTTTGCCACACGCAATGCATTAACCGAATATGTAGCCAACCTGCGTGCCTCAAGAAGTTCATCATCAGAAGCAATCGCATCGAATTGCATCGACTGATCAAAGTATTTATTTTTACCGCTATTTTCCATAGTCAAAATGAAAATGTTTCAAATTGCGGAATGTCTTTCTCAGACAACTTGTATTCCGACTCTGACAGCAACTGAGTTGCGCTCGTCTCCTTCGAGACGGATTGTGCGGAGCTTGGAGACATCACTTTGTGTGAAGTCAGGTCGGCATACCGTCCCGCCGTCAACGCGTCAACTCGGCCTCGCCGACTCGTTGCATCGAGCCAGTGGTCGTGCAAACGCTGCCGGGCGCGTGCAAGTGAGTCCATACGATCGACGGACTGAAGGTCTTCTTTAGCGAACTTTCTAATCAAGCGATGTTGATTGAAACTAAGGCCACTAGCATATTGCGGCCAACGACACTGCGCTTCATGCCATGTCACACCATCTGGATCTAAAAAATGCAATGTGGAAATATCATCAGGATCCCATTTGCACAAGAGCTTCAATTTACTTCCATGCCTCTTGAAAACGTCTTTAAACGCATAGCTACCGTAGGGCAATCCAGTGAATTCAATTCCGCCCTGATTCACAGTCAGCATCCTGGACATACCTGCTGCTAGCCGTAGCTGATCTAACGTCCCAGGATAGCGTGCTGGTGGCACACGTTCAATTCCTTCTTGAAACAAAGTAAAAGGAGTCGCCATCTTTCGCCAATTTGGCTGATGCGGATATACATCGACAACAAACATCAGCAGACCGTTAATCAAATCTGTGAAGGTGATCGCAGCATCTTTGTAGGGGTCTATCCTTAGTATGCTGCCTACAGACTTTGTCACGCGACCCTTGGTCAAAGTCAATGTATTTAGCGTGCTAAAAAACCGCTCTACGTGAGGTTTCAGCCAAGGCGTACGAACACGGCAAAACATCAAGTCTACGCCGAGACTCATTGCCATCGTTTTGAAGCCAAATGAATGAAATTCAAGACCGTTATCTATTACCCATTCGTCACCCAACCCGCAAGATAGCCATTCATTCTCCAACTTCAACGATTTAATCATGTCTGCTTTAGGTTGCAATGCATTGCGAACCACTCCGCAAACTGATGTTAGCCCCGGCCCATAAAAGGAGATGTAAAATCCAAGAATATAGCCAGAGAAAGCATCAATCATCACTGTTAGCGTGGGCCTCCCTAGGGGGAGGCCTGTTCTGTCACAGATCACAACCCAATTGAGTGGCGTATGGTCGATTTCCACTTTCTGATAGGGATAGGTAGCCACTCCCTCAGGGAACGCGCTGCGACACTGCATTCGCGCTTGCGTGGGGCCCTGTCGCGAGGCGATCCTGTGATAAAAATCTACGTCTTTGATACGGCGTGCCACTGTTTGGTAACTCACCGCCGCTTCGTCTGACTGCAGAATTCCCTGCTGATAAGCACGCTTGAGTGCGATTTCCAGCTGCCTGTGAGCATGCTTGATTGATTGCTGTTTCGTCGTGAAGTACTCGCGCTTGAGCACTTGCCAAACGATCTTTTCAGCCTCGTTCCTCAGTCGCTTGACCCTCTTTCCCACCCTGTGCTTATCAACAATAGCCAGCGGGTTGTTGCCGCTCCTTTCATAGTTTCGCACCCACATCATTACTGCAGATGCAGAGGGTGCTTTCTCCCCTCTAAATTCGGCAAATTTTTTTATGGCCAGCGCCACCTTTGCACGTTGTCCCTTCGAAATGCGTAAACGCCTCAATTGCTTGATGTACGCAAGACGCTGCTCTAACCCTTTGCGTTCGTGCTCTGTCAGTGAAGCCAAGTCAACGAGCGCTGGCCACAGATCGGGCCCGCGGGGTACCGGTTCTGAGCTATGTTTAATGAGCTGATATTTGCCATCGTGAAACCCGCTCACCAGTTGAGCCGCTGTGGCCGTAAAGGATCTACGAGTGATGACATCCTCAATCAGGTACTCGCTTTTGTCGAGTTCACGGACCAGCTCAAGCGTTCGTTGACCCTGCCTAAATGTCAAGCCAGCGACCAAACTGAAGTGCATGGCACGCTCCTTCCTCACCAACATTCGGCAAGTACACCAAGTCCTTAGATTCATAGCGCAGATCAGCGCCAAGCATCAGTTGCCTATGGGCTACCAGATACAAAATCACTTCAAGGGGCACGCCAGCCTCTCGGAGCGACATGATGCTCACGGTACCGCCAGCCTCTGCAACCATGGTTTTAGCCAACTGCTGGTCAGCAAGTCGGCAGACACCTTTCGCGTAGCGCCTGATGATCAATGCTCTCTCCATCAAGCCGCCATGCCGAAGCCTCGTGTCTCGAACAACGAAGAACAGCATTCCACGCTCCGCGAGCTGGCGTCGTGCGTGAGCGAACAACTCCTGGTAGGAGTCCACGAATTTTTCGGGCTTGACCTCGACGACAGCACAGGACCCATCTGCAAACTTCACCGCAAAGTCTGGGGTGTAGCTTGATGCTTTCAGGCTGAGCTTGAAAGGCTGCGCTTTGATAGCCCTGGTCAAGGTGAACAAAGCCGCACAATGCACAAAGTCGCGCTCGACAGACGAATCCGCCTCGATGGCTTCGTCTTGCAGGTGAGGAAGGTTTAGCAAGCGCACGGTGTGCGCGGGCGAGCGATGCACCACCTTGCGGGTAGCAGGTTGCATGTTTTCTCCAGACAACAGAATATCCTCCAACCTCATGCTTGAGGTCGGATTTTCTTGACAACCGGAGAGTGCTGGGTAGACTTAAGTTTGCGGCTGATATTTTTATCAGCACTCTGGCCGGTCAATTTCTTCGGGGATTGATCGGTTTTTTTTATGTCATGGGACGCTCCTGTAGCAGTTTTTGTTGGCGCCGATGAAGGTGAACATCGTTCACAAAGGCAGGGATGACCTCGACCTTGGGATGCTCAAGCATGCCCAAGGCGATGGCGATTTCGTAACTTTTCCCGCGCGACGCCTTACTTTTGCCTGCCAGAACGGCGTACACCAGTGCCACAGAGAATCCGCGTGCGAGCGCCCACTCTCTGACGGAGACACCGTGCAAAAGGAACTGTTCTCTGATCACTGACGATGCTTGTTTCACTTTTTCTCCAACTTCCTTCAATTCTATGCAAATTTTTCAAAACTTATAGAAGATCATGAAGTCGAAGATATCAAACATAAGAGATGGGGTAGCTACAAGACTGCGTGAAGCACGAGAACTTTTAGGCCTCAAACAAGCGGAGCTCGCAACCCTGACGGCCATCAGCCGCTCAACGCAGATTGCCTACGAAAAAGGCACTACAGAGCCCACAACTGGATACTTACAAGCAGCGCAGCGGGCTGGACTCGACATCGACGCAGTTCTGTTTGGACCGAGGGAAGAGATTGATCATGCGGCTCCTCCCCCAGCGCGCGGACAACCTGACTGGGTACTCATCCAAGAGTGCTGCGACACAGTGGACTTCTTCTGTCTACGCTTTGCGCCGACCTGTCCGGCCAGCTATCGCTGGAAGCTGATCAGGCAGCTGTATGAGGCGCTTTCTGCTGCACTCTTGCAGGAGCCAGAAGCACCACAACCACCGTCTTTAGAGGTACTTAGCAAGCTGTGGGCCGACTATGGAAAGTGATGTGCACCTGAGCGTAGAGGCGCAGAAGTTGTGGAACGCGACCCTGAAGTCTTTGAAACAGATGCGTGATCCGCGCAAGTCCATGCAGGACGTGATGAGCTTTCACGCGGCCTCCGTGGCGTTCTATGTGCCTAGCGCCAAGCTCTCTTCCAAGCAGTGGATCCGTCGTCCTCTTGCATGCTGGCGACTTAAAAAGCTGCAACATGACCTGAAGGTCGCTCCAACACCACTGCTACTTGCCAAGGCCGATGACCTGCTGAGCAGCATCGAATTTAATTCGCGACGCCTAGTCCCGTCGCAACGGCACCGGATTCGGCAGGCCTGCGTTCGCAAATCCATGGCGCCGCGCACCATGCACCTTGCGTTCACTGCAGCAGGAATTTTCCAGACAGCAAACAAAGTTCACATGTACAGCCTCCCAAATTGGCTGCATGTCTGCGCAGGCGCGCTTCGCAATGTCGTAGGTGCTCTGATACCGATACTGCTACTGGGGACAGCGTGGTCCATCGTTGCCAACGGACAGCTCGTACGAGAGACTTTTGTCCTGGGATTTTTGACCATCTACACAGGTTGGATGACATGGGCGCTGAACGTGATCGGCCCTCAATGGCAACACGCCCAGAACATCCGTATGCAACTGGGCCTGCAGCAGATCTGCAACACCTGAGAGATGCTGCGTACGGCGTGCGAGGACATAGATCATCCATGAAAGCCACTTTGCTCGCATAAATTGGGCTGATCCCAACCAACCTCATCGTATGAAGAAAGCAGCCCGAGGGCTGCTAAGCATCAGACACGGGTCCCCCATCAACTGGCCTGCATACATCTCCACCGACACTGCCTGCCAAGCCGCCAAGCTCCAGCGATAGAGAACATCTCAGATCACTGTGCGGCACCTGCTGGGGAAGGGCCATGCTTGCCTTTTCGGTGGCTTGCGTGTAGATTGTTAAGTAAATTCTACAAACAATTTACTTAACATTTTTATGACCACACCTTCATTGATCCAGCTCACTCTTGACACCTTGCGTTGCACCCAACGAGACCTGGCAGCCAAGCTGGGCGTTTCACCAGCACAGGTTAGCAAATGGAAGAAGGGTGAGTACATGTCAATCGAGATGAGCCAACGTTTGCGTGCTCTAACAGGGATCGGCGATATCGATCCTGACTTCATCTTGCTCGCTGGCACGATGGAAGACGCAAAAAAATGGCAACTACTGATTCGCCACTTGGCTGACACCGCTGTCCATTCAGCCGAAACTGGCTACGAAACGGTCCCCCTCACAGAGGATATTCAAGAAGACTCGTGCCCTATTTTTTTTGACACTCTTAAGGCTCTACAGGATATGGGCATA
Organism: Delftia sp. K82; assembly: GCF_002193035.1. Classification (NCBI taxonomy): domain Bacteria; kingdom Pseudomonadati; phylum Pseudomonadota; class Betaproteobacteria; order Burkholderiales; family Comamonadaceae; genus Delftia; species Delftia sp. K82. The sequence goes on along the minus strand of NZ_MYFL01000003.1, from coordinate 1,174,306 downwards.
GAGATTCCTAGCCAGTACCCTGAAGAACTGGACATTAATTTCCAGAATGATGAGCAAGAAGAATTAATTTACAAGAACAATATTGTATTTATAATTAACGAGATATTCAACTCACTTAACAATGTCTATGGATTCTATTCCGCATTCGTTTCAGGAATCATCTACGACGAAGATCTAGATCTGATAGATACCCCAGTATGGGAACTGGAAAACGACATGCTAAGGCTAGCAGCCTCAAAAATAGAAATAGACAAAGACCTGACTCCAGAATTCATCAGATTCAAATGGACTATCGAGACGGAAGTTGCAAAAAAACTAAGTCTTCTTAAGGAGTATGCGTTTAAATCATGTATTCCACTGAAAGCAGAGTTACTTGATCTAGCATATGCTTCACACGATGAGCTTGGTCGAGAGGCAGATGCTCATAGTCTAGGCTTCACAAGAAATAAGATTCATCCAGATATTTACCTAAATGAGCTACTGACGGGCATGCGTGTAATACACCAAGTCCTACCAGTAATAATGAAAAAACTCGACATCTATGAAGACTTTAAAATAGACACATCAGAGTTGAGTGCAGAGCGATAAGTAATGCACAACATATCAGCCAAAGCATACTATGGATTCTCTCGGAATTTTTTGGCTGATTTTTTACACAGGTGATCGTGGGATTGCAGCGCTCGCCAAACTCCGGCCATTTCGGGAATCCGAGTCTTGTGACTACGAGCAATCAAAGCTGACTCGTTGAAGAGCGAATAACTCTCTAGAATGGGTCTACAGAATCCCTTTCTTTACCCACCAATCACTTACAACTTGTTGATTTAATTGATGTAATTTTTCATAAACAAGGATTCACCAAAGAGCACTAGGGATCACTATCAATGGCAAAACCATAATAATTCTCATGCGTCTGGAAGGTCTTGATGAATTCTTGAAGTTGCACGCAGCCATACGCGACTCTGAATAATCCCGCAGCATGTCTCATGAATTTTCGCTTAATCTGGCACCTTACCAAAATCCACGCTTCTCCAAATTTTCGAACAGATCTGATAAAACGTTGAAAGAATCTGATTCAGTTAAAAGCTGCTGAACCTCAACTGGAGTTTTTTCGCGCCTGCCAGAGAACCCATTTGCACGTCGCAGAACCTGCTCGACCAGCCTGGTACGTGGCACAAGCACGTAATGCACCTCACAATCCATTCCTTCAGCAAGTCGCGCCAAGGTATTGAGTGTAATTGTTCCGTTGGCTTCAGCTTGCTCTAACTTACGCACACCTTGAGCGGATATAGCAAGGCGGCGCCCCAAAGCACCCGAGCTCATACCCAAGGCAAGCCTTATGGTCTTTGCCCATCCACATCTTGGCGTCGCACTTCGCTGCATTTTTGCAAACTCGCCAAACTGGCGATCTAGTTCAGCAAGGCGAATAAGATCTATTCTATTTTTCAACAAATTCAAAACCCCTCTGCATTGGGCAACAGATTGGTTGCCTGCATCATTCGGTCAGGCAACTCACGGCTTCCTGTTACTTGATGCGCGAGCGCGCAAGACGCAACCGCTCGCCGTACTGCGCTATCTTCGCATGCATCACTTGTGCACGAGACCAAATAGTCTCATACGAACGGATGAACGATCATGCTTACAGTTGAGAAAAGTCTTCTTGGGAAATTTGATGAACACGAGCTTGCCAAGTGCATCAGCGCCCATGGCTGGCAAGCAGCCCTGCCTGATGCCTTGAAGGACCACCAGTTGCTCCTGCTTTCAGACCAGCTCCGAGACCTGCTGGCGGGCAAGGGATGGAACTCAAAGCATGGCGATGGTAGTGCCGCCCTGTCTTTGGGCCTTCTGCTCTTGTCCAAGGCAGGTGCTTCCCTGCCGGAGGATCTTTCCAGAGAAGCGGATATGGCCAGTTTGCACGAGGTCTTGACGCTGCTGAGCATCTCCGTAGACCATGAAATAGTCAGCAGACTACTTCGTCGAGAAGATGGGACATCGGGGGCAGGATTCATGCAAAGCCTGCGCGAGCTTGTTCAGCTGAACTCACTCACAGAGCCATTCTCCATGTGATCCTGCACCATGCGTTGAAGATCAAGCTGTACTGTATCTGTGATCAGCTTGATCGACGCCTCGTCCAAGTTAACGCAGTATGCAGCTGCGATGAGCGTCAATGGATGAATTTGCAAGCTTTCGGCCAATGCCTCAATAACGCGAACGCTCGGTATCTGATGGCCTTGCTCAACTCTGCTCATGTGACGCCTGCTGGTTGCCATCAGCATGTCCTCTTGCGTCAAACCGCGCAGGGCACGCAGCTGTCGAAGCGCGTGGCCAAAGTCGGCTCGAGTGGGAACATGTTTGCGAGGCTGCATCGCCTCGATTTCCGCCCAGTGAGACCAAAAAGACCACGACCAACTAGTCTCATCTAAGGTTTTGCTATGTCCCTGCCATCAATCGCAGCCCCCATAGTTTTCCTTGACTTCGATGGGGTGCTGCACCCTGAGTTCTGTCACGAGTCAAAGCACTTCTGCTGCCTGCCGTTGATGGAAGATCTCCTGCGTCAAGCGTCGACATGTTTGGTGGTGATTTCAAGTACCTGGCGCTTGCAAGCGCCAGTTGAGAAGCTTCGAAAGCACTTCTCACCAGACATCGCGGACAGAATTTTGGGCGTCACCCCCCACTATCCCGAGCTGCGTGATGTTCCAAACACTTTGCTGGGCTACCACCGTCAAGCTGAATGCCGGGCTTGGCTGTGGGCTAACAATTCAGCCCACCTGCCTTGGCTGGCAGTGGACGACCGTCCTTGGCTGTTCATGCCATTTTGCGGCTCCCTGTTCGTGACCAACGGCCTCGAAGGCGTTACTGAAGGCGTCGCACCACAGCTTGCTGCTCGCCTTCATCGGCTCACCAGCTGATGACATCCACACTGAAATGTGGCCGCATAGCGCCTGCACTCAGACACCGTGATCTGCTGAAAATTTAATCACAACCTGCGGATAGTTCAACACTCAGTGAGAAGCGGCGGGAAGAGTTCAAAATTCAGAGGGTTTCCAGCCGAGGAGTTCAAAACTGAGAGGCAAAAAGCGTTGTCGAGATAAGGACCTGCGTTCGCCCCGCTGAGCGTGTGAACCTTTCGATATCCCTCAGGGATCTGCCATAGAAGGTGCAAAAAATGCAGCCGCACCGAGGTGATCCAGTGTCGATGTTCACCGAGGGTTGTCTCTGCACATGAGGCAGATCAGGGACTTACATGTACCTGGACCGCCCAGTCTGGACCCGCTGTGACTCTCATAGCGAGTTGAACTTTTCGCAACTCCTGACCTGTCGGAGCCTGGGAGGGCGTCTTACCGACTGATTCGATGCTCCCACAGAGATCCGCTGCTGCGCAGGGCGCAGGGCGCAGGGCGCAGGGCGCAGGGCGCAGGGCGCAGGGCGCAGGGCGCAGGGCGCAGGGCGCAGGGCGCAGGGCGAAGGGCGCAGGGCGCAGGGCGCAGGGCTCGCGAATGTAAGCCATGGGATAGGCACCTCAAAACTTGGCATTTCTCGGCCCTGATCACTCGCCAGGCAAGTTCAGAGTGCAAAAATATTCATTTAAATCAATGACTTACGAAGCGAATCGACAAGAAATTAGTTCAAAACTGAGTGAGAAAAGTTCAAAACTCGGTGGGAATCGACAGGCAGATTGAAAGCCTGCTGGAAAAACTGTAATGCTCTCCCAGCAATATGCGCCCACCGCTGGCAAGCAGGGTTTCCAAAAATCGCTCAGACTAGGCACAAACGACTTTTGGCACTCCAAAAATGAGTGCAACCGTCTGAAAAACCCACGGAACTTTGGCTTTAGCACTCGGTCATAACGAGTGCTAATATGAAGGAATGGAAGAAAGGAACTCTGCAATGACAAACGCCTCCGGCTCCATTGCGACCACCTTGGCACCCGCTAACCCCTGGGCCCTGGTGCCGCCTCTGGGCAATTTGGATGCCTACATTTCCGCGGTCAACCGCCTGCCCATGCTCACCCTTGAGGAAGAGCAGGACTACGCCCGCAAGCTCAAAGAACACAGCGATCTGGACGCCGCAGGGCGTCTGGTGATGTCCCACCTGCGCCTGGTGGTGTCCATCTCGCGCCAGTACCTGGGCTACGGCCTGCCGCACGGCGACCTGATCCAGGAAGGCAACGTGGGCCTGATGAAGGCCGTCAAGCGCTTCGACCCCGATCAGAACGTGCGCCTGGTGAGCTACGCCATGCACTGGATCAAGGCCGAGATCCACGAGTACATCCTCAAGAACTGGCGCATGGTCAAGGTCGCCACGACCAAGGCCCAGCGCAAGCTGTTCTTCAACCTGCGTTCCATGAAGCAGGGCCTGAAGTCCGACGCCGCCATGGCCGAGGACGGCGCCATGCTGCGTGACACGCTGACCTCGGGCGAGATCGACGCCGTGGCAGAGAAGCTCAACGTCAAGCGCGAAGAAGTCATGGAGATGGAAACGCGCCTGGCAGGTGGCGACGTGCTGCTGGACCCCTCGCCCAGCGACGATGGCGAGCAGGCCTTCGGCCCCATCGCCTACCTGGCCGATGGCGCACACGAACCCACGGCCATGATCGAGTCGCGCCAGCGCGACCACCTGGCCACCGACGGCATTGCCATGGCGCTGGATTCGCTGGACGACCGCAGCCGCCGCATCGTCGAGGAGCGCTGGCTCAAGGTCAACGACGACGGCTCGGGCGGCATGACGCTGCATGAGCTGGCCGCCGTGTATGGCGTGAGCGCCGAGCGCATCCGCCAGATCGAGGTGGCTGCCATGAAGAAGATGAAGAAGGCCCTGGCCGAGTTCGCCTGATGGCCTGACGGCCTGGGCTGACAGGCCGCTTCACGACAAACCCGGATAATCTCCGGGTTTTTTATTGCCCGCAGCCTTTGCGGCCCCCACGTACCCCATGCCCGCCAGCGCCATCTCGCCACTACGCCGTCTCTTCGCCAATGCCTTGGCCACCGCCCTGGCTTCGGCCCTGCTGCCTTGCGCTGCCGTGGCGGGCGACAACTGGCCCAGCAAGCCGCTGCACCTGATCGTCGGCTTTCCCGCAGGATCTTCCCCGGACCTCACGGCGCGCGCACTGGCCGAGCCCCTGGAAAAGCACCTGGGCCAGCCCGTCATCGTCGAGAACAAGGTGGGCGCAGGCGGCAACATCGCAGGCGAGCAGGTGGCCCGTGCGCGCGACGGCCATACCTTCAGCGTGATGATCAACGGCAACCTGACGATTGCCCGCCTGCTCAACCCCGCCGTGCGCTACGACCCTGTGAAGGACCTGCAGCCCGTCAGCCTGATCGGCGTGGCGCCCCTGGTGCTGGTGGCTCCGGCCGGCGCGCCCGAGGGCCGCGCCTTCCTGGAGGCCGCGGCCCAGGCTGGCAGCCGCTGGAGCTACGGCTCCCCAGGCGTGGGCACGGTGGGCCACCTGGGCATGGAGCTGCTCAAGAGCCGCTCCGCGCTCAGGCCCGAACACATTCCCTACCCCGGCTATCCGCAGGTGTTCAACGCCATCCAGGGGGGCGACCTGCAGCTGTCCATGCTGCCGCCCGCACTGGCCATGGCCCAGGTGCAGGCCGGCAAGCTGCGCGGCGTGGCCGTGACCTCGGCCGCGCGCAGCCCGCTGGCGCCGGGACTGCCCAGCCTCAAGGAGCTGGGCGTGGGGGATTTCGATCTGGAGATCTGGAACGCCGTGGCCGCGCCCAAGGCCATGCCCGCCGCCCATGTGCAGAAGCTGGCCGAAGCGGTCAGCGAGATCGTGCGCTCGCCCGAGATGCGTGCACGCCTGGCCGCCCAGGGCTGGCAGGCTGTCGGCAGCTCACCCGAGGGCCTGGCCCTGCGCATACGCCAGGACGTGACGGCACTGGGCCGCATCATCCGCGAACAGGGAATCCACGCGCAATGACGTGCTCGATCACACTGCCATGACCGCTGCCCAAGCCTTCACCGAACTCAACGCCTGGCAGGTCATGGCCTGGGGCCTGCTCTTCTTCGGCGTGCTGTACACGACCGGCGGCTGGGGCATGACGGCGCTTACGCGCTGGCTGCAGCGGCGCGGCGTGGGCCGCGTGCTGGACACGCGCCCGCTCAAGCCCGATCAGTTGCGCCGCGAATGGCGCCAGTCGCTGCATTCGGTGCTGATCTTCGGCATCGGCATGATCGTGCCCTGGGGCCTTCTGCAATTGGGGTGGGCGCGGCTGGAGCCCGATGCAGGCCCCTGGCGCATTGCCATCGAAATCGCGGTGCTGCTGATCTGGAACGATGTGCATTTCTGGATCAACCACCGCCTGCTGCATACGCGGCTGCTGGGGCGCTTTCATGGTGACCACCACCGCTCCATCGTCACCACGCCGTGGTCCACCTACAGCTTTCATCCCATCGAAGCGCTGATGCTGGGCAACGTCATCCTGCTGCCCATGGTGGTGCATGACTTCAGTTTCTGGTCGCTGGCCTCGGTGCCGGTACTCAGCCTGCTGCTGAACGTCATAGGCCACTCCAACTATGACTTCTTTCCCGGGGTGTCCGACACGCATGCGCTGGCCGCCAGCCGGCGCCACCATCTGCACCATGCCCGGCCCAATGGCAACTACGGCTTTGCGCTGGCCTTCATGGACCGGCTGATGCGCACGCGCGTGGCACTGCCCGCCACGGCCCGGCCCAGAACGGAATGAGCCGACCGCCTGCTCGCCACGTCCAGCCACGGCTGCCCCGGCTGCGCCACTGGCGCGACCTGCAGTCGCTGGCCTATCTGGTGGCGCTGCCGCTGATCGTGTGGTGGCAGTGGCAGCATGGCTGGAACCTGTGGCTCTACGGGATCGAGCTGTTCCTCACGCTGGGCGTGGGCGTCATCCACCACAACCACACGCATTTGCGCATGTGGCGCGGGCGCTGGGCCAACCGCTTCACCGACTACTGGCTGACCCTGCTGCAGGGCCACCCGACCTTTGTGTTCTGGCCCGCCCATGTGGCCAACCACCACCGCTTCCGCCACGGCCCGCGCGACATGGCACGCACCTACCGCTTCGGCGGCGACCACAACCATCTGCCGGGCTACCTGCTCCACCCGCTGCAGGCCGGCTGGGTGCTGTACCCGCTGTTCCTGCGCTGGCTGGGCCAGCTGCGGCGGCATTGGCCCGGCGCCTTTCGCTACTGCATGGGCCAGTACCTGCTGTGGCTGGGCAGCTGGGCACTGCTGCTGTCGCTGGATTGGCAAAAGGCCTTGCTGCTGGTGATCGTTCCCCAATTGCATGGCCTGCACTGGCTGCTGGCCACCAACTACCTGCAGCACGCCCATGCCGATGGCCGGCCGCTGACGCGCGGCCAGCGGATGGACAGCGCCACGCCACTGAACTACGCGCGCAATTTCGAGGGCTGGGTCAATCCGCTGCTGTTCAACATCGGCCTGCACACGGCCCACCACGAGCGGCCCCAGGCCCACTGGTCCGAGCTCACGCGCCTGCACAGCGAACACTACCGTCAGCGCGTGGCCCCTGCGCTCAACGAAGGCGGACTGCTACCCTACATGGCCCGCGTCTTCGTGCTCGGCACGGTCTGGCCGCCGGCGCGCACGCGTGCGCAAATGCCTCCCGGAACATACGACTGATACGACCCTGAACCCATGCCCGTCGCCTATTCCAACGTCTATCTGCATGCCGCAGGCATGTTCCTGCCCGGTGAACCCGTGGACAACGCAGGCATGGATGCCTACGTGGCGCCGCTCAACCGCCTGTCCGAGCGCCTCAAGCGCCGCATCCTGGCCGAGAACGGCATTGTCCAGCGCCACTACGCCATAGACGCCGAAGGCCGCACCGTCCACAGCAACACGGCCATGGCCACCCAGGCCATCCATGACTGCCTGGCACAGGCCGGGCGTGCGCTGGGCGATGTCGGCTTCCTGGCCAGCGGCTCGTCGGGCGGCGATGCGCTCATGCCCGGCTTTGCCAACATGATCCAGGGCGAGATGGCTGCGCCGCCCATGGAGACCCTGTCCGTGCACGGCGTCTGCGCCGCCAGCGTGGGCGCGCTGCAGGCAGCGGCCCAGGCCGTGGACCGTGCGCCCGACTCGCTGGCCCTGGCCGTGGCCAGTGAAATGCCCTCGCGCCTGTTCAAGCGCTCGCGCTTCGCGGCCCAGGGATACAACACGGATTTCGACGCCCACTTCCTGCGCTGGATGCTGTCCGATGGCGCAGGCGCCGTGCTGCTGGGTGGCCCGCAGGCCCTGCCCCAGGCGCCGGGCCTGCGGCTGAAGCTGCGCTGGACCCATCTGCGCAGCTTTGCGGGCGACTACCCTGTCTGCATGCAGCTGGGACTGACGCCCGACCGCGCCACCAGCCACCTGGACTTTGCCGCCTGGGGCGATGCCGAGGCCGCAGGCGCGCTGTCGCTGCGCCAGGACATCCGCCTGCTGCCGCATCTGTTCGATGTCTGCATCCACGAATACGCCCACCTGGCCCACACGGGCTGGGTGCCCGAGCGCGGCATCGACCATTTCCTGTGCCACTACTCGTCCGAGCGCTTCATTCCCGTGGTCGATGAGCTGCTGGGCAAGGCCCAGCTCGGCATCCCGCGCGAGCGCTGGTGGAGCAACCTGGCCTGGCGCGGCAACACGGGCGCGGCCTCCATCTTCGTGATGCTGTCCGAGTTCCTGCGCACGCAATCGGCACGCCTGAAGCACGGCGACACCGTGCTGTGCTTCATTCCCGAATCGGGCCGCTTCACGGCCGGCTACATGCTGCTGGAAGTGGAGGATGCGGCCCAGGCACCCACCGCCACCCCGGCCAAGGCCACAGCACGCAGTGCCACCGCCGAAGCTCCCGCTGCCCCGGACCTGCTGCCCGATGTCTCCACCATCGCCCCGCCCCACGACCCGAACCAGGCCCCGGCCACGCTGGCGCCGCTGCTGACCGAACTGGCCAGCCTCTGGCAAGACTACCGCTCGCGCGTGTGGCGCACGCCGCTGCTGCAGCGCATACGCACAGGCAGGCTGCAGACGGCGGACTACGTGCGCTGGATGAGCCACTGGGTTCCCCAGGTGCGCGAGGGCAGCCTGTGGATGCGCGAGGGCGCGGCCTCGCTGACCGGCGAACATGCGGCGCTGGCTGCGCTGATCGACGTGCATGCGGGCGAGGAGCAGAACGACTTCCGCATCCTGCACGAGGACTACCTCAAGGCCGGCGGCACCGAGACAGACCTCACCCGCCTGCGCCGCAACCCCGGCGGCGAGGCGCTCAACGCCTACCTGCACAGCTTGGCCGCCACGCCCAATCCGATCGGCCTGCTGGGCGCCATCTACATCATCGAAGGCACGGGCCAGCGCATCGTGCCCAGCCTGCTGCCGCTGCTGCGCGCCAGCCTGCCGCTGCCGCCCGATGCCTTCCGCTTCCTGGAATACCACGGCGCCAACGACGAACACCACCTGGAGCGCTGGCTCATGGCCGTGCAGATGGTGATGGCGCTGGACGACACAGACGGCAGCGGGGGCACGGCGGCGCAGGCCATCGTGCGCACCGCGCGCCACACGGCGGCGCTGTACCTGATGCAGTTCGAGCATGTCCTGCCCGAGGAGCACTGATGCAACCACCAGACTTCATCGAACCGCCCCACGACGAGCGCGACCCCAGCCCCTGGCGCGCGCTGTACCTGGACCAGAGCACGCCGCTGCCCGACGACGTCAAGGCCGCCTGGCTGCGTGACTGCAGCAGCGGCTCGCGCCAATACCTGCTGCCCTTCCTGCGGCCGCTGGCACGCACCAGCATCGTGCTCATCCAGATCCTCAAGGTGCTGCTGCCGCGCAACTGGGCGCACTCCAGGCTGCTGCACCGGCTGCTGGCCTTCAGCATGAACCGCTTCGTCTCGCCCGAGGCCAACTGGCTGATCCTGCGCCATTTCCACCTGGGCTCGCAGATCCTGGCCTTTGTCGCGGCCAACGCGCCCACGCCCGTGTCCACCACACCGCTGGAGCCGGACAGCATCGACGACATCAAGGACGACCTGTTCCTCAGGCACGACCTGAATCTGTTCAACTTCGTCATCCGCCTGAACAACGCGCTGCGCGCCGCAGGCCAGGAACTGCAGCCCGTGGCAGAGCCCGACTTCGCCATGCTGCGCAACCCGCCCCTGCGCCTTGAGGACATGCCGCGCGGGCGCCTGAACCTGCTGGACCTGCAAAGCGCCATCGAGGTCTACACGCCCGTCTACCAGCTGCTGCTGACCGACAACGACTTCTGGCGCGCCAGCAACTCGCTGCAGCTGGACGAAACCGTGGCCATCTATGCGGCCAAGATCCTCGCCTCGCCCGAGCACCTGGTCATGCTCAACAACAAGCACCCGCTGGTGCCCCTGTCCACCCTGCGCGCCGGCCACCGCCTGGTGCTGCACGGCCTGTCCACCGAAATGCTGCACTGCCTGCTGATGAAGGTCGCCAGCGGCGACATCCCGCTGCCCGCGCGCGAGCTGGCACGCATGCGCGAGGCGGCCCGCGCCCACGGCAGTGACAGCAGCGGCAGCGCCAACAACGCCGACAGCACCGCAGCCGTCTGACCCAGGTCAAGAAACAGCGGCAGATGGCCGCCATCCCGCGCGAAACGCGTTACATCGCGTTGCATTCAACGGCATAGCCCGCTAGCCTGCACGGCTTCTCCCGGGGCGCGCCGCCCGGGTCCACTGCCGGTGCCCTGGGTGGCTGTCTGCCCGCCCAGGCTGCGGCGCATCCTAGCCTGCGTGCCCCATGCCATCGTCGTCCTCCACGCCTTCAGCGGTTCGCTGCAGCGAATGCATGCGTTCGTCCCATTGCCTGCTGGGCCAGTTGCCCGAGCCCGCATTCCAGCAATGGCTGCCGCATATCCGCGAACGCGGCCTGGCCAAGGGCCAGAAGCTTCAGGCGCAGGGCAGCGTCGCCCATGAATTCCAGGTGATCAAGATCGGCTTCGTCCTGGCCATCCGCCGTGGCGGCGACGGCGTGCAGCGGCCCGTGGCGCTGTTCGGCAACGGCCATGCGCTGGGCAGCCCGGGCTGGCTGCAGCAGCCCTCGGCCATGCACTTCGAGGCACTGGGCCCGGGGCGCATCTGCTGCGTGGACATTGCCACCATCACGCGCCGCGGCCTGGTCGATGCCGCCTTCGTGCGCGCGCTGGCCGCCAGCTACACCTGCAACAACGCCCTGCTGGCGGAATGGGCCCACATCGTCCGCATCCCCGGCGTGCTGCGCCAGCTGGCCGCCACCCTGATGCAACTGGCGGCTCTGCAGTCAAGCCTGCTCGTGCGCCTGCCCAGCCAGGGCGCACTGGCCGCCCTGCTGGCCACCACGCGCGAAACCATCGCGCGCAGCCTTGTGCGCCTGGTGCAGCTCGGCGCGCTGGAGCGGCCAGATCGATGGCATTGCGTGCTGCAGCCTGCGGTGTTGTTGAGGATCAGTGGGGCGGGTGTGCAGGATGGAGGCGGCGAAGGGCAGACGGCCAGCAAAAAAGACTAGTCTTTTCCAACGTTCTTATGGCCTCCCAACGCCTGCTCCAACCGCTCGATACGGTGAAGAAGTTCTCCGTACCTGGTCTCTGTCTGCGCCTCGAACTCAAGCACCATCCGGCGAAACAGCTGCTCTGGCGCCAGTCCGGTTCTGGCAAGGATTTCCCCCCATCGCCTTGCCGTATCCGCGGTGGCTCGCAAGACCAGATTTGACGCAGGCTCGCCCCCACTGGGCGCTTTTTCATTCTCCGGCGACTCTGTTCCGCTGAGCAACCACTCCAGATCCACAGCGAGCGCGGCAGCCAGGCGCTTGGCAACGTCCGGGCGCGGCTTGGCCCTCCTGGTCTCGTAACGGCTGATCTGTGTGGCGGCAATATCGCTGGCCACGGCCAGTTCGACCTGGGTCAGGTGCAGACGGCTTCGAGCGTCTGCCAGACGGTTCGCGAAATCGGGATTTCCCATGAAGGATTGAAAAAGGCTATCAAAGACTAGTCTTTTGATGTACTATGCATTCACACTCGACAGCAGCCACTGTGCGAGCCCGCTTGCAAGATCCGTATTGCTCAAACACACGGATCTGCTGATTCGCGCCCTTTCAGAAGGAACGAAACCATGTCGGATGATGGCATATCGGCGCCTGCCCGCCAGGCGTGTGCAAGCCCGCCCCCGCAGCCTGTGTTCAACGCCGAGGACTTGGCGTCCGATGCGCTGTGCCATATGGAAGCGGCGCTGGCCGTGCTGGAAGTGCACGCGCAGCAGTGCCAGTACCCGGACGTGCATGGCGCGCGCGATTTGCTGCGCAGCTACTACGACACGGCCTATGGCCACATGAACAACGAGCCCCTGCCAGACATGGAGGCTGTGGTACTGCCCAGAATGTCTTCGGACCTGGACCGTGCCGTGGGAATCCTCCAGCGCGTGAACGGCGACGACAGGGATGACCTCATGCTGCACGCCGTCAATCATCTGTTGCGCGCTGCGCGCAGGCATCTCCAAAGGCAGGCCTGAACCAGGTTCTGTTCACACCCTAAGCCACCCCCGCCTGCTGCGCCAGCAGCGTCGCCACGGGCCTGTGGATCAGCGCAGGAATCTGCTCTGCCGGCATGGCGCGGGCGAAGAGCCAGCCCTGGTAGGCGTCGCAGTCCAGGATGCGCAGCAGGCGCAATTGCTCGGCCGTTTCCACGCCTTCGGCGACCACCTGCAGGCCCAGGGTGCGGGCCAGCGCGATCACGGCCTTGACGATCTTGGCGTCGGCCGGGCTGTCGAGCATGGGGCCGATGAAGGTGCGGTCTATCTTCACGCGCGAGACGGGCAGATCGCGCAGGTGGGCCAGCGAGGAGTAGCCGGTGCCGAAATCGTCCAGCACCACGCAGACGCCGGCCGCCAGCAGGCTGCCCAGCAGCTCGCGCGCCTGCAGCGGGTCGGTCATGGCGGCAGACTCGGTGACTTCCAGCTCCAACAGGTGCGGCGGCACGCCATGCCGAGCCAGGCTGGCCATGAGGCGCTGCTGCAGGTCGGCCTGGCGCAGTTGCTGGGCCGAGAGGTTGACCGCCACGCGCAGCGGCATGCCTGCGCGCAGCCAGTCGCCGGCCTGGCGGCAGGCAGCATCGATCACCCATTCCCCCAGGGCCAGGATCAGGCCCGTGGATTCGGCCACGGGCACGAAGCGTTCGGGCGAGACCCAGCCCATCTGCTCGTCGTTCCAGCGCAGCAGGGCTTCCACGCCCTGGACCTGGCCGCCCAGCACCTGCACCTGGGGCTGGAAGTGCAGGCTCAGCAGGCCCCGGTCCAGGGCACGCTTGAGGCGTTCGTGCAGCAGCACTTTCTCTGCCATGGCCTCGCCCATGGCGCAGGCATAGCGCGCATAGGAGGAGCGGCTGCGCTGCTTGGCGTCGTACATGGCCATGTCGGCATAGCGCATGAGGGTGGCCGCATCGCCCGCGTCCTGCGGATAGAAGGCTGCGCCCACGCTGGCACCGAAGTTCAGCGCGTAGTGGCCTATGGCGCAGGGCCGGCACAGCTCGTGCAGCAGCGCGTCGATGCGCTGGCGCAGATCGGGCTCGTTGCAGGGCTGCAGCAGGGCGGTGAACTCGTCACCGCCCATGCGCGCCAGCGTGGCCGAGCCGCCCAGCGCGACCTGCAGGCGGCGCGCCACCTCCTTGAGGACCTGGTCGCCCACGTCGTGGCCATAACCGTCGTTGATGGCCTTGAAGTTGTCGAGGTCGAGCAGCAGCAGCGCAAAGGACGCGGGGCCGGCGCCCGATTCAGACTGCGCCTGCGCCTGCGAGATCGCCTGTTCCACCTGCAGCCCGAACTGCCAGCGGTTGAGCAGGCCGGTCAGCGTGTCGTGGGTGGCGTGGTAGTGCATGCAGGCTTCCATCTGGCGCAGCTGCGACAGGTCGCGCACGAAGGCCACGGCCACGCCGCTGCCGTGCGGCGAGTGGCCCAGGGCGATGTCCACCGACAGGCGCTTGCCGTCCTTGCGCAGCAGCCATAGGTCCCGCCCCTGGCCCATGGGCCGGCGCGCGGGCTGGGCGAAGTAGGACTGCAGTTGCGGCCCGTGGGCCGCCTGCGCCTCGGCCGGCAGCAGCATCTGCAGCGAGTGGCCCAGCAATTCGGCGGCGCCATAGCCGCTCATGGCCTGCATGGCGGGATTGGCCAGCAGGATGCGGCCGCTGCGGTCCACAAGCAAGATACCGTCGGGCGCGGCCTCCATGGCCACGCGCTTGAGGTCTTCGTCCAGCGCTTCGCCCGGTGCGGCGGGATCGCCGGCAACCATGCTCCAGCCCGCCGCCATCATGCGGACGCCCCGCTGCCGTGAAAGACCGATGCCGCAGCCTCCAGCGCCTGCGCCTGTCCGGCCAGCAGCTGTGCGTGCCCGATGGTGTCGCGCGCCAGGGCGGCGTTGTGCTGGGTCATCTGTTCGAGCTGCTGCACGGCGGCCTGCACCTGCTGCACGCCGCCGGCCTGGGCCTGGCTGGCGGCCTGCATGCCTTCGGCCAGCACCAGTTGCTCGCGCATATCGGCCTGCACGGCCAGCATGGCCTCGCCCACTTCACGCGCCATGGCGCAGCTTTGCGCCACCTGCTGCTGCGATGCCTCGATCAACGCCTTGATCTGGCGCGCGGCGTGGGCGCTGCGTTGGGACAGGCCGCGCACCTCATCGGCCACCACGGCAAAGCCCTTGCCGTGTTCTCCGGCGCGTGCCGCCTCCACGGCGGCGTTGAGCGCCAGCAGGTTGGTCTGGAAGGCGATGCCGTCGATGAGCGAGCTGATCTGCCCCACCTGGTCGCTGGTCTGGGCCACGCCGCGCATGCCCTGGTCCAGTTGCACGACCATGCGGCTGCTCTGCCCTGCCATGTCCACGCCGTGGCGCGCGCGGGCGGCGGCCTCGCCGGCCTGGGCGCTGCTGCGCTCGATGGCGCTGGCCAGGGCCTGCATGGCCTGGGCCGATTGCTCCAGGCTCGCGGCCGCGGCTTCGGTGCGGTCGCTCAGTTCGGTGCTGCCCTGCTGCACGGCCAGCGCGCAGCGGCGCACCTGGTCGCTCTTGCCCTGGATGTCGCCGACCAGGGAGACCAGGTTGAGTCCGGTCTGCCGCACGGCGCTGCCGATGGCACCGATCTCGTCCGTGCGCTGCAGAAACCGTGCATCGGTCTGCTGCCCGCTGGCCACGGCCTGGGCCTGGCCGCGCAGCGCCGCCAGGGGCATGAGCAGCCGGCGGCGCAGCCATTGCCCGGCCGCCACGCAGGCCAGGCTCCAGATCAGCCAGGCCGGCCAGACCTGGGCCGGCGGCACGGCCGATGGCTGCAGCGCGGAAGACCACAACCCGGCCGACCCCAGCAGCCACAGGCCGGCCACCACGGCCTGCACGCGCCAGGCCAGTGGCCGAAAGCGCCACCACCGCTGCAGTGCGCCCACGGCGCCGCGCCCCACGGGAAAGCCCCGGTGCAGGCCAAGCGAGCGCACGCCGGCATTGATCTGTTCATAGAGCGCCGCATGCTGCTGCACCTCGCGCGGCTCGGGCCGGGTGCGCACGGACAGGTAGCCGACCACGGCGCCCGCATGGCGTATGGGACTGGCGTTGGCGCGCACCCAGTAGTGGTCGCCGTTCTTGCGCCGGTTCTTGACCAGGGCGCTCCAGGGAAGCCCGCGCTGGATGGTGGACCACATGTCGGCAAAGGCGGCGGCCGGCATGTCGGGATGGCGCACGATGCTGTGGGCCTTGCCGTAGAGCTCGGCGGCCTCGAAGCCGCTGACGCGGATGAAGGCATCGTTGGCATAGACGATGCGCCCCTTCAGGTCGGTGACGGAAAGAAGCGTCTCTCCTTCGCTCAGAGGGTACTCACGCTGGGTGACGTACACGTTTCGCCGCATGGATCAGGTCTCTCGGAGATGGGCGGGGCGTCGGCATGACACCCCCAGGCGGGGCCCACTCTAAGCAGTCCTGAGGCGATGCACATCAGGGATGGTGTGCTGCAGCGCACCTAAACGCAGTCAATGTGACGGGGGTCACATTGGCTGCGGCGCGCGCAGGATCAGGAGCGCTTTTCCTGCAGCAGGGCCTTGACGTCGGCGCCCAGCACCTGCGGGCCGCCGCCGTATCGCTCATACACGCGCAGGCGGCCGGCCGTGTCATAGACATAGCTGCCGGCCGAATGGTCCAGCGTGTAGGTGCCTTCGGTCTTGCCGGGCACTTTCTTGTAGAAGAGCTTGAAGTCCTTGGCCACGGCCGCCGTCTCGTCCGGCGTGCCGTGCAGGCCGACGAAGCCGGGGTCGAAGTTGCCCAGGTAGGCCTTGAGCACCTCGGGCGTGTCGCGCTCGGGGTCCAGGGTGACGAAGACGCCCTGCAGCCTGTCGCCATCGGCGCCCAGTTGCTGCTTGACCTCGACCAGCTCCTGCAGGGTGGTGGGGCAGACATCGGGGCATTGCGTGTAGCCGAAGAAGACCACGACGACCTTGCCTGCAAAGTCCTTGATGCTGCGCTGCTTGCCGTCCACATCGCGCAGGGGAATGTCCTTGGCGTACTCGGCGCCCGTGACATCGACGCCCTGGAAACTGGTCTTTGCCTCGCGCGAGCACCCGCTCAGCGCCAGGGCGCCCCATGCCATGGCGGTCAAGCCCAGAACGCGCAGCGCTGTCCGTTTGTTCATGCTTCCTCAACAAGGTAGTTGCCGCAGGCTGCGTGGCCGCAAAGGCTGCGCGCCGGCCCGGGCTGGAAAGGGAAAAGGCGAAAGCGTCCGCTGAAGGCGCTTTCGCACAGCCGCAAACCATAACCCATAACCGCAAGACCCCGGCGCCGCGGGGCCGGCCTGCCGGCCTACCAGGGCCTACCAGGGCCTACCAGGGCCTACCAGGGCCTACTAAAGCCTACTGGCCAGCCTTACTCGCCGTCGCCCGGACGCCCTGCCGTGTCCCAGGAAGCCGATGCACGCAGCAGCCGGTCCAGGTCGCGCTTGGCCTTGCCGGCATCGGCCATGCCCAGGCCTGCGGGCATGCGCATCATCCAGTGGCCCTGCGGGTCCACCACGTACAGGTGGTCCTGCAGCGCATGGCCGGGCGCCGGCTGCAGCCAGCCGCGCAGCACGGCCTCGGGCACGCGCAGCACCGTGGCCTGGGCCAGCGCGGGGCGCAGGTGCGCGGGCACGGGTGCGTCGTCGGAGATGAGCCAGACCCGGTCCAGCCGGTCCTTTTCGCGGCCCAGTGTCTCGCGCAGCTGGCGCTGCAGATAGAGATGGCTTTCGCAGTCGCTGCCGCAGGCACCGCCCGCCACGCTGAGAAGCAGCCACTGGCCCTTGAGCGACTGCAGCGGCAGCGGCGCGCCGTCCAGCGTGGTGGCCGTGGCCGAAGGCAGGGCCGGCTGGGCGGCGATCAACTCGCCAAAGCTGCGCTGCTGGCCAGGCCGCAGCACGTAGTAGGTGAAATAGGAGGCCACCACGGGCGCGGCGCAGACCGCGAACACGGCCAGCATCTTCCAGCGGCCGCTGCGCGTGCGTTGCGCGCCGGCAAGGCCCGGCTGCAAGGGTGGCAGGCCATGGACGGTCATCTCCAGGGGAGTCTCAGGAGCGGGCATGGCGCGGGCGGACAAAGCGTCGGACGATTTGGAACCAGACATACAAAAGCGTGATCAGGGCCGCAAGTCCAAACCATTGGAACGCATAGCCATGGTGTTTCTCGACACCGGCCGTCACAACGGGCCAGTCGCGCCGCAGGCCTTCGCTGGCTTCGCCGGTCTGCAGCAGGCTCCATTCGCGCAGCGGCAGCCCGGAGGCCACGGCCCATTCGGCAATGTCCACATTCTGTCGGATGCGCGACTTTTGCCCATCAGGGTCTGCCCCTGCACGGCCGAATTCGTAGAGCCGGGACGGCGCGGCCTCCATGCGCCCCTCAACGGTCACCACGCCTTCGGGCGTCTGCACCTCGGGCAAGGCCGTGCGGTCCAGAAAGTTGCGCGGCACCCAGCCGCGCTGCACGGCAATCACCACATCCTCATGCGGCGCGGCCAGCCGCAGCGGCGTGAGCACAAAGAAGCCCGGTTGGCCCTGCATCTGGCGGTTGTCCAGGTACAGCGACTGCCCGGCAATCCAGTGGCCCTGCAGTCGCACGGGCCGGTGCAGCCAGGGCGCCGCCTCGGTGTTCAGGGCAGCACCGGGTTGCATGGGCGCCAGCTGCGCGTTGTCCAACGGCGGCAGGCCCTGCTGGCGCTGCACGGCATCGAACAATTGCTGCTTGTAGGCCGCGCGCTGCAGTTGCCAGCGGCCCAGGGACAGTGTGATGGCCACGCCGATCAGCGCGGCCAAGGTGATCAGTACAAACCGCCAGCGGTCTGGCATTCTGGAAACACGCACCGGATAATCCACCCATGAAATTCGTGATCGTTCTCGCCCTGCTGGCCATTGTCGCCAGTCTGGGCAGCGCCTTGTTCTTCATGATGCGCCGCAATCCCGAAGACCAGGAGGGTGCGGGCGACGACAGGCGCCGCAGCCGCGCCATGTTCCGCGCACTGGCACTGCGCGTGGGCCTGTCCATCGCGCTGTTCCTGTGCGTGCTGCTGGCGGCCAAGCTGGGCTACATCCATCCCACCGGCTGGACCGCCGGGCAATAGACAAGCCCCCTGCCCCCGCAAACAAAAAGAAGCGCCCAGGCGCTTCTTTTTGCATGGGGCGGGCAGGCCCTCACATCCAGTACACGAGGACGTAGAGGAACAGCCAGACCACGTCCACGAAGTGCCAGTACCAGGCCGCACCCTCGAAGCCGAAATGCCGCTCGGACGTGAAGTGCCCCGCATGCAGGCGCATGGTGATGAAGAACAGCATCAGCATGCCCACAAAGACGTGGAAGCCGTGGAATCCCGTGAGAAGGAAGAAGGTCGAGCCGAACACGCCCGAGGACAGCTTGAGGTTCAGCTCGGTGTACAGGTGGTAGTACTCGTAGCCCTGCACGCACAGGAAGACGAAGCCCAGGACCACCGTCATCCACATGAAGGCGATGGTGCGGGCGCGGTGGCCGGCCTGCAGCGCATGGTGGGCGATGGTCAGCGTCACGCCCGAGGTCAGCAGCAGCGCCGTGTTGATGGTGGGCAGCCAGAACGGGCCCACGGTCTGGAAGGGCTCGACGCTGTTGGCCGGCGAGGCCGTGGCGCCCGCTGCCATGCTGGGCCAGACCGCCTTGAAGTCGGGCCAGAGCAAAGCGTTGTCCAGGCTGCCCAGCGCGGGCACCGAATGCGAGCGCGCCCACCACAGGGCGGTGAAGAAGGCGCCGAAGAACATCACCTCGGAGAAGATGAACCAGCTCATGCTCCAGCGGAAGGACAGGTCGATCTTGCGCCCGTACTTACCCGACTCGCTCTCATGCGCGGCCTCCCGGAACCAGAAAAAGAGCACGGCCAGCCACCAGACCAGGCCCAGGCCCAGGCTGTACATGCCCCATTCATGCCCATTGATCCAGTTGCCCGCGCCCAGGATCACGAAGAACAGCCCCGCCGCCGCCATGACGGGGTGGCTGGACTCGGCCGGCACGTAGTAGTAAGGCGTTTTGCCGTGGGTGGTTGCACTCATTGCTCAGCTCCTGAAATTCTTGGTTCTCGGTTTCCCGTCTATCACTCTCTGTCCCCGATGGCCGCGCCGCTCAGACCACGAGCTTGACCAGCGCGATCAATCCCAGCACCAGCACGAAGATGGCCGCCAGCCCCACCGCAATCACATGCAGCGGCGTGATGCGCTCCCCGTCCTGCTGGTACTCGCTTCCCCTGCGCACGCCGAAGAGCGACCAGGCCACGGCGCGCACCGTGCGCCACACGCTGGGCGGGCGGCGCGGCTCCCGTGGCTGCGGCGCATTCATGAGGCGGGCTCCTGCTTCGGCCCCGCCGCCACCGGCGCCTCGCCCGTGGGTGCGGCCGGCGTCCTGCCGCCCACCTCAAAGAAGGTATAGGACAGCGTGATCGTGGTCACATCCTTGGAGATGCGCGGATCGATCACGAAGGCCACCGGCCATTCGCGCTTTTCCCCGGGCTCCAGCGTGTACTGCGAAAAGCAAAAGCACTCCAGCTTGTTGAAATGCGCGGCCGCCTGGCGTGGCGCATAGCTCGGTATTGCCTGGGCCGCCATGCGGCGGTTCTGCACATTCTGGAACTCGTACATGACCGTGGCCAGCTCGCCCGGATGGACCTGGATGGAGCGCTGCGCCGGCTTGAAGTCCCAGGGCCCGCGCGCATTGGCGTCGAACTCCACGGTGATGGTGCGGCTCTTGTCCACCTGCGAGTTGGCGGGCAGCTTCACATCGCGCCCGGCCGTGCCGTTGCCCGGCACCTGGCGCTCGGACAGCGACAGGATGTTGATGCCCGTGAGCTCGCAGATGTGCTTGTAGATGGGAATCAGCACGTAGCCGAAGGCAAACATGCCCAGCGCCACCACGGCCAGCTTGCCCACCATCTTCGCGTTTTCACTGCGCACGCTCACGGACGTCCCTCCTGTTGCCTGCCCTCAATGGAGCACGGTGATCTTGATCACGAAACCCGCCAGAAAGACCAGCGCCACCGATACCAGGATCAGCGCCAGCCGCAGGTTGGCTTTTCGTTGCTGTGCGTCCATGTGCATCTCCCTTGGGGCTTGCATCAACCGATGATGCGGGTGGCGGTGGCATCGAGCTTGGGCGGTGTCTCGAAGGTATGGAACGGCGCCGGCGAAGGCACTTCCCACTCCAGGCCCTCGGCGGCCTCCCAGGGCTTTTGCGGCGCCTTCTCGCCCTTGCCGCGCATGGCGGGCACGACGACGAAGAGGAAGAAATACACCTGCATCAGGCCAAAGCCCAGCGCGCCCAGCGAGGCCACCATGTTGAAGTCAGCGAACTGCATGGGGTAGTCGGCATAGCGGCGCGGCATGCCGGCCAGGCCCAGGAAGTGCATGGGGAAGAAGGTGACGTTGAAGAAGATCAGCGAGCCCCAGAAGTGGATCTGGCCGCGCGTCTCCGAATACATCACGCCGGTCCACTTGGGTGCCCAGTAGTAGTAGGCCGCGAACATGGAGAACAGCGATCCGGCCACCAGCACGTAGTGGAAGTGGGCCACCACGTAGTAGGTGTCCTGCAGCTGGATGTCGATGGGCGCCATCGACAGGATCAGGCCCGTGAAGCCGCCCATGGTGAACACGAAGATGAAGCCCACCGAGAACAGCATGGGCGTCTCGAAGGTCATGGAGCCGCGCCACATGGTGGCCACCCAGTTGAAGATCTTCACGGCCGTGGGCACCGAGATCAGCATGGTGGCGTACATGAAGAACAGCTGGCCCGTGACGGGCATGCCGGTGGTGAACATGTGGTGCGCCCACACGATGAAGGACAGGATGGCGATGGACGAGGTCGCATACACCATGGATGCATAGCCGAACAGCTTCTTGCGGCTGAAGGCCGGCACGATCTGGCTGATGATGCCGAAGGCCGGCAAGATCATGATGTAGACCTCGGGGTGGCCGAAGAACCAGAAGATGTGCTGGTACATCACCGGGTCGCCGCCGCCTGCGGGGTTGAAGAAGCTGGTGCCGAAATGGCGGTCCGTCAGCGTCATGGTGATGGCGCCGGCCAGCACGGGCATGACGGCGATCAGCAGGTAGGCCGTGATCAGCCAGGTCCAGGCGAACATGGGCATCTTCATCAGCGTCATGCCGGGCGCGCGCATGTTCAGCACGGTGACGATGATGTTGATGGCGCCCATGATGGAGCTGGCGCCCATGATGTGCATGGCCAGGATGGAGGTGTCCATGGACGGGCCCATCTGCAGCGTCAGCGGCGCATACAGCGTCCAGCCTGCGGCGGGGGCGCCGCCGGGCATGAAGAACGAGCCCACCAGCATCAGGCCGGCCGGGATCAGCAGCCAGAAGCTGAAGTTGTTCATGCGCGCGAAGGCCATGTCGGAGGCGCCGATCTGCAGCGGCAGCATCCAGTTCGCAAAGCCCACGAAGGCCGGCATGATGGCGCCGAACACCATGATCAGGCCGTGCATGGTGGTCAGCTGGTTGAACAGCTCGGGGTTGACGATCTGCAGCCCGGGCTGGAACAGCTCGGCGCGGATCAGCAGCGCCAGCACCCCGCCCACCATCAGCATGGTGAACGAGAACAGCAGGTACAGCGTGCCGATGTCCTTGTGGTTGGTGGCGAACATCCAGCGGCGCCAGCCCGTGGGCGTGGCGTGGTGGTGATGGTCGTCATGCCCGTGTCCATGCTCGTGCTCATGCGCATGTTCGTGGCCCTCGCCCGCAGGGCTGTGGATGGGGGGAAGTACGGCGCTCATGCTGTTATCTCCAATCGCTCATCTGTCTTGCGGGCTCACTGCGCAGGGAACTTGCCGGTGCGGGCGGCCACGAACTCGGCCGGCTGCACCAGCTGGCCGGTCTTGTTGGACCAGTGGTTCTTTGCAAAGGTGACCACGGCGGCCAGCTCGGTATCGCTCAACTGCTTCCAGGCGGGCATGGCGCCGTTGGCACGGCCTTCCAGCACCACATGCATCATCTCGGCCGTGGGACCCAGGACCACGGGGCTGCCGTCCAGCGCCTTGATGGGACCGGCGCCCTTGCCGTTGGCCTGGTGGCAGGCCGCGCAGTTGGCCGCATAGACCTTCTCGCCGCGTGCCATCAGGTCGGGCAGGCTCCAGACCTTGCTGGGGTCGTCCTTCTTGGCGGCGGCGAGCTTCTTTTGCTCGTCCACCCAGGCCTTGTAGCCGTCGCTCGACAGCACCTTCACGTGGATGGGCATGTAGGCATGCTCCTTGCCGCACAGCTCGGCGCACTGGCCGTAGTAGTCGCCGGTCTTTTCGGCACGGAACCAGGTGTCGCGCACAAAGCCCGGGATCGCATCCTGCTTGATGCCGAAGGACGGCACCATGAAGGAGTGGATCACGTCATTGGCCGTGGTGATGATGCGCACCTTGCGGTCCACGGGCACGACCAGCGGGTTGTCCACCTTGAGCAGGTAGTCGTTGGGTGCCTTGGAGACATCGCCGCTGTCGGACAGCGCGCGGTGGCTGCTGTCCAGCGTGGAGATGAAGCTCAGGCCCTCGCCTTCGCCGTTGATGTAGTCGTAGCCCCATTTCCACTGGTAGCCCGTGGCCTTGATGGTGACATCGGCATTGGTGGTGTCCTTCTGCGCCACCAGCACCTTGGTGGCCGGCAGCGCCATGAGCACGACGATGATGAACGGCACGATGGTCCAGACCACCTCGACCGTGGCCGATTCGTGGAAGTTCGCCGCCTTGGCGCCGCGCGATTTGCGGTGCCTCCAGATCGAATAGAACATCACGGCGAACACGCCGATGAAGATCACCGTGCAGATGATCAGCATCATCCAGTGCAGGTAATGCTGCTCATGCGCGATGCGCGTGACCGCCGGATGAAGGTTGAGCTGATTGACGGCCGGGCCGCCTGGCAGATCTGTCGTCGCATGCGCAAGGGAGCCTCCCCCTGCCACACTCATCAAGCCCCAGAGAACCAGCTTGGTGGAAATGCTTTTCATAGTTTTCACTTACATCTAAGCCTCGGGTTATCCACTCGCTCCGCTGCGCCGGCGTGGGGGCCGCGCAGCCAGACCGTTCAACGCCTGCCCAAAGGGCAACTCCCGGCCTCAACTGTCCGAGCATGCATGAAAGCGCCGCAGATGTGCCTGCGCGCAATCACCAATAGCGTGCCAGCCGGCATCAACGGCAGCTCGGACGTGGGACCAGGATTCGGGCGTACGGCCATCCCCGCCTGCGCCTGCAGGCGCATGAATTCGGAGGACAGCAGCAAGGTGGACGGAAGAATGCGCGCACGCCGGCCATTCAGGGCATGTGTGCCATGGGGGCCGGGAGCGGATTGGAAAAGGGGGCGCATGCGGCCCGGCATGCGGCACAGAAGAGGAGACAGAAGGGGGGACAGCAGGGACAGAAAGACCAGTGCCCGCTCCCAGAGGAACAGGCACTGCTGCAGCCGGTGATGATCAAACTCGTGGGCGGGCCGCTCCTGGATGGGTCGGCCCGTTCTCGTTCCCGTGGCAAAACGAAACACCAAATCGTCTCCCCTTTCGGCCTGCGGACCGCTGGTCTTTTCCCGGCCCGGGAAAGCGAGCCCAGGGAAAAGCTGTTGTCTCTGTCAGCTCGGGAAAAGTGTAGACGTTTTTGTTTTCGATCAATGACCGGAAAGCGACATTGGGGCTATCGCAAACCCGTGTTGCGCGGCTGGCGCAGCATGCTGCGCATGTCCTCCAGCGATACGGCGCTGCTGGACTCCAGGCGCACGCGCGGCTGCGGCTTGTAGGCGTGGCCGTAGACGATCTCGAAGGTCAGCGCCAGCTGCCCGTCGGGGCCGGCCAGGCGCTCGCGCAGGGCATCGTGCAGGCGCTGCTGCCAGCGGCGGCCGCGCAGCGCGGCAAAGCGCTGCGGATGGAAGTTGCGGCCCAGCTCGCGCAGCTCCTGCAGCAGCCGCTCGGGCGTGGCAAAGGTCAGCGTGATGTGCTCCATGTCCATCACCGGCTCGCTGAAGCCTGCGTGCACCAGCATGTCGCCCCAGTCATGCATGTCGGTGAAGGCCTGGCCGGCGGGCGGCCAGCCGAGCTGGGCGTAGATGGCGTGCAGCTCGCGCAGCGTATCGGGCCCCAGGCAGGAGAACATCACATAGCCGTCCACGGACAGCGCCTGGTGCCAGCGCGTGATCAGCGCCTGCGGGTCGGCCTGCTGGTGCAGGGCCATGTTGGCCCACAGCATGTCCACGCCGGCAGGCTCAGGCTCGCCGAAGCGCGTGGCGCCCCCGGTCCAGCGCGCGGGCTGCCACCAGCGCGCGCCCAGCTGCTCGCGGGCGGCGGCCTCATGCAGCGGCGAGGCTTCATAGACCAGGCATTCGGACTGCGCATAGCGCTGGCGCAGCAGCGCATGGGCCTGCAGGCCGCCGCGCACGGGCTGCCAGTGGCACCAGCGCTGGGGCGGCTTGACGATCCAGTCCAGCCGCTCCTGCATGCGGCGCGCCACCTCCTCATGCAGCCACGGCGAGGCCGCAGGCGCGGCCTGCTGCCAGCGCAATGCGGCGGCCGGATCGATGGTGGGGGGCAATTCGTGGGACATGGCTGGGCGGGGAATCCGGGCTCCTCGAAAGACAGGCGCCCAGCCCCGGAGCAAAGGGGTGGCGGACGCGGCGCGAGTATATTGACTCCATGCCCAACCTGCCTGCGTCATGGCTTTCGCACTGGCATGCCGGCCTGCCCAGCCAGTGCGCCGTCTGCCGCCGCTGGCCGGCGCAGCGCCTGTGCCAGGACTGCCGCTTGCGCTGGGCCAGGCCGCTGGCGCGCTGCGGGCTTTGTGCCATGCCGCTGCCAGCGGGGCACGGCGCCAGCGGCGGCCAGCAGGTCTGCGGCGCCTGCCTGGTCAAGCCCCCGCCACTGACGCACTGCCTTGCCGCGCTGGACTACGCCTATCCCTGGCACACGGTGATCGGCGACTTCAAATTCCGGGGAGACACCGGCCTGGCACGCAGCCTGGCCGCCCTGCTGCTGGAGCAGCACGGGGCGCGCGAGCAACTGGAGCAATGCGATCTGCTGCTGCCCATGCCCCTGTCTGCCCAGCGCCTGCGCGAACGCGGCTTTCACCAGGCCCTGGTGCTGGCCCGTGCGCTGTCCGGCCCATCCACCCGCGGCAAGCTGCGGCACCAGGCCGTGCAGCGCGCCCACACGGCACAGGCCCAGCATGACCTGCCGCGCGCCCTGCGCCTGCGCCAGCTGCGCGGGGTCTTCGCGGTGCCGCCGGCGCAACTGCCCCATGTGCGCGGCCGCAAGATCCTGCTGATCGACGATGTAATGACCACGGGCGCCAGCCTGCATGCGCTGGCCACCTGCCTGCGGCGTGCAGGCGCGGCCGAGGTCAGCGCCCTGGTGCTGGCGCGCACGCCCTGATCGTGGGGGTTCGGGGCCCGGGGGCATAGGCCGCCGCGAGACAATACGGGCCATGTTCCATATCGTTCTCGTCGCGCCGGAGATCCCACCCAATACCGGCAATGTGATCCGTCTGGCCGCCAACACCGGCTGCAGCCTGCACCTGATTGAGCCGCTGGGCTTTTCCATGGAAGACCGCCTGATGCGCCGCGCCGGCCTCGACTACCACGAGTACGCGCCCGTGCGCCGCCATGCCGACTGGCAGGCCTTCCTGCAGGACTGCCAGCCGGACCGCCAGCGCATGTTCGCCATGACCACGCACAGCAGCAGCCCCGCCCACGCCATCGGTTTCCAGCCTGGCGACTGGCTGGTGTTCGGCTCCGAAAGCAAGGGCCTGCCCGCCGAGGTGCGCGAGCAGTTCCCGCCGCAGCAGCGCCTGCGCCTGCCCATGCTGCCGCAGCAGCGCAGCCTGAACCTGTCCAATGCCGTGGCCGTGACCGTGTTCGAAGCCTGGCGCCAGCAGCAATTCGTGGGCGCTGCCCTGGCCGAGGGAGCAGCCGGCGTGGCCTGAGCGATCAGTCGGACCGGGCGAAAAGTTCCCGGCCGATTGTTTCAACAGCTGAAAAAGCGCATTGCCAATCCAAGGGTTTTTCCCGATTCCAAGCCGTCCTACATTTGAGTCATGGGCTCTACGTTACCAAGCGATTTCCGCAAAGAACGCCCTGTCCCAGAAACAAAACAAAGGACTTGAATCATGAAGAACACCCGCCGTTTTGCCGTCCTGGCCGCCCTCTCCATCTCCGCCATCGCCGCCCAGGCTGCCGGCTTCGACTATGCCGACAACAGCAGCTACCCGCCCGAAGTGAAGACCCAAAGCACGCTGACACGTGCCCAGGTCATGGCCGACCTCAAGGCCGCCCAGGCCAATGGCACCATGCCCTCCGTCGCCGAAGGCTACCTGCCCATCCAGAACACTGCCACCGCCACCGTGAGCCGCGATGAAGTGCGCCGCGAAGCCGCCGCCGCCGAGCGTTCGGGCCAGCTGAACTTCGGCGCCTGAGCCTCACAGCCCCCCGCAACCGCTGCCACCACGCAGCCAGCCCGCAGGTGCCCCCTGCGGGCTTTTTTCATCGCCGGGCCGCCCCAAGATGAAAAGCGCCCCTTGGGGGGGCAGCGGACCTTGCGTAGCAAGGGTAGCGTGGGGGTCAGTTTTCATTCAGGCCTTGGCGCCGTAGTTGCGGGCCACGGACTCGGCCACGCAGGCGGGCTTGTCGGCGCCTTCGCGCTCCACGGTCACCAGCCAGGTCATCTGCAGGCCACCGGGCTCGATGGGCTCGGCGGCCTGCAGCGTCAGGCGCGCACGCAGGCGGCTGCCCACGGGCACGGGAGAGGTGAAGCGCACGCGGTTGAGGCCGTAGTTCACGCCCATTTGCGCGCCTTCGATGTGAAAGCAGTTCTGGAAAAACTGGGGGATCAGCGACAGCGTCAGAAAGCCGTGCGCAATCGGCGCTCCGAAGGGGCCCTTGGACGCGCGCTCGGGGTCCACATGGATCCATTGCTGGTCGCCCGTGGCATCGGCGAACAGCTGCACCTGCTGCTGGGTGATGGTGATCCAGTCGCTGACGGCGACTTCCTGCCCCACGCAGGCACGCACTTCGGAATAGGAATGGAAGGTTTTCATGCCCCAAATGGTAGGGGCCGGTGCCGCGCGCTCCATGTCGGGCGCGCGACAGCTAGGGTCTGTTGACGTTAATTTGTGGATCGCGTTGCGCGGTTGCGGGGTTGTATGCAAGGCGCTCATGCGCAGCAAGGCCCATGCCTTGCGAGTGTGAGCAACGCGGCAGACGGCCCCGCAACCGCGCAACCCGAAGGGAAGCAGCCTGCCAGCGCGCCACTCGGCGTTGCACTCCTTGTGCGTGTAGGCACACGCACGGCGTCGCGCGCCTTGATTGGCACGCTGGCAGGCTGCTTCGCGACCGCAAATTAACGTCAACAGACCCTTGGGTTAGCCCAGGGAGGGGCTCAGCGCGAGGCGCGCTGCACGAAGAACAGCCCCGTGCCCACGGCCATCAGCAGCGCGCCGAAGACCCGGTTCTGGCTGCGCACCGCACGCGCGCTGCGCATGAAGCCGCGCAGCGCGCTGGCGCTGGCCGCGTAGCCGTGCATGACCATGGTGTCCACGGCCAGCATGGTGGCGGCCAGGATCAGCAACTGCAGCCACAGCGGGCGGCTCGTGGTCATGAACTGGGGCAGCACGGCCACCATGAAGATGATGCCCTTGGGATTGGTGGCATTGGTCAGGAAGCCCGTGAGCACGCGGCGGCGCACGCTGAGCTCGGGCATGGATTCCTGGGTGGCCAGGGGTGCGGCACCCGAGCGCCATTGGCTGATGCCCAGGTAGATCAGATAGCAGGCGCCGACGATCTTCACGGCGTTGAACGCCCATTCGGAGGCCAGCAGCAGCGAGCCCACGCCCGCACCGGCGATCAGCAAGATGGTCAACAGCCCCAGCTGCAGCCCGAAGATGGTGGCGCTGCTCTTGCGCACGCCATACGACAGGCCATGGCTCATGGACAGCACGGCGCCCGAGCCCGGGGAGACCGCAATGATCCAGCAGGCCACAAAGTAAGCGATCCAAGTGTGCCAATCCATGCCAAACACCTTAAAAATACGGAGCAGGCCGGCATCTTAAAACCGTGCAGACGATCTGGCGCACTGCCGCGGCAAAGCCGGATGGGGCGATGAAGCATTCGGTGGCATTTTTCATCGCCGGGCCGCCCCAAGATGAAAACGGCCCCCTCGGGGGGCGCCCGGCCAGGGGCAGCGGACCTTGCGCAGCAAGGGGAGCGTGGGGGGCATTTTTAACCCTGTCAGAAAGCTGACCCAGCTGTGAGAGTGACACAATCAATCACCCCAGGGTAAACACCAACTCCAAGATCCCAAGCTCCCATGGAACACAGCGCCCCCATCTGGCTGACCTACGGCTTTCTCTATCTCACCGCCGCCGTGCTGGCCGTGCCCATTGCGCGTGCCCTGGGCCTGGGCGCCATCATTGGCTACCTGGGTGCCGGCATTGCCATGGGCCCCTGGGGACTGTCGCTTGTCAGCAATGTGGATGACATTCTTCATTTCGCCGAGTTCGGCGTGGTGCTGATGCTCTTCGTGATCGGGCTGGAGCTGCAGCCCAGCCGCCTGTGGGAGCTGCGCCGGCCCATCCTGGGATGGGGGCTGGCGCAGATGCTGGCCTGCACGGGCGTGCTGTTCCTGGCGGCCTGGGCCTTCGGCTTTTCCTGGCGCGTGAGCCTGATCGCGGGCATGGGCCTGGCCCTGTCGTCCACGGCCATCTGCCTGCAGGTCATGGCCGAGCGCAACCTCATGCGCACGCCCAGCGGCCAGGCCAGCTTCTCCATCCTGCTGTTCCAGGACGTGGCCGCCATTCCCATCCTGGCGCTGATCCCCATCCTGGGCGCGGTCAAGGCTGCCAATGCCACGCACACCGACAGCCACCTGTGGCTGCAGGTGCTCAAGACCGTAGGCACCATCGCCGCCGTGGTGGTGGGCGGCCGCCTGCTGCTGCGCCCCCTGCTGCGCTGGATAGCGCGCAGCCGCACGCCCGAGATCTTCACGGCCACCTCACTGCTGCTGGTGGTGGGCATTGCCATGCTGATGGTGCAGGTGGGCCTGTCCATGGCGCTGGGCGCCTTCCTGGCCGGCGTGCTGCTGGCCGACAGCGAGTACCGCAGCGAGCTGGAGACCAACATCGAGCCCTTCAAGGGCCTGCTGCTGGGCCTGTTCTTCATGGCCGTGGGCATGAGCATCGACTTCGGCGTGCTGCTGCGCGCGCCCTGGGCCATGGCGGCCATGGTGCTTGGCTTTCTGGCGCTCAAGGGCGCCGTGCTCTACACCCTGGCCCGCGTGCTGAAGCTGCCCTGGCGTGAGCGCCCGGTGTTCACCCTGCTGCTGGCCCAGGGCGGCGAGTTCGCCTTCGTGGTGTTCCAGACGGCGGCGCAGTACAAGGTGTTCCACCACAGCATCTCGTCCATGCTGGTGGCCGCCGTGGCCCTGTCCATGCTGATCGGCCCGCTGGTGCTGGTGCTGATGGACAAGCTGCTGCTCAAGCGCTTTGCCGACATGAAGGATTGCCAGGTCGACGGCGCGGGCCAGACTGCCAGGCCCCATGAAATATCGGAGCCGCAGGACGCGCAAATCATCATTGCGGGCTTTGGCCGCTACGGCCAGATCGTGGCACGCGTGCTGCTGACCCAGGGCGTGCCGGCCACCATCCTCGACCACAGCGTGGAGATGCTGGAAGTGGCCCACACCTTCGGCTACCGCGTGTTCTTCGGCGATGCCACGCGCATGGACCTGCTGCGCATTGCCGGCGCGGACAAGGCGCGGGTGCTGGTCATCGCGGTGGACTCTTCCGAGCAATCGCTGAAGATCGCCGCCCGCGTGCGCAAGCGCTTTCCGCACCTGGAGATCGTGGCCCGCGCGCGCGACATGGCCCACTGGTACCAGTTGCGCGACCTGGGCGTGCACCATGTCGAGCGGGAAGTCTTCGAGTCCAGCCTGGTCTCGGCGCGCACCGTGCTGGAACTCGCAGGCCACAGCCCTGCCGAGGCCCAGCGCACCACCACGCGCTTTCGGGAGCACAACCTGGAGCTGATCGAGCGCATGTACCCCCACCACAAGGACCAGGCCCAGCTCATTGCCGTGGCCAAACAGGGCCGCCAGCAACTGGTCGAGCAGATGGCCAAGGAACGGCAGGAGGCCCAGGCGCAGCAGGAGAAGGACCAGGCGCCGCCCGGCCCCTGAAAACCGGGCCTCAGGCCGCGCCCAGCGCCCGCACCATGTGGTCCACGAACTGCGCCAGCTTGGGCAGTTGGCGGCGGTCCGGCAGGTAGACCAGGTGCACCGGGCGCGGCAGCGGCACGCAGTCCTGCAGCACGGGCACCAGCCGGCCGGCGGCCATGTCGGCGGCCAGCAGCACCTCGGGCTGCAGGATCAGGCCCAGGCCGCGCAGCGCCGCATGGCGCAGCCCGTCGCCGCTGTTGCAGCGCAGGCGGGCGTCTTCGGGCCACTGCACCGAACCCGAGCCGTCGCCGCGCAGAATCCATTCCGAGCGGCGCTGCCAGACCGCGTAGCTCAGGCAGTCATGGCGCGCCAGATCGTCCACACCACGCGGATGACCGCGCCGCCGCAGGTACGAGGGCGCCGCCGCGATCACCATGCGATAGGGCTGCAGCGGCCGCGCCACCAGGCCTTCGCCGCCCACGGGGCCGATGCGCACGGCCACGTCGATGTTCTCTCCCACCAGGTCGGCCATGCTGTCGCTCAGTTGCAGGTCCACGCGCACCAGCGGATTGGCCAGCTGGTAGTCGGCCACCAGCGGCGCGATCACATGGTTGCCCAGCGTGGTCGGCGCGCTGATGCGCAGCAGGCCCTGGGGTGCGCTGCGGCTGCGCTCCACGGCAGACTCGGCCCAGCGCAACTGCTCGAAGACCTGGCGGCTGTCCTCGTAGAAGCTGCGCCCCACCTCGGTCAGGCTGTGGCGCCGCGTGGTGCGCTGCAGCAGGCGTGCGCCCAGGTGGGCTTCCAGTTGCTGCACATGCTTGCCCACCATCACGGCCGAGATGTCCAGGCGCCGCGCGGCCTGGGCAAAGCTGCCGTCCTCGACCACGGCCATGAAGACCTCCATATTGCGCAGCTTGTCCATGGATTGCTAACCAATGCTTAGTAGTACAAAAAGATCTGGCTACTTTATGGCATGAGCGATTTGCAAAACACTGGAGGCCTGTTCACTCCTTCCGAAAGAAAACCGCATGAAGATCCTGCTCATCGGTGCCACCGGCACCATCGGCCGCGCCGTCCACGCCCTGCTGGCCCCGCGCCATGAGATCGTCACCGTGGGCCGCAACAGCGGCGACCTGCGCGCCGACTTCACGCAGCCCGAGACGCTGCAGAAAATGTTCGAAGCCGCAGGCCAGGTGGACGCCATCGTCAGCACGGCCGGCAAGCTGCATTTCGGCCCGCTGTCCGAGATGACAGCCGAGCAGTTCAACTCCGGCCTGCAGGACAAGCTGCTGGGCCAGGTGCGGCTCGCCCTGCTGGGACAGCGCTGGCTGCGCGACGGTGGCTCCATCACGCTGACCAGCGGCGTCGCCGCCACCGAGCCCATCCGCCACGGCGCCAATGCATCGACGGTGAATGCCGCCCTCCACGGCTTCGTCACCGGCGCTGCGGTCGAATTGCAGCGCGGCCTGCGCATCAATGCCGTGAGCCCCACCCTGCTGACCGAATCGGCCCAGGCCTATGGCTCGGTCTTCCCCGGCTTCGAGACCGTGCCCGCCGCCCGCGTGGCCCTGGCCTACCAGCGCAGCGTGGAAGGCGCCCAGACCGGCAGGGTCTTCGAAGTGCTCTGATCCCTGTCTTGCGGCGGGCCCTCGGCAAAGTCCTTGCGTGCCCGCCCAAAAGGGCTGCGTGCTACGCTGCGCGCCACCATGTTCAACCCCACCCAAGCCGATGTGCGGCGCTTTTTCTGCGGCGTGCGCACCAAGATGCTGAACGGCGCGCCGATGGAGGCCATAGAGACGCTGGCCAGCCTCTGGATTGCCGAGCATCCCGAGTATTTCGATGACCTCGCCGACGTGGACGCCGCCCTGCTGCGCGACTACGACGCCACGCCCGGCGTGACCAATCCGTTTTTGCACCTGTCCATGCACCTGTCCATCAGCGAGCAGTGCAGCATCGACCAGCCGCGCGGCATACGCCAGGCGGTGGAATTGCTCAGCCGCCGCCTGGACTCGCTGCACGACGCCCACCACGCCACCATGGAATGCCTGGGGCAGATGCTCTGGGAAAGCCAGCGCTCGGGCCGCCCCCCGGATGGCGAGGCCTACATTGCAGCCGTGCAGCGCCGCGCCACCAGCGACGGCGCCAAGGCCACGGGCAGCGCATAGTCCCGGCCGTTCAGCGCCTCAAGACAAAGCCCGAAACAAAGCTCGAAACAAAGCCCGAAAAAAGCCCGCAATTGCGGGCTTTTGCTTTGGAGGAAAGGCGCGACCTACTGCGATTTCTGGCCGAGGCGGAAATGGGGCTGGGGCAGGGTCTGCAGCTCGCCATCGAGGCTGCCGATGTAGTTGGCCAGCACCTTGAGTTCGCTGTTGGTGAACTGCTTGGCAATGCCGGCCATCACGCCGTTGCTGCGGCCGATGTGGGGGTTGCCTTCGGTCTTGTAGGACTTGAGGGCAGAGTACAGATAGTCCGCATACTGGCCCGCCACCTTCGGATAGCTGGGGTCGATGGGCTTGGAAAAACCCTGGCCGTGGCAGGAGACGCAGGCCCCTTTTTGCAGCAGCGCGGCAACCTGGGTGCTGGGCTCGCGGACCTTGGCGTCGGCGGCCTTGGCCACGCCATGCTCGGCGTAGTAGGCGGCCACGTCGGCCATGTCCTGCTCGGTCAGCGGATCGGCGATGCCGCGCATGGTGGGGTGCTTGCGCTCGCCCTTCTGGTAGGCCTGCAGCGCGGCCACGATGTAGGGTGCGCCCTGTCCTGAAATCTTGGGGACCTTGTACACCTCGGGGAAGCTGGCCTGGTAGCCCTGGATGCCATGGCAGCCAATGCACATGGCGATCTTCCCCTCCCCTGCCTTTGCGTCACCTTTGCTTTGCTGGGCCTGTGCCACAGGGGTCACAGATGCGACAGTCAGCGCCAATACCGTGGTCAAAGTTTTTATCATTTTGCGCGCACAATCCTTCAAGAGTTCTGACGGATGCCTACTGCTGAGCGGGTAGCGCGAACGATTATGGCAGTCACCGTCAAGCGTCCCCATCAATACTTACGCTGATACCGCCCATGAAATTTCAAGGTTCCGAGAACTACGTCGCCACCCAGGATTTGATGCTCGCGGTGAATGCCGCAGCCACCTTGCAGCGCCCGCTGCTGGTCAAGGGAGAGCCCGGCACGGGCAAGACCATGCTGGCCGAGGAAGTGGCCGCAGCGCTGGACATGCCGCTGCTGCAGTGGCACATCAAGTCCACCACCAAGGCCCAGCAGGGCCTGTACGAATACGACGCCGTCAGCCGCCTGCGCGACTCGCAACTGTCCGACATCGACGGCGGCGAGCGCGTCAAGGACATCCACAACTACATCATCAAGGGCGTGCTGTGGCAGGCCTTCACGGCAGACCGGCCCGTGGCCCTGCTGATCGACGAAATCGACAAGGCCGACATCGAATTCCCGAACGACCTGCTGCGCGAGATCGACCGCATGGAGTTCTACTGCTACGAGACGCGCGAGATGATCCGCGCCAAGCACCGGCCGTTGGTGTTCATCACCTCCAACAACGAAAAGGAGCTGCCCGACGCCTTCCTGCGCCGCTGCTTCTTCCACTACATCAAGTTCCCCGACGCCGACACCATGCGCCAGATCGTGGCCGTGCACTTCCCCAAGCTGCAGGGCGAGCTGCTGACCGCCGCGATGAAGGTGTTCTACGACGTGCGCAACCTGCCAGGCCTCAAGAAGAAGCCCTCTACCAGCGAGCTGATCGACTGGCTCAAGCTGCTGGTGGCCGAGGACATTCCCGTGGAATCGCTACAGACCGCCGAGGGCAAGGTCGCCGTGCCGCCGCTGGTGGGCGCCCTGCTCAAGAACGAGCAGGATGTGAGCCTGTTCGAGAAGCTGGTCTTCATGAACCAGCGCAACCGCTGAGGCCTGCGCCCATGCCCCATCCCGAACACACCAACGACACGGGCGTGCCGGCCCTCACCGGCCAGGTGACGACCATTCCCGTGGCCGGCGCGGTGGCGCACCAGGGCTTTGTGCGACCCGTGGTCATGCGCTTCAACGGCGTGCGGCTGGAGCCCCTGGCCCTCGCCCATGAAGCCGGGCTGCGCGAGGCCGTGCAGGACGGCCAGCTGTGGCGCATCCGCGTGACCTCGGCGCCCGAGCCCGGCGATGTGCGCGCCTATATCGAGGCCGCCCTGGAGCAGCGCAGCCTGGGCAAGCGCTTCGCCTTTGCCGTGCTGGACGACGACAGCGGCAAGGTGCTGGGCACCAGCAGCCACCACGACATCCTGCCGGAGGTGCGCCGCGTGGAGATTGGCTACACTTGGTACGCGCGCAGCGTGCAGCGCACCCATGTCAACACCTCGGCCAAGCTCATGCTCATGGGCCATGCGTTCGACACGCTGTCCTGCCATGTGGTGGGCTGGCGCACGGACTGCTTCAACTTCGCCAGCCAGCGCGCCATCGAACGCCTGGGCGCCAGGAAGGACGGCGTGATCCGCGGCCACGCGCTGCGCCGCGACGGCACCATCCGCGACACCGTGATGTACAGCCTGCGCAGCGGCGAATGGCCCGAGTCGCGCGCCCAGCTGCTGGACCAGTTGCAGCGCCATTCGGACGGCAGCACCGCCGTGGCGCGCACATGAGGGCGCGTACGCCGGGCCTTCGGGAGATGCCATGCTGATCGACTTCTTCTACACCATGCGCGCGGCCAAGCTGCCCGTCTCGGTCAAGGAGTTCCTGACCCTGCTGGAGGCACTGCAGGCCGGCGTTGTCGGCCCCAAGAGCGAGGACGCCTGGAGCCTGGACGACTTCTACCACCTGGGTCGCACCGTGCTGGTCAAGGACGAGAAGCACTACGACAAGTACGACCGCGCCTTTGCCGCCTACTTCAAGGGCGTGGAGATGGTGGCCGACCTCACGCGCGAAATTCCCCAGGACTGGCTGAAGAAGCTGCTGGAGCGCGAGCTCTCGCCCGAGGAAAAGGCCGCCATCGAGGCCATGGGCTGGGACGAGCTGATGGAGACGCTCAAGAAGCGGCTCGAAGAGCAAAAGGAGCGACACGAAGGCGGCAACAAGTGGATAGGCACGGGCGGCACCAGCCCCTTCGGCCACGGCGGCTACAACCCGGCCGGCGTGCGCATCGGCGGGCCGGGCCGCAACAAGAGCGCCGTCAAGGTCTGGGAGCAACGCGCCTACCGCGACTACGACGACACGCAGGAGCTGGGCACGCGCAACATCAAGGTCGCGCTGCGCCGGCTGCGCAAGTTCGCCCGCGAAGGCGGCGAGCTGGAGCTGGACCTGCCCGACACCATCCGCAGCACGGCCGCCAACGCGGGCTACCTGGACATCAAGATGATCCCGGAGCGCCACAACAACGTGAAGGTGCTGCTGCTCATGGACGTGGGCGGCACCATGGACGAGCATGTGCAGCGCGTGGAAGAGCTGTTCTCCGCCGTCAAGAGCGAGTTCAAGCACCTGGAGTTCTACTACTTCCACAACTGCGTCTACGACTTCATGTGGAAGAACAACCGCCGCCGCTTCGCCGAGAAGTTTCCGACCTGGGACATCATCCGCAAGTACAACAAGGACTACAAGCTGATCTTCGTGGGCGACGCCACCATGAGCCCCTACGAGATCCTGCAGCCCGGCGGCAGCGTGGAGTACATGAACGAGGAGCCCGGCGCCGAATGGCTGCAGCGCCTGACGCATGCCTTCCCGCGCTTTGCCTGGATCAACCCCGAGCCGCCTGGCGTCTGGCAGTACCGCCAGAGCATCAGCATCATCCAGCAGCTCACGGGCAACCGCATGTACCCTTTGACACTCAAAGGTCTGGAAGACGCCATGCGCCTGCTGTCAAAATAGGCTGATGCCCAAGCTCCCCCCCGCAACAGCGCCGGCCCGAGGGCCGGCGTTTTTGTTTCTGTTGAGTGCAGCCCTGATGCTCGGTGGCTGCAGCCTCCTGCCGTCCAAGAATGATGACAAGGACACGGACCCGTCGCTGATTGCAGCGACCGGCGACCCGGCCTTCTCGCTCGTCGTCGATGCGCCCAAGGAAGTGCGCGAGCTGCTGGAAAAGCACCTCGAACTGCGCCGCTACCGCTACCAGAGCGATCTGCAGCGGCGCGAGCTCACGCGGCTGCTGGGCGCCACCGACGCCAACGTGCGCGACCTGATCGGCACGCTGGGCTACTTCAGCCCCACGGTCACGGTGGAGATCAAGGAAACGCCCGAATCCGAAGAGGCCCCGCTGCAGGTAACGGTCAAGGTGGACCCGGGCGAGCCCGCCACCATTGCGCGCAGCCAGGTGCGCTTTGCGGGCGTCAATGCCGATGATCCCGACGGCGCCTCCCAGCGCGCCACCATCGAAGAGGACTGGCCGCTGCAGCCCGGCCAGCGCTTCAGCCAGGCCAACTGGAGCCAGGCCAAGAGCCAGGGCCTGCGCACGCTGCAGTCGCGCCGCTACCCGCTGGCGCGCATCGACTCCAGCCTGGCCGACATCGACGCCGACACGCATGAGGCCGATGTCAGCGTGGCCTACGCGCCCGGCCCGGCCTACACCTTCGGCCCGCTGCGCATCGAAGGCGCCCAGCGCTACGACCCCGTGGGCACGGCCCGCATCGCACGCCTGCCCGAGGGCGAGGAATACGACCAGACCGCCCTGGTCGATGCCCAGCTGCGCCTGGCCAGCAGCGGCTACTACGACTCCGTCTTCCTCACGCTGGCCAACGTGCCCCAGCAGGGAGAAAGCGCCGCCGAGGATGAGGAGGCCCTCAAGCGCAAGGGCGCCCAGGTCACCACGCCCGTCATCGCCCAGGTGCGCGAGGCCCAGATGCAGAAATGGGTCTTCGGCGTGGGCATGAGCACCGACACCGGCCCGCGCCTGAGCGTGGACCATATTCACAACCGCCTGCCCTGGCTGGGCTGGCGTGCCGTCACGCGCATGCGTTTCGACCGCAAGAACCCGCTGATCTCCACGCAGTGGACCGCCCTGCCCGATGAAACCCTGTGGCGCTGGTTCACCACGGCCAAGGCCGAGCGCGCGCCCTCGGGCGACTTCGATGTCAACAGCCTGCAGCTGCGCGCCGGCCGCACCAAGTCCGAAGACCACATCGACCGCAACTACTACCTGCAGTACGACTACGCCAAGACCCAGGGCGAGGGCGCCCCCCCGTCCAGCTCGTCGGTCACGGCCAACTACGGCTGGACCGGGCGCTACTTCGACAGCACGCTGGCTCCCTCCTCGGGCTTCGGCTTTGCCTGGGAAGTCGGCGCGGGCACCACGCTCACGCCCCAGCGCACGCCGTTCGGCCGCGTCTCGGGCCGCTGGCTCAGCCTGATTCCCATCGGCGATGTCGATCCCGAGACCAAGCGCCGCAGCCGCCTGGCGCTGCGCGCCTCGGGCGGTGCCTTGCTGGCACGCAAGGATGCCGACCTGCCCGTCACGCAACTGTTCATCACGGGCGGCGACAACACCGTGCGCGGCTACGGCTACCAGAGCATCGGTGCGCGCACCGACAGCGGCAAGGTCATCGGCGGGCGCTACATGGCCGTGGGCAGCATCGAGTGGCAGCGGCCCATCGTCATCAAGGGCAACACGCAGGACTGGGAGCATGCCGTCTTCCTGGACGCCGGCACCGTGGGCGATGCGCCCGACTCCATGTACATGCGCGTGGGCGTGGGCACCGGCCTGCGCTGGCGCAGCCCCGTGGGCCCCGTGCAGGCCGACATCGCCTGGGGCGCCCAGGAAAAACAGCTGCGCCTGCACCTGCGCCTGGGCTTCAACTTCTGACCATGGTGGATTCCCGTTTGAATACCCCTGCCTCCTCCGCCGCGCCAGATCAAAGCCCCCAGGCGTCCCCTCCCCAGCCGGCGCCCCCGCCCGCGCCCCGCCGCCGCCGCTGGCTGCGCGCCCTGCTCTGGTTCTTCCTGGTCCTGGTCCTGCTGCTGGCCGCCCTGCTGGGTTCCGCCTGGTGGTGGAGCGGCCGTGCCGATTCGCTGGCCTACACCCTGCAGCGCGTGGCCGGCTGGCTGCCCGCAGGCCAGAGCCTGCAGGCCAAGGAAGTCACCGGCACCGTGCGCCAGGGCGGGCGCATCGGCTGGCTGCAATGGCAAAGCCCCACCATGAAGGTGGAGCTGCGTGACGCCACCATCGGCTGGCAATTGCGTCCCCTGCTGTCGCGCACCGTGCGCCTGGGCGAAGTGCGCATCGCCGAGCTGAGCATTGCCAGCACGCCCGACCCCGAGGACAAGAAACCCGTCGAGCCACTGCAGCAGCTCGTGCTGCCCGTGAAGATCGACGTGCCCTTCCATGTGGAGCGCATCGTCTGGCAAGGCCCGCCCCAGGCCGAGGTGCTGGGCCTGCAAGGCCACTACGTCTACGACGGCAGCGAGCACCAGCTGGACGTGCGCGACCTGCAATGGGCCGATGGCAACTACCAGGCCAGGCTGCGCCTGCAGGCCCGTGCGCCCATGGCCATCCAGGCCCAGCTGCAGGGCGACCTGCAGGCGCCGGCCCTGGCTTCGGATGACGAGGCCTCCACGGCCAAGGCCCCCAAACCTGCACCGCTGGCCGTGCAGGCCAAGGCACAGATCGACGGCACCCTGGCCACCGCCGCTGCGCAACTGGGCATCAAGCTCCAGGTTGATGCCAAGCCCGGGACGGTGTCCGAGGAAACGCCTGCCCCTCCCGCCGTACAGAAATCCGCCAAGGCCGATGGCAAGAACGGCAAGGCCAGGGAGCGCAAGGAAGCCGCCCTGGTGTCCGAACCCATGCATGCGGACATCGAGGCCAGCATCCGGCCCTGGCAGCCCCAGCCGCTGCAGACCGCGCGCGCCCAGCTCAGCCAGATCGACATCGCTGCCTTCTGGCCCCAGGGACCGCGCACCCGCATCAGCGGCGAATTGCAGGCCGGGCCGGATGGCAAGGCAGCTGATACAGCCCCGGCACCAGCCACAGCACCCGCCACGGAACAGGCATCGGACCAGGCACCAGGCTCGGCCATCGCCACCACCGCCTGGCAGCTGACGACACGCCTGAACAACGCCATGCCCGGTCCCTGGGACCGCCAGCGCCTGCCGCTGGACCAGATCGAGGCCGCGGTGCGCTATGACGGCCAGCAGTGGCTGCTGGAGCAGGCGCAGATCGCCATAGGCTCGGGCAGCATCGACGCCCAGGGCCGCTTCGAGCCCGCCACCAAGGTCTTCGAAGGCCAGGCCAAGATCCAGCGCCTGGACCCCGCCGCGCTCTACAGCATCCTGGAAGCCGCACCGCTGCAGGGCGAGCTGCGCGCCAGCACCACGACCGAGCAGCAGGTGGACTTCAGCGTGGACATCCAGGCCGCAGCTGCGCCCGCGGGCGGCAAGCGCCAGCCCCTGCGCATAGAGAAACTCGCCACCAAGGGCCGCTGGGCCCAGCCCGTGCTGTCGCTGGAGAACCTGCAGCTTGATGCGCTGCAGGCCTCGGTGCGCAGCCGCAGCCTGCAGTTCGACACCGAACAGCAAAAACTGCAGACCGTGCTGAAGGCCGAGCTACCCGGCGCCGAACTCTCGCTGGACGGCCACATCAGCCCCGCCGCAGGCCAGGGCAGCAGCCAGCTCAAGCTGTCGTCACTCACCGCCCTCACGCAATGGCTGCGCAAGCTGCCCGGCATGAAGGACCCGCTGGCCGGCGCCCTGATCGAAGGCCAGGCCCAGCTGGACGCCAGCTGGCGCGGCGGATGGGGCGCACTGCAAAAGCGCATGAAGGCTGCCGTGGGCGACCCGCTTCCCGCCAGCGGCCTGCAACTGCAGGCCGACCTGCAGGCCGCCAAGCTGCGCTACCTGCCCGCCAACACGCCGCCCGAGCAGGCGCTGGAGCTGCCCGAGCTGCGCCTGGCCCTCAAGGGCTCGCCCGAGCAGGCCAGCCTGACCCTCACCGGCCAGGCGAAGCGCGGCACGCAGACCGCGCAGATCGACACGGCACTGCAGGCAGGCCTTGCCACGGCGCGCGGTGCGGCGCCCCTGGACTGGCAGGCCAGCATCGACAAACTGCAGGCCCGGTTGAATCCGGGCCAGGACCTGCCCGGCCCGTGGCAGGTGCAACTGGCGGGCAAGCAGCCCGTGCAGATCGCCCAGCGCACCACGGGCCGTACCGTGCTGTCCACCACCTTCACGGCATCGGCCGGCAGCCTGCAGGTCACGCCGCCCACGCTGGCCCAGCGCCGCGCCAATGCCGAGGCGCCGCAGCCCGTGCTGCTGGCCTGGGACGACACCCGCGCCACCCAGGGCGGCGACGGCCGCTGGGCCCTGCGCAGCACCGGCCGCGCCCAGGCCCTGCCGCTGGCCTGGGTCGATGCCCTGTCCATGGCCGAGGAGCCCCCGCTGGCTGCCATGGGCCTGAGCGGCGACCTGAGCTTCAACGCCCGCTGGGACCTGGACACCACCGGTCCCGCGCTCAAGGCCGAACTGCTGGTCGAGCGTGCCGCCGGCGACCTGCGCCTGGCCGTGGAAGACGGCTCGGGCACCACCGTCATCCACACCACGGGGCCGCGTTCCAGCAAGCCCGGCGAAGTGCGCACCCGTACCGTGCGCGGCGCCGGCATGCGCGCCCACATCAAGCAGGCCCGCCTGAGCGTGCGCGCCCAGGGCGACGACGTGCAGGCCAAGCTCGACTGGGACAGCGAACGCGCCGGCACCCTGACCGCCCAGCTGGGCACGCGCCTGGCCCAGCAAAACGGCACCTGGACCTGGCCCGAGAAGGCCCCGCTGTCCGGCCAGATCGACGCCCGCATGCCCGACATCGGCATCTGGGCGCTGTTCGCCCCGCCCGGCTGGCGCGTCACCGGCTCGCTGCAGGCCAAGGCCGAGATCAGCGGTGACCGCCAGAACCCGCAGTGGCAGGGCAATCTCTCGGCCGACGGCCTGAGCATCCTGTCCGCGCTGGACGGCATCGACCTGCAAAACGGCGTGCTGCGCGCCCGCCTGCAAGG
Organism: Delftia sp. K82; assembly: GCF_002193035.1. Lineage (NCBI taxonomy): Bacteria > Pseudomonadati > Pseudomonadota > Betaproteobacteria > Burkholderiales > Comamonadaceae > Delftia > Delftia sp. K82. The sequence continues at coordinate 1,132,697 of NZ_MYFL01000003.1, read as the reverse complement.
CAACCGGCTGGACCTGACCGAACTGCGCATGCAGGGCGGGCGCGGCAGCAATGCGCGCATCCTGGGCTACAGCGGCAACCTCACCACGGCACCGCGCGAAGGCGGCGAACTCACGGACTCGGGCTTCGTGCGCTGGGACCCGCCCAATGCCGATGGCAGCAACTCCGGCCTGAGCATGGACCTGCGCGCCCAGGCCACCAGGCTGCAGGTGCTGGTGCGGGCAGATCGCCAGGTCAGCATCTCCGGCGGCCTGCAGGCCAAGCTGGAGCAAGGCCAGTTCACGCTGCGCGGCGACCTCACCACCGACCGCGCCACCATCATCCTGCCCGAGGAATCCGCCCCCTCGCTGGACTCCGACGTGGTCGTGCACTCGGCCGCCTCGCGCAAGGCAGAGCAGGAAGCGGCGCGCAAGCAGCAGCAGGCCGACCGCAAGGCCCAGGCCCGCGCGGAAACCATCAAGCTGCCCGACATCCTCGTCAAGCTCGACCTGGGCCGCGACTTCGCGCTGCAGGGCTACGGCATCACCACCCGCCTGGAAGGCGCGCTGGAAGTGCAAGGCCCCACCGTGGCGGGCGGCCCGCCGCGCATCACGGGCGAGATCCGAACCGTGCAGGGCCGCTACCGCGCCTGGGGCCAGTCGCTGGACGTGGAGACCGGCCTCATCCGCTTCAACGGCCCCTACGCCAACCCCTCGCTGGACATCCTGGCGCTGCGCCCGAACATCGCCGTACGCGCAGGCGTGCAGGTGCAGGGCACAGCCAATGCCCCGCGCGTGCGCCTGTACTCCGACCCCGAAATGCCCGATGCCGAAAAGCTTTCCTGGGTGGTCATGGGCCGTGACCCCGCCACGGGCGGCGCCGAAAGCGCCCTGCTCCAGCAGGCCGCGCTGTCCCTGCTCAGCGGCGGGCGCAACAACAGCGGCAAGATCGCCAGCAACCTGGGCCTGGACGAAATCGGCTTCAAGGGACCGGGCGGCGAAGGCTCCACCGGCGCCGCCCTCACCCTGGGCAAGCGCCTGTCCAGCGATCTCTACGTCACCTACGAGCAAAGCCTCTCGGGCGCCATGGGCACGCTGTACATCTTCTACGACCTCTCGCGCCGCCTCACCCTGCGCGGCCAGACCGGGGAAACCAGCGCGCTGGACCTGATCTACACCGTGCGCAAGGACTGACGCCCCAGCGCCCCGCATGCCGCCCTCCCGGCGGTGCGCGGGGCGGGTCCGGCGTGGGTTTACAATCGCCGTTTGCTCCTCTCCGTAGTTCAATGGATAGAACGGGCGCCTCCTAAGCCATTCCGGGTGGTGACATGCGACGCCTAAGTCGTTGATTTCATTAGAAATCAAACCTCTGAAATCCACTCAAATCCACCCAGCTCCAACCCACTCTTGGAACAAATTTGGAACGTGGATCAGGAGCAATAGAAGGCTTAGGACGGTCAGATGAGGCACTGAAAAGCGTGCCCCAGAAGCAAAACAGGTAGCGCACGGCTACCTATTTTTTTGCCTAAAGATAGCTTGATGCTATCCAAGGAGTGAGCCCATAGGACTCGTAGATGGTGCCCCCGACACGAATCGAACGTGTGACCCTCTTCTTAGGAGGAAGATGCTCTATCCACTGAGCTACGGGGGCCAGCGCTGTACTATAGCAGCAGAAAAAGCCCTTAGACAAGAATGAGCTAGAAGATGATAGATCAACAACTCATTGATTATTTGAGAGTAAAGACAACGGGCAAGTTGTTGATGTCACCTGAACAACTGGCAGAAGAAATCGGGATCCCGGCCAAGCAACAATCAAAGTTGCGAAAGGAAGGCAGGTTTCCCATCCCATTCAAGAACATAGGACGGCTAGTCTATTACTCAATCTATGATGTAGCCAACTTCTTGCTCAATGGCGAAACTACGTCTTCCAAGGAAGTTCCGCAGGAAGTGCCCGCGCCCATTGTGATTCAGAAGAAGGCCGTCAAGCCCAAAGCAACTGTTCAGGACTTGTCGCACATCTTCATGCTGCGTGCCTTTGCACAATCCTTGGAAGAGCGTGCTACAGCCATGCTTTCCTTGTCAGAGAACTTGAAGGACTATGCTAACAGAAAGGAAATGGCCGAGAGCTTTCATAAGAAGTTCCCGCCAAAAGGCACTGCCATTCCTTTGGTGAAAAAATAGAACTTCACTAGACAAAAATACTTCATAAATTTAGACGGACTTCCAATGAACATTGCACAAGTAGAAGAAAAAGTTAAGGCGCTTGTAGGAGGCATCAAACAGGCTGATTTCCTGTATGACTTGCTGGAGTGCTACGGCAAGCCCAAAGCCTCCATCACCCGCCTGAAAATGGTTGGCAAGGGTAGTTACAACCTTTCCAAGAATGCCGACGAAGTTCTTTGGAAGAAGCAGGTCTACTTCAAGGCAACGAACAGCGACAAGCTGCTGACCATCATTGATGAGATGAAGCATGCTGACGTGGTTACCAAGCACTCGCCACGCTTCATCGTTGCTATCAACGCCACGCACCTTCTGGCGATTGATACCAAGACCGAAGACACCCTAGACATACTCCTGGCCGAACTGAACAAGAAGTTTGACTTCTTCCTTCCGTGGGCTGGTTTGGAGAAAACACAGGCCCAAGGGGAAAACCCCGCAGATGTCAAAGCCGCCGAAAAGATGGCGAAGCTGTTTGACCTTCTGCGCGACAACAACCCGGCCCTCACCAAAGAAGAAATTCACTGGCAGAACGTGTTCTTGTCCAGAATCTTGTTTTGCTATTTTGCCGAAGACACTGGCATCTTTTCTCCAAAGCTCTTCACCAATCGCATTGGTAGCAGCACGTCCGAAGATGGCAGCGATCTTGACGACTATTTGAGCCGTATATTTGATGTGATGAATCAGGAAAGCCGTGAAGGCGTTCCTGACTACCTCAACTTCCCTTATGTGAACGGCGGCTTGTTTGCCGACAATCTGCCAGTCCCCAAGTTCAACAGGAAATCGCGGGCCATGCTCATTGAGTGTGGTGCGGATCTGAATTGGTCAGAGATCAATCCTGACATTTTCGGCTCGATGATTCAGGCAGTGGTTGACCCTAGCCAACGGGGCAACATGGGCATGCACTATACGTCCGTGCCCAACATCATGAAAGTGATTGAACCTCTCTTCCTCAACGAACTGAAGGAAGAGTTTGAGAAGCATTCGGACAGCAAAACCAAGCTGGAACAGCTTCTTCTTCGCCTGGAACACTTGAAGATTTTTGACCCAGCTTGTGGATCAGGCAACTTTTTAATCATTGCCTACAAAGAGCTTCGTGAGCTTGAAATGGAAGTTTTCAAGCGATTGCAGGAGCTCTCCAAAGAAGGATTGATGCCGCTATCCCGCATCAAGCTTTCCCAGTTCTATGGCATCGAGCTAGACGATTTCGCACACGAAATCGCCATCCTCTCCTTATGGCTCAAAGAACATCAGATGAACCTGAAGTTCAAAGCCACATTCGGCCACTGCAACCCGGCTCTCCCCCTCAAGAGCAGTGGCAACGTCATGAGCGACAATGCCCTTCATGTCGACTGGGACACTTTCCTTGCACCGAAGAAGGAAAGTGAAACCTACCTGCTTGGAAATCCGCCCTATCTGGGAGCACGAAATCAAGAGCCAGAACAGAAAGCCGATCTCGAAGCGATCTTTGAAGGCCACGAAGAATACAAAGACTCTGACTATGTGTGCTGCTGGTTCATCAAGGCAGCAAACTTCATTGCTGGCAAGAACGCGAAGTACGCCTTCGTTGCTACCAATTCAATCTGTCAAGGTGAGCAGGTTGCCTACCTGTGGCCCAGAGTGTTCCAGCCCGGTCTTGAGATCGACTTCGCCTACACCTCGTTCAAGTGGTCCAATTTCGCAAAGAACAATGCAGGTGTGACATGCGTGATCGTTGGAGTGAGGAATGCAGCAGACAAGCCTAAGCTTTTGTTCGGCACCGACAGCTACAAGATAGTAAAGAACATCAATCCCTATCTGATTGAAGGCAAAGATGTCTTCGTGCGTCGCACTTCTGATGTTCTTTCGGAATTTCCCACGATGGTGATCGGGTGCATGGCTCGCGACGGTGGAAACCTCATTCTCAAGCCTGAAGAACGGGACGCCATCGTCAAGCAGTATCCGCAGTCCAAACCTCTGTTCCGTACCCTGTATGGCACACAGGAGTTCATCGACGGAAATCCCCGGCAATGCTTGTGGATCGAGGACGAACAGCTTGACCTTGCCCGTTCTATCCCGCCTATCAAAGCACGCATCGATGCGTGCTTTGACTTCCGCGTGAAGTCCAAGGCCAAGACCACGAACGGCTACGCCAAAATCGCCCACAAGTTTGCACAGCGTGTACAGATCAAGGGCGGTTCCATCATCGTTCCTGCCACCTCTTCTGAGCGACGGGAATATGTGCCGATTGGCTATCTTGATGCCAATGTCGTAATCACTAACTCCGCGAACGTAATCTACAAGCAAGACCCGGTTCTGTTCGGAATCATTGCTTCCAAGCTGCACATTCTCTGGGTACGCACTGTGGGCGGACAGCTTGAAACACGCCTTCGCTACTCCGCTGAGATTTGCTACAACACCTTCCCATTCCCAGCAGTGAACGAGAAGAAGCGACAAGCGGTAGCTGAGAAGGCAATGGCCGTCGTAGCTATACGCGAGGCCTATCCTGAACTGAGCATCAAAGATCTATACGACCCAGACATCATGCCTCCCGATTTGATGCAGGCACATGAAGAACTAGATGTGGTGGTTGAGCAGTGCTATCAGATCAAGCCGTTTTACAGCGACACCGAACGCCTTGAACACCTCTTCAAACTCTACGAAAAAATGATGGAGGCCGAGCATGCCTAATATCGTCGATGTCACCTATGCCCAGACTGGCAAAAGCACCAGCATCAATCAGTATGGCATGCGCGAAATGCAGGAGCGTGCCTTTGAAGCTCGCAATGCCCAGTACCTCCTACTGAAAGCACCGCCAGCCTCTGGAAAGTCCCGCGCCCTCATGTTCATCGCGCTGGACAAGCTCATCAATCAAGGGCAGTCCAAGGCGATCATTGCTGTGCCAGAACGCTCCATTGGTGGTTCGTTTGACAGTGTGGAACTGAGCAAGTTTGGCTTCTTCTCGGACTGGACGGTTGAGCCCAAGAACAACCTTTGCACACCTGGTGGCGATCAAGGCAAGGTCCAAGCTTTCGTGGAATTCCTGAAGAGCGATGCAAAGATTCTGATCTGCACCCACGCCACCCTTCGCTTTGCCTTTGAAGCAGTGGAGGAATCAGACTTTGACAATGTGCTGCTTGCCATTGACGAGTTCCACCATGTCTCTGCTGACGGTGAGAACCGCCTTGGTGAGTTGCTGCGCACCGTGATGGCCAAGTCCGACGTGCACATCGTGGCAATGACGGGTTCCTACTTCCGTGGTGACAGTGTGCCGGTCCTGCTGCCCGAAGACGAAGCCCAGTTCACCAAGGTCACATACAACTACTACGAGCAGTTGAATGGCTACACCTTCCTCAAGTCGCTGGGCATTGGCTACCACTTCTACCGTGGCAACTACACCAAGCGACCAGAACCCGACATTCCCAGCGGTATTGAGGGGGTCCTCAATACCGACCAGAAGACCATCCTCCACATACCCAATGTGCAGTCAGGCGAGTCCACGAAGGACAAGTATGACGAGGTAGACCGTATCCTGGACTTCATCGGCACCGTCACACATCGCGACCCAGATACCGGCGTCATTCACGTCAAACGGCACGGTGATGGCAAGGATCTGAAGGTTGCCGATCTCGTGCATGACGAACCCAAAGCGCGCGAACGAATTGTGGAATACCTGCGCAAGATTGAGAAGCCAGAAGACATGGATCTCATCATCGCCTTGGGCATGGCGAAGGAAGGCTTTGACTGGAAATTTTGCGAGCACGCCTTGACGGTTGGCTACCGTGGTTCGCTTACCGAAATCATTCAGATCATTGGCCGCTGCACACGCGACAGCGACAACAAGAGCCACGCCCAGTTCACCAACCTCATTGCCCAGCCTGACGCCACCGACGACTTGGTGAAGCTGTCCGTGAACAACATGCTCAAGGCCATCACTTGTTCGCTGCTCATGGAGCAGGTGCTTGCCCCGAACTTCAAGTTCAAGACGAAGAGGGATGACGACGACCAAAGCACGGACACCGAAATCAAGGTGCGCGGCTTGAAGGAGCCGACCTCCAAGCGCGTCAAAGACATCATCGAATCAGATCTGAACGACCTGAAGGCCGCGATCCTCTCTGACGACAAACTAGTGAAGGCGCTGCCTGGCAATGTTGATCCCGAAGTGATCAACAAGGTCATGATTCCCAAAATCATCAAGATCAAATACCCCGAGCTGAGCGACGAGGAAGTCGAAGAAGTTCGTCAGCATGTGGTGGTGGATTCAGTCATCAAGAATGGCGAGATCAAGCAGGAAGGCGACAAACGCTTTGTCCGCATGGCCGACAAGTTCATCAATATTGACGACCTGCACATTGACCTGATCGACCGGGTGAATCCGTTCCAGAAGGCGTTTGAAATTTTGTCCAAGTCGCTGACCACGAAAATCTTCAAGGTGATTCAGGACACCATTGAAGCCACACGTGTGCAGATGAGTGACGAGGAAGCCATCCTGCTTTGGCCCAAGATCAAGGAGTTCGTGAAGACCCACGGTAAGGAGCCAAACATTGCTTCGCTTGACCCGTTGGAGCGCCGCATGGCTGATGCAGTGGTCTACCTCAAAGCCCAGCGCCGTCAGCAAGGGGTTTGATTGTGGAGAAGGATGACCTTCTAAAAATCCTGCACGACGATGACATGGGCTTACTGAACGTAAAGCCCAAGCGTGCCGCTATCAGCCTGGATGACCGCCTGTTGGCCTCGTTCCAGCAGATCAACGACTTCTACCGTCAGCACAGCAAAGAGCCAGAGTCCAACCCCTCCAACATCCTTGAGTTCCAACTGTTCAACAGGCTGAAAGGACTCCGCGCCAGCAAGGAGAAATGCGAAGCGTTGCAGGAGGTGGATGAGTTCAAGCTGCTCACTTTCGTACAGCCAGCCAAGCCCATTACCTCAGTGGCCGACATCTTTAAGGATGACTCGTTAGGTCTGCTAGATGACGAGGTAGCAAGCATCTTTGAGCTCAAGCATGTTCCAGTGCTTTCAAAGGAAATGCCCGACAAGATCGCCCAGCGCAAACGCTGTCCAGACTTTGAGCAGTTTGAACACCTCTTCAAGCAATGCCATGCAGACTTGGCCGCCGGGGTTCGTGAGGCACGCGGCTTCACTGGTGAGCAGCAGATCCAGCCTGGTCACTTCTTCATCCTCCACGGCATTACTGCCTATGTGGCTGAAGTCGGTGAGAAGGAAGTGAAGAACGGGAAGGTCAACGCCCGGCTTCGCTGCATCTTTGAGAACGGCACCGAGTCCAACATGCTGCTCCGTTCCCTTGCCACCGAACTCTACAAGGACGAAACCGGACGGCGCATCCTGGACCCGCATGAGAAGGCCCTTGAAGCACTGGAACAGATCAAGGCAGGCGATGAAAAGTCAGGCTACCTCTATGTGCTCCAGTCTCTCAGCAAAGTGCCAGAGATCGCAGACACGAAGAACCTGTTCAAGATTGGCTACTCCACCGTGCCAGTTCCAGAACGGATCAAGAACGCAGCCGAAGAACCTACTTACCTCATGGCACCTGTGAAGGTGGTGGAGGTTTTTGAGTGCTACAACCTCAACCCGCAGAAATTTGAACTTCTGCTACACACCTTCTTCGGCAAGGCATGTTTGAACGTTGATGTCTTTGACAAGCAAGGTAAGCGCTTCTCACCTCGTGAGTGGTTCATCGCCCCCCTTCACATCATTGAAGCAGCGGCGAACATGCTTATCAACGGGGACATAGTAAATTACCGTTACGATCTGAATGCACAAAGCATTGAAGAACGATAAAAATCTTCTTTGTGCAGTTGACGCTGCTTGTTCTTGCTCATAGAGTACGGCCATCAACAAGCCAAGGCACTGTAGTAGTTTGTTGAACACAGCAAGCAACTACAGTCTCAACCACACATTGGAGTATTTATATGGCAGAAGCCAAGAAGCTGTCTCTCGCTGACATCCTTGCCAAGCGCAAGGAGTTTGAGGACATGGTGAAGGCTCAGATGGAAGCTGAACGTCCCGATGCTCTCAAAGCTGTTCAGGAACAGATCAAGCTTTTCAACTTCACTGCTGAAGAGTTGGGCGTGAAGGCTCCTGCTGCTGGCCGAACCTCTGCTGCCCCCAAGGGCACCACTGGTGGCACCCGCGTCATGAGCAAGCCGCTCAAGTCCACCAAAGGTAATGAAACCGGCGTGTGGCTGAACTACCCGCCCAAGTTCTTGGAAGCCGAGGGCTGCTTTGAAACCTACAAGAGTGGCAAGTCCGTTGATGGATGGTTGGTCACTCGTGCTGATAGCAAGGCTAAGGCAAAATTCCTCAAGAAGCTGTCTACTCGAATCGGCACCCCGCCGAACAAGGTTCAACTGGGTGAAGTGACCGAAGCTGAATTCAAAGCAGCGTAAGCCCTACCCACCCAGCAAAAAGCACCCCGAAGGGTGCTTTTTTTGTTTTGTCGCCTGAAATAACCAATTCCATAAGGAGCTCCAGACGCTCTTATTATTTCATAAAAATTTAAGAAGTCAAACAAATTTGACTTTATAGAATAATTTTCGTAAAAGAAAGAGAAGAAATGAAAAATGCCCAAGCGATCAACTTGAGCATTTTAGAAATTCAGGAATAAGAAGAAGCTGTGACTGGCTTTGACCTGATGTAAATATTAAAACGTATTTAATATCAATTGTCAATAACCCAACATATTAATTCCTGTCTTTCGCAAGAAACGAGGAATTAATATGTATGCGAGTTTTATTCAGGCTTTGCCTGACAAGGTTAGAAGTGCAGAGTTCAAAGACGAAGGCACCAAATTCAGGAAGCGTGAGAAGGCTCTTGGCTATCGCTATGTGGAGTTAAACCAGCTCTATAAAAAGTTCATTGCATTGGACATTGATACCCCAGGATCTGCCTACCTCTGGGATGAACACGGTCTGCCACCACCAACCATAGTTGTAGTCAACCCAGAGAACGCGCACTGCCACTATCTCTACGAGCTCAACACCCCCGTTTACTACACGGAGGAAGCCCGCAGAGCACCACAAAAGTTCTACGAGGCCACAGACATCGCGCTCACCCGCCTACTCGGTGCGGACGCGGCCTTTACCGGCCACTTGGTCAAGAACCCACTTCACCCAAGCTGGCGCACCATCTGCAACCACCGCAGCTACGACCTAGAAGATTTCCAAGAGTATGGGGTCGATCTCACGCCTCAGCGCCGCAAAGAAGTTCTGCGCGAATCTGGCATTGGCCGAAACACCACCTTGTTTGACACGTTGAGGCACTGGGCCTACGCCGAGGTCAAGCAACACGCCTCTCACACCGTATTTCAACTCGCTGTGGACTCCAAGGCGCTAGCCATCAACGGACACTTCCTAGCCCACGAAAACGGCGTTCTTCCAGCAAAAGAAGTGCTTTCTACTGCCAAGTCAGTCGGCAAATGGACATGGAAGCACAGAGCCAGCATTGGCACACAGAAGAACAGGGGGGTCTTGGAGCTCCCCGCAGACATGCCTATCAAAGAGAAACAGGCCCAAGGCGCTGCCTACACCAATGTAATTCGTACAGAAGCAGTTGACGACAAGATTAAAACGGCAATCCACACATGCAAACAAAGAAGGCTAGAGGTAACTCCAGCGAACTTAGAAAAATGCGGATTAGCAGGCAGCACATTTCGCAAACATAGAGAAGCTACTTTCAACTGGATAAGACTTCTTGCATGAGACTAACTCGTATCTACATAACTAGTTATCTTGTGCCATTACGGTGTATATCAGATAGTTACCCCATCCATTGGGGTCATCAGCACTCGGTTTCCGAAGGACTTTCATCAGAAAATATTGATCGCCGCAGGGCACCTCAATAAAAAATAGGTGTCCGCAGGACTAGAAAAAAGAAGATAAAGCGAAATTGGCGGGCATTAATATTTGACAAATTAAAACCAACTACTAGCATAGAAGAAAGGAGAATATCATGCCAAGAATAACAAAAATTTTGACTCTAGCCATTCTAAGCTGCCTACATGTTGCCTCACACGCTGAAGATAGCAAGTACTTTCCAATTCACAACCTAACCCCCATCAGCTACAACCCATTGACTACAAACTACAATCCTGACTATGACTACTATCCAGGATTGATGGCAAAACAAAGCCAAGGAGGCGATCAAGGTGGAACTGGCTCCGCAGCTTCAGCAGCTAATGCAAGGTCATCTCAAATAGCCGAGTTACAAGCAAAACTTGAACAGCTCAAGCAGCAACGAAACGAAAACACCAAAAGTTTGATGAACTCTTCTATTGGAGAAATGATGACCAGATCAGTGCAAGGGAACCAAATCAATACCGAGATTCAAAACCTTGAGGATAGACTAACAACTTTGATGACTGGTCAAGCACCTGTGAGAGTAATAAATCAAGCAGCACCAAAGCGATCAATAAATTGCTACACATATGGTCTTGGCAACGCATTCACGACCTGCAATTAAAAAAGCACCCGAAGGTGCTTTTTAATCTAACGATTTATTTTGGAAGAAATGAGCTTCCACATCCATGACAAAGATAGCCACGATCATTGAATGCTTGCCAAACTGGGAGGCGTTCTTGATACGCCTTGTTTCGCTTCATGTAAGCGCGAATCTCCCATGCCCACCAAGCCATGATCCCCAACGTGATGAAGGCCAACGGCTCCTTGCTGAAGAGCCAAGGACTAGTTGCCAATGACATCACTGCACCCGCAATGATCTCTAGCTTCTTGGGCTTCTTTGGAGGTGCAAAGCGTGCGGCCAAGTGAGTTTGGCTTGTGCTACTGGTGGTTCCTGCGAACACTCCAGCACCGTCAGTGCCAAGCCCCATCCCATTGACAGCCCCTGTGCTGTATGTGGTTCCAGATTGAAGAACAGCGCGGATAGCTTGGGTATGAGCACCGCCGCATTTTGGACACTGAATAGCCATGATTCCTCTTGTTGCCAGGTTGAATGCTTCGCTGATCTAGGCAAGGCTCTACCAACCTTGCTCTCTCAACCCAACCTATAGGGTTGATACCCAACTTTAACGCATGTTCATCTTCTTGGGTTGACAGACAACCATTGAGGTTGTCAAAGATCGTGGAGTGAGCATGCCGCCAGAGAACAACCAGCACAGAGAGCTATTCAAGAGCATTGGGCGTACCCTTGCCCAGCGCCGCGAGGCCAAGGGCATGACCCAGGACCAAGTCTCAGAAGCTCTCCAGATCGGCACAGAGGCCGTATCACGCATGGAACGAGGGCTCACCATGCCTACCGTCCAGCGCCTGGCAGAGTTGGCCGAGATCTACGACTGCGGAATCGATGAGCTTCTGATAGCCAGCAGCGTCAGGACCAACGACCAGGCCGAACTGATCGCCAAGATTCTTCAAACTCTTCCAGAGGCAGACAGAGCCATGATTGTTGAAGTGGTGCAGAAGATTGCCACCCGCCTGAAGGATCGGCTGTAGCACCAGAAGAAGGCTATGGATTTATGGACAATATGCGCTGCATACCGGCATGCTTGCCGTGGATAACTCTTACGAGTTCCCCACCGCGCAAACCTTCGCCCACAAGCTCCACAGCCACCGACCAACACCTTTTTGATCTTCTCTTCAAGACAAGAGAAAGCCATTGAAGACAAGCTGAGTATCTTTACAATCTTCTTCTTGTTTTTTCGTGATGCGGGGCGCGAGCGCTTGACGCAGGTAGTGACGTCGTTATAGTGAACATGACCGATTGGAGCAATCATGTTCTCACTAAAACCAGGAGCCACACTAAAAACCGCCCCTCATGATCTTGAACAAAACTTTTTGGCTCAATGGATCAACAAGCAACTAGCCTTCAAAGAGGCTTTTTCCAACCTCCCCAACTCTGGCAATTCTTTCTCGCCAAGCCAGATTGATGCCATTATTGCTCTTCGTAGGAAGAGCGCTGAAAAGCAATCCCATGACTGACCAGTCACCCTTGCCAGACGAGGAAATTTGGGATCAGCTTTTGAACTCCGAAGACAGCAAAAGGTTTTTGGACGAGCAGATTAAGGAAGCTGAAAGGCTTTTAGATCAAGAAAACGACTAAAGCACCTTCGGGTGCTTTTTTGTTGTCTCACCATCTGATCTTTATTCCTGAAGTACCTTCGCCTTCTAGGTACTTCTTGCGCATGGCAAGTATCTTGTTCTCAACAGCCTTCACAGGTCTGTCATAGGCACTTCTTACCTCATGCAGCTTTTTTGGGTTGAAGGCTTTACGCTGGCTCTTGAATTCTTCTTCAGAGATCTGAACGGCGCGGTTGTACCACTCCCTTGTGCCATCAGCCCCTTCAACAGCGGGGCCATCGTCGCGGTGTAGCTCACCAGCCTGATACCACGCTGTAGCACCACTTGTAGCTTCTACCGCTGGGCCGTCTTCGCGGTGCAAGTTGCCATTGAGATACCAAGAGCAACTGCCATCAGCATTGAGAACGGCGGGACCGTCTTCACGGTGCCTCGCACCATTGACCCACCACTCCTGACTTCCATCACCCCAGAGGACAGCAGGACCATCTGTTCGGTGGAGGCGTCCGTGGACATACCAAGATTTGGTGCCGTCAGGCTCAACACAAGCCGGGCCATCTTCACGATGAAGTTCATCGTTGAAGTACCAAAGCTCTATGTTGTCCTCTTGGTAGCGTCCATTTTTCATACGCACCTCCGCGCTCAAATAATTCAAAGACTAGCGCATTTTCAAAATCGATCAAGCTGTGGACGCTATCGGATCTTCAACCCACGTATTCCGTGGGCCTCCTCATGAACAGTACGAGATCTTTATCTTTCACAAGCGCACAATTCGTTTTGTTGATTGATGCAAATTAAATTAAACATCAATCAGCAAAGACCCGACAAAAGCCAACCAAGTGAAATTCGTCAATTTGGAAGGAGGGTTTAAACAATGACATAAAGGAAATCATCATGGAAAACACAGCTCAAATTCATCTCGTTATCAAAGGCATTCCCCACGGACTTCTCACCCCAAAAGAGTTTATTGAAACAAAGTTTGGAAAAGAGATGGCTGCAAATCTTTCCTCCAACGGCGACAAACCAGAAGAAAATCTCATTCCATTCTTGGTGGCCTATCAATACATGGATCTCAAAGCGCAGTTGATGGCTTTGGGCAAACATGAAGAGCCTTCCACCCCAGAAGGTGAAGAAGCACTTCGTGACTTGGCAGTTCAGAACGTTTCTGAGAGCTTCCAGGAGATTGTTCAAGGGCTCGGAAGCGAGGGCATGAGCGTGATCTTGTCAGCCGTCACCCAGCAGCAAGTTCGTGTGATTCTCAGCTAAAGGAGAAGCACATGAACGACAACAAAATTGACCTTGGGGTTGACTGCTTGACCTACTGCATTCGTGGCATGAATGAGAGGCTTATCACTCACGCACAATCAGAAGCTGGACGGCGCTTCTTGAAATTGTGGAAGCGAATTAGCCCTTCAGTGCATGAACGAATTCGTGAGTTCATCTTGTACTACAACTCGGCCTTTATGGCTCAAGCGCTGGGCTACACGACGAACAACAAAGATGCCTTTGATGTGTTGACCTCCCCCATGTTCATGGAGCTTCAACACGAACTTGCCGACACGGTTCACCAGAACTTTGATCTTCTTTTTTCAAAGCTGACAAGGCAGCAGCGCAGGAAGCTTCAAGCATTGGCAGCATAAACAAAAGCACCCATTGAGGTGCTTTTTTACATTCGCCGACCAAACATGCTGACTACCTTTCGCGCTCGCACTATCTCTTCAATTTCAGGCGTTAGTGTCTTGTGTAGCTCAAGCATCGCTTCAGTCACCAAACATCCTTCAAACCAAAATTCTTCTGTCTTCAGCTTGCCGCTACCACGCACAACAGCAGGACCATCTTCACGGTGAAGGAGGCCGTTCTTGGTCCAGCGCTGCACCTGATTGTCCGCGACACACTTTAGCTTTTCCAAGCTTCGCTCCAAAAGTTGTCGTCCCATGCTAACGCGCATCTTCTTGATCTGCGACCCTGTATCAGTGAAAATCATATGAATTTAACTAATACTCGCAGAGCATGAGCCGGCAACTTCAACTAAGACACCTCGTAGGCCAGCGCATTAGAAATATGCGCAAGAGTGCTGGGCTCAGTCAGGAGAAAGCTGCTGAACTTCTGGATCTGAGCACAGAAGGCTACGCCAAATATGAGCGCGGTGACAGCAGTCCCAACATCATGTTCTTGGACAAGCTATCAAAGGCTTTTAACTGCACGATTGTGGAGCTGATAACTGAAACCAGTGTGGGCCTGAGCAGCCAGGCGCAGCACATTGCCAACCTCATGGAAGGTCTTGGCAGCAGCGACAGAGATGAAGTCGTAAAGATCGTTGAGAGTGTCTGCGCCGTTGCTCATAAGAAATACAAGAAGCAGCCTAACCAGTAGCACTCCTGCCGAGGGCTCCTACTTCATTTCCAAGCCTGGATCAGACTTGAAAATAAAGCAGGTCGATAGAAATCTATTATTTGGCTACATCGAACTGCAAGACCTCTTCAAAGACTCTGTTGCGAGCCTTTGCATCCTTGATCAACGCAGAGGCAGGCATGACGTACAGGTGGAGGGGGATCTCATTGTTGCTTCCAATGAGAAAATCATTGTAGACAACCCGATCATTCAACGAAAATACATCCTTGAAGCCCGTTTGTTTCATGTCTCTATAGAAAGCATCATCGATTTCCACCACTGAGAAGGCGAATACTTCCAGCACGGTAGGAATTCTGTCTGCAAGCTCACTAGCATAGAGCCTGCACTGCATGAGAGCCTTATTGTTCTCAAAGATGTCGGCACCGGGCTTTTTGAACTCAATGATCACCAACTTGTTGGGGTGGTTCTCATCATCCTTGGAGAAGAAAGCAGCAACGTCCGGGCGACGGTTCTGCTTTTCAGCAACTACTTGCCCGACTTCTTCAATGATCTTGGCTAATGTCTCGTCGCTGTAGATGTTGGAGTAGGACAGGAATTTGTCGTCCACCAACCAAACATTGTTCTCTCGTATTTCACTGCCATCGCTTCGCTTGGGCAAGATCGCATTGTGCAGGGCATCTTCTGCGCTGCTGGGAGGCATCTTCGCAAGTGAGTCAATCACCAATGCACGGTGAACAATGAAGCGTGCCAGGTCTTCACTCGCCAAGTGGGAGACATCGTCCCATGACACTGGACGGCCACTTTCCAGCGCATCAATAAGCTGATCTTCTCTCCTAGCCTGCTGGGCACGGTAGGTCTTGACCACCTCGTCGGCGTCCAGCAGCGCGGCATTGCCCCCCAGAGAATCGAGCTTGATGAAGGGGTAATACTTCTTCAGCTTATCAACATTCTGGCTCTTGAATTGATCAACGTCGCCTTCAGCGGCTTCGTCAATCATCTTCATACATTCCTCGTGAATACGAGGCGTCAGCTTCTCCCGGCTGATAGGTGAAACCATATCCACGTCTTCATCTGTCTTTGGCAGTTCAAGGCGTTGGCGTTCAATGTTTGATCGTTGATTGAAGTAGTCTGACGTGACAAAGATCAGATGGCGGCAAATATCAAACCGCTTGCTGATGATGTATTCTTCAATACATAGCTCATCAGCACAGAGCATTGCCACAATGCCTTTTCTTGGCGGCTCATCCCTGAACAAGTAGCAGTTGAATTTCTGATCCAAAAATTCAAACTCTCTTGTCAACTCAGCCTTGATAGCCTCACCAGAAAAGGTGAAATTGTCATCAAAAGGCTGTCTTGAATTGTGGGTAAATTTCAGTGTGATGCTGTGACCAGCCTGATGCTTGAGAAAAAGGAGCAAGCGCAGATCATCACAAATGGCGTTCACCAACTTGGTGACTTGTGTGTTGATCTTCTCTTTCAACTCCATCAAGGTGATGCTAGTACTAACAGCCCCACCGATGGCCGACTTCTTAACATCTTCCAACTTGAACTCAGGTGTGTAGTCAAACTCTACTAGTTCACTAGAAAGCTGACTTCTGACTTTGACGGATTTGGCATATTTAAGAAATGCCAGCCGCCCAACGCCTTTACCGCCGATGCTGTCCTTATGACCAGTGCAAACTTCATCAAAGAAGTTCAGATTCTCAGAGGTAAAACCCTCGCCATCATCAACAATGGTGATTGTTTCAAGCACTCGTCTTTCTTCAGTGCCCGGAGTGAGTTCTTGTTGCTTCTCCGAGAAATGAAGATCAACCGAAATATTTTTGCTTCCCGCATGAATAGAGTTGGTCAACGCCTCTCTAATCACATCGCGAGCACTGACACCACCCCTATAGTGTTCAGCGATGAACTTTCTTAGATTGATTCTTGCCATCGATGCTCCACTAGATAAAGGTCATATGGCCTTTAGAAAGACCATCAATCAACTAGTAAATTGTACCTTGCGAGCGTTGATCTAGGCAATGCTCCCAGAGTGTGCGCACGCCAGTGAGAACGCTCCGACGTTCCTTGACCACGTGAGGCCGGGGCCGCCACCAGGCATGTGCGCTACAGGTGGATCACTCCACACTCAACGAGCCATTGGGCAGCTTGTTCTTTCGCATGATGGAAGCAAGCACCACCTGAAGCTCTTGGAGCCTTTGGGCCTCATCTGGAATGGTGAAGGCTTGAATCAGATCTCGTAAATCTGCCACTGACACTAGCAGTTCAGATTGAGTGGTTACGGCCTCTTTATTGTAGTGAAATTCAATGCCCTTCATTTTCAATTGCCAAGGTCACTGCTTTCTGAATGCTCCAAGTCTTTGAACCATTTCTTCTTCAATGACTGTTTTACATCTTCTTTGAGCAAGTGTTCTATTCTTGATTCCATAGAAACACCCATTTCTTTACAAGCAAGCTTGAACAGAAGATGGAGTTGAAAATCTATATTTGCAGTCACGCGAACTTTTCTATTCGGATCTACCTTTCTTGGAATGCTCATCATTCATCTCCGCTTACGTTATTTGAATCGAAATCGCTTCCATCAGCGGGAAACGCATCATCGCGTGCTTCACCAACTGCCTTTCTCAGCTTTTCAAAATACTGCCCTTCTTTGCCAGACGTGTAGTTTAGGAACCACTTTTGCTTCATCTGATAGTCCAGATCTTTTTCCACCAACTCTTCAAGCTGATCCTCAAAGTTGACGCGCTTCGCTCCATAAACATACTTCGCAAGCTGATAAAGACCTCTAGACATACGAGGCCCAATCCTTACGGTTGTTATTTCATTCTTTATGCTTTTCTTGGTCATGACGATTTTTCTCCATATCTCTCATGACTCATTCAAACGTATTTTTTTTCGAAGTCAACCCAGATGACGGACTGAGTTCATGTCGCATAGCTACATAGATGATGAGTTTGTCTTATGTCGCATAGCTACATATATGATCAATTTGCCTTATGTCGCATGAAAACATACATGATGATTCTGTCCTGTGTCTCATAGCGACATCATCCTCTATTGATTTTATTCACGATGACACAGTCCGCGTTTTATCCATAGAAATTTTCAGTCATAGAAAATCTGCGCATACTGCTGATGATCGTTGACTTCGATTTTGGTCCTGCTAAGGTATTAATAAGCACCGTTACTCCAACCCCCTACAAATTCAAGAAAACGGGAAAAAGAGGTTTAAGCAAGGTCAATCAATCCTACGTATACCCCTTTGGGCTAACTTTAGGCTTGAATATCGTGGGTTTTACCCACACCCGCTGCTGCGCGAGGCTCGATAAAAAAACAAGAACAAAGGAGGCCCCAATGGCACACCCCATAAAAGAAAAAGACCCGACTCTTAAAAGAAGAGCAGGCCAAGCTGGCGTAGAAGCCAATAGAAAAATTCGCAGCAAGCGATTTGAAATCAGGTTCACACCTGAAGAATGGGTGGCACTCCAACAACGTGCCAGTGAAGCAGGTGCATCTTCAGCAGCGATCTACGCTCGTTCTGTCTTGCTTCCATCTAACCACTTAGCCGACCAAGAAACGAAGGCCGAACACAAGTTGCGTGTTCAGCTTTTGGCATCTCTTGGAAAGATTGGTAGCAACATAAATCAGATCGCCCGTTCACTCAACCGCATGAAGATGTGGAACGACACCACCAAAGGCATGTTCCAAGAACTCACCAAAATTCAGGAAGGAGTGAGCACCATAAGCCAATTATTAAAGGAGAAGAAATGAGCACAACAAATGGAATACCAGATGATTATTCAGGAATAGTGAAATTCACACTCACTGAGACTGACTTTGCTACTGGCGCGGAAAAGTCCGCCATCTATACAAAGCACTATCGCAACGGCGAACTACATAAAAAAGATGGGCCTGCTGTGCTTCTTGAAGGCAAACCACATCAATGGTGGGTTCATGGCCGTCAATACTCTGAAGAAGAGTACGACCACTTCTTGGCGAAGAAGGCTCTCAAAGAGAAGCTTGAGTCCAACCTTGGTGAGAAAGGAAGCACTAGCAGAGGGAAGATATGAATGTCACGATCTTTCCTACTGGAAAAGGAGGTTCTGAATCAGCCGTTAGATACCTACTCAGCGACACTGACCATGCTGGCAAGAAGCGCGCTGTCATGCCTGAGATCCTGTTTGGCGATCCAGACACCTTCACAGCAATCGCCAACGCCACCAAAAGGCAGCACAAGTACACCTCTGGGGTCATAGCTTTTCGTGACCAGGAAACGATCACAGCCGACCAGGTCACCACCCTCATCGAGACATTCCGTGCGACGTTTCTGCCTGGCCTGAAGGTGGATGAGAACTTCGCAGACTTTTGGGTGATGCACCGCGAAAAAGGAAACGTTGAACTGCATTTCCTTGTCGCCAACACTGAATTGGTCTGCACTCAGCAACTAAATATTCATCCACCGGGTGAGAAGAACATCCAGTTCTTCAATGCGTTCAGCGCCGTCATGAACGACACCTTCGGATTCGCGCAGGTGGTGCCCGATCCTCTCAAGATCAGCCTCAAGCCCTTTGAAGCAAAGTCTCCCAATGGGAAGAAGGACAAGAAGGCCAAAGACGACTTCGCCAAGGTGCTCCACACAGAGATCGTGGGTGGCTTCATCCAGGATCGCAACCAACTCATTGGCTACCTGAAACACCACGGCGTGGACGTGCCCGCTGTAGGCACAGACTTCATCACGGTGCGTCTGCCTAGTGCGAACAAGAACACTCGCCTGAAGGGGGCACTGTTTGCCAAGGGAAGCGACTACGCCGCACTCGTAGCCGAGCACCACCAGTCCAAGATTCCGAAGTTCTTGACCCCTACAGAGGCCCAGGACCAGCGAGAGAAGCTGATCGCCGGCATAGCGGCACGCATGGCATTCAACCAGCGCCGCTACCTCACCCCCAAGCCAGGTGCGAAACGCAGCCATAGAGCCAGCAAAAGGCTACCTACAGCCAACTGACCCTGCCTCGTTTCCACGTACACCAAGTCATGCAGCCAAACGAGCGTTCTCCCAGGTCACTGGGGGCAGGAAGCCGTTGGCCGAGTGCAGGCGCTGGCGGTTGTACCAGCCCTCGATCCAATCGACTATGTCCAGCCTGGCCTGCGCTCGCGTGTCGTAGCGTACCTGATGGATGCGCTCGACCTTCAGCGTCTTGAAGAAGCTCTCCATCGGCGCGTTGTCCCAGGCATTGGCCTTCCTGCTCATGGACATCGTGATGCCCAGCTCGGCGGCCAGTGCCCGGTAGCGCCCGCCGGCATACTGCGACCCGCGGTCGGTGTGGACCAGCAGCCCCTTGGCAGGTTTGCGCAGCCACCATGCCGACTTCAAAGCGGAGCACACCAGCGTGGCGTCGATGGTCTCGGACATCGACCAGCCGACGATGCGCCGACTGGCCAGGTCCAGCACGGCGGCCAGGTACAGCCAGCCCTCGCAGGTGGGCACGTACGTGATGTCCGCCACCCACGCCTGGTCGCTCTGCCAACCATCAAAGCGCCGATCCAGCAGATTCGGCGCCACCGGCAAACGGTGCGCCGAGTCGGTGGTCGTCACGAACGGCTTTCTGTACACCGGGCGCAGGCCCTGGCGCCGCAGGCTCTTTCGCACTCGCTCGGCGCTGACGACCTCTCCCTGCTGGCGCAGCTTGTGAACGATCCGAGGGCGGCCATAGCTTCGACGGCTGGCATCGTGGATGGCCGCCACCTTGGCGTCCAGAGCCTGGTTGGCCAGCGTGTTGGGACTGGGCGGGCGCACGCGCCATTGGCAGTAGCCGCTGCGAGACACCTGCAGCACGCGGCAAAGCCGACTGACGGTGTATTGGTCGCGATGCTCGTCGATCCAGGCGTACTTCATCGCGACCCCCTGGCGAAGTACGCCGTCGCTTTTCGAAGGACTTCCACATCCAGCTTCGCGTCGGCCAGTTCTCTGCGCAGGCGGCTGTTCTCCGCCTCCAGTTCACTCACGGGGCGGCGCGCAGGCGCCTCGGTGGGCGGCACAGCCGCGCCACTGCCGCCGCTCGCTGCGACACCTCGCCTGGACCAGTTGCCCAACGTTGCCACCGGCACGCCCAGGCGACGTGCTGCCTCGTGTCCGCCGACTGACGCCGCGAGTCTGACGGCCTCAGCCTTGAATTCCTGTGTGTACTGCCGCTTGGGCAGCTTGCCTTCTTTCATTTCGATTCTCCGTACCTCTGAAGTTATCAACTTCTTGCTGTACGTGAAATCGAGGCAGGGTCAAACCTCCCACACCACGTAGCACGCCGCAAGGACGAGCTGGATCAGATGGTCAAACCGGTGCCTATTAAGGAAGGCCGAGCAGAGTTACAGGCCCACCTAGACACGCTGAAAGAGCAATCTGCCCCAGCCGCCAAAAGCGCAGCTTCTCACCTTCCACACCACGCGGCCCGTAGCAAGGACGACCATGAGATCGCAGCGAGTGTGCCCGGTGGCACTGGTGGTGCTGTCGGTAGCCTAGAAGCGCAGATCGGCAGCTTGTCCATGCAGTACCACAGCCTTCTTCTCATGCTGGCTGGAGCCAAAGGAAGAAGAGCTTCCCAGATCAGGACTCAGATCATGGCCTTGGAGCAAAAGCTATCAGCCTTAAATCTTGAGATTGAAAAGAAGAAGCTTCAAGACAAGAGCACACCACAGCCAAAAATTACATAAGCACCTTCGGGTGCTTTTCTTTTGATCACACAGTTAAATTCATATGAACTTAACTTGACAACAGCAATTCTTCTGCTAGATGTACAGCAGGAGAATTTTTTAATGATTAAGAAGAAGAACAATGCTTACAGACTTATCAAGACCAATACACCAAAGCTGGCACTCATACATCACGCCACAGGCTTTTCACCCAATCGCCTAGCCTCGCTGTTTTTGAAAGTCACTGCGCAAGAAGACCTAGTTATCCAGAAGAAAACCAAGGATGGTTTTTGGGATTGGAAGCTAGCAGACGATACCGCCTACAAATATCTCAAGAAAGAGATCACGGCGTATCTCAAGAAGAATGTTGACACCTCAACATTTCAGCTCATGCTGGAGCACTTCAATACGAACTACCTGACCAAAGAATATTTCGGGGAAGACTACCAATCTTTGGTGAACACCTACCAATTCCAAGAGGGCCCGTTGAAAGACTTCGTGCGCGAAGCTTTCATAGCGATCAATCCCCTGACTGCAGATATGTCACCTCAAGAGAGAGCCATGCGCAACCAGAGATTGGGCAAGATTTCTGTGAAGCATTGGATCGGTGACATCACTAACTACGACTACTTCAGCCAAGCACCTGGATTCATGATGAGCAATGTTCAGCAGGCACTTCAATACATTGACCTGTACATCATGAACCTACTCCATGAAAAGCAGCTTGATAGCGAACTGAGTAATCTTTCAGTCAATCAAAGGTTAGAGCAAAAGCTGATTCCGAAAGCATCCGCTACCAAGATCAAGAAACCAAAAATCTAACAACCACAGGAGACAAAATGAGATCACTCAAAGAAATAGAAGAAGAAATGGATAGGAACGTGCCACTTGGAAATATTGGTAAGGTCATGGATCTTGTTGACGAGCACGGCAACACAATGGACGAGATGTTCAAAGCAATCATCGATGGCGATTTGGATCGTATCTACTACCTAGAACAATTCGGACTAGATATGACCGGGGAGTCGTTCGTTGTAGCAGCCGTGCGCAACGATCAACTAATGGTTGTTGCTAACCAAGTCCGCAGAGGTTTGGACGTTGACCTACTCATCGCCATAGCGGAACGCGAAGGCAATCAACTTATCTGGAATTGGGCCAAGTGCTGGAAGTCAATCGAGGCACGAAACGCCAGTAGATCAATCAAATAAAAAGCACCCAATCGGGTGCTTTTTCTATTTAATAGTTAAATTTAACTGAATCTACCTCTTCTTCAGCCCACCCTTTTCTATTTGATAACTCATTGTATCAAACAAGAAATCGGCAAGAGTTTTTGCAGCATTCACCGCAAGCTTCGCATGATGCCGACTTGGTTTGTAAGCGACTCCGTGCGCATCAGACATCTTGTTGCGCATTGCTGCCAAACCATTAATGATATTAGAGAGGCCCGAAAGAACCTGCTTCAAAGACTCGTTGATGTCCTGCCTGCTTGGGTCAAGGTTAAGCAGCTTTCGCACCCGATTGAAGAGTTTTACCAAGTCGCCATCGTTGCCTAAAGCATTGGGATCAAGGTCAGCCTCAATCTTCGTGCAGACGGCTTCAATCAAACTTCTGGCGTTCGTGATCGCTCCAGAGTAGTCCCCGCTTTCAATCTTTTCACGGCACTTCTGGATCTGCTCTTCGATGAGAAGTTCGCTCAACTCTTCGGACTCCGCAAATCGGTTTTCAACCTCAATGACAGCACCCGAAAGCTCACGCACCTTGTAGAAGTTGCCATCCCGAACTACTTCGTAGCCGTCATAACGAAGGATCTCATTGACCTGTTCGGCACACCCTTCAACAGTGCCATTGCTGACCCCAAGCCACAGCCTTGGATCGAGCAATTCCCGCAATGCATCTTTTAGCTTGGGCTTGCCATTGAGCTCTGCGACCTTTTCTTTGGCGAAGGTGGCACGACTCGGAAACCCTTGTCCATAGACTTCACGAAAGCCAAGCTTGTTGAAGTAAGCGACAAGTTTTGGGCCAGTCCTATAAGGCCAGCCATCAGCATCACCAGCTATGAACTCGCCTACCCTCTGTGTTGAGTAATCAGACAGCTTCATTCATACCCCCGCGTCAACGCGCATATCTTGCTATACAGCCGCCGCACATCCATTCCCCGTCATCGTAGATACCTCCCGTTAGGTCGGTTCGCTGGTGGCACCAACCACACATTCCATAGTGGGTGTTGTCCTCGTAGGCATACCGTTCAGGCTCTCTATAGCCCTTCTGGTTGGACGGAAGAAGCTTGGGATCGGGTGGAGTGGCAAACCTACCGCAGTTGCTGCACCAATGCCCACCATGATGCTCAATCGTGCTGGCCTTCTTACAGAACGGACACACCACTTGGTCATGCGCCACCAAGGGCACGACATTGACCGGCACCAGTTCAGCAATGCTCTCCACTCTGCGGCAGCTCATGCCGTTGTTGTTCAGGTGGTTCAGCAGGGGATCAAAGCCTTTGTCGCCACTGAGCACGAAGCACTCGGTGTCAGGTGCTGCCTCAAAGGTCCGGCCCAGTTCAAAGGCAATGTGGAAGTCCAGAGCATTCTTGCCAGCGCCTGAGATCTTCAGGAAGTCCACACGGCTGAACCTGTGGGCCGTGGCTGGCGTCTTGGAAGCTTTGGGAGGATTCTGGTTGGCCCCCACGAAGATGATGGCCCTGAAGCTCTCATCCAACGGAGACAGGTCTACCTTGTGCTTGTTCTCCAGATCAACCAGCAACAGCTTCTTGTTCGTCATTTTTCTTGCTTTCAACAGCGGCATTTGCCCACAGCTTCACACCGATATCACTATGCCTCAAAGTGGCATACCGCTTCAAGGTTTCAAGTTCAATGTGACCTGAAATCTTGCTGATCTCAATGTCTGTCAAGCTAGTGTTGATGAAATACCAACTGACTGCACAATGCCTCAAATCATGGATCTTGAAGTTCTCCACTTCCGCATTTTTGCAGATGACCTTGAATCTATTTCCAAGGGTTGAGCTACTGGTCCAGTAGTCGCCAAACACAAGCTTTTGCTTTTCCTTTTTCAACTTCATCAACCTATTTTTGATGAAGTGAAAGAATTCGGGCCTCAAAGGAACTTTACGGTCTTCCGCATTTTTCTTATCTGCGATCTTCGTGTTCTCTTTGGGAACGAAGATATAGGACAGTTGCGGCTTTTCTTCATTGATATGGACATCGCTCCACTTCATGAGCAAGCTCTCCCCAACCCGCATGCAAGAGTAATACTGCCAAAGAATAAAACACTTCCATTCTTCCTGCTTCACATACATCTTGTCTGTGGCCGATAGCAACCTATCAAGCTCACCTACCTCCAGAATCCGATCACGCGGCTTCCATGCTTTAGGGGGCGGATTGTCATCAAAAGGCTTGCTGTCAAACGTGTAGTCCATGTGTTTCGAATGCCACTCTAAAGCATTCTTAATCACATAGTAAATTTTCCGGACAGTGCCTTCTGCATAGGTCTTTTTGACCATCTCCCCAGAAGCTTCATCCTTGACCATGTTCGCTTTGAACAAGGGGTGATCTTTCTTCTTTTTCTTCTGGTCAGGAATGGGCTGTTCCAGCTTGGTCTTCAGATAGACGGCAAAGGTGCCAGCCTTGAAGTTCTGAAGAGGCACAGCGCCGATCTCCAGCTTGAGCTTGTTCAGGGTGTAGAGCTTCCCCTTCGCCACCGTGTTGTGCTTCAAGTAGTCGTCAAAGATGGCACCAAGGGTCATCTTCTTCACCTTGGCAATGTCCACAGACTCGCCACGGTCCAACTTGGTCTTGACCTCACGGATGAACTTCTCGGCTTCCTTCTTGGCTTTGAAGGTCTTGCTGACTGCTACGCCAGCCTCACGGATGCGAACGAGGAACGACACATCCCCATTCACGCCCACCCGCTCTGTGATCAACTTGCCTGCCATCGCTACCTCTCTCCAGTTCAGTCCCTTCCAGTCACCACGTTGGCACTTGGAACAAATTTGGAACATTTGAGGTATGCTAACGCGATAATCGCCACTAAGTACAGGTCACCAAAGGGATTTCTAAACTTACGTTGGTTCCCTCCTAAGCGCCAGATACAGGTTCGATTCCTGTCGGAGGGACCAACCGGACGTCGTGAAGACGCTCAGGACATCACAAACCCGCATGCTCACCGGCATGCGGGTTTTTTGTTGCCCGGCGGGGTCCAGGCCTGCCGTCTTCTGCTGTTTCTCAGTCCATCCGTGACGATTCCATGTAAGAAAACGGAAATCCAGTCTCCATTGCGAAAACACAAATCCAGTCAATTAGACCAACACACGTCATTGGTCAATACCTGAAATCAATCAATTCCCAACCATTGCGGCATCCGCAATGGAAAACGCACTCTCAATATCAAGAAACCCCACTCAGACAAACCCAATAAAAAGAAACAATATCTTGCAAAACCCAATCCGCCTTCATACACTCCAGTCTCCAACTTTCATGGAGGAGAACGCAATGACTGGAATTCGTCGTGATGTCAATCAAGGTGGAACTGTCTGGAATGAAACGCTGATCTGGTATTCCAAGGCCGTGGGGCATCTTTACTCTCTCCCCATTACGGACAGGACCAGCTGGAGATATCTTGCCGCCATTCATGGCATCAACAAGAGTGGCTGGATCAGTGCCGGCGTGCTTTCGGCCAAGGACCCTTTGCCGCCCACCTCCGAAACCGAGGAGATGCGGGACCAATGCCAGCATGGCACCTGGTACTTTCTTCCCTGGCATCGCGGCTATCTCGCCGCATTCGAAGCCATTGTGGCGAAGACCGTCAAGGAGCTTGGCGGCCCTGCGGACTGGGCGCTTCCCTATTGGAACTACCTGAATTCCAGCAATCAGGCCGCACGCAACATACCCCAGGCGTTCCTGGAAGAGAAATTGCCGGATGGTTCTCCCAATTTCCTGGCCAAGGCCAGGCGCAATGGGTCAAAGCGCCTGGGACCAACGCCTGACATTCCCCGTGATATCACGCTGGGTTGCCAGGACTACCACCGCTTCACCAGCGCTCCCGGCACCTTGGAATACGGCGGAGGCATCACCGCCTTTTCCCATGACGGCAGCGACACTGGCGCCATTGAATCCAATCCGCACAATCTGGTTCACATCATGGTCGGCGGACTGCAGGAGCCCTATGGATTCATGTCAGACCCCGACTATGCCGCCCTGGACCCGATTTTCTGGGTGCACCATTGCAATGTGGACCGGCTTTGGGCCGCCTGGCTGACCCAGCCCGGCAACATCCAGGACAACAGCGCCGCCTGGAGCAACGGCCCTGCCGGCCGCGGCTTCGTCATGCCGGACACCGACGGAAAGCTGGCCTCCTATGATCCGGGTGAAACCCTGCCGGGCGGTGCGCTCGTCCCTGACTATGACAATCTGACCAGCGGCACGGGCGCCACCGCGCTCACCGCCAGCACGGCAGGCCTCACACCGCAGGAGATCGACATGCCCGCAGAATTCTCGACGGTACCGCCGCCCGCGCCGCGTGTACTGGGCTCCAATGCGGAGCGGGTCATCGTGGGCCGCACGCCGCAGCTGACCACCGTATCGATCGCGGACCCCGGTGCAGCGAAGGTCGAGTTGCTGCAGGCAGGCGCCGCGCTGCCGCGGCCACAGCGCTACTTTCTTCACCTGGAAGGCATTCGCGGCAATGCGCCCAGCGGCGTGCTGACGGTATCCATCGGCTCGCCCGGAGCGGCGGCACGGCATGCCGACACCGTGGCGCTGTTCGGATTGGCCAAAGCCTCGGCCAGCGATGGACCGCATGGAGGCAACGGACTGGGTGCCACCATCGACATCACCGATGCCACGCAGGCCATCCTGGACGCAGGCGGCAGTCTGGACCAGTTGAACGTGGCCATCGAACAGCCCGAAGCCGATCCCGGGCGCGAAATCACCGTGGACCGCGTGAGCGTGGTCGCACAGGACGCCACCCGCTAAGGCCCGCGTATGGACGCGCTGCTGAGAGACCTGCGGACCGCTCCCGCGCCAGCACTGATGGCCGTGTCGGGGGCAGGCTTCATCAGCCTGGCCATCAGCCCGCCTGCCACGCCCGGCCTGTCGCTGTGCGGCTCGCTGTCCTCGGTCACGCTGGCCGACCTGTCGCCGCTGGTTCTGGACGGGCACACGCTCGGCATCCTCGGTGTGGCATGGCTGGCCATGGTTCTGGCCATGATGCCGCTGCTGGCACTGCGGCAGGTGCGCCACGCCATGCGATCGAGCGTGGCCCGCCGGCGCCTGCTGGCGGCGGGCCTGCTGCTTGCGGGCTATGCGCTGGTGTGGATGGCGGCCGGGCTGGTCATGGTGCCGCTTGCCG
This sequence comes from Delftia sp. K82, assembly GCF_002193035.1. Taxonomy (NCBI): domain Bacteria; kingdom Pseudomonadati; phylum Pseudomonadota; class Betaproteobacteria; order Burkholderiales; family Comamonadaceae; genus Delftia; species Delftia sp. K82. Next base: position 1,105,079 of record NZ_MYFL01000003.1, on the reverse strand, counting down.
CCGTCTTGCACGCAGCAGCGCATCCCGCGCTCATTCTTGCCTGCATTGCCGTGGCGGTCCTGTGGAGTTCATCGCCCGCAGGAACGCGCGCCCACAATGCCTGCCACAGGCTGTACCCCGTGGCCGCCAGCGGCCCCACGGCCAACCGGGACAGCCTGCAGCACGGACTGCGAACCGGCGTGGCATGCGCCACGGCATGCTGGCCGTGGATGCTGGCGCCCTTCGCCTTTCCCGCGGCCTGGCACCTGCCGGCCATGGCTGTTGCAGCCGTTTTGCTCTTTGTGGAGCGCACCGGCCCATCGCTGCGGCCTGCCTGGCGCCTGCCCTATGTCCTGCGGCGCCTTCTGCACGGCAAGCCGCGCACGTCGCTGGGCCGGGCGACAAGACACTGAACCTTGTGGAGGGCGAGCCTCACCCCCGCCCGGCCAGCTCCGCCACCCCTCGCACCAGCGCACGCCCAGCGTCCGTCGCCTTGCCGTAATGCGCCAGCAGTGCCTGCACATCGGCGTCGGGCGCATGGGAGCGCAGGGACAGCAGCACGTAGCCGATATCGACGCCGGCAAGGTGCAGTTGCTGCAGCGCCGTGGCGTCGGGGACGAGGGCGCCGGACTCGAATTGCTGCAGGACCTGTTTGGCTTGGCCGGCCTTGCGTGCGAGTTCGGCTTCGCTGAGGTTCAGGCGCTGGCGCTCCTGTTGCAGGCGGGCGGCGAGGGTGGGTTCAGGGCGCTCATGCTGGATGGCGTTCGGGTCAAACAAACGTTGACCTGTCAGCAGGTAGGCGACGTCCACTCCCTGCTCGGCAACCGCCATGAGGTAACCCGCATCTGGCTTTCTGACGCCCTTCTCATAGTTGAGCTGAGACATCTTTGACACTCCCGCGATAGCGCCAAACGCCTCCTGACTGAGGCCGAGCCTATTCCTTTCCTCCGTCAGGCGCGCAGAGAAGTCAAACATTTTTTATATAAACTATTGACGATCAAATTTTTGTTTGATAATCTATGGAGCGTTGTCACTACTAGCGCCAAATACTACCTGACCACTCAGGCGGCTCCTTTGCTGCGCCCTGTACGTTGCTCGAAGGAGGTCCATGAAGCACGCTGCCGCAAAACCATCGCGCAAGAAGCTCGCCAAGGCGGACCGCGCGCTGTTCCTGCAGGCCGCTGAAGCACTCAAGCAGGCCGCGATGACCGACGAGAAGCACCGGCACAGCGGGGAATCCGACCGCCTGCTGCGCATTGCCAGCGATGTGGCACGCCACGCGGCGCAGCCCGGCTCGACGTGCGATCTGCAGAACACGGCGTTTGATGTGGCCGCCTGCATCAATTCGGCGCGGCTGGTGCCCGGCGATGCGGAGTCCGGCCCACGCACTCGCCTGCTGGCAGAAGCGGCCCAGGCTCTGGCGCAGATATCAGAGACGCCGGTGGACGGGATCGTGTTTCCGCGCACCACGCTGTATGAATTGCAAGCCAGGCTAGACACCGGCGCAACGCCATCGCAGTGGCGCGAACTGGCCCGCGAGGCCAACTACGAGGTCCAGCAGTTGGCGCAGGTGCTGATGCAAATGGGCGACCACCAGAACACGGAGAGCCATATCGTGGCGCACGGCATGGCGGCACGCATCTCGCAGTTGTCGGAGATCGTTTACGTGGCAGCCGCCCTGCATGGCGAGCACCGTGATGAATGGGGCTCGCAGACCCTTCGTGACGTGCGCGATGTCTTTGAAGGCTGCATGGGCCGCATCTGCGGCGATCCCCCGGACAGCGCATGACCGATCATGGCCGATGCGCCCGGGCTGCTCGGCTACCATCAGTGCCCCAATCACTGATGCAGTCTCCCGAAAGGCCCCCATGCTGCTTTACGCCGATTCGCAATTCGCCTCTCCCTATGCCATGTCCGTATTCGTTGCGCTGAAGGTCAAGGGGATTGACTTCGAGCTGCGCACGCTGGACCTTTCGGCGGGACAGAACATCGGGGCGGACTATGTGGCTGCATCGCTCACTGCGCGCGTTCCCACGCTGGTGGATGGCGACTTCAGCCTGTCGGAGTCGTCGGCGATTTCCGAGTATCTGCAAGAGCGCTTTGGCGGCGCCCCGCTCTACCCCCAGGATGCGCAGGCGCGCGCCCGTGTGCGCCAGGTCCAGGCCTGGCTGCGCAGCGATCTGATGGCACTGCGCTCGGAGCGCAGCACCGAAGTGGTGTTCTACCGCCCCACGCCCACGCCGCTGTCGGATGCGGGCCAGGCCGCGGCGCGCAAGCTGTTCTCGGTGGCCGGTGCCTTCATCCGCGCGGAAGATGACCACATTGCCGGCCCATGGTCGATTGCCGATGTGGACCTGGCGCTGATGCTCAACCGCCTGGTGCTCAACGGCGATGCCGTGCCCGCGCCGCTGGCCGCCTATGCGCGCCGGCAGTGGGAGCACCCCGCCGTCCAGCAGTGGCTGGCCCTGCCCCGCCCGCCCCTGGCAGGCTGATCCGAACGGATACGCCAGGCCATGGACAGCCTTCTCTACATGGGCGTGCGGATCACGCCCGCATCACTGCCCAGCGATGCCTCGCCAGGCGCCTGGCTGCCGCGCGCCACCTTGCTGGAGGTGGCCAGCGGCAAGGCCCTGGAGGCCATCACCGATGACCAGCCCTGCGATACGCAGCCAGAGGCCGATGCCCGCGCGCTGCGGCTGGGCAAGCGCCATGTGATGAAGGTGCTGCATCAAGGCTGAGGCGCCAGGGTGCTGGCGGCCTGCCCGCGCCCCTCAATCCATCTTCACGGCCACCAGCCGCCATCCCATCAGGCCTTCTCGCCTGAAGATGAAGCCGCCCGGCTCGCCGCGCGGGTGCACGAAGACCTTGGACCAGCCCTGGTACTCCACGGAGTAGTCCTTGCGCGGCGGCCCGCCCTGGGTGTCCACGCCCACGCCTGCGGCGGCCACGTCCGTAGGTTTGCCGGGCTTGCCTTTTTCCAGCATGAGCATGACGCCGTCGGGCGAGACCAGCGCCTCGGTGAACTGGCTGACCAGGCCCTGGGCCAGTTGCTGGCCAAAGCCGGCCAGGGGGTTGGACGAGCTGTCGCCCGAGCCGCCCATCTGGGACTGCAGCCTGGCCATCATCTGGCCCTTGATGCTTTCGCGCAGCGCGGGAAAGTCCACGTAGCCGGACAGGGCCTGGGCATCGCGGCGCTCCACGGCCTTGCCGATCTGGTGCAGGGCGATGTAGGGCGATGCGTAGAGCAGTCCGGCCGCAGCCACGCAGAGGGCGGCCAGCGCGCGGGCAAGGGTTTTGGGTTTCATGGATCTCTTTCGTGAAGGCAGGCCAGGGGCCTCGCGCAAGCGCGCATGAACGCGCATGCACAGCGCATAAAGGCGGATTCTAGGCGGGCCGTTCGGCGCCGCAGCCACTGCCAGGGCCGTTGCCGCCTGTATTTTTCATAGCGAAACAATAGCGAAGCAATACGCAGAGAACCCCTATCAGGCCAAGGCCAATGCCTGAAAAACTGGTATTGCCTGGCCCATTCGATTCATACTATAGTTTGTAACAAATAGTTTACAAACCAATACAACATGGATCGCCATTGGCCACGCAGGCCATCGGCAAACCAGCATCGCCGTTTCCGGATGCCTGTGAGCATTTGTGCAGACCGGGCATTTTCCGTTAATGAAATCTCATTTTCATTACCGATTCCGTTATGAGAGATGCGAGTCATCACGGGGCGGCCTGACAACGCAAGTACCCACCAACCATCCGCAATGCATGCAAAGGACGCAGTATGAATAATTTCAAGTTATCGACTCGCCTGACCGCCTTGATTGGTTTTCTCTCACTGCTCATGATCGTGATCGGCGCTTTTGGGCTATATGGAATCAGCGAGTCCAACCGCCGATTCAAGGTGGTCTATGAAGAGCGCCTGGTCGCACTGGGCGATCTGCTGGAAGTGCAGCGCCTGCTACTGCGCAACCGCAATGCGGTCTCGGGCGCCATTGCCGTGCACCTGCCCGAGTACACGCAGCAAAAGCAGCAGGAGATACAGACCAACATCAACGACGTGAACAAGTTCTGGACCTCGTTCCGCCAGACCCGGATGACGGAGCAAGAGGCGCAGCTGGCCGACCGCTTCGAGGCCGTGCGCGCGCTGTTCCTGCAGGGCTTTCTGAAGCCGGCCCAGCAGGCGCTGCAGTCCGGGGACCTGGCGCTGGCCCGGCAACTGCTGATCGACAAGGACGAGGCGCTGTACGCGCCGCTGCGTGATGTGATCGTGCAGCTGACCGCCCTGCAGACCCGCGTCGCCAAGGAGGAGTACGAGGCCGCGCAATCGCTGTACCAGATGATCTTTGCCGTGGCCGTGGGCTCCATCATCGCGGGCGTGCTGCTCGGGGTGCTGCTGGGCTGGTCCATCATCCGCAACATGGCGCGGTCGCTGCGCCTGGCCATCCATACGGCCGATGCCGTGGCGGCGGGTGACCTGACACGGCACATCGATGTGCGCGGCAAGGACGAGGTGTCCATGCTGCTGCGCGCGCTGCAGACCATGCAGGAGGGGCTGCGTGGCGTGGTGCGCCAGGTGCACCAGGGATCGGTCAGCGTGGCAGCGGCCAGCGGGCAGATCGCGCAGGCCAACCAGGACCTGTCCTCGCGCACCGAAAGCCAGGCCAGCGCGCTGCAGCAGACGGCCGCCTCCATGGAGCAGCTCAGCTCCACCGTGCGCCAGAACGCCGACAACGCGCAGATGGCCAACCAGCTGGCGCTGGGCGCCTCCACTGTGGCCGAGCAGGGCGGCGAGGTCGTGCGGCAGGTGGTGGACACCATGCGCGGCATCAGTGATTCCAGCCGGCAGATCGCCGACATCATCAATGTGATCGACGGCATTGCCTTCCAGACCAATATCCTGGCGCTGAACGCGGCCGTGGAAGCCGCGCGTGCGGGCGAGCAGGGCCGGGGCTTTGCCGTGGTGGCCACCGAGGTGCGCGGCCTGGCCAGCCGCAGTGCCGAGGCCGCCAAGCAGATCAAGCAACTGATCACCGACAGCGCCAGCCGCGTGCACAACGGCAGCGCGCTGGCCGACCAGGCCGGCACGACCATGGCCGAGGTGGTGGATGCCATACGCCGCGTGACGGATCTGATGGGCGAGATCAGCGCCGCCAGTTCCGAGCAAAGCTCGGGCGTGGCGCAGATCGGCCAGGCGGTCACGCAGATGGACCAGGCCACCCAGCAGAACTCGGCACTGGTGGAGGAGATGGCCGCCGCCGCCTCCAGCCTGCGCGGCCAGGCCGGCGACCTGGTGCGCACGGTGGGCGCCTTCAAGCTGGAGGCGGCAAGCAGCCATCAGCATGCCGCCGTGGAGCTGCAGCGCAGGCAGCCCATGCTGGCAGCAGGCTGAGACGGAAAGAAAAAAGAGCGCGCGCGAGAAGCAGCGAGACAGGCCGGAGCAAGGCAGCAACAGGTCTTGGCCGCCGGGCCAGGCCTGCGGCTGGCTCAATGCAGCGCGTTGCCCCTGGCTTCGCGGCTGCGCGCCATCTTGACGCGGTACATGGCCGCATCGGCCTTTTGCAGCGCGTCGTCGGCGTCAATGGAGTCCGGCCGCAGGCAGACCACGCCCACGCTGGCGCCGCCGTAGTCCAGCGTCTTGCCATCGGGCAGATCGACCTGGAAGGCCGAGGCATCCGACAGGCGCTGCTGCAGTTCACGCGCCACGGCATCGGCCTCGCTGCCGAACAAGGGCCCCACGCCGATGAAGACGAACTCGTCCCCGCCAAAGCGAGCCAGCATGTCGGCGCTGCGCAGGTGGGCGGACAGGCGTTCGCCCATGGCACGCAGCAGCGCGTCGCCGGCCTCGTGGCCGTACTCGTCGTTGACGTTCTTGAAGCGGTCCAGGTCGATGAAGCCGACCACCACGCATTCCTGGCTGCGTGCGCAGCGCGCAATAAGCCGGCCCAGCTCGTCGGTGAGGCAGCGCCGGTTGGGCAGGCCGGTCAGCGGGTCCAGCAAGGCCAGCGCCGCCAGCTCCCGGTTGGTCCGGTTCAGGCTGGCGATGAGCTGCTCGCGCTCCACGCGCTCGGCAATCAGGTTGGCGAACAGGCGCAGCATGCCTTCGGCCTCGCTGCTCAGGGCCTGCGAGGACTTGCTGGCCGCGCACAGCGTGCCGTAGAGCTGGCCATCCGAAAAACGCACGGGCGCGCTGGCGTAGGTGCGTATGCCCAGTTCACGCGCGGCCTCGGAATCTCCCCAGCAGTCGCCCACATCGGGCGTGTACATGCGGCCTTCGTCCAGGGCGCGCTTGCACAGCGTGTCGCCCCAGGGAACGACCAGGCCCTCGGGAATCTGCATCTCGCTGGCGTTGCGCGCGTACAGCACGCGCTGCTGGCCCTGTTCTTCGTTGATGGTGGTGAGATAGGTGGACTCCAGCTGCGTGCTCTCTTCGAGCATTTGCAGCAGGGGCCGCGTCAACTCTTCCAACGAATGCGCCTGGGTCACGGACTGGGACAGGCGCTGGACAAGGGACTCCATGAAATACCTCTCGAAATAACTACGGATGCAGACTGCCCGCGCGCCTGCTGAGGGAATGGCAAGGCAGGCGGGCCGGCACCAATTTGGGGATTGTGACCCGGCCGGACGCAGGCGGGAAGCATTCCCGCCGCGCGCTACACGCCGATAGGCCTGCGCGCCACGCGCCGCTGTCAGCGGCCCGACACAGGCGGCCACATCACCTGCACGCGCAGGCCGCCCAGCGTGGGCGAGCGGTCCAGCAGCAGGCGTGCGCCATGCCGCTCGGCAATGGTCTGCACGATGGCCAGGCCCAGGCCGCTGCCCTGCGCCTGCTGGCCCGCAGAAGCCGCTGAAGCCGCAGAGGGCCCACGCACAAAGCGCCGCAGCACCAGTTCGCGCTCGCTTTCGGCAATGCCGGGGCCCGAGTCCTCGACCACCAGCGCGCGGCCCTGGGCATCGCTGCGCCAGCCGACATCGACGCGGCCGCCTTGCGGAACGTACTTGACGGCGTTGTCCAGCAGGTTGCGCACCAGCATCTGCAAGGACTGTGCGTCGCCCGCCACGGCAAAGGACTGCCGCAGTTGCGGGGACTCGCTCAGGCCCATGTCCAGGCCATGCTGCTGGGCCGCCACGGCCTGGTCTGCCAGGGCCTGCTCCACCACCTCGCGCAGGTCAACGTCCGCAGGTGCGGCCGCGGCAGCGCCGTGCTGCCCCTGCATGCCTTGCACGCCTTGTGCCGTGCCTTGTACCGTGCCTTGGGCTTCCTGCCGCGCCAATGTCAACAATTGTTCGACGAGCCGTGTGGCCCGGTCTATGCCGGCCGAAAGACGCTGCACGGCCTCGTCATGCGCGGCCGCATCGGGCGCGCGCTGCAAGGCCACCAGTTGCAGCTTGAGCGCGGCCAGCGGAGAGCGCAGCTCGTGCGCGGCATCGGCCACGAAGTGCTGCTGCGCCTCGAAGGCCTGGCCCACGCGCTGCAGCAGCGCGTTGAGCTCGGCCACCAGGGGCCGCACCTCGTCGGGCAGGCCCTCGGCAGGCACGGGGGCCAGGTCCTGCGGGCGGCGCGTGGCCAGTTCGCGGCGCACGCGCTGCACGGGCGCCAGCGAACTGCGCACCACCCACCACACGGCCAGCGCCAGCACGGGCGCCAGCAGGGCAATGGGCAGCAGGCTCTGCCAGGCGGCATCGCGCGCCAGGGTGCGGCGCACGCGCATGTCCTGCGCCACCTGGATCACCTGCGAGCGCGTCTGCAGCGAGAACACGCGGTAGACGGTGCCGCGCGCGGGCACGTCGGCAAAGCCCAGCACGGCCATCTGCGGCAGCGCGGCGCCCAGGGCGGATTCAAAAATACGCAGGCCTTCGTTGGTCCAGACCTGGACGATGAATTCGTGGTTCTCATCCTCGGGCGGCGTGCCCTGGGGCCTGCCGCGCGCATCCACCGGCAGGCCGGCGCGCAGCGCAAAGGCGGTCTGCTGCATCTGGTAGTCGAACAGGGTGTCGGTCTGCAGCAGCGCATTGCGGTAGGCCAGCAGGCCCTGCAGCAGCGCCGTGAGCACGATGGCCGCCCCCAGGAACAGGAGCAGCCGCGTGCCCAGTGCACCGGGCAGGCGGCTGCGCGCCCGGGTGATAAGGGAGGAAACAAGGGAGGAAGCCGGCGCCGTCATGGCTTGGGCACCATGTAGCCCACACCGCGCACATTGAGAATCAGCCCCGCGCCCAGCTTCTTGCGCAGACCATGGATGTAGACCTCGATGGCGTTGCTGCTGACCTCGTCGCCCCAGCCGTAGAGCTTGTCCTCGATCTGCTGGCGCGACAGCGTGCTGCCCGGGCGTGCCAGCAGCGTCTCCAGCACCGCCCATTCGCGGCCGGAGAGCACCACGTCGCGGCCATCGACACTGGCCTCGCGCGTGGCGGGATTGAGCCGCACGCCCTCGCGCTCGTACAGCGGGTCGGACCCGCCAGAGGCACGCCGCGCCAGCGCGCGCAGGCGCGCGAGCAGCTCGTCCAGGTCATAGGGCTTGACCACGTAGTCATCGGCCCCCGCATCCAGCCCGGCAATGCGGTCGCGCACGGCATCGCGCGCCGTGGCCACCAGCACCGGCGTGCGGTCGCGGCGCCCGCGCAGGCGGCGCAGCACCTGCAGGCCATCCTGCCCCGGCAGGCCCAGGTCCAGCAGCACCATGTCATAGCCATGGCCGCCACCCGGGCCGGGGCACAGGGCCGCATCGGCCTGCAGGCCGTCACGGACCCAGTCCACCGCATGGCCCTCGCCGCGCAGCAGGGTCTGCACGGCCTCGCCGATCATTGCGTCATCTTCAACAAGCAGTAAGCGCATGGTTGAAGAATAGCTCCCTGGAAGGCTGGCTCAGTTGGCGACTCAGGGGGTGAGCGGCGGCTACACCGCCGCTTCAATCTTAGGCATGGCCATGCGGGCCTTGGTCAAGGCCATGCCCAGATTGGCGGTGCGGCGGCAGACGAAGACGGCCACGTAGTCGGGCATGAGCTTGCCGCGCAGGAAGACGTGGATGAGGTTGTCGCTGTTGACGATGAGCTCCTGGAAGTAGTGGTGGCCGTCGTCCTTGAGGCCGCGCGACTTCTTGAACAGGCTCTCGATCATCGAGACATTGGGGCCGTTGAACAGGTCGGCCGTGGCCGCGGCCACCAGGTCGATGACTTCGCGCGGATGCGAGTCCACCGTGCGGATGGCCAGCAGCATGCCGGAGGCGGCATCCACGTAGCCGATGGCCAGGCACTCGGGCACGGACCCGGCCACCTCGCTCAAAACGTTATCCAGGCTCATTGCAGCTTTCCTTTTTTTGTGAATGGATGTGATCGGTCAGCCCATCTTCAGCAGCAGTGCCACTTCGTACGCGTAGAGCAGGTCCTCCTGGGCCTGGGACTGCACGTACTGGGCGTCGATGAGGCGCACGCGGCGCAGCGCCTCGTCGGCGGTGAGGCCCTCGCGCACCAGCCATGCGGCCAGCACCGTGCCCGTGCGGCCCAGGCCGGCCAGGCAGTGCACGGCCAGCACCTCGCCCGCGCGCAGCATGGCCGACATGCGCGCCAGCAGCATCTGGATCTGGGCCACCGTGGGTGATTCGTGGTCGCGCACCGGCAGGTGCAGGTTGCGCAGGCCGTGCTGCTGCAGCGGCTCTTGCGGCAGGTCGTTTTCGGTCAGCGTGATCAGCACGGTGACGCCGCAGCCGCGCAGGGCCTTCAGGTCAAAGTCCATGGACTGCACCACGCCGGGCTGCGGCGCACCGGCCAGCCGGCCCGGCACCAGCCAGGCAAAACCGTTGGGGCCGCGGCTGGCGGGCACGGCCTGCGGGTCGGCGGCCAGCGGCTGCCAGTCCACCAGCACGGCGGGATTGACGGCGCGTGGGCGGGCAGCGGCAGCGGGTGTCGGTGTCGGTGTCGGTGCGGGTGCGGGTACCGGCGCAGGCATGGATGCAGGCACGGGCACGGGCTCAGGTGCAGGCATGGGCTCGGATGCAGGCTCGGCGGCCACTGCATCCGACAGAAATTCGGAGATCGCGGCCACGGCCGCTGCAGGCAGCGGAGGAGGCAGGGGCACGCCCTCCTCCAGGTCTTCGGCCCGCGCATCGGGAGAAGCCACGGCACAGCTGCCGGTGCGCAAGAACTGCTGGCCCGCCAGCGACAGCGGCGCACGCTGAAAGGCTTCCATGGATTGCGCCTCGGCGATGCGACCGCCGGCCAGCAGCAGCATGTCCTGCGCCACGGCCTGTGCGTGCTGCTGCTGGTGCGTGCTCATCAGCACGGCGGTGCGCTGACCCACCTGGCGCAGCAGTTCCAGCAGCACGAAGGCCTCGTAGCCCTCCAGCTCGGCCGTGGGCTCGTCCACCATCAGCAGCGCCGGCTCGGCCAGCGCCTCGCGCAGGATGGCCACGGCCCGCTGCTGCACGGCAGACAGCTCCAGCGCGGGCTGGTCCAGCATCAATCCCAGCTCGGGGAAGCCAAAGGCCTGCACCTGGGCGCGGCACCAGTCGCGCAGCTCATGCGGCACCAGCTTGAGACGGGGGCGCGCCAGCTCCACGATGGCATCGAAGGTGCTGGCCATCATCAGCCTGGCCTGCTGCTGCACCAGGCGCGGCGCCTGCATGCCGCTGCTCCATGGCTGGCCCGCGTAGCGCGTGCTGCCCCAGCGGCGAAAACGCGGATTGGCGGCATTGAGATCGGCCAGCGTGCGCAGCAGGGTGGATTTGCCCGATCCCGAAGGCCCCAGCAGAACGGTGACGCCCCGGGCGGGCAGTGCGAAGTCCACCTCAGCCAGGATGACGCGCGCACCGAACGATGCGCCCAAACCCGCCACCTGCAAGCTGTAGTCCTGATTCAAAGCCGTGCCTTTCCTGTGATGCGTTGCGCCCCCAGGGGCCGTATTCCGTGAATCAAGACGGTCAGCGCACGCCTCGATGGGCCGGCAGTCTAAGCGGTTTCCCTTACATCAATCCGTCACAAAAAGAAACATTACTAACGCAAACGGGCGTTATTTCACACGATACAACCATCACATTGGCATACCGATCCTTGGACCGCTGGCATTTTTCTCTGGGTTTTCCCAAAGCGATAGCCCCGGCGCATTCACGCCGGGGCCGTGCGATCAATCAAGTGTGTGGATGCTTCTGGTCCCTTACCTCCTTTCACTTACCCGAGACGTACGGGGACAAAGATCCTGTTGCCATCGCGCCAGATCAGCACGGCCACGGTCTTGCCGGCCTTGGCCATGGCGGCACGCACGGCCTCGATATCACCGGCAGGCGTGCCATTGATGGACAGCAGCACATCGCCCTGCGTGATGCCGGCCTCGGCCGCCGGGCCTGCGGCGTCGGCCACAACCAGGCCGTCCTTCACGCCGATCTGCTGCTTTTCCTCGGGCTGCAGCGGGCGCAGGGCCAGGCCCAGCTTGCCCTTGCCGGCGTCGGGCTTGTCCTTGGCCACCTTGGCGGCCTTGTCGCTGGCATCGCCCAGCACGGCGCTGAGCGTGCGGGCCTCGCCGTTGCGCCATATCTCCAGCGTGACCTTCTGGCCCGGCAGCGCCTGGCCCACAAAGGCCGGCAGATCGCCCGAGCCCACGATGGGCTGGCCATCGATCTTGCGCACCACGTCGCCGGGCTCCAGGCCCGCCTTGGCGGCGGGGCCGCTCTTGTCCACGCTGGACACCAGGGCGCCTTCGGGACGGTCGAGCTTGAAGGAATCGGCAAAGGCCTGGTTCACCTCCTGCACGGCCACGCCCAGCCGCGCATGCTGCACCTTGCCCGTGGCCACGATCTGCTGCTGCACGCGCGTGGCCACCTCGATGGGAATGGCGAAGGACACGCCCTGGTAGCCGCCCGAGCGCGAGTAGATCTGGCTATTGATGCCCACCACCTCGCCGCGCGCATTGAACAGCGGGCCGCCCGAGTTGCCGGGGTTGATGGCCACGTCGGTCTGCAGGAAGGGCACAAAGGAGTCGTCAGGCAGTGTGCGGCCCTTGGCGCTGACCACGCCGGCCGTCACGCTGCTCTCGAAGCCGAAGGGCGAGCCGATGGCCAGCACCCAGTCGCCCACGCGCAGATCGGCCGTCTTGCCCAGCGATACGGTGGGCAGGTTCTTCGCCTCGATGCGCAGCACGGCCACGTCGGTCTTGGGATCGGCACCCAGCACCTTGGCGCTGAACTCGCGCCGGTCGGTCAGCTTGACGGTCACTTCCTTGGCGCCGCGCACCACATGGGCGTTGGTCAGGATCAGGCCGTCGCTGGAGACGATGAAGCCCGAGCCTTCGCCGCGCGTGGGCACATCGCGCTGGGGCTGGCCCTGGCCCATGCCAGGCATGCCGGGCACGCCGAAGCGGCGGAAGAATTCAAAGAACGGATCGTTGGGGTCCATGCCCTGCAGGCCCTGACCTTGGCCCTGGCCCTGCCGTGCAGCGGCCTCGTCGCCATCCTCGCCCATGGCACGCGAGCTGCCGACCACGCTGATATTGACCACGGCCGCGCCGTTGCGCGCCGTGATGTCGGCAAAGTTGGGCGCCACCACGGCGGTGGCGGGAGAAGCTGGAGAAGCGGTAGAAGCAGGCTGTGCTGCGGGCGCAAACAGCGACGTGGCGGCACGCGCATCGCCATGCACCACACCAACCAGACCGGCGCCCGTGGCGCCCAGGGCGCCGATGGCACCTGCGGCCACCAGGGCCAGCACCAGACGGCGGGGAGTGGACAGAATCTTGTTCATCGCAGACCTTTCCTCAAAAGCAGCGTTCCTTGCTGCGTTGGGGAGAAGTCTGAAGGGGCAGACTTAGGCGAGGCTTAGAACCCTCGCCGTGCATCTCAGATCAGCGCCAGCACCTTCTCCGGCGGGCGGCACAGCGCCGCGCCCTTAGGGGTGACGACGATGGGGCGGTTGAGCAGCACGGGGTGCTCGGCCACGGCGGCGATGAGCTGCTCATCGCTGACGGATGCATCGCCCAGGCCCAGCTCGGTGTAGACGGCTTCCTTGCTGCGCAGCAGCTCGCGCACGGGCACGCCCAGCCGCCGGACCAGGGCCTGCAGTTGCGCAGCGTCCAGGGGCTGGGCGATGTAGTCGACGATGGTCGGCTCCACGCCGTTGTCGCGCAGCAGGGCCAGCGCGCCGCGCGAGTTGCTGCAGCGGTTGTTGTGGTAGATGGTGATGTCGGTGCGGGGTGCGGTGGTGTTCATGGGCCGCAGTGTAGGCCCATGAAAATGCGCATCAGGCCACGGCTTCCTCGGGATGGGCATCGACCTCGCGGCCGGGCAGCAGCAGGTTCAGCCCCACCGCGACCAGGGCGCCGACGGTAATGCCCGAGCCGAAGACTTCGCGCACGAAGGCAGGCATGCGGGCCAGCAGGTCCGGGCGCACCGTGACCGCCAGGCCGCAGCCCAGCGAGACCGCGATGATCAGGCTGGCGCGCCGCGAATGCTCGGCGCCGCTGAGCATGCGGATGCCGGCCGAAATGATCATGGCAAACATCATCAGCCCCGCGCCGCCGAGCACGGGCTGCGGAATCGTCACCACCAGTGCGCCCAGCACAGGAAAGAGTCCGGCCAGCAGCAGCATGACGCCCGTCAGCATGACCACGTGGCGGCTGGCCACGCCGGTCAGCGAGACCACGCCCACGTTCTGGGCGAAGGTGGACAGCGGAGGGCTGGACATCACGGCGGCGAAGGCCGAGCCCACGCCATCGCACAGCATGCCGCTGGACAGGCGCTTGCCGTCGATGCGCGTCTGCGTGGCCGCGCCCAGGGCCATGAAGGTGCCCGTGGTCTCGACGATGGTCACCAGAAAGGCGATGGACATGGCGACGATGCCGGCCACCGGGAACGTCATGCCGAAGGTCAGCGGCTGCGGGATGGCGAAGACCGCGGCCTCGCTCACCTGGGTGAAGTCGATCAGGCCCAGCGCCAGGCACAGCACATAGCCGCAGGCGATGCCCAGCACCACGGCCGAGGCAGAGACGATGCCCCTGCCCCACTGCACGAAGCCGATCACCAGCACCAGCACGAAGCCGGCGATGGCCAGGTGGCCGATCGCGCCGTAGTCGCTGCGGCCCACGCCGCCCGCAGCCCAGTCCACGGCGACGGGGGTCAGCGACAGGCCGATCATGGTCACGACCACGCTGGTCACGGTGTGCGGAAAGAAGCGGCGGATCACGGGCATGAAGTAGCTGCCCACGATCATCACCAGCGACCCTACCAGCGAGGAGCCCAGGATGCCGGCCACGCCATGCTCCAGCCCCACGCTGATGCCCGCGCCCACGAAGGCGAAGCTTGTGCCCATGACGCAGGGCAGCCGTATGCCCACGGGCCCCACCCCCCTGCACTGGACGATGGTGACCACGCCCGAGCCCAGCAGCGCTGCATTCACCAGCGCCACGATCTGGTCGGCCGGCAGCTTGAGCGCCCCGCCGAAGACCAGGGGCACGGCGATGATGCCGCCCAGCGCCGCCAGCAGGTGCTGCAGCGACAGAAGGACCGTGGTGATGAGCATTGGCGGACGGTCTTCCACCTTGTAAAGCAGTTGTTCCATTGTCTTGTCTCCTTGTGTCCTGGCCGTCGGCCTCTTCAGAGGCACTTGTATGTATGTCGGGGCAGTGGTGCCGGAAAAGGGTGGGGGTCCTGAAAGTGCTGTCCGGGTCTTCGAGCCTCCTGGAGATGCTTCGGGGGAATGGCGCAGGGCGGCACGCCGGCACCCGCGATAGCCTGGGTGCCGGCCTGCCGCGCTGCAGGGATATGTCAGTGGCCCGCTGCGCGCTCGAACAGCGTGCGGGCCAGCTCGCGGTGGCGTGTCAGCACGCGCGGCAGGTCGGCCGTGAGCAGGTGGCCGTCACGCACCACGACGCGGCCGTTGATGACGCTGGTGGACACATCGGTGGGCGTGCAGAACACCAGCGCGGCCACGGGGTCATGGCCCGCGCCCGCGTAACCCACGCCCGACATGTCGAAGGCCACGAAGTCGGCCGACATGCCCGGCGCCAGCGCGCCGATGTCGTCGCGCCCCAGCACGCGCGCACCGCCCAGGGTGGCGATCTCCAGCGCCTCGCGCGCGCCCATGGCAGCGGGGCCGTGGCCCACGCGCTGCAGCAGCAGGGCCTGGCGCGCCTCGCCCAGCATGTGGGCGCCGTCGTTGGAGGCGCTGCCGTCCACGCCCAGGCCCACGGGCACGCCCGCGTCGCGCATGGTGCGCACGGGTGCGATGCCCGAGGCCAGGCGCATGTTGGAGCACGGGCAATGCGCCACGCCCGTGCCCGTGCGCGCGAACAGCGCAATGCCCTCGGCATCGAGCTTGACGCAGTGGGCATGCCAGACATCGGGGCCGACCCAACCCAGGCTTTCGGCGTACTGCGCGGGAGTGAGTCCGAATTTCTCGCGAGAGAAGGCGACGTCGTTGTCGTTCTCGGCCAGATGGGTGTGCAGCGACACGCCGTGCGCACGTGCCAGCACGGCGGACTCGCGCATCAGCTCGCGCGTCACCGAGAACGGCGAGCATGGCGCCAGCACCACGCGCAGCATGGAGTGGCGTGCGCTGTCGTGGTACTGCTGGATCAGGCGCAGGCTGTCGCGCAGGATGGCTTCCTCTTCCTCCACCACCGCGTCAGGCGGCAGGCCGCCCTTGCTGCGGCCCAGGCTCATGGAGCCGCGCGCCGCATGAAAGCGCATGCCCATCTGCTGCGCCGCGGCGATGGAGTCGTCCAGCCGAGCGCCATTCGGATACAGGTACAGGTGGTCGCTGGTGGTGGTGCAGCCCGACAGCATCAGCTCGGCCATGGCGGTCTGGGTGGAGACGTGGATCATCTCCGGCGTGAGGTGCGACCACAGCATGTACAGGTTGGTCAGCCACGAGAACAGCTCCGCATCCTGCGCGGCCGGCACGGCGCGCGTGAGGCTCTGGTACATGTGGTGGTGCGTATTGACCAGGCCCGGCATGACCACGCGGCCGCGCATGTCCAGCACCTGGGCCGTGCCGTCGTCCACCATGCAGCGGTACTGCGGCGGCAGATCGGCCGTGGCGCCCACCCATTGCACGGCCGGGCCGTCGGCCACCAGGGCGCCGTCGCGGATCTCGCGGCGCTGCGCATCCATGGTGACGAGTACATCGGCGTTCAGTGCGATCAAGGTCATGGCGTTCTCTTCTTCGAAATGGAAAAGCCGCCAGTCTAGGAAGGACAAGCCATTGCCGATAGCGCCGAATTCCGCCCGATGTGTCCACAAAAAGTGGACAGTGCCGAAGACTCACCGTCCCCCGGCAAACAGCCTTGCCAGCGCCTGGCCGATGGACTGGGCCATCAGCTCCCCCGCCGCGCTCAACTGACCCCTGGCCCGGCCGGTCAGCACCAGCGTCTGCCGCCGCAGATGCGCATCGCGCAAAGGCACGAAGACCAGGGCATTGCGACTGCGCTCTTCCATGACGTCCAGCGGGTTGAGCAGGGCGATGCCCTCGCCCAGCATGACCAGGCGCTGGATCAGGGCCATGGAGGTGGATTCGGCCACGGGCGTGACCTCGATGGCGTTGCGCGCAAAGGCTTCGTCCAGCAGGCTGCGGATGGACAGCGGCGGCGCGGGCAGGATGAGCGGATGGCCTATGCACTCGCTGAGCAGCACCGACGATTGGCGCGCCAGCGCATGCCGGGGCGGCACGATGGCGCCGATCTGCCATTCGCTGGTGGCCAGCGCGCGCAGCGCGGGGCGTTCGGACAGGTCGTAGGCCAGGCCCAGGTCGGCGTCGCCGCCTTCCACGGCGGCCGCGATGTCGCTCAAGGGCAGGTCGATGATGCGCACCACGATGCCCGGGTGGCGCTGGCGGAATTCATGCACCAGCGAGGGCAGCAGCGAGCCGGCCAGCCCCGTGGTCGCGGCCACGGTGATCTCGCCGCTGCGCGCGCCCTGCAGTTCGGCAATGCGCTCGCGCAGCGCCGCATGCTCGCGCAGCGTGGCGCGCACATGGGCCAGCACCATCTCGCCCGTCGGGGTAAGGCGCAGGCGCTTGTGGATGCGCTCGAACAGGGGCGTGCCCAGCTCGGCCTCCAGGTCGAGGATCTGGCGGTTGACGGCCGTGGGGGCCACGTGCAGATGTTCGGCCGCCTTGCGGATGGAACCGCGGCGGACCACTTCGTCGAGATAGCGCAGGACTCTGGCGTGCATGGCGCGAGCGTAGCGGGGTTTGCCGGGCCGCGCTTTGCAGCACCCGGCAGCGCAGGCTCAGCGGGCAGTGCCCGGGCGCTCGGCGCGCAGCGTGCGGCTGAGCATGATCACGGGGATCAGGCCCACCAGCACCAGGGCCAGCGACGGCAGGGCGGCCTCGCCCAGGCGTTCGTCGCGCGCGAGCTGGTAGGCCACGACGGCCAGGGTGTCGCTGTTGAAGGGGCGCAGCACCATGGTGGCAGGCAGCTCCTTCATCACATCGACGAAGACCAGCAGCGCCGCCGCCGCCGTGGAGCGCCTGAGCAGCGGCCAGTGCACGCGCGACAGCATGCCCCAGGCGCCCGTGCCCAGCATGCGGGCCGAGTCGTCCAGGCTGGGCGCGATGCGCGCATAGCCGCTTTGCATGGACTGCAGGGCCACGGCGCAAAAGCGCACCAGGTAGGCCCAGACAATGCCCACGGCGGTGGCCGTGACCAGGCCGGCAAAGCCCCATTCGGGCCGCACCTGCTGCACCCAGCCCACGGGCAGCAGCAGGCCGACGACGACGACGGCGCCCGGCACCGCATAGCCCAGGCTGGCCAGTTGCACCACGCCGCGCGTGACGGCCGACTCCTTGTGGCGGCGCACGGCAAACGCCAGGGCCACGGCGATGATCACGGCCAGCACCGAGGTGATGGTGCCCAGGCGCACGCTGTTGAGCGCCCAGTCGAGGAAGCGGTCCCAGGGCAGCACCGACCAGTCGGCTGCCAGCGGGCGCAGCATGAAGAACACGGGCGCCACAAAGCCCATGAGCACGGGCAGCAGGCACGCCAGCCACGCCAGCGCGCAGCGCCAGCCGCGCAGGCGCAGCGGCTGCGCCTCGGCCGAGCTGGCGCGGCCCGTGCTGCCGGTGACGAAGCGCATGCGCCGCTGGGCGCGCAGCTCCAGCTGCAGCAGCAGCACCACCAGCACCAGCAGGAAGGTCGCCAGCTGCGCGGCGGCAATGCGGTTGTCCATGGACAACCAGGCCTTGTAGATGCCCGTGGTGAAGGTCTGTATGCCGAAATAGCTGACCACGCCGAAGTCGGCCAGCGTCTCCATCACCACCAGGGCCACGCCAGCGGCCACGGCCGGGCGCGCCAGCGGCAGCGCCACCGACCAGATGCGCCGCGATAGCGGCGCGCCCATCAGGCGCGCGGCCTCCATCAGGTGCGCGGCGCGCTCGCCCAGCGCCGTGCGCGCCAGCAGGTAGACATACGGGTAGAGCGAAAAAATGAAGACCCAGACCGCGCCGCCCAGGCTGCGCACCTCGGGCAGGAGCCGGCCTTCCAGGCCATAGGTGTCGCGCATCCAGGTCTGCAGCGGGCCGCTGAACTGCAGGAAGTCGGTATAGGCATAGGCCGTGACATAGGCCGGCATGGCCAGCGGTAGCAGCAGCAGCCATTCGAGCTGGCGCCGGCCGCGGAAGTCGAACAGCGTCACGGCCGCCGCCGTGCCCGTGCCCACGATGGCCGCGCCCAGCGCCACCAGCAGGCCCAGCCAGACCGTGGTCCACAGATAGCCGGGCAGCACGGTGGCCGCCATCTCGCGCAGGATGGAGCCGGCCAGGGCATCGCCCTGGCCCACGGGCAGCCAGGAGCCGAGCACGGCCAGCACGGGCAGCATCAGCACCAGGGCCAGCAATAGCAGGGGAAGGGAGCGGAGTACGGACGACAGACGGCGCAAAGCGGAGGTCTCGGCTAGAGGATGAGGGGGAGGATCTGGCTGCCGGGCTATGGAACGGGCCGGGATCTGCGGCTGCCGCCGGCCTGTGGGCCGATGTGCCGCCGAGACCGGACGTGCCTGCAGGCTGCTGGAGTCGGCGGGCTCCGGGCATGCCCCTGGCCCGCCAATGCAAATGCGAATTCTATTCATTTGCGCGGTTCTACAATCGCCGCATGTTTTTGACCGTCTCCCAACTCGAGGTGCGCTACCCGGGCCGCGACAGGCCTGCCGTGCAGGGCGTCACGCTGAATCTGGCCGCTGGCGACATCGGCGTGCTCATCGGCCCCTCGGGCTGCGGCAAGACCACGCTGCTGCGCGCCGTGGCGGGCCTGGAGCCCGTGAGCGGCGGCGAGATCCGCATCGACGGCCAGCTCGTGGGCAGCGCGGATTTCTCGCTCCCTCCCGAGCAGCGGCGCATCGGCATGGTGTTCCAGGACTATGCGCTGTTCCCCCATCTGAACGTGGGCCGCAACGTGGCCTTCGGCATCCACCATCTTCCCAAGGCGCGCCAAGCCGAGCGCGTGGCCGAGGTGCTGGAGCTGGTGGGCCTGGCCGGCAGTGCAGGGAGGTTTCCGCACGAGCTGTCAGGGGGCCAGCAGCAGCGCGTGGCGCTGGCCCGCGCACTGGCACCCAGCCCGCAGCTGATGCTGCTGGACGAGCCGTTCTCCAACCTCGACGTGGACCTGCGCGAGCGCCTGGCGCACGAGGTGCGCGGCATCCTCAAGGCCGCAGGTGCCACGGCCCTGTTCGTCACGCACGACCAGTTGGAGGCCTTTGCCATTGGCGACATGATCGGCGTGGTCCACCAGGGGCAGCTGCAGCAGTGGGACGAAGCCTATTCGCTGTACCACCGCCCTGCCACGCGCTTCGTGGCGGACTTCATCGGCCACGGCGTCTTCGTGCCGGCCACGCTGGCGCAGTCGGGGGCCGGCGGCGTGGTGGCGCGCACGGCGCTGGGCGATCTGGTCGATCCGGCCACCTGCCCGCTGCCCGCGCAGTTCCCGGGCGGCGAATGCGATGTGCTGCTGCGCGCCGACGATGTGGTGCACGACGATGCCTCGCCCGTGCAGGCGCGCATCCTGCGCAAGGCGTTTCGCGGCTCGGAGTTCCTCTACACGCTGGAACTGGCCAGCGGCCACAGCGTGATGGCCCATGTGCCCAGCCACCACGACCATGCGGTGGGCGAGTGGGTGGGGATCCGGCTCGACATGAATCACGTGGTCGCCTTCCCGCGAGAAACACAGGGCGCCCCGCAGTCCGCTGCAGCCTGAACCAGCGGCGTCCGCCGCGCCGTCCGGGCTTTGTCATTCGACGGTCACGGGTGGAACCCAGAATCAGTCACATCTTGTGACAATTCAAGGCCACCCCATGTTTGCTCTGGACCCCTCCTCCACGCAGCACCCCGCAGCGGATCACCTACCTGACCCTGCACCCGTTCCCGCGCTGGCCCCGGCGCCCGCCGCACCGCGCCTTGTGGCGCGCGCAGGGCAGCTCAGCCAGCCCACGGCACCGATCCCCCCCGAGGCCAGCAACGAGGATGTGCACCGGCTGTTCAGCGAGCAGCCCATGCTCGAAACCCTGGCCGTGGTGGCCGATGACCGGCCGCTGGGCCTGATCAACCGCCAGCGCTTCATGGAGCAGTACGCGCGGCCCTTTGCGCGCGACGTGTTCGGCCGCCGCAGCTGCCTGGTATTCACCGACACCGCGCCCATGGTGGTGGCGGACGGCCTGCCCATCGACCAGCTGGTGCAGCAGGCGCTGGCCAGCGGCAGCCGCGTGCTCAAGGACGGCTTCATCACCGTGGAGGAAGGCCGCTACGCAGGCATAGGCACGGGCCACGCGCTGATGGCCGCCATGTCCGACATCGAGGCCGACAAGACGCGCCAGCTCATGGCCAGCATCGACTACGCCAGCCTGATCCAGCGCTCGCACCTGGTCGAATCCGACCGCGTGCTCGCCAGCCAGCTTGCAGACCACGGCCTGCTGTGGGAGCCGCGCGACGTGGTGGGCGGCGATGCGTATTTCTTCCGCGCCACACCGCAGGGCCTGCTGGGCTGCATGTTCGACTGCACGGGCCACGGCGTGCCGGGCGCCTTCATGACGCTGATTGCGCTGTCCTTTCTCGAACAGGCCGTGGCGCCTGCAGGTATCGGCACCGGCGCCGCCATCGACCCCGGCGCCCTGCTGGGCCAGATGAACCGCTACATCAAGCGCGTGCTGCAGCAGCGCAGCCGCGACGTCCAGCCCGCCTGGGGCGCACCGGCAGCGCCCGCCGATGGCCTGCCCGCCGAAAAAGCCTCCAGCGACGGCCTGGACGCCGCGCTGTTCCTGCAGTCGCCCTGCGGCACGCAACTGCGCTTTGCCTCGGCCCGGCTGGACCTGCTGGTGGCGCCGCCCGGCGTGCAGGAGGCGGCCCAGGTGCAGATCCATGCCGGCGACAAGCTGGGCATAGGCTATGCGACCACGCCCGACGACGCGGCCTGGAGCACGCAGGAGCTGGAGGTCGCGCCCGGCTCGCTGCTGATGGTGGCCACCGATGGCGTCATCGACCAATTGGGCGGCCCGCGCCAGATCGCCCATGGCAGAAAGCGCCTGGCGCGCTTCCTGCACGAGCAGCACGACCGCCCCGCCGCCCAGGCCTGCGCCGAATTCCGGCAGGCCTTTGCCCAGTGGCAGGGCACGCAGCGCCGCCGCGACGATGTCTCGCTGCTGGTGTGGCGCAACCAGGCCCTGCAGCCATGAGCCCGTCGGAATTCGCGCACCTGCGCGCCCAGGCCGAGCACAACGGCCTGCTGCTGTACTACGCGGGCACCTTCAACCCCAACGTGATCCAGGCGGCAGCCGACACGCTCAAGTGCCGGCTGGCCAGCGAGGATGGATCGAGCAGCGCCAAGCGCAAGCTGTTTTCCACCTTCATCGAGATGGCGCAGAACGTGCTGCACTACGCGGCGCCGCTGCCTGCCTCTGACGCCGGAGCCAGCCAGGCACTCGGCGAACCCGTGGCGCAGGGCGCCATCGGCGTGGGCCGCATCGATGCACCGGCCGGTGCCCCGGACGCGGGGGCCGATCAGGCACAGGCGCGCTTCTGGATTGCCTGCAGCAACGCCGTGCGCCGCGAACATGTGCCGCGCCTGGCCGCCAAGCTGGATGCCGTGCGCGCCATGAGCCACCCCGAAATCAAGGCCGCCTACAAGGCCCAGCTGCACAACACCGACCACAGCGCCAGCGATGACATCAGCCGCGGCGCGGGCCTGGGCTGGCTGACCATTGCGCGCGACGCCTCGGCACCGCTGCAGTACCACATCGCCACGGGAGAGGACGCCGCAGATACCGCGCCCCATGCCGTGTTCCACGTCAAGGCGCTGATCTGAGCGCCGGGACCCCTTCCCGAATCCGAATGACGCCGCCATGCAAGCACTGAAATCCGAACGCACTTCCGTCACGCCCGAAGTGGTCTTCTCGCCGGCCGAGCAGCTTTTGCGCATCGAAGGCGAGTGCTATCCAGAAAACCCGCTGCCCTTCTTCACCCCCCTGCTGGCCATGCTGGGCCAGTACTTAGAGGCCAGCCAGCCCGCACGCTTCGTGGCCGAGGTGAAGCTGCAGTACATCAACAGCGCATCGACCATGGGGCTGCGCTCGCTGTTCGAGCTGCTCGACCATGCAGGCAGCAAGGGCACGGACATCCGCGTGCTCTGGGCCTTCGACGAGGAAGACGACGCCATCGAGGAACTGGGTGCCGACCTGGTGGAGGACTTCGCCAACCTGGTGCTGGAGCGACAGCCCTACAGCAACTGAGGGGCCGGCCTTTCAGGCCAGCGGCTTGCCCATGAGCACCGTGGTCAGGCCGCAGTCCCATTCCTCGTCGGGATAGGTGTCCAGCGTGGCGTAGCCCTGCGCCGTGTAAAAGCCCAGGGCCTGGGTGTTGAAGCTGTCGGTCTCCAGGCGCACCTGGGCGTGGCCGGCGGCGCGCAAAGCCTGCTCGGCATGGGCCAGCAGCGCACGGCCCACGCCGCGCCCCTGCCAGGCCGGCAGCACATGCAGGGCGCCGATGAAGTCGTCCACCCAGTCCGCGAAGCCGGCGACCACGCCATCGCACTCGGCCACCCAGAACAGGTGGCCGCGCGACTGCACGTACTGCCCGGTCTTGCCGGAGGCGCAGAACTGCGCATGCTTGTCCGCCGTCAGCTGGGGCTTCCAGGTGCTCTCGTAGGTGGCCCAGAGAACGGCGTTCAGGGCCGGAAGGTCATCAGGCCGCGAGGGCCGGAGCGTGAGGGTGTCTGTCATGTCGCTGGCAGCGTTCAGGCCTGGCGCAGCCGGTCCACCTCGGCATGCAGGTCCTGGGCCCAGACGCGGCGGTCGCGGCCTTCGGCCGTCTGCGGCTGGCCATAGTGGACGACGGCCACCAGGTCGTCAGCACACAGCGTGCGCCAGATGGAGCCCAGCAGGGTTTCATCGCCCTCATAGCTGGGCGCGTGGCTGATCTGGCCGGTAGCGCCGTCGATGAAGCGCAGGCCCACGGGCAGCACGGGCGCATCGATCTGCACGGCCGCCTGCAGCAAATTGGCATGAAAGGGCAGCAGCTTGCGGCCGTCGCCCGTCGTGCCTTCCGGGAAGATGGCCAGGATCTCGCGGCGCTGCAGGGATTCCTCCATGCTCTGCACCATGCGCCGGGCATCGCGGCGCGAGGTGCGCTCGATGTACAGCGTGCCCGCCGCCGTGGCCAGCGTGCCGATCAGCGGCCAGCCCTTGACGTCGGACTTGGAGATGAAGCGGCAGTGCCGCGCCGCATGCAGCACGGGAATGTCGAGCCAGGAAATATGGTTGCTGACCATGAGCATGGGGCCCTGGCGCGGCGGCTCGCCCTGGATATCCAGGCGCACGCCCGCATGGGCCAGCAACTGCAGGGCCCAGGCCTGCACATGGGCGTGCTGGCGCGCCTCGGGCAGCTGCGGAAAGCGCAGGGCCACGATCCACAGCCCCTTGCACACATGGCCGAACAGGCGCGCTGCGCGCAGCGTGGCGCGCCCTCCATTACGCAAGCATTTCATTTCAGCCATTCAGAGCGTTTGGCAACGCCCATGCTCGTGAAACAGGCACGCCCCATCTCAGGGACACCGAGGAAGGGCCGCCCCGCCCCGAGGGTGTCGTCCCCCTCCCTCGCGTAGCGAGTAGAGAGGGGGAAGTCGCGGAGCGACTCAGGGGGCGCTTCATTTCAGCGGCGTTCGAATGCCACGCGGCCATCGACCAGCGTGCAGCGCACACGGGCCGGCAGCTCGTAGCCGCCGAAGGGCGTGCTCTTGCCCTGGCTGGCCAGCTCCTGGGGCTTCACGGTCCAGGCCGCCTGCGGATCGACGATGCACAGGTCGGCCACGCCGCCCTCGGCCAGACGGCCCAGTTGCTCCTGCAACTCGCCCAGCGCCGATCCCAGCACCTGCACGGGCGATGCCGTGATGGCGGCCAGTGCGCGGCTCAGGGGCACACCGCTTTCCTGCGACCACTTGACGGCCAGCGACAGCAGCAGCTCCACGCCCGTGGCGCCGGGCTCGGCCTCGGCAAAGGGCAGGACCTTGGCGTCTTCATCAACGGGCGTGTGGTCGGAGACCAGGGCGTCGATGGTGCCATCGGCCAGCGCGGCAGACAGCGCATCGCGGTCGCGCTGCTGGCGCAGCGGCGGCGTGACGCGCGCGCTGCTGTCGAAGTAGCCGATATCGGTATCGGTCAGGTGCAGCGAGTTGATGGACACGTCGGCCGTGACCTGCAGGCCTTCGGCCTTGGCACGGCGCACCAGTTCCACGCCTGCGGCGCTGGACAGGCGGCACAGGTGCACGCGTGCCTGGGTGCCGCGCATCAGCTCGAAGATGGTGTGCAGGGCAATCGTCTCGGCCGCCACGGGCACGCCGGACAGGCCCATGCGCGTGGCCAGCGGGCCGCTGGCGGCCACGCCCTTGCCCAGGTACAGCTCCTGCGGGCGCAGCCACACGGTGTAGCCGTAGGTGGCCGCATACGCCAGCGCGCGCTGCAGGGTCTGGGTGCTGGTCATGGGCACTTCGGCCTGGCTGAAGCCGATGCAGCCGGACTCGGTCAGCTCGGCCATCTCGGTCAACACCTCGCCCTTGAGGCCCAGCGTCAGCGCGCCCAGCGGGAACAGGCGCGACTGGTGCAGCTTCTCGGCGCGGAACTTGAGCATCTCCACCAGGCCCTGCTCGTCGAGCACGGGATCGGTGTCGGGCGGGCAGACCAGGCTGGTCACGCCACCGGCCACCGATGCAGCCATCTCGGACTGCAGCATGCCTTCGTGCTCGTGGCCGGGCTCGCGCAGGCGCACGGCCAGATCGACCAGGCCCGGCAGCACCCAGCAGCCGGCGGCATCGATCTCGCGTTCTGCGGCAAATCCCTCGGGCGCCTTGCCGATGGCCAGCACCTTGCCGCCGTCGATGGCCACGTCGGCCTGCTGGTCCAGGCCCCGTGCCGGGTCCATCACTCGGCCGTTGCGGATGAGTATCTTCATGGTTTGCTACCCCGTAGACCGCAGGCGGCGCATGGGCTGCGGCCTGCGGCGATCAAAAACATTTGCGTGTGTGGAGGCTCAAGCCTCGTTGCCGGCGACGATGGACATGACGGCCATGCGGACCGCGATGCCGAAGGACACCTGCGACAGGATCACGGCCTGCGGGCCATCGACGACTTCGGAGTCGATCTCCACGCCGCGGTTGATGGGTCCCGGGTGCATGACGATGGCGTCCGGCTTGGCCAGGCGCAGCTTCTCGGCCGTGAGGCCGAAGCTCTTGAAGTATTCCTGGCTGGACGGCAGCAGGGCGCCGCTCATGCGCTCGTTCTGCAGGCGCAGCATGATGATCACGTCACAGTCCCGGATGCCCTCTTCCAGCGTGTGGAAGACGCGCACGCCCATCTGCGCCAGGTCCGGCGGCACCAGGGTGCGCGGGCCGACGACGCGCACTTCGGCCGCGCCCAGCGTGGTCAGCGCATGGATGTCGGAGCGCGCCACGCGCGAATGCAGCACATCGCCCACGATGGCCACGCGCAGGTTGGCGAAGTCCTTCTTGTAGTGGCGGATGGTGTACATGTCCAGCAGCCCCTGCGTGGGGTGGGCGTGGCGGCCGTCGCCGGCATTGACCACGTGGACATGGGGCGCCACATGCTGGGCGATGAGGTAGGGCGCGCCCGACTCGCTGTGGCGCACGACGAAGATGTCGGCGGCCATGGCCGAGAGGTTGGCGATGGTGTCCAGCAGCGACTCGCCCTTGCTGGCCGAGCTGCGCGCGATGTCCAGGTTGAACACGTCGGCCGACAGGCGCTTGGCCGCGATCTCGAACGTGGTGCGCGTGCGCGTGCTGTTCTCGAAGAACAGGTTGAACACGCTCTTGCCGCGCAGCAGCGGCACCTTCTTGACCTCGCGGTCATTGACGCTGACGAAGTTGGCCGCCGTGTCCAGGATGTGGGTGAGGATGTCCTTGGACAGTCCTTCGGTGGACAGCAGGTGGATCAGTTCGCCGTTCTTGTTGAGCTGGGGATTGCGCTTGTACAGCACGGTCAGGCCTCTTGGATGCGGAATTGGAAGACGCCGGCGTCATCGCGCGCCAGCGACAGCAGGCGGTCGGCCGGCAGCGCGATGCGCGCGGCGGCAAAGTCGGCCTGGAAGGGCAACTCGCGCCCGCCCCGGTCCACCAGCACCGCCAGGCGCACGCAGGCCGGGCGGCCGTAGTCATAGAGTTCGTTGAGCACGGCGCGCACGGTGCGGCCGGTGTAGAGCACGTCGTCCAGCACCAGGATGTCGGCGCCGTTCACGTCAAAGTCGATCTGCGTCTGGGCGCTGGTGGCCATGCCGCGCTGCGCGAAGTCGTCGCGGTGCAGGGCCGAGGACAGCACGCTGGGGTTGCCGGGCAGGTTCAGGTCCTTGTGCAGCCGCTCCACCAGCCAGGCGCCGCCCGAGGTGATGCCGGCCAGGCGGGTTTCAGGCCCCATGAGGCTGCGCACGCCGCGCAGCAGTTCGCGGTACAGGGCCTCGGCGTCCAGCACCAGGCTGCCGGCTCCCGCAATGGTTTCACTCATGGAAGACTCCTCAAAAACTGTTCAAGAATGATGCAGGCCGAGGCCGCATCGGCATCCCTTGCGCCACCGGCCAGGGCCTCGGTGGTGCTGTAGCGCTCGTCCACCTCGTAGACAGGCAGGCCGAAGCGGCTCTTGAGCTGGCGGCCGAATTTCTTCGCCCGCGCCGTGTTCTCGTGCGCATTGCCGTCGGGGTGGTAGGGCACGCCGATGACCAGCGCATCGGGCTGCCACTCCTTGATGCGCTCACCGGCCTGGGCCAGGCGGGCCTCGCCGGCCTCGGCGCGGATGGTGGGCAGCGGGTTGGCCGAGCGCAGCATGCGCGTGCCCACGGCGCAGCCCGTGCGCTTGGCCCCGAAGTCGAAGGCCACGAAACTCTGGAAATGGGAGGGAACGGTGGGCGGCACGGCCGTGCCGGCTGCCGCTGCTGCCTGGGACTCGGGAGCGGGCAGGCTCATGCGCGCCCCGCTTCGGGCGAGATCATCCAGCGCTGCAGGCCCAGCAGGCCCAGGGCGCGGTCATAGCGGTCGTCGACCGGGGTGTCGAAGATGACGTTGGCGTCGGCGCCCACCGTGAGCCAGGCGTTTTCGGCCAGCTCCGACTCCAGCTGTCCCTCGCCCCAGGACGCATAGCCCAGGGTGACCAGCAGGCGCTTGGGGCCTGCGCCGTCGGACAGGGCTTCGAGCACGTCCTTGGAGGTAGTCATCTCCAGGCCGCCGGGAATGGTCATGGTCGAGGCGTAGGCGGACTCGTCGTCGGGCGCGCCTTCGATGACCATGGGGTCGTGCAGCACAAAGCCGCGATCGGTCTGCACGGGTCCGCCGTTGAAGACACGGTTGCCGCGAAGGTCCTCGCGGCCCAGGGCCAGATCCACCTTTTCCAGCAAGCCTTCCAGCGTAAGCTGCGAGGGCTTGTTGATAATCAGACCGAGCGCACCGCGCTCGCTGTGTTCGCACAGGTAGATCACACTGCGCGAGAACGCTTCGTCTTCCAGGCCAGGCATGGCAATCAGGAAGTGGTGCGTCAGATTGATAGGCGCAGTTTCAGCAGACATAACCACGGATTTTACCGGCGATCCATGCCACCTTCTTACCCTGTGGGCTTGGTCTGGCTGCGGCGCGACCTGCGCCTGGCCGACCACGCCGCCCTCTACCACGCGCTGCGCCAGTGCAGGCAGGTGCATTGCGTGTTCATCTTCGACGACGACATCCTCGCCCCCCTGCCCCGTGCAGACCGGCGCGTGGAGTTCATCTGCCAGAGCCTGAGCGGGCTGGACGATGCGCTGCGCGAGGCCTCGGGCCGCGCCGACACCGGCCTCATCGTGCGCCGCGGCCAGCCCGCAGAGCAGATCCCGGACCTGGCCCGGCAGCTCGGCGCCCAGGCCGTGTTCTGCAACTGGGACGACGAGCCCGACGCCCTGGCCCGCGACGCCCGCGTGCGCCACGCACTGGCTGCCGAGGGCGTGGCCCTGCACAGCTTCAAGGACCACATGGTCTTTGCGCGCGACGAGGTGCTGACCCAGGCCGGCGCGCCGTTCTCGGTGTTCACCCCGTACAAGAACGCCTGGCTGCGCCAGATCACGCCCTTCTTCCTGTCCGCCTATCCCAGCGAGCGCGACCTGCCCGAGCGCCTGGCCCCGCGCCCCGAAGGCGAGCGCCGCCCCGTGCCCACCGCAGCCGACCTGGGCTTTGAGGCCGGCACGCTGGACGGCCTGCGCCTGCCCACGGGCTGCGCTGGCGCCGAGGAACTGCTGGCCGACTTCCTGCCGCGCCTGCCGCGCTACAAGCAGGCGCGAGACTTTCCCGCCGTCAAGGGCCCCAGCTACCTGAGCGTGCACCTGCGCTTTGGCACGGTCTCCATCCGCCGCCTGGCAAGGCTGGCCTGGGAGCAGACGCAGAGCCAGCCCCATGATGCCGAGGGCGCCGCCACCTGGCTGTCCGAGCTGATCTGGCGCGACTTCTATTTCCAGATCCTGGCCCACCATCCGCACGTGGTGCACGCCAGCTTCAAGCCCGCCTACGACGCCATCGTGTGGGATACCGGCCCCGAGGCCGATGCGCTGTACGCCGCCTGGTGCGAGGGCCGCACCGGCTATCCGCTGGTCGATGCCGCCATGCGCCAGCTCAACACCACGGGCTACATGCACAACCGGCTGCGCATGGTGGCGGCCAGCTTCCTGGTCAAGGATCTGGGCATAGACTGGCGCCGGGGCGAAGCCTGGTTTGCGCGCCAGCTCAACGACTTCGACCTGGCGGCCAACAACGGCGGCTGGCAGTGGGCGGCCTCCACGGGCTGCGACGCCCAGCCCTGGTTCCGCATCTTCAACCCCATCACGCAAAGCCAGAAGTTCGATGCCGACGCGCGCTTCATCGAGCGCTACGTGCCCGAGCTGGCCCGCCTGCCCGCCGCGCTGCGCCACGCGCCCTGGCAGGCCCGGCCGCTGGAGCTGGCCGAGGCCGGCGTGGTGCTGGGCACGGACTACCCCCATCCCGTGGTGGACCACGCAGCCGCGCGCGAGCGCACGCTGGCCCGCTACGGCGTGGTCAAGCAGGCCGGCTGAAAAACCTGCTGGAATAAAAAAAGAGCAGCGGATGCTGCTCTTTTTTGTTCAGGCCACCAGCCTTCAGGCCCCTTCGCCCAGGGGCTCGCTGTCCACCTGCTGCGCCTGCAGCGACTGCGGCGCCAGCGGGCCGCCGCTGATGCTGCCGCCCTGCAGGGAGTAGTGCTGGATCAGGCCCAGCAGTTCCTCGTCCGAGTAGGGCTTGCCCAGGTAGTGGTTGGCTCCCAGCTGGCGCGCCATCTCGCGGTGCTTCTGGGCGATGCGCGAGGTGATCATGACCACGGGCAGGTCGCGCAGGGCCTCGTCGGCGCGGATGTTGCGCAGCAGGTCGAAGCCGTCCATGCGCGGCATCTCGATGTCGGACAGCACCAGGGTGGGGCGTTCCTCGGCCAGGCGCTCCATGGCCTGCAGGCCGTCGGCCGCCAGGGCCACGCGGTAGCCTTCGCGCTGCAGCAGGCGCTGGGTGACGCGGCGCACGGTGATGGAGTCGTCCACCACCAGCACCAGCGGCACCGAGGCCGGCCCTGCGCTGGCCAGCACGGCTTCGCCGTCGCCCTGGCCTGCGGCGCGCTCGGCCTCTTCGGTCCGGGCGCGCACCTCGTCGCCATAGACGTTGGCCAGCGCCACGGGGTTGTAGATCTGCACCACGGCGCCCGAGGCCAGCACCGACATGCCGGTCAGGCCGGGCAGGCGGGCCAGCTGGGGGCCGAGGTTCTTGATCACCACTTCCTGGTTGCCCAGCACTTCGTCCACGTGCAGCGCAATGCGCTGCGCCGCGCTGCGCAGGATGACCACGGGCCGGGTACGGCCCACGGTTTCCTCGCTGCGCAGCGAGGACTGCCACAGCGCGCCGGCCCAGTAGAACGGCAGGGTCTCGCTGCCGTCTTCGAAGCTGTGGCTTGCATAGGCCTGCTGCAGCAGCTCCAGCGGCGCGCGGCGCACGATTTCCACCAGGCTGGCGGGCACGCCGACCAGCAACTGGCCTGCGCGCAGCATGACCACCTGGGTGACGGCGGTCGTCAGCGGCAGCACGAGGCGGAAGGCACTGCCCCGGCCCGCCTCGCTGTGGGTTTCGATGCGGCCGCCCAGCGCGTTGACTTCGGAGCGCACCACGTCCATGCCGATGCCGCGCCCGGCCACGCCGGTCACCTCGGTGGCCGTGGTGAAGCCGGGCTCGAAGATCAGGCGGCCGGCGTCCTGCTCCGTCAGCGTCTGGTCCTCGGGCCACAGGCCCTGGGCCACGGCCTTGTCGCGGATGCGCTGCAGGTTCAGGCCGGCGCCATCGTCCTCCACCGACAGCGCCACGTCGTTGCGCTCCTGGCTCAGGATGATTTCAATGGTGCCCATGGCGGGCTTGCCTGCGGCGGCACGCTGCTCGGGCGACTCGATGCCGTGGGCCACGCAGTTGCGCAGCAAGTGCTCGAAGGCCGGCATCATGCGGTCCAGCATGCCCCGGTCCATTTCAATGGTGCCGCCCAGGATGTTCAGCCGCACCTGCTTGCCCATCTCCTTGGAGGTCTGGCGGACCACGGCGTACAGGCGCTCGGCCAGGGAGTCGAACTCCACCATGCGCGTGCGCAGCAGGTCGCGCTGCAACTCGCGGGCCTGGCGGCCCTGGGCGACCAGGTCGTCCTCGGCGCCGGCCATGTCGCGCTGCAGGTTGCGCTGCACGGTGGCCACGTCGTTGACCGACTCGGCCATCATGCGGGTGAGTTCCTGCACGCGCGTGAAGCGGTCGAACTCCAGCGGGTCGAAGCCCACGGCCGAGTCCTTGGACAGGGCCAGGCGCGACTGCATCTGGCTCTCGGCCTGGACCTCGATGTCGCGCAGCTGCATGCGCAGGCGCTCCAGGTTGCCGGCCAGCTCGTCCAGCGAGCCACGGGCCTGGGCCAGGCGCGCATCGACACGCGAGCGCGCAATCAGCACCTCGCCGGCCTGGCTGATCAGGCGGTCCAGCAGCTGGGCGCGCACGCGTACCGTCTGCTGGGCTCCGGCGCGCAGCGGCGCAGTGACAGGCGCTGGCACAGGGGCCGCAGCCGCCGGTGATCCAGCCGCTGCCGATGCGTCGGAGGCCGCAGCCGCTGCGGGCTCGTCGAGGGAGATTTCATCGCCCAGGTCCAGCGGCGCTTCCTGCGCCTGCTCACCGGCCACGCGTAGCACGTCGAAGCCGGCCTGCAGCGCGTCGAAGCTGCCCAGCAAGGGCTCGATCTGCTCGGCGGTCGGAGATTCGCCATCGACCCGCTCCACGGCAGATTCAAGGCGGTGGGCCATCTCGCCCAGGCGCATGGCGCCCGCCAGCCGGGCACTGCCCTTGAGCGTGTGCAGGGCGCGCAGGGTTTCGTGGCGCGCCTCGTCCAGCGAGGGCCGGCCATGCCAGCGGCGCAGCGCGGCGCCCAGGCGGGGCAGCAGCTCGATGGCCTCTTCCTCGAAGATGGGGAACAGGTCGGGATCGACCTCGTCCAGCGCATCGATGTCATCGTCCAGGTCGCTGCCCACGGCCACGGCATGGGCGATGGCCTCGTCTATGCGGCGCTGCAGCTCGGCTTCGTGGCGCGCATCGTTGACCAGGGGGCGCATGGAGTAGGCCAGGGGCGCCACCGACGGTGTCTGCGCCTGGGCACCGGCGTCGAGCACGGCGTCCGTGCCATCGCTGGCGTCCTGAGGCTCCAGCTGGTCCAGTTGGTCCAGTTGCTCCAGCGCGTCCAGGCGGCTGTCCGGCGCGTCTGCGGCCTCGATGTCCAGCGCCAGAAGGGCCTGCAGGGCTTCTTCCACGCCCGGCTGGGGCGTCTTGAGGAAACCGGCGGCGAACTGGTGCAGCAGGCGCTGCACTTCGTCGGAGGCCGCCACGCAGGCGGCAACCTGGTCGGGCGTGCCACAGCGCTGCGGCTGCAGATGGGTCAGCGTATGTTCCAGCAGGCGCGCCAGGTCCGACAAGGCCTTGAAGCCCACGGTGGCCGAGCTTCCGGCCAGCGAATGCGCAAAGGCGACGGCGTCGTCGGGCACGGGCTCGCCGGGCTCGGTCGCCCATTGCTGCAGCGTCAGGTCCAGGCGGCGCGACCATTCGTCGGCCTCGTTGAGGTAGACGTTGTACAGCGGCGCGCTGATGCGCAGGCCATCCACGACCTTGAAGCCATCGGCGTCGATGCCGGACAGATCCTCGTCGCCGGACTCTTCGGCCTGCGGGGTTTCTGCCTCGGGCACCTCGGGCGCCGTGACCGACTCGACTGCGTCGGTTGCTTCAACCGCTTCAACCGCCTCAACCGTTTCTGGCACCGCGATCATCTCGATCGCTTCGGCGGGTGCGGCTGCCGGTGTCAGGCCCAGATCCAGGTCCAGCCCCTCGAAAGGAGCCAGGGGCACGGCGGCTTGCGGTGTTTCAGTTTCACTTTCAGCTTCGGCCTCGATGGCTTCGGCTTCGATGGCGGCGGCCTCGGGCAGCGCGGGCGGGTCGCCCGCGACGACGGCCAGGGCCTCCTGCTCGCTGTCGCGCATGGCGGCTTCGAAGGCCGCAAAGTCCAGTTCCTCGACGGCGTCGGTGGCCAGTTCGGCAGGCGCCTCGGCGGCTTGCGGCGTCAATGTCTCCAGCGACTCCTGAGGCGCGGCAGCCGAAGGCTGGGGGTCCGGCTCCAGCAGGTCGAAGTCCAGCGCAAAGTCCAGCTCGCCAGAGGTCTGGACGGGCTGGACGGGCTGGACGG
Organism: Delftia sp. K82; assembly: GCF_002193035.1. Lineage (NCBI taxonomy): Bacteria > Pseudomonadati > Pseudomonadota > Betaproteobacteria > Burkholderiales > Comamonadaceae > Delftia > Delftia sp. K82. The sequence continues at coordinate 1,071,891 of NZ_MYFL01000003.1, read as the reverse complement.
GCGTGGCCTGCTCGGGCGCATCCAGGTGTTCTGCCTGCGGCTCCTGGGCCACGGGCGCGACTTCCTCGATTGCGGCGGTAGCGGGTGCGGGCTCGAGTTCGGGTTCGGGCTGTGCGAGGGGCTCGGCACGCGGTGTGCGCGGCACCAGGGCCACGTCGGCGCGCAGGCCTTCCAGGCGCATGGCATCGGCCGCAGCGCGGAAAGGCGTGGCCTGCCAGGCGTCGGCCTGGTGGCGCTCTATGGCCGAGGCCCAGGCGCCAAAGGCGCGCAGCGCATCGCTGGCCAGCTCCTGCATGGGCTGGGGCATGGCCTTTTGCTCGGCCAGCCAGGCGTTGAGCATCTGCTCCATGGCCCAGCCGGCTTCGCCGAATTCATCCAGGCCCACCATCCGCGAACTGCCCTTGAGCGTATGGAAGGCGCGGCGCAGCGTGGTCTGCTCGCTGAGGTTGCCCGGCTCGTCGGCCAGGGCGCGCAGGGCCTGCAGGCCGTTGTCCACCACCTCGCGGGCCTCTTCCAGGAAGATGCCTAGCAGTTCGTCGTCCGAGTCTTCTTCCGAGACCGACAGGCCGGCCGGCGGGGGCACGGGCTCGGACACGGATGCAGAGACGAATTCAGAGACGGCTTCAGGCGCAGATTCGGCTGCGGGCTCTGGCTCGGCCAGGGACTGGTCCAGCTGGAAGACCGGCTCGGCCGGCGCTTCGAGGGCCTTGGCGAATTGCGCCAGTTCCGCGGCATCGGCCAGCGCGTCCTGCTCGGCGGCCGCGGGCTGCGCCAGCGGCTCGGTCGCGATGTCCACGGGAGCCGGGGGCGGCGGGGGCGGCGTGGAGGGCGCGGCAAATTGCGGCTCGGCGATGGCGTCCTGCGGCACGGGCAGCGGCTGGGCCACGGCAACGGCTTCGCGCTGCGGCGGCACGGCGGCGGTGTCCAGGGCCGGCAGTTGCTCGGGCGCCTTGCCCGCATCATCGGCCCGGTGGCCGCGACGGCCCATGAGGATGCGCAGGCCGCCTTCGGCCTCGTCATAGACGAAGAGCTTGCGCGCCATGCTGCGCTGGTAGCTCAGCATGTCGATCAGAAAGCCCATGGCGCCCAGGCTGTTGCCCAGTTTCTCGAACACCTGGGGACGCTCTGCGTCGTCGATCTCACCCAGCACCAGCCGTTCCACGGTCTCGCGCATGCGCTGCATGGCCTGCGTGGCCTGGTCCAGGCCCAGCACGGACAGCACGCCGCGCATCTGCGCCATCTGGCCCGAGACGGGTGCCAGCACGGTGGCATCGGCAGGATTGCGGAAATACTGGTCCAGGTGCCGCTCGGCCTCGGCCAGCGTGGCACGCAGCTCGCCCACGACCGAGCCCATGGTCTGGTGGTCGCTGGCCTGGCGGTACAGCTCCTCCATCCAGGGCTCCAGCGGACGCGCGGGCGCGCCCTGCAGGGATTCCTCCAGGCGCTGGACCAGGTTGGCGGACTGCTCGGCCAATTCCTCGTCGCCCATGTCCATGGTGGCAAAGGCCGCCTGCAGGTAGAGCACGGAGGTTGCCACTTCCATGGCCAGTTCGGCCGGTGGCGGCTCGCCGATGCGGGCCACGGTTTCGGCCACCTTGATCAGCATCCGCGCCAGGCCATGGCTGGCCGGGTGCAGCTTGACCAGGGATTCGGCCACCTGGGCGAACTGGTCCACCACGGTCTTGGTGCGGGCACGATCGCCGCCGGCAAGGGCGGACCAGGTATCGGCTGCCGTGGTGATGCGCTTGCGCGCCTGCACCAGCACCGCCGGGTCGTAGCGGCCAAAGCGTGTCTGCTGGTAGTCCACCTGGGGCTGGGCCTGCATGCCGTAGGCCTGGCGCACCGCCTGCAGGGCGGCGCCAGCCTGCTCGGCAGGGCGGGCCTGGGCGCAGAAAAACAGCAGGTCCTGCAGCAGCCGCGCAGGCGGCGTGCGGTCGCCCTTGGCCATGGCCGCGTACTGCATGAGCACGCGCGAGGCCATGCGCTTGACGTACAGGTCGACCACGATCATCCCGCGCGACTGCGCGTCGAAGAAGCCGGCCGCCACCTTCCAGAAGCTGCGCGCGGTGACATCCTCGGTCTGGCCCACGGCAAAGCGCAGGCACAGGTCGCGCATCTGGGCGGCGGCCTCGCGGTCGTCGCTCTTGACCATGCGCAGCACCACGCCGTCGAGCAGGGCCCGGGCATCGGGGCCGTAGGCCAGCGGCTCGGGCTGGCGCGCCCACTCGGGCTCGCGCGCGCGGCGCTCGGCAGGCCACAGGTCGGCAGGGTGCACCTTGTCGTTGCCGGCCAGCGCCTGGGTGTCACGGTATTGGGGAAACAGGGCCACGGCCGAGACGGTCTTGCCGGCCAGCACGGTTTCCAGGTATTCGATGAGCGCGAAGCTGGCGCGCTCCAGCGTGGCGGCGGCCTGGTCGGTGCACAGCTCGGGGCGCTGCACAAAGCGCTGCACGGCGCTTTCCATGCCGCGCAGCACCAGGGCCGGAGAGCCCAGGCCCACCATTTCGAGGGCGCCGCAGGCCTGGTGCAGTTGCTGGCGGGCGATGCGCAGGGCCGAGGTGTCAAGCTCCTCAAGGTCCGAGGCGCGTGCCGCATCGGCATCGCGCACGAAACGGGCCACCGCCTTGCTCGCCCCTTCCAGCGACTTGCGCAGCTCATCGAGCACCCAGGCCAGCGGGCCCAGGTCCTGTTCGGTGTGCGCGGCCTGCGCCGCGCCCGTTTGCGATTCGTCAACCACTGACATGGACAGTTCCCCAAGCCCCTAGGGCCTGTGCATAGCTATGTTGGACCGGGTCAGGCAATCTTGAAACGCGCCACCGACTGGCGCAGTTCCTCGGCCATGTGTGAGAGTTCGCGCACCTGCTGTGCCGTGGTGCGCGTGCCTTCGCCCGTCTGCTCGGTCACCGCGAAAATGTGCTGGATGTTCTCGGCCACGTCGTTGGCCAGAACGGCTTCGCGCGAGGTGGACGAGGAGATCAGCTCGATCAGCTCGGCCAGATGGCGCGACACGGAGTCGATCTCGGTCAGTGCGGTGCCGGCGGAGTCGGACAGGCGGGCCCCCTCGACCACACCCTGGGTGGAGCGCTCCATGGCGGCCACGGCATCCTGGGTGTCGGTCTGAATCGCCTTCACCAGCGCCGCGATCTGGCGCGTCGCGTCAGCCGAGCGTTCGGCCAGGCGCTGCACTTCTTCGGCCACCACCGAGAAGCCGCGACCGGCTTCACCGGCCGATGCGGCCTGGATGGCGGCGTTCAGCGCCAGCACGTTGGTCTGCTCGGTAATGTCGGAAATCAGCTCGGTGATTTCGCCGATCTCCTGCGAGGATTCGCCCAGCCGCTTGATGCGCTTGGAGGTTTCCTGGATCTGGTCGCGGATGGAGTTCATGCCGCCGATGGCGTTCTGCACGGCCTTCAGGCCCAGATCCGCAGCTTCCAGCGACTGGCGCGCCACCTGGGCAGATTCCTGCGCCTGCGTGGAGACCTCGTTGATGCGGCCTGCCATGTCCAGCACGGAGCGGCCGGTTTCGCGGATCTCGCGCAGCTGTTCGGTCGATGCGGCCAGCAGCTCGGTGGAGTTGGCATCCACCTCGGCCGTGGTCTGCGCCACGCGCGTTGCCGTGTTCTGCACGCTGCCCACCAGGGCGCGCAACTCTTCCACCGTGTAGTTCACCGAGTCGGCGATGGCGCCGGTGATGTCCTCGGTCACGGTCGCTTCCTGCGTCAGATCGCCCTCGGCCACCGACTGCAACTCGTTCATCAAACGCAAAATGGCGGCCTGGTTGGCGTCGTTGATGCGCTTGGCTTCATGCTCCTGCACGCGCGACTCTTCCTGGCGGCGTTCGGCAGCTTCCTGGCGCAGACGGCTGTCGAGCAGCTGCACGCGGGACAGGCCCACGCCGCACAGCAGCACCAGCACGGTGGCCAGGGCCAGCAGGCCCATGGGCAGCGAGCCGATGCCGGCGCCGCTTTGCAGCTTGGTCTGCAGGTCTTCCAGCTGGCGGCGCAGCGGTTCGCTGTCGGCGTTGATGGCGGTCTGTGCCTCGCGTGCGGAGACCAGGCCCTGCAGGTTGCCCAGAATGGCGCTGGCCTCGGTGCGGGTCTCTTCGTAGAGCTTGATCAGTGCCTCGATCTGCTCGCGGGTCTGGGCGTCGCGCGTGGGGGGCAGGCGCAGTTCGCTGCTGCCGCCCAGCAGGCTTTCGGAGATTTCCTTGAACGAGTTCAAGTCCTTGCCCAGCAGGAACACGGCCTCGGGGCTCACGCCTTCGGCGGTCTGGAATTCGTTGGCCGACTTGCCGATACGCTGGGTCAACATCACCAGCTGGCCTGCGGCCGAGATCTCGGCGGGGCTGGCGCCCTGCTGCAGCTTGAGCGAGGAGATGGTTTCGGCGATCTCCAGCAGATCCGAGGACTGGCGGTTGATGGTGCGCAGCGCGTCGCCGACCTGGGTCAGGATCTGCTTTTGCTCCATCACCACCTTGGCGCTTTGCTCGGCGCGCTCCATCAGCGGCATGATCTGGCCCAGCTCGTCGGCGTAGGCGCCGCCCAGCGGGCGCACGCCCATGGAGTCATCGCCCGAGGTGAGGGCGCGCACGTTGCGCGCCAGCACGCCCGCACTGTCTTGCACGTCCGCAAACGAAGGTGCCGCGCCGGTCAGCGCCTGCGACACCGACTTGGCAAGGCGCTGCGACTGCATCAGGGCCTGGCCGGTGGCGGCCAGCTGCTGTGCCGAGCCGTCCGCCTGGCGCAGAGCCCATGCCGCCGCCAGCACCAGGGCCAGCACGGAAACGCCCAGCAGCGTGGACAGCGTGCGCTGGTGGCGCGCGGCAGGCGCGCGGCCCAGCAGCGGCAGGACCACCGTTTCCTGGTCCAGGACTGCGCCGGCGTCGCCCGGCATGGCGTCGGGCGCGCCCTGCACGGTCATGGACGCATCGAGTGCGTACATATCCTGGGAGACGGTGTCTCCGAGCATGCTGTTGTCCGCGCCCGAGCCGGAGTCGGCCGGCTTGCGTTGGAAGCGATTTGCAAGACGTTGCAAGAATGACATGGGACGACCTTCAGAAACTCAGGCGCGAATGCTCAGAAACTCGGAGGTTTGGGACAGGCGCTGCAATTGCAGCTCCTGCCAGCGGTGGCCCGCTTCATCGATATGCACGGGGCCGAAAAAGGCGGGGGATTGCTCGGGCGCGGGCTCGGTGCGCACAAAGGCGTCGGCGCTGCGCAGGCCCTGCAGGCGGTCCACCAGCAGGGAGGCGTTCACTTCCAGCGCGGCATTGAAGGCCAGCAGGCTGGACTCGGCCAGCGCCGGTTCGCTGCGCGCCACGCCATGGCCCAGCAGGCTGGCCAGGTCGATCACCCCGGCCAGGGTGCCGCGCAGGTTGGCAATGCCCAGGAACCAGGGCTTTGTATAGGGCACGGGCTGTACGCCGGCCCAGGGAAAGATCTCGCCGGACTGGCCCAGCGGCATCAGGTAGTTGCGCCCGCCGGCCTGGACGGCCAGCCAGGCCGCCACCTTGACGCCTTCGCTGCGTGCGGCCTGGAGACGGCCGGCCAGACGGGATTGCAGATCGCGCAGTGCTTCACGGTTCGCCATGGCCAGCGCACCGCGTCAGTTCAGCGCCGCGATCTTGGCCTGCAGCTCGCCTGCATCCACCGGCTTGGTGATGTAGTCACGCGCGCCCTGGCGCATGCCCCAGACCCGGTCGGTTTCCTGGTTCTTGCTGGTGCACATGATGATGGGCAGGTCCGCGTACAGCGGGTCGCGCGTGATGGCGCGCGTGAGCTGAAAGCCGTTCTGGCCGGGCATGACCACGTCCATCAGGATCAGGTCGGGCCGGTCTTCGGCCAGGCTGCGCAGGGCTTCTTCGCCGTTCTCGGCCGTACGCACCTGCAGTCCCTGCTTTTGCAGCATGTCGGACAGAAACATCAGTTCGGTCTTGGAATCGTCCACGACCAGGACTTTGCGGATGGGCATCAAAGTGCTCCTATGGTTTGCTTGCCGAACTGCTCCACGGCCTGCAGCAGCTGGTCTTTGGTGAAGGGTTTCGTGAGGTAGTCCTGGCAGCCCACCATGCGCCCGCGCGCCTTGTCGAATACGCCGTCCTTGGACGAGAGCATGACCACGGGCGTATCGGAGAAGCGCGCGTTGCGCTTGATGATGGCGCAGGTCTGGTAGCCGTCCAGCTTGGGCATGAGGATGTCGCAGAAGATCAGCTGGGGCTGATAGTCGTTGACTTTGGACAGTGCGTCGAAGCCGTCGTCGGCCAGGAGCACTTCGTGCCCGCCCTGTTTGAGGAAGATTTCTGCGCTGCGGCGGATGGTATTGCTGTCATCCACCACGAGTACGCGCAAGGGTGCGCCCGATGTCGTCACTGAGAAACCTCCCGGAAATGTATGAGTCGGCGCGGGTGGTCCCGCGCTCAGATTTCGACCATCTCAAAGTCTTCTTTACGTGCACCGCATTCGGGACAGGTCCAATTCATGGGCACGTCATCCCAACGCGTCTGGGGTGCGATGCCATGCTCGGGGCAGCCTTGCGCCTCGTCATAGATCCACCCGCAGATCAAGCACATCCAAGTTTTAGGGTCGGTCACAGCTTAAAGGGCCTTCACATAGAATGCAACGATTGTATCTAGTCATAACCACCCGCCACGGCCTTCGCTGGCGGGGCGCAAACTGGGCTGAGCCATGGCATTGAACCCCTCCAACTCCCCCAGTCTCGACACCGAATTGGTGGACGAAACCGCTCCCGTGTGCGTGCTGGTCTTCAACGCCAGCGACCCCAGCGGAGCAGGTGGCCTGTCGGCCGATATCGCCACCATCGCCTCGGTCGGCGGTCATCCGCTGCCCGTGGTCACGGGTGCCTACGCACGCGATTCGGCCAAGATCTTCGAGCATTTTCCCTTTGACGACGAGGCCGTGGCCGAGCAGGCGCGCGCCGTGCTGGAGGACATACCCGTGTCCGCCATCAAGGTCGGCTTCGTGGGCAGCCCGGGCAACCTGGCGGCGATCGCCGAGATAGCTTCCGACTATCCCGACATCCCCATCGTCTGCTACATGCCGGACCTGTCGTGGTGGGAGGAAGACCCGCTCGACCAGTACATGGACGCGCTCAAGGAGCTTGTGCTGCCGCAAACCTCTGTGTTGGTTGGAAGCCACAGTACGCTGTGCCGCTGGCTGCTGCCCGACTGGAGCAACAGCCGCAGCCCCACGGCGCGCGACATCGCCATGGCGGCCGAGGCCCTGGAAGTGCCCTACGTGCTGGTCACCGGCATCCCCCTGCCCGACCAGTTCGTGGACAACGTGCTGGCCACGGCGCAGTCCGTGCTGGGCAACAGCAAGTACGAGATGTTCGACGCCACGTTCACCGGCTCGGGCGACACCCTGTCGGCCGCGCTGGCGGCCCTGGTGGCCAGCGGCAACGACCTGGGGCTGGCCACGCAGGAGGCGCTGGAGTACCTGGACCGCAGCCTGGACAGCGGCTTTCGCCCCGGCATGGGCCACTTCATCCCGGACCGCATGTTCTGGGCCCAGCCTGAGCCCGAGGACGAAGACGCCGAGGCCGCCGAGCCGCTCACCGAGCTTGACGCCGACACCCAGGCCATCGAAGGCTTCGTGATGCCGCCCCATGACACCAAGCATTGAGGCAGGCCACCCCCTGAGCGGCTGCGCCCTTGCTTGGCGCCTCTGGCTTGTACCCCGCACATGGCAGACTCCTGCACTATGACCACTGACCTGAATATTCCCCTGTTCGAACGCGCCAAGGCCGTGATCCCCGGCGGCGTGAATTCACCCGTGCGCGCCTTCAACGCCGTGGGCGGCACGCCGCGCTTCGTGCGCCGTGCGCAGGGCGCGCATTTCTGGGACGAGAACGCCCAGCAGTTCACCGACTACATCGGCTCCTGGGGTCCGATGATCCTGGGCCACGGCCACCCCGAGGTAATGGCCGCCGTGCAGGCCGCCGCGCTGGAAGGCTTCTCCTTCGGCGCGCCCACGGAGCGCGAGGTCGTGCTGGCCGAGAAGATCCTCTCGCTCATGCCTTCCATGGACATGGTGCGCATGGTCAGCTCGGGCACCGAGGCCGGCATGAGCGCGCTGCGCCTGGCGCGCGGCTTCACGGGCCGCAACAAGATCATCAAGTTCAACGGCTGCTACCACGGCCATGCCGACGCCCTGCTGGTCAAGGCCGGCTCGGGCCTGGCGACCTTTGGCGCCTCCTCCTCGGCCGGCGTGCCGCAGGACGTGGTCAAGGACACCGTGGTGCTGGAATACAACGACGTGGGCCAGCTCGAGGAGGCCTTCGCCCAGTTCGGCGACCAGATCGCCTGCGTGATCATGGAGCCCATTGCCGGCAACATGAACTTCGTGCGCGCCAGCGTGCCCTTCACGCGCCGCATCCGCGAACTCACGCGCGAGCATGGCGCGCTGATGGTCTACGACGAGGTGATGACCGGCTTTCGCGTGGCCCTGGGCAGCGCCCAGAGCCTGTACGCCCAGCAGATCGAAGGCTTTGCGCCCGACATCACCGTGCTGGGCAAGGTCATCGGCGGCGGCATGCCCATGGCGGCCTTCGGCGCGCGCCGCGAGATCATGAAAAAGCTCTCGCCCCTGGGCCCGGTCTACCAGGCCGGCACCCTGTCGGGCAACCCCATCGCCACGGCCTGCGGCCTCAAGACGCTGGAGCTGATCAGCGAGCCGGGCTTCCACGACGCCCTGCACGCGAAGACCGGCCGCCTGATGGCCGGCTTCAAGGCCGAGGCCGACGCCGCCGGCGTGCCCTTCAGCGTGGACCACCAGGGCGGCCTGTTCGGCTTCTACCTGCTGCCCGAGCTGCCCAGCACCTGGACCGAGGTCATGAAGACCGATGGCGCCCGCTTCAACCGCTTCTTCCACGGCATGCTGGAGCGCGGCCACTACTTCGCGCCCGCCCTGTACGAGGCCGGCTTCGTGAGCGCCGCGCACACGGACGCGGACATCGACAAAACCATCGAAGCCGCGCGCGAAGTGTTCAAGACGCTCTGATATCCGCAGATATCTTCCCTTGCACGCCAACGCCACCAACGCCGTGATCCGGCGCTGGCGTGCAGGTCACATCACTCGTCGTCGCCCTGGTCCACGAACTCCACCAGCTCCGGCAGCATCTCCAGCTGCTGGATAGCGTCCTTGAGCCGCAAGCCGAAGCGTGATTCCGGCCGCCCGAAGGCGCCCTGCGCCAGCCGCAGCGCCGCCGTTGCCTTGACCCATTCCACCTCGAAGGCATAGCGGTCCGCGTGCTGCTGGACACTCATGCGCTTGATGTGTTCCAGCGCCAGCTCCACGGCGCAGTCCACATCGATTTCACTGTCGTCCCTGTCGGGATCGTCGGTCATCAGCTCGATCAACTGCTGCAGCGTGCTGTGCACCAGGCCCAGCGAAGCATGCATGGCCTGCTGCCAGGTGGGAAGAAGGGGTGGTTGGGGAGAGTTCGCCTGTACGGCGGTGAGAGGGTGCATGTCTTGGCTCCTGTTGGAATCAAGGAACCACCCGCGCCGCTTCGACACGGAAACAGGTGGACGGGATGTTCGAAGCACGTCAACAGCCGTGCGGACGCCCTTACGGGTAGCCCCATCCCGCCCGTAACCGACAGGACTCGCGCGCACGAACGCGCCAGTCCCAAAGATCTGGACATGACAGAACCCCGCTTTTCGCTGGGGGTCACAAACGCTGTTGAAAAGATGCTTCGACACACCGGGCCTTTCGGCCTGCCGCAAGTGTAATAGCTGAGTACTTCAAAACCAGGCCGAGCGCAGCGACGGCCCGCCTCCACCCCCCCGTATGTCAGCGCCTGCGTCGGGCCGTCTGCGGGGTTGCAGTCCTGCCGAAGGACAGGATTGCTTCGTCAACTGACTCGCCGCAGTTGTTTGAACGGAGCGCGCAGCGCGCAGTGAGTTCTGCGGCGAACCCCGCAGGCGGCCCGACGCAGGTTGCCCGCAGCGAAGCGGAGGGTCGCGGACATTCGGGTCGCCTTCTTTGGCCACCTTTCTTGGCGATCAAGAAAGGTGGTCGGCCGCCGGGCCGAGACCCGGCCTCGAAAAACAACCACCCGGCAGGGTCAAAAACCAGACCCCAGCTCAAGCACCAAGCAGAAACGCACCCCGTGCCCGCTCCACCTCACCCCTCACCACACACCCCAAAGCATGGTCATTGACCAACCCCATGGCCTGCATGAACGAGTAGACAGTCGTAGGCCCCACGAACTTCCAACCGAGCTTCTTCAGCTCCTTGGACAGCGCCCGAGACTCGGCCGTCTCGGACACGGGCCCGTCACCGGTCACAGGTGCAGGCGCAGGCGCAGGCGCAGGCGCATGGCGCCAGAAGAAGGCCGACAGCGAGCCTTGCGCCTCCACCATCTCCAGCGCCCGCTGCGCGTTGTTGATCACGGCCTCGATCTTGCCGCGATGCCGCACGATGCCCGCATCGCCCAGCAGCCGCAGCACGTCGTCTTCGGTGAAGCGCGCAACCTGGTGGAAGTCGAAGCCCGCAAAGGCCGCGCGGAAGTTCTCGCGCTTGTTGAGGATGGTCAGCCAGCTCAGGCCGGACTGGAAGCCTTCGAGGCTGAGCTTCTCGAACAGGCGCCGGTCGTCGGTGACGGGAAAGCCCCATTCACGGTCGTGGTAGGCCAGGTAGTTGTCCGTGGCGGCGCACCAGTGGCAGCGCGGCCGGCCGTCAGGGGCGGTGAACAGGCGGGACATGGTCAGGACTTCCCGGGCTCGGCAGAGGGGAGGGACAGCAGCCAGGCCGCCATCTGCAGGGATTGCGCCGTATCGAGGTGCGGGTGGCGCGGCATGATGGCGCGGCCCCATTCGCCGGCCCCGCCCTCGCGGATCTTGCGCGCCAGGTAGTCGGCGGCATCTTCGCGGGCCCGGTAGCGCTCGGCGATCTGCTGGAAGGACGGGCCCACGTAGTGGCGCACCAGGCCGTGGCAGCGCAGGCAGTCATTGCCTTCCACCAGGGCCTTGCCGGCGGCCAGCTGCGCGTCGGCTGTCACGGCAGCGGCGGCCGGGGCCGCATTGGCCGCCGCCGTGGTGGCCCCGACAGCCGGCCCGCGCATGATGCGCCAGCCGATGTTGAAGACACCCAGCGCCACCAGCAGCATGAAGACCACGAGCGCCCAGCCCAGCCAGCGGGGCCGGTGGGGGGCGTCGTAGCCCTCGTCGTCTGCGTCAGGAGGCAGTTGGCCGGCCATCAGTGGCGGAAGTGGCGCACGCCGGTGAAGACCATGGCGACGCCGCGCTCGTTGGCGGCGTCAATGACTTCCTGGTCGCGCATGGAGCCGCCGGGCTGGGCCACGCAGGTGGCGCCTGCGTCAACGACCACGTCCAGGCCGTCGCGGAAGGGGAAGAAGGCATCGCTGGCCACGACCGTGCCCTGCAGGCTCAGCTTGGCGGCCTCGGCCTTGATGGAGGCGATGCGCGCCGAGTCCAGGCGGCTCATCTGGCCTGCGCCCACACCCATGGTCATGCCGTTCTTGCAGAACACGATGGCATTGCTCTTGACGTACTTGGCGACCTTCCAGGCGAACAGCAGGTCCTGCAGTTCTTCGGGGGTAGGCTGCTTGACGGTGACGACCTTGAGGTCGGCCAGGGCCAGCTCATGGTTGTCGGCGGTCTGCAGCAGCAGGCCCGAGCCGACGCGCTTGGCGTCCATGGCGTTGCGGCCCTGGTCCCAGGCGCGCTCGCCGCCGGCCGGCAGGGCGATCTTCATGAGGCGCACATTGACCTTGGGCTTGAAGATTTCCAGCGCCTCGGCCGTGAAGTCGGGAGCCATCAGCACCTCGACGAACTGCTTGACCACGGCCTCGGCCGCCGCCTTGTCCACCGTGCGGTTGAAGGCGATGATGCCGCCGAAGGCGCTGGTGGGGTCGGTCTGGAAGGCCTTGGCATAGGCTTCGTGCGCGTCCTTGCCCACGGCCACGCCGCAGGGGTTGGCGTGCTTGACGATCACGCAGGCAGGCTGCTCGAAGCTCTTGACGCATTCCCAGGCGGCGTCGGCGTCGGCGATGTTGTTGTACGACAGCTCCTTGCCCTGCAGCTGCTCGCCCGTGACCAGGGAGCCGGGAGCCGGATACAGGTCGCGGTACAGGGCGGCCTGCTGGTGGCTGTTTTCGCCGTAGCGCAGGTCCTGCACCTTGGTGAAGTGGCCGTTGCTCTGGTCGGGGAAGGGGCTGCGCTCGGGCACGTAGGTTTCGGAGAGCTTCTCGTCCTCGAACTTCACGCTGGAGAGGTAGTCGCTGATGGCGCCGTCGTACTGGGCGATGCGGTTGAAGGCGGCCACGGACAGCGCAAAGCGCAGCTTGTCGGACAGCTTTCCGTTGGCCTTGAGTTCACCCAGCACGGCCTCGTACTGGCCGGCGTCGGTGATCACGCCCACGTCGGCCCAGTTCTTGGCGGCAGAGCGCACCATGGCCGGGCCGCCGATGTCGATGTTCTCGATGGCGTCGGCCAGCGTGCAGCCGGCCTTGGCCACGGTGGCCTCGAAGGGGTAGAGGTTCACTACCAGCAGGTCGATGGTGTCGATGCCGTGCTCCTTGAGGGCCGCCATGTGGGCGGGCAGCTCGCGGCGCGCCAGCAGGCCGCCGTGGACCTTGGGGTGCAGGGTCTTGACGCGGCCGTCCAGCATTTCGGGGAACTGGGTGACTTCGGCCACCTCGGTCACGGGCAGGCCGGCCTCGGCCAGCAGCTTGGCGGTGCCGCCGGTGGACAGCAGCTTGATGCCCAGGGCGTGCAGGCCTTGGGCGAATTCGACGATACCGGTCTTGTCAGAGACGGAGAGCAGGGCGTTCATGGGCGTCAGTGCAGGGAGTTTGAAAAAATGGAGATTCGTGCCGCTCAGAGCATGTCGTGCTCGAGCAGCTTCTTGCGCAGCGTGTTGCGGTTCAGGCCCAGCCAGTCGGCAGCGCGGGACTGGTTGTTGTCGGCCTGGGTCATCACCACTTCCAGCAGCGGCTTTTCGACCAGGTGGATCAGCATGTCGTACATGCCGTTGGGCTTTTCGCCGTCGAGATCGCGGAAATACCCCTCCAGGCTTTCACGCACGCATTGTTCGATGTTCTGGTTGCTCATACTGTCATTCCTGCGGGCTCTCCGAATTCGGCGCTTGTGGCGCCGGCATCGATGGCGGCCGGTATCCGGTCCATCTGTGCGCCCAGGGCGTCCAGATAGTCGGCCACGGCCTGCCATTGCACCGCGCAGTCCTCGATGGTGTTGATGTGTTGTCTGAATGCTTCACCGCCCGGCAGGCTGCGCAGGTACCAGGCGATGTGCTTGCGCGCGCTGCGCACGCCGGTGCCCTCGCCGTACAGGCTGTAGTGGTCCTGCAGGTGGTCCAGCAGCAGCCGGCGCAGCTCGGCCACCAGCGGCGGGGCCATGTGCTCGCCCGTGGCCATGAAGTGCGCGATCTCGCGGAAGATCCACGGCCGGCCTTGGGCCGCGCGGCCGATCATCACGGCATCGGCGCCCGTGTAGGCGAGCACGTCGCGCGCCTTCTCGGGGCTGGTGATGTCGCCATTGGCCACCACGGGCACGCGCACCGCCGCCTTGACGGCAGCGATGGTGTCGTACTCGGCAAAGCCCTTGTAACCCTGCTCGCGCGTGCGGCCGTGCACGGTGAGCATCTGTATGCCCACCTCCTCGAAGCGGCGGGCCAGCACCACGGCGTTCCTGTGCGCGTCGCACCAGCCGGTGCGCATCTTCAGCGTGACGGGCACGCCGTGCGGGGCGCAGGCCTCTACAACAGCCTGGGCAATCTCCACGGCCAGGGCCTCGTTCTGCATCAGGGCCGAGCCGGCCCATTTGTTGCAGACCTTCTTGGCCGGGCAGCCCATGTTGATGTCGATGATCTGGGCGCCGCGGTCCAGGTTGTAGCGCGCGGCCTCGGCCATCATCTCGGCGTCCGTGCCCGCGATCTGCACCGCGATGGGGCCGGGCTCGCCTTCATGGTTGGCGCGGCGCGAGGTCTTGAGGCTGTTCCACAGGTCCTTGCGTGATGTCACCATCTCGCTGACCGCGTAGCCCGCGCCCAGGGCCTTGCACAGCTGGCGGAACGGCCGATCCGTCACCCCGGCCATGGGGGCGACGAACAGGCGATTGGCCAGGGCATGGGGGCCTATGGACAGGGGTGGGGAAGACATCGGAAAAGCCGGAGAAAATGCGCGCGCCGAGCACAAAACGGGCGGCAACAAAGGACCAAGATTGTACCTGCCCAAATTTTCAGCAGGGCTAAAACCGGGCCGTCAAGACGGCCAAGCAGCGAAAACAAGACAGTGCGCAGTTTTCATGGTGTGGGCACGAAGGTGCGCACCTGGCCCGGAACGGCCTGCAGCCCGTAGGCACCCAGCCGGCCCTGCCACCAGCGGCGGTTGAATTGCACGTCGGGAGAGACCTGGTCGTCGGGCATGGGGCGCAGGCCGACCTTCTGCAGCCCGGCTTTCGGCTGCCCGGCTGCCTGCAGCCCAGCTGTCTGCAGCCCAGCCTCCAGTCCCAGGTCCAGCGCCTCGCCGTCGGCCAGCGGGCCGCGCACCACGGCCATGGCCTTGCGCCCGTCGGTCACCCAGGCGTCCAGCACCAGGGCCGGGCCGGGCTCGGACCCGGCCAGGCTCACGCAGCCTTGCAGACGCGGCTCCAGGCCCAGCGGCTCCAGCTCGCGCTGCAGCTGCTCCAGCCTGTCGCCCACGGCCGGGTCCGGCAGGGTGCAGCCCTTGGCCTGCAGCGCCTTGCTCCAGGCGGAGGGCGGTGCAGCCTGGGTGGGCGGCGCCTGGGCAGCGGCCTGAGCCACCACGGTGGTGTCCTTGCCCGGCGATGGCTGCAACGCAGCGCAGCCGGCCAAGCCGGCTGCTGCCATTCCCAATGCCGCGCATCCCGCCCATCCTGCAATCCGCCCTGTCTGCATGACGCCCCCTGTGCTTGTGGTTCTGGAACAGGCCCCACGATAGCTTCAGGCCGACAAAGCGTCAGCCAGCGCAGACCTACACTTACAGCACCTATGGAAGTCTGGATGCATCAATTGCTGAGCTGGCTGGCGCTGCCGCAGTTCGGCCTCAGCACCGTGTTCATCGTGGCCCTGATTTCGGCCACGCTGCTGCCGCTGGGCTCCGAGCCTGCGGTGGTCGGCCTGCTGCAGCTCAACCCCGATCTGTTCTGGCAAACGGTCTTCGTGGCCACGGCCGGCAATACGCTGGGCGGCGCCATCAGCTGGTGGATGGGCCTGGGTGCGCACAAGGCCTGGCGCGCGGCCCGCGAGCGGCGGCGCGCCGGACTGCCCGAGGATCTGCGGGCCAAGCCGCCCCGCGCCCTGTCCCGCCATGAGCGCCGCGCCCGCGTGTGGCTGCGCCGCCTGGGCGCCAAGGCCTGCCTGCTGAGCTGGCTGCCCGTGGTGGGCGATCCGCTGTGCGCCGTGGCCGGCTGGCTGCGGCTGCCGTTCTGGCCCTGCGTGTTCTACATGGCCATCGGCAAGTTCCTGCGCTATGTGGTGATGACGGTGGTGCTGCTGCAGCTGCTGCCGGCCTCCTGGGCCAGCTGAGGCCGAAGCCCTCCCACCGAAGCCCTCCCCTTTTTGCGATCTACGCCTGCGGCTCACGCGCCCAGGGCGCCAGCGCGAAGTGCGCAGCCAGGAAATCGATCAGCGCCTGCACGCGCGCCGGCCGGGCGCGCCCCGGCGGCGTGACGATGTGCAGGGCGATGGAGGGCACCTGCCAGTCGTCCATGCAGGTCTGCA
This sequence comes from Delftia sp. K82, assembly GCF_002193035.1. NCBI lineage: Bacteria > Pseudomonadati > Pseudomonadota > Betaproteobacteria > Burkholderiales > Comamonadaceae > Delftia > Delftia sp. K82. The sequence goes on along the minus strand of NZ_MYFL01000003.1, from coordinate 1,056,145 downwards.
GCGCACCCGATTGCAAATCTTCCCAGGCCAGGAATTCGGGCTGCAGGGCCAGGCCCAGCCCGGCGCGCAGGGCCGGCGCCAGGCCCTCGGCATTGTTCACGCGCATGGCCGTGGGAACGACCTGGGCGAACTCGCCGCGGCGCGCATGCACGAAGCGCCAGGCCTCGCCCAGGCGGCTGTGCACATAGCGCAGCGCGCGGTGCTGCGCCAGCTCGCGCGGATGGGTGGGGCGGCCGTGGCGCTCGAAGTATTCGGGTGATCCCACCAGCAGCAGGCGCACCGTGCACAGGCGCCGCGCCAGCAGGCTGGAGTCGGGCAGCGAGGAGATGCGCAGCGCGATGTCGAAGCCCTGGGCCACGACGTCGATCAGCTCGTCGCTGAAGTGCAGGTCCAGCGTGACTTCCGGGTGCTCGGCCATGAAGGCGGGCACGGCCGGCGCCAGGTGCGAGATGCCGAACGACATGGGCGCCGCAATGCGGATGGGGCCGCGCAGGCTTTTGGACTGCTCGCTGATCTCGGCCTCCACGGCCTCGCCCTCGGCCAGGATGCGCGCGGCGCGCTCCAGCGAGGCCTGGCCGCTGGCCGTCAGCGACATGCGCCGCGAGGTGCGGTGGAACAGGCTGGTCTTGAGCCGCGTCTCCAGCCGCGTGATGGCCTTGGAGATGGTGGGCTGGGAGACGCCCAGGTCGGCGGCGGCCTTGGCGAAAGAGCCCGTTTCGGCCACCTTGGCGAAGACGGCCCAGGCTTCGAGGTCAGGAAGTCTTGGCATGAAAGTTTTGGAATAGATGTCTTTGCATATTTTCTATTCTCTTCTTGATCGGCAAAACATAAAGTTCATCCATCGCAACACACAACGCAGCAGGAGAACACCATGATCGAACGCCGTCCCTTCCAAGCCCTTGGCGGTGCCAACCACGGCTGGCTCGATGCCAAGCATCACTTTTCCTTCGCCGGCTACCACGATCCGGCCCGCATGGGCTGGGGCGCGCTGCGGGTGTGGAACGACGACACCATCGCCGCCGGCACGGGCTTCCCGCCCCATGCCCACGCCAACATGGAAATCATCACCTATGTCCGTGAAGGCGCCATCACCCACCAGGACAGCCTGGGCAACAAGGGCCACACCGAAGCGGGCGATGTGCAGGTGATGAGCGCGGGCACCGGCATCCGCCACTCGGAATACAACCAGGAAAAGGACACGACGCGGATCTTCCAGATCTGGATCATGCCCGACGAGCGCGGCCAGCAGCCCCCGTCCTGGGGTGCCAAGCCCTTCCCCAAGGGCGAGCGCTCGGGCAGCTTCGTGGCCCTGGCCAGCGGCCTGCCCGGTGACGAGGACGCCCTGCCCATCCGCACGGCCGCCCGGGTGCTGGGCGCCACGCTGAAGGCCGGCGAGAGCACGGAGTACCGCATCGGCCGCGACCGCCTGGGCTACCTGGTGCCGGCCAGCGGCTCGGTGCAGATCGACGGCGTGACGCTGCAGGAGCGCGACGGCGCCGCCATCAGCGATGTGGACAGCTTCCGTGTGACGGCCCTGGCCGACACCGAGCTGGTGCTCGTCGACACGGCGCGCTGAAGCGCCCTGCCCGCCTCTTCCCAAGAAAACATTTCCCGTACCCCGTCCAACCCCTCCAGGAGATCACCATGACCGACCGCAAGTACCTCGAAGTCCTGACGCCCGCCAACAGCCAGATCATCTTCATCGACCAGCAGCCCCAGATGGCCTTCGGCGTGCAGTCCATCGACCGCCAGGTGCTCAAGAACAACGTGGTGGGCCTGGCCAAGGCGGCCAAGGCCTTCGGCATTCCCGCCACCATCACCACGGTGGAGACGGGCAGCTTCTCCGGCCACACCTATCCCGAACTGCTGGCCGTGTTCCCCGAGCACCCACTGCTGGAGCGCAGCTCCATGAATTCCTGGGACGACCAGAACGTGCGGGACGCACTGGCCAGGAACGCCGCCCAGGGCCGCAAGAAGATCGTGGTCTCCGGCCTGTGGACCGAGGTGTGCAACACCACCTTCGCCCTGTCGGCCCTGCATGACACGGACTACGAGATCTACATGGTGGCCGACGCCTCGGGCGGCACGTCGCTGGACGCGCACAACTACGCCATGGACCGCATGGTGCAGGCCGGCGTGGTGCCCGTGACCTGGCAGCAGGTGCTGCTGGAATGGCAGCGCGACTGGGCCCGCCGCGAGACCTACGACGCGGTGATGGACATCGTGCGCGAGCATTCCGGCGCCTACGGCATGGGCGTGGACTATGCCTACACCATGGTGCACAAGGCCGCCGAGCGCGTGCAGCACGGCGAGACCATGGGCCCGAACCCCGCCAAGGTCTGAGCACCAGCGCCGCCGCCGGCCCGCCAAAGGAGTCTCGCCATGAAGCTCTATGCACTTTCCCTGGGGGCCGGCCTGCTGGTCGGTGTGGTCTACAGCCTGCTGCAGGTGCGCTCGCCCGCACCGCCGCTGGTGGCCCTGGTCGGCCTGCTGGGCATCCTGGCCGGCGAGCAGATCGTGCCCGTGGGCCGGCATCTGCTGCAGGGCATGGACCTGCGCAGCGCCTGCAGCAAGACGCAGGCCACCGAGCATGTGCTGGGCCAGCTGCCCGGCCGCAAGAACGCCGATGCCGATGCCGATCGGCACCACGGCTGACCCCTCCCCCTCTCTCCAAGAAAACTGCACCATGACCACGCGCAGAAAAGTCCTGGGCTCCGCCGCCACCCTTGCCATGGGTGGACTGCTGGGTTGCACCACCAACGCTCGCCAAGGAGCCTCCATGTCCGATTCCACGCCCGAAGTCATCTTCCACAACGGCCGCTTCACCACGCTGAACAAGGCCCAGCCCACCGCCACCGCCGTGGCCGTGAAGGACGGCCGGTTCATCGCCGTGGGCTCGGACGCCGAGGTGCTGGCCCTGGCCGGCAGCGGCACGCGCCGCATCGATCTGCAGCGCCGCAGTGTGCTGCCCGGCCTGTTCGACAACCACACGCACGTGATCCGTGGCGGCCTGAACTTCAACCTGGAGCTGCGCTGGGACGGCGTGCGCTCGCTGGCCGATGCGCTGGACATGCTCAAGCGCCAGGTGGCCATCACGCCTGCGCCGCAGTGGGTGCGCGTGGTCGGGGGGTTCACCGAGCACCAGTTCGTGGAAAAGCGCCTGCCCACCATCGACGAGATCAATGCCATCGCACCCGATACGCCGGTGTTCCTGCTGCACCTGTATGACCGCGCCCTGCTCAACGCCGCCGCCCTGCGTGCCGTGGGCTACACCCGCGACACGCCCCAGCCCGCAGGCGGCGAGATCACGCGCGATGCCAACGGCAACCCCACGGGCCTGCTGCTGGCCAAGCCCAACGCCACCATCCTCTACAGCACGCTAGCCAAGGGCCCCAAGCTGCCGCTGGACTACCAGGTGAATTCCACGCGCCACTTCATGCGCGAACTCAACCGCCTGGGCGTGACCGGCGTCATCGATGCGGGCGGGGGCTTTCAGAACTACCCCGACGACTACGACGTGATCCAGAAGCTCAGCGACGCCAACCAGATCACCGTGCGCCTGGCCTACAACCTGTTCACGCAAAAGCCCAAGGAGGAGAAGGCCGACTTCCTCAACTGGACGCAAAGCGTGAAGTACAAGCAGGGCAACGACTATTTCCGCCACAACGGCGCGGGCGAGATGCTGGTGTACTCGGCCGCCGACTTCGAGGACTTCCGCCAGCCGCGCCCCGACATGCCCCCCAGCATGGAGGGCGACCTGGAGGAAGTGGTGCGCGTGCTGGTGCAGAACCAATGGCCGTGGCGCCTGCACGCCACCTATGACGAGACCATCTCGCGCGCGCTCGATGTGTTCGAGAAGGTGCACCGCGACACGCCCATCAACGGCCTGAACTGGTTCTTCGACCATGCCGAGACCATTTCGGACAAGTCCATCGACCGCATTGCGGCGCTGGGCGGCGGCGTTGCCGTGCAGCACCGCATGGCCTACCAGGGCGAGTATTTCACCGAACGCTACGGCGCACGCGCCACCGAGGCCACGCCGCCCGTCAAGAAGATCCTGGAGCGCGGCGTGAAGACCTCGGCCGGCACGGACGCCACGCGCGTGGCCTCCTACAACCCCTGGGTGTCGCTGTCGTGGATGGTGACGGGCAAGACCGTGGGCGGCCTGCAGATGTACCCCCAGCGCAACCTGCTGGACCGCGAGACCGCGCTGCGCATGTGGACCGAGAACGTGGCCTGGTTCTCCAACGAGGAAGGCCTGCGCGGCCGCATCCAGGTGGGCCAGCTGGCCGACATGATCGTGCCCAGCAAGGACTACTTCGCCGTGCCCGAGGACGAGATCTCCTTCCTCACCTCCGACCTCACCGTGGTGGGCGGCCGCGTGGTCTATGGCGCAGGTCCCTTCCAGCAGCATGACGACAACCCGCTGCCGCCGGCCATGCCCGACTGGTCGCCCGTGCGGCGCTTTGGCGGCTACGGCGCCTGGGGCGAGCCCGAGGGTGCGGGCAGGAACTCGCTCAACCCCGCGCGCTACCGCAGCCTGGCGGCGGCCTGCGGCTGCGGCACCAGCTGCGGCATGCACGGCCACAGCCATGCCGACGCATGGGCCTCGAACGTGCCGGCCTCCGACCCCAAGAGCTTCTTCGGCGCGCTGGGCTGCTCCTGCTGGATGGCCTGAGGACCACACGCATGACACCCGCCATGACCCAAGCCAGTACTTTCTCCGGCCGCCTTGCGGCCGCCGCGCGCCCGGTGTTCGGCAGCCAGGCCGTGCGCCTGGTGGCCTACCTGGGCCTGTGCGCCGCCTATCTGCAGGGCGGCCTGGTCAAGCTCACCGACTTTCCCGGTGCGCTGGGCGAGATGGCCCACTTCGGCCTGTCGCCGGCACCTCTGTTCGCAGTCCTGGTGATCGCGCTGGAGCTGGGCGCCTCGGCCATGATCATCACCGGCCGGCTGCGCTGGCTGGGCGCCCTGGCGCTGGCCGCGTTCACGCTGCTGGCCACCTTCGTCGCGCTGCGCTTCTGGGAGCTTCCTGCAGGGCAGGAGCGCTTCATGGCGGCCAATTCCTTCTTCGAGCATCTGGGCCTGGTCGGCGGCTTCCTGTTCGTCGCCTGGCATGACCTGGGAGAGCGCCATGTCCGCTGATTCGAGCGCACCCGCAACCACCGCCTCCGGCAGCTTCGCGCCGCTGCGCCAGCCCGTGTTCGCGGTGCTGTGGGCGGCCACGGTGCTGGGCAATATCGGCAGCTTCATGCGCGATGTGGCCAGCTCCTGGATGGTGACCGAGCTGTCGGCCAGCCCGGCCGCCGTGGCTCTGATCCAGACGGCGGCCACGCTGCCCATCTTCCTGCTGGCGATTCCGGCCGGCGTGCTGTCCGACATCCTGGACCGCCGCCGTTTCCTGATCGGCATCCAGATCCTGCTGGCCGCCGTCAGCGCCAGCCTGCTGCTGCTGGCACGCACCAACACGCTGACCGTGGAGTACCTGGTGGCGCTGACCTTCGTGGGCGGCATAGGCGCGGCGCTGATGGGGCCGACCTGGCAGTCCATCGTGCCCGAGCTGGTGCCGCGCAGCGACCTCAAGAACGCGGTGGCGCTGAACTCGCTGGGCATCAACATCGCACGCGCCCTGGGCCCTGCGGCCGGCGGCCTGCTGCTGGCCAGCTTCGGCGCGGCGGCGGCCTATGGCGCGGACGTGGCCAGCTATGTGTTCGTGATCGCCGCGCTGGTCTGGTGGACGCGCCCCAAGGCCGAGGCCTCGGCCCTGAACGAGCAGTTCTTCGGCGCCTTCCGCGCAGGCCTGCGCTATGCCCGCTCCAGCCGCGAGCTGCATGTGGTGCTGCTGCGCGCCGCCGTGTTCTTCCTCTTCGCCAGCTCGGTCTGGGCCTTGCTGCCGCTGGTGGCGCGGCGCATGCTGGGCGGCTCGGCAGGCTTTTACGGCGTGATGCTGGGCGCCGTGGGCGCAGGCGCCATCCTGGGTGCGCTGGTGCTGCCGCGCCTGCGCAAAAGGCTGGATGCCGATGGCCTGGTGCTGCTGTCCTCCGTGCTCAGCGCCGCCGTGATGGCCGCGCTGTCCACCGCGCCGCCGCAATGGGCCGCCGTGCTGCTGATGCTGGTGCTGGGCCTGGGCTGGATCATTGCGCTGACCACGCTCAACGGCGTGGCCCAGGCGGTGCTGCCCAACTGGGTGCGCGGCCGCGGGCTGGCCATCTACCTGATGGTGTTCAACGGCGCCATGGCGGGCGGCAGCCTGGCCTGGGGGCTCTTCGCGCAGGGCGTGGGCATTCCCACGGCGCTGCTGATCGGCGCGGCGGGCCTGGTGGCCATCTCGCTGGTGTTCCACCGCATCAAGCTGCCCACGGGCGAGGCGGACCTGCAGGCCTCCAACCACTGGCCCGAGCCGCTGCTGGCCGAGCCCGTGGCCCATGACCGTGGCCCGGTGATGATCCAGGTGGAGTACCAGGTGCGCCGCGACGACCTGCCAGCCTTCATCGAGGCCATGCAGCATGTGGCGCGCGAGCGGCGGCGCGACGGCGCCTATGCCTGGGGCATTGCCGAGCACACGGGCGAGCCGGGCCGGGTGATCGAGTGGTTCCTGGTGGAGTCCTGGGCCGAGCATCTGCGCCAGCACCAGCGCGTGTCCAGGGCCGATGCCGATCTGCAGGCCCAGGCGCTGCGCTTTCATATCGGCCCCGAGCGGCCCGTGGTCCACCACTTCCTGGCGCTGGATGCCGCCAGTGCCGCCAGTGCCGCAAGCGGGCCTGCGCAGGCACCGGCGCACGGACACGCCCACTGAAGCGTTGCGGCAGGCCTGCCCCTGGCCTGCGCCCGGCCTGCCAGGACACCTCAGCGGATATCCAGCCGCTCCAGCGCACGCACCAGGTCGGCCAGCGTGCGCACCTGCATCTTGCGCATGGCCTGGCCACGCCGCACCTTCACCGTGATTTCGCTCACGCCCAGGTCTGCCGCGATCTGCTTGTTCAGCAGGCCGCGCACCACGCCCACGACCACTTCCTGCTCGCCCGGCGACAGCGATTGCCAGCAGGCGCGCAGCGCCTGTTCGCCGGCCTCCAGCGCGCGGCGCTGGCGGTCCAGGGCAATGCCCTGCTGGATAGCGTCCAGCAGGTCCTGGTCGCGGAAGGGCTTGGTCAGGAACTCGATGGCGCCGGTCTTCATGGCCTCCACGCTCATGGGAATGTCGCCATGGCCGGTGATGAAGATGGTGGGCAGCTTCAGGCCCATCTCCAGCATCTGGCGCCGGAAGTCCATGCCGCTTTGGCCCGGCATGCGGATGTCCAGCACCAGGCATGCAGGCCCCACGGGCGGCTGCCGCTGCCAGTGGTCCAGAAACTCGCGCGTGGCGCCGAAGGCGCGCACGCACAGGCCCACCGAGGCCAGCAGGTCCTCGATGGCGGCACGCACCGAGGCGTCGTCATCGACGATGTAGACAAGTGCCTCGGCTTCGGCCGTGGAGGGTTCAACCATGGCGCAATCCCGTGGAAGACCTGTCGCCCGTGGCCGGGGCGCAGGCAATGGTGATGTGAAAGACCGTGCCGCCGCGCATGTCCTCGCGGTCCGTGGCCCAGATGCGGCCGCCGTTGGCCTCGGCCATGTGGCGGCAGATGTTCAGGCCCAGGCCCATGCCGTCGGGCTTGGTGGTCCAGAAGGCATCGAACAGGTGGGTGCGGGCCAGCGGCGACAGGCCTTCGCCCGCATCGGCCACGGTCAGCACCAGTTGCTGGCCCAGGGCCTGGGTGGTGACGGTGATGCGCCGCTGCGCGGCCGGCGTGCCCTGCATGGCATCCATGGCATTGATCAGCAGGTTGGCCAGCACCTGCTGGATGTGCACGCGGTCGGCCCAGGCCGGCTGCAGCGCGGGCGCCAGTTGCAGGTCCAGGGCCACGCCGCGCCGGTCCAGCTCGGCATCCGACAGGCGCGCCATCTCGCGCACAGCGTCGTTGAGGTCGAAGGACTGGCGGCTGGGCGCCTCGCCGCGCGCCATGCTGCGGATGCGGGCAATGAAATCGCTGGCGCGCTGCGCATCGCCCAGGATGCGCTCCAGCGCCTGGCCGGCCTTGGCCAGATTGGGCGGCTCCTGGGCCAGCCAGCGCTGGCAGGCATTGCCGCTGGTGACGATGGCCGCCAGCGGCTGGTTGACCTCATGGGCGATGGAGGCCGTCAACTGCCCCAGGCTGGTGGTCTGGGTGATGCGCATCAGCTGGGTGCGCGCCTCATGGGCCGCGTTCTGGGCCGCCACCATCTTCAGGCCCAGATAGGCCGTGATGGCAATGGCCAGGATGCTGATCACCATGTTGATCAGTCCGGTGCGATAGGCACCGGCAGGCGTGAGCGCAAAGCTGGCCAGGGTCAGCACGATGCACAGCGCCGTGAGCCCGATGACCACGCGCGGGCTGAACCAGCGCACCGCCACCAGGATGATGGCGGTATGGAACACGGCGGCCGCCACGGCGTAGTCGGTCAGCGTGTCGAGCGCGAAGATCGCGGCCATGGCGACGCCCATGGCCGCCAGGATCAGGGCCCGGGGCCAATGGGGAAAGCGGCGCAGAGCGGTGGTCATGGCGTGCAGGGCTGCGATGAGGGCGTGTCGATTGTGTCGCAAGATGCCCTGCCCTCCCGCGATCAGAGGGCGGGTCGCCGGCCCACGCTCAGCTGCAGCTCCACCGTGGCCTTGGCCAGCTCGGTCTCGGCCTCCAGCGATCCCAGGTAGGCCTCGTCGGCCGAGCGCTGGGCGGACAGCAGCTCCAGCAGCGAAGCCTCGCCATGCCGGTAGGACAGGCGTATGCCCTCGAGCACGCGCTGCGCATCGCGCAACACGCCGTCGCGGTAGCGCTGCACGTTCTCGCGCGCGGCGGTCAGGCGAAAGCGCGCGCCGCGCACATCGGCCTCGGCCCGGTTCTGGGCCTGCTGCAGGGCCAGCATGGCCTGGGTCACGGCCGCCTCGGCCTGCACCAGATCGCCCCGGTCCAGGCGCGACAGCGGCAGCGGCACGCTGACCGAGACCGACAGCGTGCGCGAGCGCCCGCCGCCATCGAAGGGATTGCCCTGGGCATCGGTGCCGGCAGCCGTGGACGGCACGGCGGCCATGCCCACCGCCAGCGTGGGATTGACCCAGCGGTTGGCCTGGGCCAGGCCCGCGTTGTCGCGCGCATGCTCCAGCGCCGCCTGGGCGATGCGCACCTCGGCGCGCGACTGCAGGGCCTGGGCGACCAGGGCGTCGGCATCCTCCAGCCCCGAGTCTTCGGCCAATTCCATGAAGCCGCATTGCAGCGTGTCGCTGGCAAAGACTTCGGACAGGCGGCGTCCCAGCGGGACGGACAGCGCCAGCCGCGCGGTCTGCGCCTCGGCGCGCGCCTGCACCACCTCGGCCTGGAAGCGGTCGCGCTCCACGCGCGACTGCAGCCATTCCACGCCGCCGATGTCGCCGGCCTTGCGCCGCAGTTCGTTGGCCTGCACCACATCGCCCAGCGCCTTCAGCGTCTGCTGCTTGCGCTCCAGCGCCAGCGAGTCGCGGCAGGCCTGGGTGTAGTCCTGGGCGGCATCGGAGAACAGCTGGCTGCGCACGCCTTCAAGGCCGGCCTCGGACAGGCGCACCTGGCTGCGTGCGGACCGGATGCGCGCGGCGCGCTTGCCGCCCGTCTCCAGCTCCATGCTGATCTCGTAGTTGCGCGTGGTGGGCCTGGGCTGGCCGGTGCGCACCTGCTCGCGCGAGGCGCCCAGCGTGAGGTTGGGGTCGGGGCGAATGCCGGCGATGCCGATGCCGGCACGCGCGGATTCCACGCCCTGTTCCTCCGAGCGCAGCAGGGGGCTGTGCTGCTCCACGGCGTTGAGGTAGTCGGAAAAGCGCACGCCGGCGGACGGCGCCGTCTGCGCCTGGGCTGCGGCGCCAAGGCACAGCAGCAGGGCCAGGGCCTGCCTGGGGAAGAAAGGGGTCGTTTGCATGGCGACTCGCATCAATGGGGTTGGCTCGTTGCGGTGCGATGCCCGCCCTCGTCCTCGGCGGCATCCAGATCGCCGCTCTCACCGCGTTCAGCGGCGCGGCGCTGGCGGCGTTCGGCCGCGCGGGCGGCACGGGCCTCGATCACGTAGTAGAGGTTGGGCAGCAGCAGCAGGGTCAGCAAGGTGGCGCTGAACAGGCCGCAGACGACGACGGTGGCCAGGGGCCGCTGCACGTCGCTGCCCAGGCCCGTGGCCAGCATGGCCGGCGTGAGGCCGAAGGCCGCGACGGTGGCCGTCATCAGCACAGGGCGCATGCGGCTGGAGGCGCCTTCGAGCACGGCTTCGCGCAGGCTCAGGCCGTCCTCGCGGCGCAGCCGGTTGATCTGCGAGACCATGAGCACGCCCGAGAGCACGGCCACGCCGAACAGCGCGATGAAGCCTACGGCGCTGGAGACGTTGAGCGTCATGCCGCGCAGGTGCAGGCCCGCAAAGCCGCCGATCATGGCCAGCGGCACCACGCCCAGCACCAGCAGCGGCTGGCGCAGGTTGCCGAACTCGCCGAACAGCAGCACCAGCATGATGCCCAGCGTCAGCGGCAGGATCATGAGCAGCCGCGCCTCGGCACGCTGCAGGTTCTCGAACTGCCCGCCCCACTCGATGTGCAGCTTCTGGCGGTCGTAGTCCAGGTACTGGTCGATGGCGGTGTGCGCATCCTTGAGGAAGCCCGCCAAGTCGCGGCCACGCACATTGAGCTTGACGAGGATGTGGCGCTCCCCGCCCTCGCGCACGATGACGCTCTGGCCCACGGTGGTGGTGATGCGTGCCACGTCAGCCAGCGGCACCTGGGCGCCGTTGGCCGCCGACAGGCGCAGCGCGCCGATGGCCTCGGGGCTGCTGCGCGTGTCGGGCGTGAAGCGCACGGCCATGTCGTAGCTGCGCTCGCCCACGTACAGCTGGCCGATGGAGGCCCCGCCCACGCCGGTGGAGATGAGCTGCGCCACCTCGGAGGCATTGATGCCGTAGCGCGCGGCCGCCGCGCGGTCCAGCGCAATGCGCAGGTTGGGCAGCGGCGGCTCCACGTCCACGGCCACATCGGCCGCGCCGGGCACTTTCTCCAGCACGGCCACCAGGGCATCGGCCACGCGCCGGTCCTCGGCCAGATCCTGGCCGAAGACCTTCACCGTGAGGTCGCTGTGCGCGCCGGACAGCTTGTCCTGCACGCCGTCGATCATGGGCTGCATGAAGCCCACGGAATAACCGGGCAGCTGGTCGAAGCGCGCGGCCATCTTCGCGATCAGCTGCTGCTTGGTCAGGCCCGACTTCCATTCGCCATAGGGATGCAGGCCCACGCTGGCCTCGATGTGCGAGGGCGTCCAGTAATCCGTGCCGTCATCGTTGCGCCCGGTCTGGGTGACGATGTAGGAGACCTCGGGGAACTCCAGCGCAGCGCTGCGCAGCGCGTCGGCCATGTCGCGCGCCTTGTCCAGCGTGATGCCGGGCGGCATCTGCACCTGCAGCCAGATGGAGCCTTCGTCCAGGTACGGCAGGAAGTCGCGGCCCATGGTGCCGGCCAGCACGCCCAGCGCCAGCAGCGAGGCCACCACCGCCCCCGCCAGCCAGCGCACGCGGCCCACGGCCACGCCCAGGAAGCGGTCATAGGCCGTACCCAGCCGGTGCAGCACGGGGTTGTGGAAAATCCTGCGCGGCCTGCGGAAGGCCAGCCAGGCCAGGGCCGGCGTGAGCAGCAGGGCCACGGCCAGCGCCCCGACCAGGGCCGCGCCCACGGCGCTGGCCATGGGCGAGAACAGCTTGTACTCGATGCGCTCGAAGGCGAACAGCGGCAGGTAGGCGGCCGCGATCACGCACATGCCGAAGAAGATGGGCCGCGCCACCTGCAGCGTGGCCGTGATGGCGTCCCTGGGCGTGAGCGGCCGGTTCTGGTCGGCCTCGCGGCGCCGCAGGATGTTCTCGACCACGACCACGGCGCCATCCACCAGGATGCCGAAGTCGATGGCGCCCAGCGACAGCAGGTTGGCCGGAATCTTCGCGTGGTGCATGAAGATGAAGGCCAGCAGCAGCGCCATGGGAATGGTCAGCGCCACGATCAGCGCCGCGCGCGGGCTGCCCAGGAAGACCAGCAGCACCAGGGTGACGACGATCAGGCCTTCGGCCAGGGTCTTGCCCACGGTGTGGGTGGTGCGCTCGATCAGCGTGGTGCGGTCCAGGTAGGGCACGACCTTCACGTCGGGCGGCAGCAGCTTGCCGTTGAGCTCCTCCACGGCGGCGTGGATGCCCTCCAGCGCCTGCGAGGGGTTGGAGCCCTTGAGCAGCAGCACGATGCCCTGCAGGGTGTCGGAGTTGCCGTCCTTGCCCAGGATGCCGCGCCGCTCCACGTTGCCGTAGGTCAGCCGCCCCAGGTCCTTGACCAGCACGGGCGTGCCGCTGTCCGTGGTCTTGACGACCACGTTGCCCATGTCGTCCAGCGAGCCCAGCAGGCCCACGCCACGCACCACATAGGAGACATCGCCCCGGTCGATGACGCTGCCGCCGCCGCTGGCGTTGTTGGCATTGATGGCCTCGATCACCTGGGACAGCGCCAGCCCGTACTGCAGCAGCCGCGCCGGGTCCAGCTCCAGCATGAACTGCGTGGTCAGGCCGCCGAAGTTGGTCACGTCCACCACGGACTGGGCCTTCTTCAGGCGCGGGATCACCACCCATTGCTGCAGCTCGGACAGCTCGCGCAGGCTGCGCACGGGGCTTTCCAGCGTGTAGCGGTAGACCTCGCCCGTGGGCGAGCTGTAGGGGTCCAGCCCGGCGCGGGCGCCATAGGGCAGCGTGACCTCGTCGATGCGCTCCTTCAGGCGCTGGCGCGCCCAGTAGCCGTCCACGCCGTCCTCGAAGACCACGGTGATCAGCGACAGCGCGAACAGGCTGCGCGAGCGCAGCACGTGCATGCCGGGCGTGGCCAGCAGGGCGCGCTCCAGCGGAATGGTGATCTGCTGCTCTATCTCCTCGGCCGCGAGACCGGGCACCTGGGTGACGATCTGCGAGGTCACGTCGGCAATGTCGGGATAGGCCTCCAGCGGCAGCTGCTTCCAGCTGAACACGCCATACAGGGCCGCGAAGCAAAAGACCAGCCAGACCACGCCGCGGCGCGAAAAGCCGATGTTGACGATGCGCTCGATCATTGCAGCAGCACTCCCCCGTTGACCACCACGCGCTCGCCGGCCGCCAGGCCCGAGAGGATCTCGGCCTGGCCGTCCTGCTGCGCGCCGACCTGCACGTCGCGCGGCTCGAAGCGCCAGCCGCCCTTGTCCACGAAGACGCGCGTGCTGACCTGGCCCTGCAGCAGGGCTGCGGCCGGCACCATCAAGGCCTGGCGCGCCGGGGCGTCGAAGCCCACGCGCGCAAACATGCCGGGGCGCAGCCGCCCTTCGGGGTTGTCCACGGCCACGCGCACCTTGACGCTGCGCGTGGCGGTGTCCACCAGCTCGCCCACGTACTGCACGCGGCCCTGCAGCTGCAGGTCGGGATAGGCGGCCAGCGCGATGTGGGCCTGCTGGCCCACGTCCACATGGGCCAGGTCGCGCTCGCTGACGCTGGCGCTGAGCCAGACCTTGCGCAGGTCGGCCACGGTCATGACGGAGGCATTCACATCGTTCCAGTAGCCGCCCTGCGAGCCCGCCATCTCCACCACGCGGCCGCTGATGGGCGACTTGACCACGTAGCTGCCGCGCGAGCCTTCCTGCACGGCCGCACCCAGCTGGGACAGGTGGTCGGAGGCGGCGCGCGCATCGGCCCCCGCGGCGGCCAGCGACTGCTGCGCGGCCTCGTAGTCCTTGCGCGCGGCGATCTCGGCATCGAACAGCAGCTTCTGGCGGTCGAATTCCTGGCGCGCGTGCAGCAGCGCGGCCTGGGACTTGGCGTGCTCGGCACGCACGCTGGAGATCTCGGAGGAGTCCATGGTGATCAGCGCATCGCCGGCCTTCACCGCATCGCCCAGCTGGTGGTGTAGGCGCACCAGGCGGCCCGCCACGGGCGGCGTGATGCGGACCAGCTTTTCAGGCTCGGCCTCGATGGTGGCGGGGGCCGACAGGCGGGTCTGCAGCGGCTGCAGCGCGATCTCGGCCACCTGCAGGCGCTCGCGCAGCGGCGAGCCTTCGGGCACCACGATGAGGTTGCCTTCGCGGCGCACGGGAGCCGGCTGCGGGGCGGCGGTGGCGGGGGTTGCCACTGCAGCCTGGGTTTCGGCCGGGCCGTTGCAGGCGGCCATGGCCACGCTGATCAGCAGCCCGCCCACAGGCCAGGCGGCTGCCAGCAAGGGATGGCGCTGGTGCAGGCCATGTGGTCGGTCATGTGGGTGGCCATGGGGTCGGCCTGGTCGATCAGAAGCGAGAAAGCGGGTCATCCTGAGGTCTCCGGGCGCCACGGACCCGCGCAGACCTCTCGCCCCTTCAGGCGATCACAGGCCTCCGCCCGGGTCCGGGCAGATCAAGAAATGGAAGAAGGGAAAGACGGAAAGGGACGGCGCGGCAGCGCCTGGCAGGATCGGGATCGGGGTCCATGGGGTACTCCTTTGCGTGTGGGTGGCGCAGTCCCCGTGCAGGCCGGGAGCCCTGTTTGCTGCAGTGCAATATGTGCCCGGAATTATCAAAGGCGAAAGTGCCTGCGGCCAGCCTTTGTTGGGAAGGCTGGCCTGTTCATTGGTGGATGCGGGATATACCTTCGTATAGAAGATGGCCAGCACAAGCCCCATCGGCCCGGCCCGGACCGGCCCGGACCGGAAAGAAAAAAGCCGCCAGCGCGGAGCGGGCGGCTTGCGGGCGATGGCCTGCGGGAAAGCTCAGTCCACTTTCAGGCCAATGGCTTTCACCAGTTCGCCAAAGCGCTCGCGCTCGGTGGCGTGGTGGTCGATGAAGGCCTTGCGGCTCAGGGGCGCGGGCGTGGCGCCCAGGGTGAGGATGACATCGTTGACGTTCTTTTGCTCCAGCGCCTTGGCCACGGCAGTGCGAACGGCCTCGATCACGGACTCGGGCGTGCCCGTGGGCGCGTAGATGCCGAACAGCGTGTCGGCGTCAAAGCCCGGCAGGCCGCTTTCGGCCAGCGTGGGCACGTTGGGGTACTGCGGCGAGCGGTGCGGGCTGCCAATGGCCAGCAGGCGCAGCTTGCCGGCCTCCACCTGCTTGAGGCCCGGACCCGGGTCGAACCAGAACTGCAGCTGCCCGCTGAGCACGTCGCTGAGCGCCGGGCCCGCGCCCTTGTAGGGGGCGTGCACGGCATCGACACCGGCCATGCGCTTGAACATCTCGCCGGCCAGATGCGGCGAGCTGCCCTGGCCCGGCGAGCCGTAGGACAGCTTGCCGGGGTTGGCCTTCAGGTGCTTGATGAACTCGGCCACGTTGGTGGCGGGCACGGCGGGATTGGTCTCCAGGAACACATGCACGCGCGCCACGGCAGCCACGGGCGTCAAATCCTTTTCGGGATTGAAGGCCAGCTTGCTGTAGATCATCGGGTTGATGGTGATGGCCCCGCCCGAGCTCAGCAGCAGCGTGTAGCCATCCTTGGGCGCGCGCACGGTTTCGCTGATGCCGATGTTGCCGCCCGCGCCGGGCTTGTTGTCCACCACCACCGACTGGCCCAGCACCTGGGACATGGTGGGCGTGATGGCGCGCGCCAGCACATCGGCCGCGCCGCCGGGCGCGAAGTTCACCACCAGGCGCACGGGGCGCTCGGGCCATTTGTCGCCGGCCTTCTGCGCCAGCGCAGGGACCGAGGCCGTCGCGCCCAGCAGGGCCAGCAGGCCCAGGCGGCGCCAGCGGCTGAAGGGGGTTGTCTTGTGCATGAGCTATGTCTCCTTGGGTTATGAGTTCTTGAAAACGGTGAGGGCGCCTGAAGCAGCAGCGGCGCAGCGGCGCTACGGTCAATCCAGCCGTATGCCCGCCGACTCGATGACCTGGCCCCAGCGCCGGCTTTCGCTGCGCCAGTAGTCACGCATCTGCGCAGGCGTGCCGGGCAGCGGCTCCAGCGACAGCGCCTCGAAACGCGCCAGCACGGCAGGCGAGCGCAGCGCCTGTTGCAGCGCCACGGACCAGGCCTGTACGGTGGCGTCGTCCGTGCCTGCGGGTGCGACCAGGCCCTGCCATGCATGGGCCTCGAAATCCTTCACGCCCTGCTCGGCCAGCGTGGGCACAGACGGGTGGCTCTTGAGCCGCTCGGCGCTGGCCACGCCGATGACGCGCAGCTTGCCGGCCGCAATGTGCTGGGCCGCCGCCGCGCTGTCGGCCAGCATGAAGGGGATCTGGCCGCCGATCACGTCGATCAGGGCCGGCCCCGCGCCGCGATAGGGCACATGGGACATCTTCAGGCCCAGGCGCTGCGACAGCAGTTCGGTGGCCAGGTGATGCGGCGTGCCCAGCCCCGGGCTGCCGTAGCTGACGGGGCCTGGCTGGGCCTTCACCCACTGCGTGAACTCCTGCAGGTTGTGCACCGGCAATTGGTTGCCGACCACGAGGAACAGCGGAAAGCGCGCCAGCAGGCCGATGGGCACGAAGTCCTTCTCGGCGTTGTAGGCCAGCTTGCGAAACAGGTGGGGGTTGGCCGCCAGCGTGGCGAAGTCGGCCGTGAAGACCAGGCTGCCCAGCTCGCGCGTGCGCGCCGCGTACTCGGCGGCGATGTTGGTGCCGGCCCCGGGCTTGTTCATGACGACCACGGTGCGGCCCAGGGCCTTGCCAAAGGACTCGCCCACGGTGCGCGCCACGGCGTCCGAGCCGCCGCCTGCGGCAAAGCCCACCACCCATTCGACGGGCTTGCCGGTCTGTGCGTGTGCCGTGCCCATGCCCAGCAGGGGCGGGGCGCCTATGGCCAGTACGGCCTTGAGTGCTTGTCTGCGCAGCATCTTGTCTCCTTCTTGTAGTGGCTCGTTTTGCCTTGAGCGCGTTCAGCGCGGTGCGACGGCGCCCGCGTTCTCCGACAGGCTGACCAGTGCGTGCAGCGTGCGCGTCACGGGCACGGCAATGCCCAGGCGGTCGGCCACCTGCAGCACGGCGCCATGGATGGCGCCCGTCTCGGTGGTACGGCCAGCCAGCAGGTCCTGCAGCATCGAGGGCTGGTGGCCCCGGTGGTGGTCCAGCGCATCGCGCACGGCCGCGCCCACGCGCTCGGCACTGGCGGCGACGCCATGGGCATGGGCGACGGACAGCACCTCGTCCAGCACGCGCTGCAGCAGGGCCTCGCCCTGCGGATTGGCCAGTCCGTCCACGGTCTGGCGCGTCACGGCGCACACGCCGTTGAAGGCGGCATTGAAGGCCAGCTTTTCCCAGATGGCTTCCTGCACCTGCGGGTCGATGCGGCAATGCATGCCTGCGCGGTTGAGTTCATCCGCCAGTTGGTCGAAGACCGCGCTGCGCTGGCCATTGCAAGGCATGAAGCGGATACCGCCCTGCCCCATGGAGCTGACCTCGCCCGGCGACATCACGCGCGCAGGCCAGGTGGTCACGCCCACGGCGATGCGTTCGAGCGGCACCATTTCACGCAACACATCGGCATGGCCTATGCCGTTTTGCAGGCTCAGGAAATGCGTGTCCGGCCCGATGAGATGCGCAATGCCCTGCAGCGCGGCCCGCGTATGGGCCGACTTGGTGAAGACCAGCCACAGCGCGGGCCCCGCCGTGAGCTGCTCGGCCCGCGCCGCATGCACGCGCGCCTGCAGCAGCCCCTCATCGGTGTGGCAGCGCGCGCCATCGCGGTTCAGGGCCTGCAGCAGCTCATCGTTCACGTCGACCAGGGTCACATCCAGGCCGATGCGGGCCAGCCGCGCGCCGAACAGGGTGCCCATGGCGCCTGCGCCGAGGATGCCTATGCTTCTTGTGTTTTCCATTGCCGTGTCTCCTGCAGGGGGCTTCGCCTCAGGCGACTTCGACCTCGACCACGATGGGCCGGGGATGGGCCAGCGCGCGGGCCAGCACATCGGACAGCTCGGCCGCGTTCTCCACATGCACGCCGTCGCAGCCCTGGCCACGGGCCAGCGCCACGAAGTCGATGTCGGGCAGTTCCGTGCCCTCGACCTTCTCGCCCTCGCGGTAGCCGAAGACATGGGCGAAGTCCTGCAGCGCCGCGTAGCGGCGGTTCTTGAGGATCACGAAGCTGATGGGCAGGCGCAGCTGGGCTGCGCTCCAGAGGGCCTGGATGGCATACATGGCCGAGCCGTCGCCGATGACGGCGACCACCTTGGCCTCGGGCTTTGCCAGCGCCACGCCCACGGCGGCCGGCATGCTGTGGCCCAGGCCGCCGCTGCACATGGTGTAGAAGGTGCCCGAGTGGAAGATGGGCAGGTAGGTCTGGATGGTGGAGCGCGAGCTGGGCGCCTCTTCCACCACGATGCTGTGGCGGTCGCGCACCTGGGCCAGCGTGTGCATGGCAAAGGCCACCGACATGCGCTCGCCTGCGGCGGGCGCAGCCGGCACGGGCGCTGCGGGCCGGGGTGCGGGCGCCTGGCGCGGTGCGGGTGCGGGGCGCTGCAGCAGCTCCTCCACGCCCATGCGCACATTGCCCACGGCAGCCGTGCCCACGGGGGCCCATGCAGCAATGGCCGGGTCTTCGATCAACTGGTAGAGCGCCGTGCCCTCGGGGATGTGCGGGCCCTCGCCTTCCACGTGGTAGGTGAAGGCGGCCGCGCCCACGGCGAAGACCACGTCATGGCCGGACAGCAGTTGCACGATGCGCTCGCGCATGGCGGGCAAGAAGCCGGCGAACAGGGGATGGTCCTCGGGGAAGCTGCAGCGCCCGCTCATGGGGGCCACGAAGACGCGGGCCTGGTGGCGCTCGGCCAGCGCGACCACGGCATCCCAGCCCTGGGCCCGGTCCACGGCCGCGCCCACGACCAGGGCCGGGGCACGCGCGGTGCCCAGCGCCTGGCCGATGAGGTCCAGCGTGCGCGGATCGGGCCGCGTCTCGAAGCCCACATGGCGCAGCGTGACGGGCTCGGCCGGCTTGTCCCAGTCATCGGCGGGAATGGAGACCAGCACGGGGCCGCGCGGCTCCTGCATGGCGATGTAGTAGGCGCGCGCCAGCGCCTGGGGCACGTCTTCGGCGCGCGCGGGCTCGCAGCTCCACTTCACATAGGGCTTAGGCAGCTCGGCGGCCTGGTTGGAATGCAGGAAGGGGTCGAACTGCAGCAACGAGCGCGCCTGCTGGCCTGCCGTGATTACCAGGGGCGTGCGGTTCTTGAAGGCCGTGAAGATGTTGGCCATGGCGTGGCCCACGCCCGCAGCCGAATGCAGGTTCACGAAGCTGGCATTGCGCGTGGCCTGGGCGTGGCCGTCGGCCATGCCCACGACCACGGTTTCCTGCAGGCCCAGCACATAGGAGAAGTCTTCGGGGTAGTCGCGGAACAGCGGCAGCTCGGTCGAGCCCGGGTTGCCGAAGATGCGCGTCATGCCCAGCTCGCGCAGCATGGCGATCACGGCATGGCGCACGGTGTAGGTCGCGGTGGAAGAGGATGCCTCGGCGGGCTGGCTGCGCGGTGTGGTGGGTGCTTGCAAGATGGGGTCTCCTGGGGAATGGGCCGGCCGCCCGGTGCGTGCCGCGCAGTGGCCATGGAAATCGGCGCCCATGGTGCAGGCGCTTATGATTTCCAGCAATTGAATAAACCATCTAAGAGATATTCACCAAATGGATATCAAGAACCTGGACCTCAACCTGCTGCGCGTCTTTGACGCCGTGTACCGCCACTGCAGCGTCAGCC
The DNA here is from genome assembly GCF_002193035.1 of Delftia sp. K82. NCBI lineage: Bacteria > Pseudomonadati > Pseudomonadota > Betaproteobacteria > Burkholderiales > Comamonadaceae > Delftia > Delftia sp. K82. The sequence continues at coordinate 1,036,446 of NZ_MYFL01000003.1, read as the reverse complement.
GCGCGGCCGAGGAGCTGGGCATGTCCCAGCCCGCCGCCAGCCAGGCCGTAACGCGGCTGCGCCTGCTGCTGGGCAATCCGCTGTTCGAGCGCGCGCACGCAGGCGTGCGCCCCACGCCGCGTGCCGAGCGCCTGGCGCTGGCCGTGCGCCAGGCGCTGGAGGTGCTCGAAGTCGCCATGTCCGAGGCCCAGAGCTTCGAGCCACTGCAGGCGCGCCAGCGCTTTCGCATCCACCTGAGCGACATCGGCGAGGCGCGCTTTCTGCCGCCGCTGATGCAGGCGCTGCACCATCGCGCCCCGCATGTGCAGCTGGAGACCCTGCCCATGCCGCTGGACGGCATTGCCGATGCGCTGGACCGGGGCACGCTGGACATCGCCATCGGCTTTCTGCCGGGTGGCACGCGGACCCGGCAGACCGTGCTGCTGTCCGACCATTACGGCGTGCTGCTGCGCAGCGGCCACCCCGCACTGGCGCACCTGCCCGAAGACACGCCACTGGCGCTGGCCACGCTGCGCCAGCTGGATTTCGCGGCGGTGCGCTCGCATTCGGAGACGCTGCGCATCCTGCAGGCGCTGCGGCTCGACGAGCGCATCCGCCTGTCGGCCGCACATTTCATGGCCGTGCCCTCCATCGTGGGCAAGACCGACCTGGCGGTGATCATGCCGGCCGAGATCGCGGCCGGCTTTGTCGAGCGCGGTGGCTATGCGGTGCGCGATGCCGATCTGCCCGATCACCGCTTTGACGTGTCGCTGCACTGGAGCTGGCGCTTCGAGCAGGAACCGGCCAAGCGCTGGCTGCGCGAACTGGTCTGCGAGCTGTTCCAGCAGCCCCGGCACCGCGAGGCCGCCGCGCCCTGAAGGGCGGGCCGACTCAGTTTCGTCTAAGAAACCGGCGCCAGACTGGTCCCTGCGCCGACAAGGGCACGCGGCCGGCCGCGCCGAAGATGGACACCGGCCTGTTTCATCCACTCTCCAGGAAAGACTCACCATGCAACTCAAGGACAAGGTCGCCTTCATCACCGGCTCGGCCAGCGGCATCGGCAAGGAGATCGCCACGCTGTTCGCCAGCGAAGGCGCGCGCATCGTCATTGCCGACCTCAACAAGGAGGCAGCCGACGCCACGGCGGCCGAGCTGCGCGCCACGGGAGCGCAGGCCATGGGCGTTGCCGTGGACGTGACAGACGAGGCCCAGGTCAACGCCTCGGTCGAGGAGGCCGCCCGGGCCTTCGGCGGCATCGACATCCTGGTCAGCAATGCCGGGATACAGATCGTGCATCCGGTGGAGGAATTCAGTTTTGCCGACTGGAAGAAGATGCTGGCCATCCACCTGGACGGTGCCTTCCTCACCACGCGCGCCTGCCTCAAGCACATGTATGCGCAAGGCCGCGGCGGCAGCGTGATCTACATGGGATCGGTGCACTCCAAGGAAGCCTCGCTGCTCAAGGCGCCCTATGTCACGGCCAAGCACGGCCTGATCGGGCTGGCCAAGACCGTGGCCAAGGAAGGCGCCAAGCACGGCGTGCGCGCCAATGTGATCTGCCCGGGCTTCGTGCGCACGCCGCTGGTGGACAAGCAGATTCCCGAGCAGGCCCGCACGCTGGGCATCAGCGAGGACGAGGTCATCAAGAACGTGATGCTCAAGGAAACCGTGGACGGCGAGTTCACCACCACCGAGGACGTGGCCCGCGTGGCCCTGCTGTTCGCGGGCTTCCCCAGCAATGCGCTGACCGGCCAGTCGCTGGTGGTCAGCCACGGCTGGTTCATGCAGTAAGTCGCCAGTCGGCCACTCAATCGGCCTTCAATCGGCCTTCAGGCCCAGCGCACGCGTCACGGCCGCATAGCGGTCGATGTCGGCCGCGATCAGCGCCTGGAATTGGCCCGGTGTCTGCCGCGCCAGGGTGTAGCCCTGGTCGCGCAAGCCAGCGCTGACGGCGGGATCGGCCAGCGCCTGCTCCAGCGTGTCATGCAATGCCTGCACCGTGGCCCGTGGCGTGGCGGCAGGTGCCAGCAGGCCGTGCCACTGCTCCACCGCAAAGCCCGGCAGGCCGCGCTCGGCCACCGTGGGAACGCCGGCCAGCTGCGGCAGTCGCTGCGGCGCCGTGACGGCCAGGGCGCGCACTCGGCCTGCAGCGATCATGGCCGCAGCACTGCTGGCCGTGACCATGCCCGCCGCCACCTGGCCTGCCGCCACGGCGGTGATGGCCGGGCCGCAGCCCTTGTAGGGCACATGCTGCACAAAGCGCTTCGCCTCCCGGGCCAGCATCTCGCCGGCCAGGTGCTGGGGCGTGCCGTTGCCGCAGGAGGCGAACAGCAGCGGCCGGTCCTGGCGCGCCTGAGCCAGCGCATCCTCCAGCGTCTGCAGCGCGCTGTCCGCAGGCACGACCAGCACCGAGGCGATGGAGCCTGCGTTGAACACTGCCGTGAAGTCCTTGCGCGGGTCGAAGTCCAGGCGTTCGTACACACCGGGGTTGATGGCAAACGAGCTGTTGGCCATCAGCAAGGTGCTGCCGTCCGCCACGGCCTGGGCCACGGCATGGGCGCCGATGTTGCCGCTGGCGCCGGGCCGGTTCTCCACCACCACGGGCTGGCCCAGGCGCTGCTGCAGCTGCTCGCCCAGGCGCCGCGCCAGCAGGTCCGTGCCGCCGCCCGGCGGAAAGGTCACGACGATGGTGATGGGCCGCTCCAGGCGCGTGCCGGCCTTGCCCGGCGCCGCCAGCCACAGCCCCGATGCGCCCGCCAGCAGCGCGCAGGCCGCCAGCGTCCAGAGTCTCCGCCCGCGCAAAGAAAATGCCATGACCGAGTCCTCAGGTGTCGAGGCCGATGTCGAGAACCCGGGCGCTGTGCGTGATCCAGCCCACGGCGATCTGGTCCACGCCGGTCTCGGCCACGGCACGCGCCGTCTCTGGCGTGATGCGGCCCGAGGCTTCGGTCACCGCGCGCCCGCGCGCCATGGAGACGGCCATGCGCAGCGTGTCCAGGTCCATGTTGTCCAGCAGCACCACTTCCACGCCCAGGGACAGCGCCACCTCCAGCTGCTCCAGCGTGTCCACCTCCAGCTGGATCTGCACCATGTGGCCCACGCCTGCGCGCGCCCGGGCCAGGGCTTCGGCCACGCCGCCGGCCAGCGCGATGTGGTTGTCCTTGATCAGCACGGCATCGTCCAGGCCGAAGCGGTGGTTGCTGCCGCCGCCCACGCGCACCGCGTACTTCTGCAGCGCGCGCAGGCCGGGCATGGTCTTGCGCGTGCAGGTCACGCGTGCGCCCGTGTCGGCGATGGCCCGCGCGATCGATGCCGTGGCCGTGGCCACGCCGCTCAGGTGGCACAGGTAGTTGAGCGCCACGCGCTCGGCGGTGAGGATGGCGCGCGCGCTGCCGTGGATACGCGCGATCTCCTGGCCGGGCGCCAGTTCGCTGCCATCGCGCAGCACCGGCTCGAAACGCGACTGCGCATCCAGCGCACGGAACGCCAGCCGCGCCATGTCCAGCCCGGCCAGCACGCCCTCCTGGCGCGCCACCAGGCGCAGTTCGGCCTGTGCGTCGGCAGGGACGATGGCATCCGTGGTCAGGTCGCCCGCGCGGCCCAGGTCTTCCAGCAGGGCCGAGCGCACCAGCGGCTCCAGCATCAGGTCGGGCAGCGGCGGTACCGGCAGGCGGGCACTGAGGGCATTGGCAATATTAATGCTCATTTTGAGTATATGTAGATCAAAAAAATGTGGCGCGCGGCCTTGCGGGCTTGAGCGAGGAACTTATGCTAGATACGAGCATAAGTGCTGTCAAGCCATTGACACAATCGGGCAAGTGCCGTGCGGCTCAGGGGGAACCGTCGATGCCCTTGGCCAGAGGCAGCTTGCTGCCGGAGATGGCGCGTTCCAGCAGCACATCGCTGCGAAAGCGGAACAGCTTGGCCGGCCGGCCCGCCGAGCCCACCGTGAGCTGGCCGGTCTCCTCGACCAGATCCTGCTGCTCGATCAGGCGGCGGAAGTTCTGCTTGTGCAGCCCGCGCCCGGCCAGGGCCTCCACCGTCTGCTGCAGCTGCAGCAGCGTGAACTCGGGCGGCATCAGCTCGAAGACCACGGGCCGGTACTTGATCTTGGCCCGCAGCCGCGCCATGCCCGTGGCCAGGATGCGGCGGTGGTCGTGGTGCATGGCCTCGCCAGGCAGCATGGCGGCCGCGCCATGGACGCGGTGGGCCGCCTCCTGCACCAGTCCGGCCTCGTACAGCAGTTCGTAGCGCTGCAGCACCATGTCCTCGTTCCAGGGCCCGCCGTCCAGGCCGAAGGCGATGTCCGCGCGCTGGCGCCGCAGCGCACGCTGGGCGCCGCGCGCCTCGGCCATCCAGGCATGCAGGCGCGGAGCGATGTGGGAGCGCAGCAGGGCCGGCTCGCCGCCGCGCCAGTCTTCCCAGGGAAAGTAGCGGTACCAGTCCTGCCAGACGGCCTGCCCCGCGCTGCGGTCCGCGGATTCGCGCGTCAGCCCCAGGTAGCTGACCGAGATCACGCGCGCCCCGCTGGCATCGGTGCGATCGCCATCTGCAAAGGTGTAGAGCTGCTCCATGTAGCCCAGCGGGTGATGGGTCTGCTCCTCCACCCAGGCGCGCAGGCCGGCCTGCAGCGAACGGTGCCCCACCTCGAACGGCCCCGCCGGCAGCAACTGCCCGTCCGCCGTGGTCAGCACGCGCGGTGTGCCCTGGGTCACGGCCGCCAGCACGGCAACGAGTTCGGCATGGATGGGAGAGGCTGCGGGACTGGTGGGGTGGGGCACGAAGGTGAGGGAGGTCGGTTGGCGGGATGGGTGATTATGGTGGGTTGCAGGGGCGGGGTTGCCCGCGTTCACGCATGGCGGTCCAAGCTTCCGATGTACTGGTCCACCATGGCCTTGGCCTGTCCCAGGCTGCAGCCATGCTCGCTCTGGCAGGCCCTGATGGCCGCCATCTTCTGCAGGGGATCGGCGGCGAGGGTGCGCCAGTCGATCTTTGCGGACTCTGGCGCAGGGCCATGCCGCGCGTCTCCCTCCTCCACCGAACGCACCTCCCAGCGCGCCACGACGGGAAAGGAAAGGTCCACGGCAGGCAGCCGGCCCAGTTCGGCCGCCAGTTCATCCTGTGAAATCAATGAAGCCACCTGGCGAACACGCGCCCGGGGCCCGTCGCGCCAAGGCCTGATCTCCAAGGGACGCCGACAGAAATCCTGCAGATAGTCGCCCAACTCCTGCTTCATGAAGCGCGTGGTCTGTGCGACATCGGCCCGCAACAGTTGCAAAGCCTCCGACTGCGAGAACTCATCCAGCTGATCGCTCAGGTCCGCAAAGGCCTGCAGAAATCCCGCGCAGACAAAGTCATCGAAGCAGGCGTGCGAAACACTGCTGGCCTCGTCATCGTGCAACACCAGCGCCACGCCCACGCCATGCATGTCCAGCGGCGTCAGGCACCAGGCATCGCCGGCGCCCGACTGGGCGAATGGCAGAAAGCTCCGGCCGTTCTGTGCGCCAGGATGAAGCCAGCCCTCGATGATTTCCCGGCTGGCTTCGGCATCTATCCATTCGAAGTCCTGCCAACTCATGAACAAGGGCGGGTCCTGCAGGCAGCGCTGGCGCCAGGTGGCGGCCCAATCCGGACCGTAGACGGTCTTTCCCGATGCCAGGAGGTCGCTCAACAGCGGCGGCAGCGCAATGCCGGTCTGGATGGAGAGGTTGGCGTAGGTGGTCATTGGATTCATCCCACGTCCATATGCAGCCGATGCCTGCCGCAATGCACGCACCGGAAAAGACAGCCGGAAATCATGCCGTCCTTGGACATCCGCTCCAGCATCCACTGCGCATCGTTGCTGTAGCTGCCTTCGATGTCGGGCAGGACTTCAGCAAGGAAAGGCTCGACGGCCTGCCTGTCGGCGTGACCCAGGAAGACACAGGGTGCGTTGCAGTGCGTGAGCCACACGGGCTGCTGCCAGGCCCTGTAGCCGGGCGTGCGCTGCGCGATCTCCAGCAGCAGCTCCCTGGCGATGGTGGGCTCCGGGTCTGCCGGATCAGGCGACACGCCTTCGATATCGGTATATCCCACAAGTTCGCCGTCGTATGTCTCGCAAGCCTGCCCGCTGGCAATGCACCAGGGACACAGGTAATCGGGGCTTTGCTGGCTGTAGAACGGGCCTTCGTACTTGAGGCTGCGGTTTTGTCCGCAGCAGGAACACACACCCTCTTCCTGCTCGAAGACGGTTTCATAGGCACCGGGATGGAATCTGAAATGCGGGCGGTCCATTTCAAGGTCTCTCTTTCCCCAATGGAAAGGCGCCATTGTCCATGGACGTTCGGTGCGCGGGACCGAATCGATCCAGGCATGAAAAAACCGCGCACAAGCGCGGTTTCCTGAGGTGGGCGAGAACTGCTTTTCAGCAGTTCTGCCGCGGCATCCGTTGCCTCACACGTTGAACAGGAAGTTCATCACGTCGCCATCCTTGACGACATATTCCTTGCCTTCGGCGCGCATCTTGCCCGCGTCCTTGGCGCCTTGCTCGCCCTTGAAGGCGATGAAGTCGTCAAAGGCGATGGTCTGGGCACGGATGAAGCCGCGCTCGAAGTCGCCGTGGATGACGCCTGCGGCCTGGGGGGCGGTGTCGCCGACCTTGATGGTCCAGGCGCGCACTTCCTTGACGCCGGCCGTGAAGTAGGTCTGCAGGCCCAACAGGCCGAAGCCGGCGCGGATCAGGCGGTTCAGGCCCGGTTCTTCCAGGCCCAGTTCCTGCAGGAACATGTCGCGGTCTTCGTCGCTCATCTCGGCCATTTCAGCCTCGATCTTGGCGCAGATGGCCACGACGGGAGCGCCTTGTGCCTCGGCATAGGCCTTGAGGCTGTCGAGCAGCGGGTTGTTCTCGAAGCCGTCTTCGCTGACGTTGCCCACGAACATGGCGGGCTTGGCGGTGATCAGGCAGAACTGCTTGAGCAGGGGCGCGTCTTCCTTGGAGACGGGCACCGTGCGTGCGGGCTTGCCCTGGTCCAGGGCAGCCTGGATGGGGGTCAGCAGCGCCACCACCTTGGCGGCTTCCTTGTCGTTGCCCGACTTGGCGGCCTTGCTGTAGCGGTTCAGCGCCTTCTCGACGGTGGCCAGGTCGGCCAGGCACAGCTCGGTCTGGATGACCTCGATGTCGGCGATGGGGTCCACCTTGTTGGCCACGTGGATGACGTTGGGGTCTTCGAAGCAGCGCACCACGTTGACGATGGCGTCGGTCTCGCGGATGTGGGCCAGGAACTGGTTGCCCAGGCCTTCACCCTTGGAGGCACCGGCCACCAGGCCGGCGATGTCCACGAATTCGACGATGGCCGGGACGATGCGCTCGGGCGTGATGATGTCGGCCAGCTTCTGCAGGCGCGGATCGGGCACTTCCACCACGCCGGTGTTCGGCTCGATGGTGCAGAAGGGATAGTTCTCGGCGGCGATGCCGGCCTTCGTCAGCGCGTTGAAGAGAGTGGACTTGCCCACATTGGGCAGGCCCACGATGCCGCATTTGAGGCTCATGGCAGGGCTTTCTACAGGGATTCTGGGGACAAACCCCGTATTTTAGTCAACCGGGCATTTCCTGTCGTTTCAGGCGAACTGCCAGTCGCCGGCCACGGACTGGCCAACGACCAGTTCGGCCCCGTCGTGCAGGCCTTCCAGCACGGCATTCATGCCGAAGGTGATGGCGCCATCGACACGGTCGTCCTGGCGGTAGGTACGGATGGCGTCACCCACGGCGGTGCCCTGCACGGCCGTGACGGGGTCGATGTCGGGAATGGGGCAGCGTGTGCAGGGCTTGGCCATGCGCAGCCGCAGGCCCTGGGCATCGAGCACGTCGAGCCCGTCGACCCGGTCCTCGTCATGGGCTTCCAGGCCTTCGATCACGATGTTGGGGCGAAAGCGCCGTGCGTCCACCGGGGCGTGGCCGGCCGCCTGCAGGCGCTGGTTGAGTTCATCCACGGCCGCCTGGCTCAGCACCAGCAGCGGATAGCCGTCCGCGAAGTGCACAGGTGCGGCCTCGCCCCCGGTCCAGCGCTCGCTGGTGCGGCGCGGCGCCGCCGGGTCGAAGCGCACCAGGGAGCAGTCCGTGCCCAGGGCCTGCGTCAGCCAGTGGGCGGCCTCGGGGCCCATGTCCCAGGCCTGCACCCAGTCCGACCAGACGCGCGCCCGGCGCTCCGGCCCCGTGGCCTGCAGCGCGATGCGCAGCGGCGGCTGCTGGGGAAAGTGCAGCACCAGGTGCCCGGCCTCCAGCTCGGGGCGTATCCAGGCCATGCGCGGATGGTCGCGCTGGGTCAGGAATTCGCCCTGCGCATCGACCACCATCCAGTGGCGGTCCCAGGCCAGGCCGGTGGCGCCGACGCCGCTGCTTTGCAGCGCGATGCCCGCGCAGGATTTGACGGGATATACCCACAACTGTGCAATGCGGCCCTGCACGTCTCTTTCTTGGTCAAACATCGGATAGCTCTTTTTGGGAAATCTGGAGTGTGTATGCCATCCATGGCGCGAATGGCGCCATGCGATGGGCGGCAATATGCCAGATGGCGACGCAGGCTGCGGCAGGTCATGCCAAAGCCGGAGTTTGCGCCAGTTGGAATCCCCGGCATGGCCCGGACTCCTACAATGCCGGCCATGGCGCAAACCTTTGATGTATGTATACGCGGGGCCGGCATTGCAGGCCGGACCCTGGCTCTCCTGCTGGCCCGGGAACGGCTGCGCGTGGCCCTGGTGGTGGCCGCGCCGACCGGCAACGCGCCCGATGTGCGCGCCTACGCGCTCAATGCCAGCGCACGCGGTCTGCTGGACAGCCTGCGTTGCTGGCCCGATGACCAGCACGCCACGCCCGTGACGCAAATGGAAGTCTTTGGCGACCTGGACGGCCATGTGCTGTTCGACGCCGCCAGCCAGGATGTCGAGGCCCTGACCTGGATCGTCGATGTGCCCGCGCTGGAGCAGCGCCTGGCCGAGGCCGTGCGCTACCAGCCCATGGTCGAGGTGGTGGAGCAGCCCGTGGCGGCGCCGCTGACGGCCATCTGCGAGGGCCGCGCCAGCCGCACGCGCAGCGAGTTCGGTGTGGACTTCGCCGTCACGCCCTATGCACAGCACGCCATCGCCACCCGGCTGCACTGCGAGCTGCCGCACGGACAGGTGGCGCGACAGTGGTTCACGCCCGAAGGCATCCTGGCCCTGCTGCCGCTGGACGGCCCGCAAGGCCACAGCGTGGCCGTGGTCTGGTCCATCGCCCGCGAGCTGGCCGACGGCTGGCTGGCCGCCGACACACAGGATTTCACCGCGCGGCTGGAAGCCATCAGCCAGGGCGCGCTGGGCCGGCTGGAGCTGAGCGCACCGCGCATGGCCTGGCCGCTGCAGCAGGCCGTGGCCGACCACTGGTGCGGCTCCATGCCCGACGGCGATGCACGCTCGGCCCGCAGCTGGGTGCTGGTGGGCGACGCTGCCCACAACGTGCATCCGCTGGCAGGCCAGGGCCTGAACCTGGGCCTGGGCGATGTACAGGCGCTGGCACGCGTGCTGCAGGAGCGCGGCTACTGGCGCAGCACCGGCGATCTGCGCCTGCTGCGCCGCTATGAACGCGAGCGCAAGGCCGCGCTGGCGCCCATGGGGCTGGCCATGGACGGGCTGCAGCAGCTGTTCAGCCGCTCCGAGGTGCCGGTGCAGATGCTGCGCAACTGGGGCATGAAGGGCTTCGAGCGCTTCGGCCCGCTCAAGGACTGGATGGCGCGCCAGGCCATGGGCCTGGACCCGCGCAGCGGCGCCTGAGCCTGGAGCCAAGCCGATCCCGTGCCGTTGAACCCTTTGCCGTTTTGCGACTCGTACCCCTGCTCCGTGGCGCACCGCGCCGCGCAATCCCCCTCAACCACGGCGCGGCCGGCCTGAATGCGGCCCCGCCCACCCACCGCATTGCCATGAAACTCTTCGCCTGCCTGCTGACGGCCGCCAGCCTGACCTGGAGCCTCGGTGTCCATGCCCAGGACGCCAACCTGCGCAAGACGCTGACCGAGCGCATTCCCCAGCTGGAAAAGATCGACGAAATCCGCCCCACGCCCATGTCCGGCCTGTTCGAGGTGCGCATCGGCACGGACCTGTTCTACACGGACGCCAAGGGCAACTACCTGATCCAGGGCGAGCTGATCGACACCAAGGCGCGCCGCAATCTCACCGAAGACCGCATGAACCAGCTGACGGCGGTGGACTTCAAGCAGCTGCCGCTCAAGGACGCCGTGACCATCGTCCACGGCAAGGGCGAGCGCAAGATGGCCGTGTTCGAAGACCCCAACTGCGGCTACTGCAAGCGCTTCGAGCGCGACCTGCAGACCGTGGACAACGTCACCATCTACCTGTTCCTGTACCCCATCCTGAGCCCCGACTCGGCCGAGAAGTCGCGCAACATCTGGTGCGCCAAGGACCAGGCCGGTGCATGGGCCGACCACATGCTGCGCGACAAGGTGCCGGCCGCCGCCCAGTGCGACACCTCGGCCGTGCAGCGCAACCTGGCCTTTGGCCGCAAGTACAAGATCACGGGAACGCCCACCGTCATCTTCACCAACAACACCCGCGTGCCTGGCGCCATCAGCGCCCAGGAAGTCGAGAAGAACCTGGCCGCAGCCGCAGCCGCGCGCTGACCGCCACCGGGCGGGCCCGGCGCCATGGACGCCGGGCCCGCCCACCTGATCCCCCTCGGCCGGAGCTTCCCGGCTCCAGCCCGCCGCAGCGGGTCCGGGCAGCCTCCAGGCCACACCTGCAGGAGCCCGAATGACCTCTCCCCTCGCCGCCACCGCCACTGCCACTGCCGCAGCGGACATCCACTACCGCGTGCAGGCCCTTGATGTGGACGCGCACCTGTTCAGCGTGCAACTGCACATCGCCCGCCCGGCTGCTGGCCAGACCCTGTCGCTGCCGGTCTGGATTCCCGGCAGCTATCTGGTGCGGGAATTCTCCAAGAACCTCCAGGGCCTGTCTGCCGAGCAGGACGGTCGCCCCGTCGCGCTGGCCCAGCAGGGCAAGAACCTCTGGCAGGCCGACTGCGCAGCCGGCGTGCCCCTGGTGCTCCACTACCAGTTCTGCGCCTATGACAGCTCGGTGCGCACGGCCTGGCTGGACCGCCGCCGCGGCTTTTTCAACGGCACCAGCCTGTGCCTGCGCGTGCACGGCCAGGAAGACACGCCGCACACGCTGCAACTGCTTGCGTCGGATGCCACGGCATCGTGGCAGGTGGCCACCGGCCTGGACGCCGTGGACACCGATGCGCGCGGCTGGGGCCTGTACCGCGCCGCCCACTACGACGAATTGGTGGACTGCCCCGTGGAGATGGGCAGCTTCTGGCGTGGCGACTTCGTGGCCGCGGGCGTGCCGCACAGCTTCATCGTGGCGGGCGCCGCGCCCAGCTTCGACGGCGCGCGCCTGATTGCCGATGCACGCAGGATCTGCGAGACCGTGCTGGCTTTCTGGCACGGTACGGGCGAGCAGGCCACGCCCGCGCCCATGCAGCGCTATGTGTTCATGCTCAACGTGGTCGATGACGGCTATGGGGGCCTGGAGCACCGCAACTCCACGGCCCTGATCTGCGGCCGGCGCGACCTGCCGCGCGTGGGCGAGCGCAAGGCCGCCGAGGGCTACACCACCTTGCTGGGCCTGATCAGCCACGAGTACTTCCACACCTGGAACGTCAAGCGCCTGCGCCCCGCAGAATTCGCACGCTACGACTACGGGCAGGAGAACTACACCGAGCTGCTGTGGTTCTTCGAAGGCTTCACCAGCTACTACGACGACCTGCTGCTGCGCCGCGCCGGCCTGATCGACAACGCCCAGTACCTCAAGCTCATCACGCGCACCATCAACCAGGTGCTGCAGACGCCGGGCCGACACCTGCAGTCCGTGGCCCAGGCCAGCTATGACGCCTGGGTCAAGTACTACCGCCAGGACGAGAACACGCCCAACCAGACCGTCAGCTACTACACCAAGGGCTGCCTGGTCGCACTGGCCCTGGACCTGCAACTGCGCCGCGAAGGCCGCAGCACGCTGGACGACGTGATGCGCGCGCTGTGGCAGCGCTGCCAGGGCGGCCCCATGCGCGAGGCCGACGTGCTGGCCGTGCTGCAGGACCTGGGCGGGCGCAGCTTCGCGCCCGAGATCACGCAATGGGTGCACGGCACCGACGACCTGCCGCTGGCCGAGCTGCTGGCCGCTCACGGCGTACAGGCCAAGGCCGAGCCGGCGCAGACTGCCCAGCGCCTGGGCCTGCGCGTGCAGGAAAGCCAGGGCATCACCATCAAGACCGTGCTGCGCGGCAGCCTGGCCGAGCGCGCAGGCTTCATGGCGGGCGACGAATGGCTGGCCATCGAGCTGCCCACCGGCGCCGAGGATTCACAGCCCGCGCGCTGGCGCATCACCCGGCTGGACGACGTGGCGCTTTATGCAGGCACGGCCCTGGACATCGTCGCCTGGGTGGCCCGCGACCGGCAGATCCTGGCCTTGACCCTGCCCTGGGGCTCGGGCCTGCTGTCCGAGGCCGCCGCCATGGTGGAGAAAACGGACAACGGCGATGCAAAAGCTGCCACATCCGGCACCCTGGCGGCGCCCGCCCCCAGCAATCTCGGACTGGAAATCACGGACGAGGAGACCGCTGGACGCTGGCTGGCCGGGCACACGGGCACTGCGCAGGCGCCTGCCACGCCCTGAACGGCGCATGCCGTCCCGCGCCGCCGGCCGGTTATTCTTGAGGATCACGACGACAACCCCAGCAGGAGACTCCCTTGGCCTACGAAATGATTGAAGTTCGCGTCGAAGCCGACAAGGTCGGCATCATCACGCTCAACCGCCCCAAGCAGCTCAACGCGCTCAATGACCAGCTCATGGACGAGCTGGGCCAGGCCCTGCAGGCCTTCGATGCCGATGAGGCCATCGGCTGCATGATCATCACCGGCAGCGAGAAAGCCTTCGCGGCTGGCGCCGACATCGGCGCCATGGCCAAGTACAGCTTTGCCGATGCCTACAAGGGCGACTACATCACACGCAACTGGGAAGCCATCCGCTCCATCCGCAAGCCCGTGATCGCCGCCGTCAGCGGCTTTGCCCTCGGCGGCGGCTGCGAGCTGGCCATGATGTGCGACTTCATCATCGCCGCCGACAATGCGAAGTTCGGCCAGCCGGAAATCAAGCTGGGCGTGATCCCCGGCGCCGGCGGCACGCAGCGCCTGCCGCGCGCCGTGGGCAAGTCCAAGGCCATGGACATGGCCCTCACGGCCCGCATGATGGACGCCACCGAGGCCGAGCGCGCCGGCCTGGTCAGCCGCGTCGTGCCCTTCGACAAGCTCATGGACGAAGCCCTGGGCGCCGCCATCATCATCAGCGGCTTCTCGCAGATCGCCGTCATGGCGGCCAAGGAATCGGTGAACCGCGCCTTCGAGGGCTCGCTGGCCGACGGCGTCATGTTCGAGCGCCGCCTGTTCCACGCGCTGTTCGCCACGCAGGACCAGAAGGAAGGCATGGACGCCTTCGTCAACAAGCGTCCCGCCAACTTCAAGCATCTCTGAGCGGGCTGAAAGTCGCGCTACAATGCGCGTCTTCCGGCAAGGCGCAGCAAGCCTCTCGCAAAGAAATTTCGAGAAATTTGCACAACTTGCCGGATCGACCGAAAATTCTGCATATAATTTAGGTCTTACGGCGCTTTAGCTCAGTCGGTTAGAGCGATGGAATCATAATCCACAGGTCCGCGGTTCGAATCCGTGAAGCGCCACCAAACAAAAAAAAGGGTCTACGTGCAAACGTAGACCCTTTTTCCGTTGGCGCTGCACTCCGCCAGAGCGCGCCGTTTGCGGCGCCGCCTCCGGCTGCTAGCTGCCGCGCTCCAACGCAATCCAGTGGTTGTCCAGCGCCATGCCGGGAACCGGCACCGTGCGCAGCACCTGGCCGCGCTGGCGCAATTGGGCCTGGCGTGCGCCGCCCATCCACAGCGCGGGCTCGGCAGGCAGGGGCCGGCCCTTGGCATCCAGCGAGACACTTGCGTTGGCCACGCAGTACACGCCCGGCATGGCATCGCCGCGCAGCCAGCGTCCGCTGGCCTGGCCGCTGTCGGGCACCTGCCACCAGGTGACGGTGTTCACGCGCGGGCAGCTGACGGCAAAGAGCTGGCCGTCGCAGCCTATGTCGCCGCCATAGCCGGCCAGGGGCTCGCGCCATTCGGGCAGGGGCACGGCATGCAAACGGTGGCCATCGAACAGGGCCAGCACGGGCGCGGCGGCGCGCGCTTCGGTGTCGCGGTGCTCGGCCTGCAGCGCAATGCCCAGCCAGCGGCGTGCGGGCGCGTGGGCGACCTGCGGGCCCCAGGCCAGGTGGCGCAGGCTCAGGCGGCTGTCGTCCAGCTTCCACAGGCCGGCACGGGCGCCGCCTTCGGCCGGCAGCAGCCGCGCGATGGACGAATCCATGTGGTCCAGCTGCAGCTTGCGCCGGCCGGTTTCGGACTGCGTGGGAATGCCGCCATTGGCGACCATCAGCGTGCCGTCGGCGTCCAGCAGCAACTGGTGCGGGTCCATGCCGCCCGTGCGCCATTCGGCGATCTTCTCCAAGGTGATGGCATCGCGCACGCCGATCAGGCCCTGGGCATCTTCCAGGTCGGTCTCGGTGGTGTAGAGATGGCGGCCATCGGCGCTTTCGATGATATGGCCGTTGAAGAAGCGGTCGGGCTCGATCCACTGCCACTGCGCATCCTCGGCGGCCTGTCCCGGCTTCAGGCGCACCAGCCAGTCACCGGGGCGGCGGCTGGCGAAGACCACGGAGCCGTCGCGCAGCGCGGCCATGCCATGGGCGCGCGTGGGCACATCCAGCGCCTGCAGCACCTGCAGCGGCCTGTCCACCTGCGCACTGGCCTGCACGATGCCGACACGCATCTGCTCGCCCTGCATCCAGGCCGCAGCCAGCGACCGTGCCGGTCCAGACGGCCTGGCCGCATGGGAGGTTGCCAGCGGCATGGCAGCCAGCAGCCCCATGCCCTGCAGCCAGCGGCGGCGATTCAGCGCCTGCTCAATCCCCGTCGGCATCCGAGAACCCGATGTTGACTTCCAGCGCAGGCGCCACCTCGCCTTCCATGAGGCGCTTGAGGCGCGACAGCGGCTTGGTCGCGGCATCGACGGCCTTGGCGCTCGGCTCGGTCAGGGCGCGCATGCCGGCATCGGCCTCGTTGACGGCCTTGAGCCAGCGGTCGGCCAGCGGGTTGAGGCCACGGCCGCGCAGGTAGGACTCGATGGGCACGATGTCCACGCCGGGCTGGGGCACCTTGCGGTCCACGCTCACGGCCAGCGTGCGCAGGCCCTGCCAGTGCGCGCGCCAGATCTCAACGGTGCTGCCGCTGGCCAGGTGCTCCCAGGCGGGGGGCTTGCTGCCTGCACTGCGCAAAGGCTTTTCCATGTCCGCCCAGCGCAGGCGCTCCAGGCCGCCCACCCACTGGTTGATGAACTCGGCCATGGCTTCGGTGGTGGCATCGCCGTCCTCGGACCAATCCTGGGCCGCGAGCTTGGCAAAGCCGTTGCTGAGGATGCCCATCTCGGCGCCGATTTCCTCGGACACCAGGGTGGCATAGGCGCAGGCCGGCGTCTGCGGCTCCACGGGCTGGGTCCACAGCAGGTTCTCGAGCGCCGGGTATCCCTTGGCGGGTGCGCCGATGCGCTCCATGGCAGCCAGATCGGCGGGGGCCGACTGTATGGCCTTCTTGAGCAGGGCCGGGCGCACGGGGCGAAAGTCCACCAGACGCGCCGAGCGGCGCTCCACCAGCGGCCCCAGGGCCACGGCCGAGAGGCTGCTCCACTGCCGCGACGATTGCACATAGGCCTGGCGCGCCGTCTGCAGCGTGGCGGCAGCCGATCCCGCAGGTGCCGCAGGTGCCGTGCAGTGCGCGCGCAGCGCCTGGCTCAGCGCCTGGGCGGATGCCTGCGCGGCCTTGGCCTGGGGCGCGAACCATTGGACGTACAGCCCCTGCACGGCGTGGGCCGTGTTGTAGAAGGGGATGGCCATGTTGGCATCCACTTCCTGGGCATGGACCGGGGCGGCGGCCAGCAGCGCCAGCGCGGCGGCACAAAGGATTTGGCGAGGGGTCATGCGCATGTCTTGCATCAGAGGGACTCCACAAATTTGACCAGGGCTTCACGGTCTTCGGCGCTGAACTGGCGCACCTGTTCGCGCGCGGCTTCGGCCTCGCCGCCGTGCCAGAGGATGGCTTCGAGCACGCCGCGCGCACGGCCGTCGTGCAGCAGGCGCTGGTGGTTGTTGACATCGGGCAGCAGGCCTATGCCCCACAGCGGCGGCGTGCGCCACTGGCGGCCTGAGGCCTTGAAGTCGGGCCGGCCATCGGCCAGCGCATCGCCCATGTCGTGCAGCAGCAGGTCGGTGTAGGGCGCAATGGTCTGGCCCGACAACCCCTTGCTGCTGAGTGCCGGCGACAGCGCGGGGAACAGCTCCCCGCCGGTCTTGTACGAGGGCCGGTGGCACTGCGCACACTGGGCCTGGTGGAACAGTGCCTCGCCACGGCGCACGGCCGGGTCGCTGGCGTTGCGCCGTGCAGGCGGCGCCAGCGTGGCCTGGTAGAAGATCACGTCGTCCAGCACGCGGTCCTCGATCTCCACGCCCTCGGCGCCGTTGCCGTTGGGCGCTGCCAGGCAGTCCTTTTGCGCGGGCGTGCAGGTCTGGTGCGGGAAACGCTTCGATGTGATGCCGATATCGCCCAGGAAGGCCGAAGCCGTCTGGTGGGCAATGGAGGCCACGTTGGCCTTCCAGCCGAAGCGGCCCAGCATCATGCGTTCGCCGTAGGCATCCCAGACATAGTTGGGCTGGCCCTTGATGGGGCCGCCCAGGGCCGCCTGGGCAGCAGCGTTGGCCAGGATCTCGGACTCCGGGATGTGCTCCAGCAGGCCCAGGCCGATGACCTGGGGCGCAATGCGCGGGCTGGTCATCAGGTTGGCGGCCAGGGGGCCGTAGTTGAGCGCAGCCAGCTCGTAGACCGGCTTTTCCAGCGTGTAGGCCGTGCCGTCGGCAAAGCGGCCATGCACCTGTTCATAGCGGATGCGCAGCTGGCCCTCGCCCTTGACGCCCAGCACGCCCTCGGTATTGAACTGGTCGCCATAGACCGGGTCCGGCACCGGGCTGCCGTGCGGGCCGTCGCCCGGAATGGACAGACGCATGAGCAGGCCCGCGAAGGGCTGGGGCTTGAGCGGATTGTGGAAGTCGGGCGGCTGGGCGCGGCCGTCCTGCACATGGCAGCCGCCGCAGGAGCGCGCAAGGAAGTGCGGGCCCAGGCCATCGCGCGCCGTGGTGGAGGCCGGCGCCTGCACCCAATTGCGCTTGAAGAAGGAGTTGCCGATGACGAAGCGCGTGCGCTCTGCATCCTCCAGGTTGGCGGCAGGCAGCGAGAAGGCGTTGCGGCCCGTGGCGTGGACCGTGGTCTGGCCACCCGGGGGCAGGGGCTCGCCGGGTGCCGCGAACAAAAGAGCTGGATCGGGAGCTGGATCGGGAGCAGGCTGCGGTGCTGGCGCGCGCGCTGGAGCGGCAGCCACCGTGTCCTGCTGTTGGGCCGAGCAGCCCATCAGGACCAGGGAGGCAGCGACCAGCAGCGAGGGGGAGAGATTCATGGGTGGGGACGTCCCTGGAAAAGCCAGGGCCGCCGAACCCTTTCGGGGGCGGCGGCCTTGGCACATGGGCGCAGGAATGGATGGACGCTGGCGTGGATGTTCTTTTAGTTGGCCTTGGGGTCCACCAGGTTGAGCTGGGTGATGCCGACGGCATTGGCCGCCTCCACCAGATCCTTGCTCTGCTGGACCAGGCTGTCGATGGTGGCCTGGATCTTGGCGCGCGAAGCCGAGTCGCGCGCGCCCTGGATGGCCTGGTCGAACGGCGCGGGAATGGCCTGGGCCGCCTGCACCGACTGCGTGATCTGGCGCGTGGTCCTGTCGGCCAGCGCGCTGTCCTTGGAGGCCACCCAGTCCTTGATGCCCGGGCCTTGCAACTCGCTGCCATCCAGGCGCTTGTAGCTGCCCTGCCAGACGTTGAGGATGCCCTGGGCATTGGTCACCGCATCGCGGTGCGTGTTGTCCGAGAAGCAGGAGTGCTCGTCTTCCTGGTCGCGGCTGGCCAGGGCCACTTCCAGGCGCTCGCCGGCCAGCTCGCCGCGCGACAGCGAACCCAGGCCCACGAAGATGCGGCGCAGCGCGTCGTCGGGCTTTTTCTCGAACTGGGCGCGGAAGTTCTTGGGCGAGCCGGGCTTCCACTGGTCGGCCACGGACTGCAGATCCTCGATCAGCAGCGCGGTCACCACCTTCAGGTACTCGCGGCGGCGGTCGGCATTGGACTTCTTGCCATCGACGAAGTCGGTGTACGGACGCGCGCCCGGCCCCTTGTCATTCAGGTCCTGGCCCCAGAGCATGAACTCGATGGCGTGCCAGCCGGTGGAAACGTTCTCCTCGCCGTCATGCTCGTTGAGCTCGGCCAGGCGCTTCTTGGTGATGGCTTCCTTGCGGTTGTTGATGATGCCGGCGTTGGGATTGCCTTCCACATAGTCCACATAGGACTCGTCCATGGGCCAGGCGTTGATCTGCCCTTCGGGG
This sequence comes from Delftia sp. K82, assembly GCF_002193035.1. Classification (NCBI taxonomy): domain Bacteria; kingdom Pseudomonadati; phylum Pseudomonadota; class Betaproteobacteria; order Burkholderiales; family Comamonadaceae; genus Delftia; species Delftia sp. K82. Next base: position 1,017,856 of record NZ_MYFL01000003.1, on the reverse strand, counting down.
CCTTCATCGTTGTCGATGGGACCGGCGTAGAAGCGGAAGGCTTCGGTCTGGCCGTAGTACTCCCGGGCATCCAGCCAGGCCTTGCGTGCCTGGTTCAGGCCCTGCTCGCTGGGCGCCGCCAGAAAAGCCGCAATGGCTTTCTGCATGGTCTTGGCGGAGCTGATGGAGTCCGAGTAATTGGCGTGCACCAGGGTGCCGTAATGCTTGACCACCTCCGCAACGGAGAGGCTCTTCTTCACGGGCTGTTGAACGGTGCCGGCGGCTGCGGCCTGGCTCATCGGGGCGGCCGCGCCCAGGGCCAGGGCGGCTGCAATCAGGATGGGATGCATGGCAGAAAGGATCGGAGGTTGGAGAACTCGGAATGCCAAACTGTAATGAGAATTGTTTTTATTGGCAAAACCTGCGAGATATCGCCGCACTGCACCGCAAGGTCATAGACGGACCCGGGCAGTAATGGGGCGCGCCAGCGGCGCAATGGCCGCAGCGGGCGCCAGCCTAGCACGAGCCCCCTTGGCGCCCCGGCCAAAGACCCATCGCCCTGGCATAAGCCCTGCAGCTTGCCTTGGCTGGCGACTTGCCTTACCATTGCGCCCGCTCGCATGGGCCGCCCTCTCCTCGCAGGGCCTGCCCACCGCCTCCAAGCCCTGATCGCCCGGCCGATTTCAGGGCTTTCGCTTTTTGCAGAAGCGGTCTTTTGGCGCTGCACCTTGCGCTCTGTCTTTGCGCGCAGCCCCTGCCATGCTCCGGCATGCCGGCCGCCCAGCTTGTTTTCCCACCAGGATTTCCCGTGCCCATCGCCACTCCAGGATGCCGCACACGCGCAGCGTGCCCGCACGCCGGCCCAGCCGGCGGCGCAGGCGTTTTGCGTGGTGCCGCACCCCAGCGAGAGCGCGCGCCGTCCTGGCTTTCAAGGATTTTCACGTGACCACCACTTCCTCCGGGGCGCTCGCAGCCACTGCTGCCGGCGCCAGCACAGACACGCATGTCGGCACACATGCCACCCAGGTCAATGGCTACAGCTGGAAGGCCCTGGCCGGCTCGGCCGTGGGCTATGCCATGGACGGCTTCGACCTGCTGATCCTGGGCTTCATGCTGTCGGCCATCTCGGCCGACCTGCACCTCACGCCGGGCCAGGCCGGTTCGCTGGTGACCTGGACGCTGATCGGTGCCGTGTTCGGCGGCATCTTCTTCGGCCTGCTCAGCGACCGCTACGGGCGCATCCGCGTGCTGACCTGGACCATCATGCTGTTCGCAGTCTTCACGGGCCTGTGCGCCTTCGCGCAGGGCTACTGGGACCTGCTGGCCTACCGCACGATTGCGGGCATCGGCCTGGGCGGTGAGTTCGGCATCGGCATGGCACTGGCTGCCGAGGCCTGGCCCGCACGCCACCGCGCCCGCGTCTCGTCCTACGTGGCCTTGGGCTGGCAAATGGGCGTGCTGGGTGCGGCGCTGCTGACGCCGCTGCTGCTGCCCCTCATCGGCTGGCGCGGCATGTTCCTGGTGGGCGTGATACCGGCCGTGGTGGCCTGGGTGATCCGCAACAAGCTGCACGAGCCCGAAGTCTTCGTGAAGCGCCAGCAGTCCGCCACGCCCTCGGCCCGCGTGCCGGTACTGCAAAGCCTGAAGCTGCTGGTGAAGGACCGCGCCACGACCAAGGTCAGCCTGGGCGTGATCGTGCTGACCTCGGTCCAGAACTTCGGCTACTACGGCATCATGATCTGGATGCCCAGCTTCCTGTCCAAGCAACTGGGCTTCAGCCTGACCAAGTCCTCGATATGGACTGCCGTGACCGTGGTGGGAATGATGGTCGGCATCTGGGTCTTCGGCCAGTTGGCCGACCGCATCGGCCGCAAGCCCAGCTTCCTGATCTTCCAGCTGGGCTCGGTCATCATGGTCGTGCTCTATTCGCAGCTGTCCGATCCCACGGCCATGCTCTGGGCAGGCGCCCTCATGGGCCTGTTCGTCAACGGCATGATGGGCGGCTACGGCGCCGTGATGAGCGAGGCCTACCCCACCGAGGCCCGTGCCACCGCGCAGAACGTGCTGTTCAACATCGGCCGCGCCGTGGGCGGACTGGGCCCGGTGGTGATCGGTGCGCTGGCCATGAGCTATTCGTTCCAGGTGGCGATCGCCCTGCTGGCGGCCATCTATGTGCTGGACATGCTGGCCACGGCCTTCCTGATCCCTGAACTCAAGGGGCGCGAGCTGTCCTGAGCGGCTCAGATTCTCCGGCTCAGAACGATGCCCCACAATGCAAAGAGCTGCCGATGGCAGCTCTTTTTTTGTCCGGCAACCGGCGTGCCCAGGCTCAGCCGCCTTCGCTGCACTCCAGGTTTTCGATGCGGTCTGCCGCCTCGCGGATGTCTTCCTGGAACATCTGGTCTCCCAGCATCACGGAGACCTGGCCCTCAAAGCCGCGCAGCTTGATCAGCGCTGCCTCGTAGCCGCCGCTGCCCATGCGCTTGAGCCCGCACAGCGCATAGAGCTTGGCCACGGGAGATCGGCGCGGATCGTCGATCACCGACAGCAGGACGGCATTGGCCTCGGGCCGCCTGAGCATGGCTTCAAGGTGCCGCTCCGCAGGCGAGATCTCGCCCGCGAACCCGACCAGCCCCAGGTTGAACTGCGAGGCGTCCAGAGGCGCCGGGTCCAGCGGACGGGCCATGGCCGGGGTGGACAGGAACAGGCAGATCAGGGCGGCGGACAGGGTGGTCTTCATGGCAGGGGCAAGGCCGTGGATGGCCTGGTGAGGCAGTCGAAAAGGATCTTCGATGCAAAGCGTGGCGGCAGGTTCCCACATCACCGCCTTCATCATCCTTCATCCGCCTTCACCGCCTTCATCCGCCAAACAGCCATCCTGCGGCCAGCGTGCCGGCATAAAACAGCAGCAGGGTCACAGGCACCAGATGCCAGCCCCAGACCCGGAACCACCAGTGATTGAACCAGGTCACCAGCGCACCGATGACGGCGCAGATGGCCAGCGCATCCAGCCGCTGCCGAAAACTGTCAGCAACACCTTCGGACGCGAAGAAGATGAACGCTGCAATGAAGGAACACAGCAGGGCGGTGTAGACCGCCACTTTCTCTTGCCTGCGCAATTTCAGGATGCTCATGGAGGGCCAGGGAGGTTTCGATGATTCGGTCGCCAGAAAAGCCCGCGCCGCCAGAGCGCGCAGGTTTCACAGCGGCGCAATTCTTCGTATACCGCCCTGAATGCGCCATCAGACCCGTCCGAATCTGCAGCCACTGCTGCGCATGCGCAACGCGCTGCTGCTCCTTCAACACTCCATCCGCTCCATCTGCTCAATCGGCCACGGCCAGCACCACGGCGGACTCCGGCACCGTCAGCCAGACCTTGCGCCCTGCGCGCAAAGTCCAGGACTCGCCCTCTGCCGGCTCGGCCGCGTAACCCACGCCGCTACCGCCCCAGGGCAGTTGTGCCACCACTTCACGCGGCCCCGCCCTGTCGGCCCGGGCCACGCGCTGCACCTGGGCGGGCCAGGCATTGGCCTGGGCATGCACATCGGAGCGTGGCGCCGAAGGCAGCACCTGCACGGCCGTGGCCTTGCACAGCGCCATCACGGGCAGGCCCGGCGCCAGGCCCAGCAACTGGGCGCTTTCTTCGGTGATGCGTGCGGCAATGCCTGATGCATCCCCGCCGCCGTCGGGCAGCAGCCAGACGCGGACCTGGGCGCCCTGCGCCTGCAGGGCACCAACCCGGCAAGGCCACAGATTGCGCATGCTGGTGCGCAGGCCCAGCCCCAGCCCGGGAGCCGCCGAAGAAACGCCGGCGGGCCCGCCAAAGCGCTGCAGCACCTGCGCGCGCGCCTGCTCCAGCGCATCGGCCATGGCCAGCAGGGCCTGCCCGGCCTCGGTGATGCGCGCGCCACCACCGCCGGCGCCGCCCACCGAGCGCTCCACCAGGGCGCGGCCCGCCAGATTGGTCAGCACATCCAGCGCCTGCCAGGCCGCCTTGTAGCTGACACCCGCCTCGCGCGCGGCCTGGGAAATCGAATGCCCTGCCGCGATATGCCGCAGGATGGCAATGCGCCGGTCGGCCAGGTCATGGCCCAGCGCGGGCACCAGGTCTGAGGGAGAAGCGGGGGTTGCGGCTGTCATGCGCAGCATCATGCCCGCCAAGCGTTATTTCCCGCCAAGCAAAACGCCTGCACCCTGCATGCGCATTTTCAGGTCGTTACACTGCGCTATTCACCAACGGAATAGCGAGAGACCCATGAACGTGAACCAGCCCCTGCGTGCCACCGCCTTCGCCGCCCTTGCCCTGTTCGGCTGGGCCGCCGCGCAGGCCGCCGAAGTGTCGGTGGCCGTCGCCGCCAACTTCACGGCGCCCATGCAGAAGATCGCCGCCGAGTTCGAGAAGGACACCGGCCACAAGGCCCTGCTGTCCTTCGGCGCCACGGGCAAGTTCTATGCACAGATCGTCAACGGCGCGCCCTTCCAGATCCTGCTGGCCGCCGACGACACCACGCCCGAGAAGATCGCCAAGGAAGGCCGTGGCCTGCCCGATTCGCGCTTCACCTACGCCATCGGCCAGCTGGTGCTGTGGAGCCCCAAGGCCGGTTATGTGGACGACAAGGGCGAGGTCCTCAAGACCGGCGACTACAAGCACATCGCCGTGGCCAATCCCAAGCTGGCGCCCTATGGCACGGCCGCCATGGAAGTGCTGAACAAGCTGGGCATCACGGCCCAGGTGCAGCCGCGCATCGTCATGGGCGAGAACATTGCCCAGACCTACCAGTTCGCGGCCACGGGCAATGCCCAGCTGGGCTTTGTGGCCCTGTCGCAGGTGATGGAAAACGGCAAGCTGCGCGAAGGCTCGGCCTGGCAGGTGCCCGGCTCCATGCACGAGCCCATCCGCCAGGACGCCGTCGTGCTCAACAGCGGCAAGGACAACGAAGCCGCCACCGAGCTGATGAAGTACCTGCGCGCCGACAAGGCCCGTGCCATCATCCGCTCGTACGGCTACGGGCTTTGACCCCCCCTGATTGGCTACGCCGCTTCCCCCTGAAGGGGACGACAGCCTCGCTGCGGGGCGGGGCGGCGCGGCCGGCGTAGGCCCTTGCTTGCTGTCTCTGACTTGGGCCGCGCCGGTTTCTCGGGCTGTGTTTTCCTACGGACACCTGCTATTTGCCCCGCATGATTCTTACCGCCGACGACTACGCCGCCATACGGCTGACGCTGAAACTTGCCAGCGTGACCACGGTGCTGCTGCTGACGCTGTGCACGCCGCTGGCCTGGTGGCTGGCGCATACGCGCTCGCGCTGGCGCGGCCCGATTGGCGCCGTGGTGGCGCTGCCCCTGGTGCTTCCGCCCACGGTGATCGGTTTTTACCTGCTGGTGACCATGGGTCCCAACGGCCCCGTGGGGCAGCTGACGCAGGCGCTGGGGCTGAGCACCCTGCCCTTCACTTTTCCGGGCCTGGTCATCGGTTCGCTGGTCTATTCCATGCCGTTCACGGTCCAGCCATTGCAGCGTGCCTTCGAATCCCTGGGCACGCGGCCCATGGAGGCTGCGGCCAGCCTGGGCGCGGGGCCGCTGGACCGCTTCTTCACCGTGGCGCTGCCGCTGGCGCGGCCGGGCTTCATCACGGCGGCCGTGCTGACCTTTGCGCACACCGTGGGCGAGTTCGGCGTGGTGCTGATGCTGGGCGGCAATATTCCCGGCGTGACGCGCGTGGTCTCGGTACAGATCTACGACCATGTGGAGGCCATGGAGTACGCCCACGCCCACTGGCTGGCAGGCGGCATGGTGGTGTTCTCCTTCCTGGTTCTTCTGGCCCTGCACCTGTTGCAGCCGCGTGAGGAGCGCCGCGCATGATGACCGCCTTCTCTCCCTCCCTGATGTCCGGCGCCGCGCACTCCCATCCCTCCTCGGAAATCATCGCAAACCTGGCGCTGGAGCGTGCAGACTTCCGCCTTGATGTGCAGCTGCAGTTGCCCGGGCGCGGCGTTACCGCCCTGTTCGGCCCCTCGGGCTGCGGCAAGACCACCTGCCTGCGCGCCCTGGCAGGACTGGAGCGCGCGCGCGGCCGCGTCGCCGTCAACGGCGAGGTCTGGCAGGACGATGCGGCCAGCCAATGGCTGCCCACGCACCGCCGTGCGCTGGGCTATGTGTTTCAGGAGGCCAGCCTGTTCCCGCACCTGACCGTGCGGCGCAACATCGACTACGGCATGCGGCGCACGCCGGCCGCACGGCGCAAGGTGTCCCAGGACCAGGCCGTGTCCCTGCTGGGCATAGGCCACCTGATGGACCGCATGCCCTCCACCCTGTCGGGCGGCGAGCGCCAGCGCGTGGCCATTGCGCGGGCGCTGGCCACCAGCCCGCGGGTGCTGCTGATGGACGAGCCCCTGGCCGCGCTGGACGCCCAGCGCAAGGCCGAGGTCCTGCCCTACCTGGACCAGCTGCGCCGCGAACTCGACATTCCCGTCCTCTACGTCAGCCACTCCATCGACGAGGTCGCTCGCCTGGCCCAGCACCTGGTGCTGCTCAAGGCAGGCGGCATCGTCGCGGCCGGCGCCACCAGCGAACTGCTGGCACGGCTGGACCTGCCCCTGAGCATGGGCGACACGGCAGCGGCCATGGTCAGCGCACAGGTCCAGCAGCACGATCCCGATGCACACCTGAGCACGCTGTGCTTCGATGGCGGGCGTCTGCGCCTTGTCATGGCCTGCCCGCGCCCCATCGGCGAAACCGTGCAGTTGCGCGTGCAGGCACGCGATGTGAGCCTGAGCCTGCAGCACCCGCAAGACAGCAGCATCCTCAACATCCTCCCGGCCACCGTGCAGGAGCTGCGTGAGGACGGCCCGGGCCAGGTCATGGTCTCGCTGCAGCTGGGCCCGTCCCGCCTGCTGGCACGCATCACCCTGCATTCCGCCCGGCAGCTGGGCATTGCGCCGGGCATGCATGTCTTCGCCCAGATCAAGGGCATGGCATTGCTGGACTGAGCACGCGCGGCGGCGCCGATATCATGCGGAAGCCGCCTGCGCGGCCCACGCCATGAACGCCACCACCGAACACGCCCCCGCACCCGTCCCCGCCCCAGACGCAGGCCCCGGCGCAGCAGATGCTGCATGCGCCACCCCGCCTGCCATTGCCGCGCTGCGCACGCATGCGGTGGCGCGCCACCGGCTCGGTGAAGGCGGCGCCGTCAGCATCCAGGCCGAGCCGCAGGTGCTGGCCAGCGAAGTCCCCATCGCCCTGGTGTTCAATGGCATCTCCCATGCCGTGATGATGGGCACGCCCTCGGACCTGGAAGACTTTGCGCTGGGCTTTGCGCTCACCGAAGGCATTCTGGACAGCGCTGCCGACTGCTACGGCATCGAGGTGCGCACCGTGGCTGCACAGGCCGCAGGCCTGCCGGCCGGCATGGACGGCATTGAGGTGCAGCTGGACGTGGCCTCGCGCTGCTTCGCCCGCCTCAAGGACCGGCGCCGCAGCATGAGCGGGCGCACGGGCTGCGGTGTCTGCGGCGTGGACAGCTTCGCGGCGCTGGACCTGTCCTTCGACCCCCTGCCCACGCACGACTGGATCGCCCGTGTCGATGCCGACACCGTCTGCGCAGCCATCGCGGCACTGCCGCCGCTGCAGTTGCTCAACGCCGAAGCCGGAGCCGTGCATGCCGCAGGCTGGGCAGGGCTGGACGGGCAACTGACGGATGTGCTCGAAGACGTGGGCCGCCACAACGCGCTGGACAAGCTGGTCGGCCGCCTCTCCCGCACAGGCCGCCTGGGCGAGGCCGGCTTTGTCGTGCTATCCAGCCGCGGCAGCCATGAGCTGGTGCGCAAATGCGCCAAGGTCGGCATCGCCGCCCTGGCCACCATCTCCGCACCCACGGCCATGGGCGTGCAGATGGCCGAACTGATCGGCCTGCGCTTCTGGGGCCTGTGCCGCCCGCCCAAGGCGGTGCTGTATGCGCCGGGCCGCACCTGACCCAATGCCCGAGTGCCACGCCTGCGCAGCGGCAAGTTCGTAGAATCGCGGGTTCAGCCCCTGGATGTACACCATGAACCGCTGCAAGCCCCATTTCTCTACCGTCCGCCGCCTGTGTGCCGGCGCCCTGCTCGCCGGCCTGGCCTGCGCCAGCCTGGGCGTGGCCGCGCAGGGCCTGCCGTCCAACGAGACGCGCAATTTCCCGCCGCAGGCCCAGTTCGGCGAGCTGGTCGTGACCCAGTTCCCCGAGGTGGAGATCGACGGCAAGACCATTCGCACCAGTCCGGGCTTTCGCCTGTTCAGCCCTGAACGCACGCTGGTGCAGGCCATCAATTACCGGGGCAGCAAGCTCGTGGTGGGCTATGTGATCGAGCCGCAGACGCAGTGGCTGCACCAGGCCTGGATCCTGACCAAGGCCGAGGCCGACAAGCACTACAAGCCCAAGTCGATGCTGCAGCGCATCTTCAACTGAGCACCGCGCACACCACAGCAAGCGCACAGCACGTACACGGCTGACGCGGCCCGCGCCTTGCGGGGCGCAGCGGCCCGGCCATGGGGCACGCCGCACCCTGGCCGAGCCACCTTCATTTTTTGCAGACCGCCGCTTGCAGTGCGGTGGCTGCCTGACGGAACCCCACCATGTCCAAGAAAGTCTTTATCAAAACCTTCGGCTGCCAGATGAACGAGTACGACTCGGACAAGATGGCCGATGTGCTGGGCGCAGCCCAGGGCTACGAGTCCACCGACGATCCCGAGCAGGCCGACCTGATCCTGTTCAACACCTGCTCGGTGCGCGAGAAGGCGCAGGAGAAGGTGTTCAGCGACCTGGGCCGCTACAAGCACCTGAAGGAACGCGGCGTGCTCATCGGCGTGGGCGGCTGCGTGGCCAGCCAGGAGGGCGAGGAAATCATCAAGCGCGCGCCCTATGTGGACGTGGTCTTCGGCCCGCAGACCCTGCACCGCCTGCCCGAGCTGCTCAATGCACGCGCCGCCAGGCACAAGCCCCAGGTCGATATCAGCTTTCCCGAGATCGAGAAATTCGACCACCTGCCGCCCGCGCGCGTGGAAGGCTCCTCGGCCTTCGTCTCCATCATGGAAGGCTGCTCCAAGTACTGCAGCTACTGCGTCGTGCCCTATACGCGCGGCGAGGAAGTCAGCCGCCCGTTCGAGGACGTGCTGATCGAGGTCGCCGGCCTGGCCGACCAGGGCGTGAAGGAAGTCACGCTGCTGGGCCAGAACGTCAACGCCTACCTGGGCAAGATGGGTGACACGGCCGAGATCGCCGACTTTGCCCTGCTGCTGGAATACGTGTCCGAGATCCCCGGCATCGAGCGCATCCGCTACACCACCAGCCACCCCAACGAGTTCACGCCGCGCCTGATCGAGGCCTACGCTCGGCTGCCCAAGCTGGTCAGCCACCTGCACCTGCCCGTGCAGCACGGCAGCGACAAGATCCTGATGGCCATGAAGCGCGGCTACACGGCCATGGAATACAAGAGCACCATCCGCAAGCTGCGCGCCATCCGGCCCGAAATGGCCATGAGCAGCGACTTCATCGTGGGCTTCCCCGGCGAGACCGAGGAAGACTTCCAGAAGATGATGAAGCTCATCCACGACGTGCGCTTCGACAACAGCTTCAGCTTCATCTTCAGCCCCCGCCCCGGCACGCCGGCCGCCAACCTGCACGACGACACGCCGCACGAGGTCAAGCTGCGCCGCCTGCAGGAGCTGCAGGCCGTGATCAACAACAACATCAAGGACATCAGCGACGAGCGCGTGGGCACAGTGCAGCGCCTGCTGGTGGAAGGACTGTCCAAGCGCGATGGCAGCGAACTCATGGGCCGCACCGAGTGCAACCGCGTGGTGAACTTCCCGGGCAACGAACGCCTGATCGGCCAGATGATCGATGTGAAGATCACCGAGGCCCGCACCTTCACGCTGCGCGGCGAAGTCGTGGTGCGCCACTGACCGCAACCCGGCCCCGGCGGCCCAGCGACCTCCTTCTTAACTAAAGCCCGGCAATGCCGGGCTTTTTTGCATGTAACAGGACGTGAAAACAGCCCGGCCACTCTGGCATGGTGCCGGCTGGCCCGCTAGCATCGCGGGGTCGCCGCCCTGAGGTCCGTCGGCCTGCATGGCTTTTCCAGCTTCGCTTGCTTGCTATCGATTCCATGAACACCTCCCAGCCCGCCACCGCCCAGGCCGTCCTTGAGGGCGAAGCCCTGCATGCCTTCATGGACCAGGCGCACGACCTGCTGCAGCAGGAGGCTGATGCCAGCCCCATCGCCCCGGCCGAACGCCAGGCGGCCGTCATGGAGCTGCTCTCCCAGCAGCGTTTCGCCCCGGCCACGGTGGGCGAGCTGGAGCGTCTGCACGATCTCTGGCTGGACCTGGAACGGCCCGAAACCGCCAACGCACTGCTGCGCGAACACCGCGCTGCCACGCTGCAGCCCTTGCAGGGCGACAACCACCTGCTGGCCACGGCCAGCCTGGCGCTCAGCGACATCCAGAGCCGGCTGCGCTTTGACCGTGAAGGCGGCGTGGCCCTGCTCGCGCCCGCTGCCGATCTCATGGGCCGGCTGCCGCATACCAGCGAGCCCTACCGCTACTGGAACGGCTGGCACTACCTGGCCCGCGAAGCCCAGGCCTGGGAGCTGGCCGAGCAAGGCGTGGACCTGCAGCGCAGCCACGAACGCAGCGACCCGGATGGCGAGGCCTCCCCCGCGCGCCGCGACGCGCGTGCCTGCCTGCGCAAGGCCGAGCTGGCCCGTCTGCGCGGCGATGTGCCCGCCACCGTGCGCCAGGTGCAGGCCGCCACGGCGCTGCTGACCCAGGCCGATGCAGAGCAGAACGTGGACTTCGACGACTGGCTGCACCTCGCGCGCGAGGTCCTGCCGCTGGCCCCGCAAAGCGTTCCGGCCGTGCTCATGGCGGCGGAGCAGCACCTGGCCCGCACCGAAAGCCCCGCCGCATCGCAGGCGGTGCGCACGCACCGCAAGGTCCATGCGGCCCGGCTGCAGGCCATGGCCTGCCATGCCATGGGCCAGCCCGAGGCCGCGCTGCAGCTGGCCGCGCTGGGCCGCTTCGGCCTGGTGGATGACTCCGACGATGCCTTCAGCGGCCTGGTGCTGCAGTGGCTGGAAGAGGCGGGCCGCCTGGCCGATGCGGCGGACCTGGCGCTGGAAAGCGTGCTGCACAGCCGCCCCGGATCGGCCCGTCAGGGCTATGAACTGGCCTTGCGCAGAGTGGACAGCGACACCGCCCATGCACCGGCCTGGGCGCTGATCCTGGCCTGGGCGGGACTGGATTCCGACATGCAGGAGATCCTGGAAGACAGCCCGGCTGCTCCGCGCAGCGCCGACGACTACCTGGCCCTGGCGCGCACCCAGGCGCCCGGCCACCCTCTGCTGGACCTGATCGACGGCTGGCGCCTGGCCAAGGACCGCCAATGGGAGCAGGCCCTGCCTCTGCTGGAGCGCGGCGTGACCGAGCAGCCCCGGCACGCCAACTCCGAGCTGCTGCCTATGCTCTGGGCCGCGCGCTTCGCCGTGCTGCCCGCCGCGCAGGCGCTGCAGCGCCCCTTTGCGCAGGGCCATGGCGCCCACTGGTGCTATGCAGCGGGCGTGACCCTGGACGACGAGGACGACCTGGCCGCCATCATGGGCGAAGGCCGGCAGGTGCCGGGCGACGAGGTGCGCGAGCCGCTGGTGCAGCGTTACTACGAAGAGGGCCTGGCCCGCTTCGAAGCCTTCTGGGCCACCGGCCAGGGCCGGTACAAGGACGCGCACCTGCACGTCTACTCCATGCTCTGCAACAACCTGGCCATCAAGTACCGCTCGCAGCAGCGCTATGAAGAGGCGGCGGCCCTGCACCACAAGGGCCTGTCCAGCAGCCCCTTTGCCGAACACCATGACGGCCTGCTGTGGTGCGCCATCCGCCGTGACGACCGCCCCGGCATCGTCACGGCGGCCGAGCAGCTGTGGCACTTCACCCAGGACTACGGCTACAGCCGCCACTGCCCCACGGACTACTTCCCCAGCGCGGCGCTGGCGCTCTACCAGCTGGGCCGCGCAGGCGAAATCGGCATCTGGCTGGAGCGCCTGGACCAGTGGTTCGAGGAACTGGACGAGGACGACCAGCGCGAACAGCGGCGCGACTACCTGGCCTCGCTGATGTCCCTGCTCGATTTCTTCTCCGAAAACCATGGCGAACTGGTGCGCCCGCGCCTGGACGCCCTGCTGCCCGAAGTGCGCGCCCTGGGCGAGTGCTACACGCTGCGCCGCCTGGCCTGCGCCATGGAAAGCTGCGGCCCCATCGACCAGGCCGTGGCCCTGCACCGCGAGGCCATCGCCAAGCTCACGCCCGACGACGGCGAGGCCGAGCACAGGATGGCAAAGGACGGCCTCAAGCGCTGCCTCAAGCTGCGCTCGGACAGCAAGCCCTGGTGGAAGCTGTGGTGAACCCGGGCGCCGGTGCCAACGCCGCCAGTGCCTATCGGCCGCGCGACGTGGTCAATGCGCCGGCCATCAAGCAGCGCATCCGCGAGCGCAGCGCCGCACGCGGCGACAGCGAGGAGATCGCCGCCTGGCTGGCCAACCACTTCTACCGCCATGTGATCGGCAACCTCGACGCCGATCCGCCTGCCGTGCAGCCCGTGTCCACGCAGGCCGAGCTGCTGCGCCTGCACCGGCGCGCCGAGCCTGCCGCCTGGGCGCTGGAGCGCCTGCGCGAACATGCGGCCCGCCAGCCGCTGTCACCGGACAGGCCCGCGGCCGACGGCAGCGCGCCGCTGTGGTGGGTGGAGCCCGACAGCGCACCCCTGCTGGCGCTGGAGAGCCGGCTGCTGGAGTTCCTGTCCACCCGGCGCGGCACCGCGCTGGAGGGCAAGCTGCAGCGCATCAACTGCCCGCAGGCGCTGGCGCGCTGGACGCTGGAGCACCTGGCCTTCGCCCGGAAAAGCGACAGCGGCTGGGCCGAGCACCGGCCCGGCGCCGTGCGCCCGCTGCTGCGTGGCCAGCTGGGTGTCTTCGTCGAATTCGATGCCCAAAGCCCGGACCTGCGCGCCGAAATGGCCTATGAAAGCCAGATGATGCGCCACTGCCTGGGCCAGTTCAGCGAGCGCGGCGCACTGCGCGGCGGCTATGGCGAGCACTACGCCGAAGCCTGTGAGCAGGGCCGGCTGCGGCTGTTCAGCTACCGCACGGGCACGGCCCAGCCGCGCATCACCGTCAGCGCCCAGGTGCGGGACGACGGGCGGCTGCGCATCGACCAGATCAAGGGCAAGCAGAACCGCCCGCCGATTGCGCGCTACCTGGCCGATGTGCTGGCCCTGCTCAATCACCTCGATACCGATGGCGAGGTGCCAGCGGACGCCCTGGCCATGGGCATCGTGCGCCGACCGGCACAGCTGCTGGCCACGGGCAGCGCAGCTGCCTGGTGCGCGGCCAGCGAGCTGCACACCGAGGCCGAGCAGCTGTGGCTGCTGCAGTCCCACCCGGCGCTGCTGGAGCAGCTGGACATCCGGTCGCCCCTGATGCAATGGCTGGTCGCGGCACGCCGCGACACCGTGCCCGTGCCCGCCTTCGAGCGCATGCCGCGCAGCGCGGCCCTGCAGCAGTCGCTGGAGCTGGCGCGCCGCCGGGCGGGATCGCCGGCAACACCGGGAACACCGGGCAGGACAGGAAATCCGCGATGAACGCCTTCACCCTTGTTGTGCTGTCTGCACTGCTCTGGTGGGCAGTGCGCGCCGGCCTGCGGCGCATGCGTGCGTCGCGCCAACGCGGCGACTTCAGCAGCTACCGCAGCGGTGACGCGGCACTGGACTGGGCCCTGGCCCTGGCCCATCCCATGGCCTTTCACGCCATTCAGGGCGGCTTTGCGGACCGGCAGCTCAACGGCGCCGACTCCGCACTGACCACCCAGCTGCGCCCCATGGTGCTGCACCACCTGGGCCTGCGCACCGACCTGGACGATGCCCAGATCGCACGCCAGTTGCCCGATGGCCTGCGCCAGCGCTGGTTCACGCTGGACCTGCAGCGCCTGCAGGCCGGTGACGATCCCCATGCCGCCATGGCCTTTGCCTGCGCGCGCGTGGCCTTCCATGTGCGCTGCGCCTGGCTGCTGGGCTGGGTGGACGAGGCCCTGCACCAGCAGATCCTGCACCTGAACGCATGCCGCGCGCGGGATTGCTTTGACAGCTGGCAGGCCTTCGGCCAGGCCTACGCACGCGGCCGCAGCCAGTGGCTGGCCCGTGGCCGCGCCGACGTGCTGGGGCGCAGCGTGACGCCTGAGCAAGTGCAGCAGTGGGTGGCCGATCCGCGCCACCCCTGGCATGCCATGCCCTGGCAGCAGCAGGCCGTCCGGTGACTGCCGCCAGGCGGGTGCGCCGCCTGTACTGCCTACCCTGCCCGGTGCTCAGCCTTCGCCATGCACCTTGGCGAAGGTGAGGATCACCTCCCGCACCACCTGGCGCTGAGGCGCGGGCAGCTTCAGAAAGGCATCGAAGGTTTCGCGTTCGAGATAGCCCACGCCCGGCTCCTGGCATTCGAGCGGCGACGGCAGGGACCGCTGGGCTGATTCGCCATAGCGCAACACATCGGGCTCGACCTCGAGCAAACCCGCCAGCAGCACCAGCTTGTCCTGCTCGGGAACGGCCTCGCCGTTCAGCCAGCGCGAGACCGCCTGGAAGGAGATCGGCGGCCCCCAGTAACTGGAATTGAACAGCTTCAGAAGCACGCTGGGCCGGGGCTCCAGTCCCGCAGCCTCGATGGCCTGGCGCAGGCGCAGTGCGAATTCGAGCTTGTTACGCATTCCGACACCCTGGATTTCCCTGGAATCTTGATTGACTCATCGATTGAAGACCCGGCTCAAACCCGTCGCCCGGCCAGCGTTCAGGCGAAGATGCTGCGCGCCTCGGTGAAGCGCTTGGCGAAATAGGTGTTGTCCATGCGCACGCGCTGCACCGTGCCGCCGCTGGACGGTGCATGCACGAACTGGCCGTTGCCGACAAAGATGCCCATGTGCGAATAGCGCGCGCCCAGGGTGTTGAAGAACACGAAGTCGCCGCGCTGCAGGCTGCGGCTGCCCACGGGATTGCTGAACTGCGCCCACTGCGCCGTGGTGCGCGGCAGGCGGTTTTCGGTGATGCCGCCCACGGCCCACTGGATCAGGCCGCTGCAGTCGAAACCGCCTTCGGGCGAATTGCCGCCATAGGTATAGGGCGTGTTGACCACAAGCATGGTGCGCGCCAGCAGCGCCTCGCGCAATTCACCGTCCAGATTGAGCGCCTGCGGCGAAGGCACCGGCGCCGGGCCCGAGCCTTTGCGTGGTGCGGACGAGCAGCCAGCCAGCAGCACGGCGGCCGCCAGCAGACCCCAGTCACGGCGCGAGAGCCGCGCCCCGGTCACCGGAGACACCGCAAGGGAAGTCGAAACACCAGCCTTCATGGCGCTGCATGTTCTCACAAAGCCCTCGCGGCCAAAAGAAAAGCCGCAGGCTGCGCTGCGGCTTGGCGGGAAAGAGCACGCGGCCCGGCGGCTCAGGCGGTGCCCATCAGAACGGGAGCTTGGGCATGCCGCCGCCACCGCCCATCATCCCCTTCATGGCCTTCATGCCGCCCATGCGCTTCATCATCTTCATGAGGCCGCCGCCCTTCATCTTCTTCATCATCTCCTGCATCTGCTCGAACTCCTTGAGCAGGCGGTTGACTTCCTGGACCTGCACGCCCGCGCCATCGGCAATGCGCTTCTTGCGCGTGGCCTTGATGATCTCGGGCTTCTTGCGCTCCTTGGCAGTCATGGAGCAGATGATGCCTTCCTTGCGGCGGATCTCGCGCTCGGCCTTGTCCATGTCCACCTGGCCGGCCTTGGCCGTGAGCTGGGCCGGCAGCTTGTCCATGAGGTTGGACAGGCCGCCCATCTGCTTCATCTGCTGGATCTGGGCAAGGAAGTCGTTGAGGTCGAAGCCGTCGCCGCTCTTGACCTTCTCGGCCAGCTTCTGAGCGGCCTCCATGTCCACGCCCTTGGTGACCTGCTCGACCAGGGCCACGATGTCGCCCATGCCCAGCACGCGCTGCGCGTGGCGGTCGGCGTCGAAGACCTCCAGGCCGTCGATCTTCTCGGACACGCCGGCGAACTTGATGGGGGCACCCGTGATCTGCCGCACCGACAGCGCCGCGCCACCGCGCGAGTCGCCGTCGAGCTTGGTCAGCACGATGCCGGTCAGGGGCAGCGCTTCCTTGAAGGCCTTGGCCGTGTTGATCGCATCCTGGCCCTGCATGGCATCGACGACGAACAGGGTCTCGACCGGCTTGAGCGTGGCGTGCAGATCCTTGATCTCGGCCATCAGCAGCTCGTCGATGGCCAGGCGGCCGGCCGTATCGACCAGCAGAACGTCAAAGAAGTGGCGCTTGGCGTAGTCCAGCGCGGCCACGGCGATGTCGTGGGGTTTCTGGTCGGGCGTAGAGGGGAACCACTCGGCACCGGCCTGGGCGGTCACGGTCTTGAGCTGCTCGATGGCGGCGGGGCGGTACACGTCGCCCGACACGGTGAGCACCTTCTTCTTGCGCCGCTCGATCAGGTGCTTGGCCAGCTTGGCCGTGGTCGTGGTCTTGCCGGCGCCCTGCAGGCCGGCCATCAGGATGACGGCCGGTGGCTGGGCATTGAGATTGATATCGGCCACGCCCTCGCCCATGGTGGCGGCGAGTTCCTTGTTGACGATGGACACCAGCAGCTGGCCCGGCTGCAGCGAGCCCAGCACCTCCTGGCCCAGCGCCTTTTCCTTGACGCGCGCAACGAAGTCGCGCACCACGGGCAGGGCCACGTCGGCCTCGAGCAGGGCCATGCGCACTTCACGCAGCATGTCCTGCACGTTGGATTCGGTGATGCGGGCCTGGCCGCGCATCTCCTTGACGAGTCGCGAAAGTTTGTCGGTCAGAGCGGAGGCCATAAGCGGGGAGGAACTGGAGTCGTCGGAAAGGAAAAGGTGTGCTGCAGCGAGCCAGCCGGGGCCAGGTGGCCAAGTGGGGCCGGGTCGCGGCACGGACCCTGCAGATCCCGATGATTCTACCCGCTGCCCCTGCCGGGGTAAGTACCGGCCTTCCGTGCCCCACGGCAGGCACCGGCCAGCAGTAACATGCGCAATGTTTCCATAGTTTATGGCTATCACATTCCGCAATGCTGGCTTGCTACCGCCTGGGAGTCTTCATGCCTGATACGCCGTATCGCCAGTTCCTGGACCGTGTGTCCGACGGTTTTCTTCTGTTTGACGAGCAGGGCGGCCTGCTCGATGCCAATGCCCAGGCCTGCGCCAGCCTGGGCCATCACAAGGCCGCCATGCTGGGGCTGGGCATCATGGACCTATGGCTGGACCTGGATGGACGGCCGCGTGATTTCTGGCGGGACATGGTCGTGGACAGCCAGGCCCGTCTGCGAGGCCGGCTGATCCGCCGCGATGGCAGCAGCTTGCCCGCCGAGATCCATGTCCATTGCCTGTCACTGTCGGGCAGGCGGCTTTTCTTCACTACCTGGCACGACCTCAGCGAGCGCACCGGCCAGGACGAGCCGATCGGCCAGCCCAATGCGCAGCTTGAGCCGCACCTGCAAAACCGCACCTGGCCGTGGCAGGACTCGACGCGCCTGCTGGAGACCGTGATGCGCGAGACGCCCGACCTGGTCTTCGCCAAGGACTGGCAGGGCCGCTACACCTTCGCCAACCCCGCCACAGCGCGCTTTGCCGGGCGCGCGCCCGAAGACGTCGTGGGCAAGACCGACCAGGAGCTTTTCTCCGACAGCAGCTTCACCGACAGCGACCGCCGGGTGCTGGACAGCGATGCACCCGTGGTGATGGACGATCATCTGCTGGTCGACGGGCAGCGCCGCATCTTCCAGTCCACCAAGATTCCCTATCGCGATGCCGAGGGCCGGACCGTGGGCGTGCTGGGCATTGCGCGCGACATCACCCTCATGCGCCAGACCGAGTCCCAGCTGCAAAAAAGCTACGACGTGCTGCGCCAGGCCGAACAGCTGGCGCGCCTGGGCAGCTGGACATGGGAACTGGACACCGGGCACTTTCAGGCCTCGGAGATGATGTATGTGATGAACGGCCTGGACCCCCAGGGTCCGCCACTGACGCGCCAGGCCCTGCGCGCCATGCTCGGGCCGCAGGATCTTGCCCGGCTCACCGCTGCCGTGGATCTGTGCATCAGCACCGGCCAGTCCTACAGCATCGATGTGGTCCAGCGCTGCCCGGACGGCCGGCAGTTCGCTGCCCGCCTCATGGGCCGGGCCCTGCGCGACGAGCAAGGCCGCATCGTCGCGCTCAGCGGCACGCTGCAGGACCTGTCCGAACGCGAGGACGCACGCATGCGCCTCGAAGCCCTGGCCGACAACCTGCCCAGCGGCGCCATCTACCGCCTGGAAGGCGGCTTGACGCAACTGCGGCTCAGCTACATCAGCGCCGGCATAGAGAACCTGATCGGCGTGCCGGCCCACGCCATCATGGCCGATCGGCAGGTCTACCTGAATGCCATCCATCCCGAGGACCTGCCGCTCTACCAGGGGATGATGCAACGCTCGATCGATACGCTGCGGGTCTTCGATTGCCGCTTTCGCGTGATCAAGCCCGACGGAGAGATCCGCTGGCTGCGCTGCCGCTCGGCCCCCCGGCGCTGTCAGGAGGGCATGGTCTGGGACGGCATCATGCTGGACATCACCCGCGAGCGCGAGGCCGAGCAGGCGCTGCGGCAGGCCAAGGAAGCCGCCGAAGCGGCCGAACGCGCCAAATCGGATTTCCTGGCCATCATGAGCCACGAAATCCGCACACCCATGAATACCGTCATCGGCATGACGCGCCTGGTGCAGCAGACCGCGCTGACATCGCGCCAGCGCGGCTACCTGGAGAAGGTGGAGCGCTCGGCCAGCGCCCTGCTGGCCGTGATCAACGACATCCTCGATTTCTCCAAGATAGAGGCGGGCATGCTGGCGCTGGAGGAAGTGGACTTCGCCCTTGACGATGTGCTGGAGACCGTGACGGCCTCCACGGCGCTGCGCGCAGAGGAAAAGGGGTTGGAAGTGGTCTATGCGCTGGACCCGCACCTGCCGCCCCGTTTGCGCGGCGACCCAATGCGCCTGGGCCAGGTGCTGACCAACCTGGTCGGCAACGCCATCAAGTTCACCGAGCATGGCGAGGTGGTGATCTCCCTGCATCTGGAGCCGCCACCGGTGGACGCGCCTGCGGATGCCGATGCGGACACCACGGCAGCGCCCCTGCACCACCTGTGCGTGAGCGTGCGCGACACCGGCATAGGCCTGGATGCATCGCGGGCCGAGCGGCTGTTCCAGCCCTTCACCCAGGCCGACATCCAGACCACGCGCCGCCACGGCGGCACCGGCCTGGGCCTGGCCATCTGCCACAGGCTGGTGCAGCTCATGGGCGGCGAGATCGGCGTGTGCAGCCAGCCCGGCCAGGGCAGCGACTTCCGCTTCACGGCCAAGGTCCGGCTTGCCACGGATGCGCTGCTGGACGGCCACGACAACCTGGGCAGCACCGGCGTTCTCATCGTAGATGACAACGCCAGCGCGCGCGAGGCGCTGGCCACCATGGTGCGCAAACTGGGCATGCGCTGCGATACAGCGGCGGACGGCATGCAGGCGCTGGGAATGCTTCAAGAGGCCGCACGCCAGGAATCCCCCTATGGCCTGGCCCTGCTGGACTGGCGCATGCCCGGCATGGACGGACTGGAGCTGGCACGCCGCATGCGCGAGCGACAGGACCTGGTCAAGACCCCGGCTGCGCTCATGGTCACGGCCTTCGGGCGCGACGAAGTGCAGCTGCGTGCCGCGCAGTTTGGCCTTCGGGGCCTGCGGGGCCTGCTGATCAAGCCCCTGACCGCATCGGCACTGAGGTCCTGCATCCGTGAGGCGCTGCGGGACCCCGAATCGACCCAGCCTGAAGACCCGGCGGCCGGCCCGTCGCCACAGCAGCGCTACCCGGGCCTGCCTGGGCGCAGGGTGCTGGTGGTGGATGACAACGTGCTCAACCGCGAGGTGGCCACCGAACTGCTGGAGCAGGCAGGCATATCAGTACAGACTGCGCAAGACGGTCTGCAGGCGCTGCAGCTGCTCGACAGCCAGCCTTTCGATGCCGTGCTCATGGACGTGCACATGCCCGGCATGGACGGCCTCAGTGCCACGCGCGCCCTGCGCACGCGCAGCGCGCTGCGGCATCTTCCGGTGATCGCGCTGACTGCACAGGCCTATGTCGAGGAGCGCGCCCGGATCGAGGCCGCAGGCATGAATGCCCATCTGACCAAACCCGTTGACGATGTGCTGCTGTACGAGACGCTGCAGCGCTGCCTGCGCGCAGCCCCCCCGACAACGGCAGCGCCTGCGCCGGCCCCGCCCTTCAAGCCCACGCCGCCAACCCCTGCCCCGGCCTGGGATCCTGTGCAGCTGCGGCAACGCCTTGCCAGCCAATCGCCGCGCATGCTGCATGCGATCGAAGGCTTTGCCCAGGACTTTGCCGATGCGCCGCAACAGCTGCGCCGCGCCGCGCGCAGCGGCAACTGGGCAACCGTGGCGTCGTTGGCGCATACCTTCAAGGGCAGCCTGGGCTACCTGGGCGCGAACCTGCTGGAGCAATGGTCGGCCATGGCCGAGACCGGCGCGCATGCCTGCATGTCAGGCGACGGCAATGGCGGGAATGCCCGGCCCAGCGGTGATCTGCCATCCCTGGTGCAGGCGCTGGCCGATGGGCTGCAGGGCCTGCTGGCGGAAATCGCCGTGCGGTCCAGGCAGGCGGCCTTGCCACCCCTGGTCACGGTGTCCAGCGCTGCGCCGCCGCCGCAGCGGCAGCCGATGACCGCAGAGGAAGTCTCATCCACGCTGGCTCGGCTGCGGCTGCAGATTGCCGACAGCGACTATGCCGCCGTGGCCGAACTGGAACGGCTGCGGCCCCTGGTCAGCGGGCGCCATGCGTCCGTGCTGCAGCGCATCCAGCGCTGCACCGAGTCCCTGGAAACCGAGGCGGCGCTGCAGGCGCTCGATCAGCTGGCGCGGAGCATGGCCGCGAACCGGATGGCCCTACAGGGAGCTGCAGATGCTTGACGCCCTGACCGGGTCGGAGCTGCCCACGGTCCTCATCGTGGACGACGAGCGGCTGAACCGCAGCATGCTGGCCGAGCTGCTGAGCCCCCACTACCGAGTGCTGCTGGCCAAGGACGGCCCTGGCGCCCTGGTGATCGCCCACCGCGAAGCCCACCGCCTGCAGCTGATCCTTCTGGACCTGGCCATGCCCGGCATGAACGGCTACGAGGTGCTGGGTGCGCTGCGCGCGCAGGAGCGCACCGCCCATATCGCCGTCATCTTCATCACCGGACAGAGCAATGCCGAGGCCGAGGAATACGGCCTGCGCCTGGGCGCGGCCGACTATGTCTCCAAGCCCATACGCCCCGCCGTGGTCGAGGTGCGCGTACGCAACCAGATACGGCTGGCCCTGCAGCGCCAGGCCCTGGAACGCCTGGCCATGGTGGACGGGCTGACCGGCCTGGCCAACCGGCGCCACTTCGACGACGTGCTGGAGCGCGCCTACCGCCGCAGCCTGCGCACCGGCGAGCCCGTGGGCCTGGCTCTCATTGATATAGACCACTTCAAGCAATACAACGACTGCTATGGCCATCTGCAGGGGGACGAGGCGCTCAAGGCCGTGGCTGCCGCGCTGCAGCGCCATGCGCGCCGGCCCTACGACCTGGCCGCGCGCTTTGGCGGCGAGGAATTCGCGCTCATCCTCCCCGGCGAAAGCGACGCCCCGGCCATGGCCGAACATTTCCGCCAGGAAGTGCTGCGCCTGTCCATCGCCCACGCCGCCTCTCCCACGGCGCCGCAGCTCACCGTCAGCTGCGGCGTACTCACCGTGCGGCAGCCGTCTGCCGCGCCTTTGGAAACCTGGCTGCAGAAGGCGGACGGCCTGCTCTACCAGGCCAAGGCCCAGGGGCGCAATCGCATCGAGGCAGCCGTGGAGCCCTGAAAATGCGCGCCGAACCACGGCATGGCACCCGGATTCTGAGCCTGCACAACCGGCGGCGGGAAAGCCACAGCTATCATTGAAAGATGCTCTCCGTCCCCCTGATTTCCGCCAACGTATCGCCCCTGGGCTGGATGCTGGCGCTTGCCGCAGCCGTGGCCTATGCCGTGCCAGCCGCCGGCGCCCGACGCATCAGCCAGGCCGGCGCCCGCATTGCACTGCGCCTGGCCTGGGTGCTCCACGCCCTGGCCCTGGCCTGGGGCCTGCTCGGGGAGCAGCCTCATTTCGGCTTCGCACCGGCCCTGTCCATGACGGCCTGGCTGGTGCTCACCGTCTATGGCGTCGAGCAGCAGCTGTTCCCAAAGATGCGCGCGCAGCTGGCGCTGTCCGCGCTGGGCACGGCCGCCGTGCTCATGGCCGCGCTGTTTCCGGGAACGCCCCTGCATGTCAACGCCTCGCCCTGGCTGCCGCTGCACCTGGCACTGGGCATTGCCTCCTACGGACTGTTCGCGGCCGCCGTGGTCCACGCCTCGCTGATGACACGCGCCGAGCAGCACATGCGGCTGGGCGGCGGTGGCCATGACAGCGGCCTGCCGCTTCTCACGCTGGAGCGCCTGACCTTCCGCTTCGTGTCCGCAGGCTTTGTGCTGCTCACGGCCACGCTGGCCGCAGGCTGGCTGTTCGGCGAGCAGCTCTACGGCAAGGCCTGGGTCTGGAACCACAAGTCTGTGTTCTCGCTGCTGTCGTGGCTGACCTTTGCCGTGCTGCTGATCGGCCGTGCGCGCTTTGGCTGGCGTGGCCGCAGCGCCGTGCGCATGCTCTATGCAGGCGCCCTGCTGCTGCTGCTGGCCTATGCGGGATCGCGCTTCGTCATGGAAGTGCTGCTGGAGCGCACCACATGAAGTACCTGCTGGTCCTGATCGTCATCATCGTGGCTGTCGGCATCTGGCGCAGCCAGCGCCGTGCCGAGGCCCGCGAGCGGCGCCACGCCGCTGCGCCACGCAACCCGGCCAACCCGGCCAACCCGGCCAATGCGCCGCTGGCGGCTCCACAGGACATGGTCGAGTGCGCGCACTGCGGCCTGCACCTGCCGCGCAGCGAGGCCATCGAGGCAGCCGGCCGCAGCTACTGCAGCGCAGAGCACCGCACCCTGGCGCAACGGCGCTGAGCATGCAGGACGCGGCCCCCCCCCAGCCACCCACCATCGACGAGGCCGCGGCGCAGTCGCCGCACGACGCCAACGCCCCCTTTGTCCGGCTATGGCAGGGCTTCCTGACCGGCCGCGTGCTCATCGCCACTGCGCTTTTGCTGCTGCAGCTGGCGCTGCTCAGCGTGCAGCCCGGCGGCAATTCCCTGGTCTGGCTGGTCTGCCTGGGCTACCTGGGGCTGACGCTGCTGCTGCGGCTGACGGCACGCGCCCAGCCGCCATCGCCCCGCGCCGGCGTGCACTGGCTGCCCGTGATCGGCGTGGACATCGCGGTCATCTGCCTGCTGCAGATGCTGCAGACCGGGCCGCTGAACTACTCGGCCCTGCTGGCCATTCCCATCCTGATCTCGGCCGTGCTGGGCAATCTGACGCTGGCCCTGGCCACCACGGCCAGCGTCACGCTGCTGACCCTGGGCTGGGTGGCATGGCAGGACGTGGCTGGCCGCATAGAAAGCACCCAGGCCTACTACCAGGCCAGCTTTGCCTGCGCAGGCTATTTCGCGGTGGCCTATCTGACGCACGAACTGGCACGCCGCGTGCGGCGCGAGCGCCACCTGGCCCAGCACAGCAGCCGCAAGGCCCAGACGCAGGAACAGGTCAATGCCCTGGTGATCCGCCACCTGGGCGAAGGCGTGCTGGTGGTCGATCCCCAGTTCCGCGTGCAGCAGGCCAACCCGGCCGCGCTGCACCTGCTGGGGCTGGCCGACGCGCATGCCCTGCCCTTCGCCCTCAAGGAGCATTCCGGCTGGCAGCGGCTGCAGGACGCCGTGGCCCAGAGCTTTGCCCAGAACCTGCCCATCTCGGCCGCCATCCATCTGCAGTCCATCGGCCAGGAAGGCATGACGGGCCTGCACCTGCGCACCTGGCTGACCGAGGTCGCCACCCCATCCGACGCCGCCGACGCGACCGAGCCCGCACTGCTGCAGCAGCTGTGCGTGGTCTTTCTGCATGATCTGCGCGAGATGGAGGCGCGGCTGCGCACGGAGAAGCTGGCCTCCATGGGCCGCATGTCGGCCGCCGTGGCCCACGAGATCCGCAATCCGCTGGCCGCCATCACCCAGGCCAATGCCCTGCTGGCCGAGGATCTGGCGCAGGATCCGGCCCAGCAGCAGCTGTGCCGCATCGTGGGCCAGAATGCCGAGCGCCTGGCACGCATCGTCGAGGACGTACTCAACATCGCCCGGGCCCAGCAGCACATTGGCGAGGCGCATGCCGGTCTGCTGGCCCTGGACCAGCATGTGGCCCAGGTTTGCCAGGAATGGCAGGCCCAGGGCCAGCCCGCGCACAGCATCCAGCTCCTGCTGGACGCCAGGGACAAGACCGTGGTGTTCGATGGCGAGCATCTGCGCCGCATCCTGGTGAACCTGCTGGACAACGCCCGGCGCTACCGCAGCAACGCCCACGAGCCACACACGCTGCAGGTGCTGACCGGCGCGCCGGCCGGCGGCCAGATCTGGCTACAGGTCTGGAGCGACGGCGCCGCGCTGGAGCCCACGGTGCAACGCCATCTGTTCGAGCCTTTCTTCTCTTCGGAAAGCCGCTCCAGCGGCCTGGGCCTGTATATCTGCCGCGAGCTGTGCCAGCGCTACGATGCCAGCATCAGCTACCAGCGGCTGTCGCGGCCCACGCCGCACGGCCCTGTCGAGGGCAATGCCTTCAGCATCGTGTTCCGTGCCGGCCCGGCCTCGGCCCTGCCGGCCTCCCTGTTTGATCAGATTGTGGTGTGATGCCTTTGAACTCCCTGCCCGCTGCCGCATCGATCCTTGTCGTAGACGACGAGCCGGATCTGCGCACCCTCTATGAACTGACCCTTCTGCGCGAAGGCTACCGCGTGGAAACCGCCGCCAGCGTGGGCGAGGCGCGCGAGCAACTGCAGACCCAGCGCTTCGACGTGGTCATCACCGACATGCGCCTGCCCGACGGCATGGGCATGGAGCTGCTGCAGGACCTGCGCAGCCAGCAGCGGCGCGAGCGCTGCGTGGTCATGACGGCCTACGGCTCCGCCGAGAACGCCGTCGAGGCCCTGCGCTCAGGCGCCTTCGACTACCTGACCAAGCCCGTGGACCTCAAGCAGTTCCGCCTGGTCGTGGCCTCGGCCGCCCAGGGCGTGGGCGGTGTGCCGGCCCCGGGCGTGATGCCGGCGCGCAGCCCTTCGGCCGCTCCCGCCGCCAGCCCGGTGCTCAACGGCAGCGGCGCACTGGACGCCATGGTCGGCGAGTCGCCCGCCATGCAGGCCGTCAAGCAGCGCATTGCCAAGGTGGCGCGCGGCATGGCGCCGGTGCTGGTGCATGGCGAGTCGGGCACGGGCAAGGAGCTGGTGGCCCGCGCGCTGCATGCCTGCAGCCAGCGCGCCCATGGCCCCATGGTGGCCGTGAACTGCGGCGCCATTCCCGAAAACCTGCTGGAGGCCGAGTTCTTCGGCGCGCGCAAGGGCTCCTATACCGGCGCCACCCAGGACCGCGACGGCTACTTCCAGGCTGCGCGCGGCGGCACCTTGTTTCTGGACGAGATCGGCGACCTGCCCCTGGCCATGCAGGCCAAGCTGCTGCGCGCCATCCAGGAGCGCCGCGTGCGCCCCCTGGGCTCCGCACAGGAGGAAGCGGCCGATGTACGCATCGTCAGCGCCACCCACCGCGACCTGGCTGCCGATGTGCAGCAGGGGCGCTTCCGGCAGGACCTGTACTACCGCCTCAATGTCATCGAGGTACTGCTGCCCCCGCTGCGCGAACGCCGCGAAGACCTGCCCGCCCTGTGCCGCGCCCTGCTGGCACGGCTGTCGCAGGAATCCGGCCTGCCCATGCCCGAGATCGACGAGCTTTCAGTGCAGCAGATCGCCCGCCTGCCCCTGCCCGGCAATGTGCGTGAACTGGAGAACCTGCTGCACCGCGCCATCACGCTGGGCGAGGACGGACCGCTGCGCATAGATCCCGAGATGCAGCTGCCCTGCGGCACGCCGCCAGCCCCGCCCGTACCGCCTGCATCCGCCTCGCCCTCTCCTTCGCTCTCGCCTTCGCGCCCCGTGCCGCCAGGCGGCCCGCTATCGCCAGAGCCAGCCGATGCCGACCTGCCCCGTGACCTGCAGGCTTGGCTGGACGAGCGCGAGCGCGGCATCCTGGTGCAGGCGCTGCAGGAAAACGGCTTCAACCGCACGGCCACCGCCGCGCGCCTGGGCCTGAGCCTGCGCCAGATCCGCTACCGCATCGACCGGCTGAACATCGCCCTGCCCGGCGATGCCAGCGCCGAGGCGGACGGAGGCGGCCATGGCGAGTCCTGATCCGCAGGCGCAAGCCACCCAGGCCCCGGCCTGGACCTGGCAAGGCGGCTGGCTGCAGCAGGCCCGCCACCTGCCCTCGCCCAACTTTGGCGAGCGCCCGGCCCAGGCGCTGGTCGATCTGGTCGTCGTGCACTCCATCAGCCTGCCCCCCGGCGAGTACGGCACGGGTGCGGTCCAGCAACTGTTCACCAACCAGCTCGACTGGGACGCCCACCCTTACTACCAGGGGATACGCGGCCTGGAGGTGTCGGCGCATTTCTTCATCACGCGCCAGGGCGAGGTCTGGCAGTTTGTGGACTGCGATGCGCGCGCCTGGCATGCAGGCGCTTCCTGCTGGCGGGGCCGCGACCGCTGCAACGACGACTCCATCGGCATAGAACTCGAAGGCCTGGAGGGCCTGCGGTTCGAGCCGGCCCAGTACGCGGCGCTCGATGCCCTGTGCAACGCCATCGCGGCGCGCTACCCCGTGGCCCATCTCGCAGGCCATGAGCACATCGCGCCGGGCCGCAAATACGATCCGGGCGCAGGCTTCGACTGGCACCGGCTGCGCGGGCTGCTGGCCCATCACCCTGCCACGGCCAACTGGCAGCTGCCGCCGGGCTCGGGCCAGCCCTCCACGTAAGCGCACACCCTCATCGCAGGCACCGCCAGATCTTGCGCAAAACCCCGCTTGTCCACAGGCAGAGGACAAAGGGTCTGTCAATCCAGAAAGCAACCGATGTGGCGCGCCCGGCGCACGCAGCGGCTGCCTGATCATTTTTTACAAATTCACGCATGTGTCGCAGCCCCACTGTCCATGGGGCTTTCAGCGGTCCGACCGGCGCAGGGCCAAGGCTGCAGCGGCTTGCGGCGGACCATCGCCCGCAAGCCACGGCGCAGCGGGCCTTTGCTGCTATTGGCTTGTAGGTTGCGCACCCGTTTGGCGCAGCGCAAACAGCGGTTTTCCGGCTGTGAGTACCCCGTGTACATGAGACGGCGATACACTACAGGTAGTGCCCAGAAGCACGCTGGACACCATATCTAGTGTTCACAAGCTGTGCACACCCTGTGAAAACGGTGTGTACATCCGACCCCGATTCCATCTCCCAGCAAGCCTGCCCCAAGTGCAGGTCCGCGTCCGTTCTATCCACAAACACCCGTTGAGGAAACTCATGCAAGAAGCACTGAATTCTTTGGCTCCCGCTGCGCACGGTGATGCTGCCAATCCTTCCTCCGCCCATCACCTGTCCGTGCAGGACGGCTACCAGATCATCCGCCGCAGCGGCGATGTGGTGCCCTTCACGCCACAAAAGATCGCCGTCGCGCTGACCAAGGCCTTCCTGGCCGTGCGCGGTGCCCAGGGCGCGGCCTCCGCCAGCGTGCGCGAGACCGTGGACGAGCTGACCCAGGCCGTGGTTCGCGCACTGCTGCGCTCGCGTCCCGGCGGCGGCACCTTCCATATTGAAGATGTGCAGGACCAGGTCGAACTGGGCCTGATGCGCGGCGGCCACCACGACGTGGCACGCGCCTACGTGCTGTACCGTGACCGCCGCAACCAGGAACGTGCCGAGCAAAAGAAGGCCGCCGAGGCCGCAGCGGCTGCCGCCGCCGCACCGGCGCCCGTGCTGCATGTGACCGACAACGGCCAGCGCGTGCCGCTGGACCAGGCCCGCCTGCTGGCGCTGATCGAGGCGTCCTGCCGCAACCTCAACGCCGATATCCAGGCCGCCCCCATCGTCGCCGAGACGCTGCGCAACCTGTACGACGGCGTGCCGATCGAAGAAGTCTTCAAGGCCTCCATCCTGGCCGCTCGCACGCTGATCGAGAAAGACCCCGACTACACCTACGTCACCGCCCGCCTGCTGCTGCACACGATCGTGCGCGAGGTCATGGGCCGTGACGTGCATCCGGCCGACATCCAGGCGGCCTACGCAGAGTACTTCCCCGGCTTCATCCGCAAGGGCGTGGACAACGAGCTGCTCAACCCCGAGCTGCTGAACTACGACCTGCCCCGCCTGGCTGCCGCCATCAAGGCCGAGCGCGACGAGCAGTTCGACTACCTGGGCCTGCAGACCCTGTACGACCGCTACTTCCTGCACGTGCGCAAGACGCGCATCGAGCTGCCCCAGTCCTTCTTCATGCGCGTGGCCATGGGCCTGGCGCTGCAGGAAGAGGACCGCAATGCACGCGCCATCGAGTTCTACGAGCTGCTGTCGTCCTTCGACTTCATGAGCAGCACGCCCACGCTGTTCAACAGCGGCACGCTGCGCTCGCAGCTGTCTTCCTGCTACCTGACCACGGTGCCCGACGATCTGGACGGCATCTATGAGTCCATCAAGGAAAACGCCCTGCTGTCCAAGTTCGCCGGCGGCCTGGGCAACGACTGGACGCGCGTGCGCGCCCTGGGTTCGCGCATCAAGGGCACGAACGGCGAGTCGCAGGGCGTGGTGCCCTTCCTCAAGGTGGTCAACGACACGGCCGTGGCCGTGAACCAGGGCGGCAAGCGCAAGGGCGCCGTCTGCACCTACCTGGAGACCTGGCACCTGGACATCGAGGAATTCCTCGAACTGCGCAAGAACACCGGCGACGACCGCCGCCGCACGCACGACATGAACACGGCGAACTGGATTCCCGACCTGTTCATGAAGCGCGTCATGGAAAAGGGCCACTGGACCCTGTTCTCGCCCTCCGATGTCGGCGACCTGCACGACCTCTTCGGCGCCGCCTTCGAGCACGCCTACAAGGCCTACGAAACCAAGGCCGACAACGGCGAACTCAAGCTGTTCAAGCGCATCCCGGCCATGGACCTGTGGCGCAAGATGCTGTCCATGCTGTTCGAGACCGGCCACCCCTGGGTCACCTTCAAGGACCCCTGCAACGTGCGCTCGCCCCAGCAGCACGCCGGCGTGGTGCACTCGTCCAACCTGTGCACCGAGATCACGCTGAACACCAGCGACACCGAGACCGCCGTCTGCAACCTGGGCTCGGTCAACCTGGCGCGCCACATCGTCGATGGCGCCATCGACCACGGCAAGCTGCGCAAGACCATCACCACGGCCATGCGCATGCTGGACAACGTGATCGACATCAACTACTACGCCGTGCAGAAGGCCAAGGACTCCAACCTGCGCCACCGCCCGGTGGGCCTGGGCCTGATGGGCTTCCAGGATGCGCTCTATGAAATGCGCATCGCCTACGCCAGCGACGCGGCCGTCGAGTTCGCCGACCAGTCGATGGAAGCCATCTGCTACTACGCCTACTGGGCCTCCACCGAGCTGGCCAAGGAACGCGGCCAGTACTCCAGCTACAAGGGCTCGCTGTGGGACCAGGGCATCCTGCCGCTGGACACGCTGAACCTGCTGGAGAAGGCACGCGGCGGCTATGTGGAAGTGGACCGCTCCTCGCGCCTGGACTGGGATGCCCTGCGCGCCAAGATCGGCCAGCACGGCATGCGCAACTCCAACTGCGTGGCCATCGCGCCCACGGCGACCATCTCCAACATCGTCGGCGTCGATGCCTCCATCGAGCCCTCGTTCGGCAACCTGTCGGTCAAGTCCAACCTGTCCGGCGAGTTCACCGTCATCAACCAGTACCTGGTGCGTGACCTGAAGCGCCTGGGCCTGTGGGACGACGTGATGGTCATGGACCTCAAGCACTTCGACGGCTCGCTGCGCCCCATCGACCGCGTGCCCCAGGACGTCAAGAGCCTGTACGCCACCGCCTTCGAGGTCGAGCCCACCTGGCTGGTCGAGGCCGCTGCGCGCCGCCAGAAGTGGATCGACCAGGCCCAGAGCCTGAACATCTACATGGCCGGTGCATCGGGCAAGAAGCTGGACGACACCTACAAGCTGGCCTGGCTGCGCGGTCTGAAGACCACCTACTACCTGCGCACCACCAGCGCCACCAACATCGAGAAGTCCACGGTGCAAAGCCGCGTGCTCAACGCCGTGCCCTCGGCCGCCGCCGCACAGCCTGCCGCCGTGAACACCTCCAGCGCCCTGGAAGCCGCGGCAGCCGCCGCACGCGCCCAGGCACCGGCGACGGACATCAAGTTCTGCGCCATCGACGATCCCGGCTGCGAAGCCTGCCAGTGAGCCGCGCAGCGCGGGGCCTCGCCACGGCGCAGGCCCCGCGCCCTGCCCGCCAGCCAGCGCCATGCGCAGGATCTTCGCCATGGACCTTGGGCCTGCTCAACACGCCAGGCCACCCATGGTCCTACATTGACCGGAGCAGAAAGAGAGGACTCTTTCGCACCGAATGAACTGAACATATGCCCCAGGGCATGCCGGAGAAAATTGCAATGCTGACCTTTGACGACGACGCCACCCTCTCGAACACGCCCAGCGGCGCGGAGGCTGCGCCGAGTACCACACACAAGC
Source organism: Delftia sp. K82 (assembly GCF_002193035.1). NCBI lineage: Bacteria > Pseudomonadati > Pseudomonadota > Betaproteobacteria > Burkholderiales > Comamonadaceae > Delftia > Delftia sp. K82. Next base: position 987,048 of record NZ_MYFL01000003.1, on the reverse strand, counting down.
GCGTGAATGCCGCCGACAAGCGCATCATCAATGCCAAGACCGACGTCAATCAGCTGGTGCCATTCAAGTACAAGTGGGCCTGGGAAAAGTACCTGGCCACCTGCGCCAACCACTGGATGCCGCAGGAAGTGAACATGAACCGCGACATCGCCCTGTGGAAGGACCCCAACGGCCTGACCGAGGACGAGCGCCGCATCATCAAGCGCAACCTGGGCTTCTTCGTGACGGCCGATTCGCTGGCCGCCAACAACATCGTGCTGGGCACCTACCGCCACATCACGGCGCCCGAGTGCCGCCAGTTCCTGCTGCGCCAGGCCTTCGAGGAAGCCATCCACACCCACGCCTACCAGTACATCGTGGAGTCGCTGGGCCTGGATGAGGGCGAGATCTTCAACGCCTATCTCGAAGTCCCCTCCATCCGCGACAAGGACGAATTCCTGATCCCCTTCATCGAAGCGATCATGGACCCCGCCTTCAAGACCGGCACCTTCGAAACCGACCAGACCCTGCTCAAGTCGCTGATCGTTTTCGCCTGCCTGATGGAGGGCCTGTTCTTCTACGTGGGCTTCACGCAGATCCTTGCACTGGGCCGCCAAAACAAGATGACCGGCGCCGCCGAGCAGTACCAATACATCCTGCGCGACGAGTCCATGCACTGCAACTTCGGCATCGACCTGATCAACCAGCTCAAGCTCGAAAATCCACAGCTGTGGACACCCGAATTCAAGGAAGAAATCACGGCGCTTTTCGTCAAGGCCGTCGAGCTGGAATACCGCTACGCAGAGGACACCATGCCGCGCGGCGTGCTCGGAATGAACGCATCGATGTTCAAGGGCTACCTGCGCTACATCGCCAACCGCCGCGCCACGCAGATCGGCCTTGAGGCCCTGTTCCCCAACGAGGAAAACCCGTTCCCCTGGATGAGCGAGATGATCGATTTGAAGAAGGAACGTAACTTCTTTGAGACACGCGTCATCGAGTATCAAACCGGCGGCGCACTTTCCTGGGATTAATCGCTTCTCTGCAGGCACAATGCGAACCATGACGCGCTTCACGCTTTTGCAATACCGATGGTGTTGCGGCGTGGGGCGTCTCCGTGTTCATTGCGATGCGTCACTCCACATCGCTTTGGATCGCTTCGGAGCCCCGTACCCCGAAGTGTTTTGTGCAAATCAACGAAGGAGAAGATGATGGCAACTGCGAAGAAGACGGCCTCCACCAAGGCCCCCACCGACAAGAAAACCACTGCCAAAAAGGCGGCTGCTCCCAAGGCTGAAACCGTGAAGAAAACCACGGCCACTGCCAAGGCAGCACCCGTCAAGAAGGCTGCTGCACCTGCTGTGAAGAAGGCTGCAGCTCCTGCTGCCAAGAAGGCTGCTGCTCCTGCTGCAAAGAAGGCTGCCGCTCCTGCCAAGAAGGCTGCTGCTCCTGCTGCGAAGAAGGCTGCCGCTCCTGCCA
>NZ_MYFL01000003.1:824259-985292 GCF_002193035.1 Delftia sp. K82 | reverse complement strand
CTGCTCCTGCTGCAAAGAAGGCTGCCGCTCCCGCCAAGAAGGCCGCTGCTCCTGCCGCAAAGAAGGCCGCTGCTCCCGCCAAGAAGGCTGCTGCACCTGCCGCAAAGAAGGCCGCTGCTCCTGCCAAGAAGGCTGCTGCTCCTGCTGCCAAGAAGGCCGCTGCTCCCGCTGCCACAAAGGCTGCTGCACCTGCCGCGAAGAAGGCCGCTGCTCCCGCCAAGAAGGCTGCCGCTCCTGCTGCTGCCAAGAAGCCTGCCGCAGCTGCCAAGCCTGCCGCAGCGCCCGCCAAGGCCGCAGCAGCTCCTGCCGCTCCCGCCAAGAAGGCTGCAGCCCCGAAGAAGGCCGCTGCCCCCAAGAAGGCCGCAGCAGCTCCCGCCGCTGCCGCGCCTGCAGCTCCCGCTGCCGCACCCGCGCCCATCGCGCAAACCCGCCTGGCTCCCCAAGCCGCATGGCCCTTCCCCACAGGCAACAAGCCCTGAGACTTTTCCGGTCTCAAAGCAAAAAGCCCGGCTCTTTGGAGTCGGGCTTTTTTCATTGTGAAGACGGCGGCTGCGCCGCCGGCCGGTGATCCCGGCTTCAGGGCTGGGCGAAGTCCAGCACGTAGTTCTGCGGGCCACGGCTGGCAATCTTGAGCGCGCCCAGGCGGTTGCCCAGTTCGGCGCAACGCACCAGGTCCCAGCCACGCTCCAGGCCGAACAGCATGGCGCCACGCCATGCGTCGCCACATCCCGTGGGATCGACCACGGCGGCGGGCTGCACCGGCGCCACCAGGGTCTTGGCGCCTTGCACCCAGACCTCGCAGCCCTCTGCCCCCAGCGTCACCACCAGGCCTTGCACCTGCCCGGAAATCTGCTCCAGGCTCCAGCCCGTGCGCTCGCTGAGCATGCGGGCCTCGTAGTCGTTCACGGCCACCCAGTCAGCCTGCTCGATGAAGCTGCGCAGCTCCTGTCCATCGAACATGGGCAGGCCCTGGCCTGGATCGAACACAAAGGGAATGCCGGCCGCCTTGAACTGCTGGGCATGCTCGAGCATGGCCTGGCGGCCATCGGGTGCAATGATGCCCACGCGCACCTGCTCCTTGAGCTCTGGCGTGATGCGGTTGCCGTGGGCCTGCATCATGGCGCCCGGGTGGAAGGCCGTGATCTGGTTGTTGTCACGGTCCGTCATGATCATGCACTGGGCCGTGTGCGTGTCCTGCAGCTGGCCGATGTGCGCGGTCTGCACGCCCAGTTCGTCGAGGCGCTGCACATAGCCGGCGCCGTCGCTGCCCACCATGGCCATGGGCCAGGCATCGCCGCCCAGCAAGCGCAGAGCGTAGGCGATGTTGCCGGCGCAGCCGCCGAAATCGCGGCGCAGCGTGGGCACCAGGAAGGACACATTGAGGATGTGCAACTGGTCAGGCAGGATCTGGTCGGCAAACCTTCCCTCGAAGGTCATGATGTTGTCGAACGCAAGCGATCCGCAGATGAGAGCGGCCATGGTGTGTCTCGGCTTTCTTGAAAAGTCAGGGGGATTCAGGGATAAAAAACCAGGGCGCGATAGCCGGCCACGGCCGCCTCCAGGCCTTGCACTTCGACCGGGGCCGTCACGCTCCACTCGCCATGGCCCTCGATCTGCGCGGGCGCGCCGAACTGGTCAAGCCGGATCACGCGCCGCAGCAGCAGCTTGTCCTGGGCATCGGTGAGCGTGAGTTCGACAGCGGGCATGGCCACGGGGAAGTCGGAACGGTTCTCCAGGCTCAGGCTCCACTGGTACTGGCCGCTGCGCGGCAACTGCCGAAAGCCCGAACTGCCGATCACCACATCGCCGATCTGGCGGCGCGGCTGCAGCTCGCAGCCCGCCATGGCGCACAGGGCCTGCAGCGCGGGCGCCAGCGAAGGATGCTGCACGGCCAGCGCATCGCGCTGGCCCCACATGACCTGGCCTGCCAAGGCGCCCACGCCCAGCAGGCTGCCCAGCACAAGCGCCACGCGCACGGCAGGCCGGCGCCAGAAGGCCTTGCGCCGCGCCTGGCGCACAAAGCCGGGCTCGGCCTCGGGCAGCGCGGCCGCAGCCTCACCGCTGCCCTCGCCATCGCTGTCCGGCCAGCGGGAAAACTCCGGCGAAGGCACGGAGGCCTGCGCCTGCGGCTCCGATTCCCGCAGCAGGCCGGTTGGCACGGACGGCGCAGGCGCATCGGACGACTTGTCGGATGGCTTGTCAGATGGCTTATGGGGCCGTGTGAACGGCGCACCTTCCTCATCCTTTGCCGGTGCGGGCACAGGAGCCGCAGTGTCAGGCTCGGGTCCGAGCAGGCCGTCAACGGCCTGCTCGGCCTGGGCGGCGGGCGGGGACTTCGGCGCTGCCCGGGACGCAGCCAGGATCTCGTCCACCAGCGACGCTCCAGGCAGCGCGCTGCCCGACTCTTCGGCGGCGCTGGCGGAGGGGTCCTTCGCGGTCACAGGGTGCGAGGGCGGGGCCTCTGGAGCCGGCACCTCGGCCGGCGGCATGGACGGCGAAGGCTCGGCCCTGGCAGCCACAGCCGTGGTTGCGGTGGATACCGCAGGTGCCGCAGGTGCCGCAGGTGCCGCAGGTGTGGCAGGTACAGAGGGTGCAACAGGTGCAGCAGGCCCCGATGCGCCCCGCCCCGGCAATCCGCTCGGCGCCGTCGGCAGCCACATGGATTCCCTGAATTCGCGGATGTCATCGTCCTCGAATTCGGCCGGGTTGTGCGATGCCCCGCCGGCCACCGGAGTGCCGGCCACCGAGGTGCCGGCCGCATTCACAGGTGCCGTGGGCAGGGGCTGCAGGTCCTCGGAGGCATCGAACACTTCATGGCAGACGCCGCAGCGCACCCACCCCTGCGAAATTCGCAGCTGGTCGGCCACCACTTTGAAGCGGGTTCCACAGGCAGGACAGCGGGTGACTTGGCTCATCAGCGATCGATTGTAGGCAGCTGCTCGCGGCCCGCGCCACGAAGGCGGCGGCCGCGCGGGGACTCGGGCCGGAAATCAGGCCGCGCGGCGCGCGGTCATCAGGATCCAGCCATCTTCGCTGTCGGCCACTTCCAGCGCCAGGTACGGCGCATAGGCCTCCTTGAGCTCGTCGGCCTGGCGCTCCAGGATACCGGCCAGCACCAGGCTTCCACCCGCTGCCACGCGGCCGCACAGCAGCGGCGCCAGCACCTTGAGCGGCGTGGCCAGGATGTTGGCCAGCACGGTGCGGTATTCGCCGTTGCCGGCATCGGGCAGGCCCGCCTTCAGTTGCACGGCGTTGGCATCGGCGTTGTAGCGCGTGGACTCCACGGCAGCCGGGTCGATGTCCACCGCGTCGATGTCGGTGGCACCGAACTTGGCAGCGCCAATGGCCAGGATGCCCGAGCCGCAGCCGTAGTCCAGCGTGCGGCCAAGACTGCCTTGCGGCTGGCGGGCGATCCAGCGCAGGCACATGCGTGTGGTCGGGTGCGTGCCCGTGCCAAAGGCCAGGCCCGGGTCCAGGCGGATGCTCACGCGCGCCTCGGGCGGCAGCTCGTGCCAGGTGGGGACAATCCAGAATTCGGGCGTGATGTCCACCGGGGCGAACTGCGACTGCGTCAGGCGCACCCAGTCCTGCTCCGGCACCTGCTTGACGGCGATGATGCTGCAGCCCTCGAAGAAGTCCTGGGGCAGCAGCAGATCACGCGCCTCTTCCGCCGCTTGCTGCGAGGGGAACAGCGCCACCAGGCGGCTGCGCTGCCAGCCGTCCTTGGGCGGCGGCATGCCGGGCTCGCCGAACAGGGCCTGCTCGGCCTCGGTCTGCGCGTCGGCATCCTCCACCGATACGCTCAGGGCGTCCAGCGCATCCAGCGCATCGCTGACGGTCTCAACCCGGTCTTCCGGGCACAGCAGGCTCAACTCGAACATGGGCCCATCCTTTTCTATGCAATAAATGAAAATGCTGGCCGCCGTCGCCGGGGGCCAGCATGCAGGGTCAATCGGGCGACCTGCTCAACGCTTGTTGGCGTTGCGGTGCGCCAGCCACTCTTCCAGGTAATGGATGTTGGTGCCGCCTTCCATGAACTTGGCGTCCACCATCAGATCCTGATGCAGCGGGATATTGGTCTTGATGCCTTCGACCACGGTCTCCAGCAGCGCCGTGCGCATGCGCGCCAGCGCCTGCTCGCGCGTGTCGCCGTGGACGATGATCTTGCCGATCATGGAGTCGTAGTTCGGCGGCACGAAGTAGTTGTTGTAGACGTGCGAGTCCACGCGCACGCCGGGGCCACCGGGGGCATGCCACATGGTGATGCGGCCCGGCGACGGCATGAAGTTGTAGGGATCCTCGGCATTCACGCGGCACTCGATCGCATGGCCCTTGAGCTGGGCATTGATCTGGCGCTGGGTGAAGGGCAGCTTCTCGCCTGCGGCCACCATGATCTGGGTGCGCACGATGTCCACGCCCGTGATCAGTTCGGTCACCGGATGCTCCACCTGAACGCGGGTGTTCATCTCGATGAAGTAGAACTCGCCGTTTTCAAAGAGGAACTCGAAGGTGCCGGCGCCACGGTAGCCCAGCTTTTTGCAGGCAGCGGCGCAGCGCTCGCCGATCTTCTCGACCAGGCGGCGCGGAATGCCCGGAGCCGGCGCTTCCTCGATGACCTTCTGGTGGCGGCGCTGCATGGAGCAGTCGCGCTCGCCCAGGTAGACCGCGTTGCGGTGGTTGTCCGCCAGGATCTGGATTTCCACATGGCGCGGGTTCTGCAGGAACTTTTCCATGTAGACGGCCGGATTGCCGAAGGCCGCACCGGCCTCGGCCTTGGTCATCTGCACGGCATTGATCAGCGCCGCCTCGGTATGCACCACGCGCATGCCACGGCCACCGCCGCCGCCTGCGGCCTTGATGATCACCGGATAGCCCACGGCCTTGGCGATGCGGCGGATCTGCACGGGATCGTCAGGCAGCTCGCCATCCGAGCCGGGCACGCAGGGGACGCCCGCCTTGATCATGGCCTGCTTGGCCGAGACCTTGTCACCCATGGTGCGGATGTTCTCGGGCGTGGGGCCGATGAAGGTGAAACCGCTCTTTTCCACGCGCTCGGCAAAGTCGGCGTTCTCGCTGAGAAAGCCGTAGCCGGGGTGGATGGCCTCGGCGTCGGTCACCTCGGCGGCCGAGATGATGGCCGGCATGTTGAGGTAGCTCAGCGGCGAAGGCGCGGGGCCGATGCACACGGCCTCATCGGCCAGCTTGACGTACTTTGCGTCACGGTCGGCCTCGGAATACACCATCACCGCCTTGATGCCCAGTTCACGGCAGGCGCGCTGGATGCGCAGGGCAATCTCGCCCCGGTTGGCAACCAAAATTTTCTTAAACATGAAGGTCCTCGCGACTTGGTGCCTGCGCCGGTACGCAGGCCGAAGCCGTCAGTTGAGCCAATTGCTCTGTCGCGCCGCGGCATGCGTTCGCGCCAGGGCGTCGTGCCGCTTGCGGCATCGCTCGCCTGCAGGTTACTCGATCACGAACAGGGGCTGGCCGTACTCTACCGCCTGGCCGTTTTCGCCCAGGATGCGCGTGATCGTGCCGCTCTTGTCGGCTTCGATCTCGTTGAGAATCTTCATCGCTTCGATGATGCAGATGGTCTCGCCTTCCTTGACCTGGTTGCCCACTTCCACGAAGGGCTTGCCGCCAGGGCTGGAGGCGCGGTAGAAAGTGCCGACCATGGGCGACTTCACCACGTGGCCGGAGACGGCTGCCTCGGCCGGTGCCGCCACGGGCGCTGCGGGGGCAGCGGCGACGGGTGCCGCCATCGGCGCGGCCATGGGAGCCTGCATGGGCGCTGCCACATAGTGCTGCACCACGGCGCCTTCGCTCTTGACGATCCGGACCTTGCCCTCTGCTTCGGTGATCTCCAGTTCCGACACGTTCGATTCGGACACCAGATCAATGAGGGTCTTGAGTTTTCGCAAATCCATGGGAGCTCCAGCGGCTAACAACTAAATAGGGCGCGAATTTACTCCAATTTCGCCCTTCTGCGTGCTTTGAGGCATATTTTTCATCAACGTCGCCATGGAATTCAGGGCATTTCCTGAGCTTTCACAGCTTCGGCGATGCGAAAAATCAGCCTTTTGCGCTCCAAGAAGCCAGATCTTCGGTAGTAAGCTCACCTATTTTACGTTGCTGCACCATGCCATCTTCGCCGAGCAGCACGGTGAAGGGCAGTCCGCCCTGCAGATTGCCCAGCGAGCGGGTCAGGCCCAGACCGCCTTCCACCGCCAGCGCCACAGGGAAACGCAGGGGTGTGCGGCCCAGGAAGCGCTGCACGGCCTCCGGCTTGTCCACGGCCAGGCCAATGACCTGAATACCATGCTGGTCTTGGCGCGCCGAGAAGGCATCGAGCATGGGCAGCTCGCGCACGCAGGGCGGGCACCAGGTGGCCCAGAAATTGACCAGCACCGGTTTGCCGCGCCAGCGTGACAGCGTCATGGCCGAGCCATCGGGCGTGATGAAGCGCTGCTGCCACAGCTGCTCTTCGGCACTGGCATCCATGGCGTGCGGCTGAAAACGCCACCACGCAAACCCTGCCCCACCCAGGCCTGCGGCGGCGGCAACGCCGCCCATCAGCCAACGGCGGCGGGAAGATGTGTTTTGCCCTGCATCCACTGAATCAGCCACGGTCGGCCTCCTCTTCATCCTGATCCAACAGCCTGCGCAGCGCCTCGGCGCTGCCGCGCGGGCTGCGCCCCTGGCCGTCGGGCTTGAGTGCGCCACGCAGATCATCATGGTCGTACACCAGCAGATGCACGCCCACGGACTCGTTCAAAGGGCGGCAGAAGGCGTGGATGCTCAAGGCCTCCACGGCCTGCCCCGTAAAGCCGGTGACGGTGCTGGGCTCGTACTCCACATGCTGGTTGATCAGCGCGATCTCGGCCGACTTGGGATCGTCGCAGAACAGCTGCAGGTAAATATCGGACAGGCGGGTGGCTGTACCGCGCCAGACGGCGCCGGCCAGATGGGGCCGGAACTCGGCCAGGCGGTCCATCCATTGCAGGGCCAGTTCGCGCAGGGCCTGCAGTTCCTGGGGCTGGGTGTCGGCGCAGAACAGGGCAATGTATTCGCGCACGGCCTCTTCCACCAGGTCGTTGCCCGGCAGCGCGGTGCGCGCGGGCAGCCCCAGCTGGCGAAGTGCGCGGTGCTTGGCAGCCCCCCATTCCAGCCCTTCCTCGACCACGAGGCGGGCCGCGGTCTGGGCAATTTCGGCAGTGGCTTGGTCCATGGCTTTCCGATCCGCTGTATCCCTACATATATATAAGAGGCCTTCCCTGTGGATGGCCCCGGGCCATTGTGACCCAAGCCGCGGCACCGCCGGCCGCAGACGGGCTTTGCACGTTCCCGCCAACGCCTTGCACCGGCGATTTCGCAACCTTGTGTTTCCGGGACCCGGTGCCTGCTGGGCCGCAAGCTCCTGTTTTTGCAGGACAGCCCTCCCGGACATGACGGCAACCGTAGAATGCCCGGCCATGCACATACATATTCTGGGCATCTGCGGCACCTTCATGGGCGGACTGGCCGCACTGGCGCGCGAGGCAGGGCACCGCGTCACAGGCTGCGACGCCGGCGTCTATCCGCCGATGAGCGATCAGTTGCGTGCACTGGGCATCGACCTGATCGAGGGCTACGGCGCCGACCAGATGGCCCTGCAACCCGACATGTATGTCGTGGGCAACGTGGTCAGCCGCGCGCGGCTGCCCGACGGCAGCCCCAAGTTCCCGCTGATGGAGGCGATTCTTGAAAGCGGCGCTCCCTACACCAGCGGTCCGCAATGGCTTTGCGAACAGGTGCTGCACCATCCGTCCTGCCCGCGCCATGTGCTGGCCGTGGCCGGCACCCACGGCAAGACGACCACGACGTCGATGCTGGCCTGGATTCTCGAATGCGCAGGCCTGGCTCCGGGCTTTCTGGTCGGCGGCGTGCCGCTGGACTTCGGCGTTTCGGCCCGCCTGGGCGCATCCAGCCGACCGACGCCAGGCCAGGGGCCGGCCGGCGCGGAGCCCGTCTTCGTCATCGAGGCCGATGAATACGACACGGCCTTTTTCGACAAACGCAGCAAGTTCGTGCACTACCGCCCGCGCACGGCCGTGCTCAACAACCTGGAGTTCGACCACGCCGACATCTTCGAGGACCTCGGCGCCATCGAACGCCAGTTCCACCATCTCGTTCGCACCGTTCCCGCCTCCGGGCGGCTGGTGGTCAACGGCATAGAGGAAAGCATCACCCGCGTGCTGCACCAGGGCTGCTGGAGCGAGGTCTCCAGCTTCGGTGCGGTGGTCAGCGATTTCAGTGCCCAGGGCGATCCCAGCGCCTTCGACGTGCTGCACCGTGGCCACAAGGTCGCGCGCCTGGAATGGGCACTGACCGGGGAGCACAACCAGCTCAATGCGCTGGCCGCCATTGCAGCGGCCGAGCATGTGGGTGTGACGCCGGCGCAGGCCTGCGAAGCGCTGGCGCGCTTTCAGAACGTCAAGCGACGCATGGAGCTGCGCGGCATGGCGGGTGGCGTGTCCGTGTACGACGACTTCGCCCACCATCCCACGGCCATCCGCACCACGCTGGACGGCCTGCGCCGCAAGCTCGGCAGCCAGGCACGCATCCTGGCGGTGTTCGAGCCGCGCAGCAACACCATGAAGCTGGGCACCATGAAGTCGCAACTGCCCTGGGCCCTGGAAAGCGCCGATCTGGTGTTCTGCCACACGGCCGGCCTGGACTGGGATGCTGCCGAGGCGCTGCGCCCCCTGGGCGTGGGAGCCGGTCACAAGGCGCAGGTGGCTGCAGACATCGATACGCTGATCGGGCAGATCCGCGCAGCCGCCCGCCCCGGTGACCACGTGGTGTGCATGAGCAATGGCGGCTTCGGCGGCATTCACCCCAAGCTGCTGGCGGCGCTGCAAGCCGCAGGCTGAACCGGGCACGGCCCCCAATGAAAGAAGCCCGGGTCATGCCCAGGCTTCTTTGCTGTATCGCTATCTGTCTGTCGTCAGTAACTGATGGACATGGCTGGCACATCGACTCGGATCAGCGGCTTGGACAGCACGGCCTGGGCGGCCACGGCATAGCTGTTGCGCCATTGCTCGTCGTCGAACAGCCCGGAGCGCGAACGCGCCGCACGCGCCACCACCACCAGCTTGTCGGCCAGCAGAACCTTGCCGCTGGCGCGCAGGGGTTCGCAGTCCATGGAGATGAACTGCTGGTCCAGCCAATGCCGTCCTTCATCGGAACTCATGGGGGTGAGCCCGCTGGTGTCCGTGCGGTACTCTTGTCCGGCATCCAACACCACAATCACTTCGCTGCGCATGGAACTCCTCTCTTCATTAAGGGATACGGCCCTGTGCCCGCTCATGCAGACAGGGCTGTCACTCATGCCCTGAGCTTAACCGCAAGCGCCTTTTCCACACCCCGGGCAAGCTGACATGCCTCAAGTGCCAGAGACTGGCACCGGCGCTGGAGTCGGCACTGCCGCCAGCAGGTGTTTCAAGGCCTGCCAGCGCCTGCCCAAAGGTGCAAACGTACAATGACCGACAGATTTGGCCCCGTTTTTTCATGGACCTCACCGCATGACAACCGATACCACGCACCAGAAACTGCTCGACCAGTTGCAGCAACTCGAAGACGAGTTGCGCAGCCAGAGCCTCTGGTCGGCCGTGGCGCCCAGCCCTGAGGCCATGGCATCGACCATGCCGTTCATGTACGACACGCTCAAGCTGCAGGAATGGCTGCAGTGGGTTTTCCTGCCCCGGCTGCGTGCCGTGGTCGATGCCCGCGGCCAATTGCCCTGCCAAAGCCACGTGCATCCACTGGCCGAGCATGAATGGAGCCAGCCCGTGGCATTCGACAAGCGCCAATTGCTGGTCCTGCTGCTGGGCATAGACGACACGCTGAACCAGGGCGGACTGACCCCGCCGGACGCCACGCCGCCACACTGAACAAGCAAACCGGGACATGGAAAAAACGGGGCATGCATGCCCCGTTTTCTTTTCCGGCTCAGGCGGCAACCAGGGCCGCAGCCGGCTCGGGATGCTTGACGCGGCGCTGCTGCACGGCGTCGGACAGCTCGGCCAGCGTTGCCAGGGAATCATCCCAGCCCAGGCAAGCATCGGTGATGCTCTGGCCATAGGTCAGCGCAGCCACCTCATCCTTGCCGGGCGTGAACTTCTGGGCGCCGCCCACGAGATGGCCTTCGATCATCACGCCGAAGACGCTGCGCGAGCCGCCGCTGATCTGTCCGGCGATGTCGCGTGCCACATCCTTTTGGCGCTCATGCTGCTTGGAGCTGTTGGCGTGGCTGCAGTCCACCATCAGCGTGGGAGGCAGGCCGGCCTTTTCCAGATCCTCGCAGGCAGCGGCCACGTTGGCCGCGTCGTAGTTGGGGGTCTTGCCGCCGCGCAGGATGACGTGGCAATCCTGGTTGCCCGCCGTGTTCACGATGGCAACCTGGCCATTCTTGTGCACGGACAGGAAGTGGTGGCCGCGGCTGGCCGACTGGATGGCGTCGGTGGCGATGCGGATGTTGCCGTCCGTGCCGTTCTTGAAGCCGATGGGCGCCGAGATGCCCGAGGCCAGTTCACGGTGGACCTGGCTTTCCGTGGTGCGCGCACCGATGGCGCCCCAACTGATCAGATCGGCAATGTACTGGGGCGAGATCACGTCCAGGAACTCGCTGGCGGCCGGCACGCCCAGGCGGTTGATGTCGATCAGCAGTTGCCGCGCAATGCGCAGGCCTTCGTCGATGCGGTAGCTCTGGTCCAGGTAGGGATCGTTGATCAAACCCTTCCAGCCCACGGTGGTGCGCGGCTTTTCGAAGTACACGCGCATCACGATCTCCAGCGTGTCCTTGTACTGCTCGCGTATGGGCGCCAGGCGGCGCGCGTACTCGATGGCGGCCGCCGGATCGTGGATGGAGCAGGGGCCGACGATGACCAGCAGGCGGTCATCCTCGCCAGCCATGATGTTGTGGATGGTGCGGCGGGTGTCGCCGATCAGGGTTTCGACGGCCGTACCGCGGATGGGGAAGAAGCGAATGAGGTGCTCGGGAGGGGGCAACACGGTGATGTCCTTGATACGTGCGTCGTCGGTTTGGCCAGTCTTTTGGGAACCGCCGCGATACCAGGAATCGGCGAGGGAAGCTTGATGAGCAGTCATTGCTTGCTTTCGTGAGGAAAGATGGATCGTGGAAAACGGAGCGAAGAATCGGGAGGGAAAAACAAAAAACCGCCGGGCTTTACAGCTTCGGCGGTTTTGAGGGAGGTTTGTTCGGGTGCGCGCGCTTACCTCTCTTCCGCCGGGGAGGAGAACCAAAAGTAAAAGTAGAAGGAGGTACGGGCTTGCATGGGGATCGAATGTAGCACAGTCATTTTTCGCAGTGCAACATGGACATGAAGGAGGGAAAGCTGCCCTTCACCGTGCCACAGAGAGAAAGCACAAAATCATTGACGCAAAAAAACTGCTTTTTTCTCAGTTTCACGCAAAAATTCTTCAGTCATATGTAGAAAATCACGATGCCATGCAGTTTTATTGCCATCAGCCATGAAAACGTGCAAACCCCGGGAAATGATGCATCTGCGCGTCACGCAGGGGCGCGATCAACGCCGCAGCAACGCGTCACGCAGCCTGCGCAGGGCCCGGCGCACGGCGCTCAAGGGTTGCCATCGGCGCGCCTTGTAACCAGACAGGATGGAAGTCACATCGGCTTCGCCGGCCACGGCAGCGGATTCGGCAAACATGTCCGTCAGCAGGCAGGCATCGCCCAGCAGACGCCAGCCCAGGCGCTCGCAGCGGCGGAAGTGCTCGGGCTCCTGGGCATCGCCCACCAGCACGGACTGCTGCCAGGCGTGGACGGCCTCCCTGAAGCCTTTGAGCAGACGCTGGTAGGCAGGAAATTCGTAGAGGGCATGCCAGCCCGTGGCCAGCGTGGTGAGAAAGTGCTGGTGGTCCAGCACCGCCAGGTCAAGCTGCTGTATGGCGTCTTCCACCGCGGGGCGCGGGCTGCCCGCATAGCGCACGCGCACGGACTCGTCCAGCGCGACGGCCAGCAAGGCCAGTTGCTGGTGCATGGGCTGCAGGTCGCCCACGATCAGCTCATGCTGCCAGAAGCGGCTCAGCCGCGACTCGCCGGCCCAGGCACGCCATTGCTTCGGCAGGCTGCGCAGGGGATGGACAGAGGTCCGCGGGCCTGGCCGGGAGGAAAAGGAAAGCTGGGTCATGGAATCGGCGCCGGGCGGCGCCCACCGAACGCGGCGGGCCGCGTCAGGCAGGACAGGGCCCGGCCTGCCGTGCAGGGCGCGGGCATGGGACCGTCAGGCCGTGCCGCCCACCGTCAGGCCGTCGATGCGCAGCGTGGGCTGGCCCACGCCCACAGGCACGCTCTGGCCTTCCTTGCCGCAGGTGCCCACGCCGCTGTCCAGGCGCATGTCGTTGCCGATCATGGTGATGTGCTTGAGCGATTCCGGGCCGCTGCCCACGATGGTCGCGCCCTTGACGGGGTACTGGATCTTGCCGTTCTCGACCCAATAGGCCTCGCTGGCGGAGAACACGAACTTGCCGCTGGTGATATCGACCTGGCCGCCGCCGAAGTTGGTGGCGTACAGGCCCTTCTTGATCGAGGCCACGATTTCCTGCGGCTCCCGGTCGCCACCGAGCATGTAGGTGTTCGTCATGCGCGGCATGGGAATGTGGGCATAGCTTTCGCGGCGGCCGTTGCCCGTGGGCTTGACGCCCATCAGGCGGGCATTCATCGCGTCCTGGATGTAGCCCTTGAGGATGCCGTCCTCGATCAGCACATTGCTCTGGCTGGTGCAGCCTTCGTCATCGACGTTGAGCGAGCCGCGGCGATCGGCCAGCGTGCCGTCATCCAGCACGGTGACGCCCTTGGCAGCCACGCGCTGGCCGATGCGGCCGCTGAAGGCGCTGGCGCCCTTGCGGTTGAAGTCGCCTTCCAGACCGTGGCCCACGGCTTCGTGCAGCAGCACGCCGGGCCAGCCTGGGCCAAGCACCACGGTCATCTCGCCAGCCGGCGCGGGACGGGATTCCAGGTTGGTGAGGGCCGCGCTCACGGCCTCGTCCACGTACTGGGTGATCTGCTCGTCGCTGAAATAGGCCAGGCCGAAACGGCCACCGCCGCCGGCAGAGCCCACCTCACGCCGGCCCTTTTGCTCGGCGATCACGGTAACCGACAGGCGCACCAGCGGCCGCACGTCGGCCGCCAGCGTGCCATCGGCACGGGCCACCAGCACCACGTCGTACTCGCTGGCCAGGCCGGCCATGACCTGGACGACACGCGGGTCCTTGGCGCGGGCCAGTTTCTCGACCTTGCCCAGCAGTTCGACCTTGGCCGTGCTGTCCAGCGTGGCGATGGGGTCCAGACCGGGATACAGCGAGCGGCTTTGCGCAATCTTGGGAGCATTGGCGCGCACGCGCTTGCTCTGGGCCGCGCCCGAGATGGAGCGCACGGTGCGCGCGGCATCCAGCAGCGAGGCTTCGGAAATATCGTCGGAATAGGCAAATGCCGTCTTCTCGCCACTGACCGCACGCACGCCCACGCCCTGGTCGATGCTGAAGCTGCCGGTCTTGACGATGCCCTCTTCCAGGCTCCAGCCTTCGGCGCGGGTGTACTGGAAGTAGAGGTCGGCGTCGTCGACCTGGTGGCTGCGGATCTCGGCCAGTGCGCGCGCGAGATGGGTTTCATCGAGCCCGAAGGGCTCAAGCAGCAACTGGCGCGCTGTGGCCAGGCGTTCAATGGTGGGTTCGCGGGAGATCATTCAAGCATTGTAGAGAGCCGGCCATGCCCTCGCCGTGCAACGGCTGCGGCCAGCGGCTTGCCAACCCACAAAAAAGAACGGAATGCCGCTCCACCAGGCTGAGCGGCATTCCGTAGGCATGCATCCGCGTGGATGGCGAACATGCTGGCCCATGTCCGCACTTGCTTTGTAGCCTGCCCTGGCGGCGGTGGCAAGTGAGCAGACTCCCGCAGAAACTATCAAAAAAGGAGCAACCAGCGCTTTTGGGGTCTCAGTTTTCAAGCCAAATCGCAGGAAGGAATGCGACGCCCGATACCGCAGGCATCCAGACTCTTTGACATTTGCGGGAGCCTTTGGCGCCGCAAAGTGCAATTCAGAGCGGCCCGCCGCCCTCGCCCGGCAGTTGCCGCTGCGAGCGCGCCACCGACATCAGCACGCCCAGCGCCAGCCCCAGCGTGACCATGGCCGTGCCGCCATAGCTGATGAAGGGCAGCGGCACGCCGACCACGGGCAGGATGCCGCTGACCATGCCCATGTTCACGAAGGCATAGGTGAAGAAGATCATGGCCACGGCCGCCGCCATGAGCCGCGCGAACAGCGAGTTGGCCTGGATGGCGATGGCCAGCCCGCGCCAGACCAGCAGCAGGAAGGAGACGATGATGAACAGGTTGCCGACCAGCCCGAACTCCTCGGAATAGGCCGCGAAGATGAAGTCGGTCGTGCGCTCGGGGATGAACTCCAGGTGGGTCTGGGTGCCCGCCATGAAGCCCTTGCCCCAGACGCCGCCCGAACCGATGGCGATCATCCCCTGGATGATGTGGAATCCCTTGCCCAGCGGATCGCGCGTGGGGTCCAGCAGGGTGCAGACACGGGTTTGCTGGTATTCATGCAGCACGGGCCAGCGCACGCCGTCGGCGCATAGCTGGGGCTCGTACAGCACGATGAGGGTGATGCCGATGGCGCCGGCCAGCACGGGCGGCACGATGAGTTTCCAGGGCAGGCCCGCGAAAAAGATCACGGACAGGCCTGCGGCCATCACCAGCAGCGAGGTGCCCAGGTCAGGCTGCTTCATGATCAGCCCCACGGGCACCAGGAGCAGGACCATGGCGATCACGAAGTCCGTGCCGCGCAGCTGGCCCTCGCGGCGCTGGAACCACCAGGCCAGCATCAGCGGCGTGGCGATCTTCAGCAGTTCGCTGGGCTGGATCACCACGCCCACGTTGACCCAGCGCTGCGCCCCCTTCTTGGTGATGCCGAACAGCGCCACCGCCACCAGCAACGCCACGCCCAGCATGTACAGCGGCACGGCCACCTTCATGAGCTGCTGCGGGGGAATCTGGGCCACGACAAAGAGGATGGCCGCCGCGATCAGCATGTTGCGCCCATGGTCGGTGAAGCGCGTGCCGTGGTCGAAGCCCGAGGAGTACATGGCGATCAGCCCCGCCGACGCCAGCATGCCCACGAACAGCAGCAACCAGAAGTCAAAGCCCCGCAGCAGCGGGGCAACACGTTGCCAGAGGGAGGGCTTGTCGAATTCGGTCACGGGGATGGTCGGTCGCGGGCACGGGCCGCCATTATCCCGTGGCGCATGCGGCCCAGCCCGGCGCAGGGTTGCCCACGGAGGCGGTTGTCATCCAGCTGTCGGCCCGGGCCTTCCCTGCTGGGCGCAGCCTGCCACAGCGGCCACAATGGGCCATGAGCCGTCCGGGCCGCATCCCGCGCCCGGCCCCAGCAACGCAAAGGAGAGCGCCCGCCATGACCACCACCCATTTGCTGTACCTGCACGGCTTTCGCTCCTCTCCCCAATCCAACAAGGCCCGCCGCCTGGCCGAGCATGTGGCCACGCGCCATCCCCATGTGCGCTGGTGGAGCCCGCAACTGCCCCCTTCCCCGCGCGAAGCGGCTGCCCTGATTGCCGATGGCATCGGCAGCTGGCCGCGCGAGACCATGGCCGTGATCGGCTCCTCGCTGGGCGGCTACTACGCCAGCTGGGTGGCCCAGCTGGCGCGCTGCCGCAGCGTGATGATCAACCCGGCCGTCAACCCGGCGCGCGATCTTGAAAAGTACATCGGCGAGCAGACTTCCTGGCACAACCCGGAGGAGCGTTTCTTCTTCCGCCGCGAATACATCGAGGAGCTGCGCGCGCTGGACACGCGCCATATGACACCGGCCGCCCCCGAAATGCTGCTGGCGGCCGAGGGCGACGAGGTGCTGGACTGGCGCGAGATGAGCGCACGCTATCCGCATGCGCTGCAGATCATCCAGGAGGGCGGCGATCACGCGCTAAGCAACTTCGAGGAGTACTTGCCTCAGCTGGACGAGTTCCTGAATCTGGCCTGATGCCGCGCAAGACTGCGCGGCAGCTGCCAGCCGCAGCATGGGAGAATGTCGGGCTATGCACGCATTGTTTGAAGAATCCGGCAAGTTCCTGGCCGGCCGCATCCTCTCCGAAGCCGACACCTCCGCCCAGGTGGAGCTGGACTCGGGCAAACGGGTCAAGGTCAAGTCGGCCAACATCCTGCTCAAGTTCGACAAGCCGGCGCCTGCCGAACTGATCGCCCAGGCGCAGGCGCAGGCCGCCCAGATCGATCTGGACCTGGCCTGGGAATTCGCCCCCGAGGAGGAATTCGGCTTCGCCGACCTTGCACGCGACTATTTCTCGGACAAGGCCACGCTGGCCGAGCAGGCCGGCGCGCTGTTCCGCCTCTACGACGCACCGCACTACTTCCGCCGCTCCGGCAAGGGCCGCTTCAAGAAAGCGCCGGCCGAGATCCTGCAGCAGGCGCTGGCCGGCATAGAGAAGAAAAAGCAGATCCAGGCCCAGATCACGGCCTGGGCCGAGCAGCTGGGCGCCGGCGAATGCCCCGGCCCCATCCGCGAGCAGCTCTACAAGATCCTGTTCCGCCCCGACAAGAACGCCGCCGAATACAAGGCCGTGGTCGAGGCCAGCCGCGCCACGCGCCTGGCCCCGCTGGATCTGCTGCACAGGGCCGGCGCCATTGAATCGGCCTACGAGTTCCACTGGAAGCGCTTCCTGTTCGACCACTTCCCCAAGGGCACGCAGTTCCCGGCCCTGCAGGCACCCCAGCCACCGGCCGACCTGCCGCTGGCCGAGGTCCAGGCGTTTTCCATCGATGACTCGGCCACCACCGAAATCGACGATGCGCTGTCGGTGCGCGGCCTGGGCACGGGCACGGTCACGGTGGGTATCCACATTGCTGCGCCCGGTCTGGCCATCGTGCCGGGCACGCCGCTGGACCAGCTCGGCCGCTCGCGCCTGTCCACCGTCTACATGCCCGGCTACAAGATCACCATGCTGCCCGACGAGGTGGTGCAGATCTACACGCTGGACGAAGGCCGCGCCAACCCCGCCGTGTCGCTGTACGTCACCGTGGACGAGGCCACGCTGGAGACCACGGCCAGCGAGACGCGCCTGGAGCGCGTGCCCGTGCAGGTCAACTTCCGCCATGACAAGCTGGACCACATCGTCACCGAGCAGTGGCTGGCCGACCCCTCCTTCGAGGTCGAGGGCACGCCCGAAGTGCTGCAAGGCAAGCGCGCCGAACTGACGTTCCTGCAGCGCTGGGCCAAGCACCTGAAGGCCGGGCGCGAACTGGTGCGCGGCAAGCCCGAGAACTTCAACCGCCCCGACTACAACTTCCGCCTCGTGGGCAACGGCGGCGCCGAGCCCCGCGGCAACGAGCAGGTGGAGATCAGCGTGCGCAAGCGCGGCGCGCCGCTGGACCTGATCGTGGCCGAGGCCGCCATCGTGGCCAACAGCACCTGGGGCGGCTGGATGGCCGAGCTCGGCGTGCCCGGCATCTACCGCAGCCAGGCCAGCCTGGCGCCCGGCATCAAGGTGCGCATGTCCACCAAGGCGCAGCCCCATGCAGGCATCGGCGTCAAGAGCTATGCCTGGGCCACCTCGCCGCTGCGCCGCTACGTGGACCTGGTCAACCAGTGGCAGATCATTGCCTGCGCGCGCCACGGCAAGACCGCCGCCCTGGCCGCGCCGTTCAAGCCCAAGGATGCCGAGCTGTTCGGCATCATCAGCAGCTTCGACGGTGCCTACAGCGCCTACAACGGCTACCAGGCCGGCATGGAACGGTTCTGGACGCTCAAGTACCTGCAGCAGCACGCCATCACCGAGCTGACGGCCACCGTCATCAAGGAAGGCATGGGCGGCGGCCTGCTGGTGCGCGCCGATGACCTGCCCCTGGTCTTCCCCGTGCTGGGCGTCACCGGCCTGCCGCGCGGCGCCCATGTGCGCGTGCGCCTGGGCGAGATCGACGAGATCGCGCTCGATGTCTCGGGCACGCTGATCGAGCGCCTGGATGGCGATGCGGCGGCCGCTGCCGACGGCAACGAAGACAGCGCCGAGGATGACGAGGAAGCCGTGGCCGGCCCCATCGCCATCGCCGTGGACATGAACGAGACCGATGGCACACCGGCGGCCGACCCCGCCCAGCCCTGACCTGCCTCACATCCGAGCAACTGCCCCAGATCTGACGTGAAACTGCCTACCGCCCTCCGTTCCCTGAGCACGCTGCAGTTGGCACTGGGCGTTTCCATCGCCCTGCATGCCGGGTTGTTCTCGTTCCGGTTCATCGACCCGGAGCGCTTCGACCGCGTGTTCCAGGACACGCCGCTGGAAGTCATCCTGGTCAATGCCCGCGCCAACGAGCAGCCCGACAAGGCGCAGGCCATCGCGCAGACCTCGCTGGCCGGAGGCGGCGAGGCCGACAAGGGCCGGGCCTCCAGCCCCATGCCCTACTCGGCACTCACGGCCGTGGGCGACGACTTCGAGGAACGCCAGCGCCAGATCGACTCCATGCAGGAGCAGCAGACCGTCTTGCTGACGCAGTTGCGCAAGCAGGTCGCGGCCCTGCCGCCGCTGGACCCGCGCGAGGCGGCCAAGCAGACCAAGGAGCAGCAGGCCCAGCAGGAAAAGCGCCAGCAGCTGGTCAAGCTGCTGGCCGAGATCGAAAAGCGCATCAACGAGGAAAACGCCCGCCCCAAGAAGCGCTATATCAGCCCGTCCACGCGCGAGGCCGTCTACGCCATCTACTACGACGGCCTGCGCCGCAAGGTCGAGGACAAGGGCACGGAAAACTTCCCCGAGCAGGCCGGCAAGAAGCTCTACGGCGAGCTGGTCATGATCCTCACCGTCAACCACGACGGCCGCGTGCTGTCCACCGAGATCGTGCAGGGCTCGGGCAACCGCCTGCTGGACACCCGCGCCGAGGCCATTGCGCGTGCGGCCGGCCCCTTCGGCCATTTCGGCCCCGCCATGCGCGCCAAGGCCGACCAGATCGCCGTGGTCTCGCGCTTCAAGTTCACCCGCGAGCAGACGCTGCAGACGACCGTGCAGTAGCGCCCTCCTCCTCTCTTCGCGCACCCTCCTTTTCCGACATGACTTCCGCCGCCAATTCCTCCGACCGCTACTGCGTCATGGGCAACCCCGTCGCGCACAGCCGTTCGCCCTGGATCCATGCCCGCTTTGCCGAACTGTGCGGGCAGGACCTGCACTACGAGCGCCAGCATGTGGAGCTGCAAGGTTTTGCCGAGGCCGTGCGCGGCTTTGTCGCGGCAGGCGGACGCGGCTGCAATGTCACCGTGCCCTTCAAGCTGGAAGCCGCACAGCTGGCCACCACCTCCAGCGAGCGCGTGCAACTGGCCGGCGCCGCCAACACCCTGGTGCTGGCGGCGGACGGCATCCATGCCGACAACACCGACGGCCTGGGCCTGGTGGCCGACATCGTGCGCAATGCGGGCGTGCCGCTGGCCGGGCGCGACCTGCTGCTGCTGGGCGCGGGTGGCGCCGCAGCCGGCGCACTGGGCTCGCTGCTTGCCGAGCGCCCGCGCCGCATCGCCGTGGTCAACCGCACCTTCGAACGCGCCCAGGCCCTGGTGCAGCGCCATGCCGCCATCGCCGCGCACCATGGCGTGGAACTGGTGGCGCTGGAGCAGCAGGCCGTGGATGAGGATTTCGACGTGGTCATCAACGCCACCGCCAGCAGCCTGGCCGGTGCCGAGGTGCCCGTGCCGGCCCGCGTGCTGCGGCCTGGCAGCCTGGCCTACGACATGATGTACGGCGCCGCAGCCCAGGGCTTCCTGCAATGGGCCGAGCAGCATGGCGCCCAGGCCCGCGACGGGCTGGGCATGCTGGTGGAGCAGGCCGCCGAATCGTTCGCGCTGTGGCGCGGCGTGCGCCCCCCGTCGGCCCAGGTGCTGAACGAGCTGCGCGCCCATATTGCTCAAGGCGGCTGAGCGCTTTATGAAATCCCTGGCACGCGCCCTGCTACTGGTGCTGTGCGCCGGCTTGCTGCTGCAGCTGTTCTTTGTGCTGCGCATTGCGCTGATGGTGGTGGTCGATCCTGAATCCACGGCCTTTCAGCGCTCCGAGGCATGGCAGATGCTGCGCAGCTCCGAAGGCCTGCACTGGAGCCAGCAATGGCTGCCCTACGACCGCATCGCGCCCACGCTCAAGCACGCCGTCATCGCCTCCGAAGATGACAGCTTCACCGAACACCACGGGGTCCAATGGGAGGCCATCGAGAAGGCCTGGCAGCGCAACCAGCGCGCCGAAGCCCGTGCCCAGAAGGCAGACAACGGCAAGGCGCCCAAGATCTACGGCGGCTCCACCATCACCCAGCAGCTGGCCAAGAACCTGCTGCTGTCGGGCGAACGCAGCCTGCTGCGCAAGGGCCAGGAACTGGTGCTGACCCAGCTGCTGGAACTGATGCTGAGCAAGCAGCGCATCCTGGAGATCTACCTCAACAGCGTGGAATGGGGCCAGGGCGTGTTTGGCGCGGAGGCTGCAGCCCGCCACTACTTTCGCAAGAGCGCCTCACAGCTCAGCGCGGCCGAGGCCGCACGCCTGGCCGTGATGCTGCCCCAGCCCAAACGCTTCGAGAAGCTGCCCAACTCCGGCTATCTGCTGCAGCGCACGCGCACGGTCATGCAAAGAATGCCCAGCGCCGTCATCCCCTGAACGGCTACAGTCACGCCATGCGCATTCTTGGAATAGACCCCGGGCTGCAGACCACGGGATTCGGCGTGATCGACGTCGACGGCCACCGCCTGGCCTATGTGGCCAGCGGCACCATCCGCACCACCGGCATCGCGCTCGGCGACCTGCCGGGCCGGCTCAAGCTGCTGTTCGACGGCATCTCGGAAGTCGCCAGCCGCTACCAGCCCGACACCTCGGCCGTGGAAATCGTCTTCGTCAACGTCAACCCCCAGTCCACGCTGCTGCTGGGCCAGGCGCGCGGCGCCGCGCTCACGGCCCTGGTCAATGCGGGCCTGCCGGTCGCCGAATACACGGCACTGCAGATGAAAAAGGCCATGACAGGCCACGGCCGCGCGGCCAAGAGCCAGATCCAGGAAATGGTGCGCCGCCTGCTGCAACTGCCCGGCCTGCCCGGCACCGACGCAGCCGACGCCCTGGGCCTGGCCATCACCCACGCCCATGCGGGCGCCGCCATGTCGAAGATGGCCGAGGTCACGCAGCTGCAGCGCCGCCAGCACGCCGTCTACAAGGGCGGCAGGGTGTATTGACTCCCCCTGAGGCGCTGCGCGCCTTCCCCCTGAGGGGGACGACAGCCTAGCTGCGGGGCGGCCCTTGCTTGCTGTCTCTCGCCTGAGCGCGCCTCCCGCAAGCGCCATGGTCTCGATCTCGCTACCGCAACTGCGTTGAATGGGATGCGAGTCAGAGCCGCCCTCAGACGATGCGGCCAAAGAACAGCACGGCGAAGAAGGTCACGCCGGCAATCACGGTCCACTTGAGGATGATGAAGCCCCAGCGCTTGTAGTGCGGCAGGCCCGTGCCCAGGTAGAACGCGAAGGAGACGGCCGAGGCCAGCAGCAGCAGGGTGGCGAGCCAGCGGAAGATCAGCATGGCGGCGCTCGCCTCACCAGGCCCGCGCGGGCTGGGCGAAGCCCTTGGGTGCCTGGCGCTCGCTGTCGAAGCTGACCAGTTCCCAGGCGTCGGGCTGGGCCAGCAGGGCACGCAGCAACTGGTTGTTCATGCCGTGGCCCGAGCGGAAGGCGCTGTAGGCGGCCAGCAGCGGCCTGCCGATCAGGTACAGGTCGCCGATGGCGTCGAGGATCTTGTGCTTGGCGAACTCGTCGTCGTAGCGCAGGCCGTCGCTGTTGAGCACCTTGTAGTCGTCCATGACGATGGCGTTGTCCATGCCGCCGCCCAGCGCCAGGCCATGGCTGCGCAGCATTTCCACGTCCTTGGTGAAGCCGAAGGTGCGCGCGCGTGCGATGTCGCGTGTGTAGTTGTCCTCGCCCATGTCGAACTCCACGCACTGGCCCGTGGAGTCCACGGCCGGATGGGCGAAGTCGATCTCGAAGCGCAGCTTGAAGCCGTGGTAGGGGTCGAAGCGCGCCCACTTGAGGTTCTGGCCCTCGCCCTCGCGCACCTCGACGGGGCGGATGACGCGGATGAAGCGCTTGGGAGCCTTTTGCAGCTCGATGCCCGCGCTTTGCAGCAGGAACACGAAGGAGGCGGAGGAGCCGTCGAGGATGGGCACTTCCTCGGCGGTGATGTCTATATAGATGTTGTCGAGCCCGAGGCCGGCAATGGCCGACATCAGGTGCTCCACGGTATGCACCTTGGCGCCGCCGGTGCCGATGGTGGAGGCCATGCGCGTGTCGGTGACGGCTTCGGCCGAGATCGGGATGTCCACAGGCTCCGGCAGGTCCACGCGACGGAACACGATGCCGGTGTCGGGCTGCGCGGGTCGCAGCGTCAACTCGACGCGCTGGCCGCTGTGCAGGCCCACGCCAACGGCACGGGTGATCGTCTTGATGGTGCGTTGTTGGAGCATCCGGCTATTTTAGAACGCGGCAGCCGTGCGCAGGGCATGGCCCTGGCACGGCTTTCGCTATCACGGCTATGCAGCGACCGTATGGGCCGCTGCTCAGTCAGCCTGCTTGCGCAGGAAGGCCGGGATTTCCAGATCGTCCATGCCGCCGGAGGCCAGGGCATCGACGCGGGCAGCGGCCTGCGTGCGGTTGGTACGCCAGACGCTGGGGACCGACATGTTGTTGGCATAGTCGGCGCCGCCAGCGGCACCGCCGACCAGGCCGCCGGCTGCCGTGGCGGCACCCATGGAGGCCGAGGGCAGCTGGTAGCTCATGTTGTCGGTACCGGTGCGCAGACCGCCCTGCACCACCTGCATGTTCTGGCGGCGTGCGCTGGGGCGCGACAGGCCGGTGGCGACCACGGTGACGCGGATCTCGTCGCCCAGGGTGTCGTCGTAGGCGGCGCCGTAGATCACATGCGCATCGGGCGAGGCATAGGCATTGATGGTGCTCATGGCCAGGCGCGACTCGGACAGCTTGAGGCTGCCCTTGGCGGCCGTGACCAGCACCAGCACGCCCTTGGCGCCCGACAGGTCGATGCCTTCCAGCAGCGGGCAGGCCACGGCCTGCTCGGCGGCGATGCGCGCGCGGTCGGGGCCGGCGGCCTTGGCCGTGCCCATCATGGCCTTGCCGGGCTCGCCCATGACGGTGCGCACGTCTTCGAAGTCGACGTTCACATGGCCGTACTCGTTGATGATTTCGGCAATGCCGCCCACGGCGTTCTTGAGAACGTCGTTGGCATGGGCAAAGGCCTCGTCCTGCGAGATGTCGTCACCCAGCACGTCCAGCAGCTTCTCGTTGAGCACGACGATCAGCGAATCGACATTGGCTTCGAGCTCGTTGAGGCCGCTGTCGGCGTTGGCCATGCGTCGGCCGCCTTCCCACTCGAAGGGCTTGGTGACCACGCCCACGGTGAGAATGCCCATTTCCTTGGCCACGCGCGCGATCACGGGCGCAGCGCCCGTGCCCGTGCCGCCGCCCATGCCGGCCGTGATGAACAGCATGTGCGCGCCTTCGATGGCGGTGCGGATGTCGTCCTCGGCCATTTCGGCAGCCTCGCGGCCCTTGTCGGGCTTGCTGCCCGCGCCCAGGCCGCTGCCACCGAGCTGGATGGTGCGGTGGGCGCTGCTGCGCAGCAGCGCCTGCGCGTCGGTGTTGGCGCAGACGAATTCCACACCCTGCACGTTGCGCGCAATCATGTGCTCGACGGCGTTGCCGCCGCCGCCGCCAACGCCGATCACCTTGATCTGCGTACCCTGGTTGAATTCTTCAACTTCAATCATGTCGATGGGCATGTTGGTTCTCCTGTAGCTCTCTGTAAGTGGTCACCACCGTCTGGGGAAAATTCTGTCTTCTGTCCGGTATTCGGAAGCCGGTGGGCGGGCCGGTAATGCGCAGTCGATGAAAGCACATATCAAAAGTTCCCCACGATGAAGTCTTTGAAACGGCCAAAAGCGGTCTTCATCGACCCACTCTTTTGTGCCACCTTGAAACCGCGCAGGCGAGCCAGGCGGGCCTCTTCGAGCAATCCCATCACGGTGGCGGCGCGGGGTTGGGCCACCATGTCTGCCAGAGCGCTCGAATACTTGGGGATGCCGCGGCGCACGGGCTTGAGGAAGATGTCCTCGCCCAGTTCCACCATGCCCGGCATGACGGCGCTGCCGCCGGTCAGCACGATGCCCGAGGACAGAACTTCCTCGTAGCCGGAATCGCGCACCACCTGCTGCACCAAAGAAAAGATCTCTTCCACGCGCGGCTCGATCACGCCGGCCAGCGCCTGCTTGCTGATCATGCGCGGGCTGCGGTCGCCCAGGCCCGGCACTTCGACCTGGGCATCGGGGTCGGCCAGCAGCTGCTTGGCATAGCCGCTTTCGACCTTGATGTCCTCGGCGTCCTTGGTCGGCGTGCGCAGCGCCATGGCGATATCGCTGGTGATCAGGTCACCCGCGATCGGGATGACGGCCGTGTGCCGGATGGCGCCGCCCGTGAAGATGGCCACGTCGGTGGCGCCCGCGCCGATATCGACCACGGCCACGCCCAGCTCGCGCTCGTCATCGGTGAGCACGGCCTGGCTCGATGCCAGCGGGTTGAGCAGCAGCTGCTCGACCTCCAGGCCGCAGCGGCGCACGCACTTGATGATGTTCTCGGCCGCGCTCTGCGCGCCCGTGACGATGTGGATCTTGGCTTCCAGGCGGATGCCGCTCATGCCGATGGGCTCGCGCACTTCCTGGCCGTCGATCACGAATTCCTGCGGCTCGACCAGCAGCAGCCGCTGGTCCGAGGAGATGTTGATGGCCTTGGCCGTCTCCATCACCCGCGCCACGTCGGTGGCCGTGACTTCCTTGTCCTTGATGGCCACCATGCCGCTGGAGTTCAGGCCGCGGATGTGGCTGCCGGTGATGCCGGTGCACACGCGCTGGATCTTGCAGTCGGCCATCAGCTCGGCCTCTTTCAAGGCCTGCTGGATGCTCTGCACGGTGGCGTCGATGTTCACCACCACGCCCCGCTTGAGTCCGTTGCTCGGGGCCACGCCGAGGCCGGCGAGCTTGAGTTCGCCGTTGTACAGGACCTCGGCGACCACGACCATGACCTTGGCCGTGCCGATGTCCAGTCCGACGATCACATCTTTGTATTCTCTTGCCATATCAGCATCCGCCCCCGGTTGGTTCTGTCCTGTCGCTGTGTCGCTGCATGGTGTGCGTGTACATAGGTCTTTCCTCCCTCGTCTTCAGCGTCGGGGACGCACTGCAGCCGGCGCCTTGGCCGTGCCGGTGGTCACACCGCGCAGCCTCAGCGCATATCCGTCTTCGTAGCGCAGGTCGGCCGACTCGATGGCGTCGGCCTTGCGCTTGTATTGGGTCGTGATCTGGGGCAGCGTGCGCACGAAGCGCTGCACGCGCTGCAGCACGGCTTCCACGCTGCCGCCACCCAGTTCGATCTGTGCATCATTGGCCAGCCTGAGCTGCCAGCTTCCGCGCGCATTGAGCGTGAGCCCGTCGATCTCCACATCCAGCGGCCCCAGCGCCGGCACCAGCAGCCGGTACATCTGCAGCATCTGCGGGGCGCTGTCCTCGGGGCCCTGCAGGCGCGGCAGGCCGTCGCGGTCGAGCTCGCCCAGGTTGGCCTCGAAGACCTCGCCAAAGCTGTTGATCAGGCCGGTGCCCGAATCGGGACCCCAGAAGGCCTCGGCCACATGCTCGTGCAGGATGACGCGCAGGCTGTTGGGATAGTCGCGGCGCACCTGCGCCTCGCGCACCCAGGGCACCTGCTCGAACGCCGCCTTGGCGCCCTTGAGGTCCACGGTGAAGAAGTTGCCCGTGAGCACGGGCGCCACGTTGGCGCGCAGCGTCACCGTGTTGTTGTGCACCAGCTCGCCCTCGACCACGATGCGGCCGATGTTGAAGGCCGGGTGACGCAGCGCCCACCAGCTCACCGCTGCCAGCCCCAGCGCAGCCACGCCCACGAACAGGACCGTGGCGGTCACGTTCATGAGCTTGACGTCGAAGGGGGCCGGCAGGGAGTAGCTCATGCGTGCTCCTGCTCCGGTTGCGCGGCGTCCAGCGCGGCGCTGGCCAGGATGCCCAGGCAGAGGTTTTCGTAGCTCACGCCGATGGCGCGGGCCGACATGGGCACCAGCGAGTGGCCCGTCATGCCCGGCGAGGTGTTGATCTCCAGCAGGAAGGGCTTGCGATCGCTGGCGCGGATCATGATGTCGGCGCGCGACCAGCCGCGGCAACCCAGTGTGCGGAAGGCCCGCACGACGATGCGCCGAATCTCGGCCTCTTCCTCGGCGGGCAGTCCGCTGGGGCAGTGGTACTTGGTGTCGTCGGTGAAGTACTTGTTCTGGTAGTCGTAGTTACCTTCGGGGGCGACGATGCGGATCACGGGCAGCGCATGGGCGCCCTCGCCGGTGCCGAGCACGGGGCAGGTGGTCTCGTCGCCCTCGATGAACTCTTCGCAGAGCACTTCGGGGTCGTAGCGGGAGGCCAGCACATAGGCCTGCTCGCATTCCTCGGCCGTCCAGACCTTGGTCAGGCCGATGGTCGAGCCTTCGCGCGAGGGCTTGACGATCATGGGCGCGCCCAGCGCCTGCAGCGCGGCGCGCGTCTCGCCTGCGCTGGCGACCAGACGCCAGTCCGGCGTGGGCAGGCCCTCGAAGCGCCAGATGCGCTTGGTCATGATCTTGTCCATGGCGATGCTCGAGGCCATCACGCCGGGGCCCGTGTACGGGATGCCCAGCAGTTCCAGCGCGCCTTGCACCGTGCCGTCTTCGCCGTAGCGGCCGTGCAGCGCGATGAAGCAGCGGTCGAACCCGTCCTTCTTCAACTCGCCCAGGTCACGCTCGGCGGGGTCGAAGGCATGGGCGTCCACGCCATGCGACAGCAGGGCCTTGAGCACGCCCGTGCCCGACATCAGCGAGACCTCGCGCTCGGCCGAGCGGCCGCCCAGCAGCACGGCCACCTTGCCCAGGGCCTTGACATCGATCTGGGTGCCGAAGCTGCTCATTGCGCAGCTCCCTGCTGCGCCTGCAGCTCTTGTTTCTGAAGCATTTCAACCAACTTTCCGGGCACGGCGCCAATCGAGCCTGCCCCCATGCACAACAACACGTCGCCATCGCGGGCATTGACGGCAATGGCCGCCGGCAGCTCGGCAACGTTTTCCACAAACACCGGCTCGACACGGCCGGCCACGCGCAGGGCGCGTGTCAGCGAGCGGCCGTCGGCCGCCACCACGGGCGCCTCGCCGGCCGCATAGACCTCGGTCAGCAGCACGGCATCGGCCAGGCCGATGACCTTGACGAAATCCTCGAAGCAGTCGCGCGTGCGGCTGTAGCGGTGCGGCTGGAATGCCAGCACCAGGCGATGGCCCGGGAAGGCGCCGCGCGCGGCGGCCAGCGTGGCCGCCATCTCGACGGGGTGGTGGCCATAGTCGTCGATGACGGTGAAGCTGCCGCCGTCGGCAGCCGCCAGTTCGCCATAGCGCTGGAAGCGCCGGCCCACGCCCTTGAAGCTTTCGAAGGCACGCAGCAGCGCGTCGTCAGAGATCTCCAGCTCCATGGCCACGGCCACGGCAGACAGCGCGTTGAGCACGTTGTGCTCGCCCGGCAGGCTCAGCACCACGTCCAGGTCGGGATAGCTCTGGCCGTTGCTGCGGCGCACCGTGAAATGCATGCTGCCAGCCTCTGCGCGCACGTTGAGGGCGCGCACCTGGGCATCCTCGGCAAAGCCGTAGGTGGTCACGGGGCGGGCCACCTGGGGCAGGATCTCGCGCACGGCCGGGCTGTCCACGCAGACGATGGCGCGGCCGTAGAACGGCATGCGGTGCAGGAAATCGACGAAGGCGCCCTTGAGCCGGCCGAAGTCATGGCCGTAGGTTTCCATGTGGTCGGCGTCGATGTTGGTGACGACGGCCATCACGGGCAGCAGGTTCAGGAAGGATGCATCGGACTCGTCGGCCTCGACCACGATGTAGTCGCCCTGGCCCAGCTTGGCGTTGGCGCCCGCGCTGTTGAGCTTGCCGCCGATGACGAAGGTCGGGTCCAGCCCGGCCTCGGCCAGCACGCTGGTCACCAGGCTGGTGGTCGTGGTCTTGCCATGGGCACCCGCGATGGCGATGCCCTGCTTGAAGCGCATGAGCTCGGCCAGCATGAGCGCACGCGGCACGACGGGAATCTTGCGCTCGCGCGCGGCCAGCACCTCGGGATTGTCGGACTGCACGGCGGTGGAGGTGACGACGGCGTCAGCCCCCTCGATGTGCGCGGCCGCATGGCCGACGTGGGTGGCGATGCCCAGGCCGGCGAGCCGGCGCAGCGTGGCGCTGTCGGACAGGTCCGAGCCCGAGATGGCGTAACCCAGGTTGTGCAGCACCTCGGCGATGCCGCTCATTCCGGCGCCGCCGATGCCGACGAAATGGATGTGATGAATGGCGTGCTTCATGCGGCCAGTTCCTCACAGGCGGCGACCACCTCGGCGGTGGCATCGGTCTTTTGCATTTTCTTGGCTTTTCCAGCGCGCTCCAGCAGCGTCGCACGCTGCATATTTTGTAGCATTTCGGCCAGGCTTTGGGCAGTCAGTGCGCTTTGTTGCATCAACCATCCACCACCGGCATCGACCAGGAAACGCGCGTTCGTGGTCTGGTGGTCGTCCACGGCGGACGGGAAGGGCACATAGATGGCTGCGGCGCCCACGGCCGCGATCTCGGTGACCGTGCTGGCGCCAGCGCGGCAGACGATGACATCGGCCTCGGCAAAGGCGCGCGCCGTGTCGTCGATGAAGGGTGTCAGCTCGGCCTGCACGCCTGCGGCGGCATAGTTGGCGCGCAGGGCATCGATCTGCGCGGCGCCGCTTTGGTGCAGCACGACGGGCCGCACATCGGCAGGAATCAGGGCCAGCGCCTGGGGCACGATCTCGTTGAGCGCCTTGGCGCCCAGGCTGCCACCCACCACCAGCAGGCGCAGCGGACCGCTGCGGCCCGCAAAGCGCTGCTCGGGTGCAGGCTGCTCGGTGAAGGCCTGGCGCAAGGGGTTGCCGACCCAGCGGCCCTTGGGGAACACGTTGGGGAAGGCGGTGAAGATGCGGTGGGAGACGCTGGCCAGCACCTTGTTGGCCATGCCGGCCACGGAGTTCTGCTCATGCAGCACCAGGGGCTTGCCGGCCAGCACGGCCATCATGCCGCCAGGAAAGCTGATGTAGCCGCCCAGGCCCACGACCACGTCGGGCTTGACGCGGCGCACCACGGCCAGCGCCTGCCAGAAGGCACGCAGCAGGCGCATGGGCAAAAAGGCCAGGGTCATGATGCCCTTGCCGCGCACGCCCGAGAACTCGATGGTCTCCAGCGGGAAACCCTGGGCGGGCACGATGCGCGACTCCATGGAGCCGGGCGCGCCCAGCCAGCGCACGTTCCAGCCGCGCTCGCGCAGGGCCTGGGCCACGGCCAGGCCCGGGAAGATATGTCCGCCCGTGCCGCCGGCCATGATCAGGGCCGTGCGCTGGCGTTGCGTGCCTTGGGAGGTGGGCTGCTGTGTCATGCATGCCCTCCCTTCATCAGCAACTTGTTCTCGTAGTCCACCCTTAACACCACCGCTATCGCTATCAGATTCATCAAAATGGCCGAGCCCCCGAAACTCATCAGGGGCAGCGTCAGCCCCTTGGTAGGCAGCGCGCCCAGGTTCACGCCCATGTTGATGAAGGCCTGGAAACCCATCCAGATCGCAATGCCCTCGGCCACCAGGCCGGAGAACACCCGGTCCAGCGCAATGGCCTGCCGCCCTATGAGCATGATGCGGCGCGTCAGCCACAGGAAGGTGACGGCGATCAAGAGCACGCCGACCAGGCCGAATTCCTCGCCGATCACGGCCAGCAAGAAGTCGGTGTGCGCCTCGGGCAGCCAGTGCAGCTTCTCGACGCTGCGGCCCAGGCCCACGCCGAAGATCTCGCCGCGCCCGATGGCGATCAGCGCATGCGACAGCTGGTAGCCCTTGCCCAGGGCGTGCTTTTCATCCCAGGGATTGAGGTAGGCAAAGATGCGCTCGCGCCGCCATTCGGAGGTGGCGATGATCAGCACGAAGGCCAGCACCACCAGGGCCGCGATCAGGAAGAACATGCGCGCGTTCACGCCGCCCAGGAACAGGATGCCCATGGCGATCACCACGATCACCATGAAGGCGCCCATGTCGGGCTCGGCCAGCAGCAGCACGCCGACCAGCACCACGGCCAGCCCCATGGGCAGCACGGCGCGGAAGAAGCGCTCCTTGACCTCCATCTTGCGCACCATGTAGTCGGCCGCATAGATGAGCACGGCGAACTTGGCCAGTTCGGACGGCTGGAAATTCATGATGCCCAGCGACAGCCAGCGCCGCGCGCCGTTGACCACGGTGCCCACGTGCGGGATCAGCACGGCCACCAGCAGGACCAGGGACACCAGGAAGAGCTTGCGCGCCATGCGCTCCCAGGTGGCCATGGACACCTGGAAGGCCAGCAGCGCGCCGACGAAGGCCATGCCGATGGACATGGCATGGCGCATCAGGAAATGGGTGGGCGCGATCTTGCCGAAGCGCGGATTGTCCGGCATGGCGATCGATGCCGAATACACCATGATCAGGCTCCAGGCCAGCAGGCCTATGACCACCCAGATCAGGGCCTGGTCCAGGCCGAGCACGCTGGCAGGCGTCTGCGTGGGCCGGTGGTACTGGGGGCCGCCCAGGCGCACGGGCAGCACGTCGATGGCCTTCTCCTGCGCTCCGCCGAACCAGGAGCGCATGCGGCCCAGGACCTGCGATACGGCGGTCATGCAGCACCTCCGAGTTCATGCCCGGCATCCAGCGCCAAGGCGCGCACGGCATCGACGAACTGGTGGGCCCGGTCCTCGTAGTTGCGGAACATGTCCAGGCTGGCACAGGCGGGCGACAGCAGCACGGCATCGCCCTCATGGGCGCGCGAAGCGGCCAGCTCCACGGCGTCGGCCATGGTGGTGGCATCGACCAAGGGCACGCCGCAGTCCTGCAGGGCGGCGCGGATGCGGCCGGCGTCGCGGCCGATCAGCACGGCCGTGCGCACATGGCGCGACACGGGCGCGACCAGCGGAGAGAAATCCTGGCCCTTGCCGTCGCCACCCAGGATGACCACGATGCGGTGGTCAGGTCCCAGGCCGGACAGCGCGGCCACGGTGGCGCCCACGTTCGTGCCCTTGCTGTCGTCGTAGTATTCCACGCCGTTGACGCGGCCAATGGGCTGGACGCGGTGCGGCTCGCCCCGGTATTCACGCAGTCCATAGAGCAGCGGCGCCAGCGTGCAGCCGCCCGCGCTGGCCAGGGCCAGGGCAGACAGGGCGTTGATGGCGTTGTGCCGACCGCGGATGCGCAGTGCGTCGGCAGGCATGAGGCGCTGGATGTACAGGTCTTCGGCGTTCTTGCCCTTGGCGGTTTCGTCGGCCTCATGGGCGCGCACCAGCCACGTCATGCCGCTGACCACTTCCAGGCCGAAGTCGCCGGGGCGGCGCGGCATGTCGCCGCCGAAGGTGATGTGGGCGCGCTGCTGGGGCTTTTGGCGCTTGCCCGGCGGCACCACGGGCGCCGGCAGCATGCGCATGACCTCGGGGTCTTCGCGGTTGAGCACCATGGTGCCGCTGCTGCCGAAGATGCAGGCCTTGGCATCGGCATAGGCGCGCAGGCTGCCGTGCCAGTCCAGATGGTCCTGGGTGATGTTGAGCACGGCGGCGGCCGTGGGCTCGAACATCTGCACGCCATCGAGCTGGAAGCTGGAAAGCTCCAGCACCCAGGCCTGGGGCAGCGTTTCGGCATCGATGGCCTGGGTCAGCGTGTCCAGCAGCGTGGGGCCGATATTGCCGGCCACGGCCACGCGCAGGCCCGCATGCTCCAGCAGTTGGCCGGTCAGCGAGGTGACCGTGGTCTTGCCATTGGTCCCGGTGATGCCCAGCACCGTGGGACGGTAGCCATGGGCTGCGGCCAGGGCCTTGAGCGCCATGGCGAAGAGATCGAGTTCGCCGCCCACGGGCAGGCCCTGGGCGCGCGCGGTATCGACCACGGGCGCCACGGCGGCCGGGCTCAGGCCGGGCGAGCGGTAGACCAGGCCCAGGCTCTGGCCGTCCACCAGCTGCGCCGTGAACTCGCCGGGCACGAAGCGCACCTGGGGCAATTCGGTGGACAGCTGCTGCAGCTGGGGCGGCGCCTGGCGCGTATCGGCCACGATGACTTCGGCGCCGCAGCGCACGCACCAGCGTGCCATGGCCAGGCCCGAGGCGCCCAGACCCAGCACGAGCACGCGCTGGCCCTGCAGGTGCTGGACCTGCTCGCCGGGCCAGCCGGCAGCCACGGGCGGCAGCACCTGTTCGGATTCAACCGCCTCTTCGGCGGCAAGGGGCGTGACCTCGGCATCGGACGAGTCGGAGATGCTGGGGTCCGCAAAGATCTGAGCCACGAAGGCGGCAGCATCCTTGGCTGCCGTCAGCGTGGCGATGTCGGGCACAGGCTCGGTAAGGGCCACAGGCACCTGCGGCACCTGCGGTACCTCGGCGGCCGGAAGCTCCGCCTCGCCGTCGCCGGCTGGCGCGGGAGCCGGTGAATCGTCCAGGACCGGGTCCGCAACCACCTGCCCCTCGGGAGCGAGGCCCGGCATTCCGGCCGGGTCCGCCAGCTCGACAAGCTCGGCAGGGGACGCCGGCACGGCGGGCTCGGTGGCCGGCAGTGCGTGGAGGTCGGTCTTGAAGTCTTCGGTGTTCATGCACTCACCTCAGCTTCAGCGTGGACAGGCCCAGCAGGCACAGCAGCATGGTGATGATCCAGAAGCGGATCACGACCTGGGTCTCCTTCCAGCCACTCTTTTCAAAGTGGTGGTGCAGCGGCGCCATCTTGAGCAGGCGGCGGCCCTGGCCGTAGCGCTTCTTGGTGAACTTGAACCAGGTGACCTGCAGCATCACCGACAGCGCCTCCACCACGAAGATGCCCCCCATGATGGCCAGCACGATTTCCTGGCGCACGATGACGGCAATGGTGCCCAGCGAGGCGCCCAGCGCCAGCGCCCCCACGTCGCCCATGAACACCTGGGCCGGGTGGGCGTTGAACCAGAGGAAGGCCAGGCCCGCGCCGGCCATGGCCGCGCAGTACACCAGCAGCTCGCCCGAACCCGGGATGTGCGGGAACAGCAGGTACTTGGCGTAGCCGGCATTGCCGGTGACGTAGGCGAAGATGCCCAGGGCCGAGCCCACCATGATCACGGGCATGATGGCCAGGCCGTCCAGCCCGTCGGTCAGGTTCACGGCATTGCTGGCGCCCACGATGACCAGGTAGGTCATGATCACGAAGCCCAGCACGCCCAGCGGGTAGCTGACTTCCTTGAAGAAAGGCACGAGCAGGCCCGCCTTGGGCGGCAGGTCCAGCGCAAAGCCGGACTGCACCCAGGTGACGAACAGCTCGAAGACCTGGGCATTGGAGTTCTCGGAAATGCAGAACACCAGGTACAGCGCGGCCAGCAGGCCGATGACGGACTGCCAGAAATACTTCTCGCCCGAGCGCATGCCTTCGGGGTCCTTGTTGACCACCTTGCGCCAGTCGTCCACCCAGCCGATGGTGCCAAAGCCCAGCGTGACCAGCAGCACGATCCAGACGAAGCGGTTAGACAGGTCGAACCACAGCAGCGTGGAAACGGCAATGGACAGCAGGATCAGCGCCCCGCCCATGGTGGGCGTGCCGCTCTTGGCCAGATGGGTCTCCATGCCGTAGCCGCGCACGGGCTGGCCGATCTTGAGCGAGGTCAGCATGCGGATCAGGCGCGGCCCGGCCAGCAGCCCGATGACCAGGGCCGTGAGCGCGGCCATCACGGCGCGCATCGTGAGGTACTGGAAGACGCGCAGAAAGCCGAACTCGGGGGACAGGCCCTGCAGCCATTGGGACAGCATCAGCAGCATGCGGCCTCCTTCTTGCAACCGTCATCCTTGCCGGCCGCCTCGACCGCCTGAACCACCTGCTCCATCTTCATGAACCTCGAACCCTTGACCAGAATGCTGCCCACCTCGGGCAGCGCGGCACAGGCTGCCTGCTGCAGCGAGGCCATGTCTTCGAAATGCCGCGCACCTGCACCGAATGCGGTGGCGGCGGATGTGCTTTGCGCGCCCAGCGTGAACAGCCGGGCAATGCCCAGGCTGCGCGCCAGCGCGCCCGCCTCAGCATGGAATTGCGGCCCCTGGTCGCCGACCTCGCCCATGTCGCCCAGCACCAGCAGCTGGGGAGCGGGCAGTTCGCGCAGCACCTCGATGGCTGCGGCCACCGAGTCGGGATTGGCGTTGTAGCTGTCGTCGATCACGGTGACCGTGCGGCCCTGCACCGAAACGCCCAGTGCGCGCGAGCGGCCCTGCACGGGCTCGAACACGCTCAGGCCGCGTGCAATGTCGGCCAGCGGCACACCGGCTGCCTGGGCGCAGGCCGCAGCGGCCAGCGCATTACGCACGTTGTGGCGGCCGGCAATGTGCAGGCGCACCGGGGCCTCGCCCTCGGGCGTGACCAGGGTGAACTGCCAGGCATCGCCCAGCCACAGCGCATCGCGCGCATGCACCTGTGCGCCATCGGCAGACTCGCCGAACAGCAGGCACTGGCGCGCAGCGGCCAGCTCGAGCCACAGCGGCGTGTAGGTGTCGCCGGCCGGGAACACGGCCACGCCGTCGGCGGGCAGGGACAGCAGCACGCTGCCGTTCTCGCGCGCCACGGCCTCGACCGTGTGCATGAATTCCTGGTGCTCGCGCTGCGCGTTGTTGACCAGGGCCACCGTGGGCTGGCCGATGGCGGCCAGCTCGGCAATCTCGCCGGGATGGTTCATGCCCATCTCCAGCACGGCCACGCGGTGCTGGGCGGTCATGCGCATCAGGCTCAGCGGCAGGCCGATGGAGTTGTTGAAGTTGCCGCGCGTGGCCAGGGCCGCCTCGCCCGCGTGGGCGCGCAGGATGGAGGCCACCATCTGCGTGACCGTGGTCTTGCCGTTGCTGCCGGTGACGGCAATCAGCGGCAGCGCAAAGCGCGCGCGCCAGGCCGTGGCCAGCGCGCCCAGGGCGACCAGCGAGTCAGGCACCTCGATGCCGGACAGGCCTGCGGCCTCCAGGCCGCCATGGGCCAAGGCTGCGGCAGCGCCGGCCTCGCGGGCCTGGGCCAGGAACTGGTTGGCATCGAAACGCTCGCCCTTCAAGGCGACGAACAGATCCCCGGCCTGCAGCGTGCGGGTGTCGGTGTGCACGCGCGTGAGCACGGTCTGGCCGTTGCCGACCAGCCGTGCCTGGGGGATATGCGACTGGATCAGCTCCAGCGCTTGTTGCAAGGTCATCATGACCGCTTCTTTCCTTCGCGGGCCGCCAGCGCCTTGTGCGCCTCGGCCATGTCGGAGAACGGATGGCGCTGGCCCGCCGTCTCCTGGTAGTCCTCATGTCCCTTGCCGGCGATCAGCACCACGTCGCGTTCGCTGGCGTGCGCAATCGCCTGGGCGATGGCCGCTGCGCGATCGGCCTGGGACTGCAGGTTCTCGCCCGGCTGCATGCCGGCCAGGATCTGGTCGATGATGCGTTCGGGCACTTCGCTGCGCGGGTTGTCGCTGGTGACCAGCACACAGTCGGCATTCTTCTGGGCGGCCTGCCCCATGAGCGGCCGCTTGGTGGCATCGCGGTCGCCGCCGCAGCCGAACACGCACCACAGCCGGCCACGGCGCTGCTCGGCGGCCGGGCGCAGGGCGCGCAGGGCCTTGTCCAGCGCATCGGGCGTGTGGGCGTAGTCCACGGCCACCAGCGGCTGGCCGGGCTGGACGATCTGCTGCATGCGGCCGGGCACGGGCTCCAGGTGGGCGCAGGCCGCAACGGCCTGGTCCAGGGACAGGCCCAGGCAGCGCAGCGCGGCCAGCACGCCCAGCAGGTTGGATACGTTGTACTGACCCACCATGCGCGTGTGCATGCGCAGGCTGTGGCCGGCCTCGATCACGGTGAAGCTCAGGCCCTCGGCACCCAGCGCAATGTCCTTGGCCTGCAGGCGCGCCGCGCCTTCGATGGAAATGCTCCAGACGTCGAGCGCGGCAGGCTGCTTGCGCGACTGCAGCGTGGCCCACAGGCGTGCGCCATGTGCGTCGTCCACATTGACGACGGCGGCCTGCAGGCCGGGCCAGTCGAACAGCGCGGCCTTGGCATCCCAGTAGGCCTGCATGCTGCCGTGGTAGTCGAGGTGGTCCTGCGTGAAATTGGTGAACAGCGCCACGCGGATGCGCGTGCCGTCCAGCCGGTGCTCGACGATGCCGATGGACGACGCCTCGATGGCGCAGGCCGCCAGGCCCGCATCGGCGTACTCGCGGAACGCGCGCTGCAGCCGCACCGGGTCGGGCGTGGTCATGCCCGTGGATTCCATGGCGGGCGGGATGCCCACGCCCAGCGTGCCCACCAGGGCGCAGCCGCTGCGTTCCTGCAGCTTCACCTGGGCCAGCGCGTGCGCCAGCCACCAGGCGGTGGTGGTCTTGCCGTTGGTGCCGGTCACGGCCAGCACGTCGATCTGGGCGCTGGGATGCTGGAACCATTGGTCGGCGATCAGGCCCGTGGCGGCCTTGAGGCCGGGCAGCGCCGCGATGTGCTCGCCGGAAAAACCGAAGGCTTCGACACCCTGCGCTTCGACCAGGCAGGCCATGGCACCGCGCTCCAGGGCCGAGGCCACATGGGCGCGGCCATCGGTGGCCGCGCCGGGCCAGGCGATGAAGGCGTCGCCAGGCCGGACCTTGCGGCTGTCGGTCTGCAGCGTGCCGCTGCCTTGCAGGCGGGCGGCCAGCCATTGGACAGCCTCGGTGGCCGTGGACAGCACCCGCAGGGCTTGGGAGCAACTCATAGCGAGGGCTCCTCCACGGGGTTGGCGACGATCAAGGGCTTGACTTCCATATCGGGCTGCACGCCCATCAGGCGCAGCGTCTGCTGCACCACTTCGCTGAACACGGGTGCCGCCACGGTGCCGCCGTAGATGGTGCCTGCACTGGGCTCGTCCACCATCACGGCGACGATGATGCGCGGGTTCTCGATGGGCGCCATGCCCGTGAACCAGGCGCGGTACTTGCCGGCGGCATAGCCCTTGCCCTGCTGCTTGCGGGCCGTGCCCGACTTGCCGCCCACCGAGTAGCCGATGGTCTGGGCGCGCTGGCCCGTGCCGCCGGGGCCGGCCGCCAGGGCCAGCATCTTGCGCACCTCGTTGGCCGTGCGCGGAGAGAACACGGGCACGCCCACGGGCGGCTCGTCGGTCTTGACCATGGTGGCCGGGATCACGCGCCCGCCGTTGGCAAAGACGGTGTAGCTGCGCGTCATCTGCAGCAGGCTGGCGGACAGGCCGTAGCCATAGCCCATGGTGGCCTGCTCGACGGGCCTCCAGGTCTTGTAGGGACGCAGGCGACCGCTGGCGGCGCCGGGGAAGGATATCTGCGGCTTCTGGCCGAAGCCCACGGCCGAGAAGGTTTCCCACATTTCCTTGGCCGGCATCTGCAGCGCGATCTTGGTCGTGCCCACGTTGCTGGACTTCTGGATCACGCCGGCCACGGTGAGCAGGCCGTAGTTGTGGGTGTCGGAAATCGTCGAGCCCGTGACGTTGACGCGGCCCGGCGTGGTGTCGATGGGCGTTTCCGGCTTGAAGCGGCCCGACTCCAGCGCCAGGCCGATGGTGATGGGCTTCATGGTCGAGCCGGGCTCGAAGGTGTCGGTGATGGCGCGGTTGCGCAGCTGCTCGCCCGTCAGGTTCTTGCGCTTGTCGGGCACATAGCTGGGGTAGTTGGCCAGGGCCAGCAATTCGCCAGTGTGCGCATCCATGACCACCACGCTGCCCGCCTTGGCCTTGTGCGCGATGACCTGCTCCTTGAGCTTCTGGTAGGCGAAGTACTGGACCTTGCTGTCCACGGACAGCTGGATGTCGCGGCCGTCCTGAGGCGGCACTTCCTCGCCCACGCCCTCGACCACGCGGCCCAGGCGGTCCTTGATCACGCGGCGCGAGCCGGGCTTGCCGCCGAGCTCCTTGTCGAAGGCCAGCTCCATGCCTTCCTGGCCATGGTCTTCCACATTGGTGAAGCCCACGATGTGGGCGGCCGATTCGCCTTCCGGGTACTGGCGCTTGTATTCCTTGCGCTGGTAGATGCCCTTGATGTTGAGGGCATGGATCTGCTGGCCAACGTCCCAGTCGAGCTGGCGCTTGATCCAGACGAAGGTCTTGTCCTCGTCGGCCAGCTTTTCCATCAGCGCGGGCAGCGGCATCTCCATGAGCGCGGCCAGCTGCTTGAGCTTGGCCTTGACCTCGGGGTCGTCCTGCTCGACATCTTCGGGAATGGCCCAGATGCTGGCGGCCGGCACGCTGGAGGCCAGGATCAGTCCATTGCGGTCCAGCAGGCGGCCGCGGTTGGCCGGCAGCTCCAGCGTGCGCGCAAAGCGCACCTGGCCCTGGCGCTGAAAGAAGTCGTTGCCGAACACCTGCACATAGGCCGCGCGTGCACCCAGGCCGACAAAGCCCAGGCCCAGCATGGCCACGATCATCTTGCTGCGCCACAGGGGTGTCTTGGACGCCAGCAAGGGGCTGGAGGTGTAGAGCACGCTGCGCGTCATGGAGCCACTCCGGTGCGCGCATCGTCATTGACGTACTGGGCGATGGCCGGCGTGGCCGGCTTCATCTGCAGGCGCTCGCGCGCCATGACCTCGATGCGCTGTGGCGTGGCCTGGGCGCGCTTTTCCACCTGCAGGCGCTGCTGCTCGGTGGCCAGGCGGCGCGACTCGGCCACGGCGCGGTCCAGTTCGGTGAACAGGCGGCGCGATTCGTACTGGTTGTGCACCAGGAAGATGGCGCTGGCCATCACCGCCAGCAGCAGCACGAGGTTCAGGCGCAGCATGCCACGCCCTCCTCTTGCGCCAGACGGTGAATGCGCTTCATGCAGGCACCCCGGTGCGGCGAGCCACGCGCATCACGGCCGAGCGCGAGCGCGCATTGGCGGCGACCTCGGCCTCGCTGGGCTTGATGCGGCCCAGGGCTTCAAGGCGCATGGGCGTGGGCACGGCAAAGGGCGCGCGCCGGTCATAGACTTCCTTGGAGTGCTTGGCGATGAACTGCTTGACGATGCGGTCCTCCAGCGAGTGGAAGCTGATCACCACCAGGCGTCCGCCCGGCGCCAGCACGCGCAGGCTGGCCTCTAGCGCCTGTTCGAGCTCTTCAAGCTCGGCATTGATGAAAATCCGAAGAGCCTGGAATGTGCGTGTCGCTGGGTTCTGCCCAGCCTCGCGGGTCCGGACCGCGCCAGCCACGAGCTCGGCAAGCTCCGCGGTGTTGCGAAGGGGCCCCTGGCTTTCGCGCCGAGCAACAATCGCCTTTGCAATGGGGCCAGCAAACCGTTCTTCGCCGTAGTCACGTATCACCTCCGCAATCTGCTGGGCATCGGCTTCCGCCAGCCAGTCCGCCACGCTCTGGCCGCGCGTGGTGTCCATGCGCATGTCCAGCGGACCCTCGAAGCGGAAGCTGAAGCCACGCTCGGGGTTGTCGATCTGGGGAGAGCTCACGCCCAGGTCCATCAGCACGCCCTGCACGCTGCCGGCCGGCAGCTCGCTGAGGTGGCGAAACCCTTCGTGCCGAATCGAAAAACGCGCATCGGTGATGCGCGCTGCCTCTTCGATCGCGTCCGGGTCCTTGTCGAACGCCAGCAAGGCCCCATCCGGCCCCAGCCGCTGCAGGATGCGCCGGGAATGCCCGCCTCGCCCGAAGGTCGCGTCCACCCATTGCCCGGCAACGGGCTGTGCGGCGCCGTCCAGCAGCGCATCGACGGCCTCGTCGAGCAAAACGGTGATGTGTTGCAACGGCTGATTCAAGAAAACGCCTCTTTCCTAGAAAGCAAAATCCTGGAAGGCCGCAGGCATTTCCTCCTGCATGGCCTTCGCTTCATGTGCCTCATAAGTGGCCTTGTCCCACAGCTCGAAATGGTTACCCATGCCCAGCAGCACGACCTCCTTGGTCAGACCCACGGCTTCACGCAGCTCGGGCGACACCAGCACGCGGCCGGTGGCATCCATGTCCACGTCCATGGCGTTACCCAGGAAGATGCGCTTCCACCACTGCGCCGACATGGGCAGCTGCGCGATCCGCTCGCGAAACTGCAGCCACTCCGTGCGCGGGAACAGCATCAGGCAACCGTGGGGATGTTTGGTGAGGGTGACCTGGCCCTGGGCCATGGCCACAAGGGCGTCACGATGCCGGGTCGGCACAGACAGCCGCCCCTTTCCATCGAGATTCAGCGAGGACGCCCCTTGAAACACGGTCAGTCACCCCGGTCGGTTGGAGCCATCGCGTCCCGGAAATCGGGGCACAAAGGCAACTTTCACCACTTAATTGCACTTTTTTGCACTGTAGCAGCAATTTGGTGTTTCACAACCCGGGAATGGACAATTATTTGCAATGAAATCAACGACTTAGAAGCCGAATGCAATGTGAGTGGTGACAAAAATCCCAGGCTTTACAAGTACTTAGAGGACTGACTGCAAGTGATCTCTCAAAGCCTGCACGCAATTGCAACGATTCAATTCGCCGGCGACCGGTTGCAACTCGGGCAACCCTCCTACAAAAAGTGACTGCCCGGCAATGCGGGCAGTCACTTCGGTGGCGGCTGCTCGGCAGCCGGCCCGTTTCAGAGGATGAAGCGCGAGAGGTCTTCGTCCTGGCTCAGGGACTGCAGACGCTGGTCCACGTAGGCCGCGTCGATGGAGATGGTCTGGCCGGACAGATTGGCCGCGTCGAAGCTGACCTCGTCCAGCAGGCGCTCGAGCACGGTGGACAGGCGGCGGGCGCCGATGTTCTCGGTGCGCTCGTTGACATCGAAGGCGATGCCGGCGAGCCGGGTGATGCCTTCGGGCGTGAATTCCAGCGTGACGCCTTCGGTGGCCAGCAGCGCCTGGTACTGCTTGACCAGGGAGGCATGGGTCTGGGTGAGGATGGCCTCGAAGTCCTGGACCGACAGCGAGTCCAGCTCCACGCGGATCGGGAAGCGCCCCTGCAGCTCGGGGATGAGGTCGCTGGGCTTGGACAGGTGGAAGGCGCCCGAGGCGATGAACAGGATGTGGTCGGTCTTGACCACGCCGTACTTGGTGGAGACGCTGGTGCCTTCGACCAGGGGCAGCAGGTCGCGCTGCACGCCCTGGCGCGAGATGTCGGAGCCGCTGGTTTCCTGGCGCGTGGCCACCTTGTCGATCTCGTCGATGAAGACGATGCCGTTCTGCTCGGCATTGGCGATGGCGCGGGTGCGCACGTCTTCCTCGTTGACCAGTTTTGCCGCTTCCTCGTCGGTCAGCAGCTTCATGGCCTCGGCAATGCGCAGCTTGCGCGTCTTGCGCTTTTCCTGGCCCATGTGGCTGAACATGCCGCGCAGCTGCTCGGCCATCTCTTCCATGCCCTGGGGACCCATGATCTGCACCTGGGGCGGCGCGTCGGCGACATCGATCTCGATTTCCTTGTCGTCGAGCTGGCCCTCGCGCAGCTTCTTGCGGAAAACCTGGCGTGCCGTGTTGTCGGCGGCCACCTCGCCACTGCGGGCCTGGGGCACGAGCACGTCAAGGATGCGGTCCTCGGCCGCGTCTTCGGCGCGCAGGCGCAGCTTCTTCATGTCGGCCTCGCGCGTCTGCTTGACGGCCACCTCGGCCAGGTCGCGGATGATGGCATCCACGTCCTTGCCCACGTAGCCCACTTCGGTGAACTTGGTGGCCTCGACCTTGATGAAGGGCGCATCGGCCAGCCGCGCCAGGCGGCGCGCGATCTCGGTCTTGCCCACGCCTGTGGGACCAATCATGAGGATGTTCTTGGGCGTGATCTCCTGGCGCAGGCCGTCGGCCACGTTCTGGCGGCGCCAGCGGTTGCGCAGCGCGATGGCCACGGCGCGCTTGGCGCCAGCCTGGCCGACGATGTGGCGGTCCAGTTCGGAGACGATCTCCTGGGGGGTCATGGCAGAGGACATGGTGTGTATTCGATGCATTGCGCCGCCAGCCCCGTTGCCTGGCCGCTGGCGACTGTGAGTTTCAATGCCGTGCGTTTCGATCGCCGGCCTGCTGGGCAAGCCGGCGCCGCGCGGGTGTCAGAGCGTCTCGACCGTGTGGTGCATGTTGGTGTAGATGCACAGCTCGCCGGCGATGGCCAGCGACTTGCGCACGATCTCCTCGGCCGACAGCTCGGTATTGGTCAGCAGCGCCTTGGCCGCCGAGTGCGCATAGGCGCCGCCCGAGCCGATGGACACGATGCCCTGCTCGGGCTCCAGCACGTCGCCGTTGCCGGTGATGATCAGCGAGGCCGATGCGTCGGCCACGGCCAGCATGGCCTCCAGACGGCGCAGCACGCGGTCGGTGCGCCAGTCCTTGGTCAGCTCGATGGCTGCCCGCGTCAGGTGTCCCTGGTGCTTTTCCAGCTTGGCCTCGAAGCGCTCGAACAGCGTGAAGGCGTCTGCCGTGGCGCCGGCAAAGCCGGCAAGCACCTTGCCGTGGTAGAGCTTGCGCACCTTGCGTGCCGTGCCCTTGACGACGATGTTGCCCAATGTGACCTGGCCATCGC
Organism: Delftia sp. K82; assembly: GCF_002193035.1. NCBI lineage: Bacteria > Pseudomonadati > Pseudomonadota > Betaproteobacteria > Burkholderiales > Comamonadaceae > Delftia > Delftia sp. K82. The sequence goes on along the minus strand of NZ_MYFL01000003.1, from coordinate 942,611 downwards.
CACCGATGGCGACCTGCACGCCTTCGGGGGTCTGCCGGCGCACGCTGATGATGGTGGTGCCGTGATACTGTTCCATAGCGGTGCCAGATGAGGGCGAAGGCGGCCTTCTCAAGGGTCTGCTCAAAGAATGCCCACGCGCTCTTCGCGGCGGGTGCGCCGTCCTGCCGGAAGGGGTGTGGCGCAGCCGCCGCGCGGCGGGATCAGTCCCGCCGTGGAGTGACCTGCGCGTGCTCCTGGATGCCGATCACGTTGAAGAACACCGCCACCAGCTGGTGCAGCTGGCCGAACTGCAGCACATGGCCCAGCGACTGCATGTGGGCAGCCCAGTTGAGCACGGAGCCGGCCGCCGCAAAGTCCATGCGCACCAGTTGGGTGCAGTCGATGAACACGGGCTCGCCCAGGCTGGCCCCCTCCTGCACCGGATCCAACCAGGTGGAGGCATCGCCTTCAATGGTGCCGGCCAGCGCAAATCGCACGGCGTCCGCCGTGGCAGCAATGCCTGCCTGCAGGGGCGCATCCGCGCCCTCGGTTTCGATGGCTTGCGTCAGGCACTGGCAGACCGGGTCCACCCACGAGGGAGGCGAGACCTCATAGGTGACACAGTAGTCCAGCGCCACCAGCTCGAAATCATCCTGCCGGTTCATCAAACGCAGCACCGCCATGCGCAACCGCCACCACAGCGTATCCACGCTGGAATCGCCCGAGGGAGCCAGCGTGCCCAGCAGCGCCAGCAGCCGGTCCGCATTGAGCAGCACGAACACGCCCTGTGAACCCGCCCATTGCTGCAGCAGCGCCTCCAGGGGCGTGGCCGCTGCATCGTCGATGCCGGCCACGGCAGCCCAGTCCAGGCTCCAGGGGCTGGGAGCCTTGGCCTGGGAGGCCTTCAGCGCCGTCACGGCACTCGGCGTGATCTGCGCAGGGGCGCTCCAGCGCCAGCCACGCCCTGCCGCTGCGCCCGGCATGGACACCACGGGGGCGGTGCGCTGTTGCGGCATCGCAAACCATTGGGGAGCGGAGCGGCCAAAGCGCGCCGCGAATTCGATGCCCGCCTTGTCGAACTGCAGCGGGCGGTCGGCCGCACGGTACAGGTCCAGCAAGGCCAGCCAGACCGGCAGCTGTGCGGGAACATCGCGCCGGTCGATCAGCTCCAGCATGCCCTGCTCGGCACCATCCACATCGCCATTGGCAAAGAGGATGGCCGGCTCTTCCAGGTCGGGATCGTGCTCGAACACCACGAAGCAGGGCGGCACCATGTCCATGGGCTGCGGCGGAGAGACCTCGGTGGCCGCGAAGGCCGGAAGGAAATCGGTCGCCCCCTCCAATGGCCGCAGGGGGCGGGCCATGGGCATGGGGTCAATGATGGGAGCCGTCGAGACGGAGGGCACCTGCGGCGCAGGTGCCAGGCTCATGGGCAAGGTGGTGGCAAAGGCCGCCACGTCGCCGGCCGAGGCAATGGCCGGCGGCACCACGTCGCTGAGCATGGGAATCTGCCCAGACGGCGGCGGCTGCTTGCGAAACGAGGCCGGAGCGGGGTTGCCGCCCGCAGGCAGCGCCATGGGAATGGTGGTTGCATCGGCCGCCTGCTTGCCCCGCCACCATTGCTGGGACATCTGGGCCTCGATCTCGTCGATCTTCTTGAGCGTGACGGCGCGTTCACCGGTGGATTTGGAGCTCAGCAGGCTGCTGAGAAATTGCGAGCCCTGCGCAGCGGGGCCGGGCACACCGACCGGTGCGCTGCCCGGCCTGGAGGCCTGTTGCAGCTCGGCCTGGCGCAGGCGGCGCAGCTGGTCGAACTCGCGCTTGCGCACGAAATCGTTGCGGCGCTTGCGCTCGATCATTTCCTTGAGCGCCTGCTTGCTGTACTGGCTTTCCTGCTCCCCGTCCAGGCCGTCGAGGTCGGACCAATTGACCGTAGGGTGGCGCACAAAGCGCACCACCTTGGACAACAACCCCCCCGATTTGCTGCTCTCTTCTTTTGCCATGGCGAGTCAGATTAGCACCGACGGCCTGCAGGCCGTTGCTGCAACTCAATCCCCATACATCTTCTGCTTGAGCTCACGGCGCTGCTGGGCTTCCAGCGACAGCGTGGCCGTGGGGCGGGCCAGCAGACGGCCCACGCCGATGGGCTCGCCGGTCTCGTCGCAGTAGCCGTAGTCGCCTGCGTCGATGCGTGCAATGGATTGCTCGATCTTCTTGAGCAGCTTGCGTTCGCGGTCGCGCGTGCGCAGTTCCAGTGCATGCTCTTCCTCGATGGTGGCGCGGTCGGCCGGATCGGGAACCACCACGGTGTCCTCGCGCAGGTTTTCTGCCGTCTCACCCGCGTTGGTGTGCATGTCGTGCTTGAGAGTGAGCAGCTTGAGGCGGAAGAACGCCATCTGCTTCTCATTCATGTATTCGTCATCCGACATGGCCAGCACTTCGGCATCCGTCAGTTCTTCCACCGACTTGGTCTTCCAGGCATTGGCCAGCTTGGGGTCTCGTTTCGTCGATCCCGACGAAGGCGTTTGCGTAGTGGTAGGCATAGTGTTGGTTTCGCTAACTTAGTCCGCGCCGAGGGCTTCGGACGGGGCCATGGATGGTACTGTCAATCGGGGCGCCCGGGTCGAATGCCGTGTAGGACAGCCGATCGCCGCAGTTGCGGAACCTGCCGGCTTCCCCGTGCGGCGGGGTGCGGCAATCCAGGCCGTGCGGCGGCCGTGCGTGCAAAGAGCCCTTTTGCGGTCAGCAAGGGACACCAGGTCGGCAACGCCGACCGCAGTGCGGACCGCGGCCTTCTGGCTTGCAGCCGGGGCCGGTGCGGCCACTGACGGCTTCTTGCTGGATTCGGCGCTCACTTGCTGTCTCCTCACGGTATGGGCGACCCCTGCGGGGCAGTCCATTGGGCTTGGGGGCTCTCTTCAGGGGCGCGATTGTATCGATGCTCTACAGGAGCGCAAGCCGTTGCACATACCCCACAGGAATGCAAAGGGGCCACCCACGCATGCGGGCGGCCCCTGTGTCATTCAGATGTCAGCAAAAAGCCATCCGATTGCCCACAAAGGTTCACAAAAAACTCAGACCAGGCACTGCTCCAGGCCCTGCAGGAAGATGTCCTGGGGCAGGTCGATGCCAATGAAGACCATCTTGCTCTGGCGCTTTTCGCCCTCGGCCCACTGCGGTCCCAGGTCGCTGCCCATGAGCTGGTGCACGCCCTGGAAAATGACCTTGCGCTCCGTGCCCTGCATGTTCAGCACGCCCTTGTAGCGCAGCATGCGCGGGCCGTAGATGTTGACGATGGCGCCCAGGAAGTCCTCCAGGCGGGCAGGGTCAAAGGCACGGTCGGCACGGTAGACGAAGCTCTTGACATCGTCATCGTGGTGATGGTGGTGCGGATGCTTGCAGTGCTCGCCATGCTCGTGGTCATGGGCGTGGTCGTGCCCGCAGTTCTCGTCGTGCTCATGGCCATGGTCGTGGCCGCAGTGCTCGTCATGCTCATGCTTGTGGCCATGGTCATGTCCGTGGTCGTGATCGTCTTCCTTGAGGAAGTCGGGATCGATGTCCAGCTTGGCATTGAGGTTGAAGCCGCGCAGGTCGAAGACTTCGTTCAGGGGCACTTCGCCGAAATGCACGGCGCGGATGGGCGCGCGCGGGTTCATGTGCTTGAGGCGGTGGATGAGCGCGTTCTTCTCGTCCTCGCTGACCAGGTCGGTCTTGGACAGGAACAGCTGGTCGGCAAAGCCCACTTGGCGGCGCGCCTCCTGGCGGTCGTCCAGTTGCTGGTTGGCGTGCTTGGCATCGACCAGGGTGAGGATGGAGTCGATCAGATAGGTCTCGGCGATCTCGTCGTCCATGAAGAAGGTCTGGGCGACGGGGCCGGGATCGGCCAGGCCCGTGGTCTCGATCACGATGCGGTCGAACTCCACCAGGCCCTTGCGGCGCTTGGCGGCCAGCAGCTGCAGGGTTTCGCGCAGGTCTTCGCGGATGGTGCAGCAGATGCAGCCGTTGCTCATCTGCAGGATCTGCTCCTTGGACTCCGTCCTGAGGATGTCGGTGTCGATGTTCTCTTCGCCGAACTCGTTCTCGATCACGGCGATCTTCATGCCGTGGGACTCGCTGAGCACGCGCTTGAGCAGCGTGGTCTTGCCCGAGCCCAGGAAGCCGGTGAGGATGGTGACGGGAATCAGTGCCATGGGATTGCTTTCAGAAAATTCAGCAAAGGGAAGCGGCAAGGCCCGTCCACCATGGACGGGCCTTGTCGAAAAGACGTTCCGAATAAGTTTAGCGAGCCTGTCAAGTGCCGTTTTGCCAGAGGGCTTGGCCTTTTTTATCGGAGGCCGCCCTTTTCATCGCTATCGCCATTGCCATCGCCACTGTCGCTGCCGTCCCCACTCTGGCGCCGCGCGCGCGGATGGGCGCTCTCGTAGGCCTGGGCCAGATGCTGGAAATCCAGGCGCGTGTAGATCTGCGTGGTCGAGATGCTGGCGTGGCCCAGCAATTCCTGCACGGCGCGCAGGTCGCCGCTGGACTGCAGCATGTGGCTGGCAAACGAATGCCGCAGCACATGGGGATGGACGCCGGCCGACAGGCCGGCCTGCTGGCCGCGCTGGCGCAGCCGCGCCCAGACCGACTGCGCGCCCAGGCGTTCGCCACGCCGGCCGATGAAAAGTGCGGGTTCGTGATGCGCAGCCTGCGCGGCCGCGCCAGCCAGGCCCGTCTCCCGCAAGGCCAGCCAGCGCTGCAGCGCCTGCAGCGCGGCGGCGCCCACGGGCACGGTGCGCCGCTTGCCGCCCTTGCCCTGCACATGGGCATCGGCGGCCTGCAAATCTATCCAGCCACGGCCCTGCCGCTGCGTGTCCTGGCCGGGCGCCACGTCCAGGCCCACCAGCTCGCCCACGCGCAGGCCGCAGCTGTAGAGCAGTTCGGTGATGGCGGCGTCACGTGCCTCGATCCAGGGGTCGGCGTCGGCGTTGCTGAAGGCGGCCAGCTGCACGGCGTCATCCACGCCCAATGCCTTGGGCAGGGGTTTGGGGGCCTTGGGACCGCGCACGCCCTCGACGGGATTGAAGGGCACCAGCGATTGCTGGGCTGCCCAGCGGAAGAAGCTGCGCCAGCCAGACAGGATGAGCGCAATGCCGCGCGGACTGCGGCCCCGGGAATGCATCTGGGCCACGAAGCGGCGGATGTGGGCGGGCTGCAGCGCCAGCAGCTCCTGGCCGGCGTCGCGGGCCATGGTGCAAAGCCGGGCCATGTCCAGCGCATAGAGTGCGCAGGTGCGGTCGGCCAGGCGCTTTTGCACGCGCACATGCTCCAGATAGGCATGGACGGCGGCGGGGAGCATCGCCAGGTTTTCTGCCGCCAGATCCTCTGCCGGAAGATCGCCTTCCGGGAGCCCGTCCCTGTCCGATGCTCCCGGCATGGGCTTTCAGCCGGTCAGCCGCGCGCCAGGGTCAGCGGCACGGGCCGCATGCGCGACAGGGCAGCGCTGGCCAGCGCCGAGATGCGCGAGAGGAATTCCGTGCCCATGGTGGCCTCGAAGCGCAGGGGATCGGGAGACCCCAGCACCAGCATGCCGAAGGCATTGGCCGGGTTGATGCTGTCGCCGTCATGCAGCGTGAGCAGGGCCAGGGACTGGGCCGCATCGGGATCGACCAGCCAGCCGCCGGGCTCGAAGCCCATGTTGGGGCCGCAAAACGGCATGGTCAGCGATGCCGCGAAGGACTTGGCGTCCTCGCTGACGCCCATGGTGTAGATGCTGCTGGTCTGGGCGCCGGAGACGTTCCACAGGCGCAGGGCCACCTGGGGCACCTCGAAGACATGCTGCAGGCTGGCCGTGAGCGCGTGGGGCAGCTCGCGCAGGTCCTGGACCTTGGCCAGTGCGCAGCTCCAGGCATGCAGCTTGTCGCCGATGGAGGCGTTCTCGCTGCTGTGGCGCATCATGTCCATGATGCGGTGCTCCAGGCCCTTGATCTTCTCGCGCAGCATCTCGGCCTGGCGTTCCTGCAGGCTGACGGTACGCGGGCTGTGGCTGCTGACCAGCTGCACACGCGCGAGCATCTCGGCGTGGCGCTCGAAGAATTCCGGATGGTTCAGCAGGTAGTCGGCAATCGTCTCTTCGGTGACGGCGATATCGGTAGTGCTGTTCATGGCTGGTCGGGAACCTCGATCTGTCCTTCAAAAACAAACTCTGCGGGGCCGGTCATGCGCACCGCGCCGCCGTCCCACTCGATGGTCAGCCGGCCGCCGCGGGTGTGCACATCGACGCGCACGTCGAGCAGCCCCCAGCGAATGCCGGCCACCACGGCCGCGCAGGCGCCCGTGCCGCAGGCCAGCGTCTCGCCGGCACCGCGCTCGTAAACACGCAGCCGGATCTGGCCGCGATCGACGATCTGCATGAATCCCGCATTGACGCGCTGGGGAAAGCGCGCATGGCGCTCGATCAGCGGGCCCCAGGTGGCCACGGGGGCGTGGTCCACATCGTCCACCAGTTGCACCGCATGCGGGTTGCCCATGGAAACGGGAGCGATCCAGACCATGGCCTCGTCGCCCAGTTGCAGGGGCCATTGCTGCGCCGCACCCAGCGGGCGGGGCACAAGGTCTGCACTATTGAAGGGCACCAGGGAGGGCTCCAGCACGGGCTGGCCCATGTCCACGGTGACGCGGCCATCGGCATGCAGCTCGGGGGCGATGAGGCCGGCCAGCGTCTGCACGCGGATGACGGACTTGCCGGTCAGGCCCTTGTCGTGCACGTAGCGCGCAAAGCAGCGCGCGCCGTTGCCGCACTGCTCGACCTCGCCGCCGTCGGCGTTGTGGATCACATATTCGAAATCGATGCCTTCGGCGGGCGAGGGCCGCACCGTGAGGATCTGGTCGGCGCCCACGCCGAATTGGCGATGGGCGAGGAAGCGGTACTGGGCTGCGCTCAGGCCCAGCGGGCCGGCGGTTTCGTCAAGGACCACGAAATCGTTGCCAGCGCCCTGCATCTTGGTAAAGCGGATCTGCATCCGGCGATTATCCCCTGCACGGCAGCCTCATGGCGCAATCCGGGGCCATGCCCCGCAGCAGTACTTGCGTCTCTTGCGCAACAGCGGCGGGCGGGCCAATCCGCATAATGCCCCCATGATCCGCCCCAGCCAGCTCCTGCACCCCCAGCGCCAGCCCGTAGACACGCTCAAGGCCTCCACCGTCCTGCTGCTGCGCGACCGCGCCGATGGCCAGGGGCTGGAGGTGCTGATGACGCGGCGCTCGCCCAAGGCCAGCTTCGTGCCCAGCGCCTATGTCTTCCCGGGCGGCGGCATCGAGGCCCAGGACGCGGCCGAGGCCGCCCATGCCTGCGCCAGCACCCGCCCCGCCCAGGCCGGCGACGGACTGCGAATCACCCAGGCCATCGCCGGCCTGCGCGAGACCTTCGAGGAACTGGGCATTTTGCTGGCCCACGACGCCCGGGGCCGGCCGGTATCTGCCGCCGAGCTGGCCACGCTGGACCGCAAGGCGCCGCTGGTGCCCCAGTGCGAGGCACGCGGCCTGCGCCTGGCCGTGGATGCGCTGTGGTACCTGGCCCACTGGACGGCCGACCGCGACCAGCCCCGGCGCTTCGATGTGCCCTTCTTCGTGGCGCGCATGCCCGAAGACCAGGAACCCGACGCCGACGGGTCGGAACAGTTCGAGCCCATCTGGGTGCGCCCGCAGGAAGCGCTGGAGCGCCACCGCGCGGGCAGCTTCCCCATGATCTTCCCTACCATCCGCACGCTGGACCGGCTCAGCCGCTTCGCCGGCACCGAAGCCGTGTTCGCCGCCCTGCAAGGCGAGCAGCCGCTGTGGCGGTGCTGCCCGCGCACCGGCTTTCTCAATGGCAAGGAAGCCCGCCACATGGAGGACGAGGCCCCCTTCGGCGAGCTGGAAATGGTCTGCCCGGACGGCCAGATCCTGCACACGCTGGACTGGCAGAGCGAGCGCGCCGTGCCACTGCGCAAGAACCTGCTGCGCCTGACGGCACCCAACCCCGGCGTGATGACCGGCCCCGGCACCAACAGCTATCTGGTGGGCGATGCCGCCACGGGCTACGCCGCCATCGACCCCGGCCCGGCCGATGCCGCCCATGTGCAGCGTTTGTTCGATGCGGCGGGCGGCGACATACGCCACATCCTGTGCACGCATTCCCATGCCGACCACTCGCCGGGCGCCGCGCTGCTGCAGGCGCTGGCGGTGCAGGCCGGCAAGCCCAGGCCCGCCATTGGCGGCCTGCCCTCGGCGCCCACGGCCCGGCCGGCCAGCCGCTTCACGCCCGACTACGCACTGACCGACGGCCAGCGCATCGTGCTGCAGGATGCGCAAGGCGGCACCACCCACACCCTGCAGGCCGTGTTCACGCCCGGCCATGCGGCCAACCATGTGTGCTTTGTGCTGGAGGAAGACGCCCTGCTGTTCAGCGGCGACCACATCCTCAATGGCAGCACCACCATCATCGATCCGCCTGACGGCAACATGCGCGACTACATCGATTCGCTGGACAGGCTCGACGCGCTGTGCGCCGCGCACGATGCGCGCTTCATCCTGCCTGCCCATGGCTATGTGCTGGGCTTTGCGCGCCAGGCGATCGCCAAACTCAAGGCCCACCGGCTGGCGCGCGAGGCCAAGGTGCTGGCCGCCATGCAAAAACAGCCCGACGGCAGCGTGCAGGACTGGGTGCGGCTGGCCTATGACGACGCACCGCCGCAGCTGTGGCCGATTGCCGAGCGCTCGCTGCTGGCGCATGTGGAGCGCATCCGTGCGCTGTGCGGGCGGCAATGACCGGCAATGACCGACGACGCGCGCGGGGCCTGGTATCTGGTTAAGCTGCGCGCATGTCTGAATCTGAAAGCGTTCGCCTGGCCAAGCGCCTGGCCGAACAGGAACAATGCTCGCGCCGCGAGGCCGAACTGCATATCACCGCCGGCAACGTCCAGGTGGACGGCAAGGTCGTGCAACTGCCCGAGACGCGCGTGCGCCCCGAGCAGCAGGTCACGCTGCGCAGCGGCGCCCAGCCCGAGGCCGTGCCGCCCGTCACCCTGCTGATGAACAAGCCTGCGGGCTACACCCAGGGCCGGCCCTATGGCCGGGTGCGCAGCGCCCACTCCCTGCTGGGCGAAGCCAGCATGGCCCAGGTGGACACGCCCATGCCGCTGCTGGTGCTGGCCCAGCACTTCAAGAACCTGGAATCCTTCCTGCCCCTGCCGCTGCCGGCCAGCGGCCTCATCGTCTACACCCAGGACAAGCGCGTGGCGCGCAAGCTGGGCGAGGAAGGCATGTGGCTGGAGCAGGAATGCATCGTCGGCGTCGAGGGCCAGATCCACGAGGACGGACTGGAGCTGATGAAGGCCGGCCTGCCGATCGGCAAGCGCCAGCTGCCGCCCTGCCGCGTGAGCTGGCAGAACGAGAACCACCTGCGCTTTGCGCTCAAGGGCATCGCCCCCGACGAGATCGACGCCATGTGCACCGAAGTGGGCCTGCGCGTGGTCAGCCTGCGCCGCCTGCGCATTGGCCGCCTCTCTCTGGCCAAGGTGCCCGAAGGCCAGTGGCGCTACCTGATGCCCTGGGAGCGGTTCTAGGCCGGCATTGCCGGGTGCGCGGCGGGCAGCACATTCGGCAAATGAGAATCATTTCATAGAATGCGGGATTCCCGTGCTGCCTTCGGGCCTCCCGCATGCCTGCGCCCGCCTCTTCCTCTTCTTCCCTGCTGAGCACCTTCCAGGACAGCTACCACGAGCTGGTGCGCTTCGTGGCGCGCCGCGCCGGCCCGCAGGCCGCGCGTGACCTGGTGCATGACGCCTGGATACGCCTGGCCGAACGCCAGCGCGGCGAAAGCGATGCGCCCGCCGCGCCGGACAGTCCGCCAGGCGCCAGCCGCGCCTATCTCTACGCGGTGATGGAGAACATCGCCATCGACCACCTGCGCCATGGCCAGCGCACGGCCGAGCGCTTTGACACCAGCGCGAGGGAAGGCGAGCCGCCCTCCCCCCTCAGCCCCGATGTGGCCGACACCCATTCCTACCGCCAGGCCCTGGCCGGGGTCGAAGGCGCCCTGGCGCAGTTGCCCGCGCGCTGCCGCGACATCTTCCTGGCCGACCGGATTGAGGGCGCCTCGCATGCGGAGTTGGCCGAGCGCCACGGCGTCTCGGTCAAAACCGTGGAACGCGAGGTCATGCGCGCCATGGACAGCGTGGAAGCCTCGCTGCGCCGCTGGCGCGGAGACACCGCCGCACCCGCACCACGCACGGGCCGCCGCCGCGCCCTGTCCACCCTGCTGGGGATGGCGGGCCTGGGTGTCGGCAGCCCGGCGATCTGGCTGGCCTGGCGCCAGTGGATGCCGCAGTACCAGGTGCGACTGGCCACGGCCACCGGCCGCCTGCTGAACCAGCCCCTGCCCGACGGCAGCAGCTTGACACTGGACGCCGCCAGCCGCGCCGAGGTGGATTTCTACGCCACGCGCCGCCAGGTGCGGCTGCTGGCCGGCAGCGCATTCTTCGCCGTGGCGCGCGACACGGAACGGCCCTTCATGGTCCAGGCGGCGGACGTACAGGTCACCGTGCTGGGCACGCGCTTCGAGGTGGCGCTGGAGGACGATGCGGTGCTGGTCGCCGTCGATGCGGGCCGCGTGCAGGTGCGCGACGGCAGCGGCGCCCGGCATGCACTGGGTGCAGGCCAGATGCTGCGCCTGGCGCCAGGCCAGACGGCCGCCGTGCAAACCGTTGCGGCGGTGGCCGCCTGGCGCGATGGCTGGCTGGACTTCCAGAACACGCCGCTGGCCGAGGTGGCCCGGCGCCTGGAGCGCTACAGCCTGCAGCCACTGCGCGTGGAGCCCGACGCCGCCGCCCTGCCCGTGCTGGGGCGCGTGCGCATTGCGGCGGCCCAGGGCTGGCTGCGCATGCTCCCGCGCACCCTGCCGGTCAGCGTGCAGGAAGAGGAACAGGGCCCGGGAACCGGGCGCACCCTGGTCATCCGCCGCCGCAGCTGATGCGCTGATGCGCCCATGGCCCCGGAATGCACGGCGCATGCGCACCAGGCGTGAGGGAATGTCTGCGCCCGTTCGTATAGGCATGAGGACCCGGGAACGCGACGCATTCGCAGCCCGGGAATCGCCATTGCCCAGATCCGCCACGGACCTTCCATGCCTTCATTCCCCTCCAAGCCTTCCCGCCTTGCCTGCCACCATGCCGTTGCGGCGGGCATCGCGCTGCTGGCCCTGCAGCTGTCTCCAGCCGCTCTGGCCCAGGCGGCACCGGCCACAGCCACGGCCGCCAGCACCGACTTCCACATTCCCGCCCAGCCGCTGGACCAGGCGCTGGCCCAACTGGCCCGCCAGGCTGGCCTGCAGCTGCTGGCCGCGCCTGAACTGGTACAGGGCCGCCGTGCGCCCGCCGTGGAAGGGCGCCTGAGCACCGCCGCCGCCGTGGCCCGGCTGCTGCGCGGCAGCGGGCTGGAGGGGCATGTGAGCGAGGGCACGCTGGTGGTGGAAAAGCCCGCCGGCACCGTGGCCCTGCCCGAAGTCACGGTCTCCGCCGTGGGCGAGACCACGACCACCGAGGGCTCGGGCTCCTACACCACGGGACTGATGAGCACCTCGACCAAGCTGCCGCTGTCCATCCGCGAGACGCCCCAGTCCCTCACCGTGGTCACGCGCCAGAAGATGGACGACCAGGGCATGCTGTCCATCGACGACGTGGCCAACAGCGCCACCGGCATCACCATCAACCGCTGGAGCGACGACCGGGCGCGCTATTTCTCGCGCGGGTTCGTGATCGGTTCGTTCCTGCAGGACGGCGTGCCCGTCTCGTATGAAACCGACACCTCCACCTACGACACCATGGCCATGTACGACCACGTGGAAGTGGTGCGCGGCCCCACGGGCCTGATGACGGGCGTGGGCGACCCTTCGGGCACCATCAACTTCGTGCGCAAGCGCGCGCCGCGCACCCCCCAGCGCTCGGTCACCCTGCGCGGCGGCAGCTGGAACCAGGCCGTGGGCGAGCTCGATGTGGGCGGCGCCCTCAACGAGGACGGTTCGGCGCGCGGGCGTGTGGTGGCCTCGGCCCAGTCGCGTGACCACTTCATCGATGGCTACAGCAGCCGCCGCCAGCTGCTGTACGGCACCGCCGAGTTCGACCTGGGGCGCGACACCACGCTGAGCGTGGGCGGCTCCTATGTGAACGAAGACAACCCCGGCTCGCAATGGATGGGCGTGCCCATGGGCTTCGATGGCTCCTTCCTCGACATTGCGCGATCCAGGCGTTTCTCGCCCTCCTGGAGCAAATGGGACAAGAAGGAGGTCAGCCTGTTCGCCGACCTGGAGCACCGCTTCGACAACGGCTGGAAGGCCAGGCTGGCCGCGCGCGCCCTGCAGGCCAAGTCCGCGCTGGACGGCGCCTACCTGGTCTCGGGCGGCCTGGACGACCAGGGCCGCACGCGCTACGACGTGGCCGGCGGCCTGTACGACTACGACAAGCGCCAGCTCAGCCTCGATGCCTCGGCCCAGGGCCCCGTGCGCCTGTTCGGCCGCGAGCATGACCTGGCCTTCGGCGTCAGCCGCCGCACCATCCGCTGGAGCGACCAGGGCTACAGCTACCTGTCGCCCACGGGGGAATGGCTGATCGCCAATGGCGTCGATCCCTATACCTGGAACCCCGACTCGCTGGACCGCTCCGGCCTGCTGGCCGAAGACCTGTGGACGCGCCGCCAGAAGACCACGCTGACCTCGGCCTACGCCACGGGCCGCTTCCTGCTGGCCGAGCCACTGAACCTGATCGCCGGCGCGCGCCTGGACTGGTACGACTTTACCAACGTCCAGCGCCAGGGCAGCTGGAGCCGGGAGCGCGAATTCAGCGAGAAAGCCCATGCCACGCCCTATGCGGCGCTGACCTATGACATCAACAAGACCTACTCGGCCTATGCCAGCTACACCAGCATCTTCCGGCCGCAGGATTTTCTGGATGTCTCGGGCAGCATGCTGGCGCCGGTGGAGGGCCGCAATTTCGAGCTGGGCCTCAAGGGCAGCTACCTGGACGAGCGCGTGAACCTGGCCGTTGCTGTGTTCAACACCACGCAGGACAACCTGCCCCAGGCCATCGCGGACATCAACTCCTGCACAGTGAAGACCAATTGCTACCGCTCGGTGGGCAAGGTCAGGAGCAAGGGGCTGGACGTGGACATCAGCGGCGAGATCCTGCCGCGCCTGAACGCCGGCCTTGGCTATACCTTCACCCAGGCCAAGATCGCCAGCGACAGCACCGAAGGCGCCAAGGGCGCGCCCTATGCCAGCTACACGCCGCGTCACCAGCTCAAGCTGTCGGCCATGTACCACCTGGGCGGCGAACTGGGCGCATGGCGCGTGGGCGGCGGCCTGCGCTACCAGAGCCGCACCACGTCCGAGTCGCTGACCAGCGCCGAAGGCTATGCAATCCGCCAGTCCGCCTATGCCGTGGCCGACCTGGTCATCGGCTATCGGGTGAACCGGCAGCTGGACCTGCAGATGAACGTCAGCAACCTGTTCGATAGTTTTGTCAAGCAGAATTTTCAAGCGACCTGATCGCCGGAAAGCCAGTCTCCATGCGGGTTTAGCGCCCGAGCCTCGCTGCCAAAGATGCCCTGCCTGTCTGGTCTAGGAGCCAGATAAGAGCCAAGGGAAAGAACGTCATCAGATAAGCATGGCGTGTTCCAGCGCAGCAGCTTCCCCAATTCTTTGCTTCCCCTTGATGCCAATGCTGACGTCCCGGCGTGCCGCCGTCGGGTTCGCGGGCTGCGCCCCGCGCTTCGTGCCGAATCGCGGCCATCCGGCTTTGACCCCTGACGCCTTCGGCCCTGGCGGGCCTGCGCGCTCCGCTTGCACAAAGGCGAGTGTGTGCATTGGGCGTGGGCGGGTGTAGGCGGTCTTGCTGTCCCCTTCACCGTATCACGGCGTTCTCGCCGTCAAGGGCTGCGCGTGCTTGCACGCTTGCGGCCTGGCGGCCGTCCTTGACCCCTGACTGCTTGCGCTGCGCCGTGCTCTCCACGGTTCCGGGCAATTCCGCCCGAGCAACCGGAGCACGATCATGTCGCAACTGTCCTTTTCCTCGTTCGATTCCTCGCTGATGGTGCGTGACGCACAGGGCCGCTACCTGCTGGCGACTGCCGAGCAGATTCTGGAGGCCGCGCGCCAGGCCATCGAGCGCAAGATGCAACGCGGTACGTCGTTCACGTCGCCGGCGGCGGTCAAGGAGTACCTGCGCGCCAAGCTGGCCGGCTTCGAGCATGAGGTGTTCGCGGTGCTGTTCATGGACACGCAACATCGGCTGATCGAATACGCCGAAATGTTCCGCGGCACCATCGACGGCGCATCGGTGTATCCGCGCGAGCTGGTCAAGGAGGCGCTGCGGCTCAACGCGGCGGCGGTCATCATTTCGCACAACCATCCGAGCGGCAATCCCGAGCCGAGCGGTGCCGACCGGGCGCTGACCCAGCGGCTCAAGGAGGCGCTGGGGCTGGTGGACGTGCGCGTGCTGGATCACGTCATCGTGGCGGGCACCGACACCACATCGTTTGCCGAACGTGGCCTGATCTGACGAAGGGGCTTCGGCCCCTTTTTGCTGCGCCCGGCGCGGGCTGGGCGAAAACGCTGCCTCGAAAATCCGAGACAGCGTTTCGGAAATTCATGGGCCTGCATGGAGGTATGGGGCGGTCTTGCTGTCCCCTTCACCGTATCACGGCGTTCTCGCCGTCAAGGGCTGCGCGTGCAAGCACGCTTGCGGCCTGGCGGCCGTCCTCGACCCCTGACTGCTTGCGCTGCGCCGTGCTGGCGACGGTTCCGGGCAATTCCGCCCGTGAAACTGGAGAATCGTCATGAACGACAAATCGCACGTTTCCCTCGAACAACACGTTTGCCTGGTCTGCGGCGCTCGCTTCGACACCGGCGCGATCCTGCTGGACAAGCGCCTGCGCGCAAGCATGGAGCGCCACACGGCGACAGGCTGGGGCTTGTGCCCTGAACACCAGAAGCTGTCCGACGATGGCTTTGTCGCGCTGGTCGAATGCGACCCGCAGCGCAGCGGCTCGCAGGCCAGCGGCCGCATGAAGCCCGAACAGGCATACCGCACGGGCCGCCTGGCGCACCTGAAACGCGAGGTGTTCGCCGATGTGTTCAACGTGCCGATCGAGGACAAGCAGCCATGCGTGTTCGTTGAACCCGGCGTGATTGAGCAGTTGCAAGCGATGACTGCGCACTGATCGCACGGCGACCATCCGGCGCGTTGTCCTTCGGGGCGACGCGCCTTTTTTTCTGCTGCGCCCGGTGCCGATGCCTTCGCGCCTACGGCGCTGCGCGCTTCGCTTGCACTCCAGGGGAAGGCCATGCGGCCATCCCCGCCGCGCTGCGCTTGGCGCCCCTCGATACCGCCGCCCCGGCTGCGCCGGCGCGGCAACCCTTGCGCACCAGCGGCATTTCATCCTGGGCATCCAGCCCATGCTGTCCATCGTTGATGGCATGAGCGTCCCCGGCCAAGAAACATGGCCGGTCGCGCTGTCGTGCTTCGCATCGGGCCTCGCTGCGCGAGTCTCGCCCCTGGCGGGCTTCCATCGTTCCCTCGCTCCGCTCGGCTGACGCCTTCGGCCCGGATTCCTCGATCCGTGCCTGCGCGCTTCGCTTGCGTGCGGTTCGGCACACAGGGACGGCCGTTGCCATGTCCATCCGTCTCCCCTGACTTCATCACCTTGTCCGCGACCGTAGCCCGCTCCCGTGCGCCGTCAAGGCGCGCAGGGCCGTGTCCTCGCTGCGCTGCGGGCCGCACCAACCCTGCGCTTGTTTCCTTGACGGCCCCCGTCCGCGCACTCCTTTGGCCGCGGGCGATGAACTCAGGAAAGACGGTGGCAACAGGGCCAACCGGGTTCCTCGTGCCAACCGCACAGAACAGCCGAAAGGCTGGGCTTCCGAATCTAGGAATCCGGTGTGCGGCTTGAACAGCAAACCCTTTTCGTCAGGAGAAAGACCATGAGCGCCGTTCTGAAAACCGAAATCCATGCCATCGAAACCGCCGTGCCGCTGGAAGTGGCCGACCCGACCAAGAACCTGATTTTGGTTCCGCTGTCGCGGCTGGTGTCGCGCCCGACCGGGCGCAACGTGCGCAAGACCCCGCGCATGTCCATCCCCGAACTGGCCGCATCTATCCAGCGTGTCGGCCTGCTGCAAAACCTCATCGTCATTGCTGCCGCCGATGGCGAGCATTACGAAGTCGTGGCCGGTGGCCGCAGGCTGGCCGCGTTGAAGCTGCTGGCGAAGAAGCGCCGCATCAGCAAGGAATGGGAAGTGCCTTGCCTGCTGGTGGCCGATGGCACCGCCCGCACGGCCAGCCTCACCGAGAACGTGCAGCGCGAAGCCATGCACCCCGCCGACCAGTTCGAGGCATTCGCCGCGCTGGTGGCCGAAGGCCGACCCATCGAGGACATAGCGGCAGATTTCAGCGTGTCCCCGCTGGTGTTGCAGCGCCGCTTGAAGCTGGCGAACGTGTCACCCCGCCTGCTGGCCGAGTACCGCGCCGAAGCCGTGACGCTCGATCAGTTGATGGCCCTTGCCATCACCGACGACCACGCCGCGCAGGAAACCGCGTTCTACGACGCGCCGACGTGGCAGCGCAACCCCTCGCAATTGCGCGACCGCCTCACCGAGCGCGAGATTGACGCATACCGGCATCCGCTGGTGCGTTTCGTGGGGCTGGACACCTACGAAGCCGCAGGCGGCGGCATCCGCCGCGACCTGTTCGCGGAAAGTGATGCGGGCGTGTATCTGACCGATGCCACGCTGCTGGAACGGCTGGCGCAAGACAAGCTGGCGGGCATCGCTGCCGAGGTGAAGGCCGAAGGCTGGGCGTGGGTGGATGCCACCCCCGCCGTGACCCACGCCGACCTGCACGCCTTCCAGCGTGCGCCGAGGGAACGCCGCGAACCGAACAAGCGCGAAGCGCAGCGCATCGAGAAGCTGCAAACCAAGATGCACGAACTGGCCGCCGCCGTGGATGACGCGCTGGATGCCGAGGACGAGGAAAAGGCCGATGCCTTGCAGGAAGAAGGCGAAGCCGTGGGCCAACAATTGCAGGCGCTGGAAGATGGATTGAAGGACTACAGCGCGACCGCGAAGGCCGCAGCCGGTGCCATCGTCACCATCGACCGCAGCGGCGAAGCCGTGATTCATCGCGGGCTGATGCGCGAAGCCGAAGCCAAGGCGCTGCGCACGCTGGAACGCTTGCGGCAGGGTTTCGGCAGCGAAAGCGAAGCCGGGAACGACGACGAAGGCGAGGACGGAGACAGCGAAGGGCAGCCCAAGACCGCCGCCATGTCCGACAAGCTGGCGCAGCGGTTGAGCGCCCATCGCACCGCCGCGCTGCAAATCGAAGTCGCCCGGCATCCGCAAGTGTCGCTGGCCGCGCTGGTGCATGGCATGGTGCAGACCGTCTTGCAGGGCAGCCACTACGGCCACGACTTGCCGCTGGGCGTAAGCCTGAAAGTGCAAGACCGGCTGGAAGGCATCGCCCCGGACATACCGGATTCGCCCGCCGCCTTGGCGTTGCGCGAGTTGCAGCAGGTAGCAGGCGAAGGCTTGCCGGAGGACAGCGCCGAACTGTTCGCCGTGCTGCTGGCGAAGTCGCAAGATGAACTGGTGCGCCTGCTGGCGGTATGCGTGGCCGTCACGGTGGACGTGGTGACACCCCGCACCACGCAGCAGCAACCGGGCGCGGAACTGGCGCAGGCCGTGGGGCTGGACATGGCAGCATGGTGGAAGCCCACCAATGAGGGTTATTTCCGGCATGTGCCGAAGGCCGCGATTCTGGAAGCCGTGGAGCAGTACGCCCCGGCGCACGTCACACGGCTGGCGAAGTTGAAAAAGGCCGACATTGCCAGCGAAGCCGAACGGCTGGCGGATGGCACCGGCTGGATGCCTGCCATCTTCAAGGCCGAAGGCACCGACGACACCACGGCGCAGGATGCGCCGCAGGCCGTGACGAACGACGAGCCGGAAGCCATCGACAACGACGACGAGCAGCAGGCCCACGCACTCGCCGCCTGACCTTCACCACCACCGAGCGCCCCGGTTTCGGCCGGGGCGCTTCGCTGTTCCATCAGCATCGGCACCAGGCCGTTCTGCCCTGGTGCCGATGGTCAAAAATCCGGGCGCGGCGGTGGCCGCGCCCGGTTTCAAGGCCCAAAGCCAGAACGCCCCTTCGCCGTCTTCGGGCAGGCGGCGAAGGGGCGGCGCGCAAGTGACCTTGTGCGCGGGAAACCCTCGAAGCCCACAAGTGCGTCGGCGCACAGCGCCGACGACATTCCGAACGCGCCCCGCCGCAATGGGCGGGGCTTGTGGGGCTACGCCCCGGCTTGCTGCCGCAGGTTGCACGAAAGCGTGCCGTCCTCGACGCTGGCGGTTCGTCGCCTGTACGTCACGGAGGACGGTTCACCGACACGCCGCCCGTCCCTGCAATGGAGCTTCCAGGCCACGCCTCACGCAAGAGGCCGCCTGCTACGTCAGGGGCGCTTGCGCCCTTGTCGCCGGGTGTTGTCCTTGCCCGTGTCAGGGCGCAAGCCGGTGAAGCCGTCGCGCGGGGAGCCGAGTCGGCCATGTTTCCTTTCGGAGCGGGTCGGCCCAAGGCGTCCTGTCTGTTTGTGAATCCTGGCGGTGGCCGGGCTTCTATGGCTGCAACCTTCCAGCGAAAACAATTTCCCCTGCGCTGCGCGCATTCCTCGCGGGACAAATTCTTTTCGCTTCCAGGCGCTCCACTACGTTGCGCCCCCAAGCGGTGCAGCCAGCCCGTCCCCCGCCGGTCGGATCACAACAGGACGCGATGGGCGCGAACCCTGTTCAACCGAAAGGAAATTCATCATGGCAAACATCGGCACCTTCACCGCAGAGAAAGACGGCTTCACCGGCCAGCTCCGCACCCTGACCCTCAACGTCAAGGCCAAGCTCGTTCCCAACGATAAGGGCGAGAACGAAAGCGCCCCGGACTTCCGCCTTCAGGCGGCCGGCCACGACTTCGGCGCGGCGTGGAAGAAAACCAGCGAGGCCGGGCGGGATTACCTGTCGGTTGCCATCGACGATCCTTCGTTCCCGGCGACGGTCTATGCCCGCCTGATCGAAGGCGAGAACGGCACGCACGACCTGATCTGGTCGCGCAGCAAGCCCAGGGCGGCCTGACGGCCGCCCACCGCGTCCCGCCCGTTGCGGCGGGGCGCGGTGCTGCTGATCGCAGCACCGCACGCACAGGGTTTCGGCAGTTGCCCCATGTCCCGCATGTCCAAGGCCAGCATTGCATTGGTGATGGTCGAATGGCTCGAAGCCCGTGGCAGTAGGAACAGCATGGCGTGTCGGCGCATTGCGCCGCCGGGCTTTCGGGCTGCGCCCCATGCCGCCAATGGCGTCATGTCCATTCGGCTTCAATCCCTTGTATCTTTGAAGTGCGTGTTCGGCAGTGCCGTCACGCCCGGACCTGTCAGGGTTCGGGGTTGGCCGCAGCATGTAGCCCGTCATCCCTCGGTGCCTCTCGAGCCCGTGCGTGAGTCCTGGGCGCATGCTTGCGCCCGATCTCTGAAAGCCCGAACAGTTGCGTGAACGCCGTTCGCATTTGCAAGGAAGGGACGCAGGGATCATGGCCAATCAAGTCGCAGTCGGAATCGACATCTCCAAGAAGACCATGGATGTAGCCATTGGGCACGAGCAGTCCACGGCAATATTCAGCAACGATGGCGCCGGGCATCAAGCGTTGATCGAGGTGCTGAAGAGCCATCAGGTCTCGCTGATCGTGATGGAAGCGACCGGGCAGTACCAACTGGCCTGTGCCTGCGCGCTCCAGGCTGCGGGGTTTGCCGTCGTCGTCATCAACCCTCGGCAAGCCCGGGACTTCGCCAAGGCCATGGGGCGATTGGTCAAGACCGACAGCGTGGATGCCAGGATGCTGGCGGAATTGGCCCAGGTGCTGAATCTGCGGCCTGATCGAGATCGCTTCATCAAGCCAATGCCAGACCAAGCGCAGCAGTATCTGCATGCGTTGGTACTTCGGCGTCGACAGTTGGTGCGCTTGCTGGTCAGCGAGCGCCAACGCAAACACATGGCGCACGCGGAGGTGGTGCAGGATATTGCGGAACTGATGGATATGCTCTCGACTCAGCTTGAGACGCTGGATCGGAAGATTGCGGAACACCTGGCCCAGCACCAATCCAATCTGGCCGCCTTGCTCAAGAGCGTCAAGGGCGTTGGCCCGGCGACGGCTGCGACGCTGATTTCCGAGCTGCCGGAGCTAGGCCAACTCAAGGCCAAGCAGATCTGCGCGCTGGTGGGGGTCGCACCGATGAACCGGGACTCGGGCCAGGCGCGCGGCAAACGCATCATTTGCGGCGGACGGGCCACGGTCAGGAGTGCGTTGTACATGGCCGCCATCGTCGCCATGCGCTACAACGCCGTGATACGGCAGTACTATGAGCGCCTGCTGGCGGCTGGCAAGCCGAAGAAAGTGGCTATCGTGGCATGCATGCGCAAGCTGTTGGTCATCATGAACGCCATGGTCAAAACCGGGCAGCCATGGAATGAGCCGCTTGCACCGGCATGACTTTCTAGATGGTGGCGGTGTCCCTATGTCCTGGCGCCTGGGCTTCAGATACCCATCGCCATGACCCAGCCCGCGAGCCCGGCCAGCAGCACCACGAGCGCTGGCGGCACACGTCCCACCGTCAGCAGCCCGAACGAGAGCAGTGCCAGCCCGAAATCCGCCTTGCCGTGGATAGCGCTCGTCCACACCGGGTCGTACAGCGCGGACACCAGGATGCCGACCACGCCGGCATTGATGCCCGCCATGGCCGTCTGGATGCCCGCGCGGTGGCGCAGTCCTTCCCAGAACGGCAGCGCACCGACCAGCACGAAGAAGGCCGGCAGGAAGATGGTGCCCAGCAGTGCCAGACCACCGATCCAGCCATGCAGCGGCCCCTGTGCGACGGCGCCGAGATAGGCCGAGAACGTGAACAGCGGCCCCGGCACGGCCTGCGCCGCACCGTAGCCGGCTAGGAAGTCGGCGTTGCTCACGATGCCGCTGGGCACCACGGCGGCTTGCAGCAGCGGCAGCACGACGTGCCCGCCACCAAAGACCAGTGCGCCGGAGCGGTACACGCCTTCTAGCAGCGCGATCGTGGATGAGCCCGTGGCTGCCGCCCATAGGGGTAGCCCGACGAGCGGTGCGGCGAACAGCAGCAGTGCCACGATGCCCAGCTTGCGCGAGACGGGGTAACTGTGGGCTCGGCCGCCGCCGGGTTGCGCGATCTTCAATGTCCACCAGCCCAACAGTCCTGTCATTGCAATGGCGGCAAGCTGGCCTGCAGCCGAGGGCAGGATCATGGTCAGCAGCGCCGCCAGAATGGCTAGGGCAGCACGCGGCCGATCCGGGCACAGTGACTTGGCCATTCCCCAGACAGCTTGCGCCACGATGGCCACGGCTACCACCTTGAGCCCATGCACCCAGCCCGACTGGGCCAGCCCCTGGTACTCCGCGATGCCGAAGGCGAACAGGATCAGCGCAATCGCCGACGGCAAGGTGAATCCCGCCCAGGCCGCCAGCAGGCCCAGCCAGCCCGCGCGGCCCAGCCCCAGCGCCATGCCTACCTGGCTGCTGGCTGGGCCCGGCAGGAATTGGCACAGGGCGACCAGATCGGAGTAGCTGCGGTCATCCAGCCAGTGGCGGCGCTCGACAAACTCCGAGCGGAAATAGCCCAGGTGCGCGATCGGCCCGCCGAAGGAGGTCAGCCCCAGCTTGAGGAAGGCGCCAAAGACTTCGACGGGTGAGCCGCGCGCGGCTGCGGCCTCATGCTGCAAGGTGTTGGTGGAATCTGTCATTTGTGCATTGCCTCCCCGGTGAACTCCCAGATGCGTTCCTTGGCCAGCGCCAAGCCTTCCATGCCCTTGGGCGTGATCGTGTAGAGCTTGCGCACGGTGCGCCCTTCACGCTCCTGGCGGGAGACGAGGTAGCCGTCGCGCTCCATCTTGTGCAGCATCGGGTACAGCGTTCCTGGGGAGAGGCGATAGCCGTGGTGGGCCAGTTCGTCGATCATCCACTGCCCATAGATCTCCTGCTCGGCCGCGTGGTGCAGCACGTGCAGGCGGATCAGCCCCGACAGCAGGTCGTGGTGCTCCATGGCGCGGGGTGTTGGTTTTTCTTTCATATCGAATAACGATAACGAAATTCGATATTTTCACGATGCGCTGTCTTGACTTTTAAGACAGTTGCTCACGCCTTCGCGCCTAGCGGCGCTGCGCGCTCCGCTTGCGGCTATGGCTCGGATGCCGCGACCTGGCTTTCCGTTGCAGCCATCAGCACCGCCGTACTGCAATCGAGTGCGCGCGCGATCTTGAAGATGATTGCGAGCGTGGGCATGTGTTCGCCACGCTCGACCTTACCCATGTGCGAACGCTCGATGCCAGCCTGGTACGCCAGCGATTCCTGCGCAATCCCCCGTTCCATCCGTAGCGCGCGCACCGCCGCGCCGAAGGCTTGCGCCAGTTCGGCATCGAAGGTGGTAACGCCGGCCGGTCGGCCTAGCTGAACGGATCGCTTCTGCATAGACAGAAGCGTCGAATCGAAGGACAATTAAAACCACGTTATCTTTAACTCATTGACGAAAAAACGCTGTTCCGTGCTTTTACGGAAATCCGTATCTACGGGTTCCGACAGAACCGGGGAATCGCATCCGTGTCTTTCCGGCTTCCTACAATTCCGCTTCTGCGCTTGCGTGCTTCTACGGATGCGATGGCTTGCGCATCCGTGCTTCCCCACGAAAGCACGAAGACGGTTCGGCGGTTCCGTGCTTCGACGCAGAAGCGCATCCGCGCATCCTCGGTTCGTGGAGGTTCCTGCCATGACCTTGCCACTTGTCACCACCGACGAACGCGCCCGGCTGCTGGCCCACGGCGCGGCGCTTGCCGCTGGCCAGCGCCTCGACCCGCTGCCCGTGGTGCGGCTGTTCACCCCGGACGCGCATGTGACCTGGCTGCTGGTGTCGCTCGACCCTGCGGATGGCGATACCGCCTATGGCCTGATCGACCTCGGCATCGGCATGCCTGCGCTAGGGACGGTCAAGCTCTCCGACCTGGCCGGCATCGCCGGCCCGCGCAAGCTGCCGGTGCGACGGGATCGCTATTTCCAGGCGCTGCGCCCGCTGTCGGAGTACGTCCGGCTGGCGCAGGAGAACGGCGCGATCACGGACTGATGAAGGCCAGCGCAGCCCGGCCAGCCGGGGCGCATTGTGACTATTTCAGTCTTACCCAAGACCTGCACGGTCTGGATCGGCATCTTTGCACCGAAGCGGTGCGACCCTGCTGCAAACAGTCATGATCTTTTGCGCGGTCTGCGCCACGGTATCCGGTGCCGCGCACCATTTCCGGGTGGCGCAGCCGTCGCATTCAGACGATTTCCGCAACGCGCAGGAGCCAAACGGTCTTGACACCGATAGTTACAGCTTAACCGTTTTTGATGATGACCTGATGGCATTTCGATAGCTCCCGCATCGCGGAAATCGTGGCGACGCACCCCGAACACTGGGAGGTTTCGCCATGACTGATCGCAGCGCCGAACACTGGTATCCGACAGCGGCTTATCTCTATGTCCTGCACCTTGATGGCCCTGCGCTGGCCTGGGAATACTTACGCCGAAATCCCGGCTATCGGCTCGACTGGCTACGCCGTCGTCGCCGGCCGGACGCAGCGCAGGAGTGGGGCCTGCGCCTGCTGGAAGATCCGGCCCTGGATGCGCGTGACGCGCATCCGGCCTGGTTCCCCGATCACGATGCCGTGGTGCAGCTCTACCCCGATGCCGACCCGCCGCCCAAAGCTCATGCCTTCGAGTTCTGGCGTGTCCCTGGCCGCAAGCAACTGATCCACGACGGCAAGCGCCTGGTGCTGGTGTCGCACTGGCCCGGCTGCTGCCTGCGGCTCGCGCTTGCGCCGAGCCTGGAAGACGGCATGGCCTACCTCTACGCCACCCGCGCCTGCGCCACGCCCTGCGCGCGCTATCGCACGCTTGCGGCCGAGCTGGACGCCTTGGCCGTGGCAACGGTTGCCGCGCCTGCGGCGGCGGCCCGTTCCCGGCCCACGACAGCCGCGGTGCTGGAGCTGCACACCTTGCAGGCGCTCGACGCGACCCTGGCGGGCGCGTCCTTGCGCGAAGTCGCCGAAGGGTTGTTTGGCGCGGATGCGGTCGCGGCCGATTGGCACAAGGACAGCGCCTTGCGTGCCCGCGTGCGGCGGCTGGTACGCCGTGGCGAGGCGCTGATGCGCGGCGGCTATCGCCGCCTGGCGCAGCTTCCGCCGCCGTTGCAGTAGGGGGGACGTTTCGCGTCCCCCGCAGATCGTCCCTTAGCAAGCAGCCTCGCTTTCTCGAAAGTGCCTCTATCCGGCCGCGTGGTGTGGCCGGGCTTGATGGAGGTACATCCCATGCGACCCGCTCCCTTGCGGCCTGCCGCCGCTGCTGTCGCTGCGCCTGCGCAGCCCCAACGCTACCTGACCAACGACGAAGCCGCCGAATACCTGCGCCTGTCGCCGCGCACGCTGGAGAAACAGCGCGTGATCGGCGGCGGCCCGAAGTTCCGCAAGTTCGGCCGCCGCGTCATGTAGGCGGTGTCCGACCTCGACGCCTGGGCCGACCAGCGCAGCTACGAAGCGACTTCCGACCCGGAATACGCCGAACGCCACGCGGGCGATTATCGTGATGGTCGCTGATCGCTGGCGCGTGGGTGGCCGTCGCCATGTCCAGCCCGCCAGGGCAAGCCTTGCCGCAGCGCGAACAGCTCGACCTGTTCCGCGCTCTGCCGGGCGACATGGCACCCCGCGACAGCCAGGACTTGATGGCCTTTCCGTTCTTCTCGCTGGCGAAGTCGCGGCGTACCGCGCCGATCGACTTCCGCGCCGGCGGCATCACCATTCGCGTGGAGGGTACGCAGGAGCACGGCATCGCAACGATATGGGATGCCGACCTGCTGATTTGGGCCGCCTCGCAGATCGTGGAGGCGCGCGACGCGGGCTTGCGCCCGTCGCGCTGGATATGCGCCACGCCCTACGAAATCCTGCGATTCATCGGGCGCGGCACGTCCTTGAACGACTACCTGCGGCTGAAAGCCGCGCTCGACCGGCTGCAATCGACCACGGTGGCCACGTCCATCCGCGAAACCACGGGAAGGCGACTGCATCGTTTCTCGTGGATCAACGAGTGGAAGGAACTGGCCGATGCCAGCGGCGTGCCGCTGGGCATCGAACTGATCCTGCCGGACTGGTTCTATGCGGGCGTGCTCGACGCCGCCTTGGTGCTGACCATCGACCCGGCGTATTTCCGCTTGAAGGGCGGCATCGAACGCTGGCTGTACCGCCTGGTGCGCAAGCACGGCGGCAAGCAGCCGGACGGCTGGCAATTCGACTTCCGGCACCTGCACCGCAAATCGGGCAGCGCGGCGCGCTTCTCCGATTTCGCCTACGACCTGCGCGCCCTGGTGGCGCGGCAGTCGTTGCCCGGCTACGTCCTGGGCATCGAGCGGATGCCGGACGACGGAACGGAGCTGCTGACGTTCCGGCCCGTGCTGCACACGGCACGGGGATAACTGCGGGAAAACTTGTGAATAGCCTCGTGCTATCAGGAGTACCGGGTATCGTGCTATCAGGAGTACGCCTATCGTGCTATCAGGAGTACGAAAACGCCGGAAAGCCAATAACGGCGCGGGTTTGCGGCCCCTCTAACTTACCTAACAAGAAATACATAACTTTTAGTAGAAGCGCGCCGTTTCGGTGGACAACCACCCAACGGCACGGCGAACCGCGTTTTGCACGGCAGGCAAAGCCCGGCTTTCCAGCAGGGAGGGCCGCGCCATGATCCTCGCTCTGCTCAACCAGAAAGGCGGTGTCGGCAAGACGACGCTCGCCACGCACATCGCGGGTGAACTGGCGCTTCGCGGCCAGCATGTCGTCCTGCTCGATGCTGACCCGCAGGGTTCCTCGCTGGACTGGACGCAGCGCAGAAGCCAGCAAGGCTTGCCACGGCTGTTCAGCGCCGTGGGCCTCGCCCGCGAAACGCTGCATCAGGAAGCGCCGGAGCTGGCCCGCCGCGCCGATCATGTCGTCATCGACGGGCCGCCGCGCATCGCCGCCCTGGCGCGCTCCGCGCTGCTGGCGGCCGAGCGCGTGCTGATCCCGGTGCAGCCCAGCCCCTACGACCTTTGGGCCAGCTCGGAAATGGTTTCGCTGATCCGCGAGGCGCAGGTGTTCCGGCCTGCGCTGCGCGCGGCCTTCGTCATCAACCGGCGCGTCAGCGCCACCATCATCGGCCGCGAGGCGCGGCAATCGCTGGCCGAACAGCCGCTGCCCGCGCTGCGTTCGGAGGTGCATCAGCGCATCGTCTTCGCCGACAGCGTGGCCGCTGGCCGGCTCGCACGCGAGACAGCGCCCGACAGTGCCGCTGCCCGCGAAATCACCGCCCTGGTGGACGAACTGCTGCGGTGGCCGACATGACAGCGAAGCAGCCACCCAACAGCAAACGCACGGGCAAGCGCGTCGGCATCGGCGCACGTCCGCCCGCGAATCCGCACGCCGAGGCGTGGATTCGCCAGGGCGATGCTGATGCGCTGGGCAAAGGCGACCTCTACACCGCGCGCCTGACCCTCGACATTACGCCCGCCATGCGGGCGCGCATCAAGGTGTCGGCCTTCACGCAAGGCGTGACCGTGGCCGACTTGCTGCGAGGCCTGCTGGAGCGGGAGTTTCCCGAGCACCGCAGGGAGAACACACCATGACCGCATCCGCTTTGCCTGCCGCGAACGCGGCACCGGCTGCGCCGTTGCCTGCGCTTTCGGCACTCGCCGGACAGGCCGGCAACGTGCCGCTGACGCGCGTTTCGCTGGCCTACCTCGAACATCGCTTCAAGCTCTACCTGCGCTTCGGCGAACCGGTGCGCACGCTCCAGCTCGACCGCTGGCGGCGCTGCGCGGTGTTCCTGCCGGGCGCGATGCTCTGCCGCATCCGCTGGCAGGCCAACGACTACGGCACGATCCGCTGGCAGCTCATGGTGATGCAGGTTTGCACACCGCTGGACGCCGCACAGCGCATCCCCGGTGTGCAGCCGGGCGCGCGCCTGCTACTGCACGCCGGAGGCGATGCCAACGTGCGCGCCGTGCTGGAGCGCATCGACGGCATCGAGGCGCTGGGCATCGCCGCCATCGACGTGTCGCCCGCGTACTGGCGCACGCTGGGCAACCGTCTTGCGGCTCGCCTTGCGCTGCCCGAATACACCGCCGAGCGGCATACCGCCTGGCTGGCCGGGAAGGTGCTGCCATGACGGCCCCGACCACCACGGCCAACGCGCCCGCCGTACCGCCGCGTCCTCGCTCACGCCTGCGCGCTCGCATCGTGCTGGCGACACTGGCCGCCATCGACTTCGCTGCGCTGGCCTGGGCGGCCTTCGTGTCGCCGCTGCCGCGTCTGACCTACAACCCGTCCGACAGCGTGGCGGTCGGCTGGTATCGCATCGACCCGTTCGACCCGCGCACCGCCTCGCTGCCACGTCCTTTGTCCGTGGACAGCATCGTGCTGGTGCCGCTTCCGGCCACGGCCGCCGCGCTCGCTGCGCAGCGCGGCTACCTGCCGGTGCGCGTGCCGCTGCTCAAACGTGTGGGCGCGGTCGCGCCACAACACGTCTGCATCGTCGCCGGTCAGGTACGCATCGACGGCGTGCCTTCGGCCGCCGTGCTGCCCGCCGACCGGCTGGGCCGGGCGCTGCCGTCCTTGCAGCTTTGCCGCCGCCTTGAACCGGGCGAACTGTTCCTGTTGAGCGTGACGAATCCGGCATCGTTCGACAGCCGCTATTTCGGCCCGGTCAGCGCATCCGCTGTGATCGGCGTTGCGCACCCGGTCTGGCTGGAGACACGCCCGTGATGGTCGCCGATTCGCTGCGCTCCGGCGTGCCATCGGGCATGTCGTTCTCGCTGCTGTTGCCGTGTCGTCGCGCCTGCCGTGCCGGTGCCAATCCTGCGAATTGGGCACCGCACGTCGCGCTGCCTTCGGCGCGGCCGTCCAACGTGCAGGCGTCTTGCCTCGAACGCGCCCGACCTGCGGCCTTCATCGCGTCGATTCGCGCGTTCGCCGGCGCGCTGGCTGCTCACGCAGCAGCGCCGCCGGGCCGACGGTGCCTGGAGCGACAGCGGAAGGCAAAGGCGGAAGGCAAGACAAAAGGACGCGGCACCGGGCCGCGTCGAAAGCCTGTCTGCACATGGGGGTGGCGCGGCACGGAGCGGCTTCGCCGCCGTGCCGCGTGGGGCGCGAGGCCCGCGCCAATGCAGGCATGCCCGCGTGCTTCGCACGACCGGGCACGCCAGAGCTTGCAGGGAGAACGGCGATGACTGACCGCCGCGATGACGATTTCCGCGTGCGCCCCAGCGCCCCGAAGAACCGGGGCAAGGGCCAGGGGCAGAGCTTCGTTTCCAAGGTGCTCAAGCAGGCCGGCAAAGCCAGCAGCGGCAAGTCGGCGGTGCGCCGTCCTGGGGCGGCAGGCACCGGCCAGCGGCCCGGCTCGCGCCTGGGACGCGGCCATACGGCGGCGCGCTTCGCCGGGGCGAAGCTAACGCCCATGTCGCGGCGCGTGACCATCAAGACGCTGCTGGTCAATCACCAGCGGGCCAGTCCGCAATCGCTCGCCAAGCACCTGCGCTATGTTGAGCGCGACGGCGCGGGCCGCGATGGCGAACCGGGCCGGGCCTACGGGCCGCAGGCTGATGAAGCCGACCTGGACGGCTTCAAGGAACGCTGCGCCGACGACCGGCACCATTTCCGCTTCATCGTTTCCCCGGAAGACGGCGTGGAACTGGACGACCTGCGCGGCTACACCCGGCATTTGATGAACCGCATGGAAGCCGACCTGGGCACGCGGCTGGATTGGGTGGCGGTCGATCACTGGAACACCGACAACCCGCACACCCACCTGATCGTGCGCGGGCGCGATGACACCGGCAAAGACCTCATCATCGCGGGCGACTACATCGCCCACGGTTTCCGCCATCGGGCTGCCGAACTGGCAACGGAATGGCTGGGGCCGCGTACCGAACTGGAGATCCAGCAGACCTTGGGGCGCGAGGTGGAGCAGGAGCGATGGACGAGTCTGGATCGCACCTTGCAACGCGAGGCCGGCGAGGATGGCCGGGTGCATGTCGAACGGTTCAACGAACCCCGCTTGCAGCGCCAACGCCTGCTGCTGATCGGCCGCCTGCAACGCTTGCAGCGCCTGGGCCTGGCCGACGAAGTGCAGCCCGGCACCTGGGCCGTCCATGCCGATGCCGAGAAGACCTTGCGCGCCCTGGGCGAACGCGGCGACATCATCCGCACCATGCAGCGGGCCATGAGCGGCCAGCCGCGCGAACTGGCGGTGTTCGAGCCGGGCGACGATGGCCGTACCGTCATCGGCCGCGTCGCCGCGAAGGGGCTGGCCGAAGAGTTGCACGACCGGGGCTATCTGGTCATCGACGGCACGGATGGCAAGGCGCACTACGTCACGCTGAACGCCCGCGACGAGTTGGCGAACTATCCCAAGGGCGCGGTGGTGGAAGTGAAGGGTTCGGCCGACGTGCGCGCCGCCGATAAGAACATCGTCGCGCTGGCGAGCGATGGCCTGTACCGCACCGATCATCACCTGGCCATCGAACAGGGCCGGGCCAAGCCCGGACGTGACCCGCAGGAGGTTGTCGCCGCCCATGTCCGGCGGCTGGAAGCCTTGCGCCGAGCCGGCATCGTGGAGCGCGTGGCCGAAGGGCTATGGAAGGTGCCGGACGAACTGGCCGAGCGTGGCCGCCAGTACGACGCGCAGCGGCTGGGCGGCATTGCCGTGGAACTGAAATCGCACTTGCCCATCGAGCGGCAGGCCCGCGTCATCGGCGCAACCTGGCTTGACCAGCAATTGATCGGCGGCGGCCGAGGGCTGGGCGACCTGGGCTTTGGCGGCGATGCGAAGCAGGCCGTGCAGCAGCGCGCCGACTTCCTGGCCGAACAGGGACTGGCGGAGCGGCGCGGTCAGCGCGTGATCCTGGCGCGCAACCTGCTGGGCACGCTGCGCAACCGGGAACTGGCGCAGGCCGCGAAGGACATTGCCGCTGATACCGGCCTGGAGCATCGCCCCGTGGCCGACGGGCAGCGTGTGGCCGGCATCTACCGGCGCTCCGTCATGCTTGCCAGCGGACGCTACGCAATGCTTGATGACGGAATGGGATTCAGTCTGGTGCCGTGGCGGCCGGTGATCGAACAGCGGCTGGGGCAGCAGATTGCCGCGACGGTGCGCGGCGGTGGCGTGTCATGGGAAATTGGGCGGCAACGAGAGTCGTCAATCAATTGAACGGCTACGGATGCGCTGGGCTAGTAGTGCGTTCCGTGGTGGTTCAGGTACAACTTTTTCAGGTAAGTACCTGGCCGAGCGTAGCCGCCAGTACGACGTCCAACGCCTGGGTGGCGTAGCGATGTAACTGAAATTGCACCGACCCATGGAGTTGCAGGCCAGTGTCACCGGCGCCACCTAGCTTGACCAGCAACTAATCGGCGGTGGCCGCGGATTGGGCGACCTAGCTCTGGTGGTGACGCCAAGGCAGGCTATGCAGCCGCCCGCCGACTTCCTTAAAGAACAGGGGCAGGCCGCCAAGGACATTGCCACTGAAGCCGGCTTGGAGCAACCCCCAATAGCCGACGGGCAGCGTGTAGCGGGCATCTACCATCACAGCGCCAAGCTCGCCAGCCGGCGCTGCGCGATGCTCAACGATGACAGGGGAGTTTAGCCTGGTGCCGTGGAAGCCGATGATCGAGCAGCGCTTGGGGCAGCAACTCGCCGCGACGGTGCGCCCTGGAAGGGTGTCATGGCATGTCAAATTGCAGCGTGGCGTCTCAATTTTATATAAGAAATGATGCCTTAGCCCCACTTTGAATCGTCTTTCTGTAGCAGATATCAAGCATCGCGAGATGCTTAGGTCTTCGGCATCAATCTCAAAAATCTTATTAACGCTACATGAATGCCCCCAGTTACAGCGTCCAGTTAATCACAAACTGAGGAACTCTTTCGGTATTGGCGCTATTACCAAATTTATTCTTCCAGTATTGATATTCGATTCCCATGTATACACTGTCGGGCTTTCCCCAGAAGTTTCCAACGTCCAATTTCAGCTGAATCTGCGTCAGGACTTGCTGGCTACAGCTTCCATGAGCCCCAATGATATCCATGTAACCATCAAAGACGAATCGAAAGTCCCCCATGCGAATGGGGGCGCTCCAATACGGCGTGATCTGATATGTGGTTGAGTTCCTACCGCACAACTTGCCTCCACCGAAGCCACTGTATGTTCCGACATCTCTAAAGGCAGCAATGTCGACGTTGAAGTAAGAGAACTTCGGCACGTCGAGTTCAACTCCGAGTCCATACGTAAGCACTTTCGGATTCGAACCAAAAGCGCTGTTTTTGCTACCGAAGTTGTAGCCCGCGTTAAGATTGGCATCCTTGATGAAGCCAAATGAAAAATCTTTTTTCAAGGCCTTGGAAAGACTGAGGTATACACTCCCCTCGCTATACAACTCACTATACCCGGCGTCTTTGCTGTCTGATTTTGCCATCGAAAGAAAGTAGTAGGAGCGACCCCAGCCAAATCCACTTACGTTCTCGAATTGCAATATATCTTTTGAAAACTTCGGGCCGCCTGTAGATCCGTTGTCGTTATAGCTGCTGCCTCGGCGATACTCAAAATTACTTGTGCTCCAGTCGGCAGACATTGCTGACGTGGCCGACATGGCAACCGCCATTCCAACAGTTCCTACTAGCGAATTGAACTTCATTTGACCTCCAGGGTGGGTGATTCTTGATTGAACTCCTCGCAGAGTCCAAGCTTTGGTAGAGAGTTGATTTGGAGCGCGCCCTGGAAGGACTGTATTTCTCACCTCCTCGAAGTGGATAGATAAGTAGCCTCAAACCTCCGGTGAAAATATGGAACGCACCACTGGCGTGCCATTTCTTTCACCCCTCCCTGTTGTGGTGCGGGAGCAAGCGAATTTGCTGGTTTTTGGTGCGCAAGCATCAATGAACGCTTGAACTTCAGATCTGTCGCTTAGGATTTTTTAAGTTCACAATTGCGACTGACGAAAATTGAGTGGGGTCAGTAGAAACATCTCCGTCACTTCGGAGAAGGCGCGCACCAGTTGCGAACAAACCAATGGCTGGTTCGACGCTAAGCCGGGCCTAACCTACTAATGCTTGATGGGCTCGCGTGAGCAGATGCTTGCTGCAGTGGCATCGCTGATGGGTGTGGCCCATGCCCACTAGACTGCCGGGAGAAGGCGCGTGCACGACATACGCCGCTGTAACCGTTGATCTTGTTGGAACGAAGATCATGCAAGGTTGCGGGCGTTCGGGGGAGGCGGACGGGCGCGAGAACGGCGGTTACAGCGACAAGCTAGAACTACGGCGGCAAAGGGAACTCTGCCATAAAACGACACCGCGCCAGCGATGAACAGGATCACACACGGAACCGCCTTCCGTTCCAAATCTGGAACATGATGTTCCCGCCGGACGCTTCTCAATCCGGCCTCCCACGCCTATATTTACATCATGTTATGCAACAAGGGCCCATCCCTGCTTGCCAAGGCGAGGTTCGGGCAAGTGTGAAATTCCTTTGACCGGTGTTTGAAATGATCATCTATAGCCCCCCCGCTGCAGCCAAGTTTGTTCCCGTTATCGACCTGGCCGACACCTTTTCCAATAATGCTGAAGCCAAGCGTGCTGTTGCGTGGGAAATTCACAAGGCCTGTCGAGACATAGGTTTCTTCTATATCAAGAACCACGGCATCCCTGAAGGCATGCTTCAAGCACAAATTGAATGTGCACGTCGTTTCTTCAGCCTTCCCCAGAGCGAGAAGGATGAAATTGCGTTGAGCCACTCGCCAACAATGCGCGGATATGAGCCCATGGCTTTGCAGACTCTGGACGAAGGATCGAAGCCAGACATCAAGGAAGGCTTCTATGCCAGCGTCGATAGCAGCCAGTCCTATGTAACCAATGGTGCGTATGACAGCCTCAATCAATGGCCAAAAAGCTATCCGGAGATGCGGGTGCAAGTAGAGGCGTATATTCAGGCGATGACCGGCTTGGGCAAGCATCTGCTGGGCATGTTGGCTCTTTCGCTGGAGCTGCCTGAAAACTACTTCGCTGAAGGAGTTGAACGGCCAATGATCACTAACCGGTTGCTGCACTATCCGCCGCAGCCCCGCGTTGGCGATGGCAACCAGATCGGTGCAGGAGCCCATACCGACTGGGGCATGATCACCATGCTCCTGCAGGATGACGTCGGTGGCCTAGAGGTGCGCAATGCGGACGGCGAATGGATTCGTGCGCCCCATATCCCTAACACCTTCATCATCAACCTGGGCGACATGGTGCCGGTGCTCACCCGCGGGATCTATCGCTCCAACATGCACCGCGTCCTCAACCTCAATCCCGAGCGGCACCGTTATTCGGTTCCAACGTTCTTCGATCCCAATTTTTTCTACCGCATCACACCTCCAGACGGGTTGCCTGCTGACGAATCCTTGCCCGCAGCCTCTCGTACCGTGGGCGAGCACATGGCCGCCATGATGGAAAAAACATACGCGTGATATTGGGCCCCCGGCCAGCTACGGACACTTTTCGCAATATCGCCTAAAACAGTGAGACTTCATCATGGAAACATTGCCAATCATTGATATCAGCCCGCTCTATCAGAATGACCGGGCAGCCTGGAAAAGGGTTGCAGATCAGATCGACGAAGCGTGCTGCACTTGGGGATTTTTCTACATCAAGGGCCACCCCATCGCTGAATCGCGCATCGAGGAATTGTTGGCCGCCGGCCAGAGTTTCTTCAAGCTGCCCTTGGAGGAGAAGCTCAAGATCGATATCACCAAGAGCGTCAGCCATACAGGGTACGGCGCTATTGCTGCCGAGCAGTTGGATCCGAGCCAGCCGGGCGATCACAAGGAAACCTTTGACATGAGTTTCCACCTGCCGGCTGATCATCCGGACGTTGTGGCCGGTAAGCCGTTGCGTGGCCCCAACCGCCATCCCGACCTACCGGGCTGGCAGGAATTATGGGAGCAGCACTATCAGGATATGCACGATCTGGGCCTCACGCTCTTGAAAGCCATTGCGATTGCGCTTGGCACGGACGAGGATTTTTTTGCGAAGCGGTTTGCCGAGCCCATCAGCGCCTTGCGCATGATTCACTATCCGCCACGAGAAGGCGCTGCCAACGCAAGCAAAGGTGCGGGCGAGCATACCGACTATGGGTGCGTCACATTGCTCTACCAGGATCCGGTCGGCGGTCTGCAAGTGCGCAATCTGGAAGGTGAGTGGCTGGATGCGCCGTTCATTCCTGGGACATTCGTCGTCAACATCGGCGACATGATGGCCCGTTGGAGCAACGATCGCTACAAATCCACTCCTCATCGGGTAGTCAGCCCGGAGGGCAAGGATCGCTATTCCATTCCGTTCTTCGCCGAGCCCAACCCGAACACTGTCATTGATTGCCTGCCTGGCTGTTTTGACGAGAGCAATCCGC
Source organism: Delftia sp. K82 (assembly GCF_002193035.1). Taxonomy (NCBI): domain Bacteria; kingdom Pseudomonadati; phylum Pseudomonadota; class Betaproteobacteria; order Burkholderiales; family Comamonadaceae; genus Delftia; species Delftia sp. K82. The sequence continues at coordinate 908,021 of NZ_MYFL01000003.1, read as the reverse complement.
TCAAGTACGAAACCACGACGTGCATCGACTACATGCTCTGGCGTTTTTCCGAAACCTATTCGCATCGCGGTACGGACGAGCAGACAACGGCTGCCTGAATCGCCATAGGCGTTGCGAGATAAGGATCTCGTCCGTACCTATTCGATGTAAATCCGCAACGCACGGTAACGACCGTGCGCATATCTAGAGAGTCCGCGCCATGAAATCCCGTGCTGCTGTTGCCTTTGAAGCCGGCAAACCCCTGCAAATCGTCGAGATCGACGTCGCTCCGCCCCAGAGGGGCGAAGTGCTGGTGAAGATCACCCACACCGGCGTATGCCACACCGATGCCTTTACCCTGAGCGGCGATGACCCCGAGGGCCTGTTTCCCGCTGTGCTGGGCCATGAAGGCGCCGGCGTCGTGGTCGAGGTCGGTGAAGGCGTGACCAGCGTCAAGCCCGGCGACCACGTGATCCCGCTCTACACCGCCGAATGCGGCGAATGCCTGTTCTGCAAGAGCGGCAAGACCAACCTCTGTGTCTCGGTGCGCGCCACCCAGGGCAAGGGCGTCATGCCCGACGGCACCACGCGCTTCTCCTACAACGGCCAGCCCATCTACCACTACATGGGCTGCTCCACCTTCAGCGAATACACCGTGGTGGCCGAGGTCTCGCTGGCCAAGATCAGCCCTGACGCCAACCCCGAGCAGGTCTGCCTGCTGGGCTGCGGCGTGACCACCGGCCTGGGGGCGGTCAAGAACACTGCCAAGGTGCAGGAGGGCGATAGCGTGGCCGTGTTCGGCTTGGGCGGCATCGGCCTGGCCGTGATCCAAGGTGCCAGGCTCGCCAAGGCCGGCCGCATCATCGCCATTGACACCAACCCGTCCAAGTTCGACCTGGCGCGGACTTTCGGTGCGACCGACTGCGTCAACCCCAAGGATTACGACAAGCCCATCCAGCAGGTGATTGTGGAGATGACCGGCTGGGGCGTGGATCACAGCTTCGAGTGCATTGGCAACGTCAACGTGATGCGCGCCGCACTGGAGTGCGCGCACCGCGGCTGGGGCCAGAGCGTGATCATCGGCGTGGCTGGCGCGGGCCAGGAAATCTCCACGCGTCCCTTCCAGTTGGTGACCGGCCGCAAGTGGCTCGGCACGGCCTTCGGCGGCGTCAAGGGCCGCTCGCAGCTGCCCGGCATGGTCGAAGACGCGATGACCGGCAAGATCCAGCTGGCGCCCTTCGTTACTCACACCATGCCGCTGACCGGCATCAACGAGGCTTTCGATCTGATGCACGAGGGCAAGTCGATCCGCACGGTGATTCGCTACTGAGCGCACGGCGATGGAACGGATCGAACAACACGCCAGCTTCGGCGGCCGGCAGGAAGTGTGGAAGCACGCTTCGGCAACGCTGGGTGGCGAAGCGAAGTTCGGCATCTATCTGCCCGAAGCCGCGCTGCGCGGTGAGGCGCGCCCGGTGCTCTACTGGCTCTCGGGCCTGACTTGCACCGAGCAGAATTTCATCACCAAGGCCGGTGCGCAGGAGCATGCCGCGCGGCATGGCTTGATCGTCGTTTCGCCCGACACCAGTCCGCGCGGCACCGATGTCGCGGACGATGCCGCCTACGACCTGGGCCAGGGTGCGGGCTTCTACGTCAACGCCACGGAGCAGCCCTGGGCCGCGCATTACCGCATGCAGGATTACATCGCCGAGGAGTTGCCCGCCTTGGTCGAAAAGGAGTTCCCCGCCAGCGATGCGCGTGGCATCTTCGGCCATTCGATGGGCGGCCACGGTGCACTGGTGACGGCGCTGCGCCATCCTGGGCGGTATCGCAGCGTTTCGGCGTTCTCGCCCATCGTGGCGCCCTCGCAAGTGCCTTGGGGCGAAAAAGCCCTGGGCACCTACCTGGGGGCAGGCCGGGCCGCATGGAAGGAGTGGGACGCCGTGGAATTGATTGGGGCCGCGCAGGAGCGTCTGCCGCTGCTTGTGGATCAAGGCGAGGCCGACGAGTTCCTCGCGGGCCAGCTACGGCCGGAATTGCTGCAAGCGGCCTGCGAGGCCGTGGGCCATCCGCTCACGCTGAATCTGCGGCCGGGTTACGACCACAGCTATTACTTCATCGCCAGCTTTCTGGCGAATCATTTCGCGCATCATGCGGCCCGGTTGGCATGACCGTGGCTGCCTGTAAGGAGTGGGGGCGGCACGATGCACCGTCCGGCTCATCGGCCATCCCCGATTCTCAATTGAAACCTGAAAGGTGATTCTCATGGCTAATCCCGTTATCTCCGGCAACGACGTTTTCTCGCACGTGTTCATCGGCGCTGCCAACGTCGCACAATCCACCGCTTTCTACGACGCCGCCCTGGGCGCGCTCGGCATCAAGAATCTCGGGCCGTTCGGCAGCGGCTGGGTTCTGTATGGTCGTGACAAGCCCGCGTTCATCATCGCGCGCCCCGGCAATGGCGAGGCGCCTTCGAGCAATGGCGCAACTATCGGCTTCGCAGCGGCCAGCCCGGCCGAGGTCGATGCGTTCCATGCCGCGGGCCTGGCCGCCGGCGGTGCCGACGAAGGCAAGCCCGGCCCGCGCGGCCACCTGCCCGGTGCTTATGCCGCCTATCTGCGCGATCCGGCGGGCAACAAGGTCACGGCCTACGCTTTCGTCTAAGTAGCAGGCAGCCGCCGTCGGCATCCATCCGCAACGTAATCGCCATGCAGATCGCCCCCGACTGCATGGCCTCGCTGTTGCTGGCCATCGGCAGGCTTTGCAGCCTTTGTCTGCTCGATCATCGAAAGCGGCACGCAGCGGTCAACCGACCAGCGCACACCAAGTCCTTCGCGACAAGGGACTGGATCCCTATGACGCGGTCTCAGTCCTGCTCTGATGGATATTCTTGCCACGCTCACGCGGCCAGGAGCTTACCGGGGGGCAAAGCCTATCGTCCTGGCTCAACACGCGATAAGAGCGTGCCCGATCTCCACCAAGATGATGAGATCGGGGACGAGGAAGAAACGCTGCGTAAATGAGGGTTTGCCAGCTTCTAAAGATCGAGTACGAGTCGCGGTGAGTGACTGCGTGAGCAGCCTCTCAGAGTGTTGAGCCTCCTCAAAACCCGGGGCGATTCACGCAGTGGACGTTCAGGTGCTGGGTAATGCCCAGATTCCACTGTTAGTGGGGGCCGGAGAAATTGACTTCGGCCTTGTGATGGATCCGCCACCGACGACTCAGTTACAGATGCAGGTGATGCGCAGCATCCCGATAGGCGTTGCCATGCCCACCGGGCACGCTTTGGCTGGACATGAGCAGTTGCTGCTTGGACAGACGCTGGATTGGCGACACATCGTGCCAGCGGAATCATTGCTTGTTGGCGATCGCGTAAAGGCCTTGTATGCGCGACATGTGGACGCGATACGCTATGCGATTCGTTGCAACAACGTAGAGATGATGCGCGCCCTGGTGCTCAGTGGAGCCGGTATTGCGGTGACGAGCTGGCTGGACGTGTTCCGCGATGTGCAAGAGGGGCGCTTGGCCTTCGTGCCGCTGTCGCAGCGCCAAGCCAAGCCGCTGAGTCTGTGCCTATGTGTTGCACCACAGCGTCAGCTATCACGCGCCGCTCAATGGGCAATGGAAAAAATACGCGAGGATCTGAAGGCGTTGAGCCTGCCAAAAGAACGGCCCGACCTGCATGTTGCAGACTAGCTTTTTCTAGTGCGTGGCAGTATGGACGCAGTATAGTTGTTCAGGCGGTCGATATCCGACATGCTTTCGGTTAGCAAATTCAAGAACGCACGTAACTTCTTCGAGCCGTAGCGGTTTCGCTGGTATACGCAGTAGATTTTCTTTTTCTCTGGCTTCCAGTCGGGAAGTATGGCCACGAGTCCTCCGCTTTTCACCTCTGGCTGCACAAAGAAGTCGGGTAACAAGGCGATACCCAAGCCATTCAAACAGAAAGTCTTCATTAGCCAATAGTCGTTGGTTCGAACCGCTATGCGCGAAATATACTTCTGCGACGTTTCTCTGGAGTGAAGCATGACTCGCTCTGAAAATTCAGATTGCCTCAACACAATCGAATCATGCGCCGTGAGTTCCTTCGGCGTCACTGGTAGTCCATGATTCGCCACATATTGAGTGCTGGCATACAGTCCGAATGAAAGCTGCCCCACTGGCTTCGCTATAACATCGGGAACATTCGGCGCCGCAGCGCAGACGTAGCAATCCACTTCATCGAGCTTTGGGGAATCCGCTCTTTCTGCTACATCCAATTCGCAAAGTATGGTGGGATGCCCTTCCAGAAACAGCTTGACTACGTGGCATACGAATGTCGTCGTGAATTGATTGTCGGAAAGCACCTTCAGGCGACCCTGCCCTCCCTGTACCAATTCTTGAACTTCATGGCGCGCAGCCGCCCATCGCCCGCTCAAGTCTGCAAGCAATGCCTCACAATGCGAGTAGAGCGCCAGCCCCGCTTCTGTCGGCACAATCTTTCGAGCAGATCGGATGAGGAGTTGTACGCCCAGCTCGTCTTCCAGGCGCTGAAGTGACCGGCTCAGAGTAGCCTTCGCAACGCCAGTCTGAGCTTCTGCTTTGGTGAGGCTACCTGCTCTCACGATGGAGGCGAAGGCTTCGACAAGTTTGAGTTCGATATTCATCCGGTGCGACCTAGGCTGTACCGCTCATGCAGCTACAAGTGCTCGTGGGAACACATATTGAACCTAGTATGCACCCACAATCGTTCCAAAAGTGGAACGGTGCGTCGCATAGAGAGATGGTTCCGGAATGTGGAACCAGCCGCAAATGGATGGGCCGCGGTGATGGGCGAGGTACGCTAGAAGGTTAACGACCGCGTTACGACCGCCCCCTAAGGCCTGAACGTCTATTCGCCTGTTGCAACGCGCGTCGCTCGAACCTAGTCCATGCAGCCCGGCATGCTCTACTACGCCGCCGCTCTGGCGCGGATGGTAGTTGCAGCCTGAAGGGGGGAGATGATCGATCGTGGGAGGCTCCGGCGTGGTCAAATAATCGGAGCCAGGATTCTCCCTGACCGCGCTGCAACATGCCGTGATCACCGAAAGCATCACTGCGATGAAAGGCTACTGATCTCGACTCACTTACCTGGTGACTTGCCTTCAACGCCCTTGACATAGATGTTCATGGCTTCCAAAAAGGCATCTGCCGCATCCTTGTCGCGAGCTACCATTTCCTTTCCTGCTTGGTCGAGAATCGGGCCTTTCCAGACTGAGAACGCGCCACTCTTGAGGCCGCTCTTCACTTCAATCAGCCGAGCCTTCGTTGACGCCGGTACATCCTGAGCAATCCCAACAAGGTCGATGGAGTCCTGCTTGACGCCCCAAAGGCTTGCACCCGTTTTCCATGAGCCATCCAACACCTGCTGGATCGCGTGGGTGTAGTAGGGAGTCCAGTTGATGATTGCCGAACCCAGCACTGCCTTCGGAGCATAGGCGGCCATATCGGAATACACCCCAAACGCACGTTTGCCGCGTTGCTCCGCAGCTTGTGGCACTGCTGCGGATGCCGTGTTTTGCATGAGGACGTCCGCACCTGAGTTGATCAAGGAATTCGCCGCGTCAGTTTCCTTGGGGGGGTTGAACCACTCATTGATCCACACGACTTTAGTCGTGATCTTTGGGTTCACCGACTGAGCACCCAACGTGAAACTGTTGATATTTCTGATCACCTCAGGAATCGGTACTGCACCAACGAACCCGAGAATGTTCGACTTCGTCATACTCCCGGCAACAATACCAGCGAGGTAGTAGCCCTCGTAGATTCGACTGTTGACCACACGCATGTTCGGTGAAGTCTTGTAGCCCGAGACGTGCTCGAACTTGACAGCGCTGTGTTCGCCGGAAAGATTCAGCATTGGGCCCATATAGCCAAAGCTGGTTCCGACGAGCACGTTGGCGCCCTGGGAAATCAGATCGCGCATGACGCGCTCCGAGTCGGCACCATCAGCGACTGCCTCAACGTACATGGTCTTGATCTTGTTGCCAAACTTGGCTTGAACTTCCCGCCGTGCCTTTTCGTGTGCAAAGTTCCAGCCACCATCACCGATGGGAGCACTGTAGACGAAAGCAACTTTGAGCGGATCGGCGGCAGATGCCGTCATAGTCGTGACCGAGAGGATAGCTGCCATCATGATGAACCGGATCAGCGACATGGTGATTCCTTGTGTGGGTTGAAGATGACGCCGCGCGTCGTGGTCGTCCTCGACTCAAGCTCGATTTTTGAAGGGTAACTAGAGAGCAATACGCTTCGACGGAATTTGGTGCGGAGTCTGCCATTTTCTTAGCCTCAAACACCCAATCGAATATTCTTATAAATACTGGAAGAATCCATTTGACCAGTATTTTTTGTGAAGGACTTTGAGGGGAAACTAGGAATTCCACTGCCGAAGTATCGAGTTGGAGCTGAAGATGTTGAGACTGAATTTCTCTCTCCACCCAGCACCCAACTCTCTGTTCTTTCAGTTGGTTTATTCGAATGAAATGGCGGGAGGTTGAATGCCTTCTGGCAATGCCGATGACGTTATTCTTACTACGTTATTCTCGGGGTCACAAAAAACGATCTGCCAATGGCCATAGTATGTGGCGAACGGAGCCTTTACGACACGCCCACCCCATTCCGTGATTTTACGGAACGCACCGTCTACGAGTTCAGGCTCCTCCACCATAAAGGTGATCATTGTGTTAATCGGGAAGTCTGTCTTCTCAGGCTTAATCCTGTCCGCCAATGACAAAAGATCGTAAGCCATCCAGCCATTGAAGCCGAGCTGCACGCCTGCGCCCGTCAATACCCGATAGATCGGCGAGGAAGCCTCCTTGATTTCGTCCCAACCTAGGAGGTGTTTGTAGAAGTCCAATTGCCGATCAATGTCCCGGCAGAATATATTGAACATAGGTTGACATACGAGTTCTTTCATTGTGCATTCTCCATTTTTAAGCAGTTTTTGCTGCGGGGTCACCATAGGTTTTTGCATACATTTTGGCGATGTGTTCTCCAACGGTACGCTCTTCTTGTGAAAATTCCTGTGCGCCCTCGAAATGCGCCAATGGCTTGATCCTGTAGTGATAGCTCGGATCGAAGAACGTTGGAACCGAATAACGGTGCCGTTCGGGATTGAGGTTGAGGACGCGGTGCATGTTGGAGCGATAGATCCCGCGGGTGAGCACCGGCACCATGTCGCCCAAGTTGATGATGAAGGTGTTGGGGATATGGGGCGCACGAATCCATTCGCCGTCCGCATTGCGCACCTCTAGGCCACCGACATCATCCTGCAGGAGCATGGTGATCATGCCCCAGTCGGTATGGGCTCCTGCACCGATCTGGTTGCCATCGCCAACGCGGGGCTGCGGCGGATAGTGGAGAAGGCGAGTCGTAATCATCGGATTGTCGAGACCATCCGAAAAATAGCCCTCTGGCAATTCAAGCGACAGGGCCAACATGCCCAGCAGATGCTTGCCCAAGCCGGTCATCGCCTGAATATACGCCTCCACTTGCACGCGTATCTCTGGATTGCTCTTGGGCCATTGATTGAGGCTGTTGAATTCCCCATTTGTGGTGTAGGCCTGCAGTCCATCTATACCGGCCATGAACCCTTCTTTGAAGTCTGGCCTCGAACCGTCATCCAATGCTTGAATTGCCATTGGCTCGTAACCGCGCATTGACGGCGAGTGCGCCACATTCAACTTGATCTTATCTTCCTGAGGCAGCGAAAAGAATTGCCGGGCACATTCAAGTTGCGCCTGAATCATGCCTTCAGGGATGCCGTGATTCTTGATATAAAAGAAACCAGTTTCTCGACAGGCCTTGTGAATTTCCCACGCCACCGCCTTCTTGTCGGCGAAGTCTTCGGAGAAGCTACCCGTCAAGTCGATCACAGGAATAAATTTTGCCGCTGAGGCGGGGGTGTAAATAATCATTGATGCAAGCATCCATATTTAGTTGATCTTCAAATGCAAGGCACGAAGGCTTCGCTTGGAAGATTGCTAATCTATGGCGTTGCGACTCATCACGTAAGGCGTCTAAAGGAAACGATACGTTCCTGTTCTGAAACGACCCGAGCGGCTTGTCTCCTTAGGTAGACGCGTGCCCCAAGCAAGCATGGGGGTGGTGCCCCCCCTGCGATGCCGCGCTACGGTGTGGGCTTACGCATGTCATGGACTGATCCGCGCGCGCACAACCATTTCAAAAATGGAACGCAGCGTTTCTGCTGATGACTTCCTCAGCGCCAAGTCACCGAATATCCTCAAAATTTTAATTTACACGACACCAAGCTACTTTGAGGTGCTGTCCTAATCTGTTGGGGCATCAAAGGCAGCGCATACGGTGGCCAGAAGATTAAGAAGCACCTACAGACTTGAGGAATAAATGAAGAGTATCCATATCGAGAAGAAAATGAACGCTCCAACACTGCTGCTGCTTGGCGCGCAGCATGTCATGGTGATGTACGCTGGCGCTATCGCCATCCCGCTTGTTCTTGGCGCGGCCCTCGGACTTCCAAAAGATCAAATTGCGTTTCTTATTAGTGCCGACCTGTTCGCCTGCGGGATTGCCACTTTGATTCAATGCATAGGCTTCAAAGGCGTTGGCATCAGGCTTCCTGTAATGATGGGGGTAACTTTTACGGCCATTGGCCCCATGATTGCAATCGGCAGCGATCCGCAAGCGGGGTTGCCTGGCGTTTTTGGAGCGACAATCGCGGCAGGCATTTTTGGCGTACTGGTTGCCCCATTGGTTGGGAAGATGCTGAGGTTCTTCCCTCCTGTCGTAACAGGAACAGAAATCTTGGCAGTTGGGCTTTCTCTAATGGGAGTTGCGGCTGCTTGGTCAGCAGGTGGATATGGCAACCCGGACTTCGGTAGCCCGTTATATCTTTCGATCGCAGGCTTGGTTCTCATATCTGTTTTGGCCTTGGTGAGGTTTACCACTGGCTTTCTCAACAACATTGCAATTCTGCTGGGGTTGATCGGCGGATTCGTTGTCTCTAGCGCAGTAGGTCTTGTGTCGTTGAATGAGCTAAGCGATGCACCCTTGTTTGGCTTGATTCTTCCTTTTCATTTTGGGCTGCCGAAATTTAGCTTCTGGGCCATTGCGGCGATGTGCATTGTCATGCTGGTGACGTTCATAGAGTCAACTGGAATGTTCCTTGCCTTGGGCGAGATCGTGGATAAGCCAGTCAGCGAAAAGGATCTCGTTCGAGGATTTCGCGCCGATGGGGCGGGCACGGTAATTGGCGGAATATTCAATACTTTCCCGTATACCTCATATGCACAAAATGTAGGCCTAGTGAGTGTGACCGGGGTAAAGAGTCGTTGGGTATGTGTAATGGCAGGAGTTATCCTGATGGTTCTTGGGCTTTCTCCCAAGATGGCTGTTCTAGTCGCTTCGATTCCTCCTTTTGTATTGGGTGGAGTGGGGATCGTAATGTTTGGCATGGTCGCCGCAACTGGAATTAAAGTTCTGGCGCGAGTCAATCTGAAGAATGTTTATAACTTATATGTCATTGCCATTAGCATAGGCTTGGGCATGATTCCTGTCGTGATGCCGAAGTTCTTCTCCAAGCTTCCTCATGAACTGGCCCCCATCTTAGAGAGTCCAATTCTGCTAACCGCAATCAGTGCTATTCTGCTAAACCTTTTTTTCAATGGATTGGGTGATGATAATTCCGCGCGAATCGAATTGATGGAGGTTGCAAAAGATTCTGAGCCATGATTGATGCGCTTGGATAATGGAATCTACCTCGTGATTGATTTCTTCCAAACAAAGCACAGGGACAACAGGCGCCTGCTGAGTTTTTCCTAGTTCTGAGGGGTATTCTTCGGTGGAATTGAGACACTTGCGTTGTTTCCAGGCAGTAGCGGAAGAACTTCACTTCGCCCGCGCAGCTGAGAAGTTGCACATTGAGCAATCGCCGCTGTCCCGCACAATTAAGGAACTAGAGGAAGACCTAGGCGAACAGTTGTTCGTCCGCACCAGTCGCAGCACGCGATTGACGCGGGCGGGTAAGCTATTTCTGGAGCATGTGCCGCGCGTGTTCAGCGCCTTGCAGCAGGCCCGAGACAGCGTGAAGGCAGCAGCTAATGGTTTCCACGGCCAACTACGCATAGCGCTGTCTGATGGCATCACGCCCTCGCGCTTGCCGGCCTTACTCGCGCTTTGCCGACAGGAGGAACCGGAGGTTGATATTCGACTATTCCAAGTACCGCTGGCGCAGCAGATCAAGGGGCTGCAAGATGACCTGTACGACGTGGGCTTTGCGCAGTCGGATGAAGTGGGTGAAGGCATTGCTGTCGAAGCGGTGTGGAGTGATCCGCTGATGGTGGCCGTACCGGCGCGGCATCATCTGCTTAAGCACAAGCGCATCCCATTGGACGAGGTGCTGCAATTCCCGCTGGTGCTATCTGACCCACAGGTGTGCGAGGGACATGCGAAGCAGGTTGAACGTGTGCTGCGCCGTTCCGAACGCGAACCGTTGATTGCCGAGCGTGTTGCCTCGTTCGAGTTGATGATGGTGGTGGTATCGGCTGGCTTCGCATTGGGACTGGCTGGAGGGCCGCACATCGCAGCAAGCCGGGAGCCTGGCGTGGTGGCCCGGCCTTTGGCTGGACGCTCTTCCATGCTGACGACCTACCTGCTGCGGTGCGAAGGCGAGGTTTCCGAAGTGCTGTCGAGATTTATCGAGCGGGTACAAGCAATCGACTTACCGGAAGGCACAAGGGCCCCGCCACCACCTGAACCCGACCCACAGGAGGAAATCGAGCTATGAAGCGAGTGACACCTTTGCTGCTGGTCGCGCTGCTCACGGCCTGCGGCCCGTCGGAAACACCCAAGCAGGCCAACGTGCCGACCGTGGAAGAACTGGCCGCCGATCCAGTGCGCTTGAAGGAACTGCGCCAGCAATGCAAGACCGACCGTGCAACGCTTGGCGACGTGTTGTGCAACCGAGTGGCCGAAGCTACGCGCAAGCGGTTCTACGGCGATGGAAAGACACCCTACACACCATCGGAGACGCCGCCGAAGTTCTGATTGCCCGATCGCCGAAAAATAATCTGCATTTTTTGCTAACACGCCGCAGCGCGCCCGCGCCTGCGGCGTTTTTATTGGTTTCTCCCCAACCTGAAACGATGCTTTTTTCATCAAATATCTTCCGATAACAGTCTTTGACCGGCACTGACCCGGCACTGATCCTCGCGCTATGCGGCACGTCCTTGTGCTGCTTTCGGACGAGGAAAAGCGCAGGAATATCGGAGGCCAGTCATGCAAGCTCAGGGCGTGTTGTTTGGGCAGATCGCCGCCGTTTTCGGCATCGTGATCGCCGGCGTATGGAGTGCAACGCAATGGACAGCCGCCGCCCTCGGCTATCAACTACGCCTTGGCTTGCCGTGGTTTGATTTCTTCGGAACGCCGGTCTATCACCCTTGGCGGCTGTTCGAGTGGTGGTTCTTCTTCGATGCCTATGCGCCGCATGTCTTCGACATAGGCGGGGCCATCGCGGGCGGCAGCGGCCTAGCGGCCGTGGTGGTTGCCATCGCCATGTCGGTGTGGCGCTCGCGGCAATCACGCCTGGTCACGACCTACGGTTCGGCGCGCTGGGCCGAAGCGGATGACATTCGCAAGGCCGGGCTGACGCAGCCAGCCGGCGTCTTCCTCGGCAAGTACCGCAACGAGTACCTGCGCCACGAAGGCCCGGAACACGTCCTGACCTTCGCGCCCACGCGCTCGGGCAAAGGCGTCGGCCTGGTGGTGCCCACCTTGTTGAGCTGGCCCGCGTCCGCCGTCATCCACGACATCAAGGGCGAGAACTGGCAGATCACCGCGGGCTGGCGCTCGCGCTTCTCGCACTGCCTGCTGCTCAACCCGACCGATCCGAAATCAGCGGCCTACAACCCGCTGCTCGAAGTCCGGCGCGGCGCGCATGAAGTGCGCGACGTGCAGAACATCGCGGACATTCTCGTTGACCCCGAAGGCGCGCTGGAGAAGCGCAACCATTGGGAGAAGACCAGCCATGCGCTGCTGGTCGGAGCCATCCTGCATGTGCTCTATGCGGGCGAGGACAAGACGCTGCGCGGCGTCGCCAACTTCCTGTCTGACCCGGCCAGCCCGTTCGAGCTGACCTTGCACCGGATGATGACGACGAAGCACCTGGGCGATGCGCCTCACCCGGTTGTCGCGTCCGCTGCCCGAGAAGTGCTCAACAAGTCGGACAACGAACGCTCGGGCGTGTTGAGCACCGCCATGTCGTTCCTCGGCCTGTACCGCGACCCCACGGTGGCCGAAGTCACTTCGCGCTGCGACTGGCGCATCGCCGACCTGATCGCATCCGAGCATCCGGTGTCGCTGTATCTGGTGGTGCCGCCCTCGGACATTTCCCGCACCAAACCGCTTATCCGCCTGATCCTCAACCAGATCGGGCGGCGGCTCACCGAATCGCTCGACGGCAGCGACGGCATCGCACGTCGCCACAAACTGCTGTTGATGCTCGACGAGTTCCCGGCGCTGGGCAGGCTCGACTTCTTCGAGACGGCCTTGGCGTTCATGGCCGGCTACGGCATCCGCAGCTTCCTCATCGCGCAGTCGCTCAACCAGATCGACAAGGCGTATGGGCAGAACCATTCCATCCTCGACAACTGCCATGTGCGCGTGACGTTCGCCACCAACGACGAACGCACGGCCAAACGAATCTCCGAAACGCTTGGCACCGCCACCGAACTGCGCGCACAGCGCAACTATGCCGGCCACCGGCTTGCGCCGTGGCTCGGGCATTTGATGGTGTCGCGGCAGGAGACGGCCCGCCCGCTGCTGACGCCCGGCGAAGTGATGCAGCTTCCGACTGACGAAGCCGTAGTGATGGTGTCCAGCGTGGCACCGATCAAGGCGAAGAAGCTGCGCTACTACGCGGACAGCAATTTCAAGCGCCGCGTGCTGCCGCCGCCCGCGCTCGCGGCCGGGCAGTACGCCGATGCGCCGCCAGCCCGGCCCGACGACTGGAGCGGCCTGGCGATTCCCGCTGTACCAGCGGCCCCGGCTGCGGGCCTGTCCAGTGACGCCGCAGGCACCGCCGACGACGGCGGCCCACGCCGCCAGCCGGAGCTATCCGAAGTCGCCGAATACAGCCCCGAACCGCAGCCCGCAGGCAACGACCTGGCGCTGCTCGATGACGACGACGACTTGCCGCTGCCTGGTTTGGCGTCTCTCCCCGGCCAGCTCGACCCGGCCATGCAGCGCACGGCCCGGCTGGCTTCCCTCGACCCCAACGACGGAATCGACTTATGAGCCAATACCGCCTCAATCTGTTCATCCAGCCCGAGCACGCCAAGCGCCTCGAAGAACTGGCCGCCAAGAAAGGCGTGTCCAAGTCATCCATCGTCGCGGCGGCGCTCGCATCGTGGCTGTCGCCCGATGCCGGCGACCAGCGCGAGGCGGCCATCGCCAAGCGGCTGGATCGCCTGTCGCGCCAGGCCGAGCGCATGGAGCGCGACCAGAACATCCAGATCGAAACGCTGGCGCTGTTCATCCGCTACTTCCTGACCGTCAGCACGCCGGTTCCCGAAGCCCATCAGGACGCAGCCCGCGCGCAGGGCAAAGCGCGTTTCGAGCAATTCGTGGAACAGCTTGGCCGTCACCTGCTGCGCGGCCGCAGCCTGGTGCGCGACGTGGTGGAGGAACTACACCCCGACCCGGCGCGGATGGATGACACGGCGGCGCTGGCCGAAGCCCACGAACGAACTGCGGAGCGTGCCTTATGAGCGCCGTTCCGCAGACCCCGCCCGAACCGCGTTCATCCGCTGCGGCCTCGCTGGATCGCCGCATCCAGATGCTGCGCACGGCTATGGGGCCGGTCATCGCCGCCGCGCTGGCCGACCCGGACGTGGTGGAAATCATGCTCAACCCCGACCGCACCCTATGGGTGGATCGGTTGTCGTCGGGCCGCACGCCGCTGGGTGTGGAACTGTCCGAAGACGATGGCGAACGCATCATCCGGTTGGTCGCGGCGCACGTCGGCGCGGAGGTACATCGCGGGCGACCGCTGCTGACCGCCGAGCTACCCGAAACCGGCGAGCGGTTCGAGGGCATCTTGCCGCCGGCTGCGCCTGGCCCGGCCTTCGCGCTGCGCAAGCGTGCCGTGAGCATCATCGGCCTGGATCGCTATGTGGCCGACGGCATCCTGACTACCGGGCAGGCCGAGTTCCTGCGCCGCGCCGTGCGCGAGCGCCAGAACATCCTGATCGCCGGGGCAACGAGCAGCGGCAAGACCACGCTCGCCAATGCCTTGCTTGCGGAAATCGCCGCCACCGGCGACCGCGTGCTGGTGCTCGAAGACACGATAGAGCTGAAATGCGCCGCCCGCGACCATGTGCCGCTGCGCACCCGCGCGGGCGTCGTGTCCATGACCGAGCTGGTGCGCGCCACGATGCGCCTGCGGCCCGACCGCGTGATTGTCGGCGAGGTGCGCGGCGGCGAAGCCCTGGACTTGGTGAAGGTGTGGGGCACCGGCCATCCCGGCGGCATCGCCACCATCCACGCCGGTTCCGCGCTGGGCGCATTGCTGCGCCTCGAACAGTTGATTCTCGAAGTCGCGGTGAACCCGCCGCGTGCGCTGATCGCCGAGGCGGTCAATGTCGTCATCCACATCGCCGGACGCGGCCGCAAGCGCCGCGTCGAAAGCATCGCCCGCGTCGTCGGCTTCGACGGTGTGGGCTACCGCCTGGCGGACGCGCTGGAAACGCCGTTTCCCGAGCTGACGCCGGTTCCTCTCGCAGCCGATGCCGCTGCGCCTTCCCCGTCCCTTGACCAACCTGGAGAACTGCCATGACGCACGCCCATGCTTTCCGTCTTTCCGTAAATCCGCTTTCCCACCTGTCCAGCCTCGCGCGGCTGCGCAGCCTGGCCCGCCCGGCGGGGCAAGGGCTGCTGCTGGCCGCGCTGCTGCTGTTCCTGGCCGGTACGGCGCAGGCCGCCGGTTCTTCGATGCCGTGGGAAGGCCCGCTGCAATCCATTCTGGAGTCGATCCAGGGGCCGGTCGCGCGCATCGTCGCCGTCATCATCATCATCGCCACGGGCCTGGCGCTGGCCTTCGGCGACACGTCGGGCGGCTTTCGCAAGCTGATCCAGATCGTCTTTGGCCTGTCCATCGCGTTCGCCGCATCCTCGTTCTTCCTGTCGTTCTTCAGCTTCTCCGGCGGGGCGGTCGTATGAGTCGGCCGGACAGCTTCGCGGCCGGCTTCGAGGTGCCGCTGCATCGCTCGCTGACCGAACCGCTCTTGATGGGCGGCGCACCGCGCACCGTGGCGATTGCCAACGGCACGCTGGCCGCCGCCGTCGGGCTGGGCCTGCAACTCTGGATTCCCGGTGTCGTGCTCTGGATCGTCGGTCACTCGCTGGCCGTGTGGGGCGCGCGCGTCGATCCGCAGTTCATGCAGGTCTTCGCCCGGCACATCAAGCACCGCCCGCTGTTGGACGTGTAGGGGGACGCCGCCATGCTGAACCTTGCCGAATACCGCCAGCGGCCCGCCTTGCTGGCCGACTGGCTTCCCTGGGCCGGGCTGATCGCGCCGGGTGTCGTCTTGAACAAGGATGGTAGTTTCCAGAGAACAGCACGATTTCGTGGCCCCGACCTCGACAGCGCGACACAGGGCGAACTGATCGCCACCACGGCGCGGTTGAACAACGCGCTGCGCCGGCTGGGTTCGGGCTGGGCGCTGTTCGTGGAAGCAGAACGCCAACCGGCAGCGGACTATCCGCATTCCGACTTCCCCGAACCACTGTCCTGGCTGGTGGACGAGGAACGCCGCGCCGCCTTCGAGGAATCCGGCAACCACTTCGAGAGCGCCTATCACCTGACGCTGGCCTACCTGCCGCCGGAGGAATCCCGTGCCCGGGCGGCCAAGCTGCTCTACGAGCATGCGCCGGGCGATGGCGTGGACTGGCGCGGTCGGCTCGATGCCTTCGTGGCGGAAACCGATCGCGTGTTCGACCTACTCGATGGCGTGATGCCGGAAATCGCCTGGCTCGATGACGCGCAGACGCTGACCTACCTGCACGCCACGGTGTCCACGCGGCGCTACCGCGTAGGCGTGCCCGAAGTGCCTTTCCACCTCGACGCGCTGCTGGTCGATTCCGCCCTGGTCGGTGGTCTGGCGCCCATGCTGGGCGACCAGCACCTGCGCGTGGTGTCGGTGCGGGGCTTCCCGACCTCGACCTGGCCGGGACTGCTGGACGACCTCAACCGCCTGGGCTTTGCCTATCGCTGGAGCACCCGGTTCCTCTGCCTCGACAAAGCCGAGGCGGAAAAGGAACTGGGCCGCCTGCGGCGCCAATGGTTTGCCAAGCGCAAGAACGTCATCGCGCTGCTGCGCGAAACGATCTTTCAGCAGGAAAGCCCGCTGGTCGATACGGATGCCAGCAACAAGGCGGCCGATGCGGATGCCGCCATGCAGGAGCTGGGCAGCGATCAAGTCGCCTTCGGCTACCTGACGGCCACCGTCACCGTGATGGACACGGATGCCGCCGCGGCCGACGAAAAGCTGCGCATGGTGGAGCGCGTCATCCAGGGCCGGGGCTTCGTGACCATTCCCGAAACGCTCAATGCCGTGGATGCGTGGCTGTCGTCGGTGCCGGGCAATGCGTATGCCAACGTGCGCCAGCCCATCGTCTCGACGTTGAACCTGGCGCACATGATGCCGGTATCGGCGGTGTGGGCCGGCCCGGAAAAGAACGCCCACCTCGACGGCCCGCCGCTGATCGTCACCCGCACCGATGGCGCGACGCCGTTCCGGCTGGTGACGCACATCGGCGACGTGGGGCATACGCTGGTCGCGGGGCCGACCGGCATGGGCAAGTCCGTCCTGCTGGCGATGCTGGCCTTGCAGTTCCGCCGCTATCGCGGCTCGCGCATCTTCGCGTTCGACATGGGGCGCTCGATGCGCGCCACCATCCTCGGCCTGAGTGGCGAGCACTACGACCTCGGGGCCGATGGCGGCATCGCTTTCCAGCCGCTCGCCCGCATCGACGGCGAGGGCTACCGCACCTGGGCGGCCGAATGGATCGAAGGCCGCTTGATGCATGAAGGCGTGACCGTCGGCCCCGACGAGAAAGCCGCCATCTGGTCGGCGCTCGGCAGTCTTGCCGGTGCGCCCGTGGAGCAGCGCACGATGACCGGGCTATCGGTGCTGCTGCAATCGAACGCGCTGCGGCAGGCGTTGTCGCCGTATGTGCTGGGCGGCGCGCACGGCAAGCTGCTGGACGCCGACCGCGACCGGCTCGGCAGCGGCGACGTGCAGGGCTTCGAGATGGAAGAACTGATGCACAGCCCCGCCGCCGTGCAAGCGGTTCTGCGCTATTTGTTCGCCCGCTTCGATGCGCGTTTCGACGGTGCGCCCACGCTGCTGATTCTCGATGAAGCCTGGCTGTTCCTTGATGAACCGTCCTTCGCGGCACGCATCCGGCAATGGTTGAAAACGCTGCGCAAGAAAAACGTGTCGGTGATCTTCGCTACGCAGTCGCTCGCGGACATCAAGGATTCAACCATCGCGCCCGCGATCATCGAAAGCTGCGCGAGTCGGATTTTCTTGCCCAACCCGCAGGCGACCGAGCCGCAGATTCGCACGATCTACGAGGGCTTCGGCCTCAACAGCCGGCAAATCGAAATCGTCGCCACCGCGCAGCCCAAGCGTGATTACTACTACCAATCGCGCTTGGGAAATCGCCTGTTCGACCTCGACCTGGGGCCGGCCGCGCTCGCCTTCGCGGGCGCATCCACACCGCAAGACCAACGCGACATAGAGCGCGTGCTGACGCAGGCCGGCGCTCCCGGCTTCGCCGGTGCGTGGCTGCGCCATCGCGGCCTCGATTGGGCCGCCGACCTGCTGCCGTCCTCACCGGCGGCGGCTTCTTTTCTTTCCCAACCACAGGAGAACCCATCATGAAGAAGCGCCTTGTCGCCGCTGCCGTCGCGGCCATGCTTTGCACCGCCACCACTGTCCATGCTCAATGGGTCGTGGTCGATCCCACGAACCTCGTGCAGAACACGCTGACCGCGATCCGCACGATGGAGCAAATCAACAACCAGATTCAGCAACTCCAGAACGAAGCGCAGATGCTCATCAACCAGGCGCGCAACCTGGCGAATCTCGACTTCAACATCGTCAACCGGCTGCGCTCGACGCTCGCCACCACCGAACGCCTGATTGCCGAGGCGCAGGGGCTGGCTTATGACGTGCAGAACCTCGACCGCGATTTTGCGCGCCTGTACCCCGATCAGTACGCCGCCACGATCAGCGGCGATCAGATGTTCCGCGATGCCCGCCAGCGGTGGAAGAACACCCTCGACGGGCTGCACACCGCAATGCGGATGCAGGCGCAGGTGTCGCAGAACCTGGCGCAAGACGAAAGCGCGCTGGCCGACCTCGTGAGCCAGAGCCAATCGGCCACGGGTGCCTTGCAGGCCATGCAGGCGACGAACCAGCTTCTCGCCTTGCAGGCCAAGCAGTCCATCCAGGCGCAGCAGCTCCAGATCACGCAAGACCGTGCGGCCTCGCTGGAACTGGCGCGGCAGGCGGCGGCCACCGAGCGCGCCCGCGAAGTGCGACGGCGCTTCCTGGGCACCGGCACGCCGTACACGCCACAGTCCGTCAACTTCTACAACAACTGACGGGAGGCGGCCATGCTATGCGTTCCCGTTCTGTCGGTTTCGCTGCTGGCCGTGCTGCTGACCGCTTGCGGCCAGTCGTCCGACCAACAAAGGGCCGAAGACCTGGCCGCCACCTTGGCCGCTGATCCCGTGCGGCTCAAGGCGCTGCGCGCCCAATGCGCAACCGACCGGCAAGCCGCAGGCGAAGACGACTGCCGCGCCGCCGCCGAAGCCTTCCGGCGGCGCTTCTTCGCCGGCCAGACCGGGCCGGACGAATACGGCTCGCTGGCCGACCTGCCACCGATCCCGGCGAGTTTCGACACGCCCACCGATGAGGCCGGCGATGCACCGCTCTCGGCTACGGAGGACACGCCATGAACGACGTGACCATCATCGACAAATTCCTCGATACGTTCTCGCGCTACATCGACTCCGGTTTCGGGCTGCTGCAAGGCGAAGTGGCATTCCTGACGGCCACGTTGATCGTCATCGACATGACCATCGCGGGCCTGTATTGGGCCATGAGCCATGCGACTGGCCAGGGCGAGGACGTGATCGCCAAGCTCCTGCGCAAGGTGCTTTACGTGGGCGCCTTCGCCTACATCATCAACAACTTCAACTGGCTGGCCGGCATCGTCTTCCGGTCGTTCGCCGGCCTGGGCCTGACGGCCACCGGCTCGACGTTGAGCATGGATAACTTCCTGAAACCGGGCCGGCTGGCGAAGACCGGCATCGACGCAGGCGCGCCGATCTTGGAGCAGATCGGCGACATGGCCGGCTTCCCCGAGGTGTTCACCAACCTTGATCCCATCGTGGTGCTGTTCCTCGCCTGGCTGGTGGTGATCCTCTGCTTCTTCGTGCTGGCGGTACAGCTTTTCATCACGCTGATCGAGTTCAAGCTGACCACGCTGGCCGGCTTCGTCCTGATCCCATTCGCACTCTGGAACAAGACGAGCTTCCTTGCGGAAAAGGTGCTCGGCAACGTGGTGTCGTCTGGCATCAAGGTCTTGGTGCTGGCCGTCATCGTCGGCATCGGCTCGGGCCTGTTCGCGGAGTTCCAGGTTCACCCTGACGAGCCTTCCATCGACCACGCGCTGGTCGTGATGC
This sequence comes from Delftia sp. K82, assembly GCF_002193035.1. Classification (NCBI taxonomy): domain Bacteria; kingdom Pseudomonadati; phylum Pseudomonadota; class Betaproteobacteria; order Burkholderiales; family Comamonadaceae; genus Delftia; species Delftia sp. K82. Next base: position 888,289 of record NZ_MYFL01000003.1, on the reverse strand, counting down.
TGGCCTCGCTCGCCTTGCTGGCGCTGGGCATCTTCGGCCCTGGCATCGCCACGGGCCTCGTGTCCGGTGCGCCGCAGCTTGGCGCGGGCGCGATGGCGGGCGCAGCAGTCGGCGCTGCCGGTACGGCCGTTGCCATCGGTGCCGCCGCCACCGGCGTCGGCGGTGCCGTCATGGCCGGGGCACGCATGGCCCCGGCCGCCGCCAAGCTGGCCGGCGCAGGTGCGCGTTCCGCCACGTCGGCGGCCGGTAACGCCCGGTCGGCGTTCCAGGCCGGTTCCGCCGCTGCGGGCGGCGGAGCCAAGGGTGCGGCGGCTGGCCTTGGCAATGCCGCCAAGACGGGCGCGCAGGCGGCGGGCCGCCGTGCCGCGTCCGGCGCTTCCGCTGCCGGGAAGAAGGTGGCCGATTCATTCCGCGCCGGATGGAACGGCACAGGCGCTGGCGCTGCCGGCGCAGGCCAGGCCACCGCCGGCGAAGCGGCAGAAGGTGCCGCCAGCGCGCCCAAGCAGGAGCAACCCGCCTGGGCCAAGCGGATGCACCGCCGCCAGCAGATCACCCATGCCGCCACCACCGCCGCCCACACGCTGCGCGGTGGCGACGGCGGCGGCTCGGGGCAAGGCCCGAGCCTGCGCGATTCCGATACCTGACCACCAAGGAGAACCCCATGCGATTCAAGCGACCGCAGGTGCGCTATGCCGATACGCCGCAACCTGCCACCCCGTATCAATCCGCTGCCCAGGTGTGGGACGACCGTATCGGCTCGGCCCGCGTGCAGGCGAAGAATTGGCGGCTCATGGCGTTCGGCTGCCTGGTGCTTGCGCTGCTGATGGCCGGTGGCCTGGTGTGGCGCTCGGCGCAGTCCATCGTGACGCCTTACGTCATCGAGGTTGATCAGGCCGGACAGGTACGCGCCGTGGGCGAAGCCGCCACGCCGTACCGGCCCGCCGATGCGCATATCGCGCACCACCTGGCGCGCTTCGTCGGCCTGGTGCGATCGCTGTCTGTCGATCCCATCGTTGTGCGGCAGAACTGGCTGGATGCCTACGACTACACCACCGACAAGGGCGCGGCCGTGCTCAACGACTACGCCCGCACAAATGACCCATTCGTGCGCATCGGCAAGGAGTCGGTGACGGTGCAGATCACCAGTGTCGTCCGCGCCAGCGACACGTCTTTCAACGTGCGCTGGACGGAACGCCGCTACGTCAATGGCGCGGCCGCCGGGCTGGAGCGGTGGACGGCCGTGGTGTCCATCGTCCTGCAAACCCCGCGCACCGAAGAACGCCTGCGCCGCAACCCCCTGGGCATCTACGTCAATGGCCTGGCGTGGAGCCGCGAACTGGATTCTTCCGAAGGAGCCAAGCCATGAATGCACTTTTCCGTAAATCCGTTTTGCCGTTGATCCTGCTGGCCCTGGCGGGCTGCGCCTCGCAGGGCAAGCCGCCGCCGACCATTTCGCTCGATGAGCCGGTGCAGGCGCAACCGCTGCCAGAGCCGCCCAAGCCGGTCGAAGTCGTGGCCGTGCCCGAGCCACTGGCGCTGCCGGCACAGTTGAAGCCGCTGCCCGAGGTGGACACGGCCCCGGCCGCGCCGGAGCCGGCCGACGAGAAGGTGCGTGTCTCGCGTGCGAATGCCGAGGCGCGCATCGCGCCGACCCGCGAGGGTTACGTCAACGCGATTCAGGTATGGCCCTTCACCGACGGCGCGCTCTATCAGGTCTATGCCGCGCAGGGGCGCGTGACCGTGGTCTCCTTGCAGCCCGGCGAGGAACTGGTGACGGTCGCCGCTGGCGATACCGTGCGCTGGATCGTCGGCGACACGTCCAGCGGCAGCGGCGACGCGCTGCGCGTCAATGTGCTGGTCAAGCCCATTCGCTCGGGCCTGAAAACCAATCTGGTCATCACCACCAGCCGCCGGACGTACTTGCTGGAGCTGACTTCGACGGAAAAGGCGTGGATGGCCTCGGTGTCCTGGGACTATCCGAAAGATCGGATGCTGGCTTTACAGCGCCAGGCGCAGGCGGCCAGCGCCGCCGCGCCGGTCGATACCGGCTTGTCGCTGGAGAAGATCCGCTTCCGCTACGCGGTCAGCGGCAGCAATCCGCCGTGGAAGCCGCTGCGTGCCTTCGATGACGGCGAGAAGGTCTATATCCAGTTTCCGCCGGGCATCGCGCAAGGCGAACTGCCGCCTCTGTTCGTCATCGGCGCGCAGGGCGACGGGCAACTGGTGAACTACCGTTTTCGTCCGCCTTACTACATCGTGGATCGGCTGTTCGGCGCGGCCGAACTGCACCTGGGCGGTGATGGCGGCGACGTGGTGCGTATCGAACGCACCGATGGCGTGGCGCGGAGGAACTGACCATGAGCCAGGACGACACTCCCGACCTCGCCACGCCGCAGGCGGGCAAGGTAGCGCCCGAGGCGGTGGCGCTGCGCGCGCAACCGCGCCCGGTCACGCGCCTGAACCGGCGCACGCTGGCCATCCTCGCCGGCGGCCTATCGGTCGCCGTGCTCGGCGCACTGATGTGGTCGCTGCAACCGCAGCGGCGCAGCACTGGCGAGCAGACCGAGCTTTACAACGTCGATCGCGTCTCGAAGTCTGAAGGGCTGGACGCGCTGCCGGCCGACTACTCGAAGCTGCCGCCGAAGGTGCCGGAGCTGGGGCCGCCGCTGCCGGGCGATCTTGGCCCGGCCATCGTGAAGTCGCAGCAGCCGGTGACGGCCGCCTACGCGGCCCCCGGCCACGACCCGAACGACGCGCTGCGCAAGGAAGCCGAAGCGGCTGCGGCATCGTCGGTGTTCTTCCGCTCGGGTTCGCAGAAGGCCGCGCCGGTAGCGCAGACGCAGGTGGCTGCCTCGCAGGGCTTCGCCGCCAATGCGGCGTTCGACCCACTGGCGGCTGGCCCGGCCTCGACGGCGGCCCAGCCTGCCGACCCGACCGCCGTACAGAACCGGCAAGACCAGAAAGAGGCGTTCCAGAAAGCCGGAACCACGGAAACCCGTAATTCCGGCAATCTGACCCTGCCGGCTTCGCCGTATCAGGTCATGGCCGGAACGGTGGTCGCCGGGGCGCTGGTGACGGGCATCAAGTCGGACTTGCCGGGCGACGTGATCGCCACGGTGACGGAGCCGGTCTATGACACGGCCACCGGCAAGTTCCTGCTGATCCCGCAGGGTTCGCGCATCCTGGGCAAATACAACAGCCAGGTCAGCTACGGGCAGAGCCGCGTGCAGGTGGTGTGGAACCGGATCATCCTGCCCGACACGTCTTCGCTCACGCTCGACAACCTGGCCGGCACCGACCCGGCCGGTTATGCCGGCCTGGAAGACGATGTGGATTGGCATTGGGATCGCATCTTTGCCGGCGCGGCGCTGACGACGCTGCTGGGCGTCGGTGCCGAGCTGGCGGCGCCGGAGAACCGACAGGACGGTGATCGCGTCATCATCGCCGGCCGCGATAGCGCCCAGGACAGCATCAATCAGGTCGGCCAGGAGATGACCCGGCGCAACCTCAACATCCAGCCCACCTTGACGGAGCGCCCCGGCTTGCCGGTACGCATCATCGTCAATCGGGATCTGGTGTTGCGGCCGTACCAGCCGCTTTTCTTCAACAGGGGGGCTTCACGATGACGATGCGCAAGCTGCGGCTGGGGCCGCTGCCGAAAACGGAATCCACGAAGCTGACTTTTGCCTGCCCGGCCAGCCTGAAAGCCGACCTCGACCGCTACGCCGCGCTGCACGCGCAGACGTATGGCGAAGCGGTCGATGCGGCGACATTGATCCCGCACATGCTGGAAGCGTTCATGGCGCGAGATCGGGGATTCAGGAAGGCGCGCGCGGGCAAGCCGCTGCCAGCACGGACGGCGACACCAGCCATGCCAAATACTGGCCCCTGAAACGAAAACCCGCCATCGTGGGCGGGTTCCGCTTGTTTTTCTGGGATTGTCAGACGTACACCGCTTCACCCATCATGTCATTTAATCGGTGCGTGAGGCGGTACGTTCATCGAGTTGCCAGCATCCTGAGTAACAAGGATGACCATTTGATGGCGTCATAGACCAGGGCGGCAATGACGGGTTTGGTTCCATGCACGTCGCCCATGTCGGCCCGCAGCTTTTGCATCACGAAGGCCGCCTGGTTCAAGGAACCGTCGATGTTGGCAGACAGTGGCTTGTAGTCGGGCTCAGCCCAGCCGATGTCGGTCAACTCACCGATCAGGCGGTCTTTCACCTGCAAGGCATCGAGAGACTTCCTGATGCGCTCCTGAAATGACGCCTTGCCTGCATCGCCCAGACCGTGGCGGCTGTAAATGTCGCTGGTCACGGCATCGAGAGCACCGCAGGCCGCAGACAACGCGCCGCTGAGGTCGCCATCACGCAGCCTAGTGGCCGCTTTCTGGATGTCTGCCGCTGCGGCGTCGGGGAGGCTGGCCAACTCGGCAACATCGAAAATCTCGATAGGTATGAGTGCCGTACCGGAGAACTTCCAGCCCACCCTGGACAGCACACGTTCCAGTTCCTCAATGACGTCGGGCTTACGGCGCATCATTTCTTCGCAGCAGATGGAGACAAAGGCGCTGCGGCGCTTGTCGTCCATTGCGCCGACCTGCCTGTCGATCTCGCTCAAGAGCTGCGATTTCGAGGCGCCGTTCTGCGGTTTCTGTTCGAGGTGTGCAAGCCTGGACATATCTAGGTCGCCGTAGCCGACGATCTGCTTAATGTCACCGAAAGTGAACTTTTCAGTCAGTGTCGAGCGGACTGGCCCCCACGGAATGGACTGTGCTGACATTGGTTTTCTCCGTATCGTCGAGCTTCTTGCTCATGTGATGCGCTCCCGGCACTCAGAGCACGGCTTCCAGGCCCTTGCGTTCGATGATGTCCAGCAGCTTCTGCGACGGGCCGCTGGGGCGCTTGTCGCCCACTTCCCACTTGCGGACGGTGGACGCGCTGGTGTTGAGCACCGAGGCCAGCACGGCCTGGCTCAGTTGCAGGCGCTCGCGCAGCGCCTTGATCCTGGCGGCATCGTAGTCCTGCACCGGCTCCAGGCACAGCAGGTCGTACTTCTGCATCTTGCGCTTGTCGATGAACCCCAGGCGGTGCAGGTCGCGGGCGCCTTCATGCACCGCTTCCAGAATTCGGCTCTTGGGTTGGGTTTTTTCAGTCATCGGTGATCTCCAGCAAAGTGCCGTCGGCAGCGGCTGCATCCAGTTGCGCGGCCGTGCGCTCCAACAAATCGGCGGCGTAGTCCTGCAAGGCTTGCAGCTCGGCGTCGCTGATGTTGTCCCGCTCGTTTTTCTCAAACCCGAATACGAAGAACCAGCGGTTGCCCTTGTTGGTGGCGACCAGCGTTCTCACTCCGCCGCGCTTGCCGCGCCCGGCCAATCCGATGCGTTTCTTCACCACGCCACCGCCGAGGTCAGCGTCGATCAGCCCGGCGGCCATCTCAAGGACAGCCTTGCGCAGATCAGAATCGCTCAATGCCGTCTTGCGCATCCACCGCTGGAAGTGACGGGTTTTGAAGATGTGCATCGCTGTTCTCACTATACCACCAAGTGGCATGAATTGTCCATGAAGGGATGGACGCTGCCAGAGCGTTGGGCAGCCTCGCTTGCCGTGGCAGGTGCAGCCCGCCCAAGCCCGCCCAGTAGAACGAAGCCGGTCAGTTCAAGCGGCACCGCGGGCGTCCATCCGCAAATGATGGAAGGATGCCGCAGGCTGGCGCGGCCGGAAACTCGCTGGGGCGTGTTCCGGCGTAGTGGCCGACTGTTTGCGCCCAGGCGAATTGTCGTATCGGTGATACGACAATCCGGCGCCGGGTGCGGTCGGGAATTGTCGCGACACTGTCGCGACAATTCCCCGCAGGGCTTGGGCTGGCATTACGCGGCTTCCAGCTTTTCCAGCAGTTCGGGCGAACGCTTGAGCAGCTTGAACAGTTCGGCCAGCGCCTGCGGAAGTTCCGGCGCTTCCTCGGCCTTCGCTGGCGCGGCCTGCTGGCCGCTGGCGATCAGCTTGCGCAGCTTCGCCACCACGTCGCTGGCCTCGCGTTCTTCCTGATCCTGGGTGTGGACGTAGCGCATGAACATGCCCACGGTCTTGTGCGCCGTCAGCGCCATGCCCACCTTGATCGGCACGCCGGAATTGGCAATGTCAGTCGCCGAGCGGTGGCGGATGCCGTGGGTGCCGACATGCGCCAGACCGGCGCGCTTGGCGATCGTGACCCACGCATGGTAGTAAACGCCCTTGGACATGGGCCGCTTGTGGTCGCGTGCGGCCGTGATGACGTAGGGCGAATCCTCGTAGCGCGTGGCATGGGTCAGCAGCCGCTGCGCTTCCTCGCTCATGGGCTTGGACATGGGGCCGGTCTTGCTGTCCGGCCAGTTAATGCGGCGGTTCTCGAAGTCGATCCAGTCCCATTGGAGAGCGAGGACTTCCGACATGCGTGCCGCGAACTCGAATTGCAGGCGGATCGCCAGCAGGGTTTCGGGGCGGACGGTGCGCTCGATTTCCGCTTGGTCGAGGTAGCCGAACAGCTTGCCCATTTCCTCGTCGGTGATGAGCCGCGATTCGCCCTTCTCGGGCAGCCCCTTGATGTGGCGGCACGGATTGGAGCCTTCGGGCCGGTAGCCCCACACTTCGGCCAGGTTGAACATCACCCGCAGCAGCGAGTAGGTGCGATTGCCGCAGGTCGGGATGTGCTCCATCTTCTTCATCATCGCGGCAATGTCGGCGCGCTTGACCTCGGAGACTTTGAGCTTGCCGAGCTTCGGGATGATGTGGTTGTCGATGTAGGTCTGGTAGGTCTTCTGCGACGACTTCTTGTTGTGGCGCTTGGAGTGCTCGTCCATGAATCGCTTGCACAACTCCTTCATCGTCGGCACCTTGCGCGCCTCGGTCTTGGCCGCTCCAGGGTCACGGCCCTGGCGGACTTCCGCCAGCCAGTTCTGCGCCTTGGCGCGGGCCTGCTCGACGGTCAGTTCGCCGAACAGGCCGAGCGAGGGCTTGCGGCGGTCGCCGGCATTGGTACGGTACTGGAGCATGAACACCTTGCGCCCGGCAGGCGTGACCTTGCAGAGAAAGCCGGGCACGAGGGTGTCGCGCAGTTCAACGTCGTGGGCTTCGGGTTCCGCCGAATCGACCACGGATTTGGTGAGCTTGATCTTGGCCATAAATATTCCTAGGGATGACCGATTCCAGGGGCCAAGTAGGAGCCTGGCGAACGGGAATCAGGTCGGGTTGCAGAAAGCACCGGGATATGGTGAATCCGCGTCATCCCTAGGAAAACTCGCTGCGGCGAGGGCTGGCGTAGTCCCGCGTATCTCGGTGCGGAACATATGGTCAAACTGTTCGACCGCCGCTATTTCGAGACCCTGGGCACGAACAACGGCGGCAACTATTTCGGCGTGCCGCGCAGGCTGCTGCTGACGGCCAAATACCAGTTCTGAACCGCCCATGAAAATGCCCCGCCGGTGGCGGGGCATGAAAGAAAGTGTGAAGCGCGCCGATAAGCCGGATTCTGTGCACGCGGTTGCCCGCATGTGACCGCCATTAATCTGGGCCGGGCGTCGCCGCCCGGCTCGGTGCTACCTACCCGCACACTCCGGGGGCCCCGTCAACGTGTGCCTACTTGGTATTGCTGCGCGTAGAGATTGCCCGTTTCACCCGGGGACGCGTTCCGCGTCCCCGGGTGGCTATGGGGCCCAGGCTTTCGCCTGGGCGTCTGGCTTGCGCCAGCCGTCGCCAGCTTGCGCTGGCACCCCATAGAACACCAAGTTGGCGGCACATGTCCCCGACTCGTCTCTGTTGCTCTGATCCTCACCTCACGGTGGACAGCCGTTAGCTGCTACGCTGCCCTGTGCAGTCCGGACGTTCCTCCAGTGCCGTGTTTCCACGATTGCACCAGCGGCGGTCTGGCGTGCTTCACGGGCGGCATTATCTCGCGGCTTGGGCCGGGCTGCAGGCAGATGGCGCAACAGCCTCACGGCGGCATGCAGAACTCGCGGCGGAATTGTTCGGGTGAGGTGCCGGCCTCGCGCTGGAACATGGCGATGAAGGCCGAGGGCGTGCTGTAGCCCAGGTCATAGGCGATCTGCTGCACGCTCAGGCCGGCCTCCAGCGCGTCGATGGCCAGCAGGTAGCGCATGCGCTGGCGCCATTCGCCCAGGCCCATGCCCAGCTCGCGCTGGCAGTGGCGCGCCAGGGTGCGCTCGGTCATGTGCACGCTGGCGGCCCATTGGGCCAGGCTGCGGTGGTCCTCGGGCGCAGCGCGCATGCGGGTCAGCACTTCGACCAGGGCAGGGTGTTCGGCGGCCGGCAGATAGCCGGGCTCCACGGGAACGGCCCGCAACTGGTCGTAGAGCACACGGGCCAGGCGCAGGTCGGCATCCGTGGCGGGAATGTGCACGTCGCGCACGGCAAAGTCGGCCAGGATGGCCTTGACGATGGCGCCGATGCGCATGGAGCACGGTTGCGCCGGCAGCTCCCTGCACAGCGCAGGCGCCAGGTAGACCGAGCGGTAGACCACGGCGTGCGCCACATGGCAGCTGTGCACCACGCCGGGCGGCACCCAGACGCCGTACTGCGGCGGCGAGACCCAGTGCTGGCCTGCCGTGTCCATGCACATGCTGCCGTGGGGCGTGTAGTTCAGGTGGCCCCAGCTGTGGCTGTGCGGCGGCACCTCGGTGTCGGCGCCGAATTCGTCGTAGCGGAAGTAGTACTCGCCCGGCACATCCTCGACGTTCTGGATGTGCATGGGCTTGCTGGGACGGGGCATGGCGGATGGTCCGGGTTGCGCTATCGATTGTCCGAAACCAGGGATGCACTCCAAGTCGGACAGAACGATCATAGGACCAGTCTTAGGAGTCTTCCAATGGGGTCTTACCTTTTCCCTTTGATCGCCGTGCTCATCTGGTCGGTCAATACCGTGGTCAGCAAGATGGCGGCCGACAGCATCGGCGCGGCCGAGATCGGTTTCTACCGCTGGCTGGTGGCGGCCGTGCTGTTCACGCCGTTCCTTTTGCCCTCCATCTGGCGCCAGCGCGCCGACATCCGGCCGCTGCTGCCGCGCCTCATCGTGCTGGGGATGCTGGGCATGGTGATCTACCAGAGCCTGGCCTATTACGCGGCCCATATGACATCGGCCACGCACATGGGCCTGATCGGCTCGCTCACGCCCATGATGGTGCTGGGCCTGTCCACCGCCATGCTGGGCCAGGCGTTGAGCCGGGGCGCCGTGCTGGGCTGCGTGCTGGCGATTGCGGGCGTGGCCCTGGTGGTGTCTTCGGGGCAGCCTGCCACCTTGCTCACCCAGGGCCTCAATGGCGGCGATGCGCTGATGTTCGTGGCCATGCTGGCCTATGCGGTCTACAACATACTGCTCAAGCGCTGGCCCATGCCGCGCCTGGCCACGGTGCAACTGCTGTACCTGCAGATCCTGGTGGCCGTGATCGCGCAGCTGCCGCTGTTCCTGATGGCGCCGCGCACGGGGCTGAACGCGACCAACCTGCCGCTGGTGGGCTTTGCGGGCATCATGGCCTCCATCGCCGCGCCGCTGCTGTGGATGATGTCGGTGGCGCGCATCGGCCCGGGCCGCTCCAGCATGTTCTTCAACCTGGTGCCCATCTTCACGGCCGTGATCGCCTTCATGGCATTGGGTGAGCCCCTGGCGGCCTACCACGCCGTGGGCGGCGTGCTGACCATTGGCGGCCTGCTGCTGGCCGAGCTGTGGAAGCAGCCTTTGCGCGCACCGCGTGCCGCCGCCACCGCCTGAAAAAATCAGGGTTTTCCCGAGCGCAAATGGTGCACGCATGCTGCATGCCGGTGCGGCGCCCGCACCAGCTCTGCCCATAAGAATTTGCATTCAGGCCTGCTCATAATTTCTTGTTGGACAGCCCTGTCCCGCCTTTCGATACTGCCGCCACAGGAACAGCTCCAGACGCCCGGCCGGTCTCACTGCAGACCCGCCAGCGCCTGAAGCCCCTAAGACACACGGGCCCCGCCCCGGTCCGTGTGCCCGCTGCACCGTCGAAGACAGGAGACACCCCATGAGCAGTCCGGCATCCGCCGCACATTCCCCCGCCCACGGCGCCGGCCAGGCATCGCCGCCCGACATGGACGCCACCTACCGCAAGATCGCCTGGCGCTTGATTCCCTTTCTGGTGCTGCTCTTCATCCTGGCGTGGATAGACCGCGTCAACGTCGGCTTCGCCAAGCTGCAGATGCTGGACGACCTGCAGTTCAGCGAGGCCATCTACGGCCTGGGTGCCGGCATCTTCTTCATCGGCTACTTTTTGTTCGAAGTGCCCAGCAACCTGCTGCTGGAGAAGATCGGCGCACGCAAGACGCTGGCGCGCATCACCATCCTGTGGGGCGCGGCCTCCATGGCCATGGCCTATGTGACCACGCCCACCATGTTCTACGTGCTGCGCTTCATCTTGGGTGTGGTGGAGGCCGGCTTCTTCCCCGGCGTGGTGCTGTACCTGACCTACTGGTTCCCGGCCCGCCACCGGGCGCGCGTCAACGGCCTGTTCATGACCTCGTTCGCCATTGCAGGCGCGGTGGGCGGCCCCATTGCGGGCGCCATCATGAATGGCATGCAGGGCGTGAGCCATCTGTCCAACTGGCAATGGCTGTTCATCCTGGAAGGCATTCCCTCGGTGATCGCCGGCTTCTTCGTGCTGCTGTACCTGCCCGAGAAGCCCGCCAACGCCAGGTGGCTGAGCCCGGCCGAGCAGCGCGCCGTGACCGCCGCCGTGGAGGCAGAGAACCTGGGGGGCCACAAGCATGTGTCCTTCCTGGACGCCTGCCGCAACTACCGCGTGTGGCTGTGCGCTGCCGTGTATTTCTGCATCGTCAGCGGCAACGCCACCATTGCCTTCTGGTCGCCGTCCATCATCAAGGAGATCGGCATCCAGAACACGCTGCAGATCGGCCTGATCTCGGCCATTCCCTTCCTGGCCGGCACGCTGGCCATGGTCTGGAACGGCATGCATTCGGACAAGACCGGCGAGCGCCGCATGCACTGCGCCCTGTCCGCGCTGATCGCTGCGGCGGGCCTGATCCTCACGGGCCTGTTCCTGCACAACGCCGTGCTCGCCCTGTGCGCGCTGACGCTGGCCTCCATCGGCATCCTCGCGGCATTCCCCGTGTTCTGGTCGATTCCTGCCGCCTTCCTGGCCGGCACGGCGGCGGCCGGCGGCATTGCGCTGATCAACTCCATCGGCAACCTGGCCGGCTTCGTAGCGCCCTACATGATCGGCGCGCTCAAGACCAGCACGGGGTCGCTGTCCTCGGGCCTGTACTTCGTGGCCGCGCTGGAATTCATGGCCGCCTTCCTGGTCGTGCTCTTCGTCAAGAAGCAGTGATGCCTGCGCGCCGCACCGCGCGCGCCACTGCCCCCTCCTCTTTCCCACCGGGGCCTGCGGCCCCGCCTTTTTCCTGGATCGCCTGCCATGCAACTGCAGTTCACCACCCCCGAGGGCCAGACCTTCGCCCCTGAATTCGACACCCTGATCGTCGCCGGCTGGGCCGGCCGCGACCGCGAGGCCATCGAGCACCATATCGAGGAGCTCGCCGCCATCGGCATCCCGCGCCCCAGCGCCGTGCCGCTGTACTACCGTATCTCCAGCAACCAGCTGAGCCAGCGCAGCGCGCTGCAGGTGCTGGGCCCGGACTCCTCGGGCGAGGTCGAGGTCTTCGTGTTCACGCACGAAGGCGAGATGTTCGTGAGCCTGGCCTCCGACCACACGGACCGCAAGCTGGAAGCTTACAGCGTGGCCTTTTCCAAGCAGGCCTGCGTCAAGCCCGTGGCCACCCAGGCCTGGCGCTTTGCCGACGTGGCCGGCCACTGGGATGAGCTGGTCGTGCGCTCGTGGATCGTGGAAGACGGCCGCGAGGTGCTCTACCAGGAAGGCACGCTGGCCAGCCTGCGCACGCCCCAGGACCTGATCGCAGGCTTCACGGGCGGCAAGGATCTGCTGCCCGCAGGCTGCGGCATGACCTGCGGCACGGTGGGCGCCATCGGTGGCATCCGCCCCTCGACGCAGTTCTCCATGGAGCTGTACGATCCCCGCAGCCAGCGTTCCATCCGCCACAGCTACCGCAGCGAACTGCTGGACGTCGTGGCCTGAGCCCCGACTCCGATCCGCCCACGCCCGCCTTCACCCACAGGACTTCCCACATGACCCAAGCCCTCCCCCTGCCCAGCCTGGAACTGGCATCACAGCGCCTGCATGGCGGCGAAACCACCTCGGTGCAGCTGACCGAGCAGGCCCTGGCCCGCACCATGTCGGGGGAAGGCCCCAAGGTGTTCACGCGCGTGTTCCAGGGCGCGGCCCTGGCCGAGGCCCGCGCCAGCGACGTGCTGCGTGCGGCCGGCCTGGCGCGCTCGCCCATCGAGGGCCTGCCGGTCTCGGTCAAGGACCTGTTCGACATCGCCGGCTTTCCCACGCTGGGCGGCTCGCGCCTGCTGGCCGACGCACCGCCCGCGCAGCGCACGGCCGAAGTGGTGCAGCGCCTGCGCCAGGCCGGCGCCGTCATCGTGGGCACGACCAACATGACCGAGTTCGCCTACTCGGGCCTGGGCATCAACCCGCACTACGGCACGCCGCGCAATCCCTGGCAGCGTGACGAGGACGGCGGCCGCATCCCGGGCGGCTCGTCCTCGGGCGCGGCCATCTCGGTCACCGACGGCATGGCCATGGCGGCCATCGGCTCGGACACGGGCGGCTCGGTGCGCATTCCTTCGGCGCTGTGCGGGCTCACGGGCTTCAAGCCCACGGCGCGCCGCGTGAGCATGGAGGGCGTGCTGCCGCTGTCGGCCAACCTGGACTCCATCGGCCCGCTGGCCCCCAGCGTGCGCTGCTGCGCCACGCTGGACGCCATCCTCTCCGGCGAGCCGCTGGGCGAGCTGCATGCCGCGCCACTACAGGGCCTGCGCCTGCTGGCACCCACCAACGTGGTGCTGGACGGCATGGACGCTACCGTGGCCGCCGCCTGGGAGCGCACGCTGACCCTGCTGTCGCAGGCGGGCGCCCACATCACCCATGCCGTGGTCGCGCCCTTCGGCGAGCTGGCCGACATCAATTCCAAGGGCGGCTTCACGGCCGCCGAGGCCTGGGCCTGGCACCGCCACCACATCGCCACGCGCCTGTCCGAGTACGACCCGCGCGTGGGCACGCGCATCCTGCGCGGCAAGGACATCAGCGCGGCCGACTACATCGACCTGCTGGCACGCCGCAGGCAGTGGATTGCCGCCGTCAGCGCCCAGATGGCCGACCATGACCTGATCGTCATGCCCACCGTGCCCGTGGTCGCCCCGAAGATCGCCGACCTCACGCAGAGCGACGAAGCCTACTTCGGCGCCAACGGCCTGATCCTGCGCAACCCCACGCTGATCAACTTCCTCGACGGCTGCGCCATCTCCCTGCCCTGCCACCGCGCAGGCGAGGCGCCCGTGGGCCTGAGCCTGGCCGGCCTCGGCGGGCAGGACCGGCGACTGCTGTCCGTGGCCCTGGCCGTGGAGCAGCTGCTGGCTTCGGCGCAGGGCTGATCGACCAGGCGGCCTCGGGCCTAGCCGCCCAGGCCGCTGCCCGGCAGCCGCGCCACGGCCTGGCCGTGGTTCAGCGCAAAGGCGGCGGCGGTCTCCTCGGCCGCGCGCGCCACCACTTCGGTCAGCGGGTTCTGGTGGTCATTGCGAAAGCAGGCCACCAGCGGCAGCGAGGGGAACTCACGGTCCACGCGCAGCAGGCGCAGGCGCTGCTCGGCCAGCTCGCGCTGGATGATGGCCGGCGGCACGGCGGCCACGCCCAGGCCGTCGCAGACCACGCGGATCATGGTCGCCACCGAGGCAATGCAGTTCAGGTGCACCGAGGCGCTGCTTTCTGTGGAGAACAACTGCTCGATCACCGCATACGGCTCGGAGCCGCGCGCAAAGCACATGATGGGAAAGGCCGCCAGCTCGGCCAGGCTCAGGGTCTCGTCGCCAATGCCCAGCTTGGGGCTGCCCACCCAGGCCATGGGAAATTCACCCAGCGACAGATGGCCCACGCCGGCCGCCGTCACGGGCTTGGCCTGCAGCGACAGGTCCAGCTGGCCCTTCACCAATTGATCGGACATGTGCAGCGTGGTGTCGCAGGCGATCTCCACCTGCAGGCGCGGATAGCGCTGCTGCAGCAGCGCCAGGAAATCGGGAAACCAGCTGTGCACGATGGACTCGATGGCGCCGATGCGGATCACGCCGGCATAGGCCTGCTTGTCCAGCATGTCCTCGCGCATCTCGCGCATGAGGCGCAGCATGCGCTCGGCATGGACCAGGGCCTTGGCGCCGTCGGCCGTCAGCGTGACCTCGCGCACGCCACGGTCGAACAGGCGCACGCCGAACTCCTGCTCCAGCGTGGCGATGCGGCTGGAGACGGCGGCCTGCGTGGTGTACAGCCGCTCGGCCGTCATGCGGAAATTGCGCAGCTCGGCCAGCAAGACAAAGGTTTCCAGGAACCGTAGATTCATGCGGCGATGTTAGCCGTCCAGGCCATATCGATATAGCCCATGCATAGAACAGCTGCGTGCACAATGAATGCCTGGTTTTCGCGCAGTGTCTGCGCGCCACCCCCGACTGTCCAACCACCACCCCAACTCGCGGAGGTCCGATGAGAGCTGACAACATCCTGCAAACGATTGGCAACACGCCCCATGTGCGCATCAACCGCCTGTTCGGCGCCGGTGCCAATGTGTGGATCAAGTCCGAGCGCGGCAACCCCGGCGGCTCCATCAAGGACCGCATCGCCCTGGCCATGGTCGAGGACGCCGAGAAGTCCGGCGCCCTGCAGCCCGGCGGCACCATCATCGAGCCCACCAGCGGCAACACCGGCGTCGGCCTGGCCCTGGTGGCCGCCGTCAAGGGCTACAAGCTGGTGCTGGTCATGCCCGAGAGCATGAGCATCGAGCGCCGCCGCCTGATGCTGGCCTACGGCGCCAGCTTCGACCTCACGCCCAAGGAAAAGGGCATGAAGGGCGCCATCGCCCGCGCCCAGGAACTGGCCAGCCAGACGCCCGGCGCCTGGATTCCCCAGCAGTTCGAGAACCCCGCCAACATCGACGTGCATGTGCGCACCACGGCCCAGGAAATCCTGGCCGACTTCCCCGAAGGCCTGGATGTGCTGATCACCGGCGTGGGCACGGGTGGCCACCTGACAGGCGTGGCCAAGGTGCTCAAGGCCAGGTTCCCCCAGCTCAAGGTCTTCGCCGTGGAGCCTGCCGCATCGCCCGTGATCTCGGGCGGCCAGCCCTCTCCCCACCCCATCCAGGGCATTGGCGCAGGCTTCGTGCCCAAGAACCTGGACACCAGCCTGCTGGACGGCGTGATCCAGGTCGAGGCCGAACCCGCGCGCGAGTACGCACGCCGCTCGGCCCGCGAGGAAGGCATCCTGGTCGGCATCTCCTCGGGCGCCACGCTGGCCGCCATTGCGCAAAAGCTGCCCGAGCTGCCCGCAGGCGCCAAGGTGCTGGGCTTCAACTACGACACGGGCGAACGCTACCTGTCGGTGGAAGGCTTCCTGCCGGCCTGACCGCCCTGCACCCTGAGCAAGCCAAAGGCCCTTCGCGGGCCTTTTGTCATGGCAGAGCCGTTCAGATCGTCAGGCCCTGAGCCAGGTGCCGCAGCAGCGCATCCACCTTGGGCAGCAACTGGCGGCTGCGCGGCCAGACCAGGTGCAGCGGCAGGCCATCGACTTCGGCGCCGGGCAGCAGCCGCAGCAGGTGGCCATCGCGCAGCGGCGCCTCAACCATCCACGTGGCCAGTTGGGCGATGCCGCAGCCCGCCATCACGGCAGCCACCACCGCTTCGCCATCGCCCAGCACCATGCGCGGCTGCACCGCAATGGCGCCGGCACTGCTCTGCCATGCACTCATGCCTGCATCGGTCCTTCCATAGGCCACGGCATCATGGCCGGCCAGTGCCTGCAGGCTGTCAGGCGCTCCGCGCCGCTCCAGATAGGCAGGCGATGCGCAGAACACCAGCCGCTCCCGCCCCAGCAGACGCTGGCCCAGTCCCGCAGGCAGCTGCACGCTGCCGCCTATGCGCACGGCCACGTCGATGCCTTCGTCCACCACGTCCACGAAGCGGTCCGTGAACGACACCTGGGGCTGCACCGCCGCATGGCGCTGTGCAAACTCCAGCAGCAGCGGCATCACCTTGAGCCGTCCGTACAGCGCCGGCAGGTCCACGCGCAGCCTGCCAGCGGGCTCCAGGTGCTCGGCGGCCAGCACCTGCTCGGCCGACTCCAGCTCGCCCAGCACGCGCACACAGGTGCGGTAGAAGGCCTCGCCGGCATCGGTCAGCCGCAGCCGCCGCGTCGTACGTTCAAACAGGCGCGTCGCCAGCCGGGCTTCCAGCCGGGCCACGGCCTTGCCCACGGCCGAGCCTGTCAGGTGCAGCCGCTCGGCAGCAGCCGTGAAACTGCCCGCGTCTGCGGTACAGACAAAGGCCTCGAGGCCCTTGAGACGCTCCGAAGGAAACATGGCGATGGCGGCTTTCATTCAAGAATCCATTTCCAGTATCTGCAGAAAATTCATCCGAGATAAGAATTCATATCTTAAATAAGCTCGCGGGCCTGTTGTTTCTTTTCCCCGGAGTCTTTGCGCATGTCCTCTGCCCCATCCCTGAACCGCGATGCCCGCCCCTCCATTCCTGCCACCCAAGGCAAGGCCGCCACCGCCGTGCTGGCGGTGGCGGCTTTCGTCATCGTCACAACGGAGTTCCTGATCGTCGGCCTGCTGCCGGCGCTGGCGCGCGACCTGGGCACCAGCGCTGCGGCGGCCGGCCAGCTGGTCACGCTGTTCGCCCTGGTCGTGGCGCTGGCCGGTCCGCCGCTCACGGCCTGGCTGGCACCGGTGGGCCGCAAGCGCCTGTTCGTGGCCATTGCCCTGCTGTTTGCGGGCTCCAATGCGCTGGCGGCCGTGGCGCCCAGCCTGGGCGTGCTGGCACTGGCGCGCCTGCTGCCGGCCATGGCGCTGCCGGTGTTCTGGGGCACGGCCAGCGAGACCGCCGCGCAACTGGCAGGACCGTCACGCGCAGGCCGTGCCGTGGCCAGCGTCTACCTGGGCATTTCTGCGGCGCTGCTGCTGGGCATTCCCCTGGGCACGCTGGCCGCCGATGCCGTGGGCTGGCGCGGCGCCTTCGGCCTGCTGGCCCTGCTGTCGCTGCTGGTGGCCCTGGCCCTGCAATGGAAGATGCCGGCGCTTGAAGGCGCGCCCCGCATGCCCCTGGCGCAGCAGTTGCGCGTGTTGCGCACTCCCCGGTTCCTGGCGCAGATTGCGCTGTCGGTGCTGGTCTTCACGGCCATGTTCACGGCCTATACCTATCTGGCCGAAATCCTGGAGCGCGCCGCCGGCGTGGCGCCCGCACGCGTGGGGTGGTGGCTGATGGGATTTGGCGCCGTCGGCCTGGCCGGCAACTGGCTGGGCGGGCGCTGGGCCGAGCGCCACGCGCTGAGAGTCACAGCGGCGCTGTGCCTGGTACTGGCCCTGGGCATGGCGGCCACCGTGCAGTTGGCCCAGGCCCTGCCCTGGCTGGTGGTCGCGCTGGCCGTCTGGGGCGTGGCCAACACGGCCCTGTACCCGGTCTGCCAGATCCGCGTCATGCAATCCGCACCCCAGGCGCAGGCCCTGGCGGGCACGGCCAATGTCTCGGCCGCCAATGCCGGCATTGCGCTGGGTGCCCTTTTGGGCGGATGGGCACTGCAGACCGCAGGCCCTCTGTCCACGGGCCGGGTTGCCGCCGGCCTGGCCATGCTGGCGGCCGTGGCGGCGCTGTGCATGGCACGCTCGGGGCGAGCAAGGCACGCGCACTGCGCATGATCCACTCCATGAAGAGCTAGGGCCGGCAACCGCAGCGGCGTGCATTGTTGCTGGCCGCTGCATGCTGCGTTGTCTGCACGCGCACAAAGTGAACAGCCTTGGGCCTGGACAATCCGTACTGGCGCCGCGACCGCATCCCGGACCGCCGCCTGTGTGTAGCGGAGACGTGACGCCCAGCCCGGCGTATGACAGTTGTGTGGAGATTTCTTACAAAACATGTTGCGGCCCAAGGTCATGCTGAACGCGCATCGGGCAAACCCGACTCTGGCCTACGATGGTCTGACCAAGGAGTAAAAAAATCTTGTTCGGTTTCTTTGAAAAACGCGTTCCGCCCTATCCCAGCGTCGAGCCCACGGTCCCGCCCAAGGGCTTTTTTGCCTTCATCTGGGCCTGCACGCAAGGCATGCGCGGCTGGATCGCGCTGCTGACCTGCACCTCGGCGCTGCTGGCCGTCTACGAGGCGGCGCTGTTCGCCCTCATGGGCCATGTGGTGGACTGGTTGTCCACGGTGTCGCCGGCTGGTTTCTGGGCAGAGCAGCGCGGCACGGTGTGGGGCATTGCCGCCGTCCTGCTGTCCAGCGTGCTGTTGCTGGCCTTTCACACGGCGGTGATGCACCAGGTGCTGGCCATCAACTTCCCGATGCGGCTGCGCTGGGTGTTCCACCGGCTGATGCTGGGCCAGAGCATGTCGTTCTATGCCGACGAGTTCGCGGGCCGCATCACCACCAAGATCATGCAGACCGCGCTGTCGGTGCGCGAAGTGGTGTTCATGGTGGTCGATGTGCTGGTGGGCGTGAGCGTCTACATGATCGGCATCCTGATCCTGGCGGCCAGCTTCGAGTGGCGGCTGATGATTCCGTTTGCGCTGTGGCTGGCCGCCTATATCGGCGCCTGCTGCTACTTCGTTCCACGCCTGGGCAAGATCGGCAAGGAGCAGGCCGATGCACGCTCCATGATGACGGGCCGCGTGACCGATGCCTACACCAACATCGCCACCGTCAAGCTGTTCGCCCACACGCGCCGCGAGGCCGAGTACGCGCGCAACGCCATGGAGGCCTTCAAGTCCACGGGCTATGCGCAGATGCGGCTGGTCAGCCAGTTCGAGATCGTCAACCACCTGATGATCACGATGCTGCTGGTGGGCTCGGCGGGCACGGCGCTGTACCTGTGGTCGGCCGGACAGGCCAGCGCAGGCGTGGTTGCGGCCATCATCGCCATGGCGCTGCGCCTGATGGGCTATTCGCACTGGGTGATGTGGCAGATGACGGGCCTGTTCGAGAACGTGGGCACCATCCAGGACGGCATCCTCACGCTGACCAAGCCGCGCACCATCGTGGACGCACCCGACGCGAGGCCGCTGCAGGTCACGCACGGCGCCATCGCCTTCGAGGACCTGAGCTTTGCCTACAAGGACGGCGGCAAGCAGGTGATCGACCACCTGAACCTGCACATCCGCGCCGGCGAGCGCATCGGCCTGATCGGCCGCTCGGGCGCGGGCAAGTCCACGCTGGTGAACCTGCTGCTGCGCTTCCATGAAGCCCAGGGCGGGCGCATCACCATCGACGGCCAGGACATACGCACCGTCACGCAGGACAGCCTGCGCGGCGCGGTGGGCATGGTCACGCAGGACACCTCGCTGCTGCACCGCTCCATGCGCGACAACATCCTCTACGGCCGCCCCGACGCGACCGAGCAGGAGATGCTGGCCGCCGCGCAAAAGGCCGAGGCCTCGGACTTCATCGCCACGCTGACCGACCTCAAGGGCCGTGGCGGCTACGACGCCCAGGTGGGCGAGCGCGGCGTCAAGCTGTCGGGCGGCCAGCGCCAGCGCGTGGCGATTGCGCGCGTCATGCTCAAGGACGCGCCCATCCTGCTGCTGGACGAGGCCACCAGCGCGCTGGACAGCGAGGTCGAGGCGGCCATCCAGCAAAGCCTGGACAGCCTCATGCACGGCAAGACCGTGATCGCCATCGCCCACCGCCTGTCGACCATCGCGGCCATGGACCGGCTCATCGTCATGGACCAGGGCCACATCGTCGAGCAGGGCACGCACCAGCAACTGCTGGAGCTGGGCGGCATCTACGCCAAGCTGTGGTCGCATCAGAGCGGCGGCTTCCTCGCAGAGCAGGGCTCGGAAGCTGCCAACGCCAACGGCTAGACGCTCGCCAGATCCCGGTCCAGCTGCGTATGCAATGTGTAGCGGCTGGCCGGGTGCAAGGTCACGCTGAGGTCCATCAACTCCCCATCGGTATCCAGGTAGCGGCGCACGATCTTCAGCGCCGCTGACCCTGCCGGGGCCTGCAATTCCTCCGACAGCGCATCCGGAATGAGCGCCCCCACCACGGCCTGCCGCACCCGCGCGATGCGCAGGCCGTACTGCTGCTCCAGCAGGCTGCTGACCAGCAACTCGGGCGCGGCGCGCACGCGCTCGGCCAGTTCCTGCGTGTCAAAGCGCTGCGCATCCACATAGACCACGGTCCAGGCAATGGGCAGGTGTGGCGCGGCGCCGTCGCGGCGCAGGCTGCAGATGGCCAGCCAGCGGCTGCCGGCCGGGCAGTCCAGTTCGGCGGCCAGGTCCTGGTCCAGCACCACCTCTTCGATGCGCCGCACCTCGCGCACATGGGTGGCGCCGAACTGCACCAAGTCTTCCAGCGAGGTCAGCGCCTGGCGGTAGTGCGCATGGGGCTGCGCCGCCTCCACGCGCGTGCCCACCTTCTTGCGCCGCGATACCAGCCCTGACTGCTGCAGCTCGGCAATCGCCGCGCGCACGGTGTGGCGGCTCACGCCATAGCGGTCGCACAGCTCCAGCTCGGTGGGCAGCAGGGCGCCCACGGCGTATTCACCCGAGGCAATGCGCTCGGACAGGTCGCGCGCCACCTGGGCATAGCGTGTCTCAGCCATGGGCGCAGGCCCTCACCCCAGGCAAACCCGGATGTTCGTAATGTACGTACATAAATAAAAATATCGATATGTCCGAACTTAATTGCAATTGCGCACCATGACCCTTCCGTCCTTCACCTCCAGCACCGCCATCGATTCGCTGCTGTTCCGCGACGCCTTCGGCACCCCCGCCATGCGCGCCATCTTCGCCGACAGCGCGCTGGTGTCGCGCTACATCGAGGTCGAGGTCGCGCTGGCGCGCGCCCAGGGCCGCTGCGGCGTGATTCCGGCCGAGGCCGCACACGAGATCGCGCAGCGCTGCAGCCTCGACGCGCTGGACTTCGAGCTGCTGCGCAAGGAAACCGACATTGTCGGCTACCCCATCCTGCCGCTGGTGCACCAGTTGGTGAAACAGTGCGGCGAGGCGGGCCGCTACATCCACTGGGGCGCCACCACCCAGGACATCATGGACACGGCCACCGTGCTGCAGGTGCGCGATGCGCTGGACCTGGTCGATGCCGACATCGCCGCGCTGCGCACCATCCTGGCCGACCTGGCAGAACGCCACCGCGACACGCCCATGGCCGGCCGCACGCACCTGCAGCACGCCCTGCCCATCACCTTCGGCTACAAGGCCGCCATCTGGCTGGCCATGTTCGACCGCCATGCCCAGCGCCTGCTGGAACTGCGCCCGCGCGTGCTGGTGGGCCAGTTCGCGGGGGCGGCAGGCACGCTGGCCTCGCTGAGCGGACGGGGCCTGGAAGTGCAGCAATTGCTGATGGAAGAACTGGGCCTGGGCGTGCCCGCCACCACCTGGCATGTGGCGCGCGACGGCCTGGCCGAAGCGGTGAATTTCCTGGCCCTGGTCACCGGCTCGCTGGGCAAGATCGCCTACGACGTGATGCTGCTGTCCTCCACCGAGTTCGGCGAGGTGTTCGAGCCCTTCGTCACGGGGCGCGGCGCCAGCAGCACCATGCCGCAAAAGCGCAACGCCATCTCCAGCGAGCTGATGCTGGCCGCCTCCAAGGCCGTGCGCCAGCATGCGGGCCTGATGCTGGACGCCATGGTCCAGGACCTGGAGCGCGCCACCGGCCCCTGGCACGCCGAATGGGTGGCCCTGCCCGAGAGCTTCGTGCTCT
Source organism: Delftia sp. K82 (assembly GCF_002193035.1). Classification (NCBI taxonomy): domain Bacteria; kingdom Pseudomonadati; phylum Pseudomonadota; class Betaproteobacteria; order Burkholderiales; family Comamonadaceae; genus Delftia; species Delftia sp. K82. The sequence goes on along the minus strand of NZ_MYFL01000003.1, from coordinate 866,425 downwards.
CGGCCGGCGCCCTGCACCAGGCGCGCTTCATGCTGGGCGGCCTCATCGTCGATCCCGAACGCATGGCCCGCAACCTGGACATGACCGACGGCCTGATCGTGGCCGAGGCCGTGATGATGGGCCTGGCCCCGCACACGGGCCGCCAGCAGGCGCACGACATCGTCTATGCCGCGTGCCGCAGCGTCAACGCCGAGGGCGGCACGCTGGCCGATGCGCTGGCCCGACTGCCCGAAGTCACGGCCCATTTCGACCGCGCGGCGCTGCAGCGCCTCACCGACCCGCGCAACTACCTGGGCGAGGCCCCGCAAATGGTGGACCGCGCCCTTGCGCTGTCGCGCGCCCATACAGCCAGCGGCCGCTGACACCCCGGCCCAGGACAGAACACAGCACTACAGGAGACAACACCATGCCTTTCCATCTTCCCCGCCTGCCACGCCTGGCCCTTGCCCTGGCCGCCGCCACCTTCGCCCTGGCCGCGCACGCCCAGGGCGGCTACCCCGCCAAGCCGCTGACCTGGATCGTGCCCTTCGCGGCCGGCGGCCCCACGGACGCCATGGCGCGCGACATCGCCCAGCGCACCAGCACCCAGCTGGGCCAGCAGATCATCATCGAGAACGTTCCGGGCGCGGGGGGCACCATCGGCGCGGCCAAGGCGGCGCGCTCGGCGCCCGACGGCTACAGCTTCCTGGTCGGCCACATGGGCTACATGGGCGCGGCGCCGTCGCTGTACAAGAAGCTGGCCTATGACCCGGTCAAGGACTTCGAGGCGGTGTTCCGCTTCCCCGACACGCCGCTGGTGCTGCTGGTGGGCAAGAACTCCCCGTACAAGACGGCCGAGGAGCTGGTGGCCTTCGGCAAGCAGAACCCGGGCCGGCTGAACTTCGGCAACGCGGGCGTGGGATCGACCTCGCACCTGGTGGCGGCGCTGTTCGCCAGCCGCGCGCAGATGGAGATCACCCAGGTGGCCTACAAGGGCGCGGCGCCGGCCATGACCGATGTGATCTCGGGCCAGGTCGATGCCATGTTCGACCAGACCAACACCGCCCTGCCCCAGCTGGCCGGCGAGCGCATCCGCGCCATCGCGCTCACCTCGGACAAGCCCATGCCCCAGTTCCCGGGCGCGGCAGCGCTGGGCCAGAAGCTGCTGCCGGGCTTCGAGACCGCCACCTGGTACGGCATCTACGCGCCCAAGGGCACGCCGCGCGACGTGGTGCAAAAGGTCTACCAGGCCTATACCAAGGCCCTGGCCGACAAGGCCTGGACCGACAGGATGGCCGCCCAGGGCATACGCCTGCTGCCCGCAGATCAATACGCGCCCGAAGCCCTGGCCCGCCACACGGCAGCCGAGGTGGAGCGCTGGCGCAAGGTGGCGGCCGACGCGAAGATCTCGCTGGACTGAGCCCATGGACCAGACACGCACCCAGGCCCAGGCACAGACCCAAGCTCATACCCGCATCGAGCACGATGCCTTCGGCCCCGTCCACATCCCTGCCGACCGACTCTGGGGCGCGCAGACCCAGCGCGCGCTGGAGCTGTTCACCATTGGCGAGGAGCGTTTTCCGCAGGGCCTGTACCGCGCCTTCGGGCTGCAGAAGCTGGCGGCAGCGCGTGCCAACCGGCGCCTGGGCGTGCTGGACGACGAGCGCGGCGCGGCCATCGAGGCCGCGGCCACCGAACTGCGCGACGGCCTGCTGGACGCGCATTTCCCGCTGACCATCTGGCAGACGGGCTCGGGCACGCAGACCAACATGAATGCCAACGAGGTCATCGCCAACCGCGCCAACCAGATGCTGGGCCAGCCCCCGGGCACGCGCAGCCCGGTCCACCCCAACGACCATGCCAATGCCTCGCAGTCGTCCAACGACAGCTTTCCCACGGTGATGCACCTGGCCACGGCGCTGGAGCTGCGCGACCACCTGCTGCCCGCCCTGGAGCGGCTGCAGCAGCGCCTGCAGGAACGCGCCCTGGCCTTTGCCGGCGTGCTCAAGGTGGCGCGCACGCACCTGATGGACGCCGTGCCCATGACGCTGGGCCAGAGCTTCGAGACATTCGCCCACCAGGTGGGCCACGGCATCCACCGGCTGCAGGCCACCCAGCCCCGGCTGTGGAGCCTGGCCCAGGGCGGCACGGCGGCCGGCACGGGGCTCAACGCGCCGGCCGGATTCGACCGGGTCTTCTGCGAGGAGATACAGGCGCTCACGGGCCTGGCGGTCACGCCCAACCCCTGCAAGTTCGAAGGCATGGCCGCGCACGATGCGCTCATCGAGGTCTCGGGCGCACTCAACGTGGTGGCCGGTTCGCTGACCAAGATGGCCAATGACATCCGCCTGCTGGGCTCAGGCCCGCGCTGCGGCCTGGGGGAGCTGGTGTTTCCCGACGATGGGCTGAGCTCCTCCATCATGCCGGGCAAGCGCAACCCGACCGTGGCCGAGGTCGTGGTCCAGGCCGCCTACCAGGCCATGGGCCACCACCTCACCGTCACGCTGGCGGGCTCGGCCGGGCACTTCGAGCTCAACGTGGCCAAGCCCGTGCTGATCCACCACCTGCTGCGCGCCATGCGCGCGCTGGGCGACGCCAGCCGCGTGTTTGCCGAGAAGCTGGTGGCCGGCCTGCAGGCACACACCGAGCGGCTGGAGCAGCAGGTCAGCCACTCGCTGCTGCAGGCCACCGCGCTCAACCCGGTGCTGGGCTATGACGCCGTGGCGCGCATCACGCGCGAGGCCATGGCACGCGGCATTGCGCCGCGCGAGGCGGCCGTGGAGCTGGGGCTGATCACGGCGGCCGAGTACGACCGGCTGGTGGACCTGCGGGCCATGGCCGGGCTGCCGCCCGCGTAGCGGCCTCAATCCTCCAGGCCTATGTTCTGCACGATCTTCTTCTCGTCCTCGAACGCCTTCCTGGCGAACGCCGTGTACTCCTGGCTGCCGCGGAACTGCGTGCGCACGCCGTAGTTGCCGACGACCTGGCGGAAGGCCGGGTCGTCCATAGCGGCCTTGATGGCGGCTTCGAGCTTGCGCACGATCTCTGGCGGCAGGCCGCGCGGCCCGGCAATGCCCAGGGGCGAGGGCACATCGAAGGCATAACCGGCCTCGCGGAACGTGGGCACGTTGGCAAAGGCCTCGGGCCGCACCTCGGAGGCCGAGGCCAGCGCGCGCAGCTTGCCCGAGCTCAGGTACGGCAGCACCGTGTTGGCGTACACGCCGGACTTGATGTGGCCGGCCATCAGCGAGTTCAGCGCCTCGGCATCGCCCTTGAAGGGCGCGTGCGTGAAGCGTGCGCCCGTGGCCTGCTCCAGCAGCGCCATCACCACATGGTTGGCCGTGAACTTGCCCGGCGTGCCGTAGTCCACGGCGCCCGGATTCTTCTTGGCGAACTCGACCAGATCCTGCACCGTCTTGAACGGCGAGTCCTGGGGCACGGCCAGCACGAAGTCATAGGTCATGTAGGTGGCGATGTAGCTAAGATCGCGCACCGGGTCGTACTGCACCTTCTGGATGTGGGGCTGGCGGAAGATGCTCACGGGCGCCAGCGTCAGGCGGTAGCCATCGGGCTTGGCCGTGCGCATCTCCATCACGCCCATGGACGCGCCTGCGCCGGGCTTGTTCTCGATCACCACGGTCTGCCCCAGCTGCTTGCCCATGCCCTGGGCCAGCGCACGCGCCACCACGTCGGTCACGCCGCCCGCGCCGTAGGGCACGACCAGGCTGATGGGGCGGCTGGGATAGCTGTCCTGCGCCCATGCTGCGCCCGTCATCAGGACCGATGCGCACATCCATGCGCCAAACACTCGTCTTTGCATTTCCATCTTCCTCAGAGGCTCACGACCATCGAACTTGCTGCTGTTCAATTTAGATGGATGCATGCCAACCATGGATTCGGGCAAGCCCGTAGCGTTGGGGCTTGTGGGGAAAACGCGCAGCGTGGGTGCGGGGAGTGGAACTCTATAGCGGAGGGTGACGTGGTTACTTGGTTTGCAGAGTTTGTGGGCTGCTTTTTGTGCGCATCGCGGTGATTGGGGCATGTCTTTGACGTGACAGCTACGGGGCGTATGCCTTCAGAGCAGCTGCCATTCAGGGATGTTTTTTTGTCCCTGCCGGGGGGTTGTTTCTCGAGGCCGGGTCTCGGCCCGGCCTCGAGAAACAACCACCCGGCAGGGGCAGGCTATGGACCCCATAAAAGAAAAGCGCCACCAGCATCCCTGCCAGCAGCGCCTTCCTCAGCCAATCATCAGACCAAAATCAGCGAACGGTATCGCCCAAAACAAGCCCTTCACGGCGCGGATCAGCCCCACCTTCCAGCTGCGCCTGCCCATTGCGCTGCACCCGCAAGATGGTGCCAATACCGCTGGACTGCGCACTGATGGACACCACATGGCCCAGGGCACGCAGGCCGCTGACCAGCGGATCGTCGTTGCCGCCATTGGCCGTGTTGATGTTGGGGTGCTCGCCGCCCACGTTGGTGGTCGGGCTGTTGGCCGCGCCGAAGTCCACCATCGATGTGGCCTGCTGGGCATCCAGACCCCAGTCCAGCGCGCCGACCAGGGTCTTGGTCACGTACTGGATGATGGTGCTGCCGCCCGGCGAGCCCGTGGCCATCTTGAAGTCGCCGGCGGTGCCGTCGGTCTTCAGGTCGAACACCAGCGTGGGCGCCATGGAGCTGCGCGGGCGCTTGCCCGGCTGCACGCGGTTGGCGACCGGGCCGTCGGCGGTGCTGGGGATGGCAGCGAAGTCGGTCAGCTGGTTGTTGAGCACAAAGCCGCGCGTGACGTGGAAGGAGCCCATGCTGGACTCCACCGTGGTCGTCATGCTCAGTGCGTTGCCCTTGGCATCGACGATGCTCATGTGCGTGGTGCCGGCCTCCTTGACATCGACCACGCCCTGCGAAGGCGTGCCGAAGTTGCCGGCCTGGGCCGTGCCCATGCTCTTGGTCGTGGAGATGAGGGCGGCGCGCTGGCGCAGGTAGCTCTTGTCCAGCATCAGGGCCGGCGAGCCGCCGGGCAGGGGCACGAAGTCGGTGTCGGCCACGTACTTGTCACGGTCGGCATAGGCCAGGCGCAGGGCTTCGCTGACCAGGTGCACGCCCATCACCGAGGGCTTGCCGCCTTCGCCATCGATGGCCGTGGGCGCATAGGCCTTGAGGTCGAAGTTTTCCAGAATGCCCATGGCCTGGGCCACGGCGATGCCGCCGGACGACGGCGGCGGCATGCTGCAGACCATGTAGCGCGCGCGGTAGGTGGTGCAGACGGCCTCGCGGCGCTTGGCCTCGTAGCTGGCCAGATCCTGCAGCGTGGTCTTGCCGGGGGTGATGGGCGCACCGTCCGAGACGGTCTGCGTCACGCCCACCTTGCTGACGATGGCCTGGGCCAAGTCGCCACGGTAGAAGGCGTCGGCGCCGCCATTGGCGATGCTGCGCAGCGTGTCGGCATAGGGCTGGTTGACGAACTTGGCGCCCAGCGCCAGCGGCTTGCCCTGGGCATCGAAGTACAGCTTGGCGGCATCGGCATCGCGCGCCAGCTCCGTCTTGGAGCCCTCCAGCGCGGCGGCCATGCGTCCGCTGATGGGAAAGCCCTTGCTGGCCAGGTCGATGCCCGAATTGAACAGCTGGGGCCACGCGGTCTTGCCGTAGTCCTTGTGCGCGAGTTCCAGCATGCGCACCACGCCGGGCGTGCCGATGGAGCGGCCGCTGGCGCGCGCCGAGGGCTTGGGCGCGGTCTGGTCGGCGGTGTCGTCCACGTAGCGCAGGTAGTTTTCGGTGGCGGCGGCCGGCGCGGTCTCGCGGCCGTCATAGGCCACGACCTTGCCCGTGGCTGCATCGCGGTAGAGCATGAAGGCGCCACCGCCGATGCCGCTGGACTGCGGCTCTACCAGGCCCAGCACCATCTGCACGGCCACGGCCGCATCCACGGCCGAGCCGCCGGACTTGAGCACCTCGCAACCGGCCTTGGACGCCAGCGGGTTGGCCGTGACCACCATGTACTTGGAGGTGTGCAGGGCCTTCTTGCCGAGGCGGTAGCCCGACGAGGGTTCGGGGGCGGCCGGATCACCGGGCAGGCCCGAGCCCACGACCACGCTGCCATCGCCCGAGGTGATGGCGCAGGCGGCCAGGTCGTCCTGGCCCGATCCGCCATTGCCACCGCCTCCGCACGATGCGAGGAACAGCGGCGTGGCGGCCGCAAGGCCGATCCACTGCCATGCAGGCAGGCGTTGCCTGGAAGGGGGTTGCTTCATGAAATGTCTCCTTGTGGTGCGTGGAATGCGTTGATCTTGTTCACCTGGGGCAGCACCCGCCCGCAGGCTTGCCGCGAGCTTACATCCGTTCCACCACCACTTCGCGCAGATGCAGCCACGCGGTGCAGGACGTCCGTCCGGCGCCTGAGCGACCGGGTATCCATGCAAACTTCATACCAAGTGTGTGCACTGTTTTAGCGAGCATGAAGGATGCGAGGCAATTGAACTGACGCTAGCGTTCGGAACGCTGCTGCGATGTTTGACGCATGTGTTGTGTTGTCTGCGGGACAGTCTACGTTGGCAGGCGCCAGTCAAAACCGGCTGCCGTGTTGCCACGCACCAAGGATTCGAGAGGCAACGCAGGTCGCGCCCCATCCGGCCAGGCGTCCGTATGACGCAGAAATGCCCAGAGCGCATCGCTTTCATGCCGCTCTCCATAGGTCACCCTCTCCCTGGCGTTGTCTCGGCCCTCATTCTTGGCGGCGAGCAGCTGCGCCTGGCACCAGGCCACCTCCCGTACCAAGGCAGTCGCCGCAGGTACGTCTCCAAGCTTGAGCCACATGCCTTCCAATGCAAAGGCCCGAATGTTGGCGCAGTAGCTGGGAACCGACCCCACGCGCTCGAATCCGAAAGCTCGGCCATCCTTCGTGTTCAGGCGCAGATAGTCTCCCCAGAGCGGACTGCTATCGATCCACCCCGTCGATGGATCCACCAGCACCCTGGCGATGCGCTCGGCCTGATCCATGCCGCGTTGATCCGGGATGGTGTGCACTCCCTGCGACCTGCAGGACCTCAACGAATAAAGCTTGTTGGACGGCACGTCATGCCAGCCATTCAATCGACGATCCGCATAGGCGTTGACGCATGCCTGCTTCTCCTGCGCGACCTGCTTTCCGCTCGTGCGATCCGCAATGGTGCGGAACACAAAAATCGCAGCCACCACGATCAGGCCGGCTATCGCCAGCCGCGCTCCAAGCACCTTGAGAGCCAGTCCCGCCAGCTTGGCCCCGGCCACAAGCCCCATTGAGGCACGCGTGCCTATTGGAATCCGGTGCCATGCCAACCCCCAATGATGCAATTGCTCTTCGGGAAGCCACCACTTCAGCCATGATTGCCATTGCTGTTCCACGTAACCCAGAAACCTCGGCGTGAGCAGCAGCTCCCGTGCAGAGTCGGGATTGGGCTCGCCGAGCAAGCCTGTCGCTACTTTGTGCAGCATGGGAGGTAGCCGCGCCAGGCTATCCAGTATGTGTTCGAGTGGCTCCACACCCACCCCTCGGCGGCGCCAGTCGAACACGGCATCTGCGGCCAGCAGCAAGGCGCTGCTGCGCGCCCCGAAGGTCCTGCCGGCGATGCGCCGTGCGAGCTGCCGCTCGAAGGCCTCACGGTTGTCGAAGCCCTGCAATTCCGGCCTTTTCAACAGGATCCGAAGCTCCTGCGTGGCGGCATCCAGCTCCCATGGCTGGAATCGACACTGCCATCCATCCAGCACACGGTTGGCCACATCCTCTGGTGGCTCTGGTGGCTCTGGTGGCTCCGGTGGCTCCGGTGGCTCGGGAGTTTCTGCCAACTCCATCTGTTTGGTTGGCTCGGCATGTTCAGGGCGATCCGGGCCAGGTGCCGGCCTGGCAATGAAAGCCAAAGAGTCTCGGACAAATGCGTCTGCCTGCGGTTCATTCAGCTGCGCTTGGGCGCCAGGCTCCTGCACATTTGCATTTGCCCGCACATGGGCCATTGCCAGCTCGTAAGCGGCGCGCAATTCCATGAAAGCCTGTGGCTGGGACACCTGATCCAGGCCCTTGAGCAACTGCGCGTAAGCCCTGCGCACTGCACGCCCATCAGAGTCGGGGGGCAGCCCAAGTTGTGCGAATGCCTCGCTCAGAGTCATGGCTACTCCAGATCAGGGAAGAACTGGTCAGCCTCGATACTCGCCAGCAGGTCTTCAAGCCGCTTGCGCGGCTGTGCGAACCTGCGCTCATCCTGCGTCTCCAGCGCCACCTCGAGGCCCAGAATTGCATCGGCCAGCAGGCTACGCCACTGGCCAAGCAACTGCGTGTGGTGCCGCTCGGCCCGCGCCATCAGCGCACGCACTTCCAGACGGTCACGCGGGTGCAGCTTGAGCCCCTGCAATCTTTCCAGGCATCTAGACAGCTCCTCCGGAGAGAGCCGCTCGGCCGATGACTCGATCACCAGTTGCTTTACCTGCCCCTGCTGCTGTTCGCCGCGCAGCGGCCAGGCCTCGACTTCCAGCAGACCGTTGGCATCGAGTGTGAAGCGTACGTCGAACGCCACATCGCCGAATTTGCCTCGCGGCAATGGCAGCAGGAGCTTGCCCAGCGCCGTGTTGTCCTGCACACGACGCGCCTCTCCCTGATAGATCTCGATAGCAATCTGCGTTTGGTCCGCCGACACCGGGTAGAAACGCTTCACCCGGCTCGCTGGAACAATGGTGTTGCGCTCCAGCACCGGCGCCATGAAGCCCGTCTGCCGATGTCCGTTGCCCAGTTCCCTGGAGACATGGATTCCGAGCGTATAGGGACAGACATCCGTCATCACCCGCTCGGCCAGCGCCTTGTCGCGCCCGCGCAGCGCGGCCTGCACCGCAGCACCGAGTGCCACGACCTCATCGGGATCGAGCGAGACTTCGGGAAAGCGCCCGAACAGCCGCGTCACCAGCTGCCGCACGGCCAGCAGACGCGTGCTCCCACCGGCGAGCACGACGGCATCCAGCTCCTGCGGGCGAATGCGCGAATCACGCAAGGCGCGCTCGACCGGCTGGCGCATGCGCTCCAGCAACGGTTCAAGTACAGCTTCAAGGTCCCGCAGTGTCCAGGTCATCGCCAGCGACTCGCCATCGACATCGATGCGCATCACGGCAGCTTCCTGTACGGCCAGCCTGCGCTTGGCGGCCTCGGCCGCACGCCGCAGCCGCGCGCCCACCTCAGGCTGGTGCAACTGCTCCTCGGACATGCCCGCATGCTGCGCAAAGCGCCGCACCATGAGCTCATCCACATCCTCGCCGCCCAGGCGGTTGTCGCCCGCCGTGGCGCGCACCTCCATCACGCCCTCGAACAGTTCAAGCACCGACACATCGAACGTGCCGCCGCCCAGGTCGAAGACCAGAAAGCGCCCCTCATCCCGATGCAGCCCGTACGCCAGAGCCGCCGCCGTGGGCTCGTTGAGCAAGGTGATGTTCGCAAACCCCGCCAGCACGCCCGCCGCGCGCGTGGCCTGACGCTGCGCGTCGGCAAAGTAGGCAGGGACGGTGATCACCACGTCCGTCACCACCGCGCCCAGATCGGCTTCCACATCAGCCTTGAGAGATCGCAGCACCAGCGCCGACAACTCCTCGGCACGCATCAGATGCTCACCCAGCCGAAACACCCGCGCCGTGCCCATATCGCGCTTGAACACGGCGCAACTCAGGTGCGGATGGCTCTGCAGCCGTTCACGCGCCGGCTCTCCCACCAGCAGGCGGCCATCGCTGTCCACACTGACGACGGAGGGCGTCAGCACTTTTCCAAGGGCATTGGGCACCAGGCGGGCGCAGCCGTCCTGCCACACCGCCACAAGGCTGTGCGTGGTGCCCAGATCGATACCTACGAACATGTTTTTTCCCCTCTCGAAACATCAGCGTCATTCCAGCCGTGCGCTGACGGCCTCATTCGCAGGCCGTGAACAAAACCTGCTGATACCGGATTAGTTAGCTTGGAGTGATCTACATCCCCTCGATGAGGGTCGCCTGCCGGATCATCCTTGCTGGATGTGCTGTCTTATAAACACCCGACCGTAGAACTACAACCCAGGCGGACGAGGACAGATCAGCGGCACGCCGGGTACTTCCCTGGGCTCATCAGGCCTGCTGATATCCACAATACGCAGCCCGCACTTGCGCACGCCAGCCCAGACAAAATCCACACGGTAGACGCTATCGGCAGTGGGCGTGAACAGCTTGGTTACCGGCCCACAGGACCCTCTGCTGTACTGGTCTTGCCAGGAGGAGAAGCCTTTGACCTGTACTGGTGCATCTGCAGGCACTACGGCCTCTCGCACAGTTGGAACGCCGCTGAGCTTGTTGCTCAACGCTGCAATCCAGGGCAGCAGCACGCCCTCGCCTCCATCGCGGACAGATCCTGCGAATTCAAAGCCTTCGCACGCCGTGCTGGCGGAGCTGATGGAAAAGCCTGCCGACATGGGCATGCCTGTGGAGCGAAGATGCAATGTGGCGTCTTTGGGCTGTGGTGTGTAGTTGCGGCGAGGCTCGATGGCGCAGCCAGCCAGTAAAGCGCCCACAAAAAGCATCAATACAGAATAATGCATTTCACTCATATTTATCCCGCATTTTCACTTAAACCAATGAAAACACAAATCATCAATATCACTGGCAGCCATCAAATATCCACAGAAACTTTGAAAATACATTCAATCAAAGATTTTCACAGCATGCTTCAATAAATATATTTATTGAAAAAAACCGCTCAAACCAGTGATTTTTAAGCATCAAAATCTTTATTCATCAAATTATTCATGATGCATACACCGAGATTACGCGATCGCATAAATTACACTTCAGGGTTGAATATTTTCAATATTTAATATCTTCAAATCATGCATAAAATTCTTAAATTCATCTTCAGGTACATCCTTAAGAATTTCATCGATAGGATTTTCATCCATAAATCTCGCCAACGACTCAATATTTCGCATATGAAATTCTTTATTCCATCCCCCAGATAATATAATAATCACGATTTTCCACATAAAAACTTCCATAGGCAAGGTAAAAGAGTCTTGAAAGTTATATATTACATATCCCATAATCTCATCATGTCCCCAACCTTTCTTTATCGCATGATCCCTGCACCCCTCGTAATAGCATTCAAATGCCCATGATTTCATCATCGAATATGAAACTCTTTTTTCCATAAATCATTTCCAACAGCCGCTCTTAATGATTCTTTATCTGAACCTTAATTTAATACGTGCCTAGGGATTCTCTGCAAAACCTCGCTTTCTGAAAATTCAACCAGATCAGATCAACAAGTTGCGATCGATTGAATGCAGGAATGAGTTTTACAGATCATCCTTAGCACAATGAAATATCGCTCACATCAGAACCAAAATCCTTATATATAGATATTATTTCGCTCATAAAATCATGATTCACATCAAAATCAAGATACCTCCAATCACCAAGGCCATATCTCTCAATTAATTCATCAAGCTTTTTGGTACTTGAATATATAACTCCATTCCACAATACAAGAGATTCCTCATTTCCATCGACCTCTAAAGTTTCATATTTTTTTGAAAACTTCACAATGTCTTTGATCTTATAAATATCCGGATTTACACAACCAATCAATCCTGATGAATAATTTCTAAAGACAAACCTTGAAACGGCGTTTCTCCACTTATCCTGATTAGCCCCATACTGACCACCACACCATCCAGAGAGAATACTGACGCCTGATATATCATCTAATGAGGCAGCAATAAGATTTCGCTGATAACCCAACAACAATTCATACTTCATTCTATTTTCTAGGAAATTTAAACTGTGCAGGCTTAGTTCTATTGATATAAAACCACGACTTACGTAAGAAGGAACAAAGCGCGCGGCTTGCCATAGGGCGCAGCACGTTGTCGCATCCTGTTTGTGTAAGTCCTTAAAACGATAGTTCTAATACTGGCAATTTTCGCAACTTCACTTCCAGATGAAATTCATACCTCCCTCTTATATATCTCAAAATTATTGCTAGACAAATCAGGTGTTGATACGTGTAGTCTTCTACAACTTGGACACCAATAAACAGTTCTTGAATCTAGATCAATTTTTTCGAAAAATGAATCCACATCAATCCCCTTATTTTTAACAATAGCGTTGCCAATATCCTCTACATTTGCATTCTTAATTAACATCAAATCATAACCCTCTCTCCCAGTAGAAAGATGAAATACATACCCACACAAGCATCTATATTTAGGCATAATTTATTTTGGCCTTTTAAGCACCTTTAGCTTACCATTTGAACTAAATATCAATGTATCAATATTTTTTGCATTAGGTTTTTTCCAAAACCATGTTACTCAAAATTTCTATTTCATAATCAGTCAAATCCTTCTGCACCATCACCCCATTTCCCTGCTTGTTCTTCTTCTCTATGGCACGTGCCATATTAGGCAGCTCCGTAGATGGATCCGGACTGTACTCGTCAACTTGCCCGATTCCTTCCACATAATAATCAGCTTTCCGTCCTGGCTGATTTGCGATGAATTAGTCGGCTGATGAACCACATTAAAACCGTTATCCGCAAGTGCATCAGCCCCTTTTATCTCGTTAACTCCAGGCGCAGCCCCGGGCAAAGCACTGACGCTACCCCCATTTTTGTTCTCGCTGAGAACAAGCTGCGGCCCTTGCGGTTCTGGGATCGGGGTAACAGTTGTAGTGTCTGAAGGGTCTGCTATCGGTTTTCCATTAGGACCCAACCCACCCTTCGGACCATCATTAGGTGTCGTAGTAGTGCCGCCACCAGGATTCGGATTTCCAGTCTGATCCCCACCAGTGTGATTCGGCCCTGGAGCAGGCGTTTCCGGCTTACCTTGCCCCCCCAATAGTCGAGGATCCACACCTTGCGCAATAAGCGACAGCGTACACATGGGGATCAGCCCACATCCGCGCATCCACGACTGGCCAACGGCACTGGCAATCTGCTCCTTGGTCAGACTGGACAGATACTGCGCCATCTGCGGTACAAAATTCTTCGCGCATGCAGGTATCGCGTAGCATCCGATCAAGGCCAGTGAGCCTCCCTTCAGCAACACATTTATGGCAAAGGGTGCCACCGCGTTGTTTGACGCTTCATTCGCGCCAGTAGCTGCACCGGGTGCACCGCCAATGCTGGCGCCAGCACCCAACGCATAGCCTTGCACCAAAGCATCCACCACGGGCTCCAGCAAGCTTCGAAGTTACCTTGATGCCCGCTTCAACGTTGTCAGTATCTTGTTCCTATCAATTCAGTAAATATCCTATATATATCCATATGACCGAGCCGCACGAACAATATCTGCTTCAGAGCTACTGCCGACTCCACTAATATCAATAGCTCTCTTCCACAATCCTTTAATATCAGATCCAAAAGATTCGATCACCAACTCCTTCTCTCCTGCTATCATATGGTATTCATCGCACACATTTAGATAACAAAATTCCTTTGATTCAGGAAAAATGAAGTATGAGCCGTCATACAAAGGAATCATCCCTCTGCGAATTATCTTGACATTCTCAATATTTAAATAAAAATTCGCTATTAATGCTGGAGAAAACATTTCAATCTCAGGAATTTTATTGCGATCTTTTTTCGAAAAAGATTTCGATGGCAAAGCATATGCATACTCTTCAAAATTATTTTCCAAAATATTAAAAAGCTTATCGACAAAATAACCCTCTAAATCTCCATCATTGCATGATATTATTCCAACACTCCAGCCTTTCAAATCCACATAATCCGCAGATATCATTGCGCCAAAATGATTATCAACAATATCTCGAAAACAGATGACATCATTTATCTTACTAGAATCATTTAGATAATAGAATTTTCTTTCCTCGTCTATTATCCAAGGCACTCTCTTAAATTCAGCATCAGACATAACTACCCTTCATAGATAGTCGATATAATACTATGTCATTTTTCAGAATACCTGATTTTCACCACCGACCTTCCGTCTGGTCGCTGAATTTCAATTGTACTCCCCTCCATTGAGCGGCTTCCTGGCCCAGACACAGCTTCTATTAAAGAATTTAAGCGAAATGATTTTATAAACCCCTTGCCGAATAGGTTCTATTGAAAGCATGGAAAAGCAATAATGCGCATATAGACCACCGGCCGCTCGTCCACGATCTTTCATCAATTAAACTGGCCGTCCACCCTTCCACCTCCCCTATCGCTTTAGGTAAGGATTCTGAAACCCCAACTCAAAACCAATGTTTCCAAAAATACGACAAAGACATGAAATTTCTTACAACTTAATAAATTCCTGCACCGGCAAAATATCTGAAAAATCAATCGTTAAGGTAAAGGAAATATTACTCAACTCCCGTCTTCTTCACCAACTTCAAAACGGAATCCGGCAAGCCAACTCCCCACTTCAATGTCAGCATTCGATCAGCTATCAATTAGACATTACTCGAAATACACTATTACTCAAGTAATTAATCAAATAATATTCAACTACAATTTAAATTATTTACTTCAAGGCAAAATGACCGGCATGCACCCCGAACTTCGGCACTTAATTTTTCAGCACTCAATCTTCTTTTTTATACACCGAGAAAAATCTACTGTACAAATCAGGATTTGAAATATGAACACGTTCACATTCAGGGCATATATAGACCGTTAACGCCCCTGAATCTATTTTATTATAAAACTCTTCCTCATTCATATTTCCATTATTTAAAAATCCACCAATTTCTTCTATTTTTGAATTTTTGATAATCCTACAATCATAGTCTTCATTGCCAGTCGACAATATAAAAATATAACCGCATTTGCATACATATTTAGACATAAAATCTCACTTTGGCCTTTTAAATATTCTGACCTGCCCTTTAGAATTGAATATTATTGTATCAATATTTCCAGTATTGGGCTTCCCCCATACTCTACCCGCGACCTCATTCATTTCCTGATCCGAAATATCTGCCTGAACAAGGACACCATTAGCTTGATCCTTTTTTCCCTCAATGCCACGCGCGATTTTTGTTGTAGTAGCACCGGCATTTGGAGTGTATTCATCTACTTGACCAACTCCTTCCACGTAATAATCAGCCTTACGCCCCGGCATATTTTGATATTCATTAGTCGGTTGATGAACTACATTTAGCCCACTATTAGCAAGTGCATCAGCCCCCTTTATCTCGTTCACGCCAGGTGCAGCCCCTGGCAAGGCGCTCACGCTACCGCCATTTTTATTTTCACTTAGAACAAGCTGCGGTCCTTGCAGTTCTGGAATCGGGGTGACAGTTGTAGTATCTGCAGGGCCTGTTATAGGCTTTCCATCAGGATCCAACCCACCCTTTGGCCCATCATTAGGCGTAGTAATAGAGCTGCCATCAGGATTTGGATTCTTCGTCTGATCCCCTCCAGTGTGACTTGGCCCAGGCGCCGACGTCACAGGCTTGCCTCTCACCTGATCTCCCAGGTAGTCCGCAATAGCAATCGCCATTGCCCCATCTTCATCTATACCCGGACTCCTCTCCTTCGCAATGTTTGCGAGACGCATCAACTCCAATCCTGTAGCACCTGTCAAGGCCAGGCAGGCCTCATTCTTAAGACACACCCCAATACCGCCAACCCCCAATCTTTTTAGGACTGTGCCCGCAGCATTATTGGCAGCTTCATTACCCCCTGTGACTGCGCCTTCGGTACCACCGGCTGCCGCACCGATGGCTGCCCCTGCAGCCATGAGGATTCCGTCGCGGATGGCTTGCGGTATTTCTTTGTTCTCCAGGAAGTCTTTCATCTGCGCGGTGGCTGCGGAGCTGGCTCCCGCGCCCACAGCGCCGGCAACCCCACCCGCCGTGAGCAAGCCTATGCCCGCGTGCATGAGCGTTCTTTTTGTTCCGCCTTCTTTCCAATCATTCTCAATTTGGTCAGCTTCTGCCAATAAGGAGGCCCGTTTGGCTTCGTCCGGCTCAAGTTCGGCTATCTTCCGCAGTCCGCCTGCTTTGTTTAGCTGATCTTGCGCGTACTGGGCTCCCGCGCGGGTGGCCTGCTTGCCAAACTCCCGCGTGATCTCAATCTGCGCATTGACGTTCTCGCGCACCTTGTCCTTGTCGAAGATGGGCTTGAGGCCCGTCTCCTTGTCCCCCGTGCGCGCACCGCTGTCACCCGCCACGCCGCTGATGCCTGCCTTGGTGGTGCTGCTGGCATTGCCGCTGTCGCTGCCCACGCCGGCACTGCCGCCCGTCAGGCCCTTGCCTGTGTCGAGTGCGGCCTTTTTTTGTTCTTCCGTCTTGGCTGTGCTCTGGTCACCTGCCTGGAAGCCCACGCTGCCGCCTGCGCTCCAGCCGCTGGCGTCATATTTCGCATGGTTTTCAATGTCGCTGGTGGTCAACTTGCCGCCCGTTTCAAAGCGGTTCTTGCCGTCGTCCATCGCCACCTGGGTGCTGGTGATGGCGCCGCCCTTGAGCGTGGTGTCGCCCTTGACCTTGACGTCAAAGCCACCGTCGCCAGCGCGGATGCCGCTTTGCTCGACCACGCTCTGGTAGTCGCTGTCGATGCGCGTGCGCCCGGCGCTGCCGCCCACGCTGGAGGGGCCGTAGCACAGGGGAGGCACGCACAGGCTGACGTTGAGGCCTGCGCTGCTGCTTTTCTCGTTGTAGGTGCTCTTGTCCTGCAGGCTTTCGATGGCGAGGTTGCCGCCTATGTCGGCCTTTACCGTGTCGGCCACGATGGTGGCGCCCTTGAGCGTGGTGTCGCCGCCGCTTTGCACGCTGGCCGTGCCGCCTGCCTTGATGTGGGTGTTGGTGTGGCTGAGGCTTTCACCGCTGCCACTGCCCTTGCCCTGGCTGAGCCCCACATTGACGCTGAAGCCGTTCTTGCTGCCCAGGGTGAAGGCCACGCCCACGCTGGCCGAGCTGCTGCTTTGGCTGTTTTGCTCGGCAAAGCGGTTTTCTGCCGCTTCCAGGACGATGTTGCCCTTGTCCGCAGCCAGGCGTACGTCCTTGCCGGCTTCCACGCTGCTGCCGCGCACATGGACGTCACCCTGGGTGGCCGTGATGCTGACGTTGCCGTCGGCCTTGACCAGGGAGCCTACGGCGCTGTTGACCTGGTATTCGCTGGTGCTGCGGCTGGAGCTTTTGCCCAGGCTGAGGCTGATGCCTACGCTGGTGGCACTGCTGGGGTCTGCGATGAGCTGGCTGGCCTTGCCATAGGTTTCATAGGCCGCCATGCCGGCAGCGGCCGCACCCAGGGCCTGCATGCGAGCATCGCTGGTCTTGCCGGTCGCCCCGGCAATGCGGGCGACCGTCTCGCCGCCTTGCACGACATTGACCACGGGGTTGCTGATGCTGACGCTCAGCCCGCTCTGTTTGGCCCGCATCTCGAACTTGTCGCGCTCGAGCTCGCGCGCCTCGTTGATCTCAACGCTTTTGCCGACGATGTTCACATCGCCCTGCGCCAGCACGGCCGAGCCCGTCTGGCGGTACTGGTTGCCCGCCACGATGGAGGCGTTGCCGCCCTGCGCCTGCACGCTGGAGCCGGCCGCGCGCACGCTTTCGTTGCTGCGGTCGATGGTGACGGACTTGGAACCCAGCGTGATGCCGAAGCCGCCGCCGCTGAACAGGCCCGATTTCTTGGTCTGGCTGTGGCTGGTGGCGGCGGCGCTGTCCTGGCCCGCCAGCAGTTGCACGTCGCGCCCGGCCACCAGGCCCACATCGCCCTGGCCCACCACGTGCGAGCCGGTCACACTGATGTCGCGCCCGGCCTGCAGGTAGATGTTGTTGGCGCTGAGCACGCTGCCTTCGCTGAGGCTGCTGGCGCCTTCCTCCACGGTGTGCGTGCTCTTCTTGCTCAGGAAGCCGCTTTTCTTGCTGTAGGTTTCCTCGAAGCGGCCGTGCTCGGTCTGCATGTCCTGCAGGTTGACGTCGCGGCTGGCGATGAGGCTGGCGTCGCCCTTGGCGGTGACGGTGGCGCCCTTGAGGGTGATGTCGCCCTTGCCTGCGTCGGCCTTGCCGTTCGCCACGATGCTCAGGTTGCGGCCTGCCTCGATTTCTCCGCCCGACAGGGATTCGCTGCGCTGGAACAGCGCATGGTCGTAGTTCTTGCGGTGCTCTTCCTCCAGGCTGCTGGCCTTGTCCACCAGGGCTTCGACGCGCACGCTGGCGCCTTGCACCAGAACGTCCTCACCGGCCTTGATGCGCGAGCCCAGGGCCACCACGTCGCCCTTGGCCCGCAGCGTGACGCCGCCTTCGCCGCCATCGATGGTGGTGCCGGTGTGGGTCAGGGTGTCGGTGCGCCGCTGGGTTTCGCCGATCTTGATGCGGATCTCGGGGTTGGTGAGGTTGTTGTCCGCGTCGTAGTGCTGGGCGATGAGGATCTGGTCCTCTTTGGTGTGCGTGCTTTCGGCCTTGGCGGTGGCGCCCAGGCGGATGTCGCCGTCGGCATACAGGCCCGCGCCCTTCTTGCCTTCGACCTTGCTGGCGACCAGGTCGATGTTGCCGCCCGCGTCCAGCACGATCTTGCCCGCGTCGCTGACGAAGCGGCCATCGGTGGCGGTGATGTTGCCGCTGGCCTGCAGGTAGCCGCCGTCATGCGCGACGATGCTGCCGCGGCTGTTGTCGATGTCGCCCTTGAGGGAGGTCAGCAGGGTGCCGGTCTCTATCTTGCCGTCCCGGTTGTCGAGGCTGCCGCCGCTGAGGCTGGTGTAGCCGCCCGCGCGAATGCTGGCGCCGAAGTTGTCTATGCCTTCGGCGGCGCGTATGGCCAGGTTGTTGGTGACTTCCAGCTGGCCCCGGTTGATGAACTGGCCGTTGAGGTTGAGTTCCAGGTCGTTGGCGCTGATGCCGCCGGGCACGATCTGCATCTGCTTCCAGTCGGGCCAGGCCACGCTCTTGCCGCCACCCAGCAGGGCGGCCACGCCGCCTTCGGGCGTGGCCAGTTCAGGGCGCGAGAGGTCCAGCGGCCTGGAGGTCCGGGGCGGCAGGCCTTCGTCGCCCGGGCCCTTGATGTCGCTGCCCTGGCCCTTGGTGTCGCCGGCGCCTATGGTGCCGGGGTCGCCGCCCAGGACCTTGAATTCCCTGGGCGCGTCGGCCTTGTCGGCATCGCCGGTCTTGACGTCGCCCTTGACGGCCTGGCCGTCGGGGCCCTTGGCCACGTCGCCGGGCTTGACCTCGCGGTTGCGGGCTTCCACGACCAGGGGCAGGCCCGTGGCGGGATCAATGCCGGGCCGTACGGTGATGGTGCCGCCATTGATGGTGATGGCATCGCCGACGATGGTGCCGGTATCGGGCCCGACCAGAGTGATGGTGGAGCTGCCGCTGCCAGTGTTCAGGCGCGGCACGCTGCGGGCCAGGCCTTCGACGGTGACGATGTCCCCGTCGGCGTTCTTGCCCTCCCAGGTGATGGTCTGGTTCTTCTTGCGCTGCTCGATGCTGCCGCCACCCACGCTGGCGTCCGAGGCCTCATTGACCAGGGAGCCGTCGAAGCCGCCGCCGATGTACAGCTGCGCACGCTGCGCCACGTCGGTGTAGCCGACGACGCGCACTTCCTTGAGCTCGGCCAGCGCGGCCGGGTATTCGGGCACCTCGTAGGTGCCATCGCGCACGTCGGGCTCGCCACTGCCGCTGCGGGTGCCCGTGGCTTCGTTGTGGATGCTGCCTTTGGCGCTGCCGGCGATGGCGACGCTGCCCTGGTTGTGCAGGGTGCCGGTCCAGGCCACGGAGTTGCCGCCATAGGACCAGCTTTCCGAGGCGCCCACGTTGATGCCGCCCACGTTGAGCTGAAGGTGGCCCAGGGCCAGCAGTTCGTTGCCGGTGGCTCCATAGGCGCCGGCCATGGTGAGGGTGACGTCGCCCAGGCTGCCCACGGTGCCGCCGCTGTTGCTGTAGCCGCCGGACTGGATGTTGAGCTTGCCGCCCGCGACGAGGGTGCCGCCGCTGTTGCTGAAGCCGCCCGTGGTGTTGATGTCGATCTCGCCGGGCGCGCCGCCCTGGCCATAGACCGTGCCCTGGTTGCTGAAACCCGAGCCCTTGATGCGGATGTCCTGGCCCAGCAGGTTGGCACCGTCGCCGTTGCTGACCGCGCCGCTGGCCTGCAGTTGCAGGCCGCCGCTGGCGGCCACCGTGCCGGTGTTGGCAATGCCGCCGGAGCTGGCGGTGAGCTTCGCATCGCCGCTCTTGGCCAGCAGCGTGCCCTGGTTGTCGATGCTGGCGGCGTTGATGGTGACGCTGCTGCCCTGGATCTGGCCGGTCACCCCTTCGGCAGGGGCGCCATTGCTGAAGGCACCGGCCGATGTGATGTTGACGGCGCCGCCTGCCTGCATCTGCCCGCCCGCGTTCTGCACGGAGGGGCCCGAGATGGTGAGGTCGCCACCGGCCGAGATGATGCCGGTGCTGGCGCCACCACTGGCGCCTGCGGAAGTGTAGGGGTCGTTGACGCTGCGCGTGTTGTTGAGGCTGCCCTGGATATTGACGCTGCTGCCTGCGCTGACCACGCCCTTGTTGGTCATGCTGCCGACGTTGACGGTGAGCGCACCGCCCGCATGCACGGTGCCCGGGGTCTGGCTGTAGCGCCAGTCTTCAGGGGCGGAGCCCGCGCCGCAGCCGCTGGCCGAGACACAGCTGCGCGATTCGGTCAGCCCGTTGTCGAAGCTGCCGCCCGAGATGCTCAGGGAGCCCGAGGACTGGATCTGTCCATCGTTGCCTATGCTGCTGCCGCTGAGGGTGACGTCGCCGCCCGCCAGGGAGCCGCTGTTGGAGATGGAGCCGCCATAGACGCCGAGCGAGCCGCTGGCGCCTATGCTGCCGCTGTTGCTCAGGCTGCCATCTATGCCCACGCTGGAGCCGGAGATGCTGCCCGAGTTGCCGGTGGCGCCCAGGGAGATGCCCTGCGCACCGATCTGGCCGCTGTTGTCCAAGGCGGCCATGGTGATGGTGCTGGCGGCAATGTTGCCGCTGTTGCTGGTGCTGCCCGAGACGCCCAGGCTGCCCTGGGCATAGACGCTGCCGCCCTGGTTGCCCAGCGCGCCGTCGATGGTGATGTCGTCGGCCACGACGCTGCCGCTGCTCGACAGGGAGCCGGTGTGGGTGAGCTTGCCACCCGCCTGGAGGGTGCTCTGGCTGCTGGTGCCGCCGGCCGCCTGCAGCGCCATGTCCTGGCCAGCGCTGAATTTGCCCTGGCTGCCCAGGCGCGTGGCGCCCCCGGCCTGGACGGTGAGTTGGCCCGGTGTGACGATGCCGCCAGCGCGGGCCAGGTTGCTGTCGATATTGCGGGCGCGGATGGAGATGTCCTGCCGCGACTGGATCAGGCCTTCGTTGGAGAGATCGCCGCCGGTGTCGATGTCCACCGCCTTGGCGAAGGTCATGTCGCCCCGGTTGCGGATGGCACCGTTGTCCGCCTTGAGCCGGGCCTCGCCCAGGAAGAGGCTGTTGCCTTCAAATCTCAGGTTCTGCGCCGCATGGGCGTCGAAGTCGCCGGCCACGTCGAGGTTGCCGCCAAAGCCGATGCTGCCGGCCTCGCTGCGGGCGGTGAGCCGGCCTTGCGCGACGGTGGCACCGCCAATGGCAATGTCACCCCGGGACTTCAGTCCCAGGTCCTGTTCGGCAGAGACCTTGCCTGCAATGGCGATGGCGCCGCCGGAGCTGGCAAGCTCACCCTTGCGCAGTTGCAGGTCGCCGCCCACGCGCACGCCGTCCGAGCCCTGCAGGCGCGCATCGCCCAGCGTGGCGAGGCCGCCGCCCACGTCGATGGCACCGGCCTTGGCCTCGATGTCCATGCCGTCGTTGACGCGCAGCTCCTTGCCCACGGCGAAGCCCTGGCCGGCGCTGGCATCGAGCCTGCCGGTGACGCGCATCTGCCCGCCCGCCTTGCCGCCCGAAGTCTCGCCGTAGCTTTGGCCCGCTCCGCTTTGCAGGCGTGCATCGCCCAGCACCAGGGTGTCGCCGGCCACGGCAACGCGTCCGCCGGCATTCGCGGCCAGGCCCTGGCCGAAGGCTGCATCTGCACCCACGGTGATGTCCGCGCCAGCGGCGATGTCGGCCGGTCCCTGGACGGTGGCCGCGCCTGCCACCTCGTGGCTGCCTCCCGCGCGGGCCTGGTAGGCGCCGCCGGTCTCCAGGCTTTGCAGGCGGATGTTGCCGCCCGCGTCGATCACTGCAGCCTGGCCATCGGCCGTGCCGGCCACCACCTTGCCGGCCTCGGCATCGGTGCCGGCCTTGAGGCTCAGCGCCCCCGGCGTGGCGATCGTGCCGCTGATGGTGATGGCGCCCGTGCGCGCCGCGGCGTCGATGCCGGCGCCCATCAGGTCGCCCTGGATGCGCAGGGCATCGTCGGCGCGCAGCGTGGCCTGGCCCTGCGCCAGCACGCTGCGGGTGTGGACGGATGCAGCCGCAACGTCAAGATCGGCACCGGCCTGCAGGCGTTCGGCCTTGAGGGCCTGTGCCGACCGGATGTCCATGGTGCCCATGGCCGCGATGTCGCCCGCCACCGTGATGTCACGGCCTGCGCGCAGTTGCAGGTTCTCGCCGGAAAGCACCGGCCCCTGGACGTCGATCTGGCCTGCGGACAGGGCGGTGATGCCCCGGTTGGCAACCAGCTGGCCCCGGCTGGCGATGCCGCCATCCCCGGCCTCCAGTTGCATGCCTCCACCGGCCTGCAGGCCCTTGTCGAGGCTGATGGAGCTGCCTGACAGCGCCACGTCGCGCCCGGCGAAGGCATCGCCGCGCACGGTGGTATCACCCTTGGCGGCAATGCGCGCATCGCGCCCGGCATGCAGTGTTCCATCGACGAGTACATTGCCCGCCGCAGTCACGCCGGCATCGCGCCCGGCCAGCAGGTTGCCCGTTGCAATGCTGCCCGTCGAGGATTCCAGGCGCACGTCGCGCGCGGCCTGCGCCTGCTCCAGGGAGATGTTGCCCTGGCTGCGGATGTCGAGGTCTTCGTTGGTGAGGATGGACTTGGCGGTGATGCCTTCGGCGCCGGCGCTCAGGGTGGTGCTGCCTGCCGAGCGCAAGTCGCCTCCCAGCTGGAGCTTCTGGCCTGCCTTCATGTTGACGGCGCCTTGCGACAGCACATCACCGGCAATGCGGATATTGCGGCCCTCGACGGACAGGCCCGCAGCCTCCATGCCCTTGTCGGCGGAGAAGTCGCCGCCCGCACTCCATTGCTGGGAACCGGCCGAGCCCACCTGCCCGCCCAGGCGGATGTCCCCGCCCGCCTTGCCCGTGATGCCGCCGCCCGCAAGGATGTCGCCGTGCGCCGTGAGATTGCCTGCGGCATTGAAGCTGGCCTTGCCGCCCGATGTGACCGGGCCGGCCATGGTCAGGTCGCCACCTGCGCTCAGGCCCAGGTCGCGCCCGGCAGTGATGGCACCGTCGAACCGGGCGTCGCCCCCGCTGGAAAGATTCGCGCTGCCCGTGACACTGACATCGCCACGCGCATGCAGGGAGTCGCCGACGCGCAGGTTCAGGTCGCCGCCGATGGACAGGCCTTTTTCCATGCTGCCGAGATCGACCCGGCTGGCGTCCACATTGGTCTCGCCGGCCGAGATGTCACCGTTGATGCCCACGGTGCCCGCCTTCATGCTCAGCGACTGGCCCACCTGGGCACTGCCGATGAGGTCAACCGATCGAACACCGTCGAGCTGGAAGTTCTCGCCAACGACGCTGCGTCCCGTGACGTCGATGGTGTCGGCCGAAACCTTGGCGCTGCGGTTGACCTGCAACTGCCCCGACAGCAACGCACCTTGGCCGGCCCGCATGTCCAGGTTGCCCGCGACTGCGGTGACGCCGCCCAGCGACGCACCTTCGCCCGCGTCGATGGCCAGGTCGCCACCCACCAGCAGCTTGCCGGTCTGGTGGACGTTTTTGCCACCCAGTGTGGTGGCGCCCGCAACCTGCACGGTGCTTGCGCCAGAACCCATCTGCAGGTCACCACCCGCACGCGCCTGCAGGCTGCCGGCGGTCACGAGATCGCCGTTCACGGCAATGCCGCCCTTGCCGCTTTGCAGCTGGATGTCGCCCTGCGACTGGAGCGGCCCGTTCAATTGCATGCCGTCGCGGCCGCTGACCTGCAGTTGCTTGCCGGCGGAGACTTCGCCCCCGACGCTGACATAGCCATCGCTGTCGATGCGGATGTCCCGCGCCGATGCCAGGGAACCCGTGCTGACGCGGCCGGCGCTCTGGATCTCCACGTCGCGCTGGTAGGCCAGAAGCGGGCCCTGCAGGTTGACGCCCATGCCGGCATCGGTGGAGATGACACGGATCTGGCCTGCGGTCATGGCACCGAGGGCCGTGGCATCGATGGCCAGGGCCCGGCCGGACTGCGCCGGAGCCGGGGTCTGCGGGGACTGCGGGGATTCGGAAGCGGCACGCGCGGAGCCCGGCATGGCGGGCGTCTTGCCAGCCGTCAGGTTGATGCTGGAGATGTCCTGGTTCAGGTAGTGGGCGCGCAGGGGAGCGTCGATGCTCAGCATCTCGCCGATCAGGTCCAGCTGTCCCACCGTGCCTTCGATGCCCGAGCCGCGCACTTCGATGCGGCCACCGGTGACGTCGAAGCCCTGTTTCCTGGCATCCTGGAACGTGCTGCCCTGGCCGCTGGCATCCAGCCAGGTGGGCCGGCCCGTGCTCAGGGTAAGCCTGGGCGTATTGACCACGCCACAACCATCGCAGGTAATGCCGTTGGGGTTGGCGATGATGACGGTGGCGGGCGCGCCGAAGACTTCCACCGTGCCCCGCATCTGGCCGGGTGTTCCGGTGACGGTGACCTCGTTGACGATGGTGTTGGCCGCGCGTCCACCGGACAGGTTTGGATTGGCAGCAGCATTGCCGCCCAGCAGCGGGGTGCCACCGATGAGGCTGTTGTTGAGAACGACTCCGGACGTGGGCACATCGAAGCGCTCGTACTGGTTGAGCGAGGTTCCGGCCGCATTGGGCGCCGTGATGTTGACCAGGGCACCACCACCCGGCAGCGACTGGATGCCCGGCTGGAAGGCCATCGGCGCGCGCGGGTCGGCAATGGGCCCGCCGAATGGGCCTGCGATGGCCCCGGCCGGCGGCTGCGGCTGGGCCTGCGCGGTGCCAACCATGACCAGTTGCAGTTGAGTCAGCCAAAAAACAGCGGCCATGAACGCCGCCGTGCGCCGGGCCCAACGAGGGGCGCGGTGCGCGGTTCTCGATTCCTCGGGCACAGGGGAGGACTGTTGGTTTTGCTGGCTCATGGTCGGTGCATGCATGCTGGGCTCCCTCTTCATTGCTCTGTCTTGTCTGTCTCTGTGTTGCTGCTGTCTTGCGGTCGGTGCGCCTGTGCGGGCGGTACAGCGCTAGAACTGGTAGGCCAGGCTGGCATTGACACGCCAGCCGGGCTTGGGCATTTCACTGGGTGTGCGCAACGGCTTGCCCGCGATCAGCTCGGCGAAGCCGCCCGCGAAGGCGATGCGCAGCCCGCCTCCCGCGCTGGCCAGGGCATGCGAACGGCTGTCTGCAACGGTGGACAGCCGCGCCGCATCCACAAACAGGTAAGGCTCGTAGCGGATCTGCCCGCCCAGGATCTGGGGCGGCCGCTGCAACGCCCATTCATTGCGCCAGACCATGCCCTTGTCGCCGCCAACGGCCGATTCGGGAAATCCGCGCACGCTGCCCACGCCTCCGGCGAAGATCTGCTCGGACGAGTACAACGGATGCCGGCTCCATTGGCCCAACGCACGCGAGCGCCAGGTCAGGAGGCTGCCCAACGGCCGCTCCACCGATGCCGACAGCTCCAGCTTGGTGAACCGGTAGCGGGCGGCCTCCCGGGGCAGGTCGGCCGGGTCGCGGTTGGTGTCCAGCCAGGGCATGCCGCGCGAGATGCCCGCATCCACCGTCCACTGGCCCAGCCCCTCGCCGGCCTGAAAGCGCGTGAGGCGGTTGATGCCCAGGCGCAGCACGGCCTGGGTCTGCGGGCTGAGCGAGATGTTGTTGACGGAACGCTCGGACTTGCGGTGCGAGAAGCTCAGGTCCATGGCCGTCTTGCTGTTCTGGTCGCGCTGCAGCAGGCGGCTCAGCGACAGCGTGTAGGTCTTCGATGTGCCGTGGACCAGGGCGGTGTCGCCAATGAGGTTCTGGTATTCCGACACGGAAGCCATGGCCGACAGCGTGGCGTAGCCCAGCGGCACGGAGAAGGTGCCATACAGGGCGTTGGTTTCCGTGCTGGTGGTCAGGCCGGCGCCCAGCGACTCCATCAGGCCCAGCACATTGCCGGCATCCAGGCCCAGCTGCACGCGAAGGCGGCCGGTGGCGGCCGCGCCCTGGTTGTCCAGCGAGACGTTGTAGCGCGCGGCCTGGCCCGCCTGGTTGACGAACTCGACGATGGAGCCGCCCGGCTGCGTGCCCGGGCGGATCTGCACCTGCACGTTGTTGCGCCTGAGGCGGTTGAACTGGTCCACCGACTGCTCGATGTCGCGCAGGCGCAGCACGTCGCCCTGCTTCATGGCAAGGGCCAGATGCACGCCCAGCGCCTGATCGTCGCCGGGACCGACGGGGGTGCCGTTGAACAGCAATTGCTCGATGCGGCCCGGCACGATGGTGAGGGACAGCACGCCCTCCTGCAGGCTCTGGTTGCCCACGTAGGCACGCGAGGTGGTGTAGCCCGCAGCGATCAGGGCCCGGTTGACACGCTCCAGCAGCACGTTGATGTGTTCGACCCCGATCGAGCGGCCGACAAAGGGCGCGGTGACCCTGGCAAAGACAGCCTCCGGCAGCAACGCCATGCCGTCTTGCCTGATGGTATGAATGGGAAAGGCCGGTCCCTGGGGCTGCAGGCCTTCGGGGAATCGGTCTTCCATGCCTGCGGCTGCGGCAGCGGGTTGCTCGAATTCAATGCTGGCGGGTGCGGAGCGGCGCAGCATTTCCTCGCGCAGTTTTTCCTGCTGCTCGCGGATGATCTGGTCGTTGGGGTCGCGCGCAGACACGGACTGTGCATGGACGAGCATCGGGCTGAGGGCCAGCGCGCAGATGCCCGCGGCGGAGATCCAGTGGCTCATGCGGTTCACCACCAGAAGATGCCGAGGTGGTCCTCGATGCGCACCGCATCTCGGGAAGGCTTGCGAATCACCTCGATGGCGCCGTCCACGCCTTCGGAGGCTTGCAACACCCCGCCGTCCTGGTATGCCAGCCCCTTCAGAACCAGCCGTCCTTGCTGGACGGTGTAGCTGCCGCCCTGGTCCGTGGCATAGATCCTGGCCCAGGTGTCGCCGAACAGGGCCTTGAGGCCCTTGTCGCGCAGGATGACGGTATGCACGGGGCGCCCTCGCGCGATGATCTCGGGAGCCTCCAGGGTCATGCCCTTGCCTGCGTAGACCTGGCCGGCATCGTTGAGGATCTGCCCGCCGGCACGGATGTCCACCGATTCGGCACCCATGATCTGCCCGCCCACCAGCGCCTCGTTGGAAGAGGCCGTGCGCCTGCAGACGAACAGGAAGCAGCTTTGCCGGTACTCGAATCCGCCAATGCTGTGCGCCTGGGTCAGGACGTTGTTGTCTGCCTCTATCCTGATCCCGCCCTGGTTGGAGAACACATGGCCGCCCAGGTTGGTGAAGTTGCGTGCCTTGACCTGCACATCGCCTTGCGCCACCCAGTAGGCCTGGTTGGCAGGATCGGCCAGCTCGCCCATGTCCACGCTGTAGCCTTTCCTGCGCTTGAAGACGCTGTGCGATGCCCAATCTTCCAGGCCGGCACCGGCGATGTGCACGCTTTCGTTGCGCACATCCGCAGCTCCCCGAATGACCAGATCGCTGTTGGATACGATGCGTGCGTTGATGGAATCCACGCCCTGCCCGCTGTCCAGCAGCACGGAGCCTTCCCTGCCGAAGATCAGCGCGGCTTTCGCGGCCCCCACGGGCGTCCTGTGCTCTATGCCGCCACCGGCCTTGAGCACGACGGCATGGGCATCCTCTGCCTCGCCCACGCCTTGCTGGCCGGAGATCTCGCCGCCCAGGTTGCGGATGGCCCCTTCGGCCTGGAGGCGGACACGGCTGCCGGCCGCCAGCAGGCTGGTCTCGTCGCCGCGCGAAACGAGCGCGATATCCCGGGAGCGTATGTCCACCTGCCCCTGGGCCTGCACCTTGCCGCCGATCTGCTCCAGCTGTCCCGTGCTGGTCAGCCGGAAATCCCCGGCCGAGGCCACCATCTGCCCCTGGTTGCGCACACCGGCGCCCTGGTCGGTCACCAGAATCTCGATACGCCCGGAGGTGACCTTGGAATCCGCATTCAGGTCCACCGCCAATGCGGTGCTGCGCGCCTTCCCTCCCTCGTAGTAGACCCATGGCGTCAAGTTGTCCGTTGGCGACGCCGCCGTATCGAACTGGGCCGTGGATTCCCCGGCCACCATGCGGACCAGGGCGCTTGATGATGAGAACTCGTTGGTGACGGCACCCTGCAGGGCAATGCTCTTGGCAATCATCTCCAGACGGATCAGATTGCCTGACACCCCTTGCTCGCCAATCACGATCTCGCCCTGCCTGGTATGGACATCCACCAGCCGCTGGACATAACCCGAGGGCTGCAATTGATCGCGCAGCGTCACGGCGCCCGTGGTCAGCGCAACGCTGCCGAAATTGACAAAGCTGCCGCCATTGACGCGGATGCCGTTCTGATTCGCAAAAATCAGATTGGCGCGGGGGCCATTGACATCGATGGTTCCTGTGATATGCGAGGGCGCAGCGGAAAACACCTCGGCCACGATGGTCCGCGCCTTGACTCCCTCATTCAAGAAGGTAAGTCCAGCCTTGCCCACATCGAACTGGCTGAAGCCGTTGTATGAAACACCGTCCGTGACCTGGGCCGGCGTGACCTGCACGCGGCCACCATCACCCATGTTCACCCGCGTGGCGGAATCTGGCAGGGCCGTGACCCGGGATACCACTTCCGACCAGACGGTACCCACCCCTGCCAGCCCGCAGACTATGACTCCCAATGCGCCGCGGAGCGCGGCGCTTCCCATTGTTTTTTTCATATGGCGTAACCAGCCTCAATACCCGCGCACCCGGAATTGAGGCCAGCATGTCAATCTGGTTGAACTCCATTGCCCGCATATGGCTTCCCTTGCCGGCAACCCTCTCTTGAAAAAGCCCCAAAAGCTTCCGGCTATGCCCGCAGGAAACTGATGGAGGGAGCAAATGATCAAGGAAATCACCGATTCAGCCAATACACCTTTTTTGACAATGGGATTTTCCTTCTAGGAATTTTCTGATTCTCATGGTAAGAATCAGGAGTTCGCCTATTGATTGGCATGCTATTGATACCACCAGCAAAGCGACTATTGCAGTCATCGGGCACATGCATTCGCATGCCTTGCATTTCCCGCAAGCCTGGGCCAATGCATCGAAGGTTTGCGGCCCGGTCCCAGTCCCTTGGTGTTTCAGTGTTTCAGGCCCGCCGGCCGCCTGCCCCGCACGCACGCCCGCCTGGCCTTTGCGAACCCGAGCACGCTCCATGGATGTAGCCGCCGCCGCCTGTGCCGGGCGCTGCTTTGCCTTACCATCGCCGGCCCTCTGCTTGATAGGTACAAGCCATGATCCGCGTCTCTGAACTGAAACTGCCCCTGTCGGCGGTGCAATACCACCCCGACAGCCACACCGAATATCTGCCCCTTGAGCCGCTGCGCGCCCTGGCCGCGCGCCAGTTGGGCATTGCCGAGGAGGCCATTGCCTCCGTGCACGTGCACAAGCGTAGCTTCGATGCGCGCAAGTCCGAGTTGCTGGCGGTCTACATCGTGGACCTGACGCTGGCCGACGAGAGCCAGGAAGCCGCACTGCTGGAGCAGTTCTCCAGCCATGCCCATGTGAACCCCACGCCCGACATGCGCTGGCATGCCGTGGGCCAGGCGCCTGCCGACCTGCAGCGCCGGCCCGTGGTGGTGGGCTTCGGGCCCTGCGGCATCTTTGCGGCCCTGGTGCTGGCGCAGATGGGCTTCAGGCCCATCGTGATCGAGCGCGGCCGCTCGGTGCGAGAGCGCACCCAGGACACCTGGGGCCTGTGGCGCAAGCGCGAGCTGGTGCCCGAGTCCAATGTGCAGTTCGGCGAAGGCGGCGCAGGCACCTTCTCCGACGGCAAGCTCTACAGCCAGATCAAGGACCCGCGCCACCTGGGCCGCAAGGTGATGCAGGAGTTCGTCACCCACGGCGCACCGCCCGAGATCCTCTATGCCGCGCACCCGCACATCGGCACCTTCAAGCTGGTGAAGGTGGTCGAGGGCATCCGCGAGGAAATCATCCGCCTGGGCGGTGAGATCCGCTTCGGCCAGCGCGTGTGTGACATGCGCATCGAGGGCGAGGGCGAGGACCGCCATCTCACCGCCCTGGAGGTGCTGGACCAGGACAGCGGCGAGCGCCAGTGGCTGGAGACCGACCATGCCGTGATGGCCCTGGGCCACAGCTCGCGCGACACCTTCGCCATGTTCTACGAACGCGGCGTGCACATGGAGGCCAAGCCGTTCTCGGTGGGCTTTCGCATCGAGCATCCGCAGGGCCTGATCGACCGGGCGCGCTGGGGCAGGCATGCCGGCCACCCGCTGCTGGGCGCGGCCGACTACAAGCTGGTGCACCACGCCAGCAACGGGCGGGCGGTCTACAGCTTTTGCATGTGCCCGGGCGGCACCGTGGTGGCGGCCACCAGCGAGCCCGAGCGCGTGGTCACCAACGGCATGAGCCAGTACTCGCGCGCCGAGCGCAATGCCAACGCCGGCATGGTCTGCGCCATCGACCCCTCCGACTATCCGCGCGATGCCAAGAGCTTTGCCTGGGCCTTCGACGGCAAGACCCATGGCGTGGAAGACCTCAAGGACGGCGAGCTGCACCCGCTGTCGGGCATCGTGCTGCAGCGCCAGCTGGAGACCAAGGCCTACCTGCTGGGCGGACGCAACTACAACGCGCCGGGCCAGCTGGTGGGCGACTTCATCGCGGGCAAGGAATCGGCCGCGCTGGGCGAGGTCGAGCCCTCCTACCAGCCCGGCATCACGCTGACCAACCTGCACCACGTGCTGCCGGCCTACGCCATCGAGGCCATGCGCGAGGCGCTGCCCGCCTTCGGCAAGAAGATCCGCGGCTACGACATGCACGACGCCGTGCTCACCGGCGTGGAAACGCGCACCTCCTCGCCCGTGAAGATCGAGCGCGGCGCGGACTTCCACAGCCTGAACACGCGCGGCCTGTACCCGGCCGGCGAAGGCGCCAGCTACGCGGGCGGCATCCTGTCGGCCGGCGTGGACGGCGTCAAGGTGGGCGAGGCCGTGGCCTGCGCCATCCTCGGGCTGCCCCTGCCCTCGTCGGGCGCACGCGGCTCCGGTGGCGCAGCATGACACCGCGTCCGCACCGTTTCGCCGCCCCCTCGCGCACCCAGCTGCTGGCCGCCATTGCGGCCATGGGCGTGGTGGTGCTGTCGTCCAACATCCTGGTGCAGTACGCCATCAACGACTGGCTGACCTGGGGTGCCATCACCTATCCGTTCGCCTTCCTGGTGAGCGAGCTGGTCAACCGCAGCTTCGGCCCGCAGCAGGCCCGGCGCGTGGCCTGGGTGGGCTTTGCCGTGGCCGTTGCCGCCTCGCTGGTGCTGGCGCCGCCGCGCATCGCGCTGGCCTCGGGCGCGGCCTTCATTGCCTCGCAGTGGCTGGACATCGGCGTGTTCCACCGCCTGCGTGCAGGCCGCTGGTGGCGTGCACCCCTGGTGGCCACGCTGCTGGCCGCCTGCCTGGACACCTTCCTGTTCTGGAGCATCGCCTTCGCAGGCGCCGCCGAGCCCTGGGTGACCTGGGCCCTGGGCGACCTGGGCGTCAAGCTGGTGCTGGGCGTGGCGCTGCTGCTGCCCTTCCGGCTCGCCATCGCCCGGTGGTGGAAAGGCCCATCGGCAATCGCTAGCGCCAAATAAAGCCGACGCGGTTCGCACGGACTCGATCTCAAGCCAGGGGTACCGAGCAAGGGCCTACGCCGGCCGCGCCGCCCCGCAGCGAGGGTGCCGTCCCCCTCCCGCGCGGCGAGAGAGGGGACGCCGTGCAACGGGAAGCGGCGTCCGCCGCTCCGGGGAGTCCAATAACTATGGGTTGCGCTGCAGGTAGTCCACGGCCAGCGCGGCCAGTGAACGCGCGCCCGTGGGCAGTTGCTTCTCGTCGATGTCGAACAGCGGCGAGTGGTTGGACGGTGCCTTGGCAAAGTCCTGGCCTGCCGGCGGCGCGCCCAGGAAGTAGAAGAAGCCCGGCACCACCTTCTGGAATTCCGAGAAATCCTCGGAGCCGCTGACCTTGGGAATCACCATGGCCTTGCCGCCCATGGCCAGCTTGAGCGCGGGCAGCGAGGCTTCGGTCAGCGCGGCGGGGTTGGTGGTCACCGGATAGGCCACGGGACCGAAACGCACCTTGGCCTTGGCGCCGCTGGAGGCCGCGATCTGCTCGGCCGTGGCGGTGATGCGCTTGTGCGCCTCCTGGCGCATGTCCTCGTCGAAGGTGCGCAGCGTGCCCTGCATCTCCACGTTGTCCGGGATGATGTTGTAGCGCGTGCCGCCCTGGATGGAGCCGATCGTCAGCACGGCCGGCTCCAGGCTGATGTTGAGCTGGCGGCTGACCACGGTCTGCAGGCCCAGCACCACCTGGCTGGCCGCGACGATGGGATCGACCGCATTCCACGGCGACGAGCCATGGCCGCCCCGGCCCTCGACCTGGATGCTCAGGCTGTCCGAACCCGCCATCAGCGGCCCGCTGCGATAGCCCACCATGCCCGAGGGCAGGTTGGCCGTGATGTGCAGGCCGTAGATGGCCTGCACGTCCTTGAGCACGCCGGCCTCCACCATGGCTTTGGCACCAAAGCTGGGCACATGGCCGTGGGCATCGGCCTCCACCGGGGCGCCTTCCTCGGCGGGCTGGAAGATGAACTTCACCGTGCCGGGCAGCTTCGCGCGCATGCCGGCCAGCGCCTCGGCCGCGCCCATGAGCATGGCCACGTGGGCATCGTGCCCGCAGGCATGCATGACCGAAACCTCCTTGCCCATGTACTGGGCCTTGGCCTTGGAGGCAAAGGGCAGGCCGGTCTTCTCGGCCACGGGCAGCGCATCCATGTCGGCACGCAGCGCCACGGTCTTGCCCGGCTGGCCGCCGCGCAGCACGCCCACCACGCCCGTGCCGCCCACGCCGGTCTGCACCTCCATGCCCAGGCGGCGCAGGTGATCGGCCACCAGCTTGGCCGTGCGTTCTTCCTGCCCCGACAGTTCAGGGTGCTGGTGGATGTCGCGGCGCCAATCCACCATCTTGGGCGCCAGCGGCTGGATGGCGGCATCCAGGGCCGCCAGGCCCTGTGCATCGAGCCCCTGGGCGCTGGCCGCCAGTGGCAGGCCGCAGGCCAGCAGCCCGGCCAGGGCGATGGAGCGCAGGCCTGTGCGCGGGAAGGAGGAAGGCTTTGTCTCGGCGCTGGTGTGGAGCATCTTCGTGGTCCTGGAAAGTGGCACAAGCAGCCATGCTAAAAGTGAAGCACGTATGACGGGCACGTCAAAATCGCCATTCGAGGAGCCAGAACCGCCATGCCCCGAGCCTTCATCATCGAGCTGCCCTGCCTGGAGCACAGCGCCATCGGCCATGCCGCGCACCTGGTGGAGATGCTGCGCAGCGCCAACCTGGTCGCCAGCCTGCGCCTGGGCCGGCGCGCACCGCGCTTTGGCTGGCGCTGGGTCGACGGCCAGGGCCGTCCCCTGCCTGCCATGCCGCATGCGGCCGAAGGCGCGGCAGCCGAGGGACCCGCGCAGGCCGTCTTCGTGAGCGCGCTGCACTGCCCCGACATTCCCTCCATCCGCGACATCGTCGCCGCGCATCCTGCCCTCACCCGGCGCATCACCACGGCCTTCGACCAGGGCCTGGCCGTATGCACGCTGGGCAGCGCCGCCTGGTTTGCGGCAGCCGGCGGCCGCTGCCAGGGCCGGCGCGTGGCCCTGCCCTGGTATTTCATGGGCGGCTTTGGCCTGGACTTCCCGGGCATCGAGCTGGCCGAGGGCCAGCCCTTCATGGACGACAGGCCCTGGCTCAGCGCCTCCCACCCCGAGGCCCTGGCACCCATGGCCGTCGCGCTCACACGCCATGCCTTCGGCGACGACCTGGCCGCAGCGCTGGCCGCCGTGCTGCAGCCCGATGCCCAGCGTGAACGCGCCACCCGGGCCGCCCTGCAGGACCGCCGCATTCCCGCCACGCGCAACAGCGTGCTGGCCCATGCCATCGCCTGGCTGGAGGCGCGCGTGGAGCAGCCCTATGACCTGCAGGCCCTCGCGGACGCGGCATCCACCAGCCCGCGCACCCTGCTGCGCCACTTCCAGCAGGAACTGGGCCACAGCCCGCTGGACCACCTGCACCGCCTGCGATGCGCACGGGCCCGGGTGCTGCTGGAGATCACGCTGGAGAGCGTGCCGTCCGTGGCGCTGGCCTGCGGGTATGGGGATGCCTCGGCGTTTCGGCGGGTGTTCTTGCGGTATGTGGGGATGGCGCCTGCTGCCTATCGGGAAAGGCATGCGTTGAGGGCGCCCAGGAGGCGGTGGAGGGTGGGGGCTGCCTGATTGTTTTTGCCCCTGCCGGGGGGGTCTTTTCGAGGCCGGGTCTCGGCCCGGCAGCCGACTGCCCTTTCTTGATTCGCCAAGAGAGGTCAGATCAAAGAAGGCGACCCGAATGTCCGCGACCCTCCGCTTCGCTGCGGGCAACCTGCGTCGTGGCGGTCGCTGCGCTCGGCCTGGGACTTTGGCCTCGCTTTCATTCAAAGCCTCTATCATTCCGAGTGGCCCCCAGTACAGGGGCTGGTGCGTAAGAACACCTTTTCTCAAAGCGGTGCGGCCTCCCCGTTAACGAGGCCTTGTCACGTCTGCATTGCCGGATCGTGGGTGTACGCCCACGTCCCTACGGTTATGGACGGGATGGGGCTACCCGCAAGGGCGTCCGCACGGCTTTGAGCGTGTTCTTAACATCCCGTCCACCTGTCTGCGCGTAAGAACGCGGATTGGTGGTTTCAAGTCTCTCAAAGGAGCACGGAACCATGCATACAGCGCCGATGATTCAGAGCGCCCTCACATTCACATGGAGGGCCATGCCATGAAGCAGGAATTCCGACCCAGCAGCGCCAGAACCACGCAACTGACCATGGCCGTCGCCGAGATGAACGCCATGGTTCAATCAGGCTGCAACGAGGTCTCTGCACTATCCCAGCTCGCGCAGTCATGGCTGCAGACGCCAGAAGGCCTGCGCGATCCGGATGTGGTGATCAGCGCCTTGCGCACCATCCAGCACAGCGCCGAACGGTTGGCCACCTCCATGGACGACGAAATCCACGTCCTGCGCAACACCGCCAGGCCCGAACCCTGACGCCGCACCCAACTCCATGAAAACAGCCGAGCGCACCAATGCGCATCGGCTGTTTGTATTTCTGGCTGTTGGCTGCCCCCCAGCCTCCCCCCTTCTGCCCACGCCTGCGTTGGGCGGGATGCGGGGTGGCAAGCCTGCCGAAGGACAGGCTTGCTTCGTTGTCTAGCTCGCCGTGATGTTTGAGTGAAGCGCGCAGCGCGCAACGAGTTTCACGGCGCACCCCGCATCCCGCCCAACGCAGGTCGCCCGCAGCGAAGCGAAGGGTCGTGGGCAGTTCGGGGCGCGCTTCTTTGCCCCGCTTTCTTGTCGCGCGACAAGAAAGCGGGTCGGCCGCCGGGCCGAAACCCGGCCTCGAAAAACAACCACCCGGCAGGGGCAAAAACAGAAAAACAGACCGACGAACAAAAGGGTCAACGGACCAGCAAAACCTAGTCCACCGTCACCTTCGCCTCCCGAATCACCCTCCCCCACTTCTCCGTCTCGGCAGCAATGAACCGATCGCACTCCTCAGGCGTGGACCCCTCCGCAAACGTCCCCATCACCTGCTCCAGCCGCTGCGACACCTCGGCACTGCGGATGATGCGCGACACCTCGGCAGACATGCGCTGCACGATCTCGCGCGGCACGCCGGCCGGCGCGATCATGGCCGCCCAGGTGCTGCCCAGCAAGCCGTCGTAGCCCTGCTCCACGAAGGTGGGCACGTCGGGCAGCGCGGCCAGGCGCTTGTCGCTGGCCACGCCGATGAGGCGGATGCGGCCGGCCTTGGCGGGCTGGATGAGGTTGGGCGGCGGGTCCAGGAACAGTGGGATCTGGCCGCCCATGAGGTCGGCCAGCGCAGGCGCGGCGCCCTTGTAGGGCACGTGGACCATGTCCGTCCTGGTGAGCAGCTTCATCAGCTCGGTGGTCAGGTGGGCGCTGGAGCCGCTGCCCGAGGAGCCGAAGCCCACCTTGCCGGGATTGGCCTTGGCATAGGCGATCAGCTCGGGCGTGGTCTTGAAGGGCGCGTTCATGGCCACGGCAGCGACCAGGGGCGAGACGCCCATGAGCGAGACGCCGACCAGGTCCTTCTTCGGGTTGTAGGGCAGCTTGGGATAGAGCGTGGTGTTGGCCGCATAGGCCGCGATGACCACGCCGAAGGTGTGCCCGTCCGGCGCGGCCTTGGCGATCTGGTCCACGCCGATGATGCTGTTGGCGCCAGGCTTGTTCTCCACGATGACGGGCTGGCCCAGGGCCTTTTGCAGGCCGGCCTGCAGCAGGCGCGCCATCTGGTCGGTGAAGCCGCCTGCCGTGTAGGGAACGATGATGCGGATGGGCTTGGAGGGCCAGGGGCTCTGGGCCCAGGCCGAGGGAGCCAGCACGGTGGTGGCTGCTGCAGCGGCGGCAGCGGTCGATTGCAAAAAGCCGCGGCGGGAAGTCGAAGGCATGGTGTCTCTGGATTCTTCTCAGTTGAAAAATGGCCCCCACGCTACCCTTGCTGCGCAAGGTCCGCTGCCCCCCAAGGGGGCCGCTTTTCATCTTGGGGCGGCCCGGCGATGAAAAAACGCCACGCAACAGCGCAGCGTCGGATGGAAAACAAGGCTCAATACCCCCGCGCCACATCCACAAGGTTGAGCAGCGGCTCGCCCGCGCGCAGGCGGCGCAGGTTCTCCAGGCACTGGCGCGCCACGGTGTCGGCCGAGGCCTGGGCCGCGATGTGCGGCGTGACGAAGGCCTTGGGATGGCCCCAGACCTTGTTGCCGGGCTGGGGCGGCTCGTCGCGCAGCACGTCCAGCGCGGCGCCGGCCAGATGGTCTTCGTCGAGCAAGGCCAGCAGGTCGTCTTCCACCACCTGCTCGCCGCGCCCCACGTTGATGAAGTAGGCGCCGCGCGGCAGCTGGGACAGGGTGCGGCGGTCCAGCAGGTCGCGCGTCTCGGGCGTGAGCGGCAAGGCGCAGACCAGGATGTCGCTGATGGACAGCAGTTGCTTCAGACCTTCGGCACCGCTGTGCGTGGCCAGGCCTGCAATGCTCTTGGCGCTGCGGCTCCAGCCTGCGACGGGGTAGCCGATGGCCTGCATGGCGCCGGCCACGAAGCGGCCGACCTCGCCCAGGCCCAGGATGCCCACGCGGCAGTCTGCGCTGGCGCGCACGGGGCGGCGCAGCCAGTCGCCGGCCTGCTGCTGGCGCGCGAACAGGTCCAGCTCGCGCGTGTGGCGCAGCGCGGTGCCCACCACGTACTGGGCGATCTCCACATGCTGCTGCGGATCGACGGTGCGCGCCACGGGCAGGCCGGCCGGCAGGTCGGGCACGGCCAGCAGCTTGTCCACGCCCGCGCTGGGCGCGCACAGCAGCTTCAGGCCCGGATAGGCCGGCAGCACGCCCGGCTTGAGGCTCCAGGCGAGCATGGCCTCGACCGCGTCGGCCGGCGCTTCTTCGCGGTGGCCCCAGACCTGCACGCCGGGCGCCAGCGCGCGCAGCGAGTCGATGATGGGCGCGCCCATGCTCGGATGGATGTTGACCAGAATTCCCATTGATTTCTCCATGAATCTGAGCACTGTTCGCTGCCTGCGAAACGGCAGCAGCCCCAGCGCGGGACACCGAGCAAGGGCCTATGCCGGCCGCGCCGCCCCGCCGCGAGGGTGTCGTCCCCCTCCCTCGCGCAGCGAGTAGAGAGGCGCCGTGCAACGGGGGAAGGCGCGCAGCGACTCAGGGGGTGCTATTGCTTGTAAGAAGGATCGATTCGATCAAGACGGCGCAGCAGGCCGGGCCAGGCCAGGCCTGCGCCCTTGCCCTTGGTGACCTGGCGCGACTGGTTGACCGCGTCGGCAATGATGTCCTGCGGGATGCGCGTGAGCTCGCCGCCGCCCGACTGCGCCAGGATCTGGATGCGGCAGGCCGACTCCAGCGTGTACATGGCCAGCACGGCCTCGGCCACGTTGCGGCCGCAGGTCAGCAGGCCGTGGTTGCGCAGGATGAGGAAGTTGCTGGCGCCCAGGTCATCGACCAGGCGCGGCTTCTCGTCGTCGCGCAGGGCCACGCCTTCATAGTCGTGGTAGGCCAGGCGCGCCAGCGGGAAGATGGACTGCTGGGAGATGGGCAGCAGCCCCTCCTTCTGCGCCGAGACGGCCACGCCGTAGCGCGTGTGCGTGTGCAGCACGCACTGCACCTCGGGACGGCCGTCGTGGATGGCGCTGTGGATGACGAAGCCGGCCGGGTTGACGTCGTACTCGGTCTCCATCAGCGGCCGGCCCTCGTGGTCCACCTTGACCAGGCTGGACGCGGTGATCTCGTCGAACAGCATGCCGTAGGGGTTGATCAGGAACTGGTCGGGCTGGCCCGGCACGCGCGCCGAGATGTGGGTGAAGATCAGGTCGTCCCAGCCGAAGTGGGCGACCAGCCGGTAGGCGGCGGCCAGCTCGATGCGGGTCTGCCATTCCTCGGCCGTCACCTGGCGGCGGACCTCGGACATCGTGGTGTCGTTGCTCATGGGGTGTACCTCTTGGTGGACATCGTGGTGGACATCGTTTGGAGAAAGCATCCGCCGGTTCAGCGCCCCGTCGCGTACTGGTCGCGCAGCTCGCGCTTGAGCACCTTGCCGATGGCGCTGCGCGGCAGCTCGGCAATGAAGCGCAGGTCCGCCAGGCGCTGGGTCTTGCCGGCCCGCTGGTTGTACCAGCCCATGATGTCCTCGGGCAGGGCCGGCTGCCCCGCGCGCGACACCACGTAGGCCACGGGCGTCTCGCCCCATTGCTCGGACGGCACGCCGACCACGGCCACGTCGTCCACTGCCGGGTGGGCGCGCAGCTGGGTTTCCAGGTCGCTGGGGTAGATGTTGAAGCCGCCGCTGATGATCATGTCCTTGCGGCGGTCGAACAGGGTGAGGAATCCATCGGCATCGAAGCGGCCCACGTCGCCCGTGCGGATGAAGCGCTTGCCCGTGGGGTCGAACCATTCGGCCTCGCGCGTCTTGGCGGGCTGGCCGTGGTAGCCGGTCATCATGCTGGCCGAATGGCCCACGACCTCGCCATCCTCGCCCGGGGCAACCTCGCGGCCGTCCTCGTCGATGAGGCGGATGTCATGGCCCTCGGCGGGCTTGCCCACGGTGTGCAGCTTGTCCTGGTGCAGATGGGCTTCGAGGATGCAGGTGCCGCCGCCTTCGGTCATGCCGTAGAACTCGGTCAGGCTGCCGGGCCAGCGCGCCACCACGTCGGCCTTGAGCTCGGCCCGGAACGGCGCGCTGGTGCAGAACTTGGCGCGGAAGCTGGACAGGTCATGCTCGCCGAACTGCGGCAGCGCCATGATGCGCTGGTACTGCACGGGCACCAGCATGGTGTGGGTGACGCGGTGCTGCTGGGCCAGCTGCAGGTAGCGGGCCGCGTCGAATTTAGGCATCAGTACCACGCAGCCGCCGCTGCCCAGCGTGGGGAAGAACACCACCAGCGTGGTGTTGGAGTACAGCGGCGTGGCTAGCAGCGTCGTGCCCTCGGGGCCATAGCCGTAGACGCTGCCCCGGTTGATGTGGGCCCAGCGCATGCCGTGCGACTGCACGATGCCCTTCGGAACCCCCGTGGTGCCCGAGGAATAGATGATGTTGAACGGCGCGGCCGGCTCCACGCTCACGGGCGCGGGCTGCGCGCCTTCGGGCGCCAGCCAGTCGTCAAAGGCCCGGCCGGGCGCGGCACCGTCCAGCGAGATGCATTGCAGGGCGCCGTCGGCAGGCACCAGGTCCTGGGCCGCCTTGTCGAGGAACAGGTGGCGCGCCTGGGCATCGCGCAGCATGGAGGCCAGGCTGTCGGCCGTGGAGGACGGCGCCAGCGGCGCAACCACCACGCCCGCGCGCAAGGCGCCCAGGAACAGGGCGGCATAGCGCACCGAGTTCAACGCGCAGATGGCAATCGCCTGGCCAGGCTGCACGCCGTCGCGCTGCAGCGCGGCGGCCACGCGGTCCATGAGGGCGTCAAGCTGCGCGTAGCTCAGCGTCTGCTGGTCGTCGCGCAGCGCGGCATGGGCCGGCTGCTGGCGCGCGTGGCTGCGGATCAGCTCGGCCAGCGTGGTGAAGGGCGCATCGGGGGAAGGCAGGGAAACAGTCATGAGGGACTCCGTTTCACGAACTCACGTATTCACGAATCTCAAGCGGACTGCGCCCGCGAGCCCCTGGCCCTGCGGGCGCATTGGAGGACAGGCCTACTTGGCGGCCAGGCCCAGGCGGTCGATCAGGACCTTGTCCTTGGCATAGGCCTCGCGCACCCACTGCGCATAGTCGGCGCCGGAGCGGTACCAGGCGTCCTGGTTCAGCTGCTTGAGCACCTCGATGTGGCGCGGGTCATCCATGGCTTTCTTGAAGGCGTCGTGCAGCTTGCGCACCACGGCCGGGTCCATGCCCTTGGGGCCGGCCAGTCCGTAGGGCGAGGTGGAGACCACGCCATAGCCCAGCTCCTTGGCCGTGGGCACCTCGGGCCAGCGCTGGGTGCGCTTTTCGCCGAAGGTCATGAGCAGGCGCATCTGGCCGCCATCCACATAGGTGTCCCAGCCCGAGGCATCGCTTTGCGCGGCCACGTGGCCGCCCAGCAGGGCCTGCTGCAGGTCGGCGTTGCCCTTGAAGGGCACGTGGTTGAGCGTGACCTTGGCGTTCTCGGCCAGCTCCTCCATCAGCAGGTGGGGCGAGGAGCCTATGCCGGTGGAGCCGTACTCGATCTTGCCGGGGCTCTTGCGCGCGGCGGCAATGTACTCGTTGAAGCTCTTGTAGGGCGAGTCCGAGCGCACCGTGAAGCCGAAGGTGTAGCCCGAGACGCCGATGATGTAGGTGAAGTCCGTGACCGGGTTCCAGGCCGTCTTCTGCATGTGCGCCATGCGCAGCATGGACATGGGGAACTGGGTGATGGTGTAGCCATCGGGCTTGGCCGTGCGGGACATGTTGCCCGGGCCCAGCGTGCCGCCCGCGCCGGGCTTGTTCTCCACGATGATGGCCTGGCCCAGCTGCTTGCCCGCGATGTCGGCCAGGGTGCGCATGTGGCGGTCGGTGGAGCCGCCTGCGGGGAAGGGCACGATCAGCGTGATCGGGCGCGTGGGAAAGTCGCTGGCCTGGGCCCATGCCGGTGCGCTGGCGCCCGTGGTGGCCACAAAGACAACAGCCGCAAGCGCAAGGCTGCGGCGGCCCATGGAAATCTGCATATCTGTCTCCTGCATCTCTGAACCAGGTGGGGCCGGGGCACATGCCTTGTGTGCCGCTCTGGCCAGGGCCCGGATACTTCACCCGGGCCCGCTGGCACCGCCTCCCGGTGCGGTGCCTTGCGTTCTTACAGCGACTGCACCAGCTCGGGCACGGCCTGGAACAGGTCGGCCTCCAGGCCATAGTCGGCCACCGAGAAGATCGGTGCCTCGGGGTCCTTGTTGATCGCCACGATCACCTTGGAGTCCTTCATGCCGGCCAAGTGCTGGATGGCGCCGGAAATACCGGCCGCAATGTACAGCTGGGGCGCGACGATCTTGCCGGTCTGGCCGACCTGCAGGTCATTGGGCGCATAGCCTGCGTCCACCGCTGCGCGCGAAGCGCCGATGGCGGCGCCCAGCTTGTCGGCCAGCGGGGTCATGACTTCGTTGAACTTCTCGCTGCTGCCCAGCGCGCGACCGCCGGAGACGATGATCTTGGCGGCCGTCAGTTCCGGGCGGTCGTTCTTGGTGACCTCGCGACCCACGAAGCTGCTCTTGCCGTTGTCGCCAGCGGCGGCCAACTGCTCCACCTGGGCGCTGCCGCCCGTGGTGGCCGCTGCGTCAAAACCCGTGCCGCGCACGGTGATGACCTTGATCTTGTCGCTGCTTTGCACCGTGGCAATGGCGTTGCCTGCGTAGATTGGACGCTCGAAAGTGTCGGCGCTGTCCACCTTGG
>NZ_MYFL01000003.1:655028-823006 GCF_002193035.1 Delftia sp. K82 | reverse complement strand
GGACCTTCACGTTGTAGTCCACGACACGCTTGACGGGTACAAGGATTTTCATGAGAAAGCTCTTTCCTGGTTTTTGAAGTACGACTTACGCAAGAAGGAACAAGGCAAGCGGCTTGCCATGGGGCGCAGCACGTTGTCGCATCCTGTTTGCGTAAGCCCTGTGAAGATGGGCGGTCAGCGGGCCAGGCCGGCCAACCGCTCGTTGATCAGTGCATGGGCCTGGTCCATGATGCCGGAGATCAGCTGCTGGACCGTGGGCACGTCGTTGATCAGGCCGGCCACCATGCCACAGGACCAGACGCCTGCGTCCATGTCGCCGTCATGCATGATGCGCGGATAGACGCCGGCCACCTCGGGCGCGATGTCGGCAAAGGTGATGGCCGCGCCCAGCTCGCGCTCCTTTTGCAGCAGGCGCTCGGTGGCCGGGTTGGTCAGCACGCGCTCGGTGTTGCGCAGCGGGCGCATGACCAGGCGCGTGTCCAGCTCGCTGGCCGCGACGATGGCCTGCTTGACGTTGTCGTGCACGGGCGCTTCCTGCGTGGCGATGAAGCGCGTGCCCATGTTGATGCCCTCGGCGCCCAGCGCCAGCGCAGCCACCAGCGAGCGGCCGTCGGCCATGCCGCCCGAGGCGACGAAGGGAATCTTGAGCTCTTCGGCCGCGCGCGGCAGCAGGATGAAATTGGGGATGTCGTCCTCGCCCGGATGGCCGCCGCATTCGAAGCCGTCCACGCTGATGGCGTCGCAGCCGATGGCCTCGGCCTTGAGCGCATGGCGCACCGAGGTGCACTTGTGGATGACCTTGATGCCGGCTTCCTTGAGCGCGGGCAGCCATTTCTGCGGGTTGTTGCCCGCCGTCTCCACGACCTTGACGCCGCCTTCGATGATGGCCTTGACGTAGCCCGGGTAGTCGGGCGGGTTGACCGAGGGCAGGAAGGTCAGGTTGACGCCGAAGGGCTTGTCCGTCATCTCGCGGCAGCGCGCGATCTCGCGCGCCAGCAGCTCGGGCGTGCGCTGGGTCAGGCCCGTGATCAGCCCCAGGCCGCCCGCGTTGGAGACGGCGGCGGCCAGCTCGGCCAGGCCCACATGGTGCATGCCGCCCTGGATGATGGGATGCTCGATGCCAAAGAGTTCGGTGATGCGTGTCTTCATGTCGATGTCACTCCACTGCAATGCCCTTGTCGCGGATCAGCTGGCCCCAGCGCGTGTAGTCCTGCTGGATGCGCTGGCCCAGTTGGGCGGGGTTCTGGTAGGCGGCGATGGCGCCTGCGTTGAGCAGCTTTTCCTGGATGTCCTTGTCGGCCAGGATCTGCTGCACTTCGCTGGCGATGCGGTCAACCACGGCCTTGGGCGTACCCTTGGGCGCCAGCAGTCCGCCCCAGGAGACGGCGTCGTAGCCCTTGATGCCCTGCTCGGCAATGGTCTTGGTGTCGGGCAGCATGGCCACGCGCTGGGGCGATCCCACGGCGATGGCGCGCAGCTTGCCGGCCTGGATGTGGGGCAGCGCGGCCACGAGGTCGGCATACATGATGGGCACCTGGCCGCCGATGGTGTCGGTGATGGCGGGCACGCCGCCCTTGTAGGGCACGTGCTGCATGTCGAAGCCGGCCATCTGCTTGAGC
The DNA here is from genome assembly GCF_002193035.1 of Delftia sp. K82. Taxonomy (NCBI): domain Bacteria; kingdom Pseudomonadati; phylum Pseudomonadota; class Betaproteobacteria; order Burkholderiales; family Comamonadaceae; genus Delftia; species Delftia sp. K82. Next base: position 821,387 of record NZ_MYFL01000003.1, on the reverse strand, counting down.
AGCTCCATGCTCAGGTGGCCGAAGCTGCCGGCGCCCGAGCTGGTGTAGTTGAGCGCGACCTTCTGCGCCTTGGCGTGGGCGATCAGGCTCTTGAGGTCGGTGACATCGGGCAGCAGCGTGGGATTGACCACGATGACGATGGGCAGGTCATAGACCGTGGCCACGGGCGTGAAGTCCTTGACGGTGTCGTAGCCGGCCTTCTTGTACAGGTGCGGCGCCAGCAGCGTGGGCGTGGCCAGCATCATCAGCGTGTAGCCGTCGGCCGGGCTCTTGGCGACCTGCACGGCCGCGATGGAGCCGGAGGCGCCAGGGCGGTTTTCCACCACCACGGTCTGCTTGAGACGCTCGCCCAGCTTCTGGCCCACGATGCGCGATGCCGTGTCGGTGGGGCCGCCCGCCGGGAAGGGCACGACCAGCCGCAGCATCTTGCTGGGCCAGCCGGTCTCGGCCAGGGCGCCGCCGGCCAGGCCGGCCAGCAGCGGGGCTGCGGCCAGGGCCAGAACGCTGCGCCGCGTGGGGCGTGCCGGGGATGCGGGATTGCGCGTGTACATGAAGTCTCCTCTCAAAGCTGTCTCAGCAGTCGTCGGTGGCGGCCCGCTACTGCGGGCCAGAAAAATCAATCAAGCTTTGCGCCAGCTTCCTCCACCAGCGCCTTCCAGATCGGCATGTCGCGCTGGTAGTTCTCGCGGAAGGCCTGCGGGCTGTTCATCAGCGGCATGAAGCCTGCGCCCACGGTGCGCTCCAGCACCTTGGGGTCCTTGGCGATTTCGCGCAGGTGGCCGTAGAGCTGGTCCACGATCTCCTTGGGCACGCCGGCCGGTGCGCCCATGGCCACCCAGCCGTAGATGGCGTAGGCGTCGTCGGTGACGCCCTGCTCATGGATGGTGGGCAGCTTGGGCAGGATTTCCATGCGCTCCTTGCCGGTGACGCCGATGGCCTTGAGCTTGCCCGAGTCGATGAAGGGCTTGGTGTTGAGCGCGCTGGAAAAGCACATCTGCAGCTGGCCGCCGATCAGCTCCTGGATCATGGGCGCCTCGCCCTTGTAGGCGGCATGGGTCATGTCGGCGTCCATGGTCTTGCTCATGTAGGCACCGGCCAGGTGGGCATACGAGCCCACGCCCCAGGAGCCGTACGAGAGCTTGCCCTTGTTGGCCTTCACGTAGGCCAGCAGCTCCTTCATGTTGTTGGCCGGCACCGAGGGATGGACCACCAGGGTGACGGGCGCCGCCGCGATCTGGGTGACCAGGGCGATGTCCTTTTGCGGGTTGTAGGGCAGCTTGGTGTAGAGGAACTGGTTGATCAGCATGGAGGTGCTGAGCGAGACCAGCAGGGTGTGGCCATCGGCGGGCGCCTTGACCACGGCGTCCGTGCCCAGGATGCCGGCCGCACCCGCGCGGTTGTCGATGACCACGGGCTGGCCCACGCGCTTGGCCAGGGCCTCGCCGATGGTGCGCGCAATGATGTCGGTGGCGCCGCCCGCGTTGAAGGGCACGACCACGCGGATGGGCTTGGTAGGCCAAGCTGCCGGCTTGCCGGCCTGTGCGAGGGCGCTGGTGGCGCCCGTGGCCAGCAGGCTGGTGCCGCCGATGGCGGCCAGCCCTTGAAGAATGTCGCGGCGTGTGACTTGGTTGCTCATGGTTTTGTCTCCTGGGTATTGCTGTCTATGGGTGCCGTCTTGGTGCGGCATGCAAACCTGGCGGGTCGGGAGCCGGGCATCAATGGCCCCCGTGGAATCAGTCGCGTGATCGGTCCTCTTATCCCTGTTGCGCGGGGGTCTCGGGCAGGGTCAGCACGCCCTTGGACTGCAGCTGCTGCAGCTGCTCGTCGCTCATGCTCAGCAGCCGGTGCAGCACCTCGCGCGTGCCCTCGCCCAGCGTGGGCGGTGCATGGCGGATGGGCAGGCGCTGGCCATCCAGGCGGTAGGGCGGCGCGAACACGGGCGTGGTGCCGACCACGGGGTGGGGCATGTCACGCAGCAGGCCGCCACGGCGCGTGCGCTCGCTGGTCAGGGCCTCGTGCAGGCCGGCCACGCGGCCGCAGGGGATGCCGGCGGCCGTCAGGCGCTCCAGCAGCAGATCGCGCGGGAAGGAGCGGATCAGTTCCTTGAGCATGGGGCCCAGCTCCAGGCGGTTCTTGGCGCGGTTGACGTTGGTGGAGAAACGCTCGTCCTCGACGATGTCGGGGCGCATCACCACCTGGCGGCAGAACTTGTCGAACTGGGCGTTGTTGCCCACGGCGATGATCAGCGGGCCGTCGGCCGCCTCGTACATGCCGTAGGGAACGATGGAGGGGTGGGCATTGCCGTAGCGCTCGGGGTCGTGGCCGAGCTGCATGGCATCCAGGCCGTAGTAGCCGGTGATCATGATGCCGCTGTCGTACAGCGCCATCTCGATGAGGCGGCCCTTGCCCGTGCGCTCGCGGCGGAACAGCGCGGCCAGGATGGCCTGGGCCGCGTACATGCCGGTCATGAGGTCGACCACGGCCACGCCGAACTTGAGCGGCGGCGTGCCGGCCTCGCCGTTGAGCGCCATGAGGCCGGCCTCGCCCTGGATGACCAGGTCGTAGCCGGGACGCTTGGCCTCGGGGCCGCTGCTGTCATAGCCGGCCACGGCGCAGTAGATGATGCCGGGCTTGATGGCCTTGAGCTGTTCGTAGCCCAGGCCCAGCTTCTCGGCGCCGCCGGTCTTGAAGTTGTGGATGACCACGTCGAACTGGGGCAGCAGGTCGTGGACGATCTTCACGCCCTCGGGGGTCTGCAGGTCCAGCGTGATGGACCGCTTGTTGCGGTTCATGCTGTTGTAGTAGGTGGTCTCGGTCTTGCCGATGCGCAGGCCCCAATCGCGCGTGTCGTCGCCGCGGCCCGGGTGCTCGACCTTGACCACTTCGGCGCCGAAGTCGGCAAGCACCATGCCGCACAGCGGCCCCGCGAACACGCGCGAGAGGTCGAGCACGCGCACACCCTCCAGCGGGAAGTCGATGTCCTGGTTCTGATCGTTGTGGCTGTCGGCCATGTGCGTTGTCTCCTTGGAAAGTCTTTTAGGTCTTGAGCGGTTTCAGCCGCGCAGCTTGGTGAAGTCAGCAGCGCGCTTTTCGAGGAAGGCGCCAATGCCTTCGCGCGATTCCTCGCTCTCCTGCGAGCGCACCATGTACTGCGCCTCCAGCTCCAGCTGCTCTTCCAGCGTGTTGCGCGGCGCCTGGCGGCACAGGTCCTTGATCAGGGCCATGGCCTGGTCGGGGCCGGTGGCCACCTGGGCGGCCAGCGCCACGGCGTCGGCCTGGGCCTGGCCCGGTTCGGACAGGCGGTTGACGGGGCCCAGGGCATGCAGGCGCTCGCCGCTGATGCGCTCGCCGGTCAGGCACAGCTCGGTCAGCACCTGGCGCGAGACGAACTCGGCCAGGAAGGCGGTGGCGCCGCCATCGGGCGTGAGGCCGACCTTGACGTAGGCGACCGAGAACACGGCGTTCTTCGCCGCCACCAGCATGTCGCAGGCCAGGGCCAGCGACAGGCCCGCGCCGGCCGCCGCGCCTTCGACGGCGGCGATCACGGGCTTGGGAAAGTCGCGCACGCTGCGGATCAGGTCATGCAGGCCTTCGAGCTTGGCGCGTCGCTCCTGCACCGGCAGCTCGCGGCGCTTGGCCAGCTGGCGCAGGTCGCCGCCCGCGCAGAAGTGGCCGCCCTCGCCCGTGAGCACCACGGCGCCCACGGTGGGGTCGGTCGCCGCGCTCTTGAGCGCCGCCGAGACGGCCGCGTAGAACTCGGGCGACAGCGCATTGCGCGCGGCCACGTTGTTGTTGGACAGCACCAGCACGGCGCCTTCGCGGCGGGTCAGCAGGACTTGGTTCGCTTCGGTCATGGCGGCTTTCCTTGGCTCAGTGTTGCGAGCCGAGTGCGATGTAACGCGACAGATGGTGGTCCTCGTCGCCGAACTGGTGGTCGATCATGACCAGGCGCTTGGCGTAGTGGGCCAGGGGCAGCTCCCAGGTCATGCCGATGCCGCCATGCATCTGGATGCTTTCCTCGGCCACCAGGGTGCCGATGCGGCCGATGCTGTACTTGGCGGCCGACAGGGCCTTCTCGCGCGCCACGCGGTCTTCGTCCGCAATGGCGGCGGCCGCGTTGATCACGGCCGAGCGCGCCTGCTCCACTTCCAGCAGCAGGTCGGCCATGCGGTGCTGCAGGGCCTGGAAGCTGCCGATGGGCACGCCGAACTGCTTGCGCGTGCGCAGGTACTCCAGCGTCTGGTCCTTGGCCACGTCCATGGCGCCCACGGCCTCGGCGGTCAGCGCCAGCACGGCGTAGCCGCTGACACGTTCCAGCAGGGACAGGCCCCGGCCTTCTTCGCCCAGCAGGGCGTCTGCGCCGACCTGCACCTTGTCCAGCACCAGCTCGGCCGCGCGGCCGCCCTCGATGCGGTTGTAGCCGCGCTTGGCGATGCCTGCGGCATTGCCGGGGACCAGGAACAGGCTGATGCCGGCCTCGTCGTACTGGCTGCCCGAGGTGCGGGCCGAGACCAGCAGCAGGTCGGCCTTCTCGCCAAAAGCGACCACGCCCTTGGCGCCGTTCAGCACCCAGCCGTCGCCGCTGCGCACGGCCGTGGTGGCGACGTTGTTGAGCTCGTAGTGGCTGCCGGGCTCGTCATGGGCCAGGGCAGCGATGGACGTGCCGCCGATGATGGCTGCCAGTTGTTCCTTTTGCGCATCGCTGCCAGCCGCGATCAGGGCCTGGCCCACGACCAGGGCGCCCAGCAGCGGCTCGGCCACCAGGCCGCGGCCCAGGCATTCGAAGACCACGCTGATGTCGAAGCCATGGCCGCCGAAGCCGCCAGCGTCTTCCGGGAACAGCGCGCCGATGGCGCCGATGTCCGCGAACTGCCCGTACAGCAGCGGGCTGTGGCCTTCCTCGCCATAGGCGACGTGGTTGCGCGCCTCGATGGCGTACTGCTCGGAGACGAAGCGGTTGAGGCTGTCCGCCAGCATGCGGCGGTCTTCGGTGTGTTCGAAGTTCATATTCCGTTTTCCTTGCCGGATCAGAGGCCGAGGATCATCTTGGAGATGATGTTCTTCTGGATTTCGTTGGAGCCGCCGAAGATCGACAGCTTGCGGTAGTTGAAGTACGCGGCGGCGGCCGTGGCGGCAGCCGCGTCGCCGATGGCAGGCTGGTCGTAGCCGGCCTGCAGGGCCTCTTCGATGAAGGGCGCGGCGTAGGGTCCCATGGCGCGGCGCACCAGAGACAGGATTTCCTGGCGGATCTCGGTGCCGCGGATCTTGAGCATGGAGCTTTCGGCGCCCGGCACGCCGCCGCCGGCCACGGCGGCGATCACGCGCAGGTTGGTGGTCTTCATGTTCTCCAGGTCGATCTCGACCTTGGCCAGGCGGGCCGCGAACAGCGGGTCCTGCGTCAGCGACTTGCCGTTGCGCAGCATGCGGCCGGCGACGGCCTTGAGCTTTTCCAGGCCGGCCACCGAGAAGCCCACGCCCGCGATGTTGGTGCGCTCGTAGGTCAGCAGGTACTTGGCGTAGGTCCAGCCCTTGTTCTCCTCGCCGACCAGGTTCTCCACGGGCACCTTGACGTCGGTGAAGAAGACTTCGTTGACCTCGTGCTCGCCATCCAGCGTGATGATGGGGCGCACTTCCACGCCGGGCGAGTTCATGTCCACCAGCAGGAAGCTGATGCCCTGCTGCGCCTTGGCCTCGCGGTTGGTGCGCACCAGGCAGAAGATCATGTTGGCGTGCTGGCCCAGCGTGGTCCAGGTCTTCTGGCCGTTGACGATGTAGTGATCTCCATCGCGCACGGCAGACGTCTTGACCGAGGCCAGGTCCGATCCCGAACCCGGCTCCGAATAGCCCTGGCACCACCAGTCGGCGCCATTGAGGATGCGCGGCAGCCAGTGGGCCTTCTGCGCCTCGTTGCCGTACTTGATCAGGACGGGGCCCAGCATGCTCAGCCCGAAGGGCACGATGCGCGGCGTGCCCGCCAGTGCGCATTCATGCTCGAAGATGAATTTCTGCACCGCGCTCCAGCCCGGGCCGCCGTGCTGCTCGGGCCAGTGGTTGGCCAGCCAGCCGCGCTCGTTGAGGATGGCGTGCCAGCGCTCCATGTCCTGCTTGCTCAGTTGCAGGCCGTTCTTGACCTTGTGCGACAGGTCCTCGGGCAGCTTGTCCTTGAGGAAGCCGCGAACCTCGTCGCGGAAGGCCAGTTCTTCAGTCGTAAATTGCAAATCCATTGCTATTCCCCAGTAATCCGTGGCGTTGTAAGCCGTTTGCAGCCCTGAAATTGGCGTGCCCTAAGCGAGGGACGCCGAGCAAGGGCCGCCCCGCAGCAAGGGCGTCGTTCCCCTCCCGCGAAGCGAGAGAGGGGGAAGCGGCGCCAGCCGCTCAGGGGGTGCTTATTCAATAAATTTCGAACAGGCCTGCGGCGCCCATGCCACCTGCGATGCACATGGTGACCACGCCCCACTTGGCCTTGCGGCGCCGGCCTTCCAGCAGGATGTGGCCCGCCAGGCGCGCACCCGTCATGCCGAAGGGGTGGCCGATGGAGATGGCGCCGCCGTTGACGTTCAGGCGCTCGTTGGGAATGCCCAGCTTGCGCTGGCAGTACAGGGCCTGGGAGGCGAAGGCCTCGTTGAGTTCCCACAGGTCGATGTCCTCGACCTTGAGGCCGTGGCGCGCCAGCAGCTTGGGGACCGCGAAGACGGGGCCGATGCCCATTTCGTCAGGCTCGCAGCCGGCCACGGCAAAGCCGCGGAAGGCGCCCAGCGGGGACAGGCCCAGGCGCTCGGCCTGCCTGGCTTCCATCAGCACGCAGGCCGACGATCCATCGGACAGCTGCGAGGCATTGCCGGCCGTGATGAACTGGTCCGGGCCCTTGACGGGTTCCAGCTTGGCCAGGCCCTCCAACGTGGTGGAGGCGCGGTTGCAGTTGTCCTTGGTGGCGACCACGTCGCGGTAGGTGATCTCGCCCGTGTCCTTGTTCTTCTCGGCCATGCGCGTGGCGCAGGCAATGATTTCGTCCTTGAACAGGTCGGCGGCCTGGGCGGCGGCCGTGCGCTGCTGGCTTTGCAGCGAGAAGGCGTCCTGGTCCTCGCGGCTGATGCCGTAGCGGCGCGCCACGATGTCGGCCGTGTCGATCATGGCCATGTACAGCGCGGGCTTGTGCTCGACCAGCCAGGGGTCCATGTCGGTGGGCAGGTTGTTGCCGGGGCGGATGCCCGAGATGGTCTCGATGCCGCCGGCCAGCATGGCGTCCACGCCCTCGGCCACGATGCGGCCCGCCGCGATGGCGATGGACTGCAGGCCCGAGGCGCAAAAGCGCGTGATGGTCGTGCCCGCGATGGACAGGGGCAGCTCGGCGCGCAGCACGGTCTGGCGGCCCAGGTTGCGGCCCTGGAAGCCGTCGGGGTTGCCGCAGCCCAGGATCAGGTCCTCGATCATGGCCGGGTCGATGCCCGAGCGCTCGACCGCGGCCTTGACCGAGAAGGCCGCCAGCTGGGCGGCGGGCGTGACGTTGAACTCGCCGCGGTGCGACTTGGTCAGGGGCGTGCGGGCAGTGGAAACGATGACGGCTTCGCGCATGGTCGGTCCTTGCTTGTCTCTGAAAAATTGTTGTGGTTGTGCACGGCCCTGCCCGCTCTGCGTTGGACGGAGCGGGTCAAGGGCATGGCGGGGAAACGCGGGGGCGGCCTACGCCGCCTTGTTCAAGCTTTCGAAATCGCGGCCTTCGGCGACCAGCTTTTCGAGCAGGGGAGCGGGCTTCCAGAACAGCGCGTCTTCCTTGGCGAATTCGCGGATGTCGGCCAGCACCTTGTCCAGACCTTGCATGTCGGCCCACTTCATGGGGCCGCCACGAAAGCGCGGGAAGCCGTAGCCGGACAGGAAGGTCACGTCCACGTCCAGCGGGCGCAGGGCAATGCCCTCCTCCACCACCTTGGCACCTTCGTTGACCATGGCGGCCATGTAGCGGCGCATGATTTCCTCAGGGGTGAACTTGCGCGGCGTCACGCCCTTCTTGGCGCGCTCGGCATCGACGATGGCCAGCACTTCGGGGTCGGGCTGGCCGACGCGCGCGCCCTGCGGGTAGAGGTAGAAGCCACGGCCCGTCTTCTGGCCGAACCAGCCGCGCTCGCAGACGCGGTCGGCCACTTCGACGTAGCGGGCCTTGGGATCGCGCGTGGCCGCGCGCCGCTTGCGCGTGGCCCAGCCGATGTCGCCGCCGGCCAGGTCGGTGACCTGGAACGGGCCCATCGGGTAGCCGAAGCCGCGCACGGCCTCGTCGATCTCGTAGGGGCTGGCGCCGTCTTCCATGATGTAGTCGGCAGCCTGCTTGTAGACGGCCAGGATGCGGTTGCCGATGAAGCCGTCGCAGACGCCGGCGCGCACAGGCACCTTCTTCATGCGCTTGGCCAGCTCGAAGGCCGTGGTCACCACGTCGGGCGCCACCTTGGCGGGCACCACGATCTCCAGCAGCTTCATGATGTTGGCGGGGCTGAAGAAGTGCAGGCCGATCACGTCCTGCGGCCGCGCGGTGGCGGCGGCAATAGCGTCGATGTCCAGGTAGGAGGTATTGGTGGCCAGCACGGCGCCGGGCTTGCAGACGCGGTCCAGTTCCTTGAACACGGCCTTCTTGACTTCGAGGTCCTCGAACACGGCCTCGATCACCAGGTCCACATCCTTGATGTCGTCATAGGAGGTGCTAGGCGTGTAGCGCGCCATGACGGCGGCCTTGGCCTCCTCGGTCATGCGGCCCTTGGCGATCAGGCCGTTGTAGACCTTCTCCACATTGGCCTGGCCGCGCGCGATGGACTCGGCGTCGCGCTCGATCATGGTCACCGTGAGGCCCGCGTCCAGCGCGGACACCGTGATGCCGGCGCCCATGGTGCCGCCGCCGATGACGGCGATCTTGGCAAAGTGGCGCGGCGCAGCGGCCTTGGCTTCGGGAATCTTGGCGGTTTCGCGCTCGGCGAAGAAGGCGTGGATCAGGCCGGCGCGCTGCGGGCTGTTCAGGCATTCCACGAACAGGGCGCGCTCCTTGGCGATGCCTTCGTCGAAGGGCAGCTCCACGGCGGCGCGCACGCATTCCACGATCTTCAGCGGCGAGAACAGGCCGCGGCTCTTCTTGGCGGTGTCGGCGGCCAGCGCGTCGAGTTCGGCCAGGGCGGCGGCCTTGTCGGCAATCTCGATGTCACGCGTGCGGCGCGGCGCGGTATTGGTTGCCAGCAGCTCGTTGGCGTAGGCCAGGCCTGCGGCCGTGGCGTCGGTGCCGTCCACCAGCTTGTCCACCAGGCCGGCTGCGAGCGCGGCCTTGGCCGACAGGTGCTTGCCGCTGAGCATGAGGTCGGCGGCCGCCTTCACGCCCATCAGGCGCGGTGCGCGCTGCGTGCCGCCGGCGCCGGGCAGCAGGCCCAGGTTGACTTCGGGCAGGCCGAGCTTGGCAGCCGGCAAAGCCAGGCGGTAGTGGGCCGACATGGCCACTTCCAGGCCGCCGCCCAGGGCCGGGCCGTGGATGGCGGCGACCACGATCTTGTCGGAGGCTTCAAGGCGATTGAGCACCTCGGGCAGCGAGGGCGGCATGGCGGGCTTGCCGAATTCGCGGATGTCGGCACCGGCGATGAAGGCCTTGCCCTCACCCACGATGAGCACGGCCTTGACGGCGGCATCCGATTCGGCCTGCTCCACGGCGGCCAGCAGGCCGGCGCGCACGGCCTGGCCCAGGGCATTCACGGGGGGGTTGTTGATGCTGACCACCAGCACGGCACCATCAAGGCGGGTCTGGACCACGGAAGCCTGGGCTTGTTCGCTCATCTGTATGTCTCCGAACTTGGGTTTTCCACTCAAAACATCCATTCTTGCTACGACAATGGTTCTTTACAATCCCATGAATGATTGACAGACTGTAAAAACGTATTTGACAACCCCCTGAGCGGCTTACGCCGCTTCCCCCTCTCTACCCGCTTCGCGGGGGAGGGGGACGACACCCTCGGTGCGGGACGGCCCTTCCTCGGTGTCCCTCGCTTTGGGTTGCGCCAGTTTTATGCCCTCTGCTCTTGCGCTCGATCTCGCTGTTTTGCTTGGTGAACTGAATGGATCTGAACTCGCTGACCCTGCTGGTGGAAATCATCGATAGCGGCAATCTGAGCCAGGCGGCGCGCAAGCTGAAGATGACGCGGGCCAATGTGAGCTATCACCTGACGCAGCTGGAAAAATCGGTGGGGGTACAGCTGGTGCGGCGCACCACGCGGCGCGTGGAGCCGACCGAGGTGGGGATGCGGATGTACGAGCATGGCCGCGCGATCCAGAACGAGATGATGTCGGCGCGCGAGACGATCACGTCGCTGGGCCAGGGGATGGCAGGCCGCGTGGGGCTGAGCGTGCCCAGCGGCTATGGGCAGATCGTGATGAGCGACTGGCTGATCGAGTTCAAGCGGCTGTATCCGGGCATCGTGCTGGATGTGCTGTTCGAGAACCGCGCCGACCATTTGCGCGACGAGGTGGACATCGCCATCCGCGTGATCCAGGAGCCGCCGCTGTCGGTGATTGCGCGCAGCCTGGGCAATGTGCACTACGTGGCCTGCGCCTCACGCGAGTATGCGCAGCAGCACGGCCTGCCCACCACGCTGTACGAGCTGCGCAACAGCCCGCTGATCACGGCCGGAGTGATGGGCCGCCAGCTGCGCCTGTCGGCCTACCAGGGCACGGACCGCCAGGAGGTGCTGCTGGCGCCGACCATGATCTCCGAGCACTTCCCATTCCTGCGCCAGGGCATTCTGGCGGGCCTGGGCGTGGGCCTGGTGCCCGACTACGTGGTGCAGGACAAGGTGGCCAGCGGCGAGGTGGTACTGACCCTGCAGGAGTACCGACTGAGCATCTTTGGCACCCACATGTACCTGCTGTACCTGCCTGACCGTCATCAGACGCGGGCCGTGCGCACCTGCATCGACTTCCTGCTGGCCAAGGCCGGCCAGGGTGGCAGCGGCAGCGGCGACGCTGCCGCCACCTGAATCAGCGGCGGTACCAGCCGCCCGGGCGCTGGTACCAGCCACGCGGGCCATGGTCCCAGCCGTGTGGACGCCAGCCATAGCCGGGGTGCGGCGGCGCGGCCCAGTAACCCGGGCGCCAGGCATAGCGCCCCCCACCCCAGCCCCAGGAGCCGCCGATCCAGACATGGACGGGCGAGGGAGCGACCGGAATGACCTCGGTCTGCAGCGGCGGCGGCGCCATGGGCGCGTAGACCACCTCGCCCGAAGGACCTACGGGATAGGCAGGCGCCACCACGCAGCCGGTCAATGCCACGGTGGCGGCAGCCAGGACCAGGGCCGGAACCAGGCGACGGCCCGGCGTTTGAATCGATACAGACTTCACGATGCACTCCTGGCCGCGCTTAGTGCGGCCATGCAGATACAACGAAAAAGCCCCTGCCGGTTGTTGACAGGGGCTTGTGAAGCCTGGGTAAAGATCAAGTCTGGCTGTACGTGAGGTTGAGACGGGCCCTACATCCAAGGGTTCAAGACGCGCACTCCATGAACATGGAACGGCTCGAAATCCTTGATGTTGCGAGTGACCACGCACAAGCCATGCACCTTCGCCGTGGCCGCGATCAGGCTGTCGGCCAGCGGCCGCGGCGCAGGCACGTGATAGGCCGCGTTTTCCATGGCAACCATCGCATCCACTGGCAGCACTCGCCCCTGAAAGGCCGTGAACACGCGTTCCACCAGCCAGCGGCGCAGCACCTGCCCGGCAATCGGGTCTTGCCGGGCTTTCAACTGCACGCCTTTCTCCAGCTCCATCAGCGTGATCGCGCTGATGAAAAGGGACTCGGCCGCGACCGATTGCGCCCAAGCCACAACGCCATCGTTCGCGCGGCCCGACGATGCCTTGCGCAGTTCGGACACGATGTTGGAGTCCACGAGATACATCAGGACAGGTCCACGGCGCGCGGCAAATCCTTCGTCCGCTCAATGTCGAAATCGATATCGGCGGCCTCGGGCATGGCCAGCAATTGAAGAATGTTCCGGGTCTGCCCCGACAGTTCACGGAATTTCTCAATGCTCATCAGCACGTGGGCAGGTTGCCCCCGGTCCAGGATGTAGACCACGTCATCACCGCTGGCCGCTTTCTTGGCAGCGGAAACATGCTGGTTGAATTCACGGCTGCTGAAGGTCGAAATCTGCATGACGCACCTCCGTCAAAGAAAATGCTTGTACGTTACTACATTCGCAAAAATGTAGCACCGGACAAGCATTTCTGATGGGGCTTCGGGAAGCGGAGCCCCGTCGATGACCGGGCCCCACTGGGCAGGCTCCAGCGTGTCGAACCTGATCCTGAATCAGAGGTTCTGCGCGTTCTGCAGCGCGGCTATGCGCTCTTCGATCGGCGGGTGGGTCGAGAACAGCTTGCCGATGCCGCCGGCAATGCCCATGGCGGCCACGCTCTTGGGCAGCTCGCCGGGGTGCATGCCGCCCAGGCGGGCCAGGGCATTCATCATGGGCTGCTTGCGGCCCATGAGCTGGGCAGCGCCCGCGTCGGCGCGGAATTCGCGCTGGCGCGAGAACCAGGCCACGATGATGGCGGCCAGGAAGCCCAGCACGATGTCCAGCACGATGGTGGTCACGTAGTAGCCGATGCCGGGGCCCGAGCTGCTTTCGTCGTTCTTGCGCAGGAAGCTGTCCACGGCATAGCCGATGACGCGCGACAGGAAGACCACGAAGGTGTTCATCACGCCCTGGATCAGGGTCATGGTCACCATGTCGCCGTTGGCGATGTGGGCGACCTCGTGGCCGATCACGGCCTCCACCTCTTCGCGCGTCATGCCTTCCAGCAGGCCCGTGGACACGGCCACCAGGGCCGAGTTCTTGAAGGCGCCGGTGGCGAAGGCATTGGGCTCGCCCTCGTAGATGCCGACTTCGGGCATGCCGATGCCGGCACGGTCGGCGAAGCCGCGCACGGTGTTGACGATCCAGGCCTCATCGGCGTTGCGCGGCTCGTTGATCACGTGCACGCCCGAGCTCCACTTGGCCAGCGGCTTGGAGATCAGCAGCGAGATGATGGCGCCGCCAAAGCCCATGATGAAGGCGAAGCCCAGCAGGGCCCCGAGGTTCAGGCCATTGGAAGTCAGGAAGCGGTTGACGCCCAGCAGGCTGGCGACGATGCCCAGCACCACCACGACGGCGACGTTGGTCAAAAGAAAAAGTGCGATGCGTTTCATCAGTGGGTTCTCCACAAAGTGGGGAAAGGGGGAAGGATCTGGGCCCTACAGCGTTGAAAAGTGAGGGCCCCACCGGCTGTTTTCAAGCCGGGTCCTGCGCCGTTGCCATTCCTTGTTGTGATGCTTGTGCGGAACGGGGCGCCCGGAACACGAGAGAGTCATCATAGAAGGAAAAGTTCTCGTTCTCGTGGCACCAGCCGGGCACGCCCAGCACGGGCAAGGGTGCAAAAGGCTTGCACGCCAGGGTGTCGGCCTCAAGCCAGATGCTGCCGGCCAGCCAGGTGTCGATGTCCGCCGTGGCGGGGCCTGCCGTGGCGCCTGCACCATCCGTGTGCACGCACAGCACATGGGCCGTGATGGGCTTGCGCGGCTGCACCAGCTTTTCCAGCAGCGCATGGCCTATGGGCAGCAGCCTGGCCTGGCGCCACAGCGCGCGCCGCTCCACGAAGAGCTGGTGCCAGCGCCGGTGCCTCAGCGCCTCGCACAGCGCGGCCGGCGCCAGCAGCAGGGCGCCGTTCTCGTCCAGCACGGTGACGGCATCGCGCAGCGGCCCGCGCTGCGCGCCCACGCCCGCCTGGGCAATGGCACGGGCCTGCAGGGCGTTGCAGCGCTGCTTGAGCGCGGGCCAGCGCAACCAGATCAGGCCGTTGAAGAAGTCATGCAGGTTGTCGCGCGTGGGAATGCAGCGCGTCTCGAAGATGAATTGCTCGTAGGCCTTGCCTTCGGGCAGATCGTGCTGGGGCACAAAGCGCAAGGGCAGCGCCTGTGCGTCGGCCAGTGACTGCAAGGCCTGCCAGACCGGCCGGCCCTGCTCCACCTGCAGGCAGGCCGCCCTGCCCTCCGTTTGCAGCCCCTGCAGCCAGGGCGCATTCCAGTCGATGGGAAACGTCAATTGCCGGACGGCCTGGACTGAGCCTTGGCCAGGCGCTTGTCGCGCACGGCCACGCGCGAGGTGCCCTCGTCGCGCATCTCGAACGCCTGCGTGGCCGCCAGCAGCTTGGTGAGCGTGGCGTAGCCGTAGTTGCGCGCATCGAACGAGGCCTTGTTGCCGATCTGCGCGCCCACGGCGCCCACATGGGCCCAGCCGCTTTCGTCCTGCGTGGCGTTGACGGCGCTGCGCAGCATGGCCAGCAGCCGCTTGTCCTGGCGCAGTTCCTGGCTGGGAACGCGCAGACAGGGACGCTGGGGCTGGGCTTGGGGTTCTGCCGAGGGTTCGTTCTCGGCCTGGGCCGGCGCACGCTCCTTTCCAGCGCCGTTCGGCGGCTGGGGAGCGGTAGCCACTGCGGCTGCAGCCACGGGCGGCACCGCCGCCTGGCCCGCCTCATGCGCGGCGTCCTGGCCATTGCCATTGGCTGGCGCCGCCTCGCCCAGCGCCTCCAGGTACAGGAAGCGCGAGCAGGCATTGACGAAGGGCTGGGGCGTCTGCGCCATGCCGAAGCCGTAGACGGCCGCGCCCTTGGAGCGCAGGTGCATGACCAGCGGGGTGAAGTCGGCGTCGGAAGAGACGATGCCGAAGGCGTCTGGCCGCTCGGTGTAGAGCAGCTCCATGGCGTCCACGGTCATCGCCATGTCGGTGGCGTTCTTGTGCTTGGAGTAGTCGAACTGCTGCATGGGCCGCAGTGCGAAATCGAGCAGCTTGCGCTGCCAGCCGCTGAGCGAATGCTTGGTCCAGTTGCCGTAGGCGCGGCGGATGTCGATGACGCCGAAGGTCGACAGCTCGGTCAGGATCTCGTCGATCATCTCGGCCGGCGCGTTGTCGGCGTCGATCAGCAGGGCGATGCGCGGTTGTTTGTCGTTCATGGAGATGCGCTGTGAAGAGAAAACATCCTGACTCAGCCAATGTAGCGAACGCTTTGGGGAGTCGTTGCAAGATCCACTTCAAAGCTGGCGGGAAATCTATCCAAGATCTTGAGGGCCGAATGGGGTGGCGCCAGCATGCCCTTCATGCGCAAACGACTCGCCACACTGGACAACGAAAAACGTTGTTTTCCATCCAGCAGCTCAGGGACATGGAAAAGTACGTCTGCAGTCGAAACCTTCAGGTAAGCGCACGCCCACAGAGCCGATCGCAACACATGCAACTCCTGTCGCAAAGGTGTGGCTGCTACACGTGGTTGCCTGGGCCCATCAACATCACGCACGGGCGCTGCTGCCTGCTTTTTATGGACAGCAACGCCTGCCTTCACACCGATAGGCCTCGCGACATACCGAATCGCATTGGGCTGAGAGGCTGGCATCAATTGAAAATGGGGTGCAAGTTTCGCAGCCCATGATTTCGGCTTCTCGGATTGCCCGATCAGTCCTTCCCGACGCAGCAAGGGGATGGCCAGGGACAGGGAAAGAGGTTGACCGCCTCGCAATGCCGGGCACGCCTTCAGTACGGAAGAAACCAAAGCCGGGCGCGATGGCTCGACAGGTTGGGACTTGCCCGACGAAGGTAGCCGGGGCACCGCAAGCTTCGGTATTGGCAGCGACGTAGCGGCCTGCGCCGACGAAAGTGCCAGTAATTTATATGGTGCTATGCACTCCGCGAGGGCCGGCACCCTTTCAGGGGTGACTGAAACAGGCGCCAACACAGGCGGCCTCTCGAAGCGGACCACTTTGTCGTAGTAAAGCTGCGCCCCGTTAAAAAGTGTCTGAGTCACCGCAAAACACCAAACTTCGCAGCCTCTGGCACGCAGCCGTACAGCCAGGGGGGCGAAATCCGCATCGCCGGACGCAATAGCAAAAAAACGCACGCCATCGCGGCAGCAAAGCTCTACCGCGTCAACCATCAGGCTGGCATCGGTAGTGTTCTTGTCCAGCGGCAAGGTGGGCGCCATCTCGGCCCCCAGGCGTGCCCACAGGTCCACTCTGGACTGGAGCTTCGCCGTACTGCCATAGACTCGAATGACGGGTAGGCGACCGCAGCGATGCTTGACCTGTTCGCGCACCGCCTCCAACCACACCTCATCTTGCAGATTGTCTGCATCAATGAGGATGGCTGCGGGTGCGGTTGGCTGCATCAAGCCAGTTTATGCGGCCACCAGCTTCCAGGGCAAGGCTTCGCCCGAGCGCAGCGGCTTCAGTTGCGCCTCGCCGAAGGCGAAGCTGTCCGGCGGCGTCCAGCTTTCGCGCACCAGGGTGACCTTGCCGGTGTTGCGCGGCAGGCTGTAGAAGTCCGGGCCGTTGAAGCTGGCGAAGGCTTCTAGCTTGTCCAGCGCGCCGGCATTGTCGAAGGCCTCGGCATACATCTCGATGGCGGCATGGGCGCTGTAGCAGCCGGCGCAGCCCGTGGCGTGTTCCTTGAGATGGGCCGCGTGCGGCGCGCTGTCCGTGCCCAGGAAGAACTTGGGCAGGCCGCTGGTGGCTGCCTCCACCAGGGCCAGGCGGTGCGTCTCGCGCTTGAGCACGGGCAGGCAGTAGTAGTGGGGACGGATGCCGCCCGTGAAGATGGCGTTGCGGTTGAACAGCAGATGCTGGGGCGTAATGGTGGCGCCCACGAAGCGGTCGGCCTCGGTCACGTACTGGGCGGCTTCGCGCGTGGTGATGTGTTCGAAGACGATCTTGAGTTCGGGGAAGTCGCGGCGCAGCGGGATCAGGTGCTGGTCGATGAAGGCGGCCTCGCGGTCGAACAGGTCGATGTCGCTGCTGGTGACTTCGCCGTGCACCAGCAGCAGCAGGCCTTCGCGCTGCATGGCTTGCAGCGTGGGGTAGATCTTGCGCAGGTCGGTGACGCCGTGGTCGCTGTTGGTGGTAGCGCCAGCCGGGTAGAGCTTGCAGGCCACGACGCCGGCCGCCTTGGCGCGCACGATTTCCTCGGGCGGCAGGTTGTCGGTGAGGTACAGCGTCATCAGCGGCTCGAAGGCCATGCCTTCGGGCACGGCCGAGAGGATGCGCTGCTTGTACTCCAGCGCCTGCTCGGCGGTGGTCACCGGCGGCTTGAGGTTGGGCATGATGATGGCGCGCGCAAACTGCGCGGCCGTATGGGGCACCACGCTGCGCATGGCTTCGCCATCGCGCACGTGCAGGTGCCAGTCATCGGGACGGGTGATCGTGAGGGTGTCGGTGGAGGCGGTCATGGTGCGCTATTGTCCCATTGCCGGGCCGGCTGCGGCCGCGCGCCCCAGGCCGGCAAGATCGACCAGCGTCAGCCGGCCATAGGCGGCCTGCAGCAGGCCGCGCTGCTCCAGCAGGCGCAGCTCCTTGTTGATGGTCTGGCGCGAGACCGACAGCATGGCGGCCAGGTCGCTCTGCGAGATGCGCAGCACCACGCCCTGCCCGTCGGGCGCGGGCTGGCCATGCGTGGGGGCCAGCCGCGCCAGCAGTTCGGCCACGCGGTTGTCGATGTTGCTGAAGGCGTGGCGCTGCTGGACGACGATCAGCTCGTGCATGCGTGCCAGCACCAGCAGGCAGATGTCTTTCCACAGCGGCGGATGGGCATCGAGCAGGGCCAGGAAGGACTCGCCGGGAATCTCCACCAACACCGTGGGCTGGTGCGCGTGGTAGTCGTAGACGAATTGCGTGTGCTCCAGCAGCCGCGCCAGGCCGACGATGTCGCCCGCGCTGTGCATGGACAGCACGAAGCGCGAGCCCGTGGCGTCCACGCCGCCCACTTCCACGCAGCCCGAAGCCACCACCAGCACCTCGCGCCGCTTGGGGTCGGCGGCGCGCACCTGCTGGTGGCGCTCGTAGCGGCCCAGGCGGGACAGCGCCGTCAGCTCATCCAGCACCTCGGGCGGCCAGTTGCGCAGCATGCGGCACAGGCCCAGGGCGCGGCGGATCAGCGCCGAAGGGTCGGCCACGGGAGCAGGCTTGGAGCGCATGGTTCTCTCACGATGTCGAAGGCCCCGGGTTAGTCCGGTGCCCATGTACCGCCATTTGTCAATGGCTTGACAGAGTGCATCCCCTGTCGCTCGGGATAGTAGCAAGCAAGCCACCGGGCAAAGCATCCGGGGCGCTACCAAGGAGACAAGTTCGTGAAGCACAAGCATTGGCTGGCCGCCGGCGGCATGGCGGCCCTGGGCACGTCCGCGTGGGCCCAGAGCAGCGTGGAGATGTTCGGCATCGTCGACGTCCACATCAACAGCGCAAGATCGGGCGCCACGCGCCTGAGCCGGCTGGAGGACGGGGGCAGCGCGGCATCACGCATCGGCTTTCGCGGCAGCGAGGACCTGGGCGGCGGCCTGCGCGCCCAGTTCATGCTGGAGGCCGGCGTGGCGCCGGACACGGGCCTGGGCACCATTCCCGGCCCGGGCCTGGCCTTCACGCGGCAGGCCTGGGTGGGACTGAACAGCGGCTGGGGCGCCGTGGAGATGGGCCGCATGTACACGCCCATGTTCGGCGCGCTGTTCCGCGCCGATCCGCTGGGCATGAACGCGCTGTTTTCCTCGCTGAACCTGGTGTCGGCCACCGATGCCCAGGCCGGCCTGCGGCCGTTTGCGGCGCGGGCCAACAACCTGGTGCGCTACCGCACGCCGGCAGGCCAGCCCTGGCTGGCGGACCTGGCCTATTCCTTTGGCGAAGTGGCTTCACCGAACAGCAGCAACGGCCGCCTCTACGGCGCCACGCTGGGCTGGAACCAGAAGCCCTGGTTCCTGGCATACAGCTTCCAGAAGTCCGTGGAAGGCAGCGCCGCCGCACCCGTGGCCGCGCCCGCCACCAGCCAGTACCAGGCACTGTCGGCCAGCTGGGAAGCCCTGGACGGCCTGCGCCTGACGGGCAACTACGTCATCAACCGCGTGGACCGTGCAGGCACACCCAAGGCGAAGCTGGCCCAGCTGGGCGCCGATTGGAGCGTGGATGCGCGCTCCAAGCTGCTGGTCTCGGTGGCGCGGCGCGAGGTGGGTGGTACGGACCGCGCCCAGAACACCTGGACGCTGGGCTACGACTACGCGCTGAGCAAGCGCACCGTGCTCTACGCGCGCTGGCTGCAGCTGGGCAACGCGGCCAATGCCTCGGCCGCCATTGCCAACGTGCCGGTGGCCGCCAACAGCGGCGACGGCGTGCGGTCCCTGGCGCTGGGTGTGCGCCACAACTTCTGAGGGACACACATGACCGACAGCCATTGCTTCGACACTTCCCGGCTCGACGCGCTGTTCGCGCCGCGCTCCATCGCCGTGGTCGGCGCCTCGGACCAGGCCAGCAAGATCGGCGGCATTCCGCTGGACTACCTGCTGCGCTTCGGCTACGGCGGCGCGCTGTATGCGGTGAACCCGCGCGCCAGCCACGTGCAGGGCCTGCCCGCGCACGAGCGGCTGGCCGCCATCGGCGCGCCGGTGGACCTGGCCATCGTCGCCGTGCCGCAATCGCAGGTGGCCGGCGTGCTGGAGGATGCGGCCGCCGCGCGCGTGCAGTCCATGGTGCTGTTTTCCTCGGGCTATGCCGAGACCGGCTCCGACGGCACGGCCGCCCAGCAGGCACTGGCGCGGCGCGCGCAGGAGGCGGGCATACGCCTCATCGGCCCGAACTGCCTGGGCTTCATGCGCCCCGGCCACCAGGTCTACGCCACGTTCTCGCCCGCGCCGGGCGGCGGGCTGGTGCGGCCCGGGCGCATCGGCATGGTCAGCCAGTCTGGCGCCTTCGGTGCCTATGCCTACAGCCTGGCGCGCGAGCGCGGGCTGGGCCTGTCGCTGTGGGCCACCACGGGCAACGAGGCCGATGTGCAACTGGCCGACGGCCTGGCCTGGCTGGCCCAGGACCCCGAGACCGACGTGATCATGGCCTACATGGAGGGCTGCCGCGACGGCCCCCGGCTGCGCGCGGCCCTGGCCCTGGCGCAGGAGCGCGGCAAGCCCGTGGTCATGTGCAAGGTGGGCACCAGCGCCCTGGGCGCGGCCGCCGCCGCATCACACACGGCCTCGCTGGCGGGCAATGATGCCGTCTATGACGCGGTGTTCCGCCGCTACGGCGTGCTGCGCGCGCATTCCATCACGGACTTCTTCGCGCTGGCGGCCAGTGCCTCCATCGCGCGGGCGCCCAAGGGGCGGTCCATCGGACTGTTCACGGTCTCGGGCGGCGTGGGCGCCATGATGGCCGACGATGCCAGCGCAGCCGGCCTGGACGTGGCACCGCTGTCCGATGCGGCCCAGCGCCAGCTGCGCGAATGGGTGCCGTTTGCCGCGCCGCGCAACCCCGTGGACATCACGGGTCAGGTCACCAACGACATGACGCTGCTGGAGCGCAGCGCCCGCCTGATGCTGGCCGACCGGCAGTTCGACAGCTGGCTGGGCTTCTTCGCGGCAGGAGGCCTGTCCGACGCCTTCTGGCCCGTGCTGCAAAGCCTGGTGCAGACGCTGCGCGCCCACCATCCCGATACCCTGCTGGCCGTCAGCACGCTGTGCCCGCCCGAGCGCCGCGATGCGCTGGAGGCGCTGGGCTGCCTGGTGTTCGCCGACCCGGGCGCGGCCATACGCTGCATTGGCGCGCTGGCCCGCCTGCATGAAACACCGCAGGCGCTGCCCGCGATGGCCGATGCAGGCAGCGCGCTGTACCTGCCGGCGGGCACGCTGTCGGAGCAGCGCAGCATGGCCCTGCTGGCCGAGGCCGGCGTGCCCGTGGTGCCGCACCGGCTGGTGCGCACGGCAACCGAGGCAGCGCAGGCCGTGCAGGCCGTGCAGGAGATGGGCGGACGCATTGCGCTCAAGGTCTGCAGCGATGCCATCGCCCACAAGTCCGACGTGGGCGGCGTGGCACTGAACCTGGCGGATGCGGCCGGCGCCCAGGCCGCCTTCGACCGCATCCTGGCCAATGCGCGCCAGGCTCGGCCCGATGCGCGCATCGACGGCGCGCTGGCCGCCCCCATGGTGCAGGGCGGAGTGGAGTGCATCGCCGGCGTGCACCGCGACCCGGTATTCGGCCCGGTGCTGATGTTCGGGCTGGGCGGCATCCATGCCGAGATCCTGCGCGATGTCTCGCTGCGCCTGCTGCCCATCACGCGCGACGACGCGCTGGCCATGGTGCGCAAGCTGCGGGCCTTTGCCGTGCTGGACGGCGCGCGCGGCCGCCCCCGCGTGGACCTGGACAGCATTGCCGACACGCTGTACGCCCTGGCCGGCTTTGCGCAGCGCGCAGGCGCCACGCTGGAAAGCGCCGAGATCAATCCCCTGATCGCCCGCCCGCGCGAGGACGGCGGCTGCGTGGCCGTCGATGCGCTGGTCATCGGCAGGGAGGCTGCATGAAAGCCGACACCCACCCCATCGCCCGCCCGGAGGCCTCCATGAACACACCCCTGCTGCGCACCGCCGCACTGACCTGCCTTGCCCTGGCCTGCAGCGCCGCGCTGGCCCAGGACGGCTATCCCTCTCGTCCCGTTCGCATCGTCGTGCAATACCAGGCCGGCGGCTCCACCGACACCGTGGCGCGCATCCTGGCCGAGGGCCTGGCCAAGCGCCTGGGTCAGCCCGTGGTGGTGGACAACCGCAGCGGCGCGGGCGGCATCATCGGCACCGAGCATGTGGCCAAGAGCGTGCCCGACGGCCACACCCTGCTGCTGACCGTGCCCGGGCCCATCACGGCCAACCTGGTGCTCTACAAGAAGCTGCCCTACGACCCGCGCACCGAGCTGCGCATGGTCTCGGACGTGGTCTCGCCCTCCATGGTGATGGCCGTCAACCCGGCCGTGCCGGCCAGGGACTTCAAGGGCCTGGTCGAGGCCGTGCGCCAGTCGCCGGGCAAGTACGCCATGGGTTCCTGGGGGGCGGGCACGCAACCGCACCAGGTCCAGGTCTTCATGGACAAGGCCTACGGCCTGCAGTCGCTGCACGTGGCCTACAAGGGCGAGGGGCCCATGTCCATCGACCTGATCAGCGGCGTGATCCAGATGACGCTGGGCTCGGCCGCCACGCTCAAGCCCTTCATCGACGCCGGCAAGCTGCGCGCCCTGGCCGTGGCAGGACCGCGCCGCAGCAAGGCCCTGCCCGATGTGCCCACCTTTGCCGAGCAGGGCTACCGCGAGCCCGTGTATGCCATCACGGGATCGATCTCGCTGATGGCGCCCGCGCGCACGCCCGACGCCATCGTCGAACGCCTGGGCCGCGAGGTCGCCGCCGTGATGCGCGAGCCCCAGGTGCGCCAGCGTGTCGAGGCGCTGGGCCTGGAGGCCCAGGGCAACAGCCCGGCCGAGGCCAGCGCCGCCTACGCCGCCTTCTTGCCCGTGGCGCTGGACCTGGCGCGCTCCACGGGCGTGACCCTCGACTGAACCTCTCATCCCCTGAATAAAACAATGGACATGAACCCGACCCCTCCCTCCCTGCCCGAAGTCCGCCGCGCCCTGGCGCGCTCCATCGGCCTGGCCGCCTTTGTCTACGGCTATCCGCTGATAGAGACCTACCGCACCTGCCGCCTGCAGACCGATGCCGGCGCCGCGCGCGCTACCGGCCTGGGCCTGGACATGCGCGGCGACTTCGACACGCTGCACCACAGCCAGCGCCCCTCCACCCATGAGGACCGCGACGTGGTCACGCCCGCCAACGACCTGCTGTACTCGCTGGCCTGGATCCACCTGGCCGACGGCCCGCGCCTGCTGACCGTGCCCTCCAGCGCCGCACATCCGGGCCGCTATTTCGTGCTGGCCCTGTACGACGCCTATACCGAGAATTTCGAGAACCTGGGCCCGCGCAACTGCGCGCCCGAAGGCGAGACCGTGGTCCTGGTCGGGCCGGGCGGCCAGGTGCCGGAACACCTGGCCGGCCACCGTCTGGTGCACTGCCCCAGCAACCTGGTCTGGCTCATCGGCCGCACCGTGGTGGGCGATGCGCCCGACTGGCCTGCGGCCCGCGCACTGCAGGCCGACATCCGGCTGGAGCCCGCGCCAGGCACGCCGAAAGGAGGCCGCCCGGCCGCCGTCGCGAACTGGGTCGGCCCGCCCGTGGACGCCATGGCGGCCGCCTTCGAGAGCCAGGAGCCTGCGGCCGAGGTTGCGCCGCGATTTTTTGCCAACCTCTGCCATGCGCTGGCCGAGGCACCTGGCCGCAAGGAGGACCAGGGGCTGCTGGCCTGGTTCGGCCAGGCCGGCCTGGTGGCAAGCGCCCACATGGCGTGGGAGCAGCTGGAGGAGCCCGTGCGCGAAGGCCTGACCGAGGGCTTTGCCGACGGCGTGCGCACCGTGGCCGCCATGGGGCGCAACCGCCGTCCCCGGCCCTGGACCATGACGCCGTCCACCGGCCGCTACGGCAGCGAGTACCTGGGCCGCGCACGCACCGCCTACTTGGGCCTGGGCGCGCTGGCCACCAGCGAGGCCATCTACGCGGCCGCCCACCACGACGCAGGCCTGCAGCCGCTGGACGGCAGCCAGCGCTATGTGCTGCGCTTCAATGCCGCCGACATGCCACCGGCCGACGCATTCTGGTCGGTCACCCTGTACGACGCCGACCGCTTTCTCTACGGCAACGAGATCGGCCGCCACTCCATAGGGGACCGCACGCCGGGATTGCTGCGCGAGGCCGACGGCAGCCTGCAGATCGACCTGGGCCATGCCCGACCAACACAGGGCGCCGCCAACTGGCTGCCCACGCCGCACGGGCGCTTCTACCTAATCCTGCGCATGTACCACCCGCAGGCAGGCGCGCACCAATGGCCTGTTCCGCCCCTGCAGCCCGTGGCCGCATGAGACACGCCATGGACCTGAGCACCCTGGCCGAAGAGGCCGTCATCCACACCTGCCCGCTGTACGAGATGCGCCGCATGCGCGCGGCCACCTCGCCCCGGCGCAATGCGGCGGGCGAGGCCGCGCCCGCACCGCTGCGCTGGTGCAACCAGTTCGTGCATGCGCGCCAGCTGCTGCGCGCCGGCACCAGCCGCGTGGTCACGCCCAACAACGACACGCTCTACACCAACGCCTGGCTGGACCTGGGCGCCGGGCCGCTGGTGATCGACGTGCCCGACACGGCGGGCCGCTACTACGTCCTGGGCCTGCTGGACTTCTTCACCAACCCCTTCGCCCACCTGGGCCAGCGCCTGACGGGCACGGCAGCGCGCTCCTTCCTGGTCACGCCGCCCGGCTGGCAGGGGGCGCTGCCGCCACCGTTCGATGCGCCCGGCGCACACATTGCCGCGCCCACGCCCTGGCTGTGGGTGATAGGCCGCATCCTGGTCGATGGCGAGCACGACCTGCCCGCCGTGCACGCGCTGCAGGACGGCTTTGCGGTGCGCCCGCTGGCCGACTGGCAGGCGGGCACTCCCTCGCAGGCCCGCGCCTTCGACCCGGACTGCGATCCCCAGGCCCCGCCAAATGCCGAGCACTATGCAGCCCAGGTGAATGCCGCCTTACGCGACAACCCGCCGCCAGCAGGGCATGCCGCACGGGTCGCGCGCTTTGCGGCCGTGGGCCTGGGTGCCGGGCTGGGCGCACCCGACGCGGAACAGCAAGCCGCACTGCAGCGCGCCCTGGACAGCGTGCTGCCCCGGCTGCGCGCAGCCAGCACGGGCCGGCGCCTGGACTCGGGCTGGGAACTCCCCGCCCTGGTCGAAGGCAGTTTTGGCGACGACTTCCAGGCCCGCGCCGAAATTGCGCTCAAGTACATCGGCATGCTGGAAAGCCGCGAGGCCATCTACCCGCTGGCCTGGCATGACGCCCAGAGCCGGCCCCTGCACGGCAGCCGCCGCTACCGGCTGCGCTTTGCCCCAGGCGCGCTGCCGCCCGTGCAGGCCTTCTGGTCCCTGACCCTCTACGGCGCCCACGACTGCATGCTGGTGGACAACCCCATCGACCGCTATGCCATCGGCGACCGCACGCCGGGCCTGCGCCCCGACGCTGATGGCGATGGCGGGTTGACTATCCACATCAGCCACGCGCCGCCGGCCAGCGAAAACCACCGCGCCAACTGGCTGCCCGCGCCGCGCGAAGGCTTTTACCTGTGCCTGCGCGCCTACATGCCCAGTCCCGAACTGCTGGACGGCCGCTACGCCCTGCCCCCCATCGAACCAGAACAGGAGACCCCATGAACGCCAGAGACGACGACAAGCCCTTTTTGCTGGTGGGCACCGGCAGCGAAACCGTGGCGCCGGGCCTGCACATA
This sequence comes from Delftia sp. K82, assembly GCF_002193035.1. Taxonomy (NCBI): domain Bacteria; kingdom Pseudomonadati; phylum Pseudomonadota; class Betaproteobacteria; order Burkholderiales; family Comamonadaceae; genus Delftia; species Delftia sp. K82. The sequence continues at coordinate 796,193 of NZ_MYFL01000003.1, read as the reverse complement.
TTGCGCGGCCAGGGCCAGTCCTTCGTGGCCGAGACCGGCGCGGGCCTGGTGGTGATCGACGCCGGCCCCGGCGGCAAGGTCAGCCAGGACATGATCGCCAGCCTGCGCCAGCTCAGCGACGCGCCCGTGCATGCGCTGTGCTACAGCCACGGCCACATCGGCTACAACGCGGGCGTGCCCGCCTGGCTGGAGCATGCGGCCGCGCGCGGAGAGCCAGTGCCGCGCCTCATCGCGCACCGCAACCTGCCGCGCCGCCAGACTCGCTACCGCGAGACCCGGGCGCTGCAGCACCGCATGGCCGAGATCCAGTTCAACCGCAGCGCGGGCTTTTTCGAGCACCGGCTGGACATGCACGAGCCCACCGAAACCTTCGACACGCGGCTGGAGATAGGCAGCGGGGACAGCCGCATCGAGCTGTTCTGGGCGCCGTCCGAGACCGACGACGCCATCGCGCTGTGGAGCCCCGGCCAGCGCGTGCTGTACGGCGGCGCGGCGCTGCTGGACTCCATCCCCAACATCGGCACGCCGTTTCGCACGCTGCGCGACACCGTGCGCTGGGCCGACACGCTGCAGGCCATGGCCGCGCTGCGCCCGCTCAAGGCCGTGCGCGAGTTCGGTCCCGTGATCGAGGGCGAGCAGGCCGTGCAGCAGGTGCTGCTGCACACCGCACAGGCGCTGCGCTGGCTGCGCGCCGAAGTCGTGCGCCTGATGAACGAGGGCCTGAACGAGCAGCAGGTGCTCGCGGCCATGGACTATCCGCAGGAACTGTTCGGCGTGGAGTGGATGAAGCCCACCTATGGCGACCCCAGCTACATCGTGCGCGACATCTACCGTTCGGAAAACGGCTGGTGGGACCGCAACCCGACCACGCTGCACCCGGCCCCGCCCGAAGCCGCAGGCGCCGCCATTGCCGACGCCATCACCGACAAGCCCGGCCTGGTGGCCAGCGCCCAGGCGCTGGCCGACGCGGGCCAGTGGCAGCTGGCCCTGCATGTGATCGACGTGCTGGCCACCGCGGCGGGCGACGCGCCCGAGATCGGCCAGGCCCGCAGCCTCAAGGCCGGCTGGCTGCGCGAGCGTGCGCGCGAGGTGGACAGCTATGTCTCGCGCAACCTCTACCGCGTGGGGGCCGACATGATCGAACAGGGCACGCAGGCGCGCCTGGGGCTACGCTGACGGGGCCGCGCACAGGCAAGGCGACACAAGGCGACACAAGGAGACAAGTGCATGAAGACGATGAAGAAGCACGGCATGGCCCTGGCACTGCTGCTGGCCATGGCCTGCACAGGCCACGCCCAGCCGGCACAGGATGCCGGCAACTACCCCGCCCGCCCCGTCACGCTGATCGTGCCCACGGCCGCCGCCGGCGGCACGGACACCATCGCGCGGGTGTTTGCCGAAGGCCTGACCCGGCTGCTCAAGCAGCCCTTCGTGGTGGACAACCGGCCCGGCGCCAACGGCCTGGTCGGCGTGGAGCAGGCCGCGCGCAGTGCGCCGGACGGCGACCGGCTGCTGTTCACCTACACGGCGTCCATGGCCGTGAATCCCAGCCTCTACCGCAAGGTTCCGTATGACCCGATCAAGGACTTCGCCCCCATTGCGCAGATAGGGCGCGCGGGCAATCTGCTGCTGGTCTCGCGCGATCTGCCCGTGCATTCGCTCAAGGAGTTCGTGGAGCATGTGCGCGCCCGGCCCGGCCAGCTCAGCTATTGCTCCTGGGGCCAGGGCTCGGGCGGGCACCTGACCATGGAATTCCTGCTCAAGCAGGCCGGCCTGCAGATGCAGCATGTGCCCTACAAGGGCAGCAGCCCCTGTGTGCAGGGCCTGCTGGGCGGGCAGGTGCAGGCGGCGTTTGCAGACACCTCTTCCACCGTGGAACTGGTGCGTGCGGGCCGCGTGCGCGCCATCGCACACAGCGGCGACAAGCGCATTCCCAGCCAGCCGGACCTGCCCAGCCTGACCGAGGCGGGCTACCCGTTCCACAACTATTCCTGGTACGGCGTCTTCGCGCCCGCCAAAACGCCGCAGCCCATCGTGGACAAGCTCAACGCCGCCATCAACCAGTTGCTGCAGGACCCGGCCACGGCCAAAAAGCTGGGCGAGCTCAACCTGACCGATCTGCCCCGGACCACGCCCGCGCAATTCGCCGACACGCTGCGCCAGGACCTGGCGGACTGGGGCCGGCTGGTGCGCGAGGTGGGTGTGCAGCTGGACTGAGGGCAGGCCCTTGGCGGGCCAGGCTCACTCGGCCACGATGCCCGTCCTGCGCACCACCTCGCCAAAGCGCTGGAGGCGGTCGGACATCATGGCCTCGAAGGCGGCGGGGCTCATTTCCTCGGGCGGGGTCACGCCCCGGTCCTGCAGGCTGGCCACCATGGCCGGCGCCGTGGCGGCCTGGCGCACGGCCTTGAAGAGGGCCTGCACCACGGGCGCGGGCGTGCCGGCCGGCGCGGCCAAGCCGGTCCATGAGCTCATGTTCAGCTGCGGGTAGCCAACCTCGGCCAGCGTGGGCACATCGGGCAGCTGCGCCACGCGCTGCTCGGAGGCCACGGCCAGGGCGCGCACCTTGCCTGCCTGGATGTGGGGCAGCATGGAGATGAGGTTGTCGAAGAACACCTGCACCTCGCCCGCCAGCACCGAGGTGACCAGCAGCGTGCCGCCCCGGTAGGGAACATGGGTGATGTCCAGGCCCGCATCGGCCTTGAACATCTCCATGTTGAGCTGACCCATGCTGCCCGTGCCGCCGCTGCCGTAGTTGAGCTGGCCAGGGTGCTTTTTGGCATAGGCGATGAACTCCGCAAAGCTGCGGATGGGCAGGCTCGCGGGCACGACCAGCACATTGGGCAGGCGGCCCAGGATGGCGATGTTCTCGAAGTCCTTGATGGGGTCGTAGCCCACCTTGGGCTGGGTCAGCGGATTGGCCAGGTGGCTGCTCTGCGAGGACACGACCAGGGTGTAGCCGTCCGGCTTGGCGCGCGCCACGGCCAGCGCAGCCACCGAGCCGCCCGCGCCGGGCCGGTTCTCCACCACGATGGGCACGCCCAGGATGCGCGCCATGGGCTCGGCGTACTGGCGCGCCATGGCGTCCACCGAGCCACCGGCCGGAAACGGCACGATGAAGCTGATCTGGCGCGTGGGGTAGCCGGCGGCCTTGCCTTCGGCGGCCAGCGCCGCAAGCGGCGCCAGCACACCCAGGCCCAGCCCCGCGCCGAGCACGCGGCGGCGGGAAGGGTGGCTGGCAGCCTGGCGGGCGATAGGGGTCATGCTCATGTCTCCTCCTTATGGAAATACGTCGGCTGCGCCCGGCCATCCGGGGCGCCCTGGGGGCACCCTGGGCGTGCCCTGCTTACTCGGCCACGATATGGGCCTTGCGCACCACCTCGCCGAAGAGCTTCAGGCGCTCGGCCATCATCTTCTCGAAGGCGGCGGGGCTCATCTCCTCGGGCGCGACCACGCCGCGCTCCTTGAGGCTGGCCACCATGGCCGGCGCCGTGGCCGCCTGGCGGATGGCCTTGTACAGCGTCTGGACGATGGCGTCGGGCGTGCCCGCAGGCGCCGCAATGCCGGTCCAGGAACTCATGTTGAGCTGGGGATAGCCGACCTCGGCCATGGTGGGCACGTCGGGCAGCATGGGCAGGCGCTGCTCCGAGGCCACGACCAGGGCGCGCACCTTGCCCGACTGCACGTGGGGCAGCATGAAGACCAGGTTGTCGAGGATGAACTGCACCTCGTTGCCGATAGCGGCCGTGACCAGCGGCGAGCCGCCACGGTAGGGGATGTGCGTGGCAAAGATGCCCGTGGCGGCCTTGAGCATTTCCACATTGAGCTGGCCCATGCTGCCGATGCCGGCGCTGCCGTAGTTGACCTGGCCGGGGCGCTTTTTCACGTACTCGATGAACTCCTGGAAGTTCTTCACGGGCAGGCTGGAATGCACCATCAGCGCATTGGGCTGGCGGCCCAGGATGGCAATGTTCTCGAAGTCCTTGATGGGGTCGTAGCCCACCTTGGGCTGGGTCAGCGGATTGGCCAGGTGGCTGCTCTGCGAGGACACGACCAGGGTGTAGCCGTCCGGCTTGGCGCGCGACACGTACTGCGTGGCCACCGAGCCGCCCGCGCCGGGCCGGTTCTCCACCACGATGGGCGCGCCGAGGATGCGCGACAGGGGCTCTGCGTACTGGCGGCCCATGATGTCCACCGAACCGCCGGGCGGAAACGGCACGACCAGTGTGATCGGGCGCGAGGGGTACTTGTCATCGGCGCGTGCGGCCAGCGGCGCCAGCGCGGACAGGCCCGCCAGGCCAAGGCCTGCGCCCAGCAGCTTGCGGCGGGTGTTCAGGGAGGGGTTCACGGACAGGTTTTTCATGGGTATCAGCGCAATCAGGGGTGATCAAAGATGGCGAGGGCCACGGCCTGCGCACGCGGCACGAAGGTGGCCAGCTCGCAGTACTCGCGCTCGGTATGGGGATGGCCGCCCACGGGGCCGGTGGCGCACAGCGTGGGCACGCCCACCGAGGCGGTCAGGCCGCTGTCGGCCGCGCCGCCCGTGAACTCGCCCTGCACGTCGAAGCCCAGCGACTGCGCGCCGCGCCGGTACAGCTGCAGCAGCGCATCGGGCGTGGGCGCCATGGGCAGGGTGCGGCGCACGGCGGTGACGCGGCCCTGGGTGCGGGGCACGGATTCTTCCTCCACGATGGCGCGGATGCGCTCCATCAGCGCATCGGGATCGGTCTGGGCCGTGTAGCGCACATCGAGCTCGGCCTTGGCGTGGGGCGCCACCATGTTCGGCACGATGCCGCCCTGCAGCACGCCCACATTGGTGGTCGTGCCCGTGGCAGGATCGGTCAGCGCATGCAGGGCCAGCAGCTTGCGCGCCATGGCCTCCAGCGCGCTGGCGCCGGCCGCGTGGTTGATGCCCGCATGGGCGGCCACGCCCTGCACCTCGAACTCCACGGCCATCGATCCCTTGCGGCTGGTCACCAGGTTGCCGCTGACGCGGCCGGGCTCGGCATTGAAGACGGCGCGCGCGCCGCGCACCGTGTCCATGATGGTCTGGCGCGTGGCGGGCGAGCCGATCTCCTCGTCGCACGAGAAGAACAGCTTGAGCGGCGCGCCCAGGCCGCCGCAGCGCGCAAAGGCCTCGGCCACGAAGACGTTGAGCACCAGGCCCGACTTCATGTCGGCCACGCCGGGACCGTAGGCCCTGCCCTCTTCCACGCGGAAGGGGCGGCGCGCCACGGTGCCCGCCGGGAAGACGGTGTCCATATGGCCCATCAGATAGATGGGTGCGCCTTCGGCCGGGCCGTCCCCGTCGGGACCGGCGACATCGGCATGCAGCAGCACGCCGTAGCCGGGCACGTCCTCGAAACGCACGGCCACGCCGGCCGCCTCCAGCCGCTCGCGCAGCGCCTGGGCCACGGCCAGGATGCCGGCTTCATCGCGGCTGCCGCTGTCGATATCGACAATCCTGTGCAACAGGTCTTGCATGGCCTGCTGCTGGCCGCCCAGCCAGTCCAGCAGTCTCGCGCGCTGCTGCACGCGGCTTTGTTCGAGGGTATCGTGCATGGTGGAATCTCCAGAGTGCATGCAGTGTTGCACGCGACCCCCTATTTTGCAACACACGTTGCATATACAAGAAAAATATGAAATCACCATTGCAAAAAGCCGCACTGCTGCTGCCGCAGCGCCTGGCGCAGCAGGGCGCGGAGCTGACGGCCAGCGAGCTGACGCTGGCCCAGACCCTGGGCAGCAACTACCCGCATGCGCTGCTGGAGTCGGCCACGGCGCTGGCCGCGCACACGGGCACCAGCGCCTCGACCGTGGTGCGCCTGTTCGCCAAGCTCGGCTATGCCAGCTATGCCGAGGCCCAGCGCGAGGCGCGCGGCGAGGTGACGGCGCTGCTGCAGACGGCCGCCCAGCGCGCGCCCGTGCTGCTGGGCGCGCAGCGCAGCCTGAGCGAATGCGTGGACGATGCGCTGCTGCACGACCAGCACAACATCCAGGCCACGCGCGAGGGGCTGGACATGGCGGCCTTCGAGGCCATGGCCCGCAAGCTGGCCCAGAGCGAGGGCCGGGTGTTCGTGCTGGCCCAGCTCAACAGCTCGCCGGTATCCGCCTGGCTGGCCCTGCACCTGAACATGTGCCGCCCCGGCGTGCAGGAGCTGGATGCCGGAGCCATCGCGCCGGCCGACCAGCTGCTGTGGATCGGCCCCTCGGACACGCTGCTGGCCTTCAGCGTCAGCCAATATTCGCGCGGCACCTTCGAGATAGCGCAGCGCTTTGCCGACGCCGGCGCCCAGGTGCTGGCCCTCACCGACAGCCCCGCCGCGCCGCTGGCCACCGTGGCCCACCACTGGCTGCAGGTACGCACGGCCAATGCCTCGCCCTTTCACTCCTACACGGCGGCCTTCTACCTGTGCAACGCCCTGGTATCGGCCGTGGCCCAGCTGCGCCACAAGGATGTGTCCGAGGCCCTGGCCCGGCGCGACGCGCTGTGGAAGGAGTTCAACCACCAGCTGATCAGGACGCCCGAGCCGCGCGGGCCGGCTCGCGCCGCGCGCAAGCCACCCGCGCGCAGGTCTTCTACATAGACCAGTAGTACTTGAAGCTCAGCGTGGCCTCGCGATCCACGCCGCGGAAGATGCCTGCGAAGTACTTGCGGTTGAACAGGTTGTTGATGTTCAGCGCGATGCGGTACTGCGGCGTCTCGTAGGCCAGCGCCAGGTCGGCCAGTGTGGCGGAGTCGTTGATGTTCAGCGTGCCGTCCGCTGCCACGTTGTAGGGAGAGCGACCCTTGTAGCGCAGGCCGCCGGCCACCATCAGGCCCGGCACCGCGCGCGGTCGGTAGTCCAGCCACAGGCTGGCCATGTGGCGTGTGGTCTGTATGGTCTGGCGGCCGATTTCGGCGGGCCGGTTGCTCTGCGTGGTGCGCGGGTCCAGGTAGGTGTAGCTGGCCAGCGCGTTCAGCTCGCGCGTGAGCGCGAAGCGGCCTTCCAGCTCCAGCCCCGTGGAGCGCACCTCGCCCGTCTGGATGCTGAAGCGCGGGTGGTCAGGGTCCAGCGTGGTGACGTTGGTCTGGCGCAGGTCGAAGACCGAGGCCGTGATCAGCGAGGTGCTTCCCGGAGGCTGGTACTTCACGCCCGCCTCGTACTGCTTGCCGCGCCGGGGCTCGAACGGATTGCCGTCGTACTGCAGGCCCGTGACCGGATCGAAGGAGGTCGCGTAGCTCGCATAGGGCGCCCAGCCGCTGTCGAACAGGTAGAGCAGGCCCGCGCTGCCGGTGGTGGCGCTGTCGCTCATGCGCGGCTGGGTGCTGCTGTTCTGCGTGGTGCGCGCCTGGTCATGGCGCAGGCTGAGATTGGCCACCCAGCGGTCCCACTTGAACTGGTTGAGCGTGTAGATGCCGGTCTGGCGCAGGTCCGTGCGGCTGTCCTCCAGCTCTGGATAGGCGATGGACTGGCCATAGGCGGGGTCGAGCATGTCCAGGTCGGGCACATCCCAGCCAAAGCCCAGGCCGCCGCGCTCCCTGTACTTCACATGGTCCATGCCGAAGGCCATCCGGTGCTGCAGCCCGCCCCAGCGCAGGTCCTTCTGCAGGCGGGTGTCCAGCGCCAGCGTGCGGCCCTTGGTGCGCTGGGCCAGGCTGGCGCGCGAGACGCTTCGGCCGTCGGCCAGCACGTCCATGGCGTAGATGTGGCGGTAATCGATGTCGATGGTGGAGTAGCGCAGATTCTGCGTGAGCTGCCAGCCGCTGTCGGTCTGGTGCGAGAACTCGTAGCCCAGCGATCGCGTGTCGCGGTCGAAGCGGTCGAAGGACGGGTCGCCGGCCGTCAGGTGCGCGGGCAGGTCCTTGATCTGCGGGTAGGTGAACAGGCTGGGCCACCAGGACTTGGGCGTGCCGCGCTCGCGCGAATAGCTGCCCAGCACGGTCAGGTGGGTGCGGCCGGAGAGGTTCCAGCGCAGCGAGGGCGCGATGGAGATGCGGTCATCGCGCGAGCCCACGGTGCGTCCGTCGCTGTCACGCGCCTTGAGGTTGAGCCGGTACAGCAGGTCGCCCGAGGCATCCAGCGCGCCGCCCAGATCGGCCGTGGCCTGGGCGCGCTGGTAGCGGCCATAGGACAGGCCCACGCTGTTCAAATGGTCGGCCTCGGGTTTCTTGGAGACCACGTTGATCACGCCGCCCGGCCGCCCCTGGCCAAAGAGCACGGAGGCCGGGCCCTTGATGACCTCGATGCTGTCCAGCTCGTCGATCTCGTCGTTCCACGAACCATAGGTGCCGGCTGAAAACTGCCGCAGGCCGTCCTTGTAGTAGGAGCTGCCATCGCTGAAACCCCGGATGATGGCGCCCGTCATGCGCAGGTCCGCGCCCGTGACTTCGGTGGACACGCCGGCCGTGTACGACAGGGCCTGCTCGATGCTCTTGGGCGCCTGGTTCTGCAGCTGCTCCTGGGTGACGATGGAGATGGAGCGCGGCGTCTCGATCAGCGGCGTGTCCAGCTTGGTGCTGGCGCTCCTGCCGCTGCCCACGTAGCTGCCCGGCGCGGCCATGCGCTGCGATGTCACGTTGACCGTGGACAGCGTGGTGCCCGCCGACGGCTGAGGCTGCGGCGCAGGCGCCTTGCGCAGCGTGAACGTGCCCTGCTCGGTGCTGTGCGCGGTCACACCGGTGCCAGCCAACAGCCGGTCCATGGCCTCCTGCGGCGTGAAGCTGCCTTGGAGGGCCGGCGCCTGGCGGCCGCCCAGCACGGCTTCGTCGTACAGCACCTGGAACTGGGCCTGGCGGCCAAAGGCTCGCAGCGCGTTGATCAGCGGCTGCGCCGGCTGGTCAAAGGCCAGGCGCTGTCCGGATGACGGCATCGGTGAAGAGGCGGCCGGCTGCTGAAGCTGTTGCGCACGGGCGGACGGCGCGGCGCCCATGCCGGCCACGGCACCGGCCACCAGCCACGCCAGCAGGCGCGGACTGGCCTGCGGGCCGGCGCCCTGCTCCTTCATGTTCCTGTGTCGGGCATGTATGCCCCTGCCTGCGAATTCCCTGCCTGCTGCTTCTTGCGCTCTCATTGCCACTCCGTTGCTGTGCCGTTGCACGGGCACGCGACGGGCAGGCTGCAGGCAGCCGTCGCGGGCGATCAGGAACCGCGTCGGACAAGCCATTCCAGCCCACCCGCGCATGCGCGTCAGGTGTTGCGGCCGTTGGCTGGGGCGTGAGGGACGAGCGCCCTCGGTGGTCCTTGGCTGGCAGCCGTGCGGGCCTGGAAAATCCACGCCCCTGCCCCTATAGAAGCCAAGACCGGTGCAAAGCTGGAACCTGGGGTTGGCCGTCAGTTTGAAACAAATTGTTTCTCAACCTTCGATTCATCCCCGCACGATCAGCCACCCTCCGCCGCTGCGCGGCTGCACGCGTACCGCAATCAAGGCAGGCAGCGCGCGCACAAAGCGCTCGGGCGCGGCCGTGGCCAGCAGGCCCGAGACACGCAGGCGGCCCAGCGACTCGTCGCCCAGCTCCACGGGCGCACCCAGATAGCGCGACAGCTCCTGCGCCACCTCCGCCAGCGGCGTGCCGCTGAAGCGCACCTGGCCCGTGCGCCAGTCGCCCACGCTGTCCGCATCGGCCACCACGGAGCTGTGCCGGCCGGCGCTGTCCACAGCCACGCCCGCGCCTGCCGCCAGCAGCAGGACATCGCCCCCGGCCCGCTCCCGCTCGGGCCGCAGCTGCACCTTGCCCTCCAGCACCTTCACCACCAGCCGCGGCGGCCCGGCGCGCACATTGAACGCGGTGCCCACCACCCGGACGCGGCTGGCGCCGGAGTCCACGGTGAAGGGCCGGTCCGGGCCGGGCGTGACCTCGAAGAAGGCCTCGCCCCGATCCAGCACCACCTCGCGGCGGCGCGGGTAGTAGCGCACCTGAAGTTCGCTGTCCACGTTGAGGTCCACGCGCGAGCCATCGGGCAGCTCGATGCTCTGCGTCTGCCCGGGCGCCGTGCGGGCCTGCAGCGTATAGCCCGGCGTGTGATCCCAGCGGTACCAGCCACCCCAGGCCAGCAGCGAGACCACCGCCAGCACGGACAGGGCTGCTGCAGGGCGGCCGGGCCAGCGGGCATGAACGCGCTGGCGCGGCGGCGCGGCCGCTGGTGCAGCGCAGACGGCAGGCGCGGCGGGCGGCACCGCTGCGCCAAACTCATCGGGAAACAGTTCCCTGAGCTGTGGCGCGCCATGCCAGTGGCGCGACATGCCTTCGAAGATGCTGCGGTGCAGCGGGTTGGCGCCCAGCCACGCATCCAGCGCGCGCTCATCGGCGCCCGTCCAGTCCGGCTGCTGGCGGCGCACGAACCAGTCGGCCGCCCTGTCATGCAGCCCCACCAGCTCCTGCGGCGAAACGCCCGGGGGAAGTTCGTTGCTCATCGTGTGTTCTCTGCGGCGCCCGGCCGCTGCTCGTCTGCGCGCAGCAGGGCACGCATTTGCTCGGCGCTGGCGTAGCGTACGCGGATCTCGCAATAGGACAGTGCCCGGCTCAGGTGGCGCGAGACCATGCGCACGGTGATGTCCATGCGCTCGGCCGTCTGCTCCAGCGTCAGTTCCTGCACGCGGTGAAGCACGAAGGCCTGGCGCTGGCGCTCGGGCAGCTCGTTCAGGGCATCGCGCAGCCGGGCCAGGCGCTGGCGGCGCTCATCGTCCAGCGCATGATCGGCTCTGTCGCGGGCCGGCAGGGACTCGACCTCGTCGCGGCAATCCTCCACGGACACCAGCCGCACACCGGCCTGCTGCGGTGTCGTGCGGTGCGCGAAGGCCGCCACGCTGCGCACGACCTGATGCAGATAGGGCCGCTCTTCGTCCACGGGCAGGCACTTGTCGGCCGACAGCATGCGCACGAAGACCTCCTAGGAGGCATCCTCGATATCGGCCGGGCTCTTGAAGTACCGCGCCAGCATGCGCTGCAGTGGCTTGCGCCAGCGGGTGTAGAGACTGCGGGAATGGCCACCGGGCTCTCCCGGGGCGTCGTCGCGCTTCATGGCAGGCATGGCACGGCGGACGTGGAAGTTGTCCGGCGGCGGGGTAATGGGGGCGGAATCTGGAGCACGATGCAAACAGCTGAGCCGGCGATTGTATCGAGAACGATTCTCATCATCAGCTCGCCTTGGCCACAAAAAAAGGGCGCCGAAGCGCCCCTTGATTGCCGTGCCCGCAAGGGCCGCACCGGTTCAGTGCTGCAGGATCTTGTTGAGAAATTCCTTGGTGCGCGGCTGGCGTGCTTCGGGGTTGCCGAAGAATTCGTCCTTGGAGCAGTCCTCCAGGATCTTGCCGCCCACGTCCATGAAGATCACGCGGCTGGCCACCTTGCGTGCGAAGCCCATTTCGTGGGTCACGCACATCATGGTCATGCCTTCGTTGGCCAGGCCGATCATCACGTCCAGCACTTCGCCGACCATTTCGGGGTCCAGCGCGGAGGTGGGTTCGTCGAACAGCATCACGATGGGGTCCATGGACAGCGCGCGCGCAATGGCCACGCGCTGCTGCTGGCCACCCGACAGCTGGCCCGGGAACTTGTCCTTGTGCGCCGTCAGGCCCACGCGGTCCAGCATCTTGAGGCCACGCTTCTTGGCATCGTCCGGGCTGCGACCCAGCACCTTGATCTGGGCGATGGTCAGGTTCTCGGTCACCGACAGGTGGGGGAACAGCTCGAAGTGCTGGAACACCATGCCCACGCGGCTGCGCAGCTGAGGCAGGTTGGTCTTGGGATCGTGCACGGCCACGCCGTCCACGAAGATCTCGCCCTTCTGGAAGGGCTCCAGCGCGTTGATGGTCTTGATCAGCGTGGACTTGCCCGAGCCCGAAGGGCCGCAGACCACCACGACCTCACCCTTCTGGATGTTGGTGGAGCAGTCGGTCAGCACCTGGAAGCTGCCGTACCACTTGGAAACGTTCTTGAGTTCAATCATTGGTTCACTCCGACTCGTGTCAGTTGTCCATCGCCGCGCCGACAAGGGGCGCGGTCATGGTGGCGGGACGGCCAGCAAGGGCCGCCCCGCAGCCAAGGCCGTCGTCCCCCTTCAAGGGGGAAGGCGCGAAGCGACTCAGGGGGTGGTGTGTCATCGAATGATGGCAATCTTTTTGTGCAGGCGCTTGACTGCCCACGAGAGCGAGTAGCACAGCACGAAGTAGGTCACGCCAGCGGCCAGATAGGATTCGATGGGACGGCCATAGTTCTTGCCCGCCACTTCGAAGCCCTTGAGCATGTCGTAGGCACCGATGGCATAGACCAGCGAGGTGTCCTGGAACAGGATGATGGTCTGCGTGAGCAGCACCGGCAGCATGTTGCGGAAGGCCTGGGGCAGGACCACGAGGCGCATGTTCTGGCCGTAGGTCATGCCCATGGCCTGGCCCGCGGAGACCTGGCCGCGCGGGATGGACTGGATGCCCGCGCGCATGATCTCGCTGAAGTAGGCCGCCTCGAAGGCGATGAAGGTGATGATGGCCGAGACCTCGGCGCCGATGGGCCGACCGATGATCAGCGGCATCAGCAGGAAGAACCACAGGATCACCATCACCAGCGGCACGGAGCGCATGCCGTTGACGTAGAGCGTGGCGGGCACATCAAGCCACTTCTTGCCGGACAGGCGCATCAGCGCCAGCACGGTGCCGAAGAGCACGCCGCCGATGGTGGCGATGACGGTCAGCGTCAGGCTGAAGTACAGGCCCTTCAGCACGAAGTTGCTGAACAGGTCCCAGGTGAAGAACGACCAGTCGATTTGCAGGTTCATGTCAGTGTCCTCCGCCGCTGGCAGCGATCAGGCCCGGGACGCGCGAACGCTTCTCGATGAAGGCCATGATGCGGTTGATGGCAAAGGCGGAAACCACATACAGGCCGGTGACGGCCAGATAGATCTCGATGCCGCGCGAAGTCTCTTCCTGCGCCTGCATGGCGAACATGGTCAGCTCGGCCACGGACACGGCGAAGGCCACGGACGAGTTCTTGAACACGTTCATGGTCTCGCTGGTCAGCGGCGGGATGATGATGCGGAACGCCATAGGCAGCAGCACGTAGCGGTAGTACTGGAACGTGGTGAAACCCATCGCCATGCCCGCATAGCGCTGGCCGCGCGGCAGCGCCTGGATGCCCGAACGCACCTGCTCGGCGATACGCGCCGAGGTGAAGAAACCCAGCGCCAGCACCACGAGCACGAAGCCCGGCAGCGACTTCAGCGCAGGAACAAAGGACGGAACCACGTGGTACCACATGAAGATGTGGACCAGCAGCGGAATATTGCGAAACAGCTCCACCCAGGCATTGCCCAGCCGCACGATCCACGGCCGGCCCTCCAAAGTGCGCAGCGTGCCGATCAGCGATCCGACGACCAGTGCGATCAACAGCGACAGCAGCGACACGGAAATGGTCCAGCCCCAGGCCGACAGCATCCAGTCGAGGTAGGTGATATCGCCGTTCTTGCCGAAGCAGCTTTGACCGACCTCTTGGGTAATGGTGTCCTGGCAGAACACCTGCCAATCCCAACTCATAGGAGCACCCCTTCATTCAAAACACGAAATGCGTGCCGGCAGAAAAACCGGCGACGCAACAAAAAACGCCCCTTCCAACCGCATGGCAGAAGGGGCGGCATTCAGCTGGTGCTTACTTGACTTCGTACGACTCCATGGGCTTGTCGTTGGGGTGGGCCCATGCGTCCTTGGTGGCGTCGGACAGTGGCAGGCCGACCTTCACGTTGACCGGGGGAATCGGCTGCATGAACCACTTGTCATAGAGCTTGGCCAGCGAGCCGTCGGCGATCTGGCGCTTGATGGAGTCGTCCACGGCCTTCTTGAAGGCAGGGTCGTCCTTGCGCAGCATGCAGGCGATGGGTTCGACCGACAGGGTTTCGCCGACGATCTTGTAGTCGGCAGGTGCCTTGGACTTGGAGATGTTGGCGGCCAGGATGGAGCCGTCCATGATGAAGGCGTCGGCACGGCCGGTTTCCAGCATCAGGAAGCTGTCGGCGTGGTCCTTGCCCATGACTTCCTTGAAGGTCAGGCCGTCGGCGCGCTTGTTCTTGCGCAGGGTCTGCACCGAGGTGGTGCCCGTCGTCGTGACGATGGTCTTGCCGTTCAGGTCCTTGATGCCGGTGATGCCGGAGTTGCCCTTGACGGCGATGCGCACTTCTTCCACGTAGGTGGTCACGGCGAAGGCCACATCCTTTTGGCGGGCCTGGCTGTTGGTGGTGGAGCCGCACTCGATGTCCACGGTGCCATTGGTCACCAGGGGGATGCGGTTTTGCGAGGTGACGGGCTGGTACTTGATGTCCAGCTTGGCCAGGCCCAGTTCCTTCTGGATGTCGGCCAGCACGCGCTCGCCCATCTCGGTGTGGAAGCCCACGTACTTGCCATTGCCCAGCGTGTAGCCCAGGCCGGAGGATTCACGCACGCCCAGCGTCACGGCGCCGGAGGACTTGATCTTGGCCAGGGTGTCACCAGCCTGCGCGAAAGCGCTGCCTGCAGCCAGGGCGGTCACGGCGATGGCCAACAAATGCTTCTTCATACGGGTCTCCTGAGATGAGAACGAAAACGGTCTTGATGAGAACGGTCGAGTCGCCTTGTGGGCTGGCTCGAACTATCAACGATGTGACACATATTGTGCAATCACGCACGGTGCTGGAGCACCGACACGTGCTAGGGCTTTCCAGCACGTCAGCCGGATTCAGGTAAGCAACTGCCGTGCCATGGCACGCGTTTTTTGCCCGATCCAGCGCACCGGCCGTCCTGCACACGGCGTGGTTGCTGTGCGCGCACTCTAATGCCAGGGCCGGTGGCACAGCCAATGCCGTTTGCAAAAGCCCTTATGCATGCCATGCATAATAGGTGTTTACCCTAGGCATAACCCGTGCACCAAGTCGGGCTCTTGCCGGGCACCCGCATGCACCAACGTGCAGCAAAAAGGGGCTGCGAGAGCCCCTTTTTTCCTGATGCGTGCCGTTTGGCGTGTCAGCCGATGGTCTCGCCCTGCTCCAGCAGGAAGTTCCACAGCGCGCCGGCCACGCCCTGGGGCGCGTCCTTGCTGGCGGGTTTTTCACGGTAGGCGCGCACTTCCATGTCCATGCGAAAACCGTTGTCGCCCGCAGGCGCGGCGCTGACCAGGCGCCCGGCCTCCAGCTCGTTGCGCACGGCGCTGAACGGCAAGAACGCGACGCCATGGCCTTCCAGCGCCATCGCCTTGAGGCCTTCGGCCATGTCGGTCTCGTAGACGCGTTCCAGGTGCACTGCCTCGGCCGCTTCCTTGAGGATGAGCTCCGTCACCCGGCCCAGGTAGGCGCCGGGCGCATAGCCCAGATAAGGCAGCGGCTGGCCCTGGCGGCCCGGCAACTGGTGCAGCGGCAGGCCGTCGGCGTCGGGCTTGGCGTAGGGGGCGAGCACCTCATGGCCCAGGCTGACCATCTCGTAGCGCGCCGGGTCAAGCTGGAAGGGCTGGGACGGATGGAAGTAGGCGATCAGCAGGTCGCAGCCGCCTTCGACCAGGCGCATCACGGCGTCATGCACGTTGAGCGCGAACAGCCGGCTGCGGAACGGCCCGAACTTGGCCTGCACGCTGGAGACCCAGTTCGGGAAGAAGGTGAAGGCCAGCGTGTGCGGCACCGCAAAACCCACCATGCCCTTGCCCGCGCTGACGTGGGCACGCAGCATGGTGCGCGTGCTCTGCAGCGACTGCAGCATCTCCAGCGCCTGGTCATACATGGTCTTGCCGGCCGGCGTGAGCCGGGTCGGGTAGGAGCTGCGGTCCACAAGGTCGGTGCCGGCCCAGGCCTCCAGTGCCTGGATGCGGCGCGAGAACGCAGGTTGCGTCACATGCCGCAGTTGGGCGGAGCGGCTGAAACTGCGTGTTTCAGCCAGGCTGACGAAATCTTCTAGCCATTTGGTTTCCATGCCCGCCATTATCCGCCGGGCCGTGACGGGTGCCTGACAGGGCAGGGATGGTCCCTCTGGCACACCGCATGGATGCGCACATAATGGCGCTGCGCCGCATTTACCCAATGTGACATTTTTTCCTCACGGCCCCCGGCACACGACGCCGAGGAAGCTCAGTGACTGCATCTGCCCCGCCATGTGTAATTTTCTGACTCCCCGCGTCCATGTCATCCCCTCCCACCGAAAACGGCGCCGCTGAGACGCCTTCGCAGCCGGACGAGCCGCGTTCGCTGCGCATCGAGGACTGGCTCACCGTGGTGATCATGGCCCTGCTGGCCCTGATCACCTTCGCCAATGTGCTGGTGCGCTACTTCACCTCCTCCTCCTTCGCCTGGACCGAGGAAATCTCGGTCTTCCTGATGATCCTGCTGGCCATGGTCGCGGGCTCGGCGGCCGTGGCGCGCAACGCCCATATCCGCATCGAGTACTTCGCCGAAGGCGGCAGCGCCCTGCGCAGGAAGCGCCTGGCGCGCTTCGGCACGCTGATGGTGGCCCTGCTGTTCGCCGTGATCGCCGCACTGAGCGTGCGCGTGGTCTGGGACGACTACCGTTTCGAGGAAACCTCGCCCGGTATCGGCGTGCCGCAGTGGTGGTATTCGATGTGGCTGCCGATTTGCTCGGCCCTGATCACGGTGCGCGCGCTGCAGCTGTTCCAGCGCCAGGGCCGCCCTGGCGCCTTCGATGACAGCACCGGGGAGAAGGCGCAATGATCGCAACCCTGCTCTTCATCGCCTTCCTGGGCCTGATGTTCCTGGGCGTGCCGATCGGTGCGGCCCTGGGCCTGGCGGGCGCCGCCGCCATCGCGCTGGCCAGCCCCGACACGCAGTGGTACGGCCTGCTGGCCGTGCCGCAGAACTTCTATGCGGGCCTGGGCAAGTACCCGCTGCTGGCGATTCCGATGTTCGTGCTCGTGGGCTCGATCTTCGACCGCTCTGGCGTGGCGCTGCGCCTGGTGAACTTCGCCGTGGCCATCGTGGGCCGCGGCCCCGGCATGCTGCCCCTGGTGGCGATTGCCGTGGCCATGTTCCTGGGCGGCATCTCGGGCTCGGGTCCGGCCAATGCCGCCGCCGTGGGCGGCGTGATGATCGCGGCCATGAGCCGCGCCGGCTATCCCGGCAGCTTCTCGGCCAGCGTGGTGGGCGCGGCTGCGGCCACCGACATCCTGATCCCGCCGTCCGTGGCCTTCATCATCTACTCGGTGCTGGTGCCCGGCGCCTCGGTGCCGGCGCTGTTTGCGGCCGGCATGATCCCCGGCATCCTGGCCGGCGTGGCGCTGATCATTCCTGCCGTGTGGATGTCGCGCAAGCACAAGATGGGTGCGCTGGAATCGTCCATGCCGCGCCCGCCGTTCTGGCGCAGCCTGCGGGAGGCCTCCTGGGGCCTGGCCGCTCCGGTGCTGATCCTGGGCGGCATGCGAGCCGGCTGGTTCACCCCCACCGAGGCCGCCGTGGTGGCCGTGTTCTACGGCCTGTTCGTGGGCATGGTGATCCACCGCACCATCACGCTGCGCGACCTCTACCCCATCCTGCGCGAGGCCGGCGAGCTGTCGGCCGTGATCCTGCTGGTGGTGTCGCTGGCCGGCATCTTCGCGTTCTCACTGTCCACGCTGGGCGTGATCGACCCGGTGGCCAAGGCCATCGTGGACTCGGGCCTGGGCGAGTACGGCGTGATGGCGCTGCTGATCCTGCTGCTGATCACCGTGGGCATGTTCCTGGACGGCATCTCCATCTTCCTGATCTTCGTGCCGCTGCTGCTGCCGATCATGCAGCACTACAACTGGGACCCGGTGTGGTTCGGCGTCATCCTCACGCTCAAGGTGGCGCTGGGCCAGTTCACGCCGCCGCTGGCCGTGAACCTGATGGTGTCCTGCCGCATCGCGGGCGTGCGCATGGAGTCCACCGTGCGCTGGGTCGGCCCCATGCTGTTGGCCATGTTCCTGGTGATGATCGCCGTGATCGCCTTCCCGCAGCTCGCCCTGTGGCTGCCCGCCCGTCTGGGCTACTGATTTCCCAAAAATTCAACAAGGAGACCTTCGCAATGAAACTTCGCAGCTTCCTCGCCAGCGGCCTGGCCGCAGCAGCGGCCCTGGCCCTGTCTTCTGCGCCCCTGATGGCCCATGCCCAGGCCAAGTACAAAAGCGAGTACCGCATGTCGCTGGTGCTGGGCACGGCCTTTCCCTGGGGCAAGGGCGGCGAGATCTGGGCCAACAAGGTGCGCGAGCGCACCAACGGCCGCATCAACATCAAGCTCTACCCGGGCGTGTCCCTGATCCAGGGCGACCAGACGCGCGAATTCAGCGCGCTGCGCCAGGGCGTGATCGACATGGCCGTGGGCTCCACGCTGAACTGGTCGCCCCAGATCAAGGAGCTGAACCTGTTCGCCCTGCCCTTCCTCATGCCCGACTACGCCGCTGCCGACGCGCTCACGCATGGCGAGCCCGGCAAGCGCCTGTTCCAGCGCCTGGAAAAGGCCGGCGTGGTGCCGCTGGCCTGGGGCGAGAACGGCTACCGCGAGATCAGCAACTCCAAGCACGCCATCAAGACCCCTGCCGACCTCAAGGGCCTGAAGATCCGCGTCGTGGGCTCGCCGCTGTTCCTGGACACCTTCACCGCGCTGGGCGCCAACCCCACGCAGATGAGCTGGGCCGATGCCCAGCCCGCCATGGCCAGCGGCGCCGTGGACGGCCAGGAGAACCCCGTCTCGGTCTACATGGCCGCCAAGCTGCAGTCCGTGGGCCAGAAGCATCTGACGCTGTGGGGCTACATCAACGATCCGCTGATCTTCGTGGTCAACAAGGACATCTGGGGCACCTGGACCAAGGAAGACCAGGACATCGTGCGCCAGGCCGCCGTGGACGCCGCCAAGGAGCAGATCGTGATCGCGCGCAAGGGCATGATCGAGGCCGACAAGCCGCTGCTCAAGGACCTGGCCGCCAACGGCGTGACCGTGACCCAGCTCACGCCTGCCGAACGCGAAGCCTTCGTCAAGGCCACGCGCCCCGTCTACGACAAGTGGAAGCAGCAGGTCGGCACCGACCTGGTGGATGTGGCGGAGAAAGCCATTGCCGCGCGAACTCGTTAGAATGCTATCGGTTGATCGCACACTCCGGTAGAAGCAAAAGGCCCCGCTCTGCGGGGCCTTTTTTTCGCCATCCTGCTGCGCAGGAACGGCCCGGGCCTCCGGCACGCCATCAACGAACGCCATGCCCCATGATGGCCTCGGCGAATGGAACAGCCTCTATGAGGCAGCAGCGCTGGCGCCCTGCACGCCACCCAGCAACATGTCTGTCCCCATCTCGCACAGCAGCTCCTCCAGTGCACCCGAGGCGATCAGCGGCGAAGCCTCCAACGAGGCGAAGCGCACCGTGCCCAGCACGGCCCGCGTGGCCACGTAAAGGCGCGCATAGGACAGTGAGGGGCCGCCCCAGCGCTGCAGGTGGGCGGCCATGCGCTCGGCGGTCTCGCGCATGGACAGGGCAATGCGCTCATCGCCATCCTGGCGCCAGGCAAAGCGCGCCAGCTTGCGCCGCGCAGGCGTGCGGCCCGCAAAGCCCTCGACGATGCAGGCGACCACGCCGCGCGCCACGGCCTCGCGCAGCAGGCCCTGCTCCGACGCCTGCTCCAGCCAGGTCTCGATGGCCGCGACGGCCGCACGGCGCTGGCCATCGACCATGGCGCGGAAGACAGCCTGCTTGTCGGGAAAGTACTGGTAGAGCGTGCCAATGGAGACGCCTGCGCGCTCGGCAATGCGGTTGGTGGTGAGCGCGGCTTCGCCCTCCTTGACCAGAATCTGAGCTGCTGCCTGAAGAATGGCCTGCAGCGTGCGCTGCGCACGGGCCTGTACGGGCTGTCTTCTTCTCTGGGATTCAGTGGTAGCGGAGGTATGGGAGGGCATGCGGCAAAACCTGAGCACAAGGCGAGTTTTCTGCCCGGAGTTTAAGCACTACAGTGGCCGGCCATTGCAGCAAACCCCAAGGAATACACCATGAAGAAACATCAGCACACCGGCGCGTGGGAAGCCCTGCCGTGAAGGGCGTGCAACTGCTGGCCCTGGCCGCCGCCCTGTTCGACACGGCGGCCGCGCTGGCCCACTTCGCCTGCATCGTCTGGGGGGGACGTGGGCTGCGGCTCATGGGTGCCGGCGAGCGCATGGCGCGCATGGCCGAGGCGGGGCACTGGTATCCGCCGCTGGTGTCGGCGGCCATCGGCGTGGTGCTGTCGCTGCTGGCGGGGTATGCGCTGGCAGGCGCGGGCCTGCTGAGTCCCCTGCCCTTCATGCGCCCGGTGCTGGCCGGGGCCGGCCTGGTGCTGGTGGCGCGGGCCGTGGCCTTTCCGTGGCTGAAACCACGCTTTCCGGACAACAGCGACCGCTTCTGGCATGTGTCCTCGGCCATCTGCCTGGTCATGGGGCTGCTGCACCTGGCAGCAGCTGCCGGGATGGCACAGGGCTGAATCCGGCCTCAGGCCGTGACCGGCGAGACCAGCGGGCGGCCTTCCAGGTGGCAGCGCATGTTGGCGATGAAGCGGTCCACCGAGGCCTGCACGGCTTCGGGCGACCAGCCGCCCACATGGGGGGTGAGCACCACGGCGTCCAGGTCCAGCAGTTCGGCCGGGGGTGCGGGTTCGCTTTCGTAGACATCCAGGCCCGCGCCGGCAAGGCGGCCTTCGCGCACGGCGGCGGCCAGGGCGGCGGTATCGACCACGCTGCCGCGCGCGATATTGACCAGATGGCCCTGCGGGCCCAGCGCATCCAGCACCTGCGTGTTGATGAGGTGGCGCGTGCCCGGGCCGCCCGGCGTGGCGACCAGCAGCACATCGGCCCATTGCGCCAGGGACAGCAGGTCGCCGAAGTAGCGGTGGGGCAGCTCGCTGCGCTGGCTGCGGTTGTGGTAGCCGATCTCCATCTCGAAGCCCAGCGCGCGCTGGGCGATCTTGGCGCCGATGGCGCCCATGCCCAGGATGCCCAGGCGCTTGTGCGAGACATTGGGCGGCAGCGGCATGGCGGTGCGCCAGACGCCGTCGCGCGTGGCGCGGTCCAGGCGCACCAGACCACGCACGGAGGCGATCAGCAGGCCCATGGCGTGGTCGGCCACGCAGTCGTCATTGGTGCCCGCGCCATTGCCCACGGCAATGCCGTGGGCCTGCGCATGGGCGACATCGATGTTCTCGTAGCCCGCGCCCAGCGCGCAGACCAGCCTGAGGGCCGGCATGCGCTTCATCTGGGCGGCCGACAGGCCGATGGAGCCGATGGTCAGCACGGCCTGGATGCGTGCGCCGTGCTCGGCGAGAGCCGCCTCGCATTGGCTGGCGTCGGGCGCGTAGAGCAGGTCGAAGGAGGGAAAGGCCTGGGCCATCTGGCGCAGATGGCCTTCGGCGTTGAAGTTCAGGACAAGCAGGGCAGGTTGCATGGCGAAAGAGCGGCGCCCGCTGCCGCGGGGAAATCAGCGGCTTCAACGGGCTGTGGGCAAGGGGAAACCCATTGTCCACCCGCCAGGGGCCCTGCGCGGTGCCGCCCTACAGGTCCAGCACCAGCCGGGCGGATTTCGCGCGCGAGCAGCAGGGCAGGAACTGGTCGCAGGCGGCCTGTTCGTCTTCGGTGAGGTACATGTCGCGGTGCTCGGGCTCGCCCGAGAGCACACGCGTGAGGCAGGTGCCGCACACGCCCTGCTCGCACGAGGTCTGCACCTCCACGCCGATGCCGGCCAGCGCCTGGACCACGGTCTGCTCCGGCGCCACGCGCACCACCTGGCCGGTGCTTGCGATCTCGATCTCGAACCCGGCATCGCCCTCGCGCTGCACGGCCTCGCCCGCGAAGAACTCGTAGTGCAGGCGGTCCTCGCCCCAGCCCGACGCGCGGGCATGGCCCAGCGCCGCGTCCATGAAGCCGCGCGGGCCGCAGACATACAGGTGCAGGCCCGCCTGCGGGGCGCCGAGCAGTTGCGCCATGTCGAGCGCGCTCTCGCCGTCCACATGCAGATGCACGCGGTCGGCCCAGGGCATGGACTGCAGCAGGGCCGTGAAGGCCATGCGCTCGCGCGAACGCGCGCAGTAGTGCAGTTCGAAATCGGCACCCTCGCGCGCCAGCTGGCGCGCCATGGCCAGCACGGGCGTGATGCCTATGCCGCCGGCCAGCAGCAGATGCCGCGCAGGGCCGTCTGCATGCAGCGCGAAGTGGTTGCGCGGCGCGCCGATGGCGATCTGCTGGCCTTCCTGCACCTGTTCGTGCACGGCGGCCGAACCGCCGCGCGAGGCGGCCTCGCGCAGCACGCCGACCACGTAGCGGCCCGTGTCCTGCGGGTCGTTGCACAGCGAGTACTGGCGCACCAGCCCGCCGGGCAGGTGCAGGTCGATGTGGGAGCCGGCCGTGAAGGCGGGCAGGCTTTCGCCGTCCAGCGGCACGAGTTCAAGGCTGCAGATGTCCTGCGCCTCGGCGCATTTGCGCGCGACGCGCACCTGAAGGATGGGGTTGGCTTGCATGGGGAAACGTGGGAATGGAGGGGTTCGGAAAATCAGGCCGCCGCCAGCGCCTGGGCGCTGGCCTCGCGCAGCCGGTGGATGACGCGGCGCGCGCGGTTGGGGCCTGCGTCCACATGGATGTCGATGACGGGGCGCGCGCCAAAGCGCTGCTGGTTGCGGAACTGGGCCTCGATGACGACCTTGTCCTCCTCGAAGGTGGCGGCCGTCTGGTCGATGACCAGGCGCGTGGTGTCCTGCATTTCGGGGTGCGGGTTGGTGGCAATGGTCCAGAAGTAGTGGGCCGAATGCTCGGTCTCCGGCGTCACGCCGTGAAAGCCCCGCATGTGAAAGCCTTCGCGCTGCGGATCGTCGAGCTGCCCGCTGCCTGCGTCCATGGCACCGGTCCAGATGCGCACATGCGAGGGGTGGAACTCCACCTCTTGCCAGCGGTCGATGCGGCCCGCGAACGGCCAGGCCGCCGCATAGGTGGGCGGCGGGTCGGAGTCGGGCATCCAGCGCAGCACGGTGACGCTGTCGCCCTCCTGGCGGACCTTGAGCTCGGCATTCATGTGGACGCCGGCATTGCCGCCAATGGTCTTGAGGTGCACATAGCCCAGGTGGCTGAGGTCCAGCAGGTTGTCGTGGATGAGCTGGTAGGGCGCGTCGTAGTGGTAGACATCGCCGCCGAAGCGGTAGCGCGCATCCCCGTGCACGGGATAGGCGGGCGGCTCCTGCGCGGGCACGGAATCGGGCGTGGCGCCCATCCAGATCCAGAGGATCTGGTCACGTTCGCGCAGGTCGAAGGACTTGACGCAGGCCTTGGGCGGTATGCGCTGCTGGCCCGGAATCTCCAGGCACTGGCCGGCGCGGTCGAACAGCAGGCCGTGGTAGCCGCAGCGCAGGCCGCGCGCCTCCACCGTGCCGCAAGACAGCGGCAGCTCGCGGTGGCAGCAGCGGTCTTCCAGCGCGGCGACGCTGCCATCGGGCGTGCGAAACAGCACGACGGGCCGGCCCAGCAGGGTGCGGGCCAGCGGCGCGTCCTGCAGCTCCCAGGCAAAGCCGGCGACATACCACTGGTCCAGCGGGAAGGCGGGCATGGGGGCGGGCGTGGAGGCAGGTGCAATGGTGGTGCATTCGGTCATGGGGTTCTCCTTCTTGTCTGCAAGCCGCGCTCAATGCGCCGACAGCGTGCGGCCCGTGGCTGCGGGCCTGCCGGCTTCGGGCCCTTGCAGCCGGTGCAGCGACACGATGCAGGCCGCGAACACGAAGGCCGCGCCATAACCCACGTACAGCTGGCTGGCAGACCAGGAGGCGTCGAGCAGCGAGCCCGCGACCATGGGCGAGACGATGGCGCCGATGCGCCCTATGCCTATGCCCCAGCCCACGCCGGTCACGCGCACCTCGCCGCCATAGACCATGGGCGCGATGGCATAGAGCCCCGCCACGCAGCCGTTGACGAAGACGCCGATCAGGAAGGCCAGCGCGTACGACAGCAGCAGCGAGCCCGGATTGCTCACGATGAAGCACAGCAGCACGGCCGTGGCCAGCATGAAGCCGGCCAGTGCGCGGTGCACGGGATAGCGCGCCGCCAGCAGGCCCAGCAAGGTGGCGCCCAGGATGCCGCCCAGGCTCAGCAGCACGCCGCCGGTCACGCCCTGCTCGGGCGTGAGGCCCGAGGCGGCGAGCAGCTTGGGCGTCCAGCTCATGACGAAGTAAAAGCCGAACATCACCGCGAAGAACGACAGCCAGACCAGCAGCGTGGGCCGGCGCAGGCCCGGCGCAAACAGCTGCAGCGGGCCCCGCCGCACCGGCCCCGCCGATGCGGGCGCGGCAGGCGGCAGCGCCACCAGCGTGGGCAGGCCCAGCCGGCCGACCAGGGCGTTGAGCCGCTGCAGCGCGCCGGCCGGGCGCCGCGCCAGCAGGAAGTCCATGGATTCGGGCAGTCGCCACCAGGCCAGGACCAGCACGCCCAGCGTCACGCAGCCGCCGAAGAGGAAGACGGCGCGCCAGTCATGGCGCCCCAGCAGCCACACCGCGATGGAGCCGCCAATGCTGGCGCCCAGCGCATAGCCCGTGGACTGCAGGGTGACGGCCAGGCTGCGCCAGCGCTGCGAGGCGTATTCGCTGGCGATCACGTTGCTGCAGGCCAGGATGCCGCCCACGCCCAGGCCCGTGAGCACGCGCAGCGCCGCAAGCTGGATGGCGCTGTGGCTGAAGGCCGAGCCCAGCATGCCCACGCCCGAGAGGGCCAGGCAGGCCAGGATCAGCGGCCGGCGGCCCAGCCGGTCGGCCCAGGGCGCGATCAGCAGCGATCCGCCCGCCATGCCGAACAGGCCTGCACTGAGCAGAAAGCCCAGCTGGGCGCCGCTGAGCTGCCAGTGCGCCGACACGGCCGAGGCCGTGAAGGCCATGACCAGGACGTCGAAGCCGTCGATCATGTTGAGCACCATGCACAGGGCTATGACCGACCACTGGAAGCGCGTCATGGGCCGCTGGTCGACGCTTGCACGCAGGTCGGCGCTCATGGCCGCAGCTCCCGCAACGGGCAGTTGGACGATGCAGCGGCGCAAGGCCGCTGCAGCCATGGGACAGGGGTAGAGGCAGTCATCGTGGGTCTCCTTGGGTTGAAGCTCTGTGGAAGCTTTCTTGTGTTCTCAGCACATCATTACGTATGCTGAATGTGATTCAGTTTACTGAATGAAAATCTGCGCCAGATACCGGGATTTCCCCGATCAGGCGGGGCCGCGCAGACTCGGTCGCGGACGCGGCCGGGCCGCCGTCAGTCGGATGAGGAAGCGTCGAGGGTGTCGCGTGCGTCGTGCAGCTGCACGAACTTGCGCAGCAGGCGCTTGAACTCGGCCTGCTCTTGGGGTTCGAGCGCGGCCAGCATGCGCTCGTGCAGTTCGTGGACATTGGGCACGAAGCCGGCCAGCATGGTCTCGCCCTCGGCCGTGAGCGTCAGGCGCCGCTGGCGCCGGGGCAGGATCTCGCGCAGCACCCAGCCCTTGGCCTCCAGGCGCGCCGCGATGTCGGCCGTGGTGGAGTTGTCCAGCGCCACCAGCCGCGCCAGCGTCACCTGGTCGATGCCCGGCTTTTCCTGCAGCATGCGCAGGATGGCGTACTGCACGGGCGTCACGTCCGGCCCCAGCACATCGCGGAACAGCTGCGCCGCGATCTGCTGCGCGCGCCGGATCAGGTGGCCCGGCTGGTCGTAGAGGTCGATGGAAAGCGGATCGGAGGCGGAGTGGACCATCGGTGGCGGCAGGCCTTGCGGCCCTGGGGTTGAAGCCCGCCGAGGTTACCCCATCCCCGGCGCCGGTCCTGGATGCGCGCCGGGCCATGGCCGGCCTCAGGCCACCGCGGCGGCAGGCTGGGCCGCTGCTGCGGCCACCGCCGCCGCCTGCTGTTCCTGCGCAATCCATTTGTCGATGACCTTGCGCGACTGCACGCCGCCCGCATCGATGTTGAGCTTGAGCAGCTTGCGGTCTGGGTGGGCACTGAGGTTGCGCTGCTGCAACTCCAGCATCTGCAGGTCTTCGCTGAAGATCTTGTGCTGGCCCTCGCGGATGCGGTCGGTGACTTCGGCATCGCCCGGATTGAAGCGGCGCGCCATGCCCCAGAAGTACCACATGGATTCCTCGGTCTCCGGCGTGATGAAGTCCACCACCATGCTGTAGACCTTGTGTTCGTCGGGCGCGTCGTAGCCGCCGTGGCCTGCATGGGCCACGCCGACCTCGATCAGCACATGGCTGGGCGGGGTGAAGCGGCAGACCTGCCAGCGGTCCACGGGCACCTCGTCGGCCAGGCCGTTGCTGCGCAGCGCCATCTTCCAGAACGGTGGGGCGGGGATGTCGTTCATGAAGCGGCTGGTGACGACCTCGACATCGGCGCCCTCACCGCGCGTCTCGGTCTTGCAGGGCGTCTCGTCGATCTCGGCCTGGCCGATGGAGCTGGCGTGCACATAGGTCTCGTGCGTCAGGTCCATGAGGTTGTCGATCATCAGCCGGTAGTCGGCCTGGATGTGGAACATGCCGCCTCCGTAGGCCCATTCGGGGTTGTCGTGCCAGGGCAGCTTCGGGATGAGGGCGGCATCGGCCAGCGCCTTGTCGCCGGGCCAGACCCAGATGAAGCCGTGGCGTTCCTCGACGGGATAGCTGCGGATCTCGGGGAAGCCGCGCACGCGCTGGCCCGGCATGGCAATGGTCTTGCCGTCGCAGCCCATCTCCAGCCCGTGGTAGCCGCAGACCAGCTTGCCCTCGCAGACAAAGCCCAGCGACAGGGGCGCGCCGCGGTGCGGGCAGAAATCCTCCACGGAGGCAACGCCGTGCTGCGCGCGGTAGAACGCAATGCGCTCGCCGCAGATGCGACGGCCCAGCGGCTTGTCCTGGATCTCGTCGGACGTGGCGGCCACGTACCAGGTGTTCTTGGGAAATGTGCTCATGGGGGTCTCCTTTATGGGTGGGGTCCGCAGTCCTTGGCGCTGCGGTGGCTGGGGCACGGGCGGCCGAGGCCGCCGGCACACATCAAGCGCAGATCAAGCGCGGATCAGACTCGAATCAGGCTCGGATCAACTGCACGCCAGGAACCGCATGGCTGCCGGGCTCGCTCACGGCCTCGCGCAGGTTGCGGCGCGCGATGCGCGAGTGCTCCTTCATCAGCGCCTCGGCCCGGGCGCCCTCGCGCGCGGCAATGGCGTCCAGCACCTGGCGGTGCTGGTCCTGGGCCACCATCAGGCTGTGGCGCGCACGCGGCGATTCGGCCCGCGCCAGCACAAAGCCCGAAGGCGAGGCGAAGGGCATGCGCACCACGCGCTCCAGCTCGCGCTGCATGACGCTGCTGCCGGCCATGGAGTGCAGCAGGTCGTGGAATTCGGAGTTCAGCGCCACATAGCGCGAGAAGGCCTCATCGCCCCAGTCGGGCGTCTCAAGCACACGGTCGATGGCATCCAGGCAGCGGCCGGCCTGGGCCAGCAGCGGCTCGGCCACGCCGCGCTCGGCCGCCCAGCGCGCGGCCAAGCCTTCCAGCGTGCCGCGCAGCTCGATGGCATCGGCCACATCGGCCTCGGAGAACAGCCGCACGCGGTAGCCGCGCCCGCCGGCCATGGCTTCGAGCAGGCCTTCCTGCTCCAGCCGCATCAGCGCGGCGCGCACCGGCGTGCGCGAGATGCCCAGGCGCTGCACCACGGTGAGCTCGGCGATGCGCTCGCCTGCGGGCAGTTCGCCCGCAAGAATCATCTCGCGCAGTTGCAGCTGGGCCTTGATGACCTGGGAGTGGCTTTCCGCTTCGGAGGCGGCGGGGGCAAGCTGGGGGCTCATGGGGCTTTGTCTGGATGGAATGGCGTGAATGTATACATTCAAGGCAATTCATGGTGCATATTTCCGCAAAAACACGGGAAAACACCAATCAAATGTATACAAACAATCCCAGCAAAGACAGTGATCCGCCTGTTTGTATACATCGCCATGGCATCATGGCCGGCTCCCTTTTTCCCCTGCCGCTGCAACCCAGGAGGTCACCCTTGCCGACGTTTTCCCGACACCCCGCCATGGCCGCCCACATCCTCAACCTGGCACGGGATGCCAGCGCCGATGCGCAGGCTCCGCAGGCCTATCCGATCAAGGACTTCTTCCGCAATCCGGAGCGTGGCTTCTTCCGCCTGGCCGATGACGGAAGCATGCTGGGCTTCATGCAGCCCGTCAGCGTGGACGGCCATCCGGCGCGCATGAACATCCATGTGCAGGCACTGGAGGGCAGCACCCCTGTGGGCGAGCCGCGCCGCATCACGGCCGAGACCGAGCGCGACATCAGCAACTTCTTCTGGAAGGGCTCGGATGTGGTGCTCTACCAGAAGGACTTCGGCGGCGACGAGAACTTCCACGTGCTGGCGGTCAACGCGCGCAGCGGCCAGGCCACCGACCTGACGCCCTGGGACGGCGTGCGCGCCAGCATCGAGGACGACCTGGAAGACGACCCCGACCATGTGCTGATCAGCCACAACCAGCGCGATGCCGAGGTCTTCGACGTGTACCGCGTGAACGTGCACACGGGCGCGGCGCAACTGGTGGCGCAGAACCCCGGCAACATCGTCGGCTGGCAGACCGACCACGCAGGCCGCGTGCGGGCCGCCGTGGCCAGCGACGGCCTGAACAGCGCCCTGCTCTACCGCGACGACGAGGCCGGCGAGTTCCAGCCCCTGATCACCACCGACTACCGCACCAGCGTCAGCCCGGCCTTCTTCACCTTCGATGACCGCAGGCTCTACGCCCTGTCCAACCGGGGCCGCGACAAGCTGGCCCTGGTGGTCATCGACCCGGCCCGGCCCGACGAGGAAGAAGAAATCTTCGTGCCCGAGGAAGTCGATCTGGGCGCAGCCGCCTATTCGCGCAAGCGCCGCGTGCTGACCCTGGCCGCCTACCAGACCGACAAGCCGCAGTACCGCTTCTTCGATGCCGAGACCGAAGCCCTGTACGGCCGGCTGGCTGCGCAGCTGCCGGGCTACGACTTCGCCATCCAGGGCGCCAACCGCGCCGAGGACAAGTTCATCGTCGCCGCCTTCAACGACCGCACGCCGGGCGCGCGCTACATCTACGACGCGGCCGCCGATGCGCTGACCAAGCTGGCCGACATCAACCCGGCCATTCCCGAGTCCGCCATGTCGCGCGTGCAGCCCGTCAGCTACACCAGCCGCGACGGCCTGACCATCCACGGCTACCTGACCTTGCCGGCCGGCCGCGAGCCCAGGAACCTGGCCTGCATCATCAACCCGCACGGCGGCCCCTGGGCCCGCGACGGCTGGGGCTACAACCCCGAGGTGCAGTTCCTGGCCAACCGGGGGTTCTGCGTGCTGCAGGTGAACTTCCGGGGCTCCACGGGCTATGGCCGCGCATTCTGGGAAGCGGGATTCGGCCAGTGGGGCCTGAAGATGCAGGACGACATCACGGACGGCGTGCACTGGCTGATCGACCAGGGCATTGCCGACCCTGCGCGCATCGGCATCTACGGCGGCAGCTATGGCGGCTATGCCACGCTGGCCGGCGTGGCCTTCACGCCCGACCTGTATGCGGCGGCCGTGGACTATGTGGGCGTCTCCAACCTGTTCACCTTCATGAAGACCATTCCGCCCTACTGGAAGCCGCTGCTGGACCAGATGCACGCCATGGTGGGCGATCCCGAGCGCGACAGGGAGCGCCTGGCCGCCACCTCGCCAGCCCTGCATGTGGGCCGCATCAAGGCCCCGCTGTTCATCGCCCAGGGCGCGCGCGATCCGCGCGTGAACAAGGACGAGAGCGACCAGGTGGTGAAGGCGCTGCGCGAGCGCGGCGTCGAGGTGCAGTACATGGTCAAGGACAACGAGGGCCACGGCTTTCACAACGACGAGAACAAGTTCGAGTTCTACGAGGCCATGGAGCAGTTCATGGTCACGCACCTCAAGCCCTGAAGCCGCCCAGGCGCCCGGCCGCCCGGTCGCACCGCGCTACAGCACGGCGGGCTCCCCGCTTTGCTGCAGCGCCCACATGTCCGCATAGCGCCCGCCCGCCGCGACCAGCTGGGCGTGGGTGCCGCGCTCGACGATGCGCCCGGCATCCATGACCAGGATCTCGTGCGCATCGACCACGGTGGACAGGCGGTGGGCAATCACCAGCGCCGTCTTGTTGCGCGCGGCGCTTTGCAGCTCGGCCTGGATGGCGCGCTCGTTGGCCGAGTCCAGCGCCGAAGTCGCCTCGTCAAAGATCAGGATGGGCGGGTCCTTGAGCAGGGTGCGCGCAATCGCCACCCGCTGCTTTTCGCCGCCCGACAGCTTGAGGCCGCGCTCGCCCACGCGCGTGGCATAGCCCTGGGGCGTGGCCTCGATGAAGTCGTGGATGCGCGCGGCGCGCGCGGCCGCCACCACCTGGTCCCGGCTGGCGCCGGGGCGGCCGTAGGCGATGTTGTATTCCACCGTGTCGTTGAACAGCACCGTGTCCTGCGGCACGATGCCCACGGCGCCGCGCACGCTGTCCTGGGTCAGCTCGCGCAGGTCGTGCCCGGCGATGCGCACATGGCCGGACTGCACGTCGTAGAAGCGGAAGATCAGCCGCGCCAGCGTGCTCTTGCCCGAGCCCGAAGGGCCGACCACGGCCACGGTCTTGCCGGCCGGAATGGTGAAGCTCACGTCCTTGAGGATGGGCCGCTCGGGGTCATAGGCAAAGTCCACATGCTCGAAGCGCAGCTCGGGCGGCGCGCCGTCGGCCGGCAGGGGCCGGGCGCCGGGCGCGTCAGCCACCTCGCGTTCCTTGTCCATGAGGGTGAACATGCGCTCTAGATCGGTCAGGCTCTGCTTGATCTCGCGGTAGATCACGCCCAGAAAGCCCAGCGGGATGTAGAGCTGGATCATGAAGGCATTGACCATGACCAGGTCGCCCAGCGACAGCCGCCCGTCCACCACGCCCTGCGTGGCGCGCCAGAGGATGGCGACCAGGGCCGTGGCGATGATCAGTTGCTGCCCGCAGTTGAGCATGCTCAGCGTGGTCTGGCTCTTGAGACGCACGCGGCGCAGCGCCTCCAGGTTCTCGTCATAGCGCCGCGCCTCGAAGCCCTCGTTGCCGAAGTACTTGACGGTCTCGTAGTTCAGCAGCGAGTCGATGGCCTTGGTGTGCGCCGCCGACTCCTGGGCATTGGCCTCGCGCCGAAAGCGCGTGCGCCACTCGGTCACCGTGACCGTGAACGTGATGTAGAACACCAGCGCCGCCAGCGTGATGACCGCGAACCAGATGTCGAAGCGCAGCGCCAGGATGCCCAGCACCAGCGCCATCTCGATGAAGGTGGGCAGGATGCTGTAGAGCGAATACGAGATCAGCGACTCGGTGCTGCGCACGCCGCGCTCGATGTCGCGCGTCATGCCGCCGGTCTGGCGCTCCAGGTGAAAGCGCAGGCTCAGCGCATGCAGGTGCTCGAAGGTGGACAGCGCAATCGCCCGCGAGGCGCCCTGCGTGGCCTTGGCAAAGACCAGGTCGCGCAGCTCGGTGAACAGCGAACTGGAAAAGCGCAGCAGCCCGTAGGCCAGCAGCAGGGCCACGGGCACGACGAGCACGGCCCGGGCGTCGCCGGCCTTCAGATCCAGCGCATCGACCAGGTGCTTGAGCAGCACCGGCACGCCCACGTTGGCGAGCTTGGCCCCGATCATGAAGCCCAGCGCCGCCAGCACGCGCCACTTGTATTGCCACAGGTAGGGCAGCAGGCGCCGCAGCGCGTTCCAGTCCCGCGACGGTGCCGGGGTTGGGATTAAGGGTAAATCCGTAGGGGAAGCGCTCTCGCGTCGCATGAAAGACAATTCTCGGTTGTTATATTGACCCGATTGTGCCCATGCCACCCCGCCCCGACCTCCCGCCCCATCCCTTGCCCGCAGACAAGGAGCTGGTTCTCAAGGTCATTCCCATGCCCGCCGATGTCAACGCCAATGGCGACATCTTCGGCGGCTGGGTCATGGCGCAGGTCGATCTGGCAGGTTCCGTGCTGCCATCGCGCCTGGGCCAGAGCCGCATGGTCACCGTGGCCGTGAACGAGTTCATCTTCAAGCAGCCCGTGCGCGTGGGCGACATCCTGTCGTTCTACTCCAGCGTGCAGCGCGTGGGCCGCACCTCGGTCACGGTCGATGTCGAGGTCTATGCCGAGCGCTTTGCGGACCAGGGCCGCTTCGTCAAGGTGACCGAAGCCCTGCTGACCTACGTGGCCATCGATGGCCAGGGCAAGCCCCAGTCGCTGCCGGACAACGACCAGGTGCGTTCCTGGCGCGCAGCGGCCGAGCGCAATGCAGAACGCAAGCAGCAGCAGGCCGGCTGAACCCGCCCCGCCTCTGCAGCCATGAAAAAAGCGACCTTCGCAGGTCGCTTTTTCATTTCCGGTGCAGGAAGGGCTCAGGCCAGAGAGGGAGTGACGCGCGGCTGCAGCGAGGCCGCTGCGGTGGCCGCAGCCAGGGCAGCGGAACTGCTGGCGGCACTGTCGCTGGAGGCGGCCGACGAGGAAGAGGACAGGCTGGAGGCGCTGGATGCCACGGCCGAACCCGAGGATGAACGCGGCGAGGAACCGGCCTCGATCTGGCCCGTGAGCTCGCCGCCCTCTTCGATCACCACCTTGCCGTAGCGGATCTTGCCGCTGACCTTGCCCGTGCCGTAGATGACCAGCTTTTCGCGCACGGTCAGCGTGCCGTCGAACACGCCATGGATCTCGGCGATGTCGATCTCGGCCGTGCCATGGAAGGCACCCTGCTCGGCGATCTGGATCACGCGCGAGTCCATGGTGGCCTCCACCGTGCCTTCGACGACCAGCGTGTCGCAGTCGGTGATCTCCACGCCCTTGAGCTTGATGTTGGGGCCCACGGTGAGCTTGCTGCCCGGAGAGTCCTGCGACACAGGCGAGGCCTGGCGCTGGGTGGATGCCGGGCTGCTCACGCTGGAGCTGGGCATGACGGCTCCCGAAGGGCTGCCGCCCGTGCTGGCGGCGCCTGTGCCGCTGCCCAGGGTGTTGCGGGAGGTGAAAGCATCGTTGTCGCGCTTGCCAAAGAACGGGTTCTGAACAGCCATGGGTGGGTCTCCTTCGGAAAAATCCGATGCTACGCACACGAACTGGCAACAAATGCCGGCATCTCGCAAGAACGGTAACGAGATGGTTCTCCCGTTTCATGTGCTTGCAAGCCTTTCTCGATCACACACCGCGCATGCGCAGGTCGCGCAGCGGACATGCGCAAATCAATAGGTGCATCTACACTCATTTCCATTCCAGGCCACCTGCCCCACGCCCCATGACCTCCTCCACCTCAAGCGCCAGTCCGGTCTGCACCTGCTTCATGGTGCGCAGCCTGTCGCGCAAGATCTCGCAGCTCTATGACGACACGCTGGCGCCCAGCGGCCTGCGCGGCACGCAGTTCAGCCTGCTGGTGCAGGCACGCAATGCGCCCGACGGCCCGCCCACGGTCTCGGCCCTGGCCGAGCAGTTGCACACCGACCGCACGACGATGACGCGCAATCTGCGCACGCTGCAGCAGGCCGGCTTCATCGACCTGGTTCCCGGCGCGGATGCGCGCAGCCGCTGCGTGGTGGTCACGCCCGAAGGCCGCGCCCGCATCCGCGAGGCTGCCGCCCTGTGGCGCCAGGCCCAGCAGCGCGTGCGCGAGCTGTGCGGCAGCGAGCAGATCGGCGCGCTCGAAAGCCTGGTGCTGGGCATGCTGCCCGTGCTGGAAACCGCCACGCAGGAGAGCGCGGAATGAGCGCCGCCCTGCCCTCCGCAGCCCCTGGCGCTGCGGCCAGCGGGTCCGCGCATCCGTTGGTCAGTGGCCCCATCGCCTCCACCCTGATGCGCCTGGCCGTGCCCAACATGGTGGCGCTGAGCATGTCGGTGCTGGTCGCCGTGGCCGAGACCTACTACGTGGGGCAGCTGGGAACCGTATCGCTGGCGGCCATGGCCCTGGTGTTTCCGCTGGCCATGCTCACGCAGATGATGAGCAACGGTGCCATGGGCAGCGGCGTGTCCTCGGCCATCAGCCGCGCGCTGGGTGCGGGCGACGGCGCGCGTGCCTCGGCACTGGCCCTGCACGCCATCGTGATCGGCGCCATCGCAGGCCTGCTGTACTCGCTCATCTTCGTGCTCTGCGGCGCCACCTTCTACGGCTGGCTGGGCGGGCGCGGCGAGGTGCTGGCAGCGGCCACGGGCTTTGGCGCCGTGCTGTTCAGCGGCGCCATCCTGGTGTGGCTGTGCAATACGCTGGCATCGGTGGTGCGGGGCACGGGCAATATGCGCATGCCGTCGGCCGTGATCTTTGCGGCCTCGCTGGTGCAGATCGTGGTGGGCGGCACGCTGGGGCTGGGCCTGGGCCCCATGCCGCGCTGGGGCATGCCGGGCGTGGCCGTGGGCAACATCGTGGCCATGGTGCTGGCCGTGGCGGCCTTTCTGGCCTACCTGCAATGGGGCCAGCAGCGCCTGCAGCTGGACTGGCGCACGCCGCGCCTGGCCTGGCCCATGTTCCGCGACATCCTGCGCGTGGGCGCCCTGGCCTGCCTGTCCCCCGTGCAAACGGCGCTGGCCGCGCTGCTGCTGACAGGCATGGTCGCCCGCCTGGGCCCGCTGGCCCTGGCCGGCTACGGCATAGGCCAGCGGCTGGAGTTCCTGCTGATCCCCATGGCCTTCGGCGTGGGCATGGCCGCCGTGCCCATGGTGGGCATGGCCATGGGCGCCGGCCAGGTGGCCCGCGCGCGCCGCGTGGCCTGGTCGGGCGGCGCCATGGCCGCTGCCCTGCTGGGCGTGCTGGGGCTGGTGGTCATGGTCTGGCCGCAGCTGTGGTCAGGCATCTTCACCGGCGACCCGGCCGTGCGCGCCTATGCCGACCTCTACCTGCGCACCGTGGGCCCGGCCTTCGGGCTGTTCGGCCTGGGACTGGTGCTGTACTTCGCCTCCCTGGGCGCAGGCCGCGTCTGGGCTCCCGTGCTGGCCGGCACGGTGCGCCTGCTGATCGTGGTGGTGGGCGGCGGCTGGCTCATGTCCAGCGGCCTGGGCAGCGCCCAGTCGCTGTTCATCCTCGTGGCCGTGGCCATGGCCGCCTATGGCGCAGGCACGGCCTGGGCCGTGTGGCGCGCGCGCTGGGGGTGAAAAGACGCAAAAAGAAGGCCCGCAGTCAGCGGGCCATGCTTCAAGAAACGATGTACGCCGCCGTCCCCGTGGACAGCAAGCTGCCATCGGCCCCCAGGAATTCCATGCGCGTGTTGGCCACGCGCGAACCCAGCCGCAGCACCTCGGCACGCAGGATGAATTCGCTGCCTATGCCGGGGCGCAGGTAGTCCACGCGCAGGTCGATGGTGCCCAGGCGCGAGAAGCGGTGCAGGCGCTGCAGCGGCGCGTCGTCCATGTGCTTGGCACCGATGGCCGCCATGACGGCCAGGCCGCCCATGGAGTCCAGGCCGGCGCTGATCACGCCGCCGTGGATGCGCTGGTAGGCGGCGTGGCCGATGAGCTCGGGCCGCATGGTGATGCGGCCTTCAACCCGCTCGGGCAGCACTTCGGTGATGCGCAGGCCCAGCACCTGGTTGAAGGCGATCTGGCGCTCGAACACTTCGCGCAGCCCGGCGATGAACTCGGGCTCGAACTGCACGGGCGCCTCAGAGACCTTCGTGGATTTCAGCACTGGCTGAAGTCCGGCTTGCGCTTCTCCATGAACGCGGTGAACGCCTCCTTGGCAGCAGGCCCGCCCATCAGCTTGCCGAAGCTCACGCCCTCTTCGGCCATGCGCTCGCGCACCAGGCCGGACTGGCCGGCCTTCATGAGGCGCTTGGTCTCGATCAGGGCCGACAGCGGCTTGGCCGCCAGCTTCCTGGCCTGGGCCTGGGCCAGCGCATTGCATTCGCTGGGCGGCACGACGCGGTTGACCAGGCCCACCTCCAGTGCGGCTTCGGCCAGGAAGGGCTCGCCCAGCAGCAGGGCTTCGGCCGCGCGGTGGTAGCCGAGCATCTGGGGCAGCAGCAGGCTGGAGGCCGCTTCGGGGCACAGGCCCAGGTTCACGAAGGGCAGCGAGAAGGCCGCGTTGTCGCCCGCATAGACCAGGTCGCAGTGCAGCAGCAAGGTGGTGCCGATGCCCACGGCCGGGCCGCAGACGGCGGCGATCACGGGCTTGGGAAAGGCGGCGATGTTGTGCAGGAAGCGCCAGACGGGGCGCTGCTCGCCCTCCGGCCTGGCGGCGCCGCCTGCCGACTGCTTGAGGAAGTCGGCAATGTCGTTGCCTGCGCTGAAGATCGCCATGTCGCCCTGGAAGACCACGCAGCGCACGGCGGCGTCTTCGCCGGCCTGGGCCAGCGCATCGGCCATGCTGGCGTACATGGCCTCGGTGATGGAGTTCTTCTTGTCTGCGCGGTTGAAGGTGATGGTGCAGACACCGGCTTCGGTGTGCACGAGGATGTCCTGGGTGGTTTCGCTCATGATGGTCTTGCCTTGCTTATTCCTTGAAATACACGATCTGGTGGCTGCTCGCCAGCATCACGCCGGCCTCGCTCCACAGCTGGGCGCTCTGGTCGAAGAAGCCGTTGCGAAATTCCTGGCCGCGCGCCTGGGCCAGCAGATGGCCAGTGCCTGCGGCGGCCAGTTCCTCGCGCCCCGCATGGAAGTAGACGGTGATGGACACCGTGCCCGCCGGGGTGCGCTGTGCGCGGCGCAGCCACACGCGCGGGAAGAATACGTCAGCCAGGCCGGCCAGCGCGCAAAAATCCAGTGCGCGCGGCGGCTCGTCGCGCACCCACAGGCGCGTGAGGCTGTCGGTCTCGCGGCCATCCCAGGTCTGGGGAATGATGCCGTCGAGAAAGCGCATGTCGTAGCGGTTGAGCCATTCCACGCCGCCCAGCGGCGGCACGCGCGGCACGGTGGCGGGCGACGGCACCTCGGGCATGGACAGGTCGGTGCCGCCCCAGGTGCTGCGCCGCACGGCCGTGACGGCCGTGGCCGTGGTCACGACCTGGGCATCACCGTCCTGGTCGGGCTGGGTGATGGTCAGCAGCCAGTGCTGGGTGGAGCGGTTGGTGCGAACGGGGCGGGCTTCGATGTCGAAGCGCCCCGCGCCCAGCGCGGCTGCGTAGTTGACGGTGATGGACAGCGGATCGCCCAGGCACAGCGGATGCTGCTGGATGGCCTGCACCAGCGCGGCGGCGGTGATGCCGCCGTACGGGCCCACCATGTTCCAGTAGTCCTGCGTGGTCTGGCCCTGGTAGTGGCCAACGGCGCCGGTGGGCGTGAGCGCCACGGCCTGGTCGAGAGGATGGATGTCTGTGCTCATGGCAAACGAGTGTGATGGCA
This sequence comes from Delftia sp. K82, assembly GCF_002193035.1. Lineage (NCBI taxonomy): Bacteria > Pseudomonadati > Pseudomonadota > Betaproteobacteria > Burkholderiales > Comamonadaceae > Delftia > Delftia sp. K82. Next base: position 758,994 of record NZ_MYFL01000003.1, on the reverse strand, counting down.
AGCGGGGCCCGCGTCCGTCAAGCCGGCGACTCTGCGGGTGAGGGAAAGCGCGGGTGGGCCGCGGCGGCCGGCGCCTTGGCCCAGCCCGAGAACACGTCCACGGCCCGGCCCCAGAGCGCGTCGCGCATATCGGCACGGAAGAAGCCGAAATGCCCTATGCGCCGCAACTGCAGCGCCTTGGGTTCGATGCGCTCGATGCGGCTGGGGGCATTGGCGTAGAGCGCGAACAGGTGCTCGGTGCCGCGCCAGGTCATGAGTTCGTCGTCGCTCATGGACAGCGCCATCACCGGAAAGCGCACGGCGGCGTAGCTGCGCGCGGCGGCCTCGCCCTCGGCACCCACGCTGTAGCGCGGGTTCAGGCACCAGCGGCGCCACTGCAGCATGACGCCGGCCGGCAGGTCGCCCACCTTGCGCAGGCGCCGGCCCGGAAAGTAGCCGCACAGGCGCGTGGCCACGGGCACCAGCACATGCCAGAAATAGGGGACCATGCGCTTGAGGCGGGGCGCATTGTCACGCCAGTAGCCGCTGCCGGCCGCAATGCTCAAAAGGCCGTCCACCAGCTGCGGCGTGCGCAGCAGGCCCGGCAGCTGGGCGCCCAGGCTGTGGCCGATCAGGAACAGCGGCTGGTCCGGCAGCTGCGCCTTGGCATGGGCAATGACTGCCTCGTAGTCGCGCGCCCAGTCGCACAGGTCGGCACGCACCTGGCGCAAAGAGCCTTGCAGGGAATCGCCATGGCCCCGGTAGTCAAAGCTGGTCACCCGATAGCCCTGGCCCGCAAGCCAGGTGGCAAAGGCCTCGTAGAAGGCCTGGCGCACCCCCATGGCCCCGCCGATGACCACGCTGGCGCGCGGCGGGCCAGCGGGCGTGTAGACGCGCAGCGCCAGCGTGGCGCCATCGCTGCTGAGTTGGTGTTGTTCCATGGCTGTCTCCTGGTCGGTGCCGTTTCTGTGCCGGCTCGCATGGATGGGAAAGAATGGGATGAGCGAAAAAGACAAAGCCCCGCGAACGGGGCCTTGAGCAACGGTCAGACCCGCTCGAAGATGCCGGCGGCGCCCTGGCCCATCCCGACGCACATCGTCACCATGCCGTAGCGCAATTGCTTGCGGCGCAGCGCATGCACCACGGTGGCCGAGCGGATGGCGCCCGTGGCACCCAGCGGGTGGCCCAGGGCAATCGCCCCGCCCATGGGGTTGACCTTGGCGGGGTCCAGGCCCAGCGTGTTGACCACGGCCAGCGACTGGGCGGCAAAGGCTTCGTTGAGCTCGAACCAGTCGATGTCGTCCTGCTTGAGGCCCGCATAGCGCAGTGCTGCCGGGATCGCCTCGATGGGGCCGATGCCCATGATGGCGGGCGGCACGCCCTTGCTGGCATAGCTCACGAAGCGCGCCAGCGGCGTGAGGCCGAAGCGCTGCACGGCGGCGCCGCTGGCCAGGATCAGCGCGCCTGCGCCATCGCTGGTCTGCGAGCTGTTGCCGGCCGTCACCGAGCCGCGCGCCGCGAACACGGTGCGCAGCTTGCCCAGGCCTTCCAGGCTGGTGTCGGGGCGCGCGCCCTCGTCCAGCTCCACGGTGCGCGTGCGCACCACGGGCTCGCCCTTGGCCAGGTCCAGGCCCCGGTCGGTGACCTCGATGGGCGTGATCTCGTCCTTGAACTCGCCGGCCTGCTGCGCGGCCAGGGCACGGCGGTGCGACTCCAGCGCAAAGGCGTCCTGCGCATCGCGCGAGACCTTCCACTGCTGGGCCACCTTCTCGGCCGTCAGGCCCATGCCATAGGCAATGCCCACGTCGCCATCACGCTCGAAGATGGACGGCGACAGCGAGGGCGCGTTGCCCATCATGGGCACCATGCTCATGCTCTCGACGCCGGCCGCGATCATCACGTCGGCCTCGCCCACGCGGATGCGGTCCGCTGCCATGGCCACGGCCGACAGGCCCGAGGCGCAGAAGCGGTTCACGGTGATGCCACCCACGCTGGTGGGCAGGCCCGCCAGCACGGCGCTGATGCGCGCCACGTTCAGGCCCTGCTGGGCCTCGGGGATGGCGCAGCCGCAGATGATGTCCTCGATGGCAGCCGGGTCCAGCCCCGGCACCTGGGCCAGCGCGGCCTTCAGCGTGGTCGCCAGCAGGTCGTCGGGACGGTAGTTGCGGAAAAAGCCCTTGTGCGACTTGCCGATGGGCGTGCGCGTGGCGGCGACGATGTAGGCGTCTTGGATTTGTTTCATGGAGATTGCTCCTAGATCTCAGTTATTCGCGGCCCGCAACGCAGGCATGTCCCAAGTCAGGGACAGCAAGCAAGGGCCGCCCCGCCGCGAGGCTGTCGTCCCCCTGGGGGAAGGCGCGAAGCGACTCAGGGGGGACATATCAATTCCGGACGGGCTTGCCGGTGTTCAGCATTCCGAGAATGCGTTCATGGGTCTTCGGATGGCCGATCAGGTGGCAGAACGCCTTGCGTTCGAGCTTCATCAGATAGGCCTCGTCCACCAGGGTGCCCGCATCCACGTCGCCGCCGCAGACCACGTTGGCGATCAGGCTGGCCACATGCTGGTCGAACTCGCTGATGAAGCCGCCGTCACGCATGTTGACCAGCGAGCCCTTGATGGTGGCCACGCCGCTGCGTCCCGCAACGGGGAAGCTGCGCGGCAGCGGCGCGCGCCAGCCGCCTGCGGCCATGGACTTGGCCTCGTTGATGGCGACGAAGAGCAGCTCGTCCTTGTGCGGCACGATGAGGTCGCTGTCCAGCAGGTAGCCCAGCTTGCGTGACTCGATGGCACTGGTGCCCACCTTGGCCATGGCCGCGGCCGTGAAGCCTTCGGTCAGGAAGGGCAGCAGGTCCTTGCCCGTGCTGGTGGCGGCGTTCTCTGCCGCGCGGCGCGCGATATAGGTCAGGCCGCCCGCGCCGGGCACCAGGCCCACGCCGACTTCCACCAGGCCGATGTAGCTTTCCATATGCGCCACGCGGCGCGCGCTGTAGACGGCCAGCTCGCAGCCGCCGCCCAGCGCCATGCCATGGATGGCCGCAACCACGGGCACCTGGGCGTAGCGGATGCGCAGCATGAGGTTTTGCAGCTCCTGCTCCACGCTTTCGATGGCGTCGGCGCCACCGATCACGAAGGCCGGCATGGTGGCTTCCAGGTCGGCGCCCACGCTGAACGGCGCATCGCCCGACCAGATGACCATGCCCTGGAAGTCGGTCTCGGCCACGTCCACGGCTTCCATCAGCGCTTCCATGACTTCGGGGCTGATGGCGTGCATCTTGTTCTTGATGCTGGCGATCAGGATCTGGCCGTCCAGCGTCCAGGTGCGCAGCGCCTTGGATTCGGCGATCGTGGTGCCGGCCGTCTTCCAGTCGGGCAGGCTGTCTTCGCCCAACAGCTTCTCGGGGAAGATCTGGCGCTCGTAGACGGGCAGCACGCGGCGGGGCACGAATTGGCCCTTGGCGGGGCTCCACGAGCCCTGCGCCGTGTGCACGCCGCCGGCCTCGGCCACGGGGCCTTCGAAGACCCACTTGGGCAGAGGTGCCTTGCTCAATGCCTTGCCGGCATCGATGTCCTCCTGGACCATCTTCGCCACTTCCAGCCAGCCCGCTTCCTGCCACAGCTCGAACGGGCCCTGCTTCATGCCGAAGCCCCAGCGCATGGCCTGGTCCACGTCGCGGGCAGACTCGGCAATGCTCTCCAGGTGGATGGCCGCGTAGTGGAAGCTGTTGCGCAGGATGGCCCACAAAAAGCGGCCCTGCGCGCCCTCGGCATTGCGCAGCAGCTTCAGGCGCTCGGCCGCGGGCTTCTTGAGCATGCGGCCATAGACCTCGTCGGCCTTGCCGCCGGCGGGCACGTAGTCCTCGCTGTCCAGCTCGAACTGCAGGATGTCGCGGCCGACCTTCTGGTAGAAGCCCTTCTTCGCCTTCTGGCCCAGGTTGCCCAGCTCGATCAGCTTGGCCAGCACGGGCGGCGTGCCGAAGCTGCCGTAGAAGGGGTCGGTCTCGGCGCTGAGGTTGTCCTGCAGCGTCTTGATCACATGGGCCATGGTGTCCAGGCCCACCACGTCGGCCGTGCGGAAGGTGCCGCTGGATGCGCGGCCCAGCTTCTTGCCGGTGAGGTCATCGACCACGTCGAAGGTCAGGCCGAAGTTCTCGACCTCTTTCATGGTGGCCAGCATGCCGGCGATGCCGATGCGGTTGGCGATGAAGTTGGGCGTGTCCTTGGCGCGCACCACGCCCTTGCCCAGGCCGCTGGTGACAAAGGCTTCGAGCTGGTCCAGCACCACGGGCTGCGTGGTCGGCGTGGCGATCAGCTCCACCAGCGGCATGTAGCGCGGCGGGTTGAAGAAGTGGATGCCGCAAAAGCGCGGCTTGATCGCGTCGGGCAGCGCCTCGGACAGCTTGGTGATGGACAGGCCCGAGGTGTTGGACGCCACGATGGCGTGCTTGGCCACATGGGGCGCGATCTTGGTGTACAGATCGAGCTTCCAGTCCATGCGCTCGGCAATGGCCTCGATGATCAGGTCGCAGCCCTTGAGCAGCTTGAGGTGCTCCTCGTAGTTGGCGGGCTGGATCAGGTCCGCGTCCTCGGCCACGCCGATGGGCGAAGGCTTGAGCTTCTTGAGGTTGGCGATGGCGCGCTCGGCAATGCCGCTTTTCGGGCCTTCCTTGGCAGGCAGGTCGAACAGCACCACGGGCACCTTGACATTGACCAGATGGGCGGCGATCTGCGCTCCCATCACGCCAGCGCCGAGCACGGCGACTTTCTTCACATTGAATCGGGACATGGATGTTCCACAAGTGGGAGGAAGGCGGCCGCTGCGGCCGCCCTCCGGAATGGTTACTGCACGCGCACCCAGGTCTGGGTGCGGCCGAAGGGGCCGATGGAGCCGCGCACCTCGAGCTTGGCCCCGCCCTCGATGGGCGTCAGGCGCAGGGTGTAGGTCTTGCCGTTTTCGGGGTCGAGGATCTTGCCGCCTTCCCAGACGTCCTTGCCCTCGGCCTTCTTGGCGCCGCGGATGATCTCCAGCCCCTTGAGCGGCTGACCCTTGCGGTCGTCCGAGCATTCGGTGCAGGTGGCGGCCGGATCGGCGCCCTTGCGCAGGATCTGCTCGATGCGGCCCGTGACCACGCCGTCGTTCTCGGCCACGCGGATCTCGGACTTGGCTTCGCCGCTCTTGTCGTCCACGCTCTTCCACAGGCCCACGGGCGTCATCTGCGCCTGCGCTGCGGCAGCCGTGAGGCCCAGGACCATTGCTGCCAGTGCTTGATATGCCTTCATTTCAAACCCCTTTCGCCTAGAAAGGCGCGCAGGCCACGCTGATGCGCACAGCCCGCGCTCCCATGTTGGAGTGAAGCCGTTCAGGCCAGCGCTGCATCCGTGTCCATCAGGGACTTGCTGCCCGCGCGGGCCGTGCGCATCAGCGTGGCGGTCTCGGGCAGCAGCTTGGCGAAGTAGAAACGCGCGGTCTGCAGCTTGGCCTGGTAGAACGGGTCGGTGTTGCCCTTGGCGATTTCGCGCAGCGCCACCTGGGCCATGCGGGCGAAGAAGTAGCCGAACACCAGATGGCCCGCCACACGCAGGTAGTCCACGGATGCGGCACCCACCTCGTCGGGGTTTTGCATGCCCTTGAAGCCGATCTCGGTGGTGAACTTGGTCATCTGGTCGCCCAGGTAGGCGATGGGGTTGATGAACTCGGCCATCTTCTCGTTGACGCCCTCTTCCTCCACCAGCTGCGCCACCAGCTTGCCGAACTTCTTGAGCGAGGCGCCCTGGTTGCCCAGCACCTTGCGGCCCAGCAGGTCCAGCGCCTGGATGCCGTTCGTGCCTTCATAGATCATGTTGATGCGCGCATCGCGCACGAACTGCTCCATGCCCCATTCGGTGATGAAGCCATGGCCGCCATAGACCTGCTGGCTCATGGTGGTGGCCGCCCAGCCGTTGTCGGTGATGAAGGCCTTGACGATGGGCGTCAGCAGCGCCACCAGCTCGGCACTGTCCTTGCGCACCTTCTCGTCGGGGTGGTTGAACTCCTTGTCGATCAGGAAGGCGCAGTAGGTGACCAGTGCACGGCCGCCCTCGGCATACGCCTTGGCCGTCAGCAGCATGCGGCGCACGTCGGGGTGGACGATGATGGGATCGGCCGGCTTGTCCTTGGCCTTGGTGCCCGACAGGCTGCGCATCTGCAGGCGGTCCTTGGCATAGGCCAGGGCGTTCTGGTAGGCCACCTCGGTCAGGCCCAGCGACTGGTTGCCCACGCCCAGGCGGGCGGCATTCATCATCACGAACATGGCCTGCAGGCCTTTGTTCGGCTGGCCCACCAGGGTGCCGATGGCGCCGTCGATATTGATCTGTGCCGTGGCATTGCCGTGGATGCCCATCTTGTGCTCCAGCGCACCGCAGAAGATGGGGTTGCGCTCGCCCAGCGAGCCATCGGCCTTGACCACGAACTTGGGCACCACGAACAGGCTGATGCCCTTGGAGCCGACCGGCGCATCGGGCAGGCGGGCCAGCACCAGGTGGACGATGTTGTCGGTGAAGTCGTGCTCGCCCGCGCTGATGAAGATCTTGTTGCCGGTGATCTTGTAGGTGCCCTCGGGCGCGCCGGCCACGGGCTCGGCCTTGGTGCGCAGCAGGCCCAGATCGGTGCCGCAATGGGGCTCGGTCAGGCACATGGTGCCGGTCCACTCGCCGCTGGTCAGCTTGGGCAGGTACAGCTTCTTTTGCTCTTCCGTGCCGTGCACATGCAGGGCCTCGTAGGCGCCGTGCGACAGGCCCGGGTACATGGTCCAGGCCTGGTTGGCGCTGTTGAGCATCTCGTACACCGCCGAGTTCACCGCAAAGGGCAGGCCCTGGCCGCCGTAGGCCGTATCGCAGGACAGCGAAGGCCAGCCGCCTTCCACGTACTTCTGGTAGGCCTCCTTGAAGCCCTTGGGCGTGGTGACCTCGTGGGTTTCCTTGTTCAGCACGCAGCCCTCTGCATCGCCGCTGATGTTCAGCGGAAACGTCACGTTGGCCGCGAACTTGCCCGCCTCTTCGAGCACGGCATTGATGGTGTCGGCATCGACCTCGGCATGCGCCGTCATCTGCTGGTAGTCGTCCGTGACCTTGAACACCTCGTGCATGAGGAATTGCATGTCGCGCAGGGGCGGGTTGTAGCTGGGCATTTGTCTTCTCCTGTGATGGCGGGGTTTGCGGTGGATGCGGTGAAAACGGTGGAAGCGAAAAAATCAGGCCGGGCTGGCGTAGCGCGCCAGAATGCTCTCGAAGCCGTCGATGGCGCGCTGCATGGAGCCTTCGTTGCGCAGGAAGCGCGCCTCGTAATGCAGGGCCAGGATCAGGCCGTGGATCTCGAACAGCAGCTGGTTCTCGTCCAGGTCGGCACGCAGGTCGCCGCTTTCGCGGCACTGCACGATGGTGCGGCGCATGGCTGCGTGCCAGGTCTGGACCGAGGCCGTCAGCGCATCGCGCACCGGCCCCGTGCGGTCGTCGAACTCCACGGCGCCGCTGATATAGATGCAGCCCGAGTCCAGCTCGATCGAAGTGCGCTTCATCCAGTTGTCGAACAGCGCCCGCAGACGCGCCACGCCGCGCGGCGCCTCCAACGCGGGAAAGAACACTTCCTGCTCGAAACGGTCGTGGTACTCATGCACCACGGAAATCTGCAGCTCCTCGCGCGAGCCAAAATGCGCGAACACGCCCGACTTGCTCATGCCCGTCAGCTCGGCCAGAGCGCCGATGGACAGGCCCTCAAGGCCAATGTGCGTGGCCAGGTTGAGGGCAGCCTCCACAATGGTGGCCTTGGTCTGCTGCCCCTTGTGCAGCGCGCGGCGCGGCGCGGGCGCAGCGGCTTCGTGCACGGAAGAGCCCGCCTTGGGATCGGCCGTGGCGTCAGCGGTCAAACGGGTGGTGCGGCGTGGGGCGGAAACGCTGGACATGCGAAATTCTTGTTAAAACGAACGTTCGTGCTATTTTGCATGGAAAGCTTGTCGCGGCGAAGACATGCGGGGGAAAACACCTAGCCACCCGATGCAGACCCATCCACCGCGCGCCCATGAAAAAAGCCACCGGCGCAAGCGGGTGGCTTTGCTGCAAAGCGGACCCTGGGGTCCGCTGGGCCATGTTCAGACCATCAAGGCCAGGCTGGCTTCCAGATGCTCGGTCGGCAGGCGGCGGAAACCCGAGCGCGCGTAGCGCTGCAGGCGGCCCAGCGCGAACGATGTCAGCACGCTGGCGGCCACCTGTGCATCGACCGTCGGGGCGGAAGAGCCCAGCGCACCGGCGGCGGGGCGCAGGCACTGGCGCAGCGTGGATTCGATGCGGTCGAAGAACTGGTTCATGCGGGCCTGCAGACGCTCGTGCTCGAAGACGATGGCATCGCCCACCATGACGCGCACCATGCCGGGATTGCGCTCGCCAAACTGCAGAACCAGGGATATCACGCGGCTGGCCTGGCGCATTCCATCCACTGCGGGACGCTCTTCCTCCGGCACATCCCGCCCGACGATCTGCTGCACCAGCGTGAAGACGGATTGCTCGATGAACTCGATCAGTCCTTCGAACATCTGGGCCTTGCTGGCGAAGTGGCGGTACAGGGCTGCCTCGCTGACGCCCAGATGGGCTGCCAGCGCTGCCGTGGTGATGCGTTCTGCGCCCGGCTTCTCCAGCATGGCCGCAAGCGCCTGCAGGATCTGCTCGCGCCGCTCCCCGGGTTTGGGGCGTTTGCGCGCAGGCGTAGGGGCGGAAGCGGAGGCGGCTTCGTCGGAAACGACATCAGCGCCAGGAGCGGATAAAGGCGACAGAACTTCAGACTCGGACATAAGCAGATCAACTATTTGTAAGTAATTCTCTCACAGCCCTCGGCGGCAACTCCGCACAAAGCTGTCCCCATGAGCGCAACCGTCAGGATCGCTTGCCTGTTGCTTGCGCTGCTATTGTTTCCGAGAGCATGGCCGGCATTTGCAATGGAAGCTCCAAGCGTACCAGCAGGCCCTTGCCTTGCGCTGCGGCGCCAAAGGCCAGAGTGCCCTGGTGCAGCAGGGCGATTTCTTCGGCAATGGCCAATCCCAGCCCGGTGCCGTCGCCGGCCGCGCCCTGCGCGCGGTAAAAGCGCTGCGTGATCTGCGAGCGCTCGGCCTCGGGCACGCCGGGGCCGTCGTCCTCGATCTCCAGGAAGGCCCAGCCTTGCGGCTCATCCGCAGACTGTGCCGCGCCATGGTACATGCCGCAGCGCAGCGTGACGCTGCCGCCGGGCGGCGTGTACTTGATGGCGTTGTCCACGAGGTTGGAAACCAGTTCGCGCAGCAGCCAGCTGTGGCCCCAGACACTGGCGGCCGCCACGTCAAGGCCGAAGTCCAGCCCCTTGGCGCTGGCCTGGTCGAAGAACATTTCCAGCATGCTTTCGCACAGGTCCTTGAGATCCACCTTCTGCAGCGGCTGGACTTCGGCATTGCGCGCATCGGCACGTGACAGCGCCAGCAGCTGGCGGGCCAGTTGCGAGGTGCGCCGCGTGGCATCGCGCAACTGCTCGATCTGCGTCACGCTGAGCACCACCTGGGCCTCGGTGCCCTTGCGCCGCGCCTCGGCCTGGGCAGCCTGCGCGCTCAGTGCCCAGGCCTCGACCTGGGCCTGCAAGGCCGCCAGGGGCGTGCGCAATTGATGGGCCGCATCGGCCACAAAGCGCCGCTGGCCTTCGGCCTGTGCGTTGACCAGTGCAAACAGGCGATTGAGCGAGCGCACCAGCGGACGGACCTCGGCCGGCGAGCTGTGCTCCGAGATGGGACTGAGGTCGCGCGGCGAGCGCCGCTCCACAGCCTGGGTCAGGGTCAGAAGCGGCCGGAAAGCCCGGCTGACCGACCAGTAGATGGCGATGCCAGCGCCCGCGATCAGCAGCACGCTGGGCAGCAGCACATGCAGCAGCAACTGGCGCACCCATTGCTGGCGCACATCGCCACCGTCGGCCAGCACGAGCACCATTTCACCGGCGCCATAGGTTTCGGCGCGCATGACGGCCACGCGGTAGGTCAGGCCGTCATGCTCCTGGCTGTGGAACTCGGCCAGCGGCGTGGAAGGCACGTCGAAGCGGATCCAGGTGTCGCCGGCAACGACATGGCCCTGCAGGTCGCCTATGGCATATCCGACGTCGTCGCCGCGCTGGCGCAAGACGTCCTCGATGGCGGGCGTCAGCGCCACCAGAGGCGGCGTTCCCTCGGCGATCGACGGAGCCAGCACCGAATCGGCCAGCGCAGGCAGCAGGCGCAGCAGGCGCTGGTCATGCTGGGTGGAGGCTTCGTCTGCCGAGCGATAGCCGAACCAGCCGCCCATCAGTGCCAGCAGCGTCAGCGGCACCACCAGCAGCACCAGCAGGCGAAGGCGCAGATTGGCCGTCATGGGCGGTCAGCGCCTGGGACCATGCGCCATGTCCGCATCAGGCGGCGGTATGCGAGAGTTCCAGCCGATAGCCGAAGCCCCGGATGGAACGAAGTGCCACGCCATGCGGCTCCAGCTTGCTGCGCAGGCGAGAGACATAGACCTCGACCGCATTGGGCGTGATCTCGCGGTCCCAGCCCGTGAGCGCCTGCAGCAGCTTGTCCTTGCTGGCGGGCTTGGGCGCGTGGATCAGCAGGTATTCCAGCACGGTCCATTCGCGCGGGCCCAGGTCGATGGGTAGCAGTTTTCCCTCGCTCTCATCGTCTTGCGCAGGCTGGCGCGCGCCGGCGCGGCGGCCTGCCGTGTCCAGCTCGATGGGACCGAAGCTCAGGACGGCCGATGTGGCTGCCTGCGAGCGGCGCAGCAGCGCGCGCAGCCGGGCCAGCAGTTCGGGAAGCTCGAAGGGCTTGACCATGTAGTCGTCGGCGCCCTGGTCCAGGCCCTGCACGCGGTCCTGCAGCGCATCGCGCGCCGTCAGGATCAGCACGGGCATGGCCGAGCTCTCCACCGCGCTGCTGCGCAGGCGGCGTGTGAGCTCCAGCCCGTCGATGCCCGGCAGGCCGATGTCGATCACGGCCAGGTCGAAGGCTTCCTGGGCCAGCACCTCCAGGGCGCGCTCGGCACTGCCGACCCAGTCCACGGCATACCCCGCATCGGACAGCCCCAGCTTGATGCCGCTGGCCACCATCACATCGTCTTCCACAAGAAGCAAACGCATATCAAACCTAAAAAACAAAAGCCGCCCAAAGGCGGCTTGCAGCAAACCGGCCCAGGCCGTCAGACCACGCCCGGGCCATGCGCGATGGTAACGCGAACCGCAAAGTCCGCGCCATCGGGCCTCAATGGCTGCGGATCATGGTGCCGTAGGCCTGGTCGGTCAGGATTTCCAGCAGCATGGCATGCGGCACGCGGCCATCGATGATGTGCACGGCGTTGACGCCGGCCTTGGCGGCATCCAGGGCGCCGCTGATCTTGGGCAGCATGCCGCCCGAGATGGTGCCGTCGGCGAACAGGGCGTCGATCTCGCGCGCCGTGAGGTCGGTCAGCAGGCTGCCGGCCTTGTCCAGCACGCCGGGGGTATTGGTCAGCAGCACCAGCTTTTCGGCCTGCAGCACGGTGGCCAGCTTGCTGGCGACCACGTCTGCGTTGATGTTGTAGCTCTCGTTTTCCTCGCCAAAGCCGATGGGGCTGATCACGGGGATGAAGGCGTCATCCTGCAGCGCGCGCACCACGCTGGGGTCGATGGAGACGATATCGCCCACCTGGCCCACGTCGTACTCGATGTTCGGATCCTTGTTGTCGACCATCTTGAGCTTGCGCGCACGGATCAGGCCACCATCGCGCCCGGTCAGGCCCACGGCCTTGCCACCGGCCTGGTGGATCAGGCCCACGATGTCCTGCTGCACCTCGCCGGCCAGCACCCATTCCACGACTTCCATGGTTTCCGCGTCGGTCACGCGCATGCCCTGGATGAACTCGCCCTTCTTGCCCAGGCGGTTGAGGGCCGTCTCGATTTGCGGCCCGCCGCCATGCACCACCACCGGATTCATGCCCACCAACTTCAGCAGCACCACGTCTTCCGCGAAGTCGGCCTGCAGGGCCGGATCGGTCATAGCGTTGCCGCCATACTTGATGACCATGGTCTTGCCATGGAACTTGCGGATGTAGGGCAGGGCCTGGGCGAGGATTTCGGCCTTGTCGCGGGGGGCAATCGAGAGGATATCGTTCATGGTGCTAGCCCTGGGGCGTGGAAGTAGTCAACAACAAGGCGGGCATTGTGCCGCAACTGTGCGGCAGTGTTGCATGCGCGGATGACGGAACGCCCATGGCGCCCGGCCATCATCCATTGTTCTGCATCCAGCCCGGCAGCTTGAAGCGCACGATGGCCAGATAGGCGATCACATAGCTGACCACGAACAGCAGGCAAAAACCCACCAGAACGGGCGTGTTGCTCCAAAACAGCAATGCCGGCACCACGGTCAGCAGCGTGAACGCCCACAGATAGGGCGAAGTCCGGTTATTGCGGCGCAGCATGCGCCGTGCCAGATCGTCGTCGAACACGCCGCGCACGATGCGCCGGTAGATCAACTGGTGGAAATGCAGGGCATCCGCCATGCCCGGCGACATGCCGCGCATCAGCTTGCGGTAGATGGAGAACACCGTCTCCCAGACCGGATAGATCAGCAGCAGCATGGGAAACCATGGCGACACTGCGGAATTGCGCTGCACCAGGGCAATGCTGGCCAGGGCAATCGCCAGCCCCCAGACATAGGCCCCGCCATCACCTGCAAACATCATGCCGCGCGGGTAGTTCCAGACCAGGAAGCCGCAGGTGGCGGCGGCCAGCGTCACCAGCATGGCGGCCAGGGTCCGGTCCCCCACCTGCAAGGCCACGTGGGCCAGCGCCAGGCAGATGATGGTGGCCACCATGCCGGCCAGCCCGTTGTAGCCATCAATGATGTTGAAGGCATGGGGCAACCCCGTCAGGGCCAGCACGGCCAGGCCCATGCCCAGCCAGGGCATGGCCGGACCCAGTGCCTGTTCCAGCCAGGGCCAGCCGAGCCGAGGCACGGAGAGGCCGCACAGCAAAACCGCCAGCACGGCGCTCAGCAGGGTCAGCACCAGCCGGTAACGCACGCTCAGGCGCTGCGATACATCCTCAATGACCCCCCCCACCACCGCTGGCAGCATGGCGGCCAGGCACACGACAACCCACAGCTGCATGCGCAGCGAGGAAGGATCTCCGCGCATGCTCAGCCAGGTGCCGACGCCCCAGGAGACAGCCAGCCCGAGGTACATCGGCACGCCCCCAAGCCGGGGTACCTCGCCGATGTGAAAGCGCTGCGGCTTGTCGTATCCGTAAGAGGACGTAGAGGACCGCCCGGCCCAACGCACCAGCAGTGCGCAGCCGGTGCAAGACACCATGAAGGCCAATACCGCCATCCAGATCACGATGGCTCCCCATGCAGGCTGCGCAGCGAGGGCGCTGCCTGCGGCAAGGCTCGGGCCTTGCGGTAGGCCGGACGGCTCCACAGCCGCAGCAGGCTGGTCACGTGCCATGCGCCATGGCGCAGGCTGCGCCGGCTCGCCCTTTGACCCGCATGGACGACAGGCAACTCACCGCGCCGAAGCTCTCCGCCCAGCACCCGCAGGCGAAGGCACAGATCCACATCCTCACAATACATATAGAAACCTTCGTCAAACCCACGCAGCCGCATCCAGCTATCCCGGCCCAGCACCAGGCAGGCCGCATTGACCCATTCCACACGCTGCTCCACACGCCCGTGCAGCTTGCGTCGCAGCAAATTCCAGAAAGATGGCAGTTCCCGCTCGAAATCCTGCAGCGTGCCGTCTTCGCCGATCTGCGGGGGATAGGCCAGGGCCAACCCCGGCCGGGCCGCCAGCGCCAGAAGCTCTTGCAGCGGCTCTTCCTGCGCTCCCCAGTACACGTCAGGATTGATCACGCAGACAAACACCTCCCGGGCATTCGCCAGCGCCCGGTTGTGGTTGCAGCCAAAACCCAGGGGTTGCGCATTGCGCCGGATCTCCAGGACAAAAGGCCAGCCGGTTGCTGGAGCCAGGGGCTCCGGTTCGGGAATATTGAGCGTCAGCACCACGCGGGACATCGGCGCAAGGCGCGCCGACCCCAGGCATTCAAGCAGCCTCTGTATATGAGCGCCATGTCCGTGGCTCACCACCGACACGACCAACGATGAACCCATCAATGCCGCCCTTCAGATCTTCAAATTCCAACCCGCTTACCTGCGCCGAAAAAACGGCGGCTCCGAGTATTCAGCGGAAGGCGCCCGGAAGGCGTCAGCGGGTATGCCGTGATGCAAGGAAATGCAACAGCCGCACAAAATGTCATTAACCTGCCATGCCAAGCAATCACTGCGGTGGCCGGGATTATGATGCGCGACAATCTGCCGCCCGGACTTCCGGGATTTTTTGCGCCTGGCGTGGGCATGCCCTGCTGCTCTCTGCGGACCGGCCACGGTCGACTGGCGCAGATGAATATGACGGGCGATCGATCCCTGCCCGGACCGCGCTTGGCACCTCATTTCCTATGACCACACCCATTCCCGATCCCCACGTCTACCTGCGCACCGTCGATCTGAACGAGCGCACGTCGCTGTCCGTGCTGGCCGGCCATGTCCGGGCCCAGGCGCACATACTGGATCTGGGCTGCGGCAGCGGCGCGCTGGGCGCCTTCCTCGCCGAGCACAAGCAATGCGTCTGCGACGGCGTCACCCTGAGCCAGGAAGAGGCACGCCATGCCGCGCCCTTCTACCGCCATGTCCATGTGGCCGACCTGGAGGACTGCGACCTGGACCAGCTCTTCGGCGACGAGCGCTATGACTACATCGTCTGCGCCGACGTGCTCGAGCACCTGCGCCAGCCCGAGCGCATTCTGGCTGCCTGCCGCAAGCGGCTGACACCCGAAGGCCGTCTGCTGATCTCCGTGCCCAATGCAGGCTACAGCGGCCTGGTGGCAGAACTGCTGCACGGCGAATTCCGCTACCGCGAAGAAGGCCTGCTGGACCGCACCCACCTGCGCTTTTTCACGCGGCGCTCACTGTCGCGCTTTCTGGCCGAACAAGGCTGGCAGGTCGATGACATCGACACCATCGAGCGCGCCCTTCCCGAATCGGAATTCCGCGTCGCCTACGACAGCCTGCCCCCTGCCGTTGCCCGCCACCTGCTGGCCACGCCCGATGCACTGGCCTACCAGTTCATCGCCAGTGCGGCGCCAGCGGCCCAGGCGCTGCCCATCGAGCCGCCGCTGAACTACCCCCAGGGGCATGCGCTGTTCACGGCCCAGCTCTATATCGCCCGCAATGGACGGTATGAGGAACACGACAAGCTATCGACCACAGGAAGCATCGGCCAAGCCCGCCAGACCCTGCGTTTCCAGCTGCCATCCGACGGGGCGGCTGTAAGTCATCTTCGGCTGGACCCTGCTGATCGTCCTGGCTTTGTGCATTTGCACCGGATTTCGCTGGTGGATACCCACAATGGCACAGCTTGGCAATGGATACCGAAGGATACTGAATCAGCACTACTGGGGCAGCGCCCCCATCAACAGATCGCATGGAATGCGCCCTGCCCTCCCGCAGCCTTCTCGTTGATGCTGCTGCTGACCGGTGATGATCCCTGGTTCGAACTGCCCATTCCCTCTTCTATCCTTGAAACGCATCCAGGAGCCTCGCTTGAGATAGAACTGGGCTGGCCCATGTCCGCAGACTATCTGGCACTCTCGCAGGTGGTTCGGCCATTGCAGAGCCAGCTTGAGCAGGCAGCCGCCGCACAGGACCGATGGAACCATCAACGCTCCGAGTTGGAGAAAGATATCCAGCACCGCGACCAAACTATAGGTCAGCTCAAGCACCGCAACGCCCTGCTCGACGAAAGCCACCAAGTACAAAGCCAAGAGCGCGCACGCTGGCAGCAGGAAGCCAGTCGGGTACAGCGTGACTTTGCGCAGCTTGTGCAGCATCTACACAGTATCGAAAACTCCACCATATTCCGGGCAACGCGCCCGCTCGTCCACGCAAAGATGCGCCTTGATCGACTTTTGGGCCGCAAACCGGTAGCGGCGGCTGTCCGTACACCCGTACCACAGACGATTCCCGACCTCCCCGTAGATGTGATTGTTCCCGTCTACCGAGGACTGGATGACACGCGCAGCTGCATCGAATCCGTGCTGACCAGTCAGTGCCGAACGCCATGGCAGCTGATCGTCATCAATGACGCCAGCCCGGAGCCAGGCGTCACACAATGGCTGCGTGAACGCGCGGCGCAGGACAAACGCATCACTTTGCTGGAGAACGAGGAGAACCTCGGCTTCGTCGGTACCGTCAACCGGGGCATGGCGCTGAACACCGCCCATGACGTGCTGCTGCTCAACAGCGATACCGTGGTCGCCAATGACTGGCTGGACCGCATCCGCCAGGCTGCCTACGGCGATGCACGCATCGCCTCCGTCACGCCGTTTTCCAACAACGCCACCATCTGCAGCTACCCGCGCTTTTGCGAGGGCAACGATCTGCCGCCCGGTATGGACACCGCCGCCATCGATGCGCTGTGCGCGCGCACCAATCCCGGCCAGGTGGTGGACGTGCCGACCGGCGTGGGCTTTTGCATGTACATCCGCCGCGACAGCCTGAACGCCGTCGGCCTGTTCGACACCGAGCACTTCGGCAAGGGCTATGGCGAGGAAAACGACTTCTGCCAGCGTGCCGCAGCCGCTGGCTGGCGCAACCTGCATCTGCTGGACACCTTTGTGCTGCACACAGGCGGCGTGAGCTTCGGAGAAAGCAAGAGCCCGCGCGAACGTGCCGCCATGGAAACCCTGCGCCGCCTGCATCCGCGCTACGAAGCCGATGTCATGGCCTTCGTCCAGTCCGACCCTGCGCGCACCGCACGCCTTGCGCTGGATGTGGCACGCCTGCAGGCAGAGGCCGCACACCAGCCTGTGGTGCTGGCCGTGCTCCACGACCGGGCGGGCGGCACGGTGCGCCATGTGCGCGAACTGGCGCAGTTCCTGCAAGGCAAGGCGCTGTTCCTCATGCTGTCCCCGGCCGCCGGTGGCGTCGTGGTCCTGCGCCGTGCCGAGGAGAAGGAAGCATTCGAGCTCGCCTTCCGCATCAACGACCAGATGGAGGAGCTGGTGCAGGCCCTGCGCCAACTGGGCGTGGTGCACGTGCACTACCAGCATCTGCTGGGCCACAGCGAAGCCATCCTGGACCTTCCCGCCCGTCTGGGTGCGGCCCATGACTTCACGGCCCATGATTTCTATACCTACTGCAAGAACATCTCGCTGACCGGCATCGACAACCGCTACGTCGTGCCGCCCCGCGC
The DNA here is from genome assembly GCF_002193035.1 of Delftia sp. K82. NCBI lineage: Bacteria > Pseudomonadati > Pseudomonadota > Betaproteobacteria > Burkholderiales > Comamonadaceae > Delftia > Delftia sp. K82. Next base: position 741,728 of record NZ_MYFL01000003.1, on the reverse strand, counting down.
GGGCGAATGCGGCTGCTGCGAACCCACGGACACAGCCCCCTACGCCGGCACCGTGGCCCAGTGGCGCCACCGCAATGCGCTGCTGCTGAACAACGCGCGCCATGTGCTGGCCCCCAGCCAGGACGCGGCCAGCCGGATCTCCGGTTTCGTGCCCGGTGCGCGCGTCCAGGCAGTTGCCCACACCGACCTGCCGGCACAGCTGCCGGCCCCGGTGGCACACCCGCTGGCTGCGACGGCCCCGCTCAAGATCGTCGTACTGGGAGCCATGAGCGCCATCAAGGGCGCCGACGTATTGGAAGCCGTGGCGATCGAAGCCGCCAAGCGGGGAGCTCCTGTGGAATTCCATCTGCTCGGCTATGGCTACCGCAGCCTGCAGACCCAGCCGCGCGCACGCCTGACCGTGCACGGCGGCTACAAGGAAGAAGAACTGCCTGCTCTGCTGCAGTGGTTGCAGCCCGACCTGGCCTGGTTCCCTGCCCAATGGCCGGAGACCTACAGCTACACCCTGAGCGCCTGCCTGGTCGCCGGGCTGCCGATCGTCGCGCCCGACATAGGGGCCTTTCCCGAAAGGCTTGCGGGCCGCGACTGGTCCTGGGTCATGCCCTGGGACGCCAGCACCGCCCAATGGCTGGACTTCTTCGCGCAAATACGCGAGCGCCACTTCATTGAAGGGCAGCCACCGCAGCAACTCACTGCGACAGGGAGTGCTGCCGCCCAGCCGGGAGCCACTTTCTATGGCGACGGTTATCTCCAGGGGCTGCAGCCGCGCGATCAGACCCTGCTCCAGCCACTGGATTCGGCTTTCCTGGCCACACATCGCCTGCAACGCCAGGACCATGCTGCAAGATCGGGGGCCTTGATCCTGCTGGCCAACCTGCGCTCGCTACCCATCCTGCGCGGCGTGGCCAGGCGTATTCCCGCGCACTGGCAGCGCCGGGTCAAGAATTGGCTGCAGGCCTAGGCGCCGCCCAGGCAACGCCAGCCATCGCTGCGCCATCCGGATGCAGGGCCGCTCCACGCCATACCATGACATCAAGGCCAGGCCCAATGTCAAGGCAAGCGACAGCAGCATGCAGATGCTCAATGACCAGCCCTCACGCAGGCAAATGGCCGTCATGGCCTGCTGGACGGGGAAGGCGTAGATGTAGACGCCATAAGACAGATCGGTGCGCCAACGGTGGCTTGCGGCCACATGGCCTGCATGGGCAAGATAAAAACTTGCGCAGGCCACCAATCCCCATACTGCCACCTGGCGCATCCAGGTGCTGGCGGTGAGCAATGCGCATACAGCCAGCACCAGCGCGACTGCAGCCATCCATGCGCGATGGCGTATGCCATACGCAGCCATCGTGCTTCCAAGAAAGAAGGGAACACCAAATCCGCAGAAGTCCCGCCAGCGGAACATGTCGACCAGCGGGGTGTGGATGGCATCCAGGCCCTGGTCCCACCCCTTGACTCTGGCCATCTGCCACAGGATCGCCAGTACGCCAGCCATGAGGGGGTGGCTCCAGCGTTTGCCTCTTGCAAGCCATGCCAAGGTGGCCAGCACAAGGTACATCGCCAGCTCATACCGCAAAGTCCACAGGGACCCGTTGACCGTATAGGCAAAGGGATTGGATTCGAATACGCCCGGAAGTATCTGAACCGTGGCCTGCCCTGTCATATTGTTGATCAGATGACTCCAGGTTTGCGGTGACTGCCAGTACTGCAGCGAATCAAGCGAGGTCATCGCCCAGCCGATGACGAAAACCGAGAAAACCACGGCCATGATCAGGCCCGGAAAAATCCGCATCAGCCGCCTCAGCCAGAAGGCATGCCAGACCGGCTCGCGCATCCAGCTCTGGCATACCAGATACCCGCTCATGAAGAAGAATACATAGACCGCAAGCGACCCCAGGCTGTGGCCGGCAAAGGGTTCGGCAATACGCAGGCGATAAAGAAACTCTCCGTGCGCAACAAACACTGCAAGCGCCGCCGTCAAGCGCAGCATGTCAAAGCGGTTCCCCCTCTCTTCAACGCTGCACATGGCACTCCCTTCTAGGTGCGGTACACAAAGTGTTTGAGCCGCAGCATCGGCGACTCGACCAGTGCCAGGAGGCATAGCCAGCAGCCAGCGCAAGCATCCATACAAGCGCAAGACTGGAGTGGCAGCTGAGGCCACAGTGCCTGAACGGCCTGCTGGATGAGACAACCCAGCACGTAGACACCATAAGAAGGATCTCCGAGTCGATGCAACCCGGAAAACACCCTAGAACGCATGGAGTCCAAATAGATGAGCAGCAGCAGGCCGGCAGAGTGCTCAACCTTCAAGCCAAAGAAAAGCACCGCAGCCGCAGGTGCCAGGATCAACAGCAAGTTTCAACCATGGGCAGCAAAGGCAGGCTGCAATAGCGCGATCAGCGATCCATAGGCGAAATAGGCCGGATACTCGAACCAATGAAACATGGTTCCAGCCAAAGCGGCATTGCGCCGTGTCAGGAAAAAGACCAGATATCCTGCTGCGGCCAAGCTGGCAAGAAGCCTGGACTGCAGCACGCCCAATATGCCCAGTGCAGCAAGCACCACGTAGCACAGCAGCTCGATGGGGAGGGTCTACAAAGGGCCGTTCATCAGCCCTGGCAGCGGATTGGAAGCAAACACGCCCGACATGAAGGCGTAGTCCTTGATCAGCAGCAGATTGCGCCAGTGATCCAGGGTCTGCGGATGAAGCCAGAACTCCTTCAGCGACAATGAAGTAAAGGCCGGACCGAACAGCAGCACGCCAACCACAACAGCCACCAGCATGCCCGGCCACAACCGCAACAGACGCTTGGCCATGAAGGCCGCCGCACGCGGATCGCGCAGCCAGCTCAGCGTGACAAGAAAGCCGCTGATCGTGAAGAAAGTCATCACTGCCACGCCGCCCACCATGTCCGCATGCAGCCACGATGACGGTCTGGTGCCCGTGATATGGAAATGATGGCTGTAAATGACTGCAGATGCAGCGGCTATGCGCAGTGCATCAAAGCCATTGGAATATGCAGGCCGCACGGGTGAAGAGATAGTGGGGGCCGGCCCCTGCATGGCTTCGTCAGGTCTTGCCCAACAGCAGCAAAATCTCGTTGTTGCGCAACCACTCCTCGGGATAGCGCCCCGCCAGCGCCTCGGGAATGGGCATGTCCACCTGGCGCCGCTCCTCGCGCAACACTTCAAAGCCGGCCTGCCTTGCGATATTGACCAGTTCGTCTGCAGTAAACCGGTTCAGCGCCTGGTACTCCTTGAAGACAAAGCGCTTGTAGCCATCGACACCGAAATCGGCAAAGCCGAAGTCCACCTCGGCGGCGTCCAGCGGGCCCTCATGCTTTTCGATGATGCGCCACAGTTCCTCCTCCGACGCCAGCAAGTGGTGCCAGGGCACATCGTCGTAGCGCCGCAGATGAGATCCCCATGGTGAATGGAAGAGCGGCTCGATCTGCAAAAAGAACACCCCGCCTGGGCGTAGACAGGCATGCAGATCGGCAAGAATTGGCAGCACCTTGTCGCGTTGCACATGCTCGAAGGTAGACCATGTAAGCATCCCGTCGTAGCCCGCATGTCGCGTGGCCAGCGGCTCGTTGGGCACGATAGTCTCAAAGCTGAGCGCCGAAGGCACTCGCGACATCCCCAGTTGCTCGCGAGCGATGCGTGGCAACTTGGTGTACTCCTGGCGGATGTCAATGCCGTGGATACGGGTGGCCCCATGGCGCAGCACCAAGGCCAAGTCTGTGATGCCGTCGCCGCAGCCGAAGTTCAACAGCCGCGCCTTGGACATGTCCAACTCCTGCCCCATCCAGCTATGCACCACGTCGGCCGCATAGTCGAAATGTGCGCGAAACCACTCATCCGTGATCTTGCCTGCATCCCACGGAGCCAAGCCGAACAGTCGCTCCTGCCAACGGCGCCCCCACAAGCTCAATCGATCCGCCATATTCCTCCTTCAGTTCAACATCATTGCCGGGCGCAAAAGCGCGGCCATTGTCCCCAGAGATGCCACGCTGCCGGGCTCTTCCAGATCAGCGCCTCCAGCTGAGCGAGCATTTCCAATGTCATATCCTGCGCGCCAGCACCGGGTCCGAAGCACATGATTTCCAGAAATCTCTGGCCGGTGGCCACATCCAGCCCAGTTGCATAGACCGCATAAGCCTGCGGCTGGCGCGCTGCCATCTCTGGTATGGCCATCGACAGCAACACCTGTTCGCCCAGCAGCCCAAACACCTGCCCCTTGCCAGAGCCGTCCTGGGGCACATCGAGCAAGGCCAGAATCTGTTCATTGCGCGCAAGCGCGTCCTTGACCTGGCGCAATCCCCTTGGCACAAACACCAGGGGTTGTTCGAGAGCCTGCTCCACGGAACGCAATCGCGCCTTCACGTAGCGCATGAGCACCCATCTGCCATGGAAGCTTGCATTCTCAGCCGGGGCGGAGAGCGCGTGCACGCTCAGGCCCGCTTGCCGCGCATGGCGCAGGCCCCACATGCCCGCACCCCAATGGAACGTGAACAGAAATGAAGGCCTTCCATGTTCCATCCAATCGCCACGGACCTGCAAGTGGCGGCGCATCCAGGCATCGGAACGCGTGCGATGCAAGTAATGGTCCGCATGGTCCACCAGTTGCACCAGCTTGCGCTCCCATAACCAATGGAGCCGATCCTGCGCAAACCCCTTGGCATGGGCCTGCCGCCAGTCTGCCTCGCAGGCTTCACGATACAGCCATTGCCATCGCGCCAAACGCCGGAAAATCCGAAAGCAAAATGTCCAAGGCAGCACGGCAGCCAGCCCGGGAATCAGCACCAGTTCCAAAAGGTCCCTGCCCTCGCACCACAGGCGCCGCACCATGGCTTTCAAGGCGCCTCCCAGCGGTGCGGCAAATGCACGATACCCGGCAGCGGCTGGTCAGAGATAAAGCGCAGGGACCGAAAACGCAGCCACTCATCCATGACCATCAGACCCGTCTCATCAAACAGATAGGCGCTGACCACGTAGTCGCCTGTATGCAGCGGCAGCTCGGGAAAGCGCAAGTCCATGCCCCAGCTGCCGTCTGCCTGCCGCACAGGCTTCACGCCCTCCGTATGCATGGCCACTGAGGTGATGCCCACACCATTGAGCTGCTCCAACATGAAGCCAAAGCTGGGCGCCGCCTCATTCGGCACATGGGCTCGGAAGCGCAACTCCAGGTCATGACCACGCAGGATCGGCAGTCCGTCGGCCGAGGCCTGTGCAGCATCAAGCCCAGGCATGTCCACCGACAACAGATGAGCGGCATCGCTGGCATGCGGCTTGTTTGAAAGCGCAGCATCCGCCTGTGCCTGCTGCTGCGGCAAGGCCTGCGGGTGTTCCCCGGAAGATTGTCCTGGCTCCTCACCCGCACGACTTGCGGCTTCATAGGCGGCCAGCACGCTCTCGGTTTCGCCCAGTGCATGCACCTGCCCCTTGACCAGCCACAGCGCACGATCACACAGGTGGCGGATGTGATAAGGGCTGTGTGAACAGAACAAAATTGTGCAACCGCTGCGCCGGAAATCCAGAATGCGCTCTATACACTTCTTCTGGAAGCTCTGATCACCTACAGCCAGCGCCTCGTCGATGATCAGCACGTCGGGCCGCACAGCCGTCACCAGCGCAAAGGCCAGCCGCACCGTCATACCCGACGAGTAAGTCTTGACGGGGCGATCCAATGCTTCGCCCAACTCGGCAAAAGCAACGATCTCCGCCTCTAGCGTGCGCATCTGTGCTGCATCAATGCCAATCAGGCTGCCACCGAAATACAGGTTGTCGCGCCCGCTGAACTCTGGATGGAAGCCCGCTCCCAGCTCCAGGATCGCCGTCACGCGCCCGTCGCGCGAAATGCTGCCGGTGGACGGGTGAAGCGTGCCGGCCAGCAGCTTGAGCAACGTACTCTTGCCGGCGCCGTTGTCACCGATAACACCCAGGCATTCGCCGCGGTGCAGGGCGAAGGACACATCGCGCAGTGCCCAGTGGCTGCGGTGCAGAGCCTTGCCCGTCAGCAGGGCACGTGCGCGGCGACCCGGTGAATCGTAAAGCTTGTACTCCTTGCCAACGCCCTCGACGCGCAATGCCACGTCCTGCGATCCCTTGTATTCCATCGCTGCGTTCATAGCCAATCCACCAGTTCATCCCGGCTGCGCTTGACCAGGATCGAAAGCACCACGGCCAGCAGCAGCATCCAGGCCAGCAACGCCACCCAGACCTGCCACTGCGGCCACATCCCCTGCAGCAAGGCCGACTGGTAACCCAGCACCAGCGCCGTCACGGGATTGAGCCACAGCAGCCAGCGCCACTGCTCGGGAAACAAGGTCAGCGGAAACAGGATGGGCGACAGATAAATGCCCACGGACAGCAGGAAACCCACCAACTGCACCGTATCGCGCAGGGCTGCGGCCAGGATGGCCAGCGCATAGCCCAGCAGCAGGCTCAGGCACAACTGCGCCAGCAGCAGCGCAAGCACGCTGGCTACTGGCCACTGGAATCCGTGCAGCGGCGCATAGGCCAAGGCCACCAGCAGCAGCAGCGGTGCAAAGATGATCTGGCTGGCCAGAACGGCCCGCACGGGAAAGAGCACCGTAGGCAAGGCATTCTTTTGCAGTAGCCCGCCCGCGTCGATCAGGCTGTTCATGCCGCGCGATATCGCATCGCACATGGCCATCCACGGCAAGGCCCCCACCACCAGGAAGGCGCCGACGGCGCGCGTGGGAGCGCCATCGCCCAGCCGCATGCGAAACACCACGTCGAACACCAGGTAGTAGGCAGCCACCGTGCACAGCGGCTGCAGGTACAGCCACACCACGCCCATTGCCGTGCCCTGGTAGCGTGCCGCGACCTCGCGCCGCGTCAACACCCACATCAACTGGCGCGAGCGCCACAAGGCGCTCCATTCATCGCACAAGGTCCGCATGCCACTCCATCGGTTGCAGCCACCGGCCCGACACCACGCCGGACACCACAGCAAAACGGCCTGCCTCAGACAGGCAGGCCGCGAAAAAAACAGGCGAGAGTCTAAGCCAAGCGGCCCGCTACGTCTGTCAGAAGATGCACCTTCTTATTGGGCCTTTGGCTGGGCGGCCTGGCTTTGCGAGTACGCCTGCACAGCGGCCTCGTCCACCTTGAACTCCTTGCGGATGGCATTGGCTGCAGCCACACGGCCTTCAGCCTGGGCCTGTTCGATCACTTCCTTGACCAGGGCATCACGCACTTCGGCGAAGGCTTGCTGGCCTGCAGGTTTGCGGTCCAGCAACTGCAGCACATGGAAGCCGAACTTGCTCTGCACAGGGCCACTGATCTCGTTCTTCTTGAGCGCAAAGGCGGCCTGCTCGAACTCGGGCACCATCTTGTCCTTGCCGAAGAAGCCCAGGTCGCCACCGCGCGCGGCAGAACCCTTGTCGGCAGAACGCTCCTTGGCCAGCGCCGCAAAGTCGGCTCCACCGCGCAGGTCGACAACCAGCTTTTCGGCCTGTGTACGCGCTGCATCGTCCGTCCCGGCAATCAGGATATGACGCACATGCACCTGCTCCTCCACCGCAAAGCGCTCGGGGTGGGCCTTGTAGATATTGCGCGCCTGGCCTTCCGCCGCAGCGGCCGAAGGCGTGTTGTCCGCATCGATCTTGGCCAACCAGGCATCGGACAGGATCTTGTCACGCGCCACATTCAGCGCGGCCTGTGCGCTGGCGGACTTGTCCAGGCCCTGCGCCTGGGCCTTTTGCGCCATCAAGCGGCGCACCAGCAGGTTGTCGGCGATTTGGCTCACATTCTGGGGGCGCGCCAGCAGGCCCGAACGCACCTCGGGAGGAATGCGCTGCGCATCGGCCTGCAGATCATCCACCGTCACGCTCACACCAGCACCGGAAGCCAGCACCGCGGGCGAAGCAGCCGCCGCTGGTTGCGCGGCCAGAGCCAGCACCGGAGCACATAGTGCCAGGCCCAGGAGGCTGTGGCGCAGGACGTGGCGGGAGAAGGGGAACTGCATTGTCATATCCATCTTTCCAAAAAACCAATAAAAAAAGCGGGGTTACCCCCGCTTTTATAGATGAGCCCGAAAGACCGGGCTCATGAACCCGAATTACTTCAGGTAGACGTGAGGCCAAGTCACGCCATAGTTGCCGACCATGTTGGCCTTGGCAGAGGGGTTGGTACCCTTTTGGAAGGCAGCGCCCAACACCGGAACGGTCTTGTTGAAGGACACGGTGCCCCAGCCATCGGTGTAGGGAGTCACGGCATTCTTCTGCGACACAGCAGCGCCCAGCACGGAAGAACCACCGAAGCTCACCACGCTCACTTCACCGCAAACTGCCAGCTTGGTGGTGGTGCCGGGCGAGAACACGGCGCCGTCCTTCTTGCTGGTTTCTTCGCGGTCATAGAACGTTTGGCCATCAGCCGTTGCGCAGATCTGGCCAGCTTCGTTCACCGTGGACAGAGCAGAGCTGAACGTGAACAGGAATTCGGTACCAGCAGCAGGCTTGACATCCGTGTTGAACACGCGGTAGACCTTGTCGGTCTCGGCAACGTTGGTGTTGAAGTTAGCCGGGCCTGCGGCTGCAGCCGCCAGACCACCAGCGGCCAGAGCGACACCGAAAGGCTTGCCCACGGGCGCAGCGTAGTTAGCTGCAACCATGTAGCGACGGGTGGGCATCGAGAACACCCAGTCAGTCGTAGCCGAAATGGTCTTGTCGGTAACGTACTGATTGGACACCGTGGTGCGAGCCAGAGCGGAGGTCAGAGCAATCGCTTGCGCATTGGCACCCGCAACCGTCACAGCGCCTTCCAGCGGTGTGGACAGGTCAGGCACGTCGTAGTGCTGTGCTTCGATCAGCTTGCCGAGCAGCAGCGGGTCTGCCGAAGGCAGTACTGCAGGCTTTGCCAGCTGAGGCGAGTACAGGTTGTTCAGGGCAACAGCATCAGACTTGATAGCAGTGGCAGAACCCGAGTACGTGGTGGAATCAGGCACGTTGATCACGTACCAGGAACCAGCCAGACCGTCTGTAGGAGCGATCAGGCCGTAGGTCTGTGCGCCAGCTGCGTTAACAGCAGCGTTCTGAGCAGGGTTGATGTCATCCAAGCCAGCCAGGACGGATGCGGTGCAAGGAGCCTTACCGCTCACGTGCTTGATAGCAGTGTACAGGGCCGAAGCGGAAGATCCATCCGCATATGCAGCACCGTCAATCTTACGCTTGCCGCTGGACTCGTAGCGCTTCAGGCCATCGATGTCAGCCATATTGAGGATTTCAATATAGCCTTCGCGGGTCTGAGCGTTCTTTTGCGTGTCGGTCCACGAAGCCAGGCTCAGACGGTCCTTGATGAAAGGAACAGGTGTACCAGGAGTGATGGCGGGCACCGTGCAGGTGTTGTCACCGGTCACCAGTTGCGCCAGGCCGTTGGCGTCAGCGGACACAGCAGCGGTCCACACGTCGCCAGGCGACAGGAACACTTGGAAGTCCAGCACGTCGTCGGAGTTGGAAGCGCCACGGAAGCGAACCTTCACAGCCTTACCGTTCACCAGGTCGGTGTTGGTCAGGTGGAACACCGTGGAGTTGCCGTTTTGGGCGGTGTAGTAGGGAACGACCAGGATGTGGCCAGTGCCGCTTTCGTTCACAGCCAGGGCAGCGGAGGCCGCACCGGCAAAGCCCAGACCACCGATCATGGTGGCAATGCTCAGGGCCAGAACATTTTTCTTCATACAAGTTTCTCCAGTAAGAAAAGGAAGGGGAGTTTGATAACTACCACCACGATTGATCGCCCGGGAATCCTAGCATAGTGAACCTCGCCAAGACACCATTCGCCGTGCACAATTTCTTGCCCAGCGTTTCAAAAAAACGACAAACGGCTGCAAGCGACCCTGTTTACCACGGTAGAAGCTGCGCCCTCGCCGCACCTCCATGGAAAGCCCGCCGATGGTAACTGAAAAGTTGCAACGCAAACCATGGGCCACTTCGAGACTCCGGCTTTTTACATCATGCGTTGTTGCCACAGAGCCACAAGCCGCTCCGGCTTGGCAAGCGGCCCGCCGCTCGCATGGCCGCCACCTCTTCCCTGGCACAAGACAGGGTGCATATATAAAAAGGACAAGGCCTATGACTACCGGCGATTGCGTCGGTAGCCGTAGGCCTAGTCTTGCACTGAATGAGCAAAAGCCCTATGTCATCCAGTCGCCATTGCACAGATTAACAAAGGGCATCCCAAATCAAGTGTGCATGCGCTCACTTCTTGAAAATCCACCACTGACCATCTTCGCGGATCCACACTTCATCAGAATAGACCGGTACTTTGGTGCCACGCATCATGGGAGGCTCGACATCGAATTTCTGCTTGAGCACACACCGGCCGTCCGCCTCTTCGCAGATCACCGAGACCACCTCACGCTTGTCGACCATGGGAATGCCTGCATAGTCGGTCCGAAAACGCTCCACGTCCTTGAGTTGCCTATAGGACGGTGGCGTGAACTTGTAGGCCTCGGCCGCATTGTTCTTCATGCGGGCATCCCAGAACGCGTTGGAGCGTTGGGTGATCACATCTTCGGTGGAGCGGCCGGGCATCTGGGCGCAACCCACGATGGTGGCAGACACTGCCACGAACAGCAGGGAAGACAGCTTGGTAGAGGAAAATTTCATTTTGTGCAGAATTCCATCAAATAAATCGCAGGTTTGACCCAGCGCAAGAGGCTTCACTGGGCGCGTTCCGGCAGGGCCGGTAGCTTGGAGCTGTTTTGTTGTGCAGGAGTTCTAAGGAGCGGAGACAGGGAGCGCATGTGCTCTCGCAGATCTTCGCTGACGTCACGCACATCCACATCGGTGCGTACTACACGGGGGGTGATGATCACAAGCAGTTCGGTGCGCCGCATTGAATTGTTGGTTGAACCAAAAAGGTTCCCAACCACCGGCAGCTCATGCAACACGGGAATGCCGCTGCGGCCGTCGGAAGTGTTCTCCTGAATCAATCCTCCCATAACGATGGACTCCCCCGAGCGCACAGACACTCGGCTGGACAACTGCCGCTGCAGGAAGGTGACCTGTTGGGTGATTTCGTCTTTTGCTCCCACGTCGGTCACCATCTGGTTGACCGTCATGGTGACGATGTTGCCGGCGTTGACCGAGGGCGTGACCTGCAGGTTCACGCCGGTATCCTTGTACTGGTAGCTGACGGCATTGCTGCTACCAACGGTCGTCGTGGAAATCTCCCCCGAGCGATAAGGTTGTTGTGTACCGACCGAAATCGCTGCAGTGTGGTTGTCCAGCACCATCAACGAGGGGCTGGCCACGACCTTAACGTTGGTCTTGGTGGAGAGCGCGTTGAGTGCTGCCTTGATCGTTCCCGCCGAATTCTTCAACGTGTAGTTGAAACCTTGCCCAATGGCAGCGGCGATATCAGCTGTGGTTCGCTTCGATTCGGTAGAGATCAGCCCCGAGCCCGAGTACCCCTTGTTGCCCACATCTCCACTAAACGCCCACTGAAGCCCATACTCCAGGCCATCGTTGAGCGTAACCTCAACGATGCTGGCTTCGATCAAAACTTGCGTGGGGGGCAGATCCAGCCGCTTGAGCGCAGCCTCGATGCGTTCGTACTCGGCAGGCGTGCTCCAGACCAACACGGAGTTGTTGAGTTCATCGGCCATGACCCGCACGGTGCCCAGGTTGGCCACGGTGGAACCCGTGCCCTGGTTGATGCCGGTTTGTGAGCCAACGCCCGATTGCCCGAAACCCGTGCTGCCCGTGCGCAGTCCAGTGCCCGAGTTGAATCCACTATTGCCAAAGCCGCTGTTGCCGAATCCGCTGTTGCCGAATCCGCTGTTGCCGAATCCGCTGTTGCCGAAGCTACTGTTGCCGAAGCTACTGTTGCCAAAGCTGCTGTTTCCGAAGCTGCTGTTGCCGAACCCCGTGTTGGTCGAGGTGCCCAGTCCCGGCGCGACGCCGCTATTGGTGCTGGTGCCGCCCGTGGAACCACCGAAGATACCGGACAGCACACCCGCCAGATGCCGGGCATTGCCGTTTTGCACGCGGTAGATGTTCAGTTGTGCCTGACTGCCACCGCTGCCAGGCTGGTCCAGCTTGGCAATCCAGCGACGAGCCTCCTCCAGATAGGCCGCACGCGGCGTGATGACGAGGATGCTGTTGAGCCGCTCTATGGGCATGATGCGCAAAGCGCCAAATAGCGGGTTGCCTTCACCCAGGCCAGCCACCGCGCTTGCGGCCCCGGCCGCTGCCGTACCGGGCACCGTACCAGAGCGCACGGCGGCGGCACCTGCAGGAGCCACGGCCCCCTGGGCACCTGCGGCGGCACCCCCACCGCCGACCAGCTGCAGGGCCGCGCTCACCTCCTGCACCGAGACATACTTGAGTGGGAACACACCCACCGACATGCCTTCAAGCAGGTTGATGTCGAAAGTGCGAACCATGTCGAGCCAGCCTTCGGCCTGGGCGCGCGAGCCCGCCATGACCAGCAAGTTGCGCACGTTGTCCACACGCACGATGGCGTCGGAGGGAACCATGGGACGCAGGATGGCCGCCATTTCATTGGCGCCGATGTACTGGAGCGGCACGAGGATGGTGCCGTAGCCGGGAGCCATCTGAGTGCCGACGCTTGCCTGGCGCACGCTCGCGCCAATGCTCTTGAGTGCATCGATGCGGCCCACGTGGTAAGTGCCCCGCACATCGCGCACCATGGCCATGCCGTTGGCCTGCAGTGCGGTTTCGAGAAGATTGAGCGCCTGATCCGCCGAGACGGCATTCTGCGTGCTCATCGTGACCGTGCCGGAGATGGGCGGGTGCAGCACATAGTCGACCGACAGCAGGTCGCCCAGTATGGTTCGCACGACCTGGGCCAGGGGGGCTTCCTCGAAGCTGAGCTTGATGGAGTCCCCCTTGACGGCAGGCGCATCCTGGGCCTTGCCCAGCAGCTTTCCGGTGCCTTCGATCACCCGGGGCTGGGACTCGTCGGACTCGCTCTTCTTCTTGCCCGTTTTCACGGAGCCATCTGCCTCGTCTGCAGCAAAGGAAAAATCCTGCGCAGAGCTTGCTTCACTGAAGTGGCTGACGAAGTTGTTTCTATTGGGTTGCGCGCAAGCCAGCAGCAGTTGGCAGACAGCCAACGCCAGCACGGTGCGCACGGGGCGGTTGGGAAATTTCATGGTGTTCTTAACCCATCTGTTCATGGTTTGTCGGCACGCTGTGCCCTGGATCCGCCGAATACAGCCCTGGATGTGCGCTGCGGCGGTGCCGGAGCATCGGCTGCGGCAGGCTCCGGAGCCGCTTGCGCGGCCACCGGTTCGGACGGCCGCTGAGTCGGCGCACGAGCACCTGCTGGTAGATTCGGCCCCTTGTCAAGCGCGGCTCGTTTGAGGTCTATGGTGCGCCTAGTGCCCGCGCGTTCAAGCTCGATATAGCGCCCCTGGATACCAACGAGCTTCCAGCCACCCAGGCTCTGATTGAGCATCAGGCGTTGGTCCTTGCCTTCCAGGCGCACGATGGCGCCCGATGCCTGCCCCTGGAAAGTGCCCAGCACACTGGCGTCTTTCCACACGTCCGGCGGCTCGGGCGGCGGAGCCTCCACCTTCTTGACGGGTGGTGGCGGCTTGCGGCTCATGGAAAACAGGGGGCGCTCCTGCATGGTCAACAGCCAGCGCTCCTCCTCCCCCCTGCCGGGAGCTGCAGACGGGGGCGGCATCAGCGCCTGAAGGTTGGATTTCAGTGGCTCAGGCGGTGTCCAGCCGGTCTGGCGCAGGTGCAATTGCGGAGTCAGCCATGACCATGCCAATGCGCCGCACAGCGCCAGCAGCATCACGCCCTCGGCGGCGCCCAGTAAATTGCGCTGCATCATGACACCTTGCTCCGGAAGATGCTGACGGTGAACTGGGCGCTGAGATCGGGCGCCAGTTGGGGATTGGTGTTTTGCAAACTGCCGCGAAGGTTGACCTGCAGGTCATCCACCCAGATCGTCGGCTGTATGGCGCGCACGGATGCCAGCGCCATCTGGACGGCAGGCCATGGCCCTTCGGCGGTCATGGAAACGGAGATACGCTCGTAGGGTCCCTCTTCCGACGTCGCCTTGACTTGGCTGCTGGTCACCGACAGGCCCGCGCGGTCCATCACGGAACGCAGTTGCTGCTGCACGCCGTTGCCGGTCTGGGTGCTGTCACTATCCCCGGGATATACATGCTGGGCCCTTATGCCCTGCAGTTGCTCCAGAGCCTCCTGGATCTCGGTCTGCTGCTGCTGCATGCCCAGCACGCGCGCATAGCGCGGCTCCAGCGATGCGAGCTGCCCATCGGCCCATTGGTGCTTTCCGTATACCCACAAGGCCACCAGCACCAGGGGAAGCACCAATACAGCCGCCGACAGCGTCAACAGCAGGATTTGCCGCCCCGACAGACCGGGCGTTGGATTGATCATGGTGTGCCTTTCTTTTCTGCCGCAGCAGGGGTTTCAGGCGTTTCGCTGGTAGCGTCAGGAGCTGCCTGTGCTTCTGCTTCAGGCGAAGCCAGGACGCCAAAGACCTTGGGGTCCAGCACGGCCTCGACGGTGTAGCTTTCCTTGTTGGATCCCGACGCCCTCGTCACGGCTGAGGGCATGCGCACCTCCAAAAAGCCCGGAGCCTTGGACATGAGCTGCACCACGTTGGATGCATTGCTGCTGAGGCCTTGGATCGCCAGCTTGGATCCACTGAACGATACCCGCTGTACAGCCGTGTCATCGGGAAACAATTGTGTGAGCGCTGCCATGACCTGCAGGTGATTGATCTGCTCGCGCTGCAGCTTCTGAAGCGCGGCAATCTCCTCGACCCCGGTCACCAGGCCCTGGCGCTGGGCCGTCACCTCCCGTGTCTCGCGCACGATCTGGTCGAATTTCCTGCTGGCGTCGACGGCTTGCAGATACAGCTTGGCAGTCGGCGTGATGGCCAGGGCCAGGCCTGCCGCCACGATGGCCGCAAGGCCGGCACCAATCCATCGGCGTTGCCGGGATTCACGGGCCAGCCGCGGCCCCTCGCCAAAGCCTGCGAGCAGCACAGGCATGGCCGATGTGCTGGCCCAGATCTCCGGCTGCGCCTGTCCGGCCAACTGGCCAGCGGCATCCCGCAGGGCTTGCTGCACCAGCGCATTCGACGTGATCACCAGCTCCACACGCTGCCCTCCTGCGGGGTCCGTGGCCACCACATAGGCCCAGAGCGTCTCGAGCGCGGGAAACGGCGACATGGTCTGCACATCCAGCGCAACAGCACCGTGCAATGCCTGAGCAGACAGCGAAGGCATACGCAAGGTGCGCAGCAGCAGTTGATCACCGCCCATCAGCACGGCCGAGCCTGAAGGCTTGCGTCCGCTTGCCTCGCGTTCAACGGCCCAATGCCACTGGCCTGCACGCACCCACGCATGGGCGAGCCCTCCATCAGCCTTCACGACACGCACCAAGGCAGCGGGAAGGCTGCGGCGCAGCAGCGGCAGGCCCATCAGTTGGCCCCATGCAGCACGCAATTGCCCAGCCGCCGCACTGAGGTCCAGCCCGAACAGCTTTGTATCAGTACTCAGTGCCATGGGCTCCCATCCATTCGCAACACGGCCTGTCCACGCAGGCCCCTTGGTTCAATCATTTGCCTGATCATCGCAATCCACTCAAATCTTTCCAATCCAGGATTGGGAGGCGGACAACACACTCCATGGCAGGCGTCCCACACCGGCTCCCGAGCGAACATTCACCATTCGCCGGACAGCGACCATCCCCGCCCCCTCGAAGAGCACTCTCGCAGTGATGGCATAACGTGTGCCGGACAAGCCTTGCTGAGCGGGGACCGCACCACCGGCACTTTCCAGCCACCCTCTCAAGGGCTGGGGCGCAGCGTTGGGATTGATGCCCTGGCGGTTCCCGGAGTCGGCGACCACGAAATCGCGGATGCTCGCATAGATGCCGTAGGTCATGCCAGGCACTTGCAGCAGATCCTCTGGCGCCTCCCACCCCCCCGCCGCAGAACCTGACTGCTGACGCATTGCATCCCGGGCTTGCCGGACGGTCTGGGCCATCGCCATGGCGGCCCCCTGCGACAGGCCGGCCGCATGCTGAAAGAGCACTGCAAGCAGCTCCGGAGTCGCACCGTTGATATCCACCAGGCCGCTCCAGGGAACGACTTCCACCTCGACGATCTGGCCACCCGGTAATGTAACGGGTTCAAGAACAGGCTCCCGCAGCGCCTCGGGCCTGGTGGCCATGCGCTGTAGTGCGAGATAGATGGCTGCTTCACCAGCAGCCCGCCCAGTTGCGAGATTTCGGCTCACGCCCCCCACGGCAGCTTCCTGCCGGACCACGCCGCCGAGACTGCTGGCGAAGACAGCCAGGGCCGCAACGATCCACAAGACCAGCACCAGCGCCATGCCCCGTTCAACAGGAAATGATGAATGGCCGGTCATGAGCGGCTCCCACCGAAGACTGCCCTGGCGCCTGCATCCGGGCTGGTAGAAGCCGTTGCGCGCATGGCCACGACCGTCAGGGGCCAAGCTCCCGCCGAAGTCTGCACTTGAACATCCACGGCAGATGGCAGTTCCTTTTCGTTGTCCTTCTCGGGGCCCCATTGCGGCTGCCAATGTGCCACCCCCAGCTTGGCGTTCTGGTAACGCAAGGCAAAACCCGTGACACCGCGATCGATCACATAGGACTGGCTTTGTCCCCAGTCTGGCATGACATCGGGACCCTGCCAGGGCGCGAAGCGCAGCACCAAGGCATCACCTTCGACGGAGAGTTGGAAATGGGTGCGGCCGCCCATTCCGAAGCGCGCAGGCATGATGCCCAGCCAGCGCATGCCTTGCGGGCCGCCTTCGAAGAACAATTCGCTCTCGCCCTGCTTGCGCAAACCGGCCTGGCGCCGCACGGCGGAAACCTGGCCCAGGACAGAACGAAGAAAACCAATCGAGACACGCTGGTGGTCCATGCGGTCCAGCCGCGCATCCACACGCTCCTGCGTCTGCGAGACCGTGGACATGGCCGACGCCAGCCCGAGCATGAGCAGGGACAGCAGGGCCATGACCACCAGCAGTTCCACCAGCGTGAAGCCCTTTTGCCTGCCCGAAGATGGAGCGCGCCCGGTCATCGCGTCACCTCGCCTTGCTGCAAAGGGCGCTGCGGGCGCAGGGTCTCGAAGACCCAACTGCGGTTTTCAACGGAGATCGTGATGCGCAAGGCATGCAGGGGAACTGCGGTTTCGGGCAGGCCGCCCACGGAGAAAGGCGCGGAAGCCACCTGCCAGGCGTAGACACCATCCTGCCCTGAGGCCTGGGTGCCGCCGGGATCGACCATGGGAAAGGCGTCCATCAGCGAATCGGCCAGCAGGGCCACGCCCTGGTTCTGCTCCAGTTTGGAAACACCGCGCGCGGAACCACCAACGGCCCGATAAATGAGCGCCAGCGAGATAGCCATGATGGACAGCGCCACCAACAGCTCCAGCAAGGTCATGCCCCGCACCCTGGGGCGGGAAGCGGCGCGCCGACGCATTACAGGGCCTCTTTGGTGACTTGGCCGGACAGCCAGTCCACACGCAGACGCACGCCACCGCCGCTTTGCGCGCGGGCGAGCGAAATGCTGCCCCCCGTGGCGCCGCCTTCGGGCAGAAAGACGATGGTCTGGCTGCCATCAGCCAGCGCCATGCCGGCTGCCGTGGTCAGTTGCACCGTCAGGCTGTCGGGCAGCTTGGCCGTGGCTTGGCCGGCGATGCCGTACTGGCGGCTATTCGTATTGACCGCGAATGCCACAGGCATGCCCTGAAGCGTGGCCTGCTGGCGCGCCTTGCGCAGCAGGGCCGTCACGTCCTGCACCGTCTGCCGATAGTCCACGGCATCGCGCAGCTTGCCCATGGCAGGCGGCACGATGCCGATGATGGCGCCAAGAATGGCGAACACCACCAGCAGCTCGATCAGCGTGAAACCCTGGGCGCGCTTCAAGACTCATTCCTGGCAGAAAGGCGGCATTGCGCTACGGAGGTCAGAGCAGCAACTTACTTGGTGTTGCGCACATCGGCGGCTTCACCCTCACCGCCCGGCGCACCATCGGAACCCAGCGAGAGGATTTCGAGGTCGCCATTGGCGGCAGGATAGGTGTAGCGGTAGGCGTTGTTCCAGGGATCATTGGGCACGCCGCCCTTGAGGTAGGGGCCCGCCCAGCCGGCAACGCCAGCGGGCTGCTTGACCAGCGCGTCCAGGCCTTGCTGCGAGGTGGGATAGCGGCCCACGTCGAGCTTGTACAGCTCCAGCGCCTTTTCGATGTCGGCGATCTGCACGCCGGCCGTCTTGGTCTTTGCTCCACCCAACTGGTTCAGCACCTTGGGGCCGACCAGGCCGGCCAGCAGGGTCAGGATGGCCAGCACGACCAGCAGTTCGATCAGCGTGAAGCCACGCTTGCGGGCGCGGGAGGACAGTTGCTTTTGCATGCGCATCATCTTCTACATACCTTTCAGTCAATTCAGATTCATCAGACGGCCAGATCGTTGACGGACAGGATTCCGAGCAGGATCGACACGATGATGGAGGCGATAAGGATACCGAGGACCAGGATCAGCGCCGGCTCCAGCATGGTCAGGAGGCGTTTGATCGCGTTTTCGACCTCGCGGTTCAATATGTTGGACAGCTCCAGCATCATGTCGCCCAGCCGGCCGGTTTCCTCGCCGACCCGCACCAGATTCAGGGCCAGGGGCTCGAATTCTCCGGTTTTCTGGGCGGCATGGGCCATGCGATGGCCTTCCTTGACCATGGGACCCATTTTTTCCAGGCGCTCGCGAATGGCGACGTTGGAGACCGTGTCGCTGGCAATGCGCAGTGCGGTCAGCAGTGTGACGCCGTTGCCCAGCAGCGTGCCCAGCGAGCGGCTGAACAGGGTCAGCTGGTACTTGCGCACCACGCCACCCAGGCCCGGCAGGCCCAGCAGCCACGATTGCCAGGTCTGACGACCCTTGGGACTCTTTGCCCAGCGGGCTAAGACCCAGCCCAGCGCGCCCAGCACGATGAACACCGCCCAGCCGTAGCTGCGAAACGCATGGCCCAGCCCCATCACGAATTGCGTGGGAAGGGGCAGCGCGTCACCCATGTCGTTGAAAAGCTGTTCGAACTGCGGCACCACGAAGCCCAGCATGGCCACCAGGGACAGCACAGCCACGCCCAGCAGGATGGCGGGATAGATGGTGGCCGAGACCACGCTGTCGCGCAGGGCACGCTGGCGCGCCATGTGTTCCACCAGCCGGTTGAGCACGCCCGACATCTGGCCGCTGGCTTCGCCCGAGCGCACCATGTTGATATAGAAGTCGCCGAACAGGTCATGGTGCTTGCCCAGTGCCTGGCTCAGCGGCATGCCGGCCTTGACGCTGTCGAGCACGGACTGGAGCATGGCCTGCATCTGCACCTTGTGGCTCATCTCGACCAGGACCTTGAGCGCGTTGTCCAGCGACAGGCCGGCACGCATCATGATGGCCAGTTCGGTGGTCATGCCCTGGATGTCGTCGGCCTTGATGCGGCCTTTCTTGAGCGCACGCACCGCAAGCGGCACATTGCCCAGGCCCACGGCTTCCTCGACCTTGATGGGCGACAGCCGGCTCTTGCGCAGGTGCACCACCACCTCGGCCACGGCCGCAGCGGAAAAAGTGCCCTTGACCATCTGGCCGCGGCTGTCCACGGCCTCCCAGCTGTAATCAGGCATCGCTCTGGTCCTGGGTCACGCGCAGCACTTCGTCCAGCGTGGTGGCGCCCGAGGCCACCTTGCGCAGGCCGTCGTCGTAGAGGCTCAGCATGCCGCTCTTGGCCGCCATGGCATGCAGGGCGTTGGCGTCCTGGCCTTCGATGATGGCGCGGCGCAGCGGCTCGTCGATGACCATGAGTTCATGGATGCCGGTACGGCCCTTGTAGCCCGTGCCCCGGCAATGCTCGCAGCCGACGGCGCGGTAGATGGGCGAGCCCTCGCGCAAAAAACGCTTGAGGCCGCTGCCCTCGACGGCAGCGGCCGGCAGCGTGTCGGGCTGCTTGCAATGCGAGCACAGCGTGCGCACCAGGCGCTGGGCGAGCACGCCGTTGACCGAGGACGTGATCAGGTAGCTCTCCACCCCCATGTCGCGCATGCGGGTGACGGCGCCTGCGGCCGTGTTGGTGTGCAGCGTGGACAGCACCAGGTGGCCTGTCAGTGCGGACTGCACGGCGATCTGCGCGGTTTCTCCGTCACGCATTTCGCCGATCATGATGATGTCCGGGTCCTGGCGCAGGATGGAGCGCAGGGCGTTGGCAAAGGTGAGGTCGATCTGCGGATGGACCTGGATCTGGTTGATGCCATCGAGCTGGTACTCGACCGGGTCCTCGACGGTGATGATCTTGTTGGAAACCGCGTCGATCTTGGACAGGGCCGCGTACAGCGTGGTGGTCTTGCCCGAGCCCGTGGGCCCAGTGACCAGCACGATGCCGTGCGGCTTGGCCAGCAAGGTGTTGAAGCGCTCCAGCGTATCGGCCTCGAAGCCCATGCTTTCCAGGCGCAGGCGCACGTTGGCGCGGTCCAGCACCCGCATGACGATGCTCTCGCCATGCACCGTGGGTGCGGTGGAGACACGCAGGTCCAGTTCGCGGCCCTTGGCGCGGGTCTTGATGCGGCCGTCCTGCGGCAGGCGCCGCTCGGCAATGTCCAGATGGGCCAGCAGCTTGACGCGCGAGCCCACGGCTGCGCTCAGCCGTGGCGGCACGAGTTCGGCCGCATGGATCACGCCGTCCATACGGTAGCGCACCTGCAGGCCAGCCTCGAAGGGCTCCAGGTGGATGTCGGAGGCGTGCAGCTCGATGGCGCGGGAAATGATGCCCGTGACCAGGCGGATGACCGGCGCCTCGCTGGCCAGGTCCTTCAGGTGCTCGACGAAGTCGCCACCCGTGGCGTCCGACTCCCAGTCCTGGCCTTCTTCGCCTTCGGGCTCCTGGCCGGCTTCGGACAGGGCCTTGCGGATGTCGGCTTCCAGCGCCAGCACGGGCTTGATCTGCAACCCGGTGGCCAGGCGCAGCGCCTTGGTGATGAAGGGGTCCTGCGGCACGGACATGGCCACTTCGAGCACGCCGTCCTGCAGCGAAATGGGGCAGACGCACTGCGCATCCAGAAAGCTGGCCAGCAGGCCCGGCACATCGGGCAGCAGATCGGGAAACTCTTCCGCGCGCAGCCAGCGCATGTGCAGCTGTTCGGACAGCGCCTGGGCCACGTCGGCTTCCGCCACCACGCCCAGCTGGACCAGCACCTGGCCCAGGTAGCCGCCCAGCTCCTGCTGCGCCTGCAGGGCGTTTTGCAGATCGCGCTCGTTCAGCTTGCCGGCGGAAAGCAGGCGTTCGCCCAGCCGCCCCTTGATCGGGGCTTCGACACCGGCAATCGGTTCCATGACGTGATTGGTGGAAGACATTGCCGCGGATTATCCACTGTCGCCGCATCCCCCGCGAAAGGCTCCGGATGTGGGGTCCACGGCCGCCCCCGCACCCGGCATCAGCGCTGTCATCAACTGTTACGCAACGGATATAACGGCGCGATGCTGCGCCGCACGATCGAAGTGGCTTCAGGCCGCTTTGACCGCGTCGGCAGGCAGGCCGCTGGCATCGCCCCAGCGGCGCTGCGCCATGACCAGCAGGCCTTCGAAGATGAGGTTGTCCACCAGCTCGAAGGGCCGCGTCATGCTGGGCACCATCTTCCAGCCTGCACCGCCGGCCATGACGCAGGCGGGCTCCATGCTGCAGTGCATGTACAGATGCTGGTACATGCGCTCCACGGCCCCGGCGATGGCGTAGGTGCCGCCACTGGTCAGCGCGTCGCTGGTGTTGGTGGGGAATGGCGTGACCGCACCCGTGGGCACGTGCAGGCCAGCCGTGCCGCTTTCCAGGGCGCGCAGCATGATGCCGTGCCCCGGCAGGATCAGACCGCCCATGAAGTGGCCGTGCTGGTCCAGCGCATCCACGGTGACGGCGGTGCCGATCATGACCACGATCAGGGGCCGCTCTGGCCCGCGCTGCAGGATGTGCTGGCGCGCGCCGATCATGGCCACCCAGCGGTCCGCCCCCAGGCGCGAGGGGAAATCGTAGCCGTTGGTGACTCCGGCCTCGGCCGCGCCGGGCACGGCCCACTGCGGCTCGAAATCCCAGCCCAGCATCATGTCGATCTGGTCGTGCACGCGCCGGCGCGCCGTGTCGCCGGCCACCACGCAGCCCAGCATGCGCGTAGGCGTGGGCAGGTCGCTCCACGGCCCTTCGGCCAGGTGCTCGATGTGCTCCAGGAACTCCGCGCCGTGCGCCAGCAATGCGGCGCCAGGCCGATGCGCGTCGTACATCGCCCATTTCAAGCGGGTGTTGCCGATGTCTATGGCCAAAAAAGTCATGGGCGCGATTATCGGAGTTTTCCGGAGGATAGCGTCAGCCATGGACGACAACTGAGTGAGGACGTGAACGCAAGAATGGCGCAAATGTCAAAAATCCGGGAGCGCTCCTGCCCGGCAGCGCGCGCTACCACTGTTAGGCGTTACATTGGTCTTTCCGTTTTTCCACCCACCAACAGGAGTCACCCATGGGACTTTTCAGTTTCATCAAGGAAGCCGGCGAAAAGCTGTTCGGCGGCAGCGCCGCACAGGCAGCCGAGCCTGCGCAAGACCTGAATGCCAAGGCCGCCAAGGCCATCGAGACCTATATCGGCACGCAGAACCTGGGCGTCAGCGACGTGAAGGTGCAGTTCGATGGCTCGCAGGGCAAGGTCACGGTGCTGGGCACGGCCCCCACCCAGGCGGTCAAGGAAAAGGTGACGCTGTGCTGCGGCAACGTCTCCAGCGTGCAGTCGGTGGACAACCAGATGACGGTGACCAACCCCGAGCCCGAAGCCCAGTACCACGACGTGGTGCGCGGCGACACGCTGTCGGCCATTGCCAAGAAGTTCTATGGCGATGCCAACAAGTACCCGGTGATCTTCGAGGCCAACAAGCCCATGCTGAGCCACCCAGACAAGATCTACCCCGGCCAGAAGCTGCGCATTCCGGCAATCTAAGCCCCCCCTGAGCGGCGTCGCCGCTTCCCCCTGAGGGGGACGACACCCTCGCGGCGGGGCGGCCCTTGCTCGGTGTCTCTGACTTGGCTCATGCCAGTTCTGGATGCCGCGAATTAGACCAGCCCCGCTCCGAGAAAGGCCGCAATAGCGGCCTTTCTCAAGGAAAGATTCAGTATTTACCGCTCAACAGCGCACCGAATCCCGGAACGGCTGTCGGCAAGCCCAGGCGCTTGAGCATCATGAACGTCGTGGCTACCGAGGAAGACAGTACCGGCAGGCCCACGCGGTCCTCGATGGGCTGCACCGAGGCCAGCGAGGGCATCTGCACGCAGGCCGAGGCGATGACCGCGTCGGCGTTGGCCGTGTTCAGGCGCCGCGTGATCTCGATGGGTGCGCGCGCATCCTGGGCGCCCACCTGCAGGTTGTCGGCAATCTCCAGCGAGATGCTGTCCACCACTTCGATGCCTTCGTTCTCTATGTAGTCGATGACCAGCTGCGTCAGCGGCTTCATGTAGGGCGCCAGCAGCGCCACCTTCTTCGCGCCGATGGCGTGCAGGCCATCGACCAGGGCGCCGGCGCTGGTGACCACGGGCGCGGGACCGCCGTTGTCCACGGTGCGCTGGTGCAGGCGCGCTTGCGAGACACGGTGGTAGCCGCGCCCCATGCTCATGATGGCCACCAGGCAGGCATAGCCGAGCACATCGACCCGCGCATCCGACAGTTCCAGCGCGCAGCGGTCGCTGTCGCCGTCCATGGCGGCCAGTTCCTCCTTGGTCACATGCTTCATGCGCATGCGGCTGGAGTGGAAGGTGAAACGCTCGGGCGCCAGGGCCTCGCGGGCGCGCAGGATGGCGGGGATCTCGGTCTCCATCGTGGTGTTGGAGCTGGGCACGATCTGCCCGATGCGGAAATGGGTTTTGGCTGCCATGTCAATCCATCGTGATGTGGTTGGCCTTGATGACCTTGCCCCAGTGGTCCGTCTCGCGCTGGACCAGGGCGGCCAGCGCTTGCGGGCCGAGGAATCGCGGCTCCACGCCCTGCAGGGCCGCGCGCTTTTGCACGTCGGGCGACTCCAGGGAGGTCTTGAGCGCGTCCGACAGCCTGGCGATGGCCTCGGGCGGCGTGCCCGCAGGCGCGAACAGGCCGACCCAGGCTTCCAGCTCGAAGCCCGGCAGGCCCGCTTCTGCCGTAGTGGGCACATCGGGCAGCATGGGATGGCGCGTCTTGCTGGTCACGGCCAGGGCCCTGAGCTTGCCCGTCTGCACGTGGCCCAGCACTGAAGGCGGCGTGGTGATGAACATCTGTACCTGGCCGCCCAGCACGTCCTGGATGGCAGGGCCGGACCCCTTGTAGGGCACATGCGTGATCTGGGTCTGGGTCACCTGGGCGAACACGGCCGTGCCCACATGGGACAGCGAGCCATTGCCCTGCGACGCGTAATTGACTTTGCCCGGGTTCTTGCGCAGGTAGGCAATGAATTCCTGCAGATTGTTCGCCGGCACCGAAGGATGAACGGCGATCACATTGGTGGCGGCCACGATCAGCCCCACGGGCGCCAGCTCGGACTGCGCCCAGGGCAGCTTGGGGAACAGTGCCGGATTGCCCACGTGGTAGGCCGAATACGAGGCCAGCAGCGTGTAGCCGTCCTTGGGCGACCGGGCCACCATCTGGTAGGCGATGTTGCCGCTGGCGCCGCCCCGGTTGTCCACCACCACCGACTGCCCCAGCAGGCGCGACAGCGGGTCGGACGCCAGGCGTGCCGCCGTGTCCACCACGCCGCCGGGCGGGTTGGGGACCACGAGGGTAATGGACTTGGTTGGAAAGGCCTGGGCCTGGACGGTTCCTGCGCCCAACAGGGCGGCCGCTGCCAGGCCGGCGGCCTGCAGCACAATGCGTCGATTCATGCTTGTCTCCATGTTCTCTTTGTACCGGCGCATTCTTGCGGGCCTGCACGCGGCCGAACAGCCGTATCTCGTTGATCCATCCTTCGTCTGTGGTGGAGGATGGGAATGATCAACCTGCACCGCTTCGATTTGCTGACGCTGCGCCTGTATGTGGCCGTGGTCGATGCCGGCAGCCTGACGGCCGGCTCGCGCACGCTGGGGCTGTCATTGGCAGCCGCCAGCAAGCGCGTGGCCGAGCTGGAGCAGCACTGCGGCGTGACCCTGCTGGTACGCAGCAAGCGCGGCGTCACGCCCACGCCCGCCGGTCAGAGCATGTACCACCATGCCGTGGACGTGGTGGCCCGGCTGGAGCACTTGGCCCTGGCCATGGACGACTTTCGCAGCGGCGCCACGGGCCAGTTGCGCCTGTGGGCCAACAACTCCGCATTTGCAGGCTTTCTGCCCCGGCTGCTGGCCGACTTCATGGCGGCCCACCCGGGTGTGTCGGTGGACCTGGAAGACGCGCTGAGCGAGGAGTCCGTGCGCGCCGTGCTCAGCGGCGTGGCCGAGCTGGCCATCATCGGGGAGAACACGCCCCTGGAAGGGCTGAGCACCCAGGTCTGCGATGTGGACGAGCTGGTGCTCGTCATGCCGCGCGGCCATGCGCTGGACACGGACGACGACTCCCCCGTGCCCCTGGCCACCGTGCTGGACCACGACTTCGTGAGCCTGGCCCGCTCCACCTCGCTGATGCGGCGCATTGCGGCCGAGGCCGAATCCATCAACCGTCCCGTGCGAATCCGCATCCAGGTGCGCAGCTTCGACGCCATGTGCCACATGGTCTCGGTGGGCCTGGGCCTGGCCATCCTGCCGCGCGCGGCCACCGCGCCGCACCTGGCAGCGCGGGCACTGCGGCTGCGCCCGCTGGGGGCGCTCAACACCCGGCGCCGGCTGCTGCTGGCCATGCGCTCGCAGGCCACGCTGTCAGGACCGGCCCAGGCCCTGGTGGACATGGTGGCCGCCCGGGCGGTGGCGTTGGGATTCGCGGAGCCGCAGCTCTGAACGACGCCAGGTCGGCGCCGGCTTACTGGCGCCAGGGCAGGCCGCGCAGGCGCCAGCCGCCGACATGGCCGCGCTGGCCGTTGGCGTCCACATCGCCCTCGAAGCCTTCGAGGATGTTGTAGGCCTCGATGCCCAGTTGCGCTGCGCGCTGGGCAGCGGCCACCGAGCGCACGCCGCTGCGGCACAGCAGGACCACCTTGCCGCCTTCAGGCACGGCGGCGCGCAGCTGGCTGTCGAAATCGGGGTTCATCGCCATGGACGGCCACTGCTTCCAGGCCACGGCCACGGCACCCGGTACGCGGCCCACCCAGTCGCGCTCTGCATCGGTGCGCACATCGACGAGCACGGCTTCGCCGGATTGCTGCCATTGCCAGGCAAGTTCGGGAGGAATGTCGCCTGCATAGCCCGGTGCGGGCTGGACGGTCAGTGGAATGGCTGCGGGAACGGGAGCGCTTGCGGACATGGATTGGCTTTCTTGATAGGACGCGGTTGTGTGCCCGGCAAGAATAACCGTCCAGCCCGACTGGCGCAGGCTCGCCGGTGCCCGAGTCGCCTATTCCCAGGGAGGCAGCAGCCTGTCACGCAGCACCTGGCGCTGCGCCTCCCAGCCCGGCATCACGCGGGCCACCGTGGCCCAGAAGCGCGGGCTGTGGTCCATGTACCGCAGGTGGGACAGCTCGTGCACGACCACGTAGTCGATGACCTCGGGCGCGTGCTGCATGAGCCGCCAGTTCAGCCGGATGGCGCCGGCCGTGTTGGCACTGCCCCAGCGCGTGCTTGCGCTGGTCAGTCTCAGGCTGGTCCACTGCACGCCCAGGAGCGGCGCGTGGCGCTGCAGGCTGGCCGTGAACCAGGAGCGCGCCTCGCGCAGCATCCAGGCCTGCACGCAGGCGCGCACCTCGGCGGCCGATGCCCCGGGCGCCAGCGGCAGGTGCAGGGACTGGCTGCCGTCGGCCGCCTGTTCACGGTGTACCTGGCGCGTGCGCAGCGGCTGGGTTTCGCCGCCGGTCAGGCGCAGCTGCAAGGGGCGGCCCAGATAGCCGATCTCTGCGCCGTGCTCCCAGCGGATGCGTGCTGCATGCTGGGCTTGCTGGCGCTGGCCGGCCTCGTGCAGCTTGCGCAATATCCAGCCCGATTTCGCCTCCAGCGCCTGCGCGATGGCAGCCATGTTGACCCAGGCAGGCGCGCTGACCACCAGCCCCTGCGCGCCGATGGTGAAGCCTATGGTGCGCCGGCGCGAGCGCTGCAACCGGTACTGCAGCACCTGCCCCTGGAGGACCGCCTGCTGGTTGGCCTCCGGGTGGACGCGGGGACTGGGCTCGGGGATGGCGGATGAAGATGGGAGAGATGGAGAAGAAGGAGTAAGAGGCGCGGACGAAGGCTGGGCGGGGGGAGTGGCCCTGTCACGGCGCGGCTTCAGCCCGCCGTCCTGCGTTTGCACGGCAGGTGGCAGCAGCCAATCCCAACTGCGCTGTGCCGGGTCCGCCATGCCGCTCTCCGGCGCCTCAGGCGCGGTAGGCCTCGGGGTCGAGGCGCTGCATTTCGGCCTCGATCCAGTTTTCGACTTCCACCATCAGCTCCTCGTGCTTGCGGCCCACGGAAGGAATGGGCTTGCCGATGGAGACATCCACCACGCCCGGCGTCTTGATGAAGGCCTTGCGCGGCCAGCACTTGGCCGAGGTGACGGCCACGGGCACGACGGGCACGCCGGTCATGATGGCCAGGCGCGTGGCGCCGGTCTTGTACTCGCCGCGTTCGCCGCGCGGGATGCGCGTGCCTTCGGGAAACATGATCACCCAGGTGCCCTGGCCCAACAGGCGCTTGCCCTGCTCGACCACCTTGTGGAAGGCGCGCGAGCCGTGCTTGCGGTCGATGTGGATCATGTCCATGCTGCCGATGGACCAGCCGAAGAAGGGCACCATGAGCAGCTCCTTCTTGAACACATAGGCCAGCGGGCGCGGCATGATCGCCGGCATGAGGAAGGTCTCGTAGGTGGACTGGTGCTTGACCAGCAGCACCACGCCCTGCTTGGGGTCGGTGGGCAGGTTCTCCATGCCCTGCACGCGGTGGCGCACGCCCATGATGACGCGGGCGCTGTCCACCGACAGCTTGAGCCAGGCGCGCGCCACGGCATAGACGCGGCGCGGCCCGCCGCCCAGCCAGCGCGTGAGCAGCACGGCCAGGGTGTAGGGGATCACGGTGATGCCCATCCAGAGCATGTGGAGGGTGGAGCGGATCAGGGACATGGCGGCAGTGTGGTGCAGAAAGCGGCGCGGCGGCCGGGCGGCAGGCCCGGGCCTTGCGCCCTCAGGAATCGGAATTCACAAAGATAGCATTGTGCGCAGGACGGCAGGCCGGCGGCGCATGGGCAAAGCGCCGTTCGGGCGTTCAGGCGTTCAGGGAGCGGGTGCGGCATCTGCCGGAACCAGCGCATCGGCCAGCGCGGCCAGGCTGGCATGGCGCTGGGTGCCGGGCGGCAGTCCGGGCGGCAGCGCCCCGTCCAGAGACACTCCGGCGCTGGCGCCCGTGCAGACCAGGTGCAGGCGCGCGCCCATGGCGGCGCCGGCCTGCAGGTGGGCCACGCAGGAGCCGACCACCCACAGCTGGTGCCCCTCGACGCCGAAGCGCTCGGCAATCTGCTCGAACAGCGCCGTGCCGGGCTTGCGGCAATGGCATTCCTCGTCCGGGGCATGGGGGCAGTAGAAAACCGCATCGACGCGCGCGCCTGCCGCCGCCATTTCGCGGTGCATGCGCGCGTGCACGGCATTGAGCTCGGTCACGTCGAAAAGGCCCCGGCCCAGGCCCGGCTGGTTGGTGGCGACCACCACATGCCAGCCCGCCCGGTTCAGGCGCGCCACGGCTTCCAGCGCCCCGCGCTGGGCCTTCCAGGCTTCGGCCGAGCCGATGAAGCCCTCCTCACCGATCTGGTTGAGGGTTCCGTCACGGTCCAGGATCGCAATTTTCATGGTCGGGTCCCAAGAATGTCAGAACTCAATTGCGCGCGTCCCAAGACGAGGGACACCGAGGAAGGGCCGCCCCGCACCGAGGGTGTCGTCCCCCTCCCTTGCGAAGCAAGTAGAGAGGGGGAAGGCGCGAAGCGCCTCAGGGGGTGCTCCATTTACGCCAGTCGCGAAAGGTCCGCCACGCGGTTCATGGCTTCGTGCAACGTGGCCAGCAGGCCCAGGCGGTTGGCCTTGAGCGCCGGGTCCTCGGCGTTGACCATCACATGCTCGAAGAAGGCATCGACCGGGGCGCGCAGCGCGGCCAGGGTCTGCAGGCTGGCCGTGTAGTCGCCGGCAGCAAACTGCTGCTGCGCCTTGGGCGCCACCGATTGCAGGGCGGCGTACAGGTCCTTCTCGGCCACCTCGGCCAGCACGGCCGCGTCGACCTGGGCCTGCACGGCCTGGTCGGCCTTCTTGAGGATGTTGCCCACGCGCTTGTTGGCGGCGGCCAGGGCCGGTGCCTCGGGCAGCTCGCCGAAGGCGCGCACGGCTTCCAGGCGCTTTTGCACGTCGGACAGGCGCTGCGGGCGCAGGGCCAGCACGGAGTCCACTTCCTGGGCCGAGAAGCCCTGCTCGCGCAGGTTGCCGGCCAGGCGGTCGTAGATGAAGTCGGCCAGCTGGGGCGTGGCGTCCTCGATCTTGTCGCCGAAGGCAGGCAGCACGCTGACCAGCAGGGTTTCCAGGTCCAGCGCCAGGTCCTTCTCGACCAGCATGCGGATCACGCCCAGCGCATGGCGGCGCAGCGCGAACGGGTCGCGGTCGCCCGTGGGCAGGTTGCCGATGCCGAACATGCCGACCAGGGTTTCCAGCTTGTCGGCCAGGGCCACGACCACGCCGGCGTTGCCGCGCGGCAGTTCGTCGCCCGCAAAGCGGGGCTTGTAGTGGTCCTCGATGGCATCGGCCACGGCCACGTCCAGGCCGTCGTTGAGCGCGTAGTAACGGCCCATGGTGCCCTGCAGCTCGGGGAACTCGCCCACCATGTCGGTCACGAGGTCGGTCTTGGCCAGTTGCGCGGCCAGATCGGCCTGCTGGGCCAGGCCCGTGTCGCCCAGCTGGCGGGCAATGCTCTTGGCGATGGAGCGCACGCGCTCCACGCGCTCGCCCTGGGTGCCGAGCTTGTTGTGGTAGACCACCTTGCCCAGCCCGTCCACGCGCGAGGCCAGGGTCTTCTTGCGGTCCTGGTCGAAGAAGAACTTGGCGTCGGCCAGGCGCGGGCGCACCACGCGTTCGTTGCCGCCGATGACGGCGCTGGCATCCTGGGGGCTGATGTTGCTGACCACCAGGAACTGGTGGGTCAGCTTGCCGGCGGCGTCCAGCAGCGGGAAGTACTTCTGGTTGGCCTTCATGGTGAGGATCAGGCATTCCTGCGGCACGTCGAGGAATTCCTTCTCGAACTCGCAGACCAGCACATTGGGGCGCTCGACCAGGGCCGTGACTTCGTCCAGCAGGGCCTCGTCCTCGATGGGACGGACACCGCCGCCCACGCGCTCGGCAGCGGCCTGCAGCTGGCGCGCGATCTCGGCACGGCGCTCGGCGAAGCTGGCAATGACGGCGCCTTCCTCGCGCAGCTGCGCGGCGTAGTCATCGGCGGAGCGGATGACCACGGGATCGACCGCCGCCTCGAAGCGGTGTCCATGCGTGGCCGTGCCCGCCGTCAGGCCCAGGGCCTTGACGCCGATCAGCACCTCGGTGCCGTGCAGCACCACCAGGCCGTGGGCCGGGCGCACGAAATGGACGCTGCTCCAGCCGTCGGCCAGCTGGTAGCGCATGACCTTGGGGATGGGCAGCTTGGCAATGGCTTCGTCCAGCGCCTTTTGCACGCCATCGGCCAGCATCACGCCGCGCACGGTGGAGGCGTGGAACAGGGCTTCGGCCTTGCCTTCGCCCTGGCGGGTCAGGCCGGCAACGGCTTCTTCGCCGGCACCCAGGGCGGCCAGCTTCTTGATCAGGGCGGGCGTGGGCTTGCCGTCGGCGTCCAGGCCCACGGAGACGGGCATGAGCTTTTGCGACACGGCCTTGTCCTCGGCCTGGGGCAGGACTTCGGTGATGTGGGCGGCCAGGCGGCGCGGCGAGGCATAGGCCGTCAGGCGCGCTTCGCTGGAGGCCAGCAGGCCCTGGGCCTTGAGCTGCTCGAACAGCACGCCGGCAAAGGCGTCGCCCAGCTTTTGCAGCGCCTTCGGGGGCAGCTCTTCGACAAACAGTTCAACAAGAAGATTCGATGCGTTCATGGTCTGGTGTTCTCTCGGTGCAGCGGTGTCCGCCTCAGGCGGCCTTCTTGCCCTGTTGTTCGGCGGCCTTGGCCAGCTCGGCCAGCACTTCGTCGGCATGGGCCTTGGGCGCCATGGGGAAGCCCAGGCGTGCACGGCTGTCCATATAGGCCTTGGCCACGGCGCGGGCCAGGTTGCGGATGCGGCCGATGTAGGCGGCACGCTCCGTCACGCTGATGGCGCCGCGCGCATCGAGCAGGTTGAAGGTGTGGGCGGCCTTGAGCACCTGCTCGTAAGCCGGCAGCGCCAGCTGTTCGCCGATCAGGTGGTTGGCCTGCTTTTCGTAGGCGCCGAAGGCAGTGAACAGGAAGTCGGCGTCCGAATGCTCGAAGTTGTAGGTGGACTGCTCCACCTCGTTTTGGTGGTAGACGTCGCCGTAGCTCAGGCCGTCGGTCCAGGTCAGGTTGTAGACGTTGTCCACGCCCTGCAGGTACATGGCCAGGCGCTCCAGGCCGTAGGTGATCTCGCCCGTGGCGGGCTTGCAGTCGATGCCGCCGACCTGCTGAAAGTAGGTGAACTGCGTCACCTCCATGCCGTTGAGCCAGACTTCCCAGCCAAGGCCCCAGGCGCCCAGCGTGGGGTTCTCCCAGTCGTCCTCGACGAAGCGGATGTCGTTCTTCTTCAGATCGAAGCCCAGGGCTTCGAGCGAGCCCAGGTACAGCTCCAGGATGTTGTCGGGCGCGGGCTTGAGCACCACCTGGAACTGGTAGTAGTGCTGCAGGCGGTTGGGGTTGTCGCCATAGCGGCCGTCCTTGGGGCGGCGGCTGGGCTGCACGTAGGCGGCCTTCCAGGGCTCGGGGCCCAGGGCGCGCAGGAAGGTGGCGGTGTGCGA
This sequence comes from Delftia sp. K82, assembly GCF_002193035.1. Classification (NCBI taxonomy): domain Bacteria; kingdom Pseudomonadati; phylum Pseudomonadota; class Betaproteobacteria; order Burkholderiales; family Comamonadaceae; genus Delftia; species Delftia sp. K82. The sequence continues at coordinate 709,664 of NZ_MYFL01000003.1, read as the reverse complement.
GGTGCCCGCGCCCACTTCCATGTCATAGGGCTGGAGCAGCGCGCAGCCCTGGTCGGCCCAGTAGGACTGCAGCTTGAGGATGATTTGTTGGAAAGTGAGCATGACTTGTTTCAGGCGTCGCACGCAGGCCGGGGCCGCGCCGGTGAATGAGAGGCGGCTCGCGCCGCGCAAACGACGATTTTAAGGCGCCGCCCGGCCCTGCGCCGTGCTGCCGGCCTGCGGCCCCACGCCGGCAGCGCCGCCACGCGATCTGCATCAAAAAACGGAGCACGCAGTGCATACAGGCAAAGGCCATGGCGCGTGACCGCCTGGAAACAGGCCTTGCAAGGCCCGGCAGGATCATTTTTTGACAATTCACCAGGGCAGCGGCCGGTGGCCGATCGCCACGCCGCCATGCACGCCCCCTAGAATGGCCCATTGACCTTTTTTGTCGTGGACCACCACCGCCCCGGAGCCTGCCATGAACCTGATGAACATCATCACCAAGCAACTGATAGAGATCATCGAGTGGACCGATGACTCGCGCGACACGCTCTCCTACCGCTGGCCCGATGACGACAAGGAAATCAAGAACGGCGCCCAGCTCATCGTGCGCGAGTCGCAGCAGGTGCAGTTCGTCTCGGCCGGCCAATACGCCGACCTATTCAGCCCCGGCAAGCACACGCTGACCACGCAGAACATTCCCATCCTGTCCACCATCCAGGGCTGGAAGTACGGCTTCAACTCGCCGTTCAAGTGCGATGTCTACTTCATCAACACGCGCCTGTTCACGGGCAACAAGTGGGGCACCTCCAACCCCGTGATGGTGCGCGACAAGGACTTCGGCGCCGTGCGCCTGCGCGCCTTCGGCACCTACGACTTCCGCATCGTCGAGCCGGCCAAGTTCCTCAAGGAAGTGGCAGGCACGGACCAGAACTTCCGTATCGATGAGTTCGCCGACACCATGCGCTCGCGCATCATCAGCGTGTTCACCGAGTCGCTGGCCAAGGCCCAGGTGCCCGTGCTGGACGTGGCCCAGCGCTATGGCGAGCTGGGCGATGCGCTGCTGCCGCTGATCAACCCGGCCATGACGGACAAGTACGGCCTGGAGATCACCAGCTTCGTGCTGGAGAACGTGTCCGTGCCGCCCGAGGTGGAGCAGGCCATCGACAAGCGCTCCAGCATGACGGCCATCGGCAACCTCAACGACTACGTCAAATACCAGATGGGCCAGGCCATGACCACGGGCGGCGAAGGTGCTGCCGCAGCCACCCTGCCCGCCACCATGGCCATGGGCTTCGGCATGGCGCAGGAGATGATGAAGAGCATGCAAAGCGGCGGCGGTGCCGGTGGCGCACCGGCCGGCCATGGCCAGGCGTCCGATCCGTTCTCGCCCGCTGCCGCACAGGCGGCCCAGGCCCCCGCAGCGCCCGCCGCAGGTGGACTGCAGGTGCTGACCCCGGCCCAGGCGGCCCAGGTGCTGGGTGTGAGCGAGGCCGATGTGCTGGCCGAGATCCAGGCCGGCAACCTCAAGGCGCGCCAGATCGGCAGCCAGTGGCGCATTGCGCAAGCCGCACTCGATGACTTCCTGCGCGGCTGACATTTCCGTGGTTTGACCCTTTGCGGCGCCAGGCCCTGCCTGGCGCCGCGTCCCGTTTTCCAGGACCGATGCCGTGAGCGCGCCCTCCTCCAGTTCCTCCAGCACCTCGACTTCCCCCGCCTCCGGTTCCTGGGAGGCCGCAGCCGCCGCGCCCGCCATGGTGCGCAAGCACCCCTGCCCCGAATGCGGCGCCAACCTCGAATGGAATGCCCAGGCCCAGGCGCTCAAGTGCCCGTACTGCGGCACCACGGTGCCCTGGAGCGAGGAACTGGGCCGCGATGTGGTCGAGCAGGACCTGGCCGAGGCGCTGCGCAACCCAAAGTCCGGCCGGGGCTGGGGCACGGAGGACCGCTACGAGGTCCAGTGCCAGAACTGCCGTGCCATCTCGGTCTTCGTGAACCGCACCGTGGCCCAGCGCTGCGACTTCTGTGGCTCGCCCTCCATCGTCGCCCATGAGGACCAGGGCGATGCCATCACGCCGCAGAGCATCCTGCCCTTCAAGATCAGCGACGGCCAGATCCGCGACCGCATCCGCCAGTGGTATGGCAGCCGCTGGTTCGCGCCCAACCGCCTGAAGTCCGCCGCGCTGACCGACACGCTGCACGGCGTCTACCTGCCCTACTGGACCTTCGACGCCCACGCCAGCGCCGACTGGCAGGCCGAGGCGGGCTTCTACTACTACACCACCGAGTCCTACCGCGACAGCAACGGCAACGTGCAGACGCGCCAGGTGCGCCATGTACGCTGGGAGCCGGCCTCGGGCAGCCTCGCTCATTTCTTCGACGACGAACTGGTGCCCGGCACCGTGGGCGTGCACGCCAACCTGCTGCGCCAGGTGGAGCCCTTTCCCACGACCACCGACCTCAAGCCCTACACGCCGGAATTCGTGCGCGGCTGGACGGTGGAGCGCTACCAGATCGACCTGGGCAAGGCCGCCCAGGTCAACGTGCAGGACATGGACGAGCAGCTGCGCGCCCTGTGCGCGCGCCAGGTGCCCGGCGACACCTACCGCAACCTGCAGATGCAGCGCGAGTACCAGGGCCGCACCTTCAAGCACATCCTCGTGCCGGTCTGGCTGGTGGGCTACACCTACGGCAGCAAGACCTTCCAGATCATCGCCAACGGCTACACCGGTCAGATCGCGGGCGAGCGCCCCTACAGCGCCCTCAAGATCACGCTGGCCGTGCTGGCCACGATCATGGTGCTGGCGCTGCTGTGGGTGATGTTCGGCAAGTAGGCCGGCTGCCGCTCACCACGCGCTCCAGACCTCTTCGGCAAGCCCGAAGGCGGTGCTCGCGCCGGAACCTCCGGTGACCGCCACCACGCGCGTGGCCTCGTCGGGCGCATGCACCACGCAGGGCGCGTCCTGCGCACTCGGGTAGACGCCCACCCAGCGCTCCACCACCTGCGCATCGCGCAGGTTCAGGGCCTCGTTCATGTGGCGCAGCATCAGCCGGTCCACGGCTTCGCTGGCAAAGGGCTGGGGCGCTGCGCCGTAGTGGTGGGAATCGCCCACCACCAGGCTGCCGTCCGCGCTTTGCACGGCGATCAGGTGGATGCCGTGGGCCAGGCTCTCGCCCTCCTCCCGCTCCAGCTCGGCGCGCAGCGCGGCAGCTTCGGGCAGGGCGCTGTAGCCCTCGTATCTGACCATGCTCAGGTCACCCATGACCGAGCCCTTGAGCCGAAAGCCCGGCTGCGGCCGCACGCGCAGCATCTGCAGCTGGCACAGCTGGATGCGGTGCGGCGCCCACAGGCCGGCGAACAGGCCGCCCGGGTCGGCGTTGTTGCAGACCACCACGCGTTCGCCGTGGTAGCTGGCGCGCGTGCTACGCACCCGGGGCGCGGCCACGTCGAGCACGGCCTCGCCAAAGCGGAAATCCACGCCCATGGCTTGCTCCAGCCACTGCGCCAGCCGGGCAATGGCCGTGCGCGACTCCACGCGCAGTTCATGCGGGCTGTAGAGCACGGCGGACAAATCCTCGGTACGCAGTGCAGGATGGCGCTCGGCGGCCTGGGCCGGCGTGAGCAGCTCGCAGCGCTCGCCCATCGCCGTGCTCAGGAAGGCATGGAGCACAGCCTCGGCGCTGGGGCGGCGCGCCGTCAGCCACAGGCCGCGGTGCACGACCTCGATGCCGGCCTGCGGCGCTATCTCGGCCCAGGTGTCGCGCGAGCGCATGGCACGCCGCCAGTGGGCACCGGCCTGCTGCCCCGTGATGGTCACAAAGCCGAAGTTGCGGATGGAGGCGGAGATGCAGGCCGCGTCGCGCTCGATGACAAGCACGCTGCGGCCACGGCGCGCAGCCGCATAGGCGTGGGCCAGGCCGACAATGCCGGCCCCCACCACGATCAGGTCGTAGTTCTTCATGGGAAAAAACGGAGGGAGGAAGAGAGAAGGAATCAGCACTGGCGCCAGCGCTGCGTGCGCCGCTGCACCCAGGCATCCAGCGCCGCGATCAGCAGCCGGCCCGTGGCGGCGGTGGCAAAGATCAGCGTGGCCATGGCGGCGGCCGGCGCGGTGTCGCCCGCGTCGTCCATGGCCAGCACGGCCACCGAGGCCAGCGTGGTCTCGGGCGAGTAGAGGAACACCACGGCCGACACCGTGGTCATGGCGTTGACGAAGAAGTAACCGGCCACCTGCATCACTACGGGCATGCACACCGGCAGGTGCACGCGCCACAGCAGCGTCCAGAAGGCCACGCCCAGGGAATCGGCCACGCGCTCGTATTCGGCATCGAGCTGCTGCAGCGCGGCCAGTTGCGTGATGTGCGCCACCGAGAAGAAATGCGCCACCGAACACAGCACCAGGATGGCCATGCTGCCGTACAGAAAATGCAGCGGATTGCCCTGGGCATTGAAGAACAGGATGTAGCCCAGGCCCAGCGCCAGCCCCGGCACGGCCATGGGCAGCGTGGCCACGGCATGCAGCCACTGGCGCGTGCGTGCCCAGCGCTGGGGCTTGGCCACCAGGTAGGCGGTCACAAAACTCAGCACCGCCCCCACCACCGCCGTGGCCAGCGCCATGGACAGCGAGTTGCCATAGCTGGCCCAGCCGCCGCCGTCCATCATGTCGAAGCGGTAGTTCTTGAATGTCAGCGTGAGGTTGTAGGGCCAGTAGCTGACCAGGGAGGCCAGCACGGCCGTGCCCATGACGGCCAGCAGCGCCAGCGCCACCAGCGCGCAGTACGCAAGCAACGCGCGGTCCAGCGGCGCATGGGGCTGGGGCACCAGCGGCACGGAGCGCACGCCCATGGTCGCCGCCTGCCGCGCACGCAAATGGCGCTCTGCCGCAAAGGCCAGGCCGGCCGGCACCAACAGCAGCATGGCCACCACGGCACCCATGGACAGCTTTTGCTGGCCGATGACCTGCTTGTAGATATCGGTAGCCAGCATGGCCGTGTTGCCGCCAATGACCTTGGGCACGCCGAAGTCGGTCACCACGAGCACGAAGACCACGATCCAGGAAATCATCAGCCCGTAGCGGCTGGCCGGCAGCGTGACCTGGCGAAAGCTGCGCCAACGGCTGGCGCCCAGCGTGGCGGCCGCCTCGTACAGGCGCGCATCGCCCGAGGCCAGCGTGGTGCACAGGATCATCAGCGCATGCGGAAAGGTCCAGAGCACCGAGCCTACGATGATGCCGAAGGGACCGTAGGCCGAGCCACCCTGCAGCCAGCCCTTGAGCAGGCCCTGGCTGCCGAACAGGTAGATCAGGCTGATGGCCATGAGCAGCGAGGGCGCCAGCAACGGCACCAGGGCCAGGCCCCGGAACCAGCGCGCCAGCGGCATGCAGCTGCGCACCACGCCATAGGCGTAGACATAGGCCAGCAGCACGCAGACCGTGCTGCTCACGGCCGACAGCCACAGGCTGTTGAACAGCGATTGCGCCACGCCCGGCATGCGCGCATAGGTGATGAACTGGGCCAGGCCCGTGAAGCGGCCCGCATCGTCCCAGAAACTCCTGCCCAGCAGGCTGGCGACCGGCAGGGCGATGGTGGCCAGCAGCCAGGCCAGCGCGCCCAGCACCAGGGCGCCAAGCCACCAGCGCTCCCAGCCTGCGCTGCGCTCGCGCGGACGCACAGGTCCTGCAGGTGCGCTGCGGCGGGCGGGAACGGAGCGGTCCACCGGCACGGGCACGGGCACGGGCACAGGCACGGAAATGGCCGTGTCCATGGGATGCGCGCTCATGCGGCCTTCCTCGCATCGGGCGCCGCCAGCGGCTGCAGCGCAGCGGCGGGTAGCTCCATCAGCACCTCGCCCTGCAGCCAGTCGGGCAGGCCCACGTCGTGGCGCAGGGGCCACTGGGCGTCCACCTGGCATTGCAGCGTGGGGCTGAACAGGCGCACCAGGGCCATCGATCCCAGGAAGGAGGTCTCCACCACGCGGGCGCGGAACAGGTTGGCCAATGCCGTGGGCTGGGCCGGGTGCAGCACCACGCTCTCGGGCCGCACGCCCACCAGCAGGGCAGCGCCAGGCTCGAAACCGGCCAGCGCGCAGCGCAGGCTGGCCTCGCCGATGCGCACCTGGTCCGCCGATTCGGCCGTGGCCGGCAGCAGGTTCATGCGGCCCACGAAGCCGGCCGCGAACTGGCTCACGGGCCGGGCATAGAGCTGCTCGGGCGAGCCCTGCTGCTCGATGCGGCCCTGGTGCATGAGCACCACGCGGTCGGCCATGGACAAGGCCTCTTCCTGGTCGTGCGTGACCATGATGGAGGCAATACCCAGCTGGCGCTGCAACTGGCGGATCTCGCTGCGCAGCTCGGTGCGAACCTGGGCGTCCAGCGCGGACAGCGGCTCGTCGAGCAGCAGCAGGCGCGGCCGGGGCGCCAGCGCACGGGCCAGGGCCACGCGCTGCTGCTGGCCGCCCGACAGCTGGGCCGGGTAGCGCTGGGCCTGCGCGCCCAGGCCCACCAGGGACAGCATCTCGGCCACACGCTCGCGCGCCTGCGCCGCAGGCTGCCCGTTCAGCCCGAAGGCCACGTTCTGCGCGGCCGTGAGATTGGGAAACAGCGCATAGCTCTGGAACACCACGCCAAAGCCACGGCGTGCGGCCGGCCAGCGCGTGATGTCATCGCCCTGGAACAGCACCCTGCCCTCGTCAGGCATGTCGATGCCGCAGACGATGCGCAGCAGCGTGGTCTTGCCGCAGCCCGAAGGGCCGAGCAGGCTGACGAACTCGCCCGCCTCCACGTTCAGGTCAATGCCGCGCAGCACCTGCTGCTCGCGGTAGCGCTTGGCGATATGGTCTATGCGCAGCATGGCGTGGCTCCGGCTTACTTTTTCTCTGCCTTGGCTTCGTAGCGGCGGCTCCACTCGGCCAGGATGCGGTCGCGGTTATCGGCGGCCCAGTTGAAATCGTTCTTCGCCAACCGCTTTTCCAGATCGGCAGGAATGAACTCCAGCTTCTCCTGCGCCTCGGGCAGGGCCAGCACGGCGAAGTTGGCGGCGTACAGCTTGTTGGCCTCGGGCGTGACGGCCCAGTCGGCCAGCGCCTTGGCGGCTTCCTGTTTTCTGCTGGTCTTGAGGATGGCCGTGGCCTCCACGTCCCAGCCCAGGCCTTCCTGCGGGAAGACGATGTCGATGGGCGCGCCGTCCTTCTTGGTCTTGCTGGCGCGGTACTCGAAGCTCAGGCCCACGGGAAACTCGCCGGCCCCCGCCTGACGGCAGGGCTTGGAGCCGCTGTGCGTGTACACGCCCATGTTCTGGTGCAGGCCGTCCATGTAGGCCCAGCCCTTTTCCTCGCCCATGATCTGCAGCCAGGCCGCGACCATCAGGTAGCCCGTGCCGCTGGAGGCCGGGTGGGGCATGGTGATCGTGCCCTTGAACTCGGGCCTGATCAGGTCGGCCCAGCTGGCGGGCACCGGCAGCTTGCGCTTGCCGGCTTCCACGGTGTTGAAGCAGATGGCCGAGGACCACAGGTCCATGCCCACCCAGGTCGGCTGCGCGCGCGGATCGCGCATGTTGGCGCGCACCTTGTCCAGGCCCTTGGGCGCGTAGGGCTGGAGCATGCCCTGCTTGTCCAGCAGCATCAGCGAGGTGGCGGCCACGCCCCAGATCACGTCGGCCTGGGGATTGGCCTTCTCGGCCAGCAGGCGGGCCGTGATGATGCCCGTGCTGTCACGCACGAACTTGAGCTCGATCTCGGGATGGGTCTTCTCGAAGCCGCTCTTGTAGGCCTTGATCTGGTCGGCCTCCAGCGCGCTGTAGACCAGCAGCTCTGTCTTGGCCGCGTGGACAAGGGTGGCGAAGGAGGCGACGGTCAGCGCCGCAGAGGCAATGGCGAGGCGGCGGCCCAGGGAGGCAAGGGTGTGGCGCATGGCGTGGCAGTTCCGTTGTGGGTTCGTGGACAGGTGGCAGGTTCACCACCTCTGACACCCACTTTAGGAAGCGCAGGTGAAACGCCCGTGTCACACAACGGAAATTTGGCGAAGCGGGTATTGGCGGATTTGGGTGCCCCACCCATCGCCCACCCCGTCTCGTCAGCCGCGCGGCTTGCCCCTGCCTGTGCGCGTTGCCTGGGCCGCCTGGGCCGCCTGGGGCTGCAGCGCATCCAGCAGCCGGTCCTGCAGGCGCGCGCGGTGGGCAAGGTTCTCATCCAGCCGCGCGGCCAGCGCGTCGATGTGCTCGCGCATCAGTTGCTCGGCGCGCGCCATGTCGCCGGCCGCCAGCGCATCGACGATGGCCTCGTGGTCGGCATTGGAGTGCTGTGCCTCGGTCTGCGACTGGTACAGCGCAGACACCAGGGTGGTGCGCGCCGACAGGTCGGCCATCATGGCCGTGAGAAAGCGGTTGCCCATCTGCTCGGCCAGGCAGACGTGGAAGTCGGCCAGCAGCACGCTGCGCTGGCCGGCGTTGTCGGCCTCGGCGATGGCGCCGCGCTCCTGCGCCACATGCTCGCGCAGCGTGCGTATGGCCGCCTGCAGCGGCCGGCCCGCGTCGCGCAGCATGCCGGACTCCAGCACGCGGCGCGCGGCATAGGTTTCCTGGGCTTCCTCGAACGAGGGCTCGACCACGTACCAGCCCTGGCGCGAGCGCACCTCGACGAAGCCTCGCGCCTGCAGCTGCATCAGCGCCTCGCGCACCATGGTGCGGCTCACGCCGAAGACCTCGGCCAGTTCCTTTTCGCCCAGGCGTTCGCCAGGGCGCAGCTTGCGCTCGACGATGGAGCGCATGACACGCTCGGCGATCAAGGCCGGCCCGGTGGCCGGCGCATCCTGCGGCTCGGACATGGCGGCCTCCTCAGGCCGCGGCCGGAATGCGGCGCGGGCGCAGCGTGGCCATCACCCAGTACACGCTGCCGCCGATCAGCACGCCGAAGAACCAGCCGTAGGTGCCCCACCAGACCGGCAGCAGGCTGGTGAAGTTGGGCAGGATGGTGGAGAACACGCTGCCGATGCCGGTGGCGATGAGCGCGTTGACGTTCCAGCCGCCCTCGTAGCGGTACTCGCCATGCTCGTCATACAGCGCGGCCACGTTGATGTTGCCCTTGGCCACCAGGTAGTAGTCCACCAGGATGATGCCCAGCAGCGGCCCCATGGTGGCGCCGATGGCGTTCACGAAGTGGGCAGCGCCGCCCTCCCATGGTGCAAAGGGGTAGAGAGCCAGGGCGATCAGTGCGGCGATGTATCCGCCGCGCTTGAAGTCGATGCGCTTGGGAAACACGTTGGAAATATCGAAGGCCGCCGAGACGAAGTTGGCCACCACGTTGATGCCCAGCGTGGCCACGGCAAAGGTGACGGCCGCCAGCAGGGCCAGCACCCAGCTGTCGAACTTGGCCGAGATCTGCTCGGGGTGCAGCAGCACCTCGCCATAGACCTTGAAGGCCGCAATCGTGGTGATGCCGGCCACCAGCGAGAACGCGATCAGGTTCACGGGCAGGCCCCAGAGGTTGCCCTTGGCGACCGCCTCCTTGTTCTTCGCATAGCGCGAGAAGTCGCAGAAGTTCAGGTACAGCGCCGCAAAGTAGGTGATCCAGGTCGCGCCCACGGCCATCAGCGCCCAGAAGCTGCCCGGCGCGCCGCTCACCCCCGCATCCTTGGTCTTGTCCAGCAGCACATCCATGGGAATGCCGTGGTCGAAGCTGAAGCCGCCGGCCTTCACGCACAGCCCGATGGCCAGCACCAGCATGGCGATCCACACGGCAGGCCCGGCCCAGTCCTGGAATCGCCGCACGGTCTCCATGCCCCTTTGGATGATCAGCAGCTGCAAGGCCCAGATGACCACGTAGCAGATCACCTCCAGCCCCGAATGGCCCAGCCAGTGCGTGGTCTGGTGGAAGGACAGCAGGGCGTCATTGCGCACCATCAGCGCCACCATGGCGCCCGAGGCGGCCGCCGTCTGCGCGCCATACCAGAAGCAGGCCACGACGGCGCGCACCAGCGCCGCCAGATTCGCTCCCCAGACACCGAACGAGGCACGCGCCAGCACCGGGTAGGGCACGCCGGTCTTCTCGCCCGCATAGCCCACCAGGTTCATCAGAAAAAAGATGACCAGGGAACTGATGCCGATGGCGATCAGAAAATTGACGAAGCTGCCGCACAGCAGAAACAGGCTGGCCGCCAGGTAGTAGCCCCAGAGGCTGTGCACGTCCGAAGTCCAGACGTTGAAGATGCTGAAGGCGCCCCAGCGGCGGTCCCTGGTGGGCGCCAGATCTTCGTTGTAGAGACCTGGCGAGGGGTTGCGGATGTCCATTGATGCGCTCCTTGACCACGAGTAATCACTGACACAAGACCAGCCGAAAACCATGATCAGCTGGCACACAAACTGGCACGCAAACTGGTATGCAAGAAGTGTGCCTTTGGGCCCAGGAGTTTTTTCCCGGGACATACCCGGCCACCGCAGGCCTTCGGGCTGCGGCGACATGGTGAAATATGGAGCCGCCCCCCTCCCTCCAACCCCGCCATGTTCGTCACGCAGCTCAAGTCCTTTTTCTGGGTCGCCCGCCTTGGCAGCATCACGCAAGCCGCGCGCCAGCTCGCACTGAGCCAGCCCACCGTGACCACCCAGATCCGCGCGCTGGAAGAGCACTACGGCGTGGAGCTGTTCCATCGCCAGGGCGGACGGCTGTCCATCACCGATGCCGGCTTGCGCCTGCTGCCCCAGGTCGAGCAATTGCTGCTGCAGACCATTCAGCTGGAGTCGGCGCTGCGCCATTCGGGCGATGCCAGCCAGGGCCAGCTGCGCATAGGCGCGACGGCGCCCTACTACGTGCTGGACATCGTCAAGCGCTACCAGCGGCGCTTCGAGCGGGTGGAAGTGGCCATCGTGGGCGGCAACTCGCGCCAGATGGTGCAGGCGCTGGTGGACTACCAGGTGGACCTGGCGACCTCGTCACACCTGGAGAGCGATCCTCGCCTGCTGCGCGTGGAGCTGGGCCAGGACCCGCTGGCCCTGCTGGTGCACCGCAGCCACCGGCTGGCGCAGCGCACCATGGTGCAGGCGTCCGATCTGGTGCACGACACGCTGATCCTGCGCGAGCGCGGCTCCATGACGCGCCAGCTCACCGAACAGATGCTGGCCGCCGCCGGCCTGGCACCGCGCCACATCATGGAAATCGCCAGCCGCGAAGCCATCCGCGAGGCCGTGATCCGCGACATGGGCATCAGCGTCTTCGCCCGGCATGAAGCCTCGGCCCACCCCGACATCGTCGTCCTGCCCTTCGCCGGCCCCGTGCCGCGCCTGCCCGAATACCTGTACTGCCTGCGCGAACGCCGCCAGGCCCGGCTGATCGCCGGCTTTCTGGAGGAAGCCGTGCCGGGCGGTGTGCTGCCGGACCAGATGTAAACCGGCTCAGGCCAGCTCGGCATCCGCCAGCAGCGGCTGCTTGAGATCCTTGTCCGACAGCGACATCTCCACGTCCAGTTGAGGCCATTGCACGCCGATGACAGGGTCATTCCAGGCAATGCCGCGATCGGCCTGGGGCGCGTAGAAGGCCGTGGCCTTGTAGAGGAAGTCGGCGCTGTCGCTGAGCACCACGAAACCGTGGGCAAAGCCTGGGGGCACCCACAGCTGGCGGTGGTTGTCTTCCGTCAACTCGGCGCCCACCCATTGTCCGAAGGTCGGCGAGCCCTTGCGGATGTCCACGGCCACGTCGAACACGGCGCCGCGCACCACGCGCACGAGCTTGCCCTGGGCATGCGGCGGCAGCTGGTAGTGCAGGCCGCGCAGCACGCCTTTCTTGCTGCGGCTGTGGTTGTCCTGCACGAACTGGTGGTCCGTGCCCGTGGCCTGGCTGAAGGCCTGCTGGTTGAAGCTTTCGAGGAAAAAGCCGCGATCGTCACCAAACACCTTGGGCTCGATCAGCATCACCTCGGGGATGGCCAGGGGTGTTGCCTTCATGCGTGCACCTTTTCCTTGAGGATCTGCAGCAGGTACTGGCCGTAGCCATTCTTGGCCAAGGCCTGGCCCAGCGTCTCGAGCTGGGCGCGATCTATCCAGCCCTGGCGGAAGGCGATCTCCTCGGGGCATGACACCTTCAGGCCCTGGCGCTGCTGCAGCGTGGCGATGAACTGTCCTGCTTCCAGCAGGCTGTCATGCGTGCCCGTGTCCAGCCAGGCATAGCCACGGCCCATGAGCTCCACATTGAGCTGGCCCTTGTCCAGGTACAGGCGGTTGAGGTCGGTGATTTCCAGCTCGCCGCGCGCCGAGGGTTTGATGGACTTGGCCAGCTCAACGACCTGGTTATCGTAGAAATACAGGCCAGTGACCGCGTAGTTGCTCCTGGGCTGCTTGGGCTTTTCCTCCAGGGAAAGAACCCGGCCCTGGGCATCGAACTCGGCCACGCCATAGCGTTCCGGGTCCTGCACATGGTAGGCAAACACCGTGGCGCCTTCGCTGCGCGCGTCAGCGCGTTCGAGCAGGCGGGGGAAATCGTGTCCGTAGTAGATGTTGTCGCCCAGCACCAGGGCGCTGGGGGCGCCGGCCAGGAAATCTTCGGCGATCAAAAAGGCCTGGGCCAGGCCATCCGGGCTGGGCTGGACGGCGTACTCCAGTTTCAGGCCCCACTGCGAGCCGTCGCCCAGCAATTGCTCGAAGCGCGGCGTGTCCTGCGGGGTGCTGATCACGAGGATTTCGCGGATGCCCGCGAGCATGAGGGCGCTCAGCGGGTAGTAGATCATCGGCTTGTCGTAGACCGGCAGCAGCTGCTTGCTGATGGCCAGCGTGGCCGGGTGCAGGCGGGTGCCGGAGCCGCCAGCGAGGATGATGCCTTTGCGTTGCGCGTTCATGGGGTGGGTCCTGTCGTTCGTGCTGAGTCGCGAGACAGCGCTCAGATGATTTCCTGCAGCATGCGGTCCACGCCGGCCTGCCAGTGGGGCAGGCGCAGGCCGAAGGTCTGCTGCAGCCGGTCGGTGTTCAGCCGGGAATTGTTCGGACGCTGCGCCGGGGTGGGAAAGGCGCTCGTGGGCACGGCAGCTATGCGCTGCACCTTCCAGGGCCGGTCGGGCGCGAGTTCGCGGGCGCGGGCGATCACGTGGCTGGCATAGGCGTGCCAGGTGGTCTCGCCACCGGCCACCAGGTGGTACAGACCCTGGTCGCCGGATTGGCGCTGCAGCTGGCGAATGGCATGGGCCGTGACGTCGGCGATGAGGTCCGCGCCCGTCGGTGCGCCCCATTGGTCGTCGATCACGCTCAGCGCCTCGCGCTCCTGGGCCAGGCGCAGCATGGTCTTGGCGAAGTTGCCGCCGCGCGCCGCATAGACCCAGCTGGTGCGAAAGATCAGGTGGCGGCAGCCCGAAGCCTGGATCAGTTGTTCGCCTTCGAGCTTGCTGCTGCCATAGACGGACAGCGGCGCCGTGGCCTCGGTCTCCGTGCGTGCGGCGCTGCCGCTGCCGTCGAAGACATAGTCCGTGCTGTAGTGCACCAGCAGTGCACCGGTCTGCGCCGCCTCGCGGGCCAGCACTTGGGGTGCCAGCGCGTTGAGCAGCCGCGCCTGGTCAGGCTCGCTTTCAGCCTTGTCCACGGCCGTGTGGGCCGCAGCATTGACGATGACATCGGGGCGCAGAGCGCGCACGGTGCGTGCAAGCTCATCGAGGCGCGAGAGATCGCCGCACAGGCCCTGGCCACCAGCGTCGCCCTGGCGGTCCAGCGCAATCAGCTCGCCCAGTGGCGCCAGGCTGCGCTGCAGCTCCCAGCCCACCTGGCCATTGCGGCCCAGCAGCAGCAGCTTCATGCGCCGGCTCCCTCCGTGTACTGGCGGCTGACCCATTCGCGGTAGGCGCCGGACTGCACATCGGCCACCCATTCGGGGTTGTCCAGGTACCACTGCACGGTCTTGCGGATGCCGGTCTCGAAGGTCTCGGCAGGCTTCCAGCCCAGTTCACGCTCGAGCTTGCGCGCGTCAATGGCATAGCGCCGGTCATGGCCGGGGCGGTCCTTCACATAGGTGATCTGTGCGCTGTAGCTGGTGCCATCGGCCTTGGGGCGCAGCTCGTCGAGCAGGGCGCAGACGGTGTTCACGATCTCGACGTTGGGCTTCTCGTTCCAGCCGCCCACGTTGTAGGTGTCGCCCAGCCTGCCGGCCTCCAGCACGCGGCGGATGGCGCTGCAGTGGTCGCGCACATAAAGCCAGTCGCGTACCTGCATGCCGTCGCCATAGATGGGCAGCGGCTTGCCGGCCAGGGCGTTGACGATCATCAGCGGGATCAGCTTCTCGGGGAAGTGCAGCGGGCCGTAGTTGTTGCTGCAGTTGGTTGTCAGCACGGGCAGGCCGTAGGTGTGGTGCCAGGCGCGCACCAGGTGGTCGCTGGCGGCCTTGCTGGCCGAGTACGGGCTGTTGGGCTCGTAGTTATGGTCTTCGGTGAAGGCCGGTGCCGCAGGCGCCAGGCTGCCGTAGACCTCGTCGGTGGACACATGCAGGAAACGGAAGGCCGACCTGGCCTCGGCATCCAGCGCGCTCCAGTAGCAACGCACGGCTTCGAGCAGGCGGAAGGTGCCGACCACGTTGGTCTGGATGAAGTCCTCGGGGCCATGGATGGAGCGGTCCACATGGCTCTCGGCCGCGAAGTTGACCACGGCGCGCGGCTGGTGCTCGGCCAGCAGTCGGGCCAGGACTTCGCCATCGCCGATGTCGGCCTGCACGAACACATGGCGCGCATCGCCTTGCAGGCTCTCCAGGCTTTTGAGGTTGCCGGCGTAGGTGAGCTTGTCCACGTTGAGCACCGGCTCATCGCCGGCAGCCAGCCAGTCCAGCACGAAATTGGCGCCGATGAAGCCAGCGCCGCCTGTGACAAGAATCATGGTTCAACCTTGCAAAATTTCATTGTTCTTGGGGCGGGGATCCGGCAGCAGCATGGGGTGCTGCCTCCCGCGCGACCTGGGCATTGTCGGCGCTCACCAGTAAAAAAGCCCGCAGGAGGCGGGCTTTTTCCTTCAGGACACGCCTTTTACACACCAGGGCGTGTTCACTGGCCCTGCCAGCGGCGCAGCACCAGCGAGGCGTTCGTGCCGCCAAAGCCGAAGCTGTTGGACAGCACGGTGTTCAACTGGGCATCGCGCGTGCGGGTGACCAGGGGCATGTCGCCCAGTGCCGGATCGGGCGTGTCCACGTTGACCGAGCCTGCGATGAAGCCCTTGTTCATCATGATCATGCAGTAGATGGCTTCCTGCACGCCGGTCGCGCCCAGCGAGTGGCCGGTCAGCGACTTGGTGGAGGAGAACGGCGGCACCTGGTCGCCGAACAGCGCGCGCATGGCGCGCACTTCCTGCATGTCGCCCACAGGCGTGGAGGTGCCGTGGGTGTTGATGTAGTCCACGCCGCCTTCGATGCCTTCAAGGGCCTGCTGCATGCAGGCGATGGCGCCGTCGCCCGAGGGCGCGACCATGTCCTCGCCATCGCTGGTGGCGCCAAAGCCCACGACTTCGGCCAGGATGTTCGCACCCCGGGCCTGGGCGTGCTCCAGGCTTTCCAGCACCACGGCACCGCCGCCGCCTGCGATCACGAAACCGTCGCGGTTGGCGTCATAGGCGCGCGAAGCCTTTTCGGGCTGGTCGTTGTGCTTGCTGGACATGGCGCCCATGCCGTCGAACAGCAGGGCCATGCCCCAGGACAGCTCTTCGCCGCCACCGGCAAACATCACGTCCTGCATGCCCCAGGCAATCTGCTGTGCCGCAGCACCGATGCAGTGCGCCGAGGTGGAGCAGGCCGAGGTGATGGAGTAGTTGATGCCCTTGACCTTGAAATTGGTCGCCAGGCAGGCCGACACCGTGGAGCTCATGCAGCGAGTGACCTGGTAGGGACCGACGCGGCGAATGCCCTTCTCGCGCAATGTGTCAGCCGCCTCGATCTGGTTGGCTGGCGAGCCGCCGCCCGAGCCCATGATCAGGCCCGTGCGCGGATGGCTGACCTGCTCGGGCGTGAGGCCGGCCTGGGCGATGGCATCTTCCAGCGCGATCTGCGCATAGGCTGCCGCATCGCCCATGAAGCGCAGCTGCTTGCGATCGATCCGTGCCTCGACGTCGATCTCCGGCACACCGGCCACCTGGCTGCGCATGCCCAGTTCGGTGAACTTCGGCATGGCCTTGATGCCCGTGCGGCCCTCGCGCAGCGAGGTCTCCACGGTATCGAGGTCGTTGCCGATGCACGAGACAATGCCCGCGCCGGTGATGACTACGCGACGTTTGGTCATGCTGCCGTTCCCTGGCCTTCACCCTCGCGCAGGAACAGACCCACGCGCAGGTCATTGGCCACGTAGATTTCCTTGCCATCGGCCAGCAGGCGTGCATCGCCGATGGCCATGTTGAGCTTGCGCTTGATCACGCGCTTGATGTTGATTTCGTAGGTCACCAGCTTGACGTCAGGACCCACTTCGCCCGTGAACTTGACCTCGCCGGCGCCCAGGGCGCGGCCACGGCCGGGAAGGCGCAGCCAGGTCAGGTAAAAGCCGATCAACTGCCACATGGCGTCCAGGCCCAGGCAGCCGGGCATGACGGGATCGCCCCGGAAATGGCAATCGAAGAACCAGAGATCAGGCTTGATGTCGAGTTCGGCGACGATCTTGCCCAGGCCGTGGGCGCCACCATCGGTGTCGATGTGCGTGATGCGGTCGAACATCAACATGGGAGGCAGGGGAAGACGTCCGCTGTCTGCGGAAAACAGCTTGCCTTCGCCCGAAGCGATCAGTTGCTCATACGAAAAAGAATCGGCCATTGTCTAACTTGCTCCACGGCGGCACTGACGCCACCTCTATCTCTGAATGGGTGCGGCCCGCAGCGGACCATGCAGCCGCGCATTATCGGGGTTGAACGTTGCCAGACTGCAACAAAACCCCGAGGCCGCATCAAAACTCTGCCACAAAAGCCACGCCGACCCAGGTCGCGGGCCTTGGCTACAGCCCTTGCACCGGCCGCTTGCGGCGCCTGATCCACGCCACAGCCAGCACCGCCAATGCAGCCAGGCACAGCGGCACCAGACCTGCCGCGTGCACCCAGCGCGCGAATGGCGTCAAGGCCTCGCGCCCCTGCACGCTGGCCTGCAGCACGGCGCGCTCGTAAGGCACCAGCGCCTGCGTGACCACACCCCGGTGGTCGATGGCAACCGTGGCGCCGGTGTTGGTGGCGCGCAGCATGGGACGCTCGAATTCCAGCGCGCGCATGCGGCTGATGGCCAGATGCTGGTCGATGGCCACGCTGTCGCCAAACCATCCGATGTTGCTGAAATTCACCAGCACCGTCGGCGCCTTCGCCGCGTTGCCAAAATGCGCACCCAACTCCTCGCCAAACAAATCCTCGTAACAGATGTTGGGCGACAGACGCTCGCCGGCCCAGGCCATGGAAGCCTGGCCCAGCGCGCCGCGGTTGAAGTCGCCCAGCGGTATGTTCATCATCTGCGTGAACCAGCGAAACAGCGGCGGGATGAACTCCCCGAAGGGCACCAGATGGTGCTTGTCGTATTGGTAGTCCTGGATCTGGCCGGGCTGCCAGCCCACGACCGAGTTCGTGTAGCCAGCCTCTTCCGACCCCAGGGGAATGCCCAGCAGCGCTGCCTGCCGGCCGTCCTTCTTCAGATACGGTTCGCGCAGCAGGTCCAGGTATTCCTCGGGCAGTTGCTGGGGCAGCAGGGGAACGGCCGTCTCAGGCGCCACGACCAGTTGCGCGGTGGCCGCGCGCAGCTCGCGCCCGTACCAGCCCAGCGCCAGCGGAATGCCGCTGCCGGCCTCGAATTTCTCATCCTGCGGGATATTGCCCTGCAGCAAGGCCACGCTCAGCGCCGGCCGTTCGGCCGACGGTGCATTGATGGCGGCATCGCGAAGCCACCACAGCCCGCCCCAGGCCAGGACCAGCGCCGCTGCAGTGACCACCAGGCGGACGGGCCGGAGACCCTGTCTGTCCAGCAAGGCAGCCAGCCCATATGCCAGCCAGGCCGCCACGGCGCCCGTGCCATAGACGCCAATCCAGCGCGGCAGCACGGACAAGGGGCCTTCCACATGGGCATAACCGCCCGCGCCCCAGGGAAAGCCGGTCCACAGCCAGCCACGCGCCAGCTCGGCCAGCAGCCAGACGGCGGAAAACAGCAGCGCGCCACCCGCCGCACCAGCAGGGCGCAGCCTTTGCCAACCCCAGGCTGCCACCGCGTAGTAGCTGCCCAGAAACGCCGCAAGCGCCAGCACGGCGGCAACGGCCAGCGGCGCAGGCAGGCCGCCATAGACATGCATGGAGATGAACAGCCACCAGAAGGTGGCCACCAGCCAGGCCGTGGCGAACAGCATGGCACGCCCTGCCGCCTGGGCCGGACGCTGCGCCGTCTGCAGGGCGCGCGCCAGCACGGCCAGCGACAGAATCTGCAGCCACCACAGCGGGCGGCCATAGCCGCCGATGAGGCTCAGCGGCCCGTCACCTTGCCCGCGCGCCCAGGGCCAGGCCAGTGACAGGGCCTGCGCTGCACCGGCCACAAGCAGCAGCACGCCATGGGCGAACCGGCCCATGCGCCGGCCGTCTTGCGAGAAAGCGGAAGAACTGGACAGGGGCATCGGCCGGTTGTGCGCAAAAAGAGGTAGGTCTCGGGTGAGAGAGGTCCAGCCAAGGGCAGATTCAGGCGCAGCGCTCAGCTGCGCAGCAGGCTGTCGGCAGCGGGATCGCGCACCACCTTGAACCAGCGCACGGCGCCGCCCTTGGTGTGCAGCACGGTGAATTCCAGGCCCGCCAGATGGATCTGCTCGCCGCGCTTGGGCACATGGCCCATTTCGTGGGCGATCAGGCCGCCGATGGTGTCGAACTCATCGTCGGGATCGCGGGCATGCAGAGCGACCTCGAAGGTCTCGTTCACATGCTCGATGGTGGTGTCGCCCGCCACGCGGTAGCTGTTGTCGGCCAGGGCGAAGATGTCGCCCTCGTCCTCGGGAATGTCGAACTCGTCCTCGATCTCGCCGACGATTTCCTCCAGCACGTCCTCGATGGTCACAAGGCCCGCCACGCGGCCGAACTCGTCGATGACCACGGCGAGGTGGTTGCGGTTGCCCCGGAATTCACGCAGCAGATCGTTCAGGCCCTTGCTCTCCGGCACGAAGGCGGCGGGGCGCAGCAGGGCGCGGATGTTCAGGTCCGGCGAACGCTGCAGCTTGAGCAGGTCCTTGGCCAGCAGGATGCCGATGATGTTCTCGCGCTCGCCCTGGTAGACCGGGAAGCGCGAATGGGCCGTGGTGATGACCTGGTGCAGCAATTCATCGAACGGCGCGTCGATGTTGACCAGGTCCATGCGAGGGGCTGCGACCATGACGTCGCCGGCCGTCATGTCGGCCATGCGGATCACGCGTTCGAGCATGACGCGCGACTCGGGGCCGATGACCTGATTGTCCTCGGCGTCGGCCAGGGTCTCGATCAGCTCGTCGGGAGAGTCGGGGGCCGGGTGAATGAACTCGGCCACCTTTTGCAGGAAGCTTCGCTTGCTTTCCTTCTCGGAAGAGCGCGCAGGATGGGGGTCGGACACTGTCTTGGAGTGCAGGACGTGCGGTAGTGAAACAAGCTGCAAGGATAGCGGATTGCTCCGTCACCCCTGCATGCGCTGCGCCAAATCCCCTTGCGGCGTTTTGCGCTTATTCGCCGGCCTGGTGGCGGCCATCCTGCACGCCACGGCGGATTTCCTGCACGTCGGCCAGGAAATCCCAGAACTGCTTGGCCTGCTTCTTGAACTGGTAGTCCACCTCGCCGATGTGCTCGGTCATCAGAGACGCCATGTGCGTGTCGATGCCCGCGGGCGGCAGTTGCAGGTAGGCCTCGGATTCGGAACCATCGCGCTTGATGGTGGCGCCGGCCTTGCGCGCAATCCTGAGCATGGCCGTGTTCTCCGACAGCGCGTGGATGAACATCATGGACACGCCCTTGGTGCGTGCATGGATCACGGCGCGGTTGAACAGGCGCCCGCCATAGCCACGGCCACGTGCCTGCTTGAGCACGGAGACGCCGAATTCGGCGCAGCTCTTGTGCTCGGGATGCGAGGCAAAGGCCAGGTGCGCCATGGCGATCAGTTCGAGACGGCGGTTGTAGATGCCGAAGATGTCATCGCGCTCGAAGTCGAGCTGCATGGCATAGCGGCGGACCTGCTCGTCGCTGGCGGCATAGCCGAAGCGCAGGTAGCGGTCGCCTTCATCGAGCTTGAGCAAATGCGCCACCACGCGCTCGCGGTGGGACGGGCCCAGCGAGCGAATGGGCACCATGGACGCGGAGCGCCCATCGGGACGGTGCGGCTGGCCTGCGCTCGCACGCAACATGTCCCGGCCGGCCTGCCAGGACGCCTTCAACCAGTCTTTGGATGCATTCATGGCTCAAATATAGGTAAAAACCCGATGTCGAGCAACGGAGATATTGCAATGCAACAAAACCGTAAGGTTTTGGCATGCAAACCAATTTTCCCTCCCTGCACTTCTCGACAGCCAGGCCCCTGTCCGAGCCTTCGTGGCTACAGAGGCACCGCCGTGGTCACCTTCACCCGGTCCATCACGAAGCTGGTCTTGCAGTCCTGCACGCTGGGGTGCTTGAGCAAGGTGTCCATGACGAAGCGCGTGTAGTGCTGCATATCGGCCACGACCACGCGCATCAGGTAGTCCATTTCGCCGGTCAGTGACACGCACTCCACCACCTCGGGCCAAGTCTGCACGCTGGCGCGGAACACGTCCATGGGGTTGCGCTTGCTGGTCTCGGTGTACTTTTCCAGGCGCACGTTGAGATAGGCGGTCAGCCCCAGGCCCACCGTCTCGGGCTGGACCAGGGCCACGTAGCGATCGATCACACCGCCGTCTTCCAGGCGCTTGACCCGGCGCAGCACGGCGCTGGGAGACAGGCCGACCTGCTCCCCGATGACGTCATAGGTTTCCCTGCCGTTGGCCTGCAGGCGGCGCAAAATGGCCCGATCCAGTTTGTCGATGTTGTGCGTGGCGCTCATGGCGGTGGACTCGTAAATAAGTACGGATTTCTTCAGGGTTAACCCGAATTAACCAGTTAAATTGCGATAAACGAAAGAATTCCGCAATTTTCATGCATTTCGCATTTTCCCTCCACGGGCAAACGGCAAAAAGCTGAAGCCCCTCCCGCCTACAGTGACAGCACCGATCGAGAAGACGCAGGCGCCGGCCATGGCGCCCGTCCGACTGTCCTGCATTGAACTGGCCGGAGATCCCCATGAATGCCCCGCTGAACCAGGCTGCCGCCCAGGCCTGCGCGCAAACAGTCAAGCGCCAACGGGACATGCATCGTCCACGCCTTCCGGCCTGCCCACGCTGCCTATACTGCGGGGATCGCCTCCATTTCGCTTCACGCCATGACGCCCCGCCACGACGCCAACCGCGCCATGTCACGCCATGCCCGAGCGCCTGCGCCAGCCGGCCCGCAGCCGTCGGCCCGGTTGGCGCGGCGCAGCCTGCTGGCAGCACTGGCCGCCCTGCCCTGGCTGCCTGCGGCGGCGCAGGCCCAGCAGCCCTCCGCCGCCCAGACGCGCGATGCGAAGTCCGACTCCCTGACCCTGATCGTTCCCTATGCGGCCGGCGGCCCGCTGGACCGCACGGCACGGCCGCTGGTGGAGGCCAGCACCGCGAAGCTGGGAGCCATCCAAATCCTCTATGTGCCGGGCGACGGCGGCGCCAAGGGCTCCAACATGGTCGCCCAGGCCACGGCCCAGGACCGCTTGCTGCTGATGGGCGCGGCCGCCACCCATGCCGTGCTGCCCTGGCTGCAGCCCCAGCTGGGCTACGACCCGCTGCGCGACTTCCAGCCGCTGGTGCTGGTGGCGCGCATGCCCAATGTGCTGGTCATGCGCAGCGATCTGGCACGCCAGTGGCGCATACGCACGCCGCTGGACCTGCAGCGCTTTCTTGCCAAGCACCGCCAGCCGCTGCGCTATGCCTCGGGCGGGCCGGGCAGCAGCGGCCACCTGTCGGGCGAGATGTACCAGATGCTCACGCGGCTGCCGCTGCTGCACCTGCCCTTCGGCGGCACGCAGCCGGCACTGTCGGCCCTGCTCGACGGATCGGCCGACCTGCTGTTCGACAGCCTGGCGTCTTCGCTGCCGCATATCCGCGCAGGGCGGCTGCAGGCCCTGGCCGTGACCACGCTGGAGCGCGCGCCCCTGCTGCCCGAGGTACCCAGCCTCAACGACACGGTGCAGGGCTTCAACATGGCCAACTGGTTCGGCCTGTTTGCGCCGGCCAGCTGGCCCGCGGAACAGGCGCAGCGCCATGCCGCCGCGTTCTCGCAGGCCATGCGCAGCCGCCCGGTGCAGGACACCCTGTCCGCCATGGGCGTGCTGCCCGAAGAACTGCAACTGCAGGAGTTCGCGCGCTTTGTGCGTTCCGAGCACAGCAAATACGGCCTGCTGGTACAGGCCGCCCGAATCCGCCAGCTCTGAGCCGCGCAGGTGCCTTGCCTGCCCCCGGCCCGGGGCGGCAATGACAAGATCCTTGGAGAGCACCATGATGAGCACCGCAGCGACCCCCACCTCGTCCCACGCCCCCGCCCACGCCCCCGGTGTGGCACCCGTGGTCTACGGCCAGGCCGACCGCCCCCCGCGCGGCGACTACAGCCGCGCCAGCGACGACTACACCTGCGCGCAGGACTACGACGCCTACACCGAGGCCGACCACGACACCTACCGGCGCCTGTACGAGCGCCAGTCCGCCCTGCTGCCGGGCCTGGCAAGCCAGCACTTCATCGACGCCCTGCCCTCGCTGGGCGCCAAGGACCGCATTCCGCGCTTCGAGGAAGTCAACGAGCGCCTGCGCCGCGCCACGGGCTGGGAGATCGTCGGCGTGCCCGGGCTGATTCCCGAGGTGCCCTTCTTCTCGCTGCTGGCCAATCGCAAATTCCCGGTCACGGACTGGATCCGCAAGCCCGAGGAGTTCGAGTACATCGTCGAGCCCGATGTCTTCCACGACCTCTTCGGCCATGTGCCGCTGCTGTTCAACCCCGTCATCGCCGACTACATCCAGGCCTACGGCCAGGGCGGGCTCAAGGCGGCCGAGCTGGGCGCCTGCGAGATGCTGTCGCGCCTGTACTGGTACACCATCGAGTTCGGCCTGATCCGCGAGCAGGGCGGCCTGCGCGCCTACGGCGCGGGCATTCTGAGTTCTTCGGGTGAACTCAACTACTCGGTGCGCAGCCCCGAGCCCCAGCGCCTGCCGCTGTCGCTGGAGCGCGCCATGCGCACGCTCTACAAGATCGACACCTACCAGCACACCTACTTCGTGATCGACGACCTGCAGCAGCTGTTCGACCTCACGGCCGCCGATTTCGAGCCGCTGTACCGCCAGTTGCGCGATCAGCCCACCGTCGCGGCAGATGCGCTGCTGCCGGGCGAGGTCGCTCTGTAGGAAACGGCGCTGCAGGAATCTGCAGCCTGAAGCCGCTCGCGCAGCGCCAGGCAAAAGCGCCAGACGCGCTCGTCGAACACCAGCTGCACGTGGGCCACATCGTCCAGGCGGTGCGCATCCTGCCCCGGCAGCGTGGCCACGGGGAATGGAAAGACGATGTTGTCGCAGCAGCTCCACCAGCAGCTGAAGGGCACGTCCGAGGGCGGCGGCCCCAGGCGCTGCAACCAGGGGCTGTCCGTGCGCATCTGCAGCGCCGGCAGGCCATGGGCGAAGCGCGCCATCCAGGTGCCACGGTGCGGGGTGGCCAGCGTCACCACATGGGCCGCCAGTTGCGGGCGCTCCTGCGCCGACAGTTGCCCCAGCCAGGCCCGCACCACCAGGCCGCCCATGCTGTGCGCCACGATCAGCGGAGCGCGCCCCGTGGCCTGGGCCATGCGGCGCGCGCAGGCGTCAAGGTCGGCCACCATGGCGTCGATGGATGCGCCATGCGCCGGCTCCAGCGTCATGGCAGCGCAGGCAATGCCGCCTTTCTTGAGCCGCCGCAGCCAGGGCGCCCAGACCGCGCGGTTGCAGAAGAAACCGTGGACCAGCACCACGCCCACCTGGCCCATCACACCCACTTGGCCGGTGGTGCCGCCCTCAGGCCAGCCATCGGCCTGGGCACGGGCGCGAAACGGCAGCCGCCAGCCAAACACCTGCACGGCCAACCGCCACTCGGCCAGCCAGGCTGCCACCACCGTGCGCCATGACGGCACGGGCGCGCCCGCCCTGCGCACCACGCGGCGCATCAGCAGCATCTGCAGGCCCAGGTGCAGGCCTGGCCAGCACAGGCCCAGCAGCGCCCCCGCCAGCGCCAGCCCGGGTGAACGCGGCCACCACCATGCCAGCCAGGCCGCGGCGCCCGCCAGCGTGCCCAGCGCCACCATTTGCAGAATGCGTGCGTTCACGGCAGCCCGTCCCCAATGAAAAAAGAAACCAACGTAGCACAGGCCCTAGGACAACCCCGTGTAGACCGCAAAGCACCCGCCTGACCAGAATCGGCCGCAGCGGTGGCCGGCCGACCGGCGCCTGCAACTTCGCTGTCCCCCTGTCTTCCCAGCAACCCAAGGTACCCTGCATGGACGCTGCGCCCTGGCTCAAGAACTATCCCGCCGATGTGCCTCATGAGGTGCATCCCGAGCAATACCGCTCGCTCACACACCTGCTGGAGGAGGCCTTCACCCAGCATGCGGACCTGCCCTTTTCGGTCTGCATGGACCGCTGGATGAGCTACCGCGAGCTGGACCAGCTGTCCACCCGCCTGGGCGCCTGGCTGCAGGGGCTGGGCCTGGAGCCCGATGCGCGCGTGGCCATCATGCTGCCCAATGTGCCGCAGTTCGCCGTCAGCATGGCGGCCGTGCTGCGCGCCGGCTACACCTGCGTCAACGTCAATCCGCTGTACACCCCGCGCGAGCTGGAGCACCAGCTCAAGGACTCGGGCGCCACGGCCATCATCATCCTGGAGAACTTCGCCCACACCCTGGCCGACGTGATCGAGCGCAGCGCCATACGCCATGTCTGCGTCACGGCCATGGGCGATCTGCTGGGCGGCATGTATGGCAGCTGGATCACCTTCGCCGTGCGCCACCTGGCCAAGATGGTGCCGGCCTACAGCCTGCCGCTGGACGGCGCAGGCGGCACGGTGCGCGAGGTCACGACCTTTTCCCAGGCGCTGGCGCGCGGCGCCCAGAAAGAGCTGCGGCCCAGCCAGGCGGGGCTGGATTCGGTGGCCTTTCTGCAGTACACGGGCGGCACCACGGGCCTGTCCAAGGGCGCCGTGCTCACCCACCGCTGCATCGTGGCCGCCACGCTGCAGGCCCATGCCTGGTTCACGCCCGCGCTGCATGGCCGCGTGAAGGCCCAGGACACGCACATCATCGCGGCGCTGCCGCTGTACCACATCTTCGCGCTCACGGTGAGCCTGTTTGCCATGCGCATGGGCGCCAGCCTGAGCCTGATCCCCAATCCGCGCGACATCCCCAAGTTCGTCAAGGTGCTGCAAAAACGGCCCTTCCACATCCTGCCGGCCGTCAACACCCTGTTCAACGCCCTGCTCAACAACGCCCAGTTCCGCGAGCTGGACTTCTCGCAACTGCGCGTGTCGCAGGCCGGGGGCATGGCCGCCAGCGAGGGCACGGCGCGCCAGTGGCAACAGGTCACGGGCAGCGTGATGATCGAAGGCTGGGGCATGAGCGAGACCTGCGCCATCGGCACCAACAACCCCGTCATCACCACCTCCTTCAGCGGCACCATCGGCCTGCCGCTGCCGGGCATCTCCATCGCCATCAAGGACGACGAAGGCCGCGACCTGCCCATGGGAGAGGCCGGCGAGCTGTGCATCAAGGGCCCCAACGTCATGCGCGGCTACTACAACCAGCCCGACGAAACCGCCAAGGCCTTCACGGCCGACGGCTACATGCGCACCGGCGACATCGGCGTGATGGACCAGGAGGGCTTCACCCGCATCATCGACCGCAAGAAGGACATGATGGTGGTCAGCGGCTTCAACGTCTATCCGAACGAGCTGGAGAACGTGATCTCCATGTGCCCCGGCGTGCTCGAATGCGCAGCCGTGGGCGTGGCCGACGAGCGCCAGGGCGAGGCCATCAAGGTCTACGTGGTGCGCAGCGACCCGGCACTGACCGAGGATCAGGTGATGCGCTTTTGCCATGACCAGCTCACCGGCTACAAGCGCCCGCGCACGGTGGAGTTCCGCGACGAACTGCCCAAGACCAACGTAGGCAAGATCCTCAGGCGCGCCCTGCGCGATCCCGCCTGAAACCCGCACGGCCGCAGCTGTAGCCCACGCGTCAGCCGTGGCTGCCTGCGGCTGTTAGCCTCGGGCAAAAGCCGCCTCGCCTCCTCATGACAACCTCCGCCCCAACCAGCGACAGCGCCGCGCTGCCCCCCGGCATGACCGTGCTGGAGCGCGGCTGGCTGTCGGCCAACAACATCGTCTTCGCCGCCGATGCCGATGTTCCTGTAGACGACCCGCAGGACGACGGCGCTGCCGTGGTCGATACCGGCTACGTCAGCCATGCCGGGCAGACCGTGCTGCTGGTCGAGCAGACGCTGGCCGGCCAACCGCTGGCACGCATCCTCAACACCCATCTGCACAGCGATCACTGCGGCGGCAATGCTGCCTTGCAGGCGCACTGGCCGCAGGCCCGGACCTACGCCGCACCGGGCCAGGCCGCCTTCGTGCGCGACTGGAACCCCGCTGCACTGAGCTACACGCCCACCGGCCAGGAATGCCCGCAATTTGCGCTGACCGGCGTGCTGCAGCCCGGCACCAGCGTGCGGCTGTCGGGGCGCGACTGGCAGATCCATGCCGCGCCCGGGCACGATCCGCACTCCATCATCCTGTTCGAGCCCGCCAGCCGCACCCTGATCTCGGCCGACGCACTCTGGGAAAACGGCTTCGGCGTGGTCTTCCCCGAGATCGAGGGCCTGAGCGCCTTCGACGAAGTGGCCGCCACGCTCGACGTGATCGAAGGCCTGGCACCGCTCACCATCGTCCCCGGCCACGGCGGCGTTTTCACCGGCGTGGCCGCCGCGCTGGACACGGCGCGCCGCCGCCTGGACGGCTTTGTGCGCGCACCCGAGCGCCACGCGCTCTACGCGGCCAAGGTGCTGCTCAAGTACCGGCTGCTGGACTGGCAGCGCATACGCACCACCGATCTGCTGGCTTGGCTGGCCGCCACGCCCTACTTCGGCACGCTGCACGCAGGCTATTTCAGCCACGAGACCGCCGAGCACTGGAGCCGCACGCTGGTGGATGCGCTGGTGCAATCGGGCGCGGCGCAGCGCGAGGGCGAATGGGTTCACAACGCCTGAACGAAACAGATCTGCGATAGACGCAAACCACGCCAATCACATCACCGGCCGCAAGCACTGCGCGGCTGCGGCACCACGGGCAGCATCTTCATCGACGGCGTGCGCAACCTGGGCAGCCCGGTGCGCGACACCTTCAACATCGAGGACATCGAGATCGTCAAGGGCGCCTCGGGTTCCGAGTACGGGCGCAGGCGCCCTGGCGCCCGCCAATCTCTACGATCCGGGCGTCAGCGACGCGATCACGGGCCAGGACATCCGCTATTACCGGCCAGATCAACGAAGGCCACACCAAGACCCTTGCGCTGTACGCCTTCATGGCCTGGGAGCTCAGCAAGAACCTGAGCCTGCAGCTGAACGTCTACAACCTCGCCAACCAGCGTTACATCGCCAGCCTGAACAACAACGGCGCGCGCTACATCCCGGGCGTGGCACGCTCGGCCAGGCTGGTCGCCACGCTGAAGTTCTGATGCAGGGCTGTTGCCGGGTGGCAACTGCCATCCATACGGCTATCAGATTATTCTTATATTTTTATTAAGAATCATTACCATTCTCACTCCAGGCAAAACAGCCTGATCCAGCCAGCACCGGAACGCCGAGACAGCTCTCCAGCCGCCCGCGCAACGCCGGCCAGCAAGCCAGCATGTTCACTGCCCATTCCGATTTCCGTTCAACCATGGCGAACTCCAACTCGTATATCAAAAGCCGCAAACACGACAGCGCTGGCCGCTCGCCGTCGGCCAGCATCATCGCGGCAGCCGCCGCCCTGGCCACGCTGGGCATGCCAGCCCTGGCCCAGACGCAGCCGCCCAGTGCCAAGACCGCGCCCAGCCTCAAGGAAGTGACCGTAGAAGGCGCACGCAGCACCGGCTACGAGCCCGCGCAGGTCTCCTCTCCCAAATTCACCCAGCCGCTGGTGGACACCACGCAGACCATCTCCGTCATCAAGGAGCAGGTGCTGCAGGAACAAGGCGCCACCACGCTGACCGAGGCGCTGCGCAACGTGCCCGGCGCAGGCACCTTCTACGCGGGCGAGAACGGCAACACCAGCACGGGTGATGCCATCTACATGCGCGGCTTCGACACCTCCAACAGCATCTATGTGGATGGCGTGCGCGACGTGGGCTCCATCTCGCGCGACGTGTTCAACACCGAGCAGGTGGAAGTCACCAAGGGCCCGGCCAGCACCGACTACGGCCGCAGTGCCCCCACCGGTGCCATCAACATGGTCACCAAGCAGCCCAGCCTGACCGACAGCTTCGGCGCCTCGCTGGGCGCGGGTTCGGGCAGCTACAAGCGCTCCACCGTGGACTGGAACAAGAGCCTGACCGGCATGGGCGGCGCGGCCTTCCGGCTCAACGCCATGGTGCAGGACGCCGGCGTCGCCGGCCGCGACCGCGTGGCCAACGACCGCTGGGGCATCGCACCGTCGTTCGCCTTCGGACTGAACACCGACACGCGCACCTACCTGAACGTGCTGCACGTCAAGCAAAGCAATGTGCCGGACGGCGGCGTGCCCACCATCGGCCTGCCCGGCTACAGCAACACCGACGCGCGCCTGAACGCGGGCCGCCCCGTGGACCCCAGCCGCTTCTACGGCACCAGCGCCGACCACGACGATGTGACGGCCGACATGGTCACGCTGCGCGTGGAACACGACTTCACGCCCGACACCACGCTGCGCAACACCACGCGCTGGGGCCGCACCAAGCAGGACTACCTGCTCACGGCCTTCATGACGCTGTCCGCCAACAACAGCAGCAACCCCGCCAACTGGACCGTGGCGCGCAGCCTGCCGACCTTCAAGAACCAGGTCAACGACATCGTCACCAACCAGACCAACCTGACGACCAAGCTGGCGACAGGCAGCGTGCGCCACGAGCTGAGCACCGGCGTGGAAATCACGCGCGAGAAGCAGAGCAACTACGGCACGGGCACCACAGGCGCCTGGCCCGATGCCAATCTCTATGACCCGCAGGTGCCCAGCTCCGGCCTGAACTGGTCGCGCAACGGCGCCGACAGCAAGGGCTCGACCGACACCTTCGCGCTGTACGCCTTCGACACGCTCAAGTTCAATGAGCAATGGCAGGCCAACGCAGGCCTGCGCCTGGACCGCTACAAGACGCAGTACGACGCACGCGCCGTCTGCGGCGGCCGCAGCGGCCCGGCCTGCGGCAGCAATCCTGCAGGCACCGTGCTGCCCAGCGCCGTGGGCCTGGAGGCCTCCGACACCCTGCTGAGCTGGAAGATCGGCGGCCTCTACAAGCCCGCGCCCAATGGCAGCGTGTACGTGAACTACGCCCTGTCGCAGCAGCCACCGGGCGGTGCCAACTTCACGCTGTCAACGGCCGCAAACAACGCCAACAACCCCAACATGGACCCGCAAAAGGCCAAGACCGCCGAGCTGGGAACCAAGTGGGAGCTGATGGACAAGCGACTGCTGCTGACAGGCGCGCTGTTCCGCACCGAGATCACCAACGAGATCGTCACCAACCCTGACGGCACCGTGGGACAGACCGGCAAGAAGATCGTGCAGGGTCTGGAGCTGGGCGCCACGGGCCAGATCAGCCCGGCCTGGGGCGTGACGGCGGGCTACACCATCCAGAACACCAAGGTGGACACAGGTGCCACCGTGGCGCAGGACGGCTCCAGCGGCCTGACCTACACGCCCAAGAACGCCTTCTCGCTGTGGACCAGCTACCAGTTCCCGTTCGGCCTGACGCTGGCTGGCGGGGCGCGCTACTCGGGCGGACTCAAGCGTGGCACCGACGGCGCCGTGGGCACGCCCAACTTCACCGATGCCTACTGGGTCTTCGATGCCATGGCCAGCTACCGCATCAACAAGAACGCCGACATCCAGCTGAACTTCTACAACCTGTTCGACAAGGAATACGTGGGCGCCATCAACAAGAGCGGCTACCGCTATTTCCCGGGCACACCGCGCTCCGTGCGCGTGTCCGCGAACTTCCGCTTCTGAGTGGATGCAAGACGGGCCGCTGCGCCGGCCTTGCCGCGCGCAGAGCGCCGACAATCTCTGTACCGCCCCGGCCCCGCCGGGGCTTTTTCCATGCGAGGAGGACCCGCACCATGATGCTGCACATTCCCGACGTGCTCACGCGCCAGCAGGTCACTGCCATCCGCACAGCCATCGATGCCGCCGACTGGGTGGATGGCCGTGCCACGGCAGGCAGCCAGGGCGCCCGGGTCAAGCGCAACCGCCAGTTGCCCGAAGACTCGCCCGTGGCACTGGAGCAGGGCCGCATCATCGAGCAGGCGCTGGCGGCCAATGCGCTGTACTTCAGTGCCGCCCTGCCCGCACGCACCATGTCGCCGCTGTTCAACCGCTATGCGGACAGTGAAACCTATGGCCTGCACGTGGACGGTGCGGCGCGGCGCCTGCCAGGCGCGCAGCAGTGGATGCGCACCGATGTGTCCTGCACCCTCTTCCTCTGCGATCCCGAGGACTACGACGGCGGCGAGCTGGTCGTGGTGGACACCTACGGCACGCACGAGGTCAAGCTGCCGGCCGGCGACCTGATCCTCTATCCCTCCACCAGCCTGCACCGCGTGGAGCCCGTCACCCGGGGCGAGCGCGTGTGCTCCTTCTTCTGGGCGCAGAGCATGGTGCGCGACGACACACGCCGCGCCATGCTGTTCGAGATGGACCAGACCATCCAGCGCCTGCGCGAAAAACTGGGCGAGACCGATGAAACCCTCAGCCTCGCGGGCCAATATCACAACCTGCTGCGCATGTGGGCGGAGACCTGAGGGATCGGATCGCTTCAGGGCTTGTGCTTTTCGGCACAGCCGATCAGGTGGTTGTAGCTGTTGGACATGCACTGGTACATGGCCTTGGAGCGGCCCGTGGAGGCCTGGCAGTCGGCCACGGTGGCGTGCGTGCGCGCCTCGCGGAACTTGCCCGCGGTTGCATCGAACTGCGCCTGGGTGATGTAGCCGCCCTTGACGTTCTTCTGCCCGTTCTCGACCATGGTGTCCACTTGGCTGCGGATGTTGTCCACGGCGGCGGCGCAGTTCAGCGGCACCTCCTTGGAGTCGACCTTGCTCAGGCCCTTGGCCACGCCGTCCGCCATCTCGCGCACCTGCTTGGGCAGCTTCTTCGTGCCGTCGGGATTGCGCTCCTCGCCAAACCGGCCCGAGCCTGCGCCCGAGCTGCCATTGGGCGATACCTTGATCTGGCCGGCATCGGCCTGGTCGGTGGGCAGCTGCGATCCGTAATGCGTGCGCCCTTCGGCATCCACCCATTTGTAGACCGGCTGCGCTGCCGCCGTGCACGCCCATGCAAGACCCAGCGCGGCCCAGGCCGTGCGGCTCCATGTTGTTGTCATTGTTGAAACCCCTGCGGTATCCGGGGCCGCGGCATGCGGCCCGCCTGTCGGTAACCAAGTGTAGCAACGCCAGGCAACGCTACACCCCGCAGGAATGTCAAGTGCGGCTCAGGGCAGGTCCTTGCTGGGGTCGGGCGTGGCTGCGTCGCGGGGGCCGATGGTGCCCAGGCGGCTCTTGAGCGACTGGGGCTGGCCCGTGATGAGCGCCGCGTAGTTGGTGGTGTTGGACAGCACCTTCTTCACGTAGTCGCGCGTCTCGGTGAAGGGCACGTTCTCGGCCCAGATGGCGGCGTCGAGCACCGGGCCGTTGCGCCAGTTGCGCGGGCGGCCGGGACCGGCGTTGTAGCCGGCCGCAGCCAGCGCCATGGAACCGTCGAAATCGTCCAGCGCCAACTTCAGATAGGCGGTGCCGATGGTGATGTTCACCTCGCGGTCATTGATCATGGACGGGGAAAAGTCCGTCATGCCGATCTTGCGCGCCGTCCAGCGGGCCGTGGCCGGCATGACCTGCATCAGGCCCGAGGCGCCCACGCCCGAGCGGGCATCCATGATGAAGCGGCTTTCCTGGCGGATCAGGCCATAGACGTAGGCCGGGTCCAGGCCGATGGAGCGCGAGCGCGCCAGCACCGTGTCGTGGAAAGGCATGGGAAAGCGCTGATTCCAGTCGGCAAAGCTGCGGGTGCGCTCGCTGGTGTTGATGCAGCGGTCCCAGACCTGCTGCTGGCAGGCCAGATCGGCGGCGGCCAGCAGTTCGCGGTCGCTCATGCCGCCGGCCTGGTGCAGGTTGGTGGCGTAGTTCCATTCGCGCACGCCTTCGCTGCGCAGGCCGTTCTGGATGGCGTAGAGGCCGCGCACCAGGCTGGGGTTGGCGCGGGCGGCGGCCTTCTCCTGTGCCGTGGGCGGCGCAGGCGGAGGTGGCGCCGCCACGCGCTGGCCGATATCCTCCAGCGCCAGCTGCTCGTAGAAACTGCCGGGGCCGGCCATGTCCTCCAGCAGTTGGCGCGCCTCGGAGCGCTCCTGCTCGCTGGGGCGGCCTGACAGCAGGGCACGCGCCTTCCAGTAGGTCCAGGTGGGATCGGTACGCTCGGCACCCATGGCGTCGATGGCGCGGCGCACCGTGCGCCAGTCGCCGGCGCGCAGCGCGGAACGCACCTTCCAGCCCAGCAGTTCGTCGCTGAGATCGCCGTCCTTGCGCACCTTGCCGAAATAGGTCGCCGCCTCGGGCTGCAGCTTGAGTGCTGCCTGCTTGCCGATCACGCCCCAGGCCCAGTTGTTCTCCTCGGCGGTCAGCCGGGCACCCCAGCCGCCTTCCAGCTGGGTGGCCGCCGCCGCCGGGTCGCTGGAGGCCATGCGGATCAACGCCAGCAGCGCCAGCTCCTTGGGCACGGCACCGCGCACGCGCGTCTGCCCGGCCAGGTACTTGGCGGGCGAGGCAAAGACCTGTGCCACCTGGGGCAAGGCCTCGGGAGCGACGATGGCCACCGCATCGCGCGTGGCCTTTTGGCGATTGGCCTCGGCCGCCTGGCGCGCCTTGCGCCAGACTTCGGGTTCGCTGATCTGCTTGGCCGCGTACAGCTCGCCGGCGGCGTAGGTGCAGCCGTCGTCGGCGTCGCGCTGGGCCCACCACAGGTCGCGCACCTGCTGGCCCAGGTTGGCAGCAGGCTGGCCCTTGATGCTGTCGATCAGCAGGGCGTAGCAGCTGACGGAGCGGTCATCGCGCATGCGAAACGCACCATGCACCTGGTCGAACATGCCCCAGTCGCGGCGCTGCCCCAGCAGCAGCAGCCAGTCGTTGCGCAGCCTGTCTTCCTGGTAGGTGCCGGGCCAGCGCTTGAAAAACCCCAGAATCTCATCGGCACTGGCTTCATCCAGCCGGGCCTTGAGTTCCCAGTACGCGGCCCAAGGTTCGAGCACATGGCCACGCGCAGAAGGCAGCAGCTGCGTGAGCTTGGCCTTGTCGCCTTTGCGGAAGGCCTGCTGCATTTCCAGCAAGACATCGTCGCCACGGTTTTGCGCCAGCGCAGGCGTGGCTGCGGTGGTCCAGAGGGAAGCCGCCAAAAGCGGTGTCAAAATCTTCAGCCAGTGCATGGAGGAAATTATCTGATGGACAAAGCAGCCCTGCGCCGCAGCTTGATAGACCAGCGCCTCAATCTTCCCGACCGACTGCAGCGCGCCGACGCGCTGCAACAGGTCATGCGCTTTTGGCTGATCCAGCGGCCCGACACCGTGATCGGCGCCTATTGGCCGATCAAGGGAGAGTTCGATCCGCTGCCCGCGCTTCACCGCTGGAAGGAAGATGGCGAGCTACAGGGTACCCCACAAAGGCGCCGAATCGGACTGCCGGTGATTGACAAGCAGCGTAAGACACTCAGCTTTCACGCCTGGTACCCGGGCTGTCCCATGGAAGAGGATGCCTACGGCATTCCCAAGCCCAAGGACACCGAAACCCTGACCCCCACCCTGCTGTTCGTGCCCTGCGTGGGCTACGCGGCCGGCGGCTACCGCCTGGGCTATGGCGGGGGGTTCTATGACCGCACCCTGGCCGAACTGCAGCCCAAGCCCTTCACCGTGGGCCTGGGCTACGGCTGCGGCTATGTGGACGAGTTCGAGCCCGAGCCGCACGACCTGCCCCTGGACGCCATCTTGAACGACCACGGAGTCGTCTGGCCGATTTAACTGCGGCGGATAAAACTGGCGCGACCCGAACCAGAGACACCGAGGAAGGGCCGCCCCGCACCGAGGGTGTCGTCCCCCTCCCGCGTGCGAGAGAGGGGGAAGCGGCGTAAGCCGCTCAGGGGGAGCAGGCAGCCCGCCATTGGGTCCAGCCGCGGGCGCGCAGGTCGCAGGCGGGGCAGGTGCCGCAGCCGTAGCCCCAGTCGTGCAGTGTCTCGCGCGTGCCCTGGTAGCAGGTGTGGGTGTCGCGCTGGATGAGGTCCACCAGGGTGTCGCCGCCCAGGTCGTGGGCCATTTGCCAGGTTTGGGCCTTGTCTATCCACATCAGGGGCGTTTCGATGCGCAGGCGCCGCTCCAGGCCCAGGTTCAGGGCGAGCTGCATGGCCTTCATGGTGTCGTCTCGGCAGTCGGGGTAGCCAGAGTAGTCGGTCTCGCAGACGCCGGTGACGATCACCGACAGGCCGCGCCGGTAGGCCAGCGCGCCGGCCAGGGTCAGGAACAGCAGGTTGCGCCCGGGCACGAAGGTGTTGGGCAGGCCGTCGGCCTGCATGGCGAAGGCCACGTCCTCGGTCAGGGAAGAGCCGCCGATCTGTTGCAGCACGTCCAGCGAGAGGACATGGTCATCGCCCAGGCGCGGAGCCCATTGGGGAAAGTCCCTGGCCAGCCGCTCGCGCACCTGCTGGCGCACCTGCATTTCCACGCTGTGGCGCTGGCCGTAGTCAAAACCGAGGGTCTCGACGCGCTCGTACAGCGACAGCGCCTGCGCCAGGCAGGTGGTCGAATCCTGGCCGCCGGAAAACAGGACCAGCGCAGCCGTGTGGCGCGCCGCTGGCGCCTGGGGAGAAGAGCTATCGTTTTGCATGGCACGCATTAGAGCGCGCCCAGGCAGCGCCCGGCTCCTACATGGGTTTTCCTGCCATGCTTGCTAAGCTGTAGGGCCTATCGCGGAGGTTGCGGCCATGCTCACGCTCTATATCGGCAACAAGAATTATTCGTCCTGGTCCATGCGCCCCTGGGTGCTGATGCGCCAGGCCGGCATCGCTTTCGAAGAGGTCATGCTGCGCTTTGACAGCTTCGAGGAGCAGTCCGCCTTCAAGCAGCGCGCCCGCGCGCTCTCGCCCTCGGGCCGCGTGCCTGTGCTCATGGATGAAGGCATGGCCATCTGGGACAGCCTGGCCATCTGCGAGTACCTGGCCGAGAAATTCCCCGAAAAGCACCTGTGGCCCACGCTGGCGCTGAACCGCGCCCGCGCGCGCAGCCTCTGCGCCGAGATGCACAGCGGCTTCGGCGCCCTGCGCTCGCTGTGCCCGATGAACATCGAGGCCCAGCTGCCCGAGGTCGGCGCGCGGCTATGGGCAGAAAACGTCGCACTGCGCGACGATGTGCAGCACCTGTCCGAGCTGTGGCAACCGCTGCTGTCCACGGCCAGCGGCCCCATGCTGTACGACCAGTTCAGCATCGTCGATGCCTTCTTCGCCCCCGTGTGCATGCGCCTGGCGACCTATGAGCTGCCCGTGGCACCGGCCATCGACGCCTATGTGCGCCGCGTGCGCGCCCTGCCGGGCGTGCAGGACTGGGTGCAGGGCGCACTGGCCGAGCATGATTTCCGGCCGTTCGAGGAGCCGTACCGCACGGCTGCAGCGGGCTGAGTGCCTCCTGTCTGCTGCCAGTCTGCCGCCTGTCAGAAAGGCTCGACCAGCAGATGCACCAGGCTGTGCACGCCATCGAAGTAGTTGCCCAGGCGCATGTTCTCGTCAAAGCTGTGCTGGTTGTTGTCGGCATTGACCAGGGGCACGATGACGAAGGGAATCTTCAACGCCTGCACGGCCGCGCCCGTGGGCACGGTGCCGCCCATCATGCGGATCTGCACCGGGTCGCTGTCCCAGGCCTTGTTCATGCCCTTGCGCAGCCACTGGCCGACAGGGGCGTCCAGCGGTGTGCGAACGGCAGAGCCGGAGGCTGATACACCGCCCAGCCTGAGGGTGGCCAGCTTGGGGTGGCTGGCACGCTGCTCGGCCGTGGGCGGGCCATCGACCAGATGGAAGCCCTGCGCCTCGATATGGGTGCGCAACAGCTTCTCCAGCCGCTCGGGAGGCGTCTCGGGCACGGTGCGCATGTCGATCTCGGCCACGGCCACGGAGGGCACCACGGTGCGGGCCTTGCTGCCCACCTCGGCGCTTTGCAGGCCGCGCACGTTCAGCGAGGGGTACTGCATGGACTCCTGGTAGTTGCGTCCCACGGCCTCGGCCTTCGCAATGCCCAGGCGCTTGCGCAGGGCGGCCTCGTCGTCGGGCACGGCCTGCATCACCTCGCGTGCCTGCGCATCGAACTCGATGCCGTCGTAGTAGCCCTGGATCAGCACCTTGCCGTCATCGCCCTTCATGCTGGCCAGCAGGCGCGCCAGGGTCTGGGCCGGATTGGCCGCGTAGTTGCCGTAGTGGCCGCTGTGCAGTTCCTGGCTGGCTCCATAGACAGTGAGCGTGGCCTGGGCAATGCCCCGGTTGCCGAACACCAGGGTGGGCCGGTTGCTGGCGTGCATGGGGCCGTCGAGCACCACCATGGCGTCGGACTTCAGCGCGCCCAGGTTCTCGCCGATCACGCGGCCCAGCGTGGGAGAGCCCTTTTCCTCTTCGGAATCCAGCAGCACCTTGATGTCCACGCCCGGCTGCTTGCCCTGGGCCTTGAGCGCATCCAGCGCCGCCAGCAGCATGACGATGGGCGCCTTGTCGTCCGATGACGAGCGCGCAAAAACGCGCCACTGCGGATCGGGCTGCTCGCCGTACAGCTGCTCCAGCTGCAGTGCGGCCCAGCGGCCGTCCGGCTGGCGCTGCTTGAGCGTGGCCTGCCAGGGGCTGGCCTGCTGCCACTCCTCGGGCTTGACGGCCTGGCCGTCAAGGTGGGCATAGAACAGCACGGTCTTGCGCCCGGGCCCAGCCGACGGCAACGTGGCCATGAGCATGGGCTTGTCGCCATTGGCCAGTTGCCTTACCTCGAAGCCCCGCCGCTCGAAGGCCTTGGCAAACCAGGCCACGTTCTTCTGGATGTCGGCCGGCACACTGGCGTCGTTGGGCAGGGCCAGCACCTCTACCCATTCATGCAGGCTGGCACGGGCCGCCTGCCGGGTGGTGTCGGCCAGCGGTGCGGCGCCGGCTGCGGACAGCAGGCCGGCAGCCGCCAGGCCCAGGATCAGGGCGGGAACACGCGGTCTAAAGGACCAAGCCATGGTTTTGTCTCCAAATGGAAAATGGGCATGCGGCGCCCCTCGGCGCCCGGTGCAGCCCGCCATCATGTCACCGCCCAGGCCGTACCATTGCGGGATGAGCGAATTTCAGGTGTACATGGTGGGCGGCGCGGTGCGCGACCGCCTTCTGGGGCGGGCCGTGCATGACCGCGACTGGGTCGTGGTCGGCGCCACGCCCGAGCAGATGGCCGAGCGTGGCTTCATGCCCGTGGGGCGGGACTTCCCCGTCTTCCTGCATCCCGAAACCCACGAGGAGTACGCCCTGGCGCGCACCGAGCGCAAGAGCGGGCCGGGCTACCGCGGCTTCGTCGTCCAGGCGGCGCCCGACGTCACGCTGGAGCAGGACCTGGCCCGGCGCGACTTGACCATCAACGCCATGGCCGCCCCCCCGGACTGGGATGGCAAAGGCGCCATCGACGACCCCTACGGCGGCCAGGCCGATCTGCAGGCCCGGGTGCTGCGCCATGTGACCGATGCCTTTCGCGAAGACCCGGTGCGCATCCTGCGCGTGGCGCGCTTTGCGGCACGGTTCCACGAATTCACGGTGGCACCTGAAACCATGGCCCTGATGCAAGAGATGGTGGCCGCCGGCGAGGTGGATGCCCTGGTGCCCGAACGCGTCTGGCAGGAGATCAGCCGGGGCCTGATGGAGCGCCAGCCCTCGCGCATGTTCGAGCTGCTGCGCGAATGCGGCGCGCTGGCCGTGCTGCTGCCCGAGCTGGAGCGCCTGTGGGGCGTGCCCCAGCGCGCCGAATACCACCCCGAGGTCGATACCGGCGTGCACGCCATGATGGTGCTGGACATGGCCGCGCAGCTGGACACCCCGCTGCCCGTGCGCTACGCCTGCCTGGTGCACGACCTGGGCAAGGGCACGACCCCGGCCGATGTGCTGCCGCGCCACATAGGACACGAGCACCGCAGCGCCCGCCTGGCCGAAAAGGTGGGCGAGCGGCTGCGCGTGCCCACCGACTGCCGCGAACTGGGCGACGTGGTGGCGCGCGAGCACGGCAACATCCACCGCAGCGGCGAGCTCAACGGCGCCGCCATCGTGCGCCTGCTGGAGCGCTGCGACGCCATCCGCAAGCCCGCGCGCTTCGAGCAGGCCCTTGCAGCCTGTGAATGCGATGCGCGGGGGCGCCTGGGTTTCGAGGACCGGCCCTACCCCCAGCGCGCCCGCCTGCGCGATGCGCTGGCTGCCGCGCTGTCCATCTCCACCTCGGACATCGCGGCCCAGGCCGCCGCGCGCGGCAAACAGGGCAAGGCCATAGGCGAGGCTGTGCAGGCAGCCCGCGCGCAGGCCGTGGCCGATTGGCTGGCGCAGGCGGCCTGAGCGCAAAGGCCACCACACACGGGAATCAGGCTCGCGCCACGGGCAGGACCAGTCGCAGGCACACGGGCTGCTCGCCTCCTGCCGTCAACAAGGCCACGCTGCCGCCCAGCCGCTCGGCGATGCGCCGCACCAGGTAAAGCCCCAGCCCGGCGCCGGGCCGGTGCTGGGCGTTGAGGCCACGGTAATACCTTTCGAACAACTGGTCCTGGTCCGCCTGGGCAATGGGCTCGGAGGGATTCGAGACCTGGATCTCCAGACCCTCACCCTGCTTGGTCACGTCCAGGCGGACCGATTCGCCCTCGGGCGTGTGGCGGTCTGCATTGGCCAGCAGATTGCGCAGCGCGATGCGCAGCAGGCCGGCATCGGTGATCAGTTGCTGCGTGCCCCCGCCCAGGTGGCAGACGATGCGGCCGGGCGCAAAGTCCAGGCACAAGCCATCTACCAGCGCATGCAGGTCGCAGGGCTGCAGGCGTGGCTCGGCATGGGGCTGCGGGTCGGCCATGCGGTCGTCGGCCAGGCAGTCGTCTACCAGCGCCAGCAGGCGCTGGGCGGCTTCGCGGATGTTGCGGCTGCGTGCCAGCGTCTTGTCGGGCGGTGCCGCCAGATTGCGCGCCAGTTGCTGCGCACTGGTCAGGATGATGGCCAGCGGTGTGCGCAGTTCGTGCGAGACCATGGCGACAAAGTCGCGCTGCTCCTGGCGGACCCTGCGCTCCAGCACCAGCGCCTCGCTGAGTTCACTCTCGCGCAACTGGCGCTGCACAAGCTCGGCCTCCAGCAGCACCTGCTCCCGCTCTCGAACGCGGCGCCTGTGCTCGTATCCGCCGATGATCCAGCCGCTGAGCAGCAGCATGTGCGCCATGGTGCCCAGCGCGGACGCATGCGTGGACACCAGCGCGGTCAGCGCATTCATGGGCAGCCAGCCCAGGTTGCGCAGAAAAGAGATCAGCACGCCGGCATAGAAGATGCCGAACGCCAGCATGAAGAACCGTGCCGGGGCATGGCCGCGCCGCCACAGCCAAAAGGCGAACGCGAGAAAGCCCAGGGCCAGCGGCAGGGTCATGGCCTGCACCGGGATCATGCCCGCCGAGTAGTGCCCCGACACCACCAGCAGCATGCAGCACAGGCTGAACAGCCACAGCAGCGGCACGATCTGGCGCACCAGCCGCGGATACAGCGACGCCAGGTCCAGCTGCCTGCAGGCCAGTTGCATGGAGATCGCCAGGGCGGCGGCAATGCCGCATCCCAGCAGGCGGTCGCTCCAGAACCCGGGCAGGCCCGTCAACTGCTGCACCAGCCCCAGCGATACCACCTCATTGAGCACGCAGACACTGAGATAGGCCAGGAACAGGCCGCTCAAGGGGGCCCGCGTGCCCAGCCAGAACACCAGCTGCACGCCGATCAACAGCAGGTACAGCCCGAAATACAGGCCGAAAGACAGGGCCTCGCGCCGCGTGTGGTTGTCGAACGCCAGTCGCTGCCACAGATCGATGCGGGTGACGAGCGCGTTGCGCGCGCGCAGGCGCACCAGCAACTCGTAAGACCCGGCAGCAGGGGGCTCGAACTGGAATGCCGGACTGCGGTAGTCCACCGGCCAGGCGTGGCGCGGCACTTCTTCGCCGCTGCGCCCCAGCAGCTGCCAGGGGCCACCGGATCTGCGCACGTGGACCTCCACCTCATCCAGCAGGGCATTGCCCAGCAGCAGCATCCAGCTGCCGGGCTGCTCCACCTGCAGCGGCATGCGCAGCCAGACCGCAGCCTGCGTGAAGCTGGCGTTCAGGTGACCGGGCAGCGGCTGCCATCCAGGGGCGGCGTCGGCCTGCCCGGCGTCGAGCAGGCCAGCAGCGTCATCGAGCCGCTGCCACTGACCGGCGGTCTCCAGCATGGGCACATCGGGGTTCAGCAGGAGCGCCTGGGCCTGGGTCAGCAGCGGACACAGCAGCCAGGCCAGCAGCAGGAGGGTTGCACGGTAATATCGCATCGGAGGTCCACCACAGGGCCGCCAGCGTACACCAGCCTCCCGGCCTCGCCGCTCAGCCCCCTTCCCCCATGCTTGATGTGATCCTGCTCGAAGACGAGCCCGTGCTGCGCCATGAACTGGGTGAATTCCTGGAGGGCCTGGGCTACGCGCCGCAATGCGTTGCCAGCCTGCAGGAGTTCGACCGCCACTTCGACGCCCGGCGCCACCGCCTGGCCATCATCGACATCGGCCTGCCCGATGGCAGCGGCCTGGCCCTAATCCAGCGCCTGCGCCAGCAGGGTCAGCAACTGGGCATCATCGTGTTCAGCGCGCACAACACCAGCGCCAACCGCATCGACGGCCTGGAAAACGGAGCCGACCACTATCTGGGCAAAGGCTGTGATCTGGACGAGCTGGAGGCCACGCTGGCCGCGCTGGTGCGCCGCCTGGGCCTGCAGCAGCGCCAGGCGCGCTGGCTGTTGCAGCTGGGTCCGAGCCGACTGCTGCCCCCATCGGCCCCGCCAGTGGCGCTCTCCCAGCAGGACCTGCTGGTGCTGCAGTGCCTCATGGGCCAGGCAGGCACCGAGGTGAGCCGCCGAAAGATCGTGCAGGCCCTGGGCGGCGACTACCTGGTCTACGACCAGCGCCGCCTGGACACCCAGATGCGCCGGCTGCGCCGCAAGGTGGAGGAGGCCAGCGGCCAGCAACTACCCGTCAAGACGCTGCGCAACAGCGGCTATTGCTTCTACCAAGCGGGCGAAGTGCAGGCCTGAGGACGGGCCTGAAGGCACCCGACCTTGGGCCCGCAGAGAAATCAGACGACCGAACGCACCCACCGCACGATCTCGCCGGCCGGCAAAGCACCGGAGACACGGGCGATCTCGCGCCCTTCCTTGAACACCACCATGGTCGGGATGCTGCGGATGTTCCAGGGCGCGGCAGCCTGGGGATGGGCTTCGGTATCGAGCTTGGCCAGCTGCACGCCGGGCGCCAGCGCCTGCGCCGCCTGCTCGAAGGCCGGCGCCATCATGCGGCAGGGGCCGCACCAGGGCGCCCAGAAATCGACCACCACCGGCGCCTGGCTGCGCCCCACATGCCTGGCAAAGCTTTGCGCATCCAGCGCCACGGGCTGGCCGGTGACCAGCGGCTGGTGGCAGCTGCCGCAGTCAGGCGCGCTGCCGAGCTGGTCGGCCGCAATGCGGTTGGTGGTGTGGCAATGGGGGCAGACGAAATGCAGCTTGTCGGACATGGGCGGCCTCTTGTTGGCGAGTCATGGGGGCAATTGCATGCATATACGGGCGCTGCGCCCATGCTTCAAGCCATGCTCAGACCAGCTTGGCGATCAGGGCGGCAATCACGCTGAGCAACACGGTGCTGGCAATGGGCAGAAAAATCACGCGGCCGAACAGGCGAAAGCGGAAGTCGCCCGGCAGGCGGCCCAGGCCTATGCGCTCCAGCCAGGCGTGCAGGCCATTGAACAGCAGCAGGGCCAGGAAGATGACGAGGAGCCAGCGGATCATGGCGCCGAGTGTACGGCGGCGGCGCGTCATGGGCGGGACACATGAGCGTCCTACATTGGGAAAGTCCCGTGGCGGGAGGCTTCGGGACCATTCGCGACAAGCCCCCTTCTTCCATGGCTCCATGCCGCAACAAGACAACCCCACCATGCAACACACATCCAGGCGCCTTCTTATCGCCATCCTGCCTGCCGCCCTGCTGGCGGCCTGCGCCAGCGCTCCGGCCCCCACCACGGCAGCCGCAGCGTCGGGCGCCATCGACAACAGCGCCCTGCAGCGCAGCGATTTCCGCGCCCACCAGGCCACCTATGGCCTAGTCTACCGACTGCCGGCCGATGCCACGGCCATCATGGACAGCCAGGTCACGCCCGTGGTGCACGAGCAGTTGCTGCGCCTGAAGCTGGTGGCCGAGGCCAACACCTTCAACCTGCCCCATGTCACCGTGGTGCATATCCACAGCGCCGACCCGACCACGCCGCGCAAGATGCTGGCCGCCCTGCCGGCATTGCCGCCCGTGCTGCAGGACGTGCACCTGAAGAATTTCTACACCACCGAGGCCGCCAAGGGCGCCGGCAAGCCGTGGTGGCTGGACCTGGGCATCGTCAAGTCCGGCCCGGCCTACGAAGCCATGATGGACTTCAACACCCGCGCCACCGCCGCCATGGCACCGCTGCGCGACGGCCCGCTGCCGCGCGTGACGGGGCCCGTCTATGCCCGCATGAACGATTCGGCCAAGGCCATGGTGCAAAGCGTGGGCGTCAGCGGCATCAACCAGGTGCAGGCCGGCAAGGAGGTGCGCAGCCACAACCCGCACAACACCCTGGTCTACAGCGAAGCCACCTTCACGCCCGAGATCGAGCGCGCCATGGGCGAGACCGCCGCGCGCCTGAACCGCATCCTGCCCGGCGGCTTCACGACCACGTTCGAGAACCTGTCCATCGTGGAGCTGGGTTTCTCGGGCAACGTCACGCGCGAGATCTACCGCATCAACCTCAAGGACCAGACGGCCTACGAGGTGAGCAACGGCCGCAGCGTCCAGCGCTGAGGCCCGGGGCGGAGCTCTGGCCGGCGGCTACAGGCGGTGCGTGCGGTCGCCGCGCACAAAGCCCATGGCGTCCCAGGGCTCCACGCCCTTGGCCAGGCCGATGACCTTGAACA
The DNA here is from genome assembly GCF_002193035.1 of Delftia sp. K82. NCBI lineage: Bacteria > Pseudomonadati > Pseudomonadota > Betaproteobacteria > Burkholderiales > Comamonadaceae > Delftia > Delftia sp. K82. The sequence goes on along the minus strand of NZ_MYFL01000003.1, from coordinate 666,206 downwards.
GCTCGCCCATCTCGTGCTCCATCATCAGCTTGGTGGCCATGGCGCGCGGGCCCTGGGCCAGGGCGTCGAGCTTGGGTCCCAGGCCGCAGTTGATGAGGAAATGGGCCTGCGAGGTATAGCCCAGCACCTCGAAGCCCGCCTCCTGCGCGGCCACGGCCGTGCCCGTGAAGTTCACGTGGGCCGTGATGTCCTTGAGGCCGACCTCGGCCAGCGGGTCGTCGTCCACCTTGTGCAGGCGGTGGCAGACCAGGGTGCCCATGTGGCGCTGCGGATGGAAGTACTCGGACTCGCCGAAGCCGTAATCGATGAAGAAGGCAGCGCCGCGCGCCATGCGCTCGCCCAGCGTGCGGATGAAGGCCTCGCCCTGCAGATGGATCTCGGTCAGGTAGTCGTGCTCGCCCTCGATCTCCATGGGCGTGCGCAGCTGCGTGGGCCGGTCTTCCCAGCCCAGGCTGCCGTCCGGCTGCAGCACCACGCCGCGCTCGTGCCAGACACCTGCCTTGCGCACCAGCAACTGCACGGGCATGGCATCCAGCACCTCGTTGCCGATGACCACGCCTTCGAGCCGCTCGGGCAGGGCATCAGCCCAGTGCACCAGTCCTTCGTACTTCACCAGCCTGAGCTGCTGGCGCGCGCGCAGCGTGCCCGACAGATCGACGATGGTGTAGCGGTCCGGCCGCACGCCCAGGGCGGCCAGCTCGTCCAGCACCTGCAGCGCCAGCGCGCCCGTGCCGGCACCAAACTCCCAGACTTCGCGGGTATGCGTGCGCTGCAGCGCCTCGGCCACCTGGGCGGCCAGCAACTGGCCGAAGACCGGGGACATCTCGGGCGCGGTCACGAAATCGCTGCCCGACGATGGCATCAGCCCGAACTTGGCGGTGTCATTGGCGTAGTAGCCCAGGCCCGGCTCGTACAGTGCCAGGGCCATGAAACGGTCGAAAGCCAGCCAGCCTCCAGAGGACGCAATCTCTTGCGCAACACGGGATTGCAGGGCGGCCGTTAAAATTGAGGGTTCTGTCGTCACGATCCGTACATTGTCCTCGAATGTCCACACCTGCCCGAACACGCACCGTTTTGGTGACCGGCGCGGCCCGCCGCCTGGGGCGCGACATCGCGCTCGCGCTTGCCAGCGCCGGCTGGCAAGTGGCCGTGCACTACCGCGACTCGCACGACGAGGCGCTGGAGACGGCCGCCGCCTGCGCTGAACTGGCCGGCGACAGCGCCGCCCTGGATGCCGATTTCTTCAACGAGGATTCGGTGCGCTCGCTGGTGCCGCGCGCCGTGGCGCACTTCGGCCACCTGGACGCCGTGGTCAACAACGCCTCGCTGTTCGAGCATGACGACGCCGGCAGCTTCAGCTACGTGGCGCTGGAAGCGCATCTGCGCAGCAATACTGGCGCGCCCATCCTGCTGGCCCAGGCGCTGCATGCCCATATCGAAGAGCGCGTGGCCGCCGGAGAGGAGCATGCCAGCGGCGCCGTGATCAACATGCTGGACCAGAAGCTCTGGAACCAGAACCCCGATTTCCTCAGCTACACGCTGTCCAAGGCGGCTCTCGAGGCCGCCGGCACCATGCTGGCGCTGGCGCTGGCACCGCGCGTGCGCGTCGTCGGCGTGGCCCCGGGCCTGACGCTGACCAGCCACATGCTGAGCCAGGAGCGCTTCGAGTCGCTGCACCGCCTCAGCCCGCTGGGCCGCTCGTCCAGCGCGGCCGACGTGGCTGCCACCGTGTGCTTTGCGCTGGACAACCAGTCCATCACCGGCACCACCTTGCTGGTCGATGGCGGCCAGCACCTGCAGCGCTTCGAACGCGACTTTTCCATGATGTAGGCGCCCGCGCGCGCCACCCCAAACACTCCACGGCTTTTCCCCATGCACTCCGCCACCGGACAACAGATCCTGACGCTCACGGGTTTGCGCTTCGACGCCAACCTGGGCATCCTCGCCCACGAAAAACAGATGCCCCAGCCCATCCAGGTCGATGCCGAGCTGAGCCTGGGCACCCAACCGCTGGCGCCGCGCGACGACGACATCCTGCATGTGCTGGACTACCGCAAGGTGCGCCAGATCATCATCGATGAATGCACGGCCGAGCACGTCAACCTGCTGGAGAGCCTGATCGGCAAGCTGGCCCAGCGCCTGATGCAGCTGCCCGGCGTGCTGGGCGTGCGCGTGAAAATCGCCAAGCTGGAAATCTTTGAAGACTGCGAAGTGGCCATTCGCATCGAAACCGGACAATGGTAGTTGTTTCATGCCCCCATCTGGCGTGATGGCCGTCTGCCGCTGTGTGGGATAGCGACCAAAGACAGATAAATTTTCTTGCAGGTCGATTTTTCAGAATCTTCCCAAATGGCAACCAATCAAATACCAAATAAAATGCCACCATGGATATGCTTACAGATTTCTTAAATGATTTTAATAACGTACTATCTGCCCTGAAAGCATGGTGGCCCGTACTTGCTGTTGCCACATTTCTTGAAATCCTAAAACCTGGGAAGAAATCGCATTGGCCCACCATTCTCTCCAATATTATTTACCTACCACTAGGCTTAGCCATCGGAGCTACGGCTCTCAGCTCCGTTATTCCATTTTTGGAAGCTTATATTCCAACAGATATCCTCCAAGCCAGAAAATGGGCTCACACTCCAATCAGACAAATCCTGCTATGGATTGCATATATCGCATTTTTTGACTTCCTTTACTACTGGCTACATAGAGCACAGCACCAGATTCCATTTCTGTGGCGCTACCACATGGTGCATCACTCGGATGTCAACACCTCAGCTACCACAGTAGGACGCCATCACTGGCTTGAAGAGGGTTTTCGATTTTTCATCATCACTGCTCCGCTGATATTCCTGATGGGAGGTACCAAGAATATGCCATTGTGGGTCGCCATATTAATGTCACTCAATGGAATATTCATGCACTGGAATGTATCTTTCAGATTCGGAATGCTGGAAAAAATCATTATCACACCTGCATACCACAGAATTCACCACTCCATTGAAGAGCATCACTACGATAGAAATTTTGGCGTCTTCACTCAGATGTGGGATCGTATTTTCCTCACACGCCACCTTCCGAGCCCAGAAGAGTTTCCGGTCACCGGAATTTCCGGCCTATCACACATCCGTAGCTGGGCGTTGCTGCTTCCATGGCCTATAGTTCTTAGTGAGCGCAAATCTATTCCTCGAGAAGCAGCAAAACCTCATGAAGCGATTGACTAAAGGATACCCACCATGTTCAATAATCCAGATTTTTCTGACATCGCTACCTCCGATTTAGAGGAACCCAAGAACAGCATCAAGATCGAGCGCGAGCAGGTCAAGCTGGAAAAGCGCCTGTGCCGCGAGGTGGGCCGCGCCATCACCGACTTCAACATGATCGAGGAAGGCGACAAGATCATGGTCTGCATGTCGGGCGGCAAGGACAGCTACACGATGCTGGACGTGCTGCGCAAGCTGCAAAAGCGCGCGCCCGTGAAGTTCGAGCTGGTGGCTGTGAACCTCGACCAGAAGCAGCCCGGTTTTCCCGACCATGTGCTGCCCGAGTACTTCAAGAGCATCGGCGTGGACTACCACATCGAAACGCAGGACACCTACAGCGTGGTCAAGCGCGTCGTGCCCGAGGGCAAGACCACCTGCGGCCTGTGCTCGCGCCTGCGCCGCGCCATCCTGTACAAGGTGGCCGACGAGCTGGGCTGCACCAAGGTGGCCCTGGGCCACCACCGCGACGACATCGTGCAGACGCTGATGCTCAACATGTTCTACGGCGGCCGCATGAAGGGCATGCCCCCGAAGCTGGTCTCGGACGACGGCAAGCATGTGGTGATCCGCCCGCTGTGCTACGTGCCCGAGAAGGACACCGTCCGCTGGGCCCAGTACCAGAACTTCCCCATCATCCCCTGCAACCTCTGCGGCAGCCAGGACGGCCTGCAGCGCGTGGCCGTGGGCGAGCTGCTGCGCGAATGGGACAAGAAATTCCCGGGCCGCGTGGAAAGCATGTTCCGCGCCATGGGCCACATCGTGACCACGCACATGATGGACCCCGAGCTGCACGACTTCAAGAACGCCAAGGCCACCGGCATTGCCGACCCCAACGGCGACATGGCCTTCGACCATGAAGAGATGCCCGTCTCCGCATCACTGCCCGGCCTGCAGGTGGTACAACTGTCGTCCTGACGGCTGAACCTATAACAATCGCCCCACTCCAACCAAGGCCCGTGCAAACGGGCCTTTTTTCGACCAAGGAGTACACCATGAAGCTGCGCTGCATCCATGTCCTGGCCATCGTGGCCACGGCCTTGCTCACGGGCTGCGCCAGCGTGCGCGAAGTCCAGAGCACCGTCCAGAGCTATTCCACGCTGGGCGCCCTGCCCGCGCCGCCCACCTACCGCCTGGAAGTGCTGCCCTCGCAACGCGAGGCGCAGACGCACTTCGCGGCCATCGAATCCCAGGCCCAGCAGGCCCTGGGCCGCGTGGGCCTGCAGCGCGACGACTCCCGGGCCAGCCTGATCGTGCAGATCGGTGCCGACGCACGCTATGCGCGCGACTACGCCGCCTGGCCCTACTACGACCGCTGGGGCGGCCCGCGCTGGGGTTGGGGCGTGGGCTACGGGCGCGGCTGGGGCATGGGCTTTGGCGGCAGCTTCATGTTCGACGGCCCGCCGCTGGAGTACTACCGCGCCGTCAGCATCGTGATGCGCAACGCCACCACGCAGCAGATCGTCTACGAGACCTCGGCCCAGCGCCAGGATGTGTGGACCGACGACCCGGCCATCTTCGGCATCCTGTTCGACGCCGCGCTGACCGGCTTCCCCAACCCGCCCAAGGGCTCGCGCGTGGTGCGCACCACCATCGGACCGGTGCAGCAGGGTGGCGCGCCGGCGCAGCAGCCGGCCCAGGCGGCACCTGCAGCGCAGGCCGTGCCGGCCACGCCAGCACCCGCCCGGTAAGCCATCGCGCCCCCAAAGCAAAGGCCTGCATCCGCAGGCCTTTTTTGCATGGTGACGGCGCTTGAAGCAGTGCCTCAGTGCACATGCTCCATATCCGGCACGGCAGCCATCAGCGCGCGCGTGTATGCATGCTGCGGTGCATCGAGCACGGCGCCGGCCTCTCCGGCCTCGACCAAGCGGCCGCGCTGCATGACGCCGATGTCGTCGCACATGTGGCGGATCACGGCCAGGTTGTGGCTGATCAGCAGATAGGTCAGGCCGAACTCCTCCTGCAGGTCGCGCATGAGGTTGAGCACCTGGGCCTGGACCGAGACGTCCAGCGCCGAGGTGGGCTCGTCGCAGATGATGAATTCGGGCCGGCTGGCCAGGGCGCGCGCGATGGCGATGCGCTGGCGCTGCCCGCCCGAGAACTGGTGCGGGTACTTGCGCGCATCATCGGGCTTCATGCGCACGCGGCGCAGCGCCTCCTGCACGCGCTCGGCCGTCTCGTCCTTGCCGGCCGTGAGGGCCAGCACCTGCAGGGGCTCGGCAATCAGTTCCTGCACGGTCCAGCGCGGGTTCAGGCTGGCATACGGATCCTGGAAGATCATCTGGAAGCGCCGGCGCATGGCCACGGTCTGGGCGGCCGGGCTCCACTTGTCCACGCCGTCGAACAGCACGGTGCCGCTGGTGGGCGGCGTCAGCCCGGCCACCATGCGCGCCACCGTGGATTTGCCCGAGCCGGACTCACCGACCAGGCCGAAGGTGGAGCCCCTGCGGATCGAAAAGCCGACGCCGTCCACGGCCTTGAGGATCTTTTTGTCCTCACGCACCAGCAGACGGGCCAGCCAGCCGCTGGACAGGTCGAACTCCTTGCACAGATCCCTGACCTCCAGCAGGGCAGCCGCGGGCTCCTGCGCACCGGCCCCGGGCTGCCAGGGCACGGCGGGCGCGGCCGGGCCGCCGCCCACCTCGGGCACGGGCAGGCGCTGCACGCGGTGGTGCACGCTGGGAATGGCGCCCATCAGCACCTGGGTGTAGGGCTGCTGCGGCGCGTCCAGCACCTGGCGCACGGGGCCGGTTTCCAGCACGCGACCCTGGTACATGACCATGACGCGGTCGGCCGTCTCGGCGATGACGCCCATGTCGTGGGTGATCAGCATGGCGGCCGCGCCGCGCTCCTTGCACACACGGCGCAGCAGGGCAATGATCTGCGCCTGCACGGATACGTCCAGCGCCGTGGTGGGCTCGTCGGCAATGATGAGTTCGGGCTCGGCGCACAGCGCCAGGGCGATGGCCACGCGCTGGCGCATGCCGCCCGAGAACTGGTGCGGATACTGGGCCATGCGCTCGCGCGCCTGCGGGATCTCCACCTCTTCGAGCAGGGCCAGCGCGCGGGCTTCAGCCTCCTTCTCGGAGACGGGCAGGTGCGTGCGGATGGTCTCCACCAGGTGCCGGCCCACGGTGTAGACCGGGTTCAGGCTGGTCAGCGGGTCCTGGAAGATGGAGCCTATGCGCCGGCCGCGTATGCGCCGCAGGTCCTCGCCGCGCAGCATGTCGATGCGCTCGCCGCGCAGCTGCACCGTGCCGGCCGAGATGCGGCCCGGCGGCTCGATCAGGCCGATCACGGCGGCGCCCGTCATGGACTTGCCCGCGCCCGACTCGCCGACCACGCCCAGGATCTCGCCGGGCGCGATGTCGAAGGACACATCGTCCAGCACCTGCACGGGGCCCTTGTAGGTGTCGAAGGTGACGGACAGGCCGCGAACGCTCAGCACCGGAGGGTGTGCAGGGGGCTGCCCGGATTCTTGTGTCGTGCTCATTGCAGCTTGGGGTTCAGTGCGTCGCGCAGCCAGTCGCCGACGAGGTTGACGGACAGCGCCAGCGCCAGCAGCACCAGCGACGGGAACAGCAATATCCACCACTCGCCCGAGAACAGGAAGCCCTGGCCGATGCGGATCAGCGTGCCCAGCGAAGGCTGGGTGGGCGGCAGGCCCACGCCCAGGTAGGACAGCGTGGACTCGGCCACGATGGCATGCGCGAAGCTGATGGTGGCGATCACCAGGATGGGCGCCAGCAAGTTGGGCAGGATGTGGCGCACCAGGATGGCCACGCGGCTGCGGCCTATGAGCTGGGCCGCCAGCACGTAGTCCTTGTGCTTTTCCACCATCACCGCGCCGCGCACGGTGCGTGCGTACTGCACCCAGTCGGACAGGCCGATGGCCACGATGATCACGAAGACCGCCATGTCGTCGCGGTAGCCCTCGGGCAGCAGGCCGCGTGCGATGCCGAAGACCAGCAGCGCCACCAGGATCACAGGAAAGGTCAGCTGCACATCGGCGATGCGCATCATCAGCGTGTCGAACCAGCCGCCCGCATAGCCGCAGATCAGGCCCAGCGGCACGCCGATCAGCAGGGACAGCCCCACGGCCGACACGCCCACCAGCACCGACATGCGCAGCCCGTAGAGGATGGCGCTCCAGACATCGCGGCCCTGGTCGTCCGATCCCAGCGCGTACAGCGTGCCGCTGGTGCCCGCCTGGCCCGGCGGCGTGAAGGCATCCATCAGGTCCAGATTGGCCGGATCGAAGGGGTTCTGCCAGGCCAGCCAGGGCGACAGCAGCGTGGCCGCCACGATCAGCGCCAGCACCAGCGCCGCCGCCTGCACCAGGCGCGAGCGTGCAAAGGCGCGCTTGACCGGCGAGTCGCTGGCGCGCCAGCCCGTGGGAGGGATTGCTTGTTTGGCGGAATCGGTCATCGGTTTCTCAAGCGGGGGTCCACGATCACGTACAGGAAATCGACGAGCAGGTTGATGCCCACGTACAGCAGCGCGATGAACATCAGGTAGGCGGCGATCAGCGGCACGTCCACGCCCTGGATGGAGGAGATGAACAGCAGGCCCACGCCGGGCCACTGGAACACGGTCTCGGTGACGATGGCAAAGGCGATCAGCGAGCCGATCTGCAGGCCCGCGATGGTGATCACGGGAATCAGGGTATTGCGCAGCGCATGGCCAAAGTACAGGTCGCGCTCGCGCAGCCCGCGCGCACGGCCGAAGCGCATGTAGTCGGCGCGCAGCACCTCCAGCATCTCGGCGCGCACCAGGCGCATGATCAGCGTCATGTTGTAGAAGCCCAATGTGATGGCCGGCAGGATCAGCGCCGACCACCCCGAAGCCGTCAGCAGCCCGGTCTCCCAGCCGCCCAGCTTCACCGTCTCGCCGCGCCCGAAGGACGGCAGCCAGCGCAGCTCCACGGCAAACAGGTAGATCAGGGCGATGCCGATCAGGAAGGTGGGCAGGGACACGCCCACCAGCGACACCGTCATGATCGAGCGGCTCAGCCAGCCCTCGCGCCGTATGGCCGTATACACGCCCAGCGCCACGCCGATGACCAGGGCGAACAGCGCCGCCGTCATCGCCAGCTCCAGCGTGGCGGGCAGGCGCTCGGCAATGATCTCGGTCACGGGGCGCTTGAGCCGGTAGGAGATGCCCAGGTCGCCCTGCAGCACCTTGCCCACGTAGCCCAGGTACTGCAGGGGCACGGGCTTGTTGAAGCCCAGGCTTTCCGTCAGCGCCTCGCGCTCGGCAACCGTCGCGTCCTCGCCCAGCAGGCTGATCGTGGGATCGCCGATATGGCGGAACACCATGAACGAGACAAAGGAAACGGCCAGCAGGACCAGGGCGGACTGGCCCAGCCGGCGCAGCAGATGGACCAGCATCGGTGCTTACTTCTTCTCGAACTTGACGAACTTGAAGTGCAGCGCGTTGTCCGGGTGCACGGGCACATTGATCCGGGGCACGGACGCGAAGTGGATCACCTGGTCATGCAGCGCAATGTAGAAGCGCTCCTTTTGCACCGTCTCCCAGATGCTCTTGATGGTGGCATCGCGCTTTGCCTTGTCGCTCTCCGAGGACAGGGACAGGATCTTGGCATCCACATCGGCATTGCTGTAGTGCGTCGCGTTCTGCGCGCCACGGCTGTCCTTGCCGCGCGTATGCACCAGGAAGTCGAAGATGTAGGCCGAGTCATAGGTGGGCACGCCCCAGCCGTAAAGGTAGAAGTCGCTGTCCGCCTTGGTGAGCGAGACGCTGTGCATGGCGATCGGCCGGGCCGAGACTTCGGTCTTGATGCCGATGCGGCCCAGGAAGCCCGCCACCGCTGTGGCAATCGCTTCGTCGTTCACATAGCGGTCATTGGGCGTGTTCAGCGTGATGGTGAAGCCGTTGGGGTAGCCCGCCTCGGCCAGCAGCTGCTTGGCCTTGGCGGCATCCGCCTTGGGATAGGCCGCAAAGGCCTTGTCGTAGCCATTGACGAACGACGGCGCGATCACGCCCGTGGGAATCGACAGGCCGCGCATCACCGAGCGCTTGATCGCATCGCGGTCGATGGCCAGCTCAATGGCCTGGCGCACCTTGGGATCGGCCAGCGGATTCTTGCCCTTGACGTTGCTGCTCTTGAGCTCGGCCGCACCCACGTTCAGGCCCAGGAAGATGGAACGGTTCTCGGGGCCTTCATTGATGCGCAGGCGCTTGTCCTGCTTCAGGCGCGCCACGTCCTGCGCGGGAATGTCCTGGGCGAAATCCACCTCGCCCGACAGCAGGGCCGCCACGCGCGTGGCCGGGGACTTGATGGGCAGGTAGATCAGCTCGGTCACCTGCAGCGGGAACTGGCCCTTGCCCCAGTAGTCGGGGTTGAGCTTCATCACCGTCTTCGAATCGACCTCGCGGCTGGCCAGCACATAGGCGCCCGTGCCGTTGGCCGCGCGCGTGGCGCCGTTCTCGGTCTTGCTGGCCGTGTCCTGCGTGGTCTCGGCGCCGTTGGCCTTGGACCACTTCTCACTCATGATGAAGAGGTTGGTCAGGTTGTCGGGGAAGATCAGGTTCGGGCCCTTGGTCTTCACCTGCACCGTGAGATCGTCCACGGCCTTGGCCTCCTCCATCGAGGACAGCAGGGACTTGACCTGGGCGTTCTCGCCCTTGGCGCGGTTCAGCGAGAAGACCACGTCGCGCGCCGTGAACGGCGTGCCGTCATGGAACTTGACGTTGGGACGCAGCTTGAACTCCCAGACCGACGGGTCGGAGGTCATCTTCCACGAGGTGGCCAGCGTGGGCACCAGCTTGCCGTCGGCCGAGCGGATGACCAGGGTTTCGTAGATCTGGTGCAGCAGCACGAAATTGGTGCCCACGTTGAAGGCATGCGGGTCCAGCGAAGTCGGATCGGAGCCCCGCGCCCAGCGCACGGTCTCGGCCTGGGCCAGCGCGGCCGAGGTCAACAGGCCTGCGGCCAGCAAAGAACTGCCCAGAATCTTCATGATCATTTGTCTGCTCCCCTGTGGATTGATTGGAATGGCGGCGGTCATGCGACGCAGCAGCCCGGACGCCGCAAGAAGCGGGCCATATAGGTGCGCCCCACTGTAAATAACTTTTACAGCTTGTTGAATTGATTTTTATACTTAAAAGCCATTTCCAAATAACAAGACCGCCGCCTGCGGCCCGCCATTGGCGTGCGGCCATCATGGACAGGCCAACGGCTTTGACAGCTAGTGAAAACGCGAAAGACCGCCACGGCCCGCTCTGGCAAAGGTTTGCAATCGGGCACAGGTCTGCGCCGCACGGCGTGCTAATTTCAGGCCCTGTATCGAGCCTGCGGGTTGCCGCGGAAAGGAAGCATCCATGAAGACATCCATTGCCAGCGCACTGCTGTGCGCCATGCTGGGCCTGGGCGCCCTGCCTGCCCAGGCGTCGGGCCTGGGCGACTCGCTGCGCCAGGCCTCCGGGCTGGGCGGTGACAAGGCGGCCAGCAGCGAAGGCGCCGGCTCCGGCCTCGGCGGCATGCTGGGTGCGGGGGCAGGCGGTGCGGGTGCGCTGTCCGCCCTGGGCCTGAGCCCCTCGGCCACGGCCGGCAATGCGGCAGGCGTCATCTCCTACTGCATGAAGAACAACTACCTCAATGCCGACAAGGCGGCCCAGGTCAAGGACCAGTTGCTGGGCAAGCTGGGCATGCAAAAGCAGGAAGAGCCCAAGGACACGGGATTCCAGAACGGCCTGGGCGGCCTGGTCACCGGCTCCAACGGCAAGAGCTTCAGCATCGACAAGCTCAAGGGCGACCTCAAGGAAAAGGCATGCGACTTCGTGCTGGACAACGCTAAATCGCTGATCTGACCCCCTGAGCGGCTGCGCCGCTTCCCCCTTCTCGCTTCGCGGAGGGGGACGACGCCTTCGGCTGGGCGCCCCCGCCGCG